>NZ_BBWZ01000009.1 GCF_001015055.1 Aneurinibacillus tyrosinisolvens | reverse complement strand
GGCGACTTATATAATATATCACATGGTTTTTTTAAAGCAAGATAATTTTACGATGGAATTATCTTGCTTTAAATTCCGTTCCTATTCCTGATGAAGCGCAGGCTCAATCTTACCTAATTTATGATTTGCATAGCGTGCTGCTACAAATAAAAAGTCGGATAATCGGTTTAGATACCTTATTACAGTCGGGTTAACTTCTCCGCTCTCTCTAAGTGCGATTGCCTTGCGCTCCGCCCTGCGCACAACCGTTCGGGCAAAGTGAAGCCCCGCTCCTGAAGAAGCCCCTCCGGGAAGAACAAAGTTTGTCAAGGCAGGCAACTGTTCATCCCACTTATCAATCGATTTCTCAAGGAACTGCACGTCAGCTTCCTCAAGTTTCCATCCAACCTCTTTTCCTGCAGGAGTAGCTAACTCCGCCCCAACATGAAACAGCTTCGTTTGGATAATATGAAAAACGGACCTAAATTCAGTCCACTCTTCCTCTTCAGGTAAATACGACAAAGCTAACCCGATGGCAGAATTCGCTTCATCACATGTACCGTAGGCATCGACACGCAGATCGTATTTAGGGACACGAACTCCATAAATCAGACTTGTTTCCCCTTTATCGCCGGATTTTGTATAAATCTTCATTTCGTATTCCCTCCCATTTTATATGACTAAAAGCTGCACACCGGCTAATACCCGCGCCTGCAATCAATTTTATTTATCATCTCATCCTTTAATCCTTTATCATACAGATCAAGGTTCTGATGAAAAATTTCCATCGCCCTTTCCATGTAAAGGGGAGAACGTCCGGATATATGCGGAGTTATAATGCAATTATCAAGCTCCCAGATCGGGGACGTTTCAGGTAAAGGCTCTTGCGAAAAAACATCCAGTACAGCAGCTTTTAGCTGTTTATTCACCAAACGCTCGATGAGTCTTTTTTCGTCAACTACTTCCCCTCTCGCAATGTTGATTAAAACCGCATCCTGCCGCATTGCCTCAAGCTCTTTCTTCCCCAGCAGCCCCCGTGTCTCCTCCGTCAAAGGAACTGCAATCACAACATAGTCGCAACGGGGAAGAACCTTCAATAGTTCCGACTGCTTATGCATCTCGTCACATACATCTTTAGGATGGCCGCTGCGGGAAACGCCAAGGACTTGCATACCAAAAACTTTCGCCCGCCGCGCAATTTCTTCACCAATGGCGCCTACGCCGATAATCCCCATTGTTTTTCCATACAGTTCTTCCACCCGAAGCGTTCGGTCCCACTTTTTGTTTTTCTGATTCTCATATAGTGTATTCATTTCACGCGCGACCTGCAGCAGCACAGCAAACGTATATTCAGCCATCGGAATCTTATGGATGCCACTGGCATTCGTTACAATAACTCCGGCCTTCCCCAGGGCAGGAAGCGGCATTATGTCCAAGCCGGCGCTAATTACCTGAATCCAGTGCAGCCGAGTCATTTCCATAACCCTTTCGGGAGTTAAATCTTCACCATATGTAATTAAAATTTCTGCGTCTCTGACTACTCCACCCGCTTCTTTTAGAGAAGGGTAGAAGTGAAAGTCATGGTGCGCAAATTTTTCCTGCAGCGCGTGTTGATGGCGCTGGCCCATTTTTGCCGTGGAAACAATCTTCATACGTTCTCATCTCCCCTGCATGCTATTCTTTTTTGGCCACGATAATGAGTTCAGTACTTTCAGGCCCGAACGCTGCTTTCTTAAAATCCCCATACCTGGAAACAACGGAAAAACCCGCTAACTTCAGAAGATGATGAAGCTCCATCGGAAAAATATAGCGTATGTGAAAAGGAGCAATGACACGCTGTATCAATTCCCCCGATTTATTTGTACGTTCGTACTGGCGAATGATTTCTGCTATTTGCTGAAAATGGTCGTACCTCGTGTAATCCCAAACAACGAGACGATCCTCGCTCCCCGGAATCGGATAAATCCCCCGGGTAGAACTTCTTTCTTCCTGTTCATATAAGTGCTTAATCAAAGGGACAAATATATTCAGCGCAAGCAAACCATCTTTTGCTAAATGCTTTCGGATTTGCCTTAGCGCAGCGACCTGATCCTTTACCGTCAGAAGATGAAGAAAGGAACGATAAGGAACCATCACAAGAGGAAACGTCCGTTCAAGTTCAAAAGAACGCATATCCGCCTCAACAAAAGCGATACGATCTACCACCTTTGCAATCTCCGCTTTCGCCTTTGCTTTTGCGAGCATTTTGTCCGAGGAATCGACGCCAACAACCTCGATTCCCTGCATCGCCATCGGAACCAAAAAACGGCCTGTGCCGCACGCCAAATCAAGTACCGGCCCATTTGCACTCTTAGCCAGCTCCGTATAAAACTCGATGTCATAATCAATGCCCGTTGAAATCACATCATAATAATCCGTCCAATCATAATGAGCTATGCCCATTACCTACACCTCACCTTATTTATAAAAAAACATTATTCCAAATTTTCACGGATAAAAGCAAGCGCCTCTTCCACGTGTCCATCTACTTTCACTTTTCGGTATTCCCGGGCGAGCTGCCCCTCTTTATCAATGATGAAAGTGGAACGCTCAATCCCCATATACTCTTTCCCGAAATTCTTTTTAAGCTTATACACGTCATACAATTTCGAAACAGCCGCATCCGTGTCACTGAGCAGTATAAAAGGCAAATCGTACTTTTTAATAAATTTATCATGCGACGCTAAACTATCGGTACTAACCCCGAGGATAATCGTATTTTTAGCTTCAAATTGGCCCGCGTTATCACGGAAATCACACGATTCTTTTGTGCATCCCGGCGTATTATCCTTCGGGTAAAAATAGAGAACAACATTTTTGCCGCGAAAATCATGGAGCGAAACCTCTTCTCCATTGCTTGCAGGCAGTGTAAAGTCGGGGGCTGCCTGTCCAACCGTTAAATCAGCCATGTAAATACCTCCTCAAACGTTGAATGATATATTTCTCTTTCATCTTATCAACTTTTCCCATATAAAACAAAGAAAGGAGCGGCTCCTGCATTCAGGAACCTGCTCCTTTGTAATTTTTCACTCCATAATTCCACGCCATTACACCGAGGGCAAAAAACACAACCCCAATTACAGGCGTCAGCATACTGTAAAAATAATATTCCTGTCTCTTTAAGAAATAAGCTGCCGGATACACACCAACGAAAGCGAACGGCAAAATCCAGGTGAGCAGAAATCGAATGGCTTTGTTGTAAATATTGACGGGGTAACGTCCGTAGTTCTGGACGTTATAAATCATCGGCGATATTCCTGTTTTCGAGTCTGTAAAGAAGCCGATCGCCGCGATGCCTGTATATACCCCGCCATACACAAGGGCACCCGAAATGACCAGGAGAACGAAAACAATCGGGTCATACCACGAAAAATCCAGACCCAGCTGAATTCCCGAATATGTCATAATAATCAACCCCGTTGCCGCTCCGACAAGTGACTGCGGGTCCATTGTCTCAAGCATAACCTGAAATAAATTGTGGGCAGGCCGCGTTAAAATCCGGTCCATTTCCCCTTTAATAATGTATTTCTCCTGGAACTCCCATAGATTGAAGAACGTGGAGAATACAGCATAAGGAACAAGAAAAAAGCCATAGATAAAAATAATCTCATCCTTCGACCACCCTTTTAGCAAGGATGTATGCTGAAACACTACAAGGATAAAAATAAGATTAGTCAATTGAAAAACAAAGTCCGAGAGAATCCCATTCACGAAGTCCATGCGATAGGCAAAGCGCATTTTGAAATACTGCTTGAGATAATCCCAGAACAACGAAAGATAAAACATGGATTACCCCCCCTGAATGATGACGTTTTTGCGGGCACGCCACCACATCCACTGAATCGGAATCATAAGAACAAGCAGCCAGATAACCTGAATGAAAACGGCGGAATAAATGGCCTGCCCCTTGACTGCCTGGGTAAAAATCACTCCTGGCAGGTAGCTAATCGCCTGAAACGGCAAGTACTTCAATATTTCCTGTGCCCACAGCGGGTAGAAGCTAATCGGCAGAATCAGCCCGGAGAACAGGTCAACGACCACGCGCTTGGCCCTCATTAATCCATCATTGTTGTAAAAGAAGAAGGTAAGCAGTCCTGTAATCAAGTTAATTTGCGTATTTATCGTAAAGCTAATGAGCAGGCTCAACGCATACCACATCCATGTGCTCACACTGTGGGGATAATGAATCGGAAAAATAAAACTGACAATGAGCATGCCAGGTATCGAGAAAAACAAAAGACGAAAAACCCCCTCACCCAGCCCCTGCATCATTTTAACAAGAAGGTAATTGTAAGGGCGAATCATCTCAATCGCAACTTTGCCTTCTTTTATATCCAGCGCCATTTCCCGATCGATGTTGTTAAAGTAAAATGCCCGCGCCATCCAGCTTATCGCAACATACGTAACCATTTGCAAGGATGTCATCCCCCCCATGGTTGATTGCCCGCCGTATATTGCATTCCAGAGGAAATAGTAGGCACCGATGTTAATACCGTAGACAACAATCCCACTGTAGTAATTTACCCGGTACGCCAGCATCGTAAGAAAACGAATCCGAATGATTTCCGCATACATACTAAGCATGAGCGATACCTTCTCTGTATATTTCACGAACAATTTCTTCGGTGCTGGTAGCCTCGATTGATATATCCTTTACTTCATAATGAGGAATAATAAGAGATAGAAGTTCGGAAATGGCCGTATTTTCCTCCGCGAAAACCGCCCGATAGCGAAGCTCGTTTTCCCGCTGCCAGCTCACAGGGAGGCTTTTTGTGAGAAGACTCAGGCTATCTGCAGCTACAGGATTTGTGAATTCAATGAGTACAGTTTTCTGATTCCCCCATGTTGTCCGCAGTTCATTAAGCCCTCCGTCGTATATAACTTTCCCTCCATCCAGCATGACAACCCGGGAGCATAGCGCTTCAATATCTGAAAGATCGTGCGTGGTAAGCAAAATCGTCGTCCCGTACTCTTCGTTAATCTCCTTAAGAAATTCACGGATTTTCAGCTTCACAAGCACATCAAGCCCAATGGTAGGCTCATCAAGGAATAATAACGGCGGGTTATGAATCAAAGCCGCTGCCAGCTCGCACCGCATGCGCTGTCCAAGGCTTAGCTTACGAACCGGCCTGGTGAGCAGGTCCTCAATTTCAAGCACCTCAATAACATGGCGCATATGTTTGTTATATTGTTCATCCGAAATCCTATATACCTTCTTCAGAAGAGTAAATGACTCCTGAACAGCAATATCCCACCACAGCTGGCTCCTCTGCCCAAAAACTACGCCAATCGTTTGGACAAAACGCTCCCTTTCCCGATGCGGGTCCATTCCATTTACACGCAAATAGCCGGACGTCGGCATAAGAATGCCGGTCAGCATCTTGATCGTTGTTGATTTACCCGCTCCATTTTCCCCAATATATCCGACCATTTCTCCCGGCTCAATGCGCAGGTCAATCGAATCGACAGCACGCATCGTTCTATATTGGCGATTAAACAAATCACGGAAAGCTCCGGAAAGACCGGCGCGACTCGTGTACGATTTAAATTCTTTTGTCAGTCCTTTTGCTTCAATCCGCAGCATATATTTTCTCCCTCCACTTCAGATCCATAAGATACAATTATACCTCTTTTACAATAAGTTTTCATCAGTGGTAAAGTATAAAAGACACATTCATACAGGAGGAATGCCATTTGAATCACTCACGTTCTGAACAACTATACAGGGAAGCGACCGACGTTATTGTTGGCGGAGTCAACAGCCCGTCCCGCTCTTTTAAAGCAGTTGGCGGCGGTGCACCCGTCACGATGGAAAAAGCAAAAGGTGCCTATTTCTGGGATGTAGATGGAAACAAATACATAGATTACCTTGCACCTACGGCCCTATTATTACAGGGCATGCCCATCCGCATATAACAGAAGCGATCACACGGGCGGCACAAAATGGTACACTGTACGGCACCCCTACTCCATGGGAAATTAAATTCGCCCGCAAAATTCGGGAAGCGATCCCTTCTATGGAGAAAATCCGTTTTAACAACTCCGGAACCGAAGCCGTTATGACAACGATTCGTGTTGCCCGCGCGTACACCGGGCGCACAAAAATCCTTAAATTCGCCGGCTGTTACCACGGACACTCCGATTTGGTGCTTGTTGCCGCAGGCTCCGGGCCGTCTACCCTTGGAATTCCCGACAGTGCGGGGATTCCGCAGTCAATTGCAAATGAAGTCATCACCGTTCCGTTTAACGATGTAGATGCTTTGTCTCAAGCGATGGAAAAATGGGGCCACGAAATCGCCGGTGTTCTTGTTGAACCGATTGTCGGTAACTTCGGTATTGTTATGCCTAAGGAAGGCTTCCTTGAAGAGGTAAACCGGCTGGCCCACGCAGCTGGAGCGCTTGTCATTTATGATGAAGTGATTACCGCCTTTCGTTTCACGTACGGTGGAGCACAAAACCTGCTTGGTATCGAACCGGATTTAACGGCGCTTGGCAAAATTATCGGCGGCGGACTTCCGATCGGCGCCTACGGCGGAAGAAAAGACATTATGGAGCAGGTTGCACCGCTTGGCCCTGCTTACCAGGCGGGCACGCATGCGGGGAACCCGGTATCCATCCAGGCAGGAATCGCGTGCTTAGAGGTGCTTGAACAGCCAGGCGTCTATGAAGAAATGGGCCGCCTTGGCGCTATGCTTGAAGATGGCCTGCGCAAGGGCGCAGCGTCAGCAGGTATAGGTGTAATAATTAACAGAGTAGTAGGTGCGCTCGCCATGTATTTTACTGAAGGCCCTGTGACCAATTATGAGGAAGCGAAAGCTGCTGACGGTGAAGCTTTTGCCCATTTCTTCCGGAACATTCTGGAGGAAGGCGTATGCCTTGCCCCTTCAAAATATGAAGCATGGTTTATTACAACCGCCCATACAGAAGACGACATTAACCGCACCATCGAAGCAGCGGGTAAGTCTTTTATAAAAATGCGTTAGAATTAATATTTATCCATTATTTTCATAAAAAAGCGGGAGTGTCTGCGGATACTCCCGCTTTTTATATACAAATATTATCAAAAAGTATAAATAGGTAATTTTATTCTATAATCGTATACCTTTCACAAGAACCTTGCTGATAAACTCTCAAAGGCGGACAAATAAACACAAACTTTTTCGGGCTTGGAAGGGTTTATTGTTCGGATAAACCTCTTAAAACTTTCAATTACGATTATTTAATTTCTTGTTCACAGCACGGGTAAAAACGCTTACATATGAATATTTAATCATTAGCTTATTGTTCGAAAAGAAAATTCGTGATATTCTTTATTCTATATTTACTTTTTCAAACGTTCTGTTTCATTTAAGAACGTACCCGCCATTCCCCGCACAACAGTTCGGTAACACACATAGAAAATCGAACAGCATCCTGTGTGGAATATAAGAATGGCAGAAGTGAGAGATTTCTACTGTTTATTTAGGAGGTGAAGGTCAGTTCACTGACCGAAGTGATGAAAAAAGCAGATTTCGGCAATTTCCGCAATCATCAGGCAGAAGAGCATGACAGCTGTGGCATTGTTGCTATTATTGAAAAAAACGGTAAACCACACCGTGATAACATTTCTAAAATCATCAATGCCCTTATCAAGATGGAACACCGTTCAGGATTTATTGACGGCGAAGGCGATGGATGCGGTATCCTAAGCGATATTCCCCGCGAATTGTGGGCGAAGAAGCTGGCTGACGCCGGAAAACCTGCTGAACTGGCTTACTCGCCTTCTTTTGCCATAGGCCATATTTTCATTCCCGCACGTAATTGCGATGTAGAGAATGTAATGTCTTCCATCCGGCAGATGTTTGCTGAAGCAGAAGTAACCATTGAGTTGGAACAACAGGGCGCTGTAAACAGCGCGGTGCTGGGTAAGAACGGCCGTGCAGATGAGCCTGTTTTCTGGCAGCTTGCCTGTAACTATAAAGGAAAAAATAGAATTGAAAATACATTGTTTGAATTGCTCATCGCTATCGAAGAAACGTATAACGTTCATGTGGCTTCTCTGAGCAACTACTCCGCTTCCTATAAGGTAATGGGGGCCGCTAATATTCTTCCTGATTATTTCCAGGACATTCAGGAGCCGGAATTTGCGTCTTCTGTAACGGTCGGACATAACCGCTATTCTACGAATACACTGTCCAATTTCTTCCGCGTCCAGCCGTTTACGATTCTCGGACATAACGGAGAGATTAACACGATTCGTAAACTGGAAGACGAAGCAACTATGCTCGGTGTCGATCTTGTTAAGGGCGGCAGCGACTCGCAAAATATGAACAGAGCGATCGAGACGCTTATCCACCGCTATGATTTATCTCTATTTGAAGCGATGGAAATGGTGTTCCCGCCGATTATTAATGAAATGAAAAACTTACGTCCGGAGCTGCAGGACCTTTATGTTTATTACCGTCAGACATGGGGCCATTATGCTCAGGGGCCGGCCGGTATCGTATCTCGTTATGGAAACGAATGTATCTTTAGCGTCGACGCACTTGGCCTTCGTCCTGTATGGATGGTAGAGAGCGAAACCTCTCTCTATTTCTCTTCCGAACAGGGAGTCGTTCCTGTGTATGAGATGGTTAACGAACCTAAATCCCTTGCACCAGGCGAAAAGGTTGGCGTGCAGTTGAATCCGGGACAGCCGGTTCAGGTCATTTTGCACCATGAGGTACAGAACCTTGTTCTCGAACGTTCACTTAAAAAAGCGGATTTTGCAGGCTTCCGCACACAGCTTCAATTCTCTCATGCCCCGGCCGCTACAGCTCCTTATTCCGATATCGAAGGCGTGACGAACCAGCAATATGCGGCGTTTGGCTGGGAAAGAGAGCACATCCAGCTTGCAGAGCAGATGGCTACGAACGGAGCGGAACCAATTCGTTCACTTGGTCACGATGCGCCTCTGGCTGCCATTGCAGAAGTACGGCAAAATATCCCTGACTATATTAAAGAAAGTGTAGCCGTTGTAACGAACCCGGCAATCGACCGGGAGCGGGAAATGGAGCATTTTTCAACACGCGTTGTCATCGGCGGACGCCCTGCACTTTTCCCTGCGAATAACGGAGTAACACAAGGGTTGGAACTTCCTTCTCCAATTCTGCTGGAAGGATCTTCTCTTCAGAACCTGGCAGAAGAACTTCATACCCTGTCACTCGAACAAATTATGGAACATTTCCCAGCCTCGGCCTCGATCGTTCCTGTTCATTTTAGCGGAGAGGAAAAGATCGCTAATGCTCTTGAAAGAATTGCCTCCACTGCGGTTTCTGCAGCTGAAGGCGGCGCACGCATTCTTTTACTCGATGATGGCCAGTCGCATCAGAACGGCAACTTCTGGCTCGATCCTCATCTTGCCCTGGCAAAGATCGATCATGCGTTAAAAATAGCCGGTGAAAGAGGAAACAATAATCTGCGCCGTCAGGTGACCCTTATTGTGCGTTCGGGAGCCATTCGAAGCCTGCACGACCTCGCCCTGTTATTCGGGCTTGGTGCAGACGCTGTGTCCCCTTACCTGCTCTTCGCTACCGTTTTCGCGAAAGATGCAGAACGCTCAGTAAGCAACCTTTTCCAGTCTTTAAACAAAGGGTTGGAAAAAGTCATTTCTACGATAGGAATTCATGAGCTTCGCGGCTATTCCCGTCTCTTCTCTTCGATTGGCCTGCACACAGAAGTTGCAGAAATCCTTGATATTGTCAATTTCTGCGGAAGTGAAAAGGCCGGTATATCCTTCCTTAATTTAGAGGAAGACAGCAAAACGCGCTACGAGGAATTCAATAGTGAGCAGGCGAGACCGGCAAAAATATTCCACCTGTGGCCGAGAATTTGGAAATCCATTGGGGAGGTAGCATCAGGCAGCCTTCCGTACCGCGAATTCGCGGATAAATTAATACTCCAGGAACAGGAAAATCCGCTGGCTATCCGTCACCTTGCTGACTTTGATAAATCAAAGTCAGGAGCTCCGGTAGCACCTGAAACTGTGGATGTCTCAATCGGGGAACACAGCCTCCCGTTCCTCATTTCATCAATGTCCTTTGGATCGCAGAACGAAACTGCCTTCAGGGCTTATGCGGAAGCAGCCGATCAGCTAAACATGATTAGCTTTAACGGCGAGGGCGGCGAAATTAAAGATATGCTCGGCAAATATCCGAGAACACGCGGGCAGCAGATTGCTTCCGGACGTTTCGGGGTGAACATAGAGCTTGCTAATTCATCTAACCTGCTTGAGATTAAAATCGGCCAGGGAGCAAAGCCGGGAGAAGGTGGGCACTTGCCAGGCAAGAAGGTTACCGCAAAGGTTGCTGCGGCACGGAATGCTACGCTGGGGTCCGACCTTATCTCCCCTTCGAATAACCATGATATTTATTCGATCGAAGATCTCGCGCAGATGATTACGGAACTGAAGACGGCAAACAGTGAAGCCAAAGTCTGTGTTAAAGTACCCATTGTCCCCAATATTGGTACGATTGCAGTAGGCGTCGCAAAGGCCGGTGCGGATTTTATTACCTTGAGCGGTTTTGACGGAGGCACAGGAGCAGCCCGGGTGCACGCGCTTCAACACGTAGGGCTTCCGGTGGAAATCGGGGTAAAAGCAGCGCATACCGCGCTCATTGAAGCCGGATTGCGGGATAAAGTAGAACTATGGGCTGACGGCGGTATAAAGGGCGGCCACGATGTCGTGAAAATGCTCCTTCTGGGAGCAAACCGTGTCGGGTTCGGCACGCTGTCCATGCTCGCTGTCGGATGTACGACGTGCCGCGGCTGCCACCTCGATACATGTCATGTTGGGATTGCAACGCAAATTGAAACAGTAGAGGAAGCGCAGGAACACGGACTTCGCCGCTTCGTACCGCGCGTACTCGATATTGCTGTTGAGAATTTGAAGCGTTTGTTTACGGCTATCGGTGAAGAGGTTAGGCTTTTGACTGCAGAACTGGGATTCGAGCGGACGCAGGACATGGTCGGACGCGCCGATCTTATGATCCAGACCCGCGGGCTTTCGCAATTGGATCTATCATCCCTGCTTCGTGAGGTCTCATTCCCTTATGCGGAAAGCCCACGCGTTGAATCCAGAGTGCTTGTCGCCGCAGGGGTGGAGTCGTATGAAATTGAAGACTCCTATGCTTCGCCGCAAGCGCCTATTAACGAAACGTTTACGGATGTGCTAAGTGATCAGCGGGTCCTTGGAAGCCGCTATTCGGGTGCCCGTGTTAAACCGTACCTTGACGGAAGCTATGTCAACCTGCCGGAAGTTTCCCTGACATTTGATAACGGAAGCGTGCCGGGGAACGGCCTCGCCGCTTTTAATGCGGAGGGCGTATCGATTCGAGTCCGTGGCGGAGCCCAGGACGGCGTAGGAAAAACAGGATTCGGCGGACGGGTAAGCATTATGAAATCACCGAATGCACATGGTGGTTTCATTAACGGTTCAGTCGGGAAAAGCTTCTGCTACGGCGCCCAGAAAGGGCTCTATATCGTGCAGGGCAATGCGGATGCCCGCGCCTGCATCCGGCTCTCCGGGGCTGACGTCATTATCGGCGGGGAATTAACACAACCGATTAACGACAGCCTGGGAGGCATCGGTGCCCGCGCCAATATTAAAGGATTTGCTTTCGAGTATATGACGAACGGCCGTGCGGTTGTATTAGGCGACCCGGGTCCGTGGATTTGCTCCGGTATGACAGGGGGAACCGTGTACCTGCATATTCAACCGGAAATGGGGCTTGATGAAGCCGCAATTAAACGCCGGATTGCCAAAGCAGCGAAGGTTACGCTCCAACCGCTCAACCAGAAAGGAAAGGAAGACCTCTCCTATCTGCTTGGCGAATATGTTACAGAACTGGAAGCAAGCAACCAGCCACAGACTGCTGAGCACATCAGACAACTGCTGGCACAGGCCGAAACAAACTTTGTGATGGTGACACCTGTAAAAGAACAGGCTGATCCTTCTATCGCGACTGAGTAATTTAACTTTCACCTGCATCTCCCAAATTGCAGTGTGATTTACCACCTTTATAAAGCAGCCGGTCCCCTCCCAAGGACCGGTTGCTTTTTTTACAGTCCATGGTAAGATACAGTATTAGCAGACTATATAGACGGAGGGAACATGAGAGTCGGAGCACGCATTATTAAAACCGGAATTGCTCTTATTTTAGCTTTGCTTGTTTGTAAGTGGCTGAAGCTGAATCCGCCTGTTATTGCAGCGATTGCTGCAACGCTAAGCATTCAGCCTACGCTCTATCGCACATGGAAGCAGCTAAGGGAACAGCTTGAGGCAAATGCGATAGGAGCTGTTATCGGCGTTATCGCCACTTATTTTTTAGGTGCACAACCGCTTATTGTTGGGCTGGTTGTTATGATTGTTATTCTTATAAACCTTCGCCTTAAACTAGAGGACAGTCTTGTTCTCAGTATCATTACTGTTATTGCAGTTATGGAAGTATCCACAGGCAACAATCTGCAGCTTGCGTGGAATCGTTTTTTCCTAACCGTGATTGGCATTCTTTCCGCGGCTATCGTTAATGCTGTATTTATTCCACCACACTATGAAAAGCGCTTATTCAACGAAGTTAGCGAGCTTACAGATAAGCTTTCCTTTATGCTTCGGACCCTCGTCCATAACGAGATGGAAGAAAAGGCATTTCGTAAAGAGAAGAACGAAGCGAAGTCAGCCTTTAAAAGTATCGAACAAATTTATGACCTATACATCGAAGAGCGAACCCGCTTTCGCAAAGTGACGTACTCCGGTTCTAAAAAACTTGTTCTATTTAAACAAATGGTTACTGTTTTATATAAAGAAATGGATATGCTACGCACCTTTGAACGGCACATCTATTCTTCATTTACAAATGAGCATTACCTGTTCCCTATGATTAAGCACCAGCTGGTTGAACTTACAGACTATCACAAGAATATACTTATGACGTATAGCGGTGTATTAAAAACAAAAGAAACATGGCAGCTTCCTGAACCAATCATTGAAGAAAACGACCGGGTCCTTCACGAATTTATGCTGCTTTATAAAGAGGTAAAGAGTACACCCGAAGAGCAGGATGATGGACAGTGGAAGCATTTATTTCCGATCGTTGCAGAGATTTTTGAATACGCAAATCAGCTTGAGCACTTAAACAAACTCGTCCATACTTTCCATACTCATCAATCAGAAGAAGACTAGCTTCTATAAAAAAAGATTGACAGACGGATTTTTTCAAATTATCATTTAAGAGATAATTTCATAACGCTTATCGCGAGATGGCTGAGGGACCGGCCCGATGACGCCCGGCAACCGACTTTTTCATTTTTATCTTTATAGAAATGAGCAAGCACGGTGCTAATTCCTGCAGAATGAAAGATCATTCTGGAAGATAAGAACGTTGCCAGAATGCACGGATGGCTCTCTTTCTTTCAGAAAGAGGGCTTTTTTATTTTCCTAGGAAAGTAGGCTGAATAAATTTATGAATGAATATATAACGGTTCGTTATCTGACAGAAGGAAAAGATTTATCTAAAAAAGCAGAAGGGATTGCAGTAGGGATGACGGTTGGCAGCTGGACAGAACTTCCGGCAGCCCGGAAAGAAATGCTGGCCCCTTACCTTGGAAGAGTGGAAGGTGTAACCGTACAGGAAGAGTGCAGCGGAATTCAACGAGGCATTATTTCCATTCAATATCCTGTTGGGAATATTACGCCCGACATTCCGGCTTTATTGACAACCGTGTTCGGCAAGCTTTCAATGGATGGCAAAATTAAGCTGATGGACATTGACTTTCCCCCTTCCCTTCTTTCGCAATTTCCAGGGCCAAAGTTTGGGATTGAAGGCGTTCGAAGCCTGCTCGGCGTTACTGAACGTCCCCTGCTTATGAGTATTTTTAAGTCTTGCCTCGGGCTGCCTCTTCATGAGCTTGAAGAGCAATTCGCCGCCCAGTTGGAAGGCGGAGTCGATCTTGTTAAAGACGATGAAATTTTCTTTGTGGACGATAAAGCTCCCCTGGAAAAAAGATTACAATCATATAACAGAATTAGAGAAAATGCAGGCCGTCCTGTTTTATATGCAGCCAACTTAACCGGCCCTGTCCATCAGCTTATTGATCGGGCAAAATATGCAATTGAAAACGGGGCAAATTGCCTCCTGTTAAATATTCTTCCATACGGTTTTGATATTTTACACCGATTGGCCGCTGATCCTGATATCACTGTTCCCTTAATGGCTCACCCTGCCCTGGCAGGCGCCTTCTCTTCCGCCGCAGAATACGGTATCGCCTCTCCCCTTCTTCTTGGAAAGCTGATGAGGATTGCCGGCGCCGATCTTGTGCTGTTTCCTTCTCCTTACGGCTCGGTTGCACTCGAGCGGAATGAAGCCCTCGCCATTGCCGACAACGTTCGTGCAGAAAATGGTGTACACAGGCCGTCCTTCCCAGTACCTTCTGCAGGCATTCATCCTGCACTTGTACCACAGCTGTATGAAGACTTCGGCACAGATGCCATTATTAACGCCGGCGGTGGAGTCCACGGCCATCCAGGAGGCGCAGCCGATGGTGCCCGAGCGTTCCGCGCGGCGATTGACGCTGTAACGAGCGGAAGAACACTGGCGGATGCGGCAAATGAAAGCCAGCCGCTCGCTGCAGCTTTAAAGAAATGGGGAGGTGCATAAGATGAGCAAAAAAATTGTGATCTTCTGTGACTTCGATGGAACGATAACAGAAAAAGACAACATTATTGACATCATGAAACAGTTTGCACCGCCTGAGTGGGAAACGATCGTTGATGAAATTTTTGCCAAGGAAAGAAGCCTTCGTGACGGCGTTCATAAAATGTTTTCCCTCATTCCAAGCAGCCTAAGGCAGGAAATTACGGACTTTGTCCTGGAAAGGGCCAACGTACGTGAAGGATTTGCTGACTTCGTTGCTTACTGTAAGAAAAACGGCATTGAACTGTTAGTAACAAGCAATGGAATTGACTTCTTCATTAAGCCGATTCTTGCGCCATATGAAAGCGAGATAAATAGAATTTATTGCAACGACAGTGATTTTTCAGATGAAACAATCAACATTATTTATCCTTATCCATGTGATGAGCACTGCGATGTAGACTGTGGCATGTGTAAAACGACCATTATCCGCTCGTACGACAGTGCCAGCTATCTTAAAGTTGTTATCGGTGACAGCATTACAGACCTCGAAGGGGCGAAAATCGCCGATGCTGTCATTGCCCGCTCTTACCTGCAGAAAAAATGCGAAGAACTTAACATTCCTTATTATCCGTTTTCTACGTTTACGGACTGCATACAGGCGCTTGCTGATTTAAAAAATAAAGCGGAGGTTTTGCAATGAGCACTTTTACACATGAGCAACGTCAACAGGCTTTTCACCAGCTTGATCAAGTGAAGCAGACATTTGCCGCCCGGGGCTGGTTTCCCGGTACCAGCGGCAACCTTTCGATAAAAATCAGCTCCGATCCGCTGCTTGTCGCTGTAACAGCAAGCGGCAAAGATAAAACAGTTTCGACCCCTTCCGATTATTTGGTCGTTGATAAGGAGAACCGCCCTTATGAGGCTACAACGTTAAAACCATCGGCCGAAACGCAGGTTCACACTGCTGTTTACCGGAATATTCCTGAAGCAGGCGCTGTTTTCCATGTCCATACGATTTCTAATAATATTATTTCAGAATTGTACGGAGACCAGGGTTATGTATCGCTCCGTGACCAGGAGCTAATTAAAGGTCTCGGTATATGGGAAGAAGGAGCACAAATCCAGGTTCCTATTGTAGAAAACTATGCGGATATCCCTAAGCTCGCAGACGCTGTAGAAGATGTTTTGGATTTGAGAGTTCCCGGAGTTCTTATTCGAAATCATGGGATTTACGCGTGGGGTAAGAATGATTTTGAAGCAAAGAGGCACCTTGAATCGTTTGAGTTCCTTTTCACTTATCACCTGCAGTGGCTGCAGGTTCGCCATCTAGTTGGCAAACAAGCTACTAATCAAACACAGTCCCTCTCTTACCAGGCCGCGACCCAGAAGTAAAGGAGAGTATAAGGAAGGCACCTGCTGCCTTCCTTTTCTACTGCCGTTTAATGCTTTCCTGACTAAAAAAAGAGACCCATCGTAAAAACGAGGATCTCCAGTACTATTCCAGGGTATCATTTGCCTTCATGCGCTAGCTCAGCCCCATCTAAATTCTGCACTGTAAACAATTTATAATAAGAACCATGGCTATTCATTAATTCCTGGTGTGTACCCTGTTCTTTGATTTGTCCATCCTCGATTAAAACAATTTGGTCCGCATGTGTAATTGTCGACAGCCTGTGGGCGACGATAAAGGTCGTGCGGTTGTGTGCAAGCTCTTCCAGAGATTGCTGGATTAAATGCTCGGACTCAAGGTCAAGGGCAGATGTTGCTTCATCCAGAATTAAAACCCGCGGATTTTTTAAAAACACGCGTGCAATCGCAATTCTTTGCTTTTGCCCGCCCGATAGCTTGACACCCCGCTCCCCAATCTCCGTGTCGTATCCCTGCGGCAGCTCCATAATAAAATCATGCGCACTCGCTGCTTTGGCCGCCGCAATTACGTCTTCTTCGCTTGCTTCCGGATTTCCCATCATAATGTTCTCCCGGATGGAATCGCTAAATAAAATATTATCCTGCAGCACGATTCCGATTTGGCTGCGTAAGCTTTTCATTGTCACATCGCGTATATCGTATCCGTCAATCCGCAGGCTTCCCTGCCGAACATCATAGAAACGGGGCAGCAGGCTGATTAGGGAAGACTTTCCTCCCCCGCTGGCGCCGACAAGGGCAATGGTTTTCCCCGGCTCTACCTCAAGGTTAATCCCCTTCAATACGTTATCGCCGCTATCGAGATAACGGAAAGACACATTATCGAATGTTACCTGTCCCTGGATACGCGGCAGCACCACGGCATTCGGTTTATCCTTCACATCGTACTCAGCATCGAAGAACTCGAATACCCTATCCATCGAAGCGTATGCCTGTGTTAATGTAGTCGATGAATTTACCAGCCGGCGCAGCGGTGCATACAGCCTGTCGAGATAAGCGTAAAACGCAACAAGAGCCCCAATGGTTAGATGCCCGTTAATGACCTGATACCCTGCGACCGTAATGACAAGCAGCGGGGAAATGTCCGTAATGGTATTTACAACGGCAAACGTCTTCGCATTCCAGCTCGTATGCTCCAGGGCCCTGTCAAGAAAATTCCTATTGCGCTTATCGAATTGAACCTGCTCATGCTCTTCCAGGGCGAAGCTTTTAATCACAGGGACGCCCTGGACCCTTTCATGCAGGTGCGCCTGCAGTGTTGCAAGCGCCTGGGAGCGCACCTTGGTCAGGCTTCGTAATTTTGAATAGAAGTATTTAACGGAAAAACCGTAGAACGGAAACATGCAAATGGAAACGAGCGTCAGCCACCCATCCATGGAAAACATAATGCCAGCCGCGATGAGGAGCGTGACGAGGTCAAGCCATATGTTCATCAATCCTGTATCGACAAAGCTTTTCGTCTGCTCAACGTCATTCACTACCCGTGAGATGATTTCTCCCGCCTTATGGTTGTGAAAATACCGGAGGGAAAGTTTCTGGATATGGTCAAATGCCTTGTTCCGTATGTCATAAAGCACACGGTTTGACACGGATTGTGCTAAATACTGACGCCAGTATTCAATCGGCCCCCTGACAACGGTGAAAATGATGAATACGGTTCCCATAATGTACAATAAAGTCTTTAATTTTTGCGATGCATCTCCCGGGGAGAGCAGAATATCGTCAACAACGTATTTAAGAAGGAGCGGTAAAATGAGCGGGATTCCGAACTTCATGATTCCGACAACAATCGTTACCATAATCTTCTTCCAATACGGCCTTACAAAAGCCAAATAGCGCTTTATACTGTCCAATTCACCCCCGCCTTTCGTTCTTATAAAAATAGCCAGAATAAAAAACTCCCTTTCATGCAGAAAAGGAGTTTCAGCCGTTCTTTAAATGCAAGTATCTTTCATACCAGCGTTCAACAAAGCCGGGATGAAACGGTCCCCGTCTTTCCTGTATCCAGCCAACAACATCCTGAACTCCTTTATACACCAATTCTACCACGTCCTCAGGATATTTCATCATTCGGCTGTGCAAAGCAAATTCTTCTTTATCCAGAATTGTATAGCTCATGTCGGGATATACCTTTACATCAAGATCATAATCAATGTATGTCACAAGCCCATTGCGCAACGAAAAAGGTGACCCGATATTACAATAATAATAGATGCCATCCGGCCGAATCATAGCAATTGTATTAAACCACTGACCACGGCCAAACGTACAGATAGCCGGTTCGCGCGTCCGCCATTCCCGCCCGTCCGATTCTGTTACCCGAACATTGTCGTTTCCACCGATAAGCACAGCATCGCTTAGGTGAAGCAACAATGTTTTGTCCCATGAGCGATGAAATAACTGGTTATGTTTGAAGCTTTCAATGCGAAGTGGGGTCCCGGGTGACGTCATCACGCTCTCCTTTCTTTCTACGTGGTTTATATACTTATATACTTCCCGTTATTTTTATTCTCTTTCGAAAGAAAATCCTATTATAAACCCATCCGGTTATGATGAGATTTTCTTGGATAATGTAATATACTCCTTTACCTCATACCCCATCGAGCTATAAAAAGGAATCACTTTCTTATTATCCTGGTTTACCATGATAAATACTCTCGTAACACCCTTTTCCTTAAAGCGTTTCTCCAAAGCTTCAACAAGCTTACGGCCAATCCCTAGATTCTGGTAAGCCGGATTAACAGCCAGACGGTAAAAATACCCGCGGGCACCGTCAATCGTTCCAACAATAACACCTGCAACTTTATCCTCATACTCAGCAATCATAACAAGCTCACTGTCCCATGCCAGCTGTTTGGCAAGCGCATCAAGCGTTTCTGTCTCTGTCTGCTCCAGCCCTGTCTCCTGCCATATTGTACTGATGTGAGCGTAATCTCCTAAGCGAAACGAACGTATTAGCACGCCTGTAGCCCCCCTGCTTTTCGTCTCTTCTTATTTTACACTACAACATATAAAATGTCGCTATTTATCATATAGTTGAGCACAACCCCACAAAGAAAACCTGCCCAAGCATGATGCAGGCAGGCAGGTTTTTTTTATTTTTCTTGCAAAAGGACCTGTTGCCATTGGTAAAACATGGCTTCAACTTCTCTTTGCTTTTCCTCTATGCGGTGCTTTTTTTCATCAATTAACTCGATGATGCTAACAATCGCTTCATCCAGCTGTTGGAGTGCGGGAACGTCAATCGTATCTTCTTGAAGAAGGGTTTGGCGTCTATCGTTTAAGTCTATTTTAATCCAGCGGTACGCGGCAAGCAGCTGTCTCTCCTGATCCAAATCATCTGCCATCTTAGCTTCCCACGTTAGTACTTCTTCTAGAGGATACATTATCTTCGCCCTCCCTATTTTATAATTGCAATAATTATATATATATTCAGGAGGGGGGAGAAAACCCTTTCATTTTTATGCTTCTTTGTGAATTTTGTTTGTCATAAAAGGAAGGAAGGCCCAATTTATAAGCGGCCTTCCTGTCCTCCTGCGTATTCTGTTATAAAAGAATCGAAATCCCGCCGTCTACAATCAAAGTCTGCCCGCGGATCATGGAAGCTTCTTCTGAAAGCAAGAACATCACCGCGTTTGCAAGATCATCGGGCGTAACCATCCTGCCGGCAGGGGTCCGGTCCGCTGCATCCGACAGTATTTCCTGACGGTTGGGAAAGTGCTTGAGAGCATCCGTATCCACTGCACCACCCGAAACGGCGTTAACTACGATGTTCTGTGAAGCAAGTTCGGCAGCGAGGTAGCGGGTCAATGATTCAAGTGCAGCCTTTGATACCCCTACGGTTGTATAGTTTGGAATGACACGCTGGGAACCGAGACTGGACAGCCCAACCATCTTTCCTCCCCCGCTTTTTGTCATCAGCTTTGCCGCTTCTTGGGCGCAGAACAGATAAGCCCGGCTGTTTATGTTCAATGTCCAATCCCAGTGTGACTGTTCCAGCTCCATTAATGGCCGCAGCACACCGGAAGCCGCATTGCTGACAAAATAATCGAGTCTGCCAAATTCACGGTCGATTTCCGCGAACATTTCTTTTATCTTTTCTGTTTCAGATACATTCGTTTTTACAAGGTGAACCCGAACGCCCTTCGCTTCAAGTTCAGCAGCCGTCTCTCTGGCCACCGTTCTGTTGCGTAGATAGTTAATTACAAGATCACACCCCTGGTCGGCAAGCCTATGGGCAATGGCCTTGCCTATCCCGCGGGTCCCGCCTGTAATAAGGGCTACTTTTCGTTGCTGCATAATAGATTCTTTCCCTTCTGATTATGTATTCAACAAATTATACCATACCTGCACATGAAATCGAGCAGCAATGCACAACTTAAGAAATGAATGACAGGAGATTTATTATACTTTCTCATCTGTTTAGTATTGAATTATAATGCCAGTACGATATAATGGATTTTGGAAACATTTTCGTACAAACCCACAAGGAGGATTTACGTTATGGCAAAATTTGAATTACCAGCTCTACCTTACTCTTTTGACGCGCTTGAGCCTCATATCGATGCTCAAACAATGGAGATTCACCACGACAGACATCACGCAACATACGTAAACAACCTTAATGCTGCTCTTGAAGGAAACGAACAATTGGCAGGACAGAGCATTGAAGATTTAATGAGAAACATTGACAGCGTTCCTGAAAACATTCGGGGTGCTGTCCGCAACAACGGCGGCGGCCACTACAACCACAGCTTGTTCTGGGAGATTATGAGCCCGAACGGCGGCGGAGAGCCTACTGGTGATGTTGCTCAGGCTATTGAAGCTTTCGGAGGCTTTGATAAGCTGAAAGAAGAATTTGCGAAAGCTGCAGCTACCCGTTTCGGAAGCGGCTGGGCATGGGTTGTTGTTGATGGCGGCAAGCTCGCTATTACAAGCACACCAAACCAGGATAACCCTCTGATGGAAGGAAAAACGCCAATTCTTGGTGTGGACGTATGGGAGCACGCTTACTACTTAAAATATCAAAACAAACGTCCTGATTACGTGTCTGCATGGTGGAACACAGTAAACTGGGATGAAGTGAACAAGCGCTACAACGCAGCGAAATAAAAACAGGAAAGACTCCCTTTGCTTGAACGGGAGTCTTTTTTTACTATGCGGACGCGTATAGTATAATGATAGCAACCTATACTATATAGGAATGGAGGTGTTTACATTGAATATAGCAACCGTTGTTCAGGAACAGCGGCGCTACATGCAGCGCGTATTTTCCTGGATGTTCGTCGGCTTGCTGATGACAGCCGTTGTTTCGTTTCTCCTGAGCAGGAATAATAATGTCATTTCTTATTTCTCCGAGCATCCGTATGGCTTCTTCGGCATTCTTATCGTAGAACTTGTCATGGTGTTTTACCTTTCCGCCAGAATTCATAAACTGTCGGTCACAGCCGCCACGCTGCTTTTCTTTATATATGCTGCATTGAACGGAATTACGTTTTCCCTGCTTTTTTCTATCTATACAGCCGAATCCATCGGTACTACCTTCTTTATTACAGCGGGGATGTTTGGGGCGGTTTCTGTTTACGGATATGTAACAAAACGAGATTTATCCCGTATGGGTTCCATCCTGTTCATGGCACTTATTGGGCTCCTTCTTGCCACGCTCATAAACATATGGCTGCAAAGCAGCGGCTTGTATTGGATCGTCACGTATGCAGGTGTTCTTATTTTTACAGGCCTTACCGCCTATGATGTCCAGAAGATTAAAGAGGGCAACATTATTGGGAACGAGGGCACTGTTGACGATACAAAAGAAGCAATTATTGGAGCGCTCGTCTTATACCTCGATTTTATAAATTTGTTTCTCTATCTGCTGCGAATTTTTGGCAATCGGGACTAATAGCAAATTTCTGCTTAAAACAAAAGCCCTGCGGCAAAATACGCCCAGGGCTTTTGTTTTATACAAGCATTGTTATTTAGCCAGCCTTTTCCTTACGTTTATATTCCATTATATCCCCACCCTTTTTTAGAATAGCGTTGCCTGGAACCCCTCCTAGAGGGCCTCCACTATTTTCTTATGTGAGACAGAGAATGGATACTCTGCCATATTTTCTTGTTCGATCCATCTCATTCGTTCCTTATTCTCCTGGATGCCAGTCTCTATGTCCTGCCCTTCATACTTGCAAGAATACACCTCAAGATTCCACTGCAAATGGGAAAACACATGCGTATGCTCCATTACCTTTTCTCCGGGAACGACCTGGACGCCAAACGTTTCATACACGTATTTGCTCAGCTCTCCCCTCGCACCTTCTCTGTTTGAAACCGGGGTATTCGGAAACTCCCACATGCGGGCGAGCAGGCCTGTATCCGACCTTCTATGGAGAAGGAAGTTTCCATCCTCTCTTTCTATGAGGCGACCGCCATTTCCTGGACACGAACCTGCTTTGCTTTCTTTTTGACAGGGAGGCTCTCCTGCACCCCTTCTTGCCGGGCACGGCAGTGCGCAGCTACCGGGCACACGGCGCAGCGGGGAGAACGCGGAATACAAATTAATGCCCCGAGCTCCATCAGCGCCTGGTTAAAAAACGACGGATTCTGGCGAGCGATAATGTCCCGGATAATATCCTCAAACAGCTTTCTTGTCTTTACCTTCATAATGTCTTCCTCGATTAAAAAAATACGGGACAGCACCCGCATGACGTTACCGTCTACCGCCGGCTCAGGTACGCCGTAGGCAATGCTGAGAATCGCCCCTGCCGTGTAAGGGCCGACCCCCTTAAGCTTATGAATCTCCTCAGGCGTGTCCGGAACGGTACCGCTGTAATTCTCCTGTACTTCTTTTACGGCCGAATGGAGGTTGCGTGCCCTGGAGTAATAGCCAAGCCCTTCCCAGTACTTGTACACTTCTTCTATATCCGCTTCCGCCAAATGACTTATCGTAGGAAAACGCTCCATAAAGCGTTCATAGAAAGGGATAACGGTGTCTACTCTCGTCTGCTGCAGCATAATTTCTGACACCCAGACACGGTACGCATCACGATTTTGCCGCCACGGCAAGTCTCTCTGCTGCCTTTCAAACCAGTATAGAAGTTGATTCTGGAATTCCTGGACAGCGAAGGCTGCTGTATACTGTTTATGCTGTTCTTGCTGCTTTGCCATTTTTTATCCCTCGCTTCTGGTAACAGGGGTGAATGCCCACATATGCAGCTTTTCGCTACCCCCATCAATGCAATCATTAATACTCTGCCAGAAGACGCCGCCTTCTGCCTTCTCTTCACACCGCTTTCTCTTTAGCTTGCGGTACGCCTCTACAGAAGGTACATGAAACATTTCGACAAAAAGATTGGGTTGATCCACCCCTTCGTATACGAAAAAATTCGTCACACCAATTTTTTCCATCGCAAGAGAAAGGTGGCTCACTTTCTCCAAATATTGCCCGCGCATCTCTTCTTTTACTTTATATTCTGCAAACACCTTAACCGCTGTCAATTATTGAATCCTCCTTGAATAAAAAATTATGGATTTTATGTAAAATAGCTAAACTTTTTTCGCAGTATCCTTTATAATAAAGATATCGCTTCGCACCGTGCATGAAAAGGAAAAATTTCAGCCGGTGTGCATATATAAAATAACGAGCCACTAAACTGGCTCACAAGTAGGAATTGGGGGAATTAAAGGTTGGATACAGGTACCCACATTGCTATGGGGTTTGGTCTTGCAGGTCTCGCGTACATGGACCCTGCGGTTGCAGCACAGCCTGAATTGGCGAGTGCCGTGCTGTTAGGGACGTTAATTGGTTCTCAGGCACCTGATATTGACACTGTGTTGAAGTTAAAGGGAAATGCTACGTACATTCGCAATCATCGCGGGCGTTCCCACTCGATTCCGGCTCTTCTTATTTGGACCGGTTTAATTAGCGGAGGCGTATATTTGTTCCACCCGGGTATTTCATTTCTGCACTTGCTTTTATGGACCCTGCTGGCCGTCGTTGTTCACGTTTCCATCGATTTGTTTAATTCGTATGGAACACAGGCGGGGCGCCCGTTTACAAAGCGGTGGATCGCATTAAACGTCATTAATATTTTTGACCCGTTTATTATGGGAATTCACATCCTTGGCTTCCTTTTCTGGGAGGCAGGTCTGCACCCGGGACACATATTCAGCGTGGTGTACGCCGTCATGCTTACTTATATTGTACAGCGCGTCGTTGCATACCGCAGGCTGCTTACTTACGTTAAAGCAAACCTTGGTGAAGAAGGCCACTATATTCTCCAGCCTACGATTCGCTGGACCCGCTGGGGAATCGTCGCGGATACGGCAGCCGCTTATTACGTAGGTGAATTGAGAAATAAAGAGATTATATGGCACGATACTTTTTATAAAAAAGATGAGAATACGATAATTGAGAAAGCGAAAGCGGATGAGAATGTGCAAGCTTTTCTCTCATTCACCCGCCATCCTCATGTATATACAGCAAAACGTGAATTCGGATATGAAGTTCGGTGGATCGATTTGCGATACCGGACGAAAACACATTATGCCTTCGTTGCTATCGTTCACCTTGATGAGCAGTTAAACATTCTCACTTCCTATACAGGATGGGAATACCGCGAACATAAAATCGAAGAAAAGCTCCTTGTTCCTGAATTGGCTCTCGAAAAATCATAACCCACAAGCGCATTGCCCAGTTACTTTTGTATCGATGGCAATGCGCTTTTTTATTGTTCCCACAAATGAAAAAGGCTGCGGACATGAACCCACAGCCTTTCTAAATACCAATATACCGGAACTAGTATTTTTTCTTCTTTGGTGCTCCCGGCTTTGTATTCTGCATTCTCCGGGTCATCTGGTTCAATTGCTTCTGATTCAAATTCATGCCCATTGAACGGGCGATTTGTTGAAGCTGCTTTTCATCCATCTGCATGTTTGTCATCTGGCGCTTCAAATACCAGACGCCGATGGAGAATCCTCCCACCAATCCTACGACCAGCGTTAGGATAGGAATAATATAATTCCACATAGACATAGTACTCGTCCCTTCCACTCATAAATTACAGGCAATCAAATGATATTTTACTTGGCTTAAGGGAACTTGTCAAAGAGCAATTTTACTTTACGGTGTGTAAAAGTGCTGTGTATAATACGTGCTGTATACGCCGGCACCGAGTTTTTTGAACGATGGGTTCAGCAGGCTCTTCCGGTGCCCTGTGCTGTTCATCCATCCAAACACCGCCTCAATACTGTCCGTATACCCCATTGCAATGTTTTCTGCCGCAACGCTGTATTTAATTTTTTCCGCAGCCATCAAGTCGAATGGTGAACGGCCATCAAACAATGTATGAGAAAAATATTTGTGCACACTCATATCTTTACTATGCTTGTAAGAAGACAGTGCCGCTTGTGAACTCCAGGTCAGTCCAGGCACCTTTTTCTTCATACGTTCAACATTGCTTAGCAGCAGAATTTCCTCGGCTCCCTGCTTGTTTACGGCTGCAGCATCTGTAGTAAAGACAGGGATAGTAGGACGTTTTACATACTGGTACGTATACCCAAAGTATTTTTTATAAACGAGTTCTTCAGGATTGACAACGCGAAGGCCGAGAAGTTTATTCCCATCCAGCGTGTCGTAGTAGGCGATCAGCGCCTGCGAGCCTGCTTTGTAGAGCACTTTCTCTGTCCCAGTATTTTGGAAGGAGAACATGGCGTTGAAGACACTCCATTGCGGGCGGGATGTATACGCTAGCTTCTTCTGCACCTCGCCTCTCGTCATGCCAATCTTTATTCCGTTATATTGCATGGATGGGTAACTGGTGAAAAGCTCAACAACCTTTCCATTGCGGTACCCAATCCAATCGTTATCATAAATCCACCATTTCGTTTCCTTTATTCCTGTATCAAACCGCTTCGGCATCCCCGCTCTTGCCTTCACTGTCTCCCATTTATCACCCAGGTTTGCCTTAAAGCTCGAAGAAGTGACCGTAGCCACGTTCGTAACGTTTTCACTTGTATCCTGTGTACCGGCTATCGGAGAGCCTGTCCACACTCCGAACGTAAATGCGGCGGTTAAGGCTGCCAACGATATCGTCACTTTTCGCGCTAATCTCAACTCTAAACAACTCCCTAATTTGTCTTTTTATAAAAAAAGCGTTCCTAACCCCGAAAACCAAGGTCAGTGAACGCTTCTTTAGTAAATCGTACCATTTAATCCGAAACATGTCTACAATGACCAGCGACCCAATTTCTCGCCGCCTCTATATGCTCATCGTCACATTTTACCTGTTCTGTAAAATCCTTATCCTGCGCCACTGTCCCCACCTGTAATACGCAACCGCAAATAGGGCGCTAATGATGAAGCTGGTCCCCATCCCATAGGCGATTCCTTGCTCTCCAACAAATTTGGAGAAGAAGGCGGTAAGCGGGTAGCGCAGCACCCAGAATGAAATAAAATTAAGCAGCAGAATCTGCATCATACCGCCGGCTCCGCGAATAATTCCGTTCAATATAAAATTAATCCCCAGAAAAGGATAGAAAAAGCAAACGGTAGATAGGTAAAGGGTCCCGAATGAAATAGACTTCGGGTTGTCGACAAATAAGTTAAGCAGCATAGGGGCGGTAAAGTAAACGGCAAGCGCGATGACAAGAGAAACGCTAATAATTAAAATAATTCCGCTGCGCGTTATCTCACCGACCCGCTCCCACTTCCCGGCTCCGATGTTTTGGCCGGCCATACTGTTTACCGCTGAGCCGAGTGTAACAATCGGGAGCATAATGAGGCTGTCCATCCGCTGGGATGCGCCAAATCCTGCGACAACATCAGCTCCAAAGGCGTTTACAACACTCATAATGGCAATCATTCCGCCTGAGATAACCATCATCTGCAGGCCGGCCGGAACTCCCAGTCTAAAGATAGCCAGGGCGTACTGCCTGGAAGGAATATGCGGCCGGACAAACGGGATCGCCCCTGTTCTCCGTGTATAGATGAGCGCGTAAACAAAGGAGAAACCCTGGGAGATAATCGTTGCTATCGCTGCGCCTACAATTCCCCAGCCAAAATAAGAAATAAACAGCGGGGCAAGAACCGTATTCAGCAGCACTGCCATAAAAACAAAGCGGATCGGCGTTCTGCTGTCCCCCAGCGCACGCAGTACCGTACCGATGAAGTTATAGCCGAACAAAAAAACAATGCCAATAAAGTTTACCTGCAGATACTGGGTGGCAAGAGAATGTATAGCCTTCGGTGTTCCAATCAGGTTCAAAATATGCGGGGAGAAAATGTACCCGAGAACCCCGATTCCGGCGGATAAAATAGCGAATACAACAACGAAGGCATTTAACGATTCCTTTAGGCCCTCCTCATCCCCCGCTCCCTTCCGCTGGGCAAGGATCGTGAGGGTGGCCCCATTCATCCCAATAATAAAGGAAAGCATGGTGAATACGACACTTGCGGACACAGATACAGAAGCAAGGGCATCCGATCCAAGCAAATTCCCAACCCACAGGCTGTCAATGAACTGGTACGATGTCTGCAGCACATTTGTAAGAAATATCGGAAAGGAATACACAGCCATCTGGCGCATGATATTCCCTTCCGTAAAGTCCATAAGCTTTGCGGCCATTTTGTTTCCTTCTTTCTCTGCAACACTTATTTCTTCATCATACCATCATACCACCGTAAGAGGTGATAAGGAGTGTTTCAATGCGCTATTATATCGGAAAAGTGGATGGGCTCAGGTCCTCCCAGATTATTGAACTCGGAGGGCTTGTCGAAATTCTGGTGCTTAAGCATAATGGAAAAGTATATGCGAGTCAGAAGGAATGCATACACGCGGGAGCCAGCCTGGCTCGCGGAATTATTAGGGATCATTGTCTTGTCTGCCCGGCACACGGCTGGGCGTTCAACTTAGAGACGGGAATCGATGAAACAGGACAGGCTGAGCCCTTGGAAAAGCAGGTCATGTTTCCCGTTAGCATGGAAGGCGATGATGTGTACGTTGATTTTTGAAAATAATACGATGCCAGGGACGAAATTAAATATCTTTATCATCGAACATCTATAACTTTTACTAAATTAGAAAAGTGCAACCTCTCCACATGAATCATAAGAAGTTGCACTTTTTGTTACTGATAAATTTATTATTTAATTTAAAACTTCCTGACCCGTCAATTTAATATGACCTTCTCCCCAACTGCACATCGCATCCAAAATGGGACGAAGAGACCAGCCATACTCTGTTAAAGAGTAAACGACTTTCGGCGGAACCTGGTCAAAAACCATACGGTTCACGACGCCATCCTCCTCCAGTTCCCGCAACTGCTGGGTCAGCATTTTTTGCGTGATACCAGGCATGAGCCTTTTCAATTCACTCGTTCGTTTTTCCCCTTTAATCAGGTGACACATAATGACGACTTTCCACTTTCCTCCGATGACATCAAGTGTAGCTTCTACGGGAATATTATAAGCCATTTTAGCTCCCCCTTTATTTCTTATAGGTACTTTAAAGTACCTACATTACTTTAAAGTACGTACTATCCTTTCTATTTTACATGTTTCATAATAACGTTCATAGAGGCAGCGTGATAAAAATTTGAAAGGCGCCAACTCACGCTGTCCATAAGTGACACATCTTGAAATTACACATTTTAAAAAGGATAAGGGGGATTCTTTTATGAGTTCAACTGCTATAAGAGCTCAAGAAAAAAAAGGCGGTGCCGCCGCGTTAATGGCACTGGCGATTAGTGCATTTGGAATTGGTACGACGGAATTCGTACCAGTAGGATTACTTTCTTCGTTAGCTGATGATTTAAGTATTTCAATTACTTTAGCCGGTTTATTAATATCTGGTTATGCAATAGGTGTTGCTATCGGAGCACCAGTCCTTACGGCTTTAACAAACAAAATGAACAGAAAAACATTATTAATGTTATTGATGATTGTTTTTATTGTTGGTAACTCAGTCGCTGCTTTGTCGACAAGTTTCGTATTGTTGTTAGTGGCAAGATTCATTACTGCATTTTCTCACGGGGTATTCTTCTCCATCGGCTCAACGATAGCAGCAGACGTAGTTCCTGAAAACAAACGGGCTAGCGCCATCGCATTTATGTTCACTGGGTTAACCGTTGCAACTGTAACAGGTGTTCCACTGGGTACATTTATTGGTCAAGCATTTGGATGGAGAGCGACATTCTGGTGTGTTGCAATGTTAGGTGTAATTGCTATTATTGCAAGTGCCATTCTAGTTCCTAAAAATCTTAAACAAGCACCACCATCTAAATTAAACGACAACTTTAAAATCATAACAAACGGTCCATTACTTCTAGCCTTTGCAATTACAGCTTTAGGATACGGCGGTACTTTTGTAGCGTTTACTTATCTTGCACCCATCTTAGAAGATATTACAGGTTTCGCACCAGGCGCTGTCAGTATCATCTTACTTGTATATGGTGCTGCTGTTGCTATTGGCAATACGATTGGTGGTAAGGCTGCCAATAAAAACCCGTTAAAAGCCTTATTTTGGATGTTTTTAATGCAAGCAGTTGTACTCGTTATTCTAACATTCACAGCACCATTCAAAGTGGCAGGAATTATTACAATATTCTTCTTAGGTTTACTAGCTTTCATGAACGTGCCTGGGTTACAAATTTATGTTGTTCAATTAGCTGAAAAGTATGTACCTTCGGCAGTTGATGTTGCATCTGCTTTAAATATCGCAGCGTTTAACGTAGGAATTGCAATCGGAGCTTTTGTTGGAGGACTTATCGTTGATTCAATCGGATTAATTCATACACCTTGGATTGGCGGAGTTATGGTGCTTGGGGCTGTACTTCTTACACTATGGAGTTCGGCTTTGGAAAGACGTAGTTTTTAGATTTGATTAATTTATTCAATTAACAGAAAAATATACCAGGCGCTGGACTTGGTATATTTTTTTCAGTTTATAAGCATAGCATTATTTTTCTTCATTCCTTTTACTGGGTATCTTACACTCTCATCGTAGCATACCGGGGGATGGTTTCCACTCTGTTTGAATAGGTGTCATAATCTATTCATAACTTTATTGCAATTGTGTCACAAAACACTGGCGGGCGGTGTCTATAAAGTGAAACACTTGAGAAAGGAGGCGGGGAAATGGAGGTTCAGATGGCATTCAGAAAAAGCGAGGAACAGAGCGCAGCAGGCGATTTATCGTTTCAGGACTTATTTAAAGCATATTATCCGCACGTTGTACGGCAAATTGTGCGCATCGTCCACGACCAGGCACGCGCCGAAGATATTGCCCAGGATGTCTTTCTTCAGTTCTATCACACTGACCGCACCCGCATTGAAAATATTCCTGCCTGGCTGGCAAAGGTATCTCTGCATGCGGCTTATAATGAGATTCGCTCGGAAAAAAGGCGGCTGCAACGGGACGAAAAGGAAGTGAACCCATTATGTACATACAGCCTGTCGTCCGAAGAAACGTGGCTGCAAAAAGAGGAGATCCATACCGTGCGTGAAGTGCTAACGGAAATGGACGAACGGGACCGTGTTCTGCTGTTAATGAAATATTCCGGATTTAATTACCGGGAACTCGCGAAAGCAATCGATGTAGAAAATGGCTCAGTTGGTACACTGCTCGCCCGCGCAAAAACGAAGTTTTCCAAACTGTACAAGAAAATGAGGGGGGATTACCAATGAAATGCCAGGATCCTGGATTTATCCAGGCATATCTCGACGGCGAGATCAACCGGGAACAGCGTAAGGAATTCACCCGCCACCTCGATGAATGCGTACAATGCCACGCAATGGTAGGTGAAGCAAACCGGCTGGACAGCTGGGTGCGCCTTACCCTTGATGAAAGCTTTTCAAACACGGAAACAGAACTGATCCATACAGAAGCGGCCTGGCAACGCTTTGAACAGCGGCTAACGGAAACGGCGAGTCTGCACCAGACTGACGGGCACGGCCGCGAACGAAAAGAAACAAAAAGGAGCTGGCGAACAATGAAAAAAACATATAAAAAATGGCTGGCAGGCACAGCCGCTGCGGCCGTACTGGCGGGTTCTCTAAGCATTCCGCAGGTACAGGCGGCCGCAAACAATCTGCTCTCCATCTTCCGCGTAAATAAGGTAGAGCTTGTGAAGCTGACGAACTCGGACCTGCGTGACATCGAAACCTGGATGGTTTCCGGTGAGCCCGGCACGAAAGAAATCAAGGGCATCGGAAAAATGTGGCTTGATGAAGAAACACAGGATCACCACCAGCAGAACTTCGAAACTGTGGAAGAAGCGAAAAAAGCCGGGTATACGACACCTAAAGCTCCTAAAGGCTACAAAACCGAAAACATCATCATCGAACCAAAGTATACTTTAAATGTACAGCTGGATACAGAAAAAGCGAATAAGCTGCTGAAGCAAATGAACACCGGAACCCAGTTCGACAGCAAACTGGACGGTAAACAGTTTGCTATTACCGTGCCGCGCTCCATCCGTACGAGTTTTACGTCCGCGTCCAGAACTGATGGGAATCCGTGGAAAGATCTTTCTTATACCGTTGTGGATGCGCCACAAATGAAGGTGCCAGACAACATAGATTTAGAGCAGGTTCGCACAACCGTTCTCTCCCTCCCCTTCATCCCGGAAAATGTGAGACAGCAGTTGGCCGGCATTCAAGACTGGCAGCACACCCTGCCTTTCCCTTATGTTGAGGATGAGAAAAATAAAACCCGGGAGGCGAGCATTCAAGGTGTCAAAGGTGTTGTTTACGAGTCGGAGCACGAAACGTTTATTATCTGGCAGAAGGACGGAAAGCTGCGCCAACTGACCGCGTACGATACCCGCACGAACAAGCATACTGACGTACTGATTGATATCGCTAACCAGCTACAATAAAGGCAAAACGAAGAAGAGCGGCTATTCCTGCGGAAGGCGGCTCTCTTCGCGTGTCAGAAGGAGAAAACCCTATGAATGACTATGTGATTGAAACGCAGGGATTAACGAAGCAGTACGGCGGAAAAGCCGGCTGCCGGGATATTACGCTTCAGGTGCCGCGCGGCGTTGTTTTCGGCTTTCTCGGCCCCAACGGAGCCGGAAAAAGCACATTCGTCCGCACGATGCTCGGACTCTTACACCCTACAGGAGGCAGCGCCACCATGCTCGGCCGGCCAATCGGCACTGTTTCAGCGCGCACACGGATTGGCTATCTTCCCGAATTATTCCGCTATCCCGACTGGCTGACAGGCCGCCAGCTGCTTGAAACGCACGCTGGTATATGCAGGCTGCCGCGCTCGGAACGAAAAAAGCGAATCAATGTCTTACTGGCCCGCGTCGGGCTGGACGGGCGAGGTGACGAAAAAATACGCGGCTATTCGAAAGGCATGCAGCAGCGCATCGGGATTGCCTGTGCCCTTCTGCCCGATCCGGAGCTTATTTTTCTTGACGAGCCGACCTCGGCTCTTGACCCAATCGGGCGCCGGGAAGTGCGAGAATTGATGAACGAGCTGCGCAACGAAGGGAAAACCGTGTTTCTAAACAGCCACCTCCTAAGTGAAGTTGAAAATGTATGTGACCATGTCGCCATCATACATAAAAGCGAACTCGTTGTGCAGGGAGAGTGGCGCAGCCTGTCTGCCGTGAAAGCAGAGGTGGAAATTACCGCTGCTTCCCTGCCTGATCACGTTTGGAGCAGTGTTTCTTCCTTTATTGTTGATAAGAAAAAGCTCTCATCCTCTCACGGGAAAGACACCTGGCTCGTTACTCTCCATAATGAAGAGCACATTCCAGCCCTCGTTCAGCGGTTTACTTCGCATGGTGCTCTGCTGTACCAGGTAACGCCGAAGCAGCAGCATTTGGAAGATGTATTTATGTACTGGGTTAACCGAAAGGAGCAGGAAACCTATGTGGGTGATCGCCAAATTATCCTGTAAAGAAATACTATACAAGCGGATTTTTCTCATTACCGCACTGGCAAGCCTTGCCTTCCTGCTTTTCTATGCCATCGCTACTCATTTCGCGGCTGGAGAAGTGGCTCAGCAGTCGAATAACGACGTCATGATGCGGAGCTTCTATACCACTCAGTTTCTTGGCATCGGCCTTTATTTTGCCGCGTTTATTACCGCCCTGCTTGCGATTCTAAGCAGTGTCAGCAGCATATCAGGGGAAATTGAAAGCCATCAAATCGATACGTGGCTGGCCCGTCCCCTTCCCCGTCGCTCCATCATTCTCGGCAAGTTTGCCGGTCTCAGCCTGCTGCTTGCGCTTTATGCTGCCTTTTTATTCTCAGGCATTATTTCAATTAATCAATTAATCGGCGGAGAAGCATTGAAGGTGGATATAACCGGAAGCCAGTTTATAAAATCACTGGGAATTTTCATGCTGGAGCCCGTCATTCTCGTAGCGGTCGCTCTTTTCTTCAGCAGCATGATAACAACGATTAACGGCGGTGTCATTATGATTATCCTGTATGGAATCAGCTTTATCGGCGGGTTTGTCGAGCAATTCGGTGTTTTAATCGAGAAGCCAGCCCTGCAGGACATCGGGATTGCGTCCAGCCTGCTGTTCCCTGTGGATTCCCTGTTTCGCAAAATGATGGTGTGCCTGTTTGATACAGCCGACAGCCCGTTTTCTTTTGCCGCCCAGGGGATGTTTGGAAGCCTTTCTGAGCCAAGCGGTGCCATGATGGTGTATACCGCCCTGTATGCGATGACCGCACTCTGGCTGGCCGTCCGCAACTTCACTGTACGTGACGTCTAAAAAAGAACAGCAAAAAAGCGCAGCGTAACGGCTGCACTTTTCTTATCGTATAAGAAACTATATGTTGCTTTAAAGTCATAAAGTGGGACCGTGCGGTCTTAGGCGTCAAAGAAAAACATCGCGGGCGATGACGGCTCTTTTCTTTCCCCCTGTGGAGCGTGTCGAACAAAGGGCGAAAAAGACCGGCAATTGTCTCCATCATTGAGTTACCCAGATGTTTTGCCGGTCCGCCCGGCGTGAGACTAAGCGGCCGTCCCGCTTTCAGGAGGGGAAAGGACGAGCGGCATGCCCGCGATGTTTTTCTCATTATTCTGCAATAATTCCACGTGAGAGCAAATAATCAATAAGCTGGTCCACGGACTGCTCAACTGATTGCTTATCCGACTCAATGATAAGCTCAGGTGCTTCCGGTTCCTCATACGGAGAGGAAATACCGGTGAATTCCGGAATTTCTCCCGCTTTTGCTTTTTTGTACAGCCCCTTCGGATCGCGTACTTCGCATTGTTCCAGAGAGCACTTCACATACGCCTCAACGAACTCACCTTCGTCTACAAGCTCTCTGGCAATCTGGCGATCTTCTTTATAAGGGGAAATGAAAGCTGTCAGAACGATTAATCCCGCATCAACGAACAGCTTTGATACTTCCCCGATTCTGCGGATGTTTTCCTTGCGATCTTCCGGGCTGAATCCAAGATCACGGTTAATGCCGTGACGGATGTTGTCCCCATCAAGCAGGTAGGTACGCAGCCCTCTCTCATGCATACGCTGCTCAACCGCATTCGCTATCGTTGACTTCCCGGATCCGGAAAGCCCGGTAAACCATATGACTGCTCCTTTATGGCCATTTAACTTCTGCCGATCTTCCTTACGAACGGAAGCTGCATGCCATACAATATTTGCATTATGTGACGCCATCGCTGCCCAACCCCCTGTTTTGTTATTTCGTGCCTACCGTAACGCCCATTCCGCGAATGAGCACTTCCACTACTTCCGGACGGCTGAACTCAGGCGGCGGCGCCTCCCCATTACTGAGCATCTGTCTTACCTTCGTTCCGGATAGAATCAGACGGTCTTCTGCTCCGTGTGGGCATGTTTTTGTGGAAGCCATGTTTCCGCACTTCTTGCAAAAAAAGCTGTGTTCAAAAAATAAAGGCATAATTCCAAGTTCCTCCGGAGTGAAGTTACGGAAAATAAGCTGCGCATCATATGTTCCGTAGTAATTGCCAACACCCGCATGATCACGTCCAACAATAAAGTGGGTACAGCCATAATTTTTCCGAACCATCGCATGGAAAATCGCTTCACGCGGTCCCGCATATCTCATCGCTGCCGGAAATACTGCAAGGAATACCCGATCCTGCGGATAATAATTCTTCAATAACACCTGATAGCTTTCCATTCGAATATCGGCAGGAATATCGTCTGATTTTGTTTCTCCGACAAGCGGGTTTAAGAACAGGCCGTCCACGATTTCAAGAGCAGTCTTTTGGATATATTCATGCGCTCTGTGCACAGGATTCCGCGTTTGAAACCCTACGACTGTTTTCCAGCCGCGTTCGGCAAAAGCAGCGCGCGTTTCTTTCGGATCAAGATAGAATTCCTTGAATTGATTTTTTTCCGGACGCTTTATAAGCGTAATCGGGCCAGCCAAATATACTTCTGGCCTCTCCCACAGCTTTTTCACACCCGGATGGGCAAGTTCAGCTGTGCCATACACATTTTCCGCTTCTGCCTCCTTGTCCGGCGAGTACTTCTCTGTCAGTTCAATGACACCGTAAACCGTTCCGTTCTGTACAAGCTTAACCTTATCCCCTATTTGCAGGCCGCCCGCAACCTGCTCCGTTACAGGCAGTGTTATCGGAATGCTCCATACCGTCCCGTCAGCCAGTTTCATATTCTGCACGACACTAAGGTAGTCTGCTTCTTTCAAGAACCCTGTGAGAGGGCTATAGGCGCCAATAGCAATAAGTTCAAGATCAGATAAGGCGAAGTTATCCAACTCAATTTCTTTTGTAAGGGAGGAAATATCGTATGCAGCATTTACTCGGTTCACTAATTCCCCGCCATGTGGTTGATTTACACTCATGTTGTCCACTCCTTTAATTTTTCTCTTGTTCCATTTATTGATGAAGCCCGCATTCCGTTTTGCCGGATCCGCTCCACCGCCCGGCGCGCGAATCGCCGCCGTCCTCTACCGGCAGCGTGCAGTACTCACACCCGATACTCGGATAATTGCGGTCGTGAAGGCTGTTATACGGTAAATTGTGGAGGGTAATATACGACCATACTTCATCCCACGTCCAGTGGATAAGCGGGCATACTTTTATGGATTTAAACTTGTTATCCTTGTTCACATACTGGGTATTAGCACGCGTAGGCGACTGCTCCCGGCGCAGACCCGAAATCCAGCCTTTTACACCTGACAATGCCTTCTCCAGCGGCTGGATTTTCCGCAGGTTACAGCAGAGATCCGGCTTGCTTTTCCACAATTCAGGCCCATGTTGTTCTGCCTGCTGCTCCGGCGTCAGGTCGGTCTCCTGTATTTCGATTCTTAATTCGGGATATTTTGCTTTTACACGATCAATCAGTTCGTATGTTTCCTTAAAATGAAAGTGTGTGTCCAGGAAAATAATCCGTGCGTCCTTCTTCACCTTGCTGATTAAGTCAATGAGAACCATGCCTTCCGCGCCGAAACTGCAAGAATAAACAAGTTCATCTCCGAATTGCTTATATGCCCATTTCAGCACATCGAGCGTATCCGCTCCGGCCAGCTCACTTTCATTGATTCTCTTATAATCTTCATCTGTTAAACGGTCATATGATAGCGCAGAAGCCTGCATTTTATATTCCGCCCCCTTGATCATGAATTGTGCTTTTCTCTTTACGAATCGTTTGTGAAAGGCTAATAGAACCAACAGTTGCAATAAATACACTTACAATAACGACGATGATATACGGGTTGGGCTCAAGCAAAAGATTAACCATTGCGTAAGAAACCACGAGCGAAGATACCGGCGAGACAATCCATACTTTAACAATTTGCCTGATAACTCCTTTTTGCCAGAGGCGAAACCCATTCTCCGCTGTTCCTACTCCCAAAATCGCACACGTCGTTGCCTGGGTGAGCGGAACCGGAATGCCAAATACGGAAGCAATGACAACCAGCGTCCCGCCTGTAAAGGAAACTGCGCTTCCCTGCAGGAGTGAAAGTCTCGTAATTTTCTTTCCGTTTGTCTCCAGAACCTTACCGCCAAGAGCGACGGCTCCTATCGCGACAAACAATCCACCAATCCAAATCCCGCTGTTTGTGCTCATCATATGTGCGCCGACGAGCGGACCGACTGCATTCGCCACATTATTCATCCCCGCGGAGAATGCCTCGAGGCACCCGCCGATAACAAGGAGTATCGAAAGCCACTTTCTCCACTTTCCCTGCCCTTTTAATAGAGGCCACCGTTTCTCTGCTCTTGCAATGCCTTTTCCTATTAGAAAGGCGGCCAGGAAAGCAAGGAAAGGAATAAAAATCCAAAAGGATACAATAACCAGGAGACTATTTGTAAACACAGATTTGTACGCAAGTCCTACTCCAACAATCGAACCGACCGTCACTTCACTTGTTGACAGCGGAATTCCCAGCAGATTCGCAAAGAACAGAGTCAGCGTGGCTGAAGCGAGGATAACGATGACGATTTTCACAGTCAGGATCGAGGAAGGGATAATCCCTCCACCGATTGTTTTTACAACTTCTCCTCCACCGAGAATGGCTCCAAGAAAAGCGGCCAGGGCTACCAGGTACATGGCAATGCGCTTGTTTTTTATCGCTCCGGCTCCATAGGCAGCCCCCATAGAGGCAGCCGTGCCGCTCGCCCCTATATTCATCGCAAAGAAAAGAGCGACCGCCATAGCAATATATGTCCATGTCATATGTCAATCACATACCCGCGTCCGACGCCCGCTGGTTTCTTCTCAACGATCGCGATTTCCGCTATTTTTTTGGGAGGCAGAAATTGCCCCTCCATCTGGCTTTCCGCACTGCGAAACGCCTTCTCTTCATTTTCGTGAAGCACAACTACCGCTGAGTTCGAGCCGTCATCAGACCGCACTTCAAATCTGTATAGAAACATAGTCGCTTCGATCCTTTCCCTTCCGATTCCTCTATTAAGCGATAACGGAAAGCCGCGAAGAATACAGCACCGCCGTCCCATCTTTAACAATATAATCCACATCCACCCCCTTTTGGTGCAGGAGCGCTGCGGTTTCCTCGTCAAAGCACAATGTTTTCAGTCTTTCAAGATTACGCCCCTGATCTTTGAACAGAGGCAGAGATACAAATGCATGCACATCGGCTGGACAGGTGAAAGCAATATAATCAAGGGCTTGTTCCTCTATCATATTTTCGAGTATGGCAAATCCCTTTTCTGAAAGAACCTTCTTGCTTGCTGTCCACCCAATGACTTCCGCTCCCTGTTCTCTTATGTGATGAACGAGCGACCCTTTCCCCTGTTCTTCACTTTCCACTATTATTTTTTCTCCTGCCCAGATCCCATTTAACCTGTTATCTGTAATGGTCTCTACGAAAAGCCCCTTGTTAAGCAAGGCTTCAGACGCATCTCTCCCTACTGCGTAGAATCCCCCGCGGAAGCTTCGGATATCTTCTCCCATTTCTCGAATCCTTCTAAAAAATGCGCCAACGCCTTCTTCACTCGAAAAGACCATTCGGTCCGAGGTTTCCAGTTGATTTATAACGGTATCGAGCGTATCTTCAGATGCGGGAACAGTATCTACAAGGAGAATTTCTACCGGTTGACCGGCCAATTCTTCTATTTGTTCCACCGCGGCCTGCTGCCCTCTATGTAAAACCGCAACCCTTTTTCCAAATAGCGGTTTATTTTCATACCAGGATAGTTTCTCATGCAGACGCACCGTTTCCCCAACGATGATAATCGCCGGTGACGTAAACTTCGCCTCTCTTACCTTCTCAACAATCGTATCGAGCGTGCCGACAAGCGTTTGCTGTACTGCACACGTCCCCCACCTGACCAGGGCAACCGGGGTATTCTTATCTCTTCCATTCTCAAGCAGTTTTTTCGTAATAAGAGGCAGGTTGCGAACCCCCATATAAAAAACAATCGTTTCAACAGCCGTTGAAATCCTTGCCCAATCGACGTGTATGCCTTCGTTTCCTTCACACGCATGGCCGGTCACAACGGCAAAGGAGGAGGAAAAATTCCGGTGGGTGACTGGAATTCCGGCATAGGCAGGAGCGGCAATTCCCGAGGTGATGCCGGGTATTATTTCAAAAGGCACACCCGCTTCTACACATGCCTCGGCTTCTTCTCCTCCACGTCCAAATACATAAGGGTCTCCGCCTTTCAGGCGTACCACCCGCTTCCCTTCCAGCGCATGCTTCAGTATTGCTGCGTTAATTTCATCCTGGGATAAAGCGTGATTGCTCGCTTCCTTCCCACAATAAATAAATTGCGCCCTCTCTTTCGCATGTTCGAGCAGTTTCGGATTAGCCAGGCGATCATGGATTACAACATCCGCTTTCTTTAATGCTTCAAGTCCGCGGACTGTAATGAGCTTGGGATCTCCCGGTCCTGCACCTACTAGATGAACGATCCCTACTGCCATCCTTTTTCGCCTCCTTACTAATTAATTAACTTCATAGGAATAATATGATTTCACTCTATAAAAAAACCTTCTTCACCAAAAGAAGAAGGGTTACTTTATCACACCCTCCTCCTCATCTTCAAGCGAAAGCTTTCTGGAATTAGCACCTAACCGAATTAGGTTGCCGAGATATCAAAGGGCCAGTCCCTCCACCTCTCTAGATAAGAAAGAGTAATTCATATTAAACTGATAGGATTTTTTATTTGTTGTTTTTTATTATATAGGCTGCAAAACTGAATAGCAATATTTTTTTCGAAAAATACTTTTTGTTTTATTAATTCAAAACAGAATCATTAAAATTCAATATTGAATCAAACGGATTTTTTTTAGCTGTTTTTACTTGTTATTAATAGGTTTATACCTGGCATGCTCTTTGCATCCCTGAAATAAACAAGAGTTTAGCCGAGTCATTTAGTTTTCATTTTACTAAGGAGGTTTTCAATCATGAGCTATAAATTTTCCAATGTAAAAACAGAATTGCCGGGTCCAAAAGCAAAAGAACTACTGGAGAAGCGGAAACAATTCGTTCCAAAAGGAATCAGCAACGGTATCCCAACGTTCGTATCCCACGCGGAAGGTGCGCTCCTAACAGATGTAGACGGCAATACGTTTATTGACTTCGCCGGTGCTATCGGAACGGTTAATGTAGGCCATTGCGCACCTGAAGTTGTCACTGCCCTGCACGACCAAATCGACAAATACATTCATACCGGATTTAACGTTATGATGTACGAACCTTATATCGAGCTTGCGGAACGCCTCGCAAATCTTGCACCCGGCGCGCACGAAAAGCAGGTCATGTTCCTGAACAGCGGGGCCGAGGCTGTGGAGAACGCGGTGAAAATCGCCCGCAAATATACAAAACGCCAGGGAATTATCTCATTCTCGCGGGGGTTCCATGGCCGAACCCTGATGACAATGACGATGACGAGCAAAGTAAAGCCGTACAAGTATGAATTCGGCCCTTTTGCCCCTGAAGTATATAAAGCGCCTTATCCATACACATACCGCCGTCCTGATGGAATGAACATAGAGGCGTACGATGACTTCATATTAAATGAATTTAAAACCTTCCTCCTCGGCGACGTAGCCCCGGAAACCGTGGCCGCTGTTGTGATGGAACCTGTTCAGGGGGAGGGCGGCTTTATTGTCCCAACCAAGAAATTCGTACAGGGCGTAGCGGAAATTTGCCGGGAGCACGGCATTCTGTTCGTGGCGGATGAAATCCAAACCGGCTTTAGCCGGACAGGGAAATATTTTGCCATGGAACACTTCGGTGTTGTTCCCGATTTAATCACCGTATCAAAATCGATGGGAGCAGGGCTGCCAATCAGCGGTGTCATTGGCCGCAAGGAAATCATGGACGTTGCAGCGCCGGGCGAACTAGGCGGTACCTATGCGGGAAGCCCGCTCGGATGCCGCGCCGCGCTGGCGGTACTGGATGTTATCGAGAAGCGCGGACTGAATGAGCGTGCGGCGGTTATTGGAGAAAAAGTAATGGAACGCTTCGACCAATTTTCCAGAAAATACGATATAATTGGAGACGTACGCGGATTAGGCGCGATGTGCGCGATGGAATTCGTTAAAGATCCGGTTACGCGTGAACCGAACAAAGAAATCGTAACAAGCATTGTAAATGAAGCAAATAAACGAGGTCTTATTACTTTAAGCGCCGGTTTACATGGCAATGTTCTTCGCACCCTGATGCCGCTCGTGATTACGGATGAACAGCTTGAGGAAGGCTTAACCATCCTGGAACAATCCATCGCAGCAGCTACGTCCGCTCTGCAGGTCCACTAAGAAGGAGGAATGACAATGATAAAACAAGAGATTCCTAAGAAGCTGCTTTTTATCGGTGGAGCTTTTCAAGAAGCCGCTTCCTATAAAACACTGTATTCTCCTCACTCCGGTAAGGCAATTGCCGAAGTAGCCGTCGGTACCCGCGAGGACATGCAGCGAGCGATTGCCCATGCGGAAAAAGCGGCAAAAACAATGGCTAAACTGCCGGCTCACAAACGGGCTGCGATCCTGCAAACTGTTTCTGCTCTCCTGCAGGAACGTAAGGAAGAGGCAGCAAGGATTTTAACACAGGAAGCGGCGAAGCCAATTTCAATGGCCCGGGCCGAAATTGGGCGGACGATTGAAACCTATCAGTTCGCGGCGGATGAAGCGCGCCGCCTGCACGGAGAAACGATTCCGATGGACGCCTCCGCAATGGGTGAAAACCGAATCGCTTACACGGTACGGCAGCCTGTAGGAATTGTTGGCGCCATCACTCCGTTTAACTTCCCATTCAATCTCGTCGCTCACAAACTTGGCCCCGCTTTTGCCGCGGGAAATCCTGTGATTCTCAAGCCTGCTGATCAGACGCCGCTTTCCGCCTTTTTCATTGCTGAATTGTTCGCAGAAGCAGGCCTCCCGGAAGGGGCTTTACAGGTTGTTACCGGCCGCGGCAGTGAGGTTGGGGACGAAATGGTTTGCGATGAGCGCGTGAAGGTCATTACATTCACAGGCAGCCCGTCTGTCGGAAAAACGATTCGGCAGAAAGCCGGCCTCAAACGCGTTGTGCTTGAACTCGGCTCGAACTCCGGCCTCATTATTGATGAAGGCTTCGACATTGAACCAATTATCAAGCGTACAGTCACCGGAGCATTCAGCTTTATGGGCCAGGTGTGTATTTCCCTCCAGCGCATTTACGTGCATCGCTCGCTCTATGATCATTTCCTGGAGAAATTCGTAGTGGAAACAGAGCGCCTGCGCATTGGCGATCCGGCAGACGAGACAACAGATATCTCGGCTCTTATATCAAAGGGCGATACCGAGCGAATCCAGGAATGGGTGGAAGAAGCAAAAGCACTCGGTGCCCGCGTGTTGACCGGGGGCACGGAAGGCCATGTTGTGAAACCTACCGTTATCGTGGATGCTGCGCCCCATGCAAGGGTCAGCTGCCAGGAAACGTTTGCGCCTGTTGTTGTTATTAGTCCTTTTGATACGTTTGACGAGGCGATCGAGGCCGTCAACGACTCCACCTATGGACTGCAGGCCGGGGTGTACACGAATGATATGGAGCACGCGTTCGAAGCGGCGGAATGCCTGGAAGTCGGCGGTGTTATGATTAACGACTTCCCTACTTTCCGCGTTGATCAAATGCCGTACGGCGGGGTAAAAGAGAGCGGTATAGGCCGCGAGGGCATTAAGTATGCGACAGAAGAGATGACAGAGCTTAAACTCGTCTGCTTCAACCGTAACAAGTAGAACAGCCATGTCCGGCGCCTTATATGGGAGGCGTCTTATGCAGTGGAATAACGATATCGAATTGATCTTAGCCGGGTTTTCCATCGGTTTCTGTTATATAGAAGACGGTGTCCTCCACTATAACGAACCTGTGGATACATGGTATTTACAGCAGGGATGGGATACGGATGCCCTCGCATCGCGCCTGCAAAAGTGGATGGCGTCTGGAGAATATATCCAGCAGTTTGAAGGGTTTCTATGGGAAGGAAGAAGGCTTGGCGAACAAGGCTTGTTCGTCTGGCTTGTTTTCCCCTGGAAATCAAAAGAAAACCACGTGGCGACCCAGTTTGAACATTTATATGCAGAGCTGAAAAGCGTGTTCGCTGCCGCCTATGATGAGATTTTCGTCACAGACGGCAGCGGCTATACGGTACGGGTGAACAACGCCTGTGAACGCAATTACGGACTGACGGCCGGGCAAATGGTCGGCAAGCATGTGACCGAGCTTGTTGAAACAGGCATCTTCTCCCCCTCGGCTACACTTGATGTTATCGAAAAACGGAAACAAATCAATCTTGTGCAGCAGACACAAAATGGACGCAAGCTGCTCGTAACGGCTACCCCTGTTTTCACCCAGGATGGAGAGTTAATCCGCGTCGTCAGCAACTCACGGGATATTACTGAACTTCTCAACCTGCGCGAACAGTTGGACCAACTGCAGGAACAGGTTGATTCCTATCAGGAGACATTAAAGCAGCATGAACGAGAAACAGGAATGCAATTCTCCATCAGAAGCCGTGCGATGCTAAAAGTTCTGGATCGGGTGGAAAAGGTAGCCCGGGTAGACAGTACCGTTCTCTTCCTGGGTGAATCAGGCGTGGGGAAAACTCATATTGCCCGCTACTTGCACAATATGAGCCCGCGTAGAGCCTATCCCTTTCTTTCCGTAAACTGTGGAGCGCTGCCTGAAACGCTAATCGAATCTGAGCTTTTCGGATACGAACCCGGGGCGTTTTCCGGGGCACACGCAAAAGGCAAACAGGGGCTTTTCGAAGCCGCTCACCGGGGCACCCTCTTTCTTGATGAAATTGGCGAACTGCCTCTCTCTGCGCAGGCGAAGCTGCTTAATGTACTGCAGGATAAACACTTTTTCCATATCGGAGGCACCTCTCCTATTCACGTTGATGTGCGCGTGATTGCCGCCACAAACCATGATTTAAAGAAAAAAGTGGCGGAGAAAACATTCCGCAACGATTTATACTACCGGCTCAACGTTGTCCCTATTCTCATCCCTTCCCTGCGTGAGCGCAAGGAGGACATTATTCCGTTAACGCTGCGTTTCCTGGAAGAATTCAAAGAACAATACGGAATTGAAAAGAAACTGAGCTACAGCGCCTCGGAAGAGCTGCTCCGTGCCGAGTGGCCGGGAAACATTCGCGAACTACGCAACCTTCTGGAGAGGCTTGTTGTAACGATCGATGAAGATACGATTATGCCGGAGCATGTAACATCAGCCATGTTCGACGGAGAAGAACCTGTCCTGTTTTCTCCTGAGTTTTCACTGAAACAGCAGCTTGAACGGTATGAAGGGCAAATTGTCCGGCAAGCGTACGACAAGTCCGGCAACACGTATGAACTGGCGGAAATGCTTGGGATTAGCCAGCCCAGTGCGGTGCGGAAGGTACACAAATATGTAAAGGAATAAACGTATGCTCGTTACAATGAACGGTACGCAAACATCGGAAACGATCGATATTCATTTCGACAGTCCGCAAACGGTGGGGGCTGTGCTTGAGATCATTCTGGCAATCCACCCGCGCTTTCTCGGGGAACTTCCTCTGCAAAGAGACAGATCCAGCATGGAAAGTGCTCTCTCTATTTATACTGCCGATAACATACTGCTTACTCTTACGGATACTGTCACAAATGATGCAGCACTCGAGATTTGTTTTCATGGTATGATGTAGGTATTATATATCCCTGCCCTTCGGCAGGGTATTCATTTATAAAAGCTAAGTGTAATACTGTGTACTCACCGTGTGGCATATTCTAACAGAAGTAAGAGGCGATGATGATGAATTTAGTATTGTGGGGCTTTGCTTCCGCTCTGTCCGGCTACTTCGCTTACCGTATTTTTCGCCAGTGGACAGCCAAACGAAAACCAAGCCACCTCGCATGGTTTGTCGGATTCTTTTTTTATTTTTTCAGCGCCCTCGGCAGTACGCTCTCCTACGTTATTGGCTGGGATGTAACCATGTATCGCATCTGGTATGTCACGGCAGCTTCCCTCGTTGCCTTCCTGGGAGCCGGGCAGCTTTACTTTACAGTAAAGCCGAAGTGGGCCCACCTTTTTCTCGGACTTATCTCTGTCTTAACCGTCGCGATGTTTATTAAAGTTTTTAATTCTCCGCTTGCTGTGGATAAGCTGGCGCTTCATGGAGAGGAGATTGGAGGCACGGCGCTTCCGCGTGCAGCCCGCCTTTACTCTCCGATGCTTACGATACCTGGAAGCCTGGCTTTAATTGCCGGTTCATTCTACACGTTTGTTCGCCGCCGCTCCAAATCCGGGTTGTGGATCGGAATTGGCTCCCTCATTATTGCGATGGGTGGTATGTTTACCCGACTGGGCTTGCCTGAAATCCTGCCTGTTGCCAATAGTGTGGGAATCAGCTTAATTTTTTACGGATACGCCCTGTCCTCTAAGCCCCATGTAATACGGACAGTAGAGAATGCAGTAAACTAATGCGCCTCTTACCTAAAAACAACCCGCTCCCTTTAGCCTGGGAAACGGGTTGTTTTTCTTAGCTTATCCCATTTTGCGAAGGGATAGGACGGTATGTTCGATTATACTGAAAAGATCCTCAATATTCTCTTCGTTTATTTTCCGGCCAAAATCAAGTGTGATTTCATCCTCGTACTTTTCTTCCCGCTGTGTATAAGGGATATGGTAAAAGGAAAGCCTTTGTGTAATATGAGGCCGGTAAGACCATACATCGTCGAGCATGTCCTCAATTTCCCGGCATTGATCGAGCCCCACAACTTCCTTCAGAAAAATAACTTTTATTGTGCAGCCGAATGATTTGTTTGTTTCATTGCCTTCCGGTAGCTCAAGGATTTCCCCCGCTAAATCGCGCGTGTCAGCCGCAAGTATAATTTTTGCCGCAGTCTTCTTCTGTCTGGAGGCCGCCTCTGATTTTCTATCCTGAAATCCAATGGCATACTCCCGTGACATAGCAGATAACTCAATTACATCGTTACGGGAAACAACGAGGACTTCACCTGAGAGATCCAGATCATAAATGGCACCCTCCAGCGCTACTTTAATGTTTTCGTATATTGTAGGATCGAACATTGCGTCATCTCCTGCCACGGCTATTTACGTCTTCTTCTTGCCTCATCTTCCCTGGCGTTCTGTGCAGCAATGGCGTCATAATCTACGCGCAGGTTGCCGCGAACAGTCTGCGTGATAGCCGTAATAATGCCTCCAAAAAATGCGATTAAAATAATAACCCCGGTAATAAACATCATAATCATTGAGGGGCTCGAAAACATAATTCCCAAGGGAATACCTCCTGTCCTGTTGAATCAATCTCTATGTTATCTATAGCTTGCTTGAGATGCCGCTCTTTCCATTATACCTCATGGGTGATATTTTATTAACTTGAATGATTGGTATAAACCAAAAACCCGGAAATCAGCCAAAATGGCGATTTTCCGGGTTTTTGCCTTCCCGTTTAATCAGCATACGGATACCGTTTACCCTTGCGTTTGTTCAGAAGTATTTCTGTAAGCGGCCTGGGCCTGTGTTAATTGTGTCTGCGCTTGATTGAGTTGTTCTTGAGCGTTCTTAATCGCATCCTCATTTCCTGTAGCCTGGGCCTGAGTAAGATCACCTTTCGCCTGTTTTACAGCATCTTGAAATGTTTGAGTAATTGCTTGTTGCGACTTTAATACCGCATTACTAAGCTGGTTATTTGCCTGTTGCGATTGTTGTTCAGACATATGGAACTCCCCTTACATTTGATTTCGTACCGGTATCAGCACCCTCTTACTATTTACAATGGACTGCTTTTTTATATCCGCTAAAAGCAATCCGTCTGCTATACCCTGTAAGTAAACCTTCCATCCCGCCCATAATTTTACAAATTCCTCACATTTTCGATAGTTAATATTTGTTATAATAGGACAAAAGAATCAAAGTCTTTACATAGAGCAGGAGGATGATCCCTTGAGCTTGAAAGAAGACAATCAAAATCTTTTACTTAGAATTGAAAGCCTGAGAGCAGAGTTAAATGAACTGTCATGGCGGAAAACCCCTTCGGATCCTGAAATGATTATATTAAGCGAGCAGCTGGATATTCTGCTCAATGAATATTATCGCGCAATGAAGCATGCACAATAATAAGCCGTTCCACAAGCTGGGCCGGCTTTTACTATAGGAAAGGGGAAGTCAGCAATGGTGGAGAATGAAGAAAGAATACAATTCGAAATGATCGCTGCAGTAGAAAAATACATAAGCCAGAAAGAGATACAGGATTACCTCTCCCGATTTATAGAGCAAAAGGCAGAAGGACGCTTCCCGTTTGGAAAACTTGCGGTCTCCCATTATTGCGCCTTCGGAGGGGAGCATAAGGATATATATAAGGCGGCTGCAGCAGTTGAGCTCGTTATTCTGTCGCTTGATATATTCGATGATTTACAGGACCAGGATAATGACTTGATGCTGTGGAGTCAAATCGCTCTCCCCGTTTCTATGAATCTTGCCACAGGTTTGCTAACACTGGGCATCCAGTTGCTCTGTGACACCGCTTTTGCAATAGAGAAAAAAATGAACGCACTTGCTTTTATAAATTCCCTCGTAACGAATGCGGTGTCCGGACAGCACAAAGATATAACAAATGCCGTTCGTTCAGAGGCAGAATACATTCAGACAACAAAGGAGAAATCAGGCTCACTGTTGGCCATGGCCTGTCTCGTCGGAACAGCACTCGTTACAGCGGAACACCATGCGGCTGTGAGACAATATGGTGAGCATGTGGGCATCGCTGCTCAAATACATAATGATATCGTTGATATAACCAGAAGGGATAGAAAGAACGATATACTTCATAAAAAAAGAACACTACCCGCGTTATTTTTTCTCCAAAAAAATGAACGGATTAAAAAATACTACGAAGGCACTCTAGAACAGCATCAAATCCTGGCTGATAAGCATGCCATTGTAGACGAGATAAAAAAAAGCGGGGTGATTGAATACGCGCAGGTCGTAGCAAGAATCCACCTCTATCAGGCAGCTAATTTAATTCAGGCCATGGACATCTCTTCGGAAGTTAAAACTAAGCTTTTTGTCTCGCTGGACATCCCGCAAAATATGGCGGGAAGCCGTAATTAAATTTGCGGAAATAAATAAAGAAATAAATGCTATAATACCCTTACAGATATGTTAACTAGCATATATACCCTTTCTTCTATTACCATAATGGAATACTGGGTGTAAGCATGATGAACCGCCAGGGAAACCTGGCTTTTTTTGCGAGAAAAGGAGACGCTTATGAAAGAACGAACGATACACCATGTATTTAAACTGTTGATTTTACTGTTCGCGGCTCTGGGCACTTATCTGCTTTTATTCATGCTTCATTATCCGTACATCGGTGTTTCCGTTGAAAAAGCAAACAATAACGAATGGATAGTGACAAATGTGGAAGATGTCAGCTGGGCGAAAGCGGTAGGAATCCAACCAGGAGATACCGTTCTATCCATAGATGATACGAATCCGGATACACACCGCGCAGTGAAAAGCTTTCGAAAAGTAGAGCAGGTGAAAACCATCGTAGTAAAGAGGCATGGACAGAGTAAAAGGTACACAGTGCCTAACCACCCTCTGCCTGAGCAGCTGTTCTACCATACGGTTTTCCCCGGTTTTATTTTCATTCTTTGCCTTGGCCTGAGCCTCTTTCTTTACCGGCAAAAGAAAGAGGACAAAGCGACCCTCGTGCTCATTTCATTTTTGCTTATCATCGGCACGATTTATTTAAACGCGGGTGCCTCTGCGAGAATGAATAATATTTCCCTGAGTATAGGAGTGGCTCTTATTTTCATTCCGATCCTGTTTTTACATTTCATTGAAGCTTACTTCAAACAGTTTGATATTTTTATCACAAGCAGAAGACTAGTTCCCGTGCTTTATTTTATATACAGCCTTTTATTTGCGACCGATATTGTTCTTCTGAATACTGGAAATCCCTTTTTGTTTAACCTTGCTACAGTTACGGAACTGCTCTTTTTTTCAATGAGCACCCTGCTTTGCCTGTATGTTCTTGCCTCTAGCTATATCCGCTATCAGAAGACGGCATACCGGCCTGTGTTTAAAATTCTTGTTACAGGTATATTTTTTGCATTTTTTCCTTTTGTCGCATTTGTCGCCCTTCCGCGTATTATTCTGGGAACTGCCTTAATTCCCGCGGAAACGGCAGCCCTGTTTTTAATTTTAATTCCTATTGTCTTTCTGTACCTTATCCTGGCCAACCGCTTTCTTGATATCGATTTTGTGATGAGCCGCATCCGGTACTACGCTTTACTCGCTATCTTCCCTTCCCTTCTATGCGTTCTCTTTCTGCTTTATACGGATCGGATCGGGTTTGCTCCAGCTAGATGGGTTCAGCTTTCTATGTTTGTTTATGTGCTGTTTATTGCCTTTCTGTACGTGAAGGAAGAATTGGATTACCTTCTCCGTTCCAGGCTTTATACACAGAAATATAACTACCAGGCAAGCTTAATTAAGTTTTCCCAGGATGTATCGCATATCGTTAAGGTTTCGGTACTGGAAGAAAGGCTGCTTGACGAAATCAACCGCATGCTATCTATTAAAGCGGTCTCTCTTTTTAAAATTAAAAAACAGGAGTCTTCCGTTGAAGTTCGCAAGGGAGACGGACTAATTCCCGTTGAAGCTATTAGCGAACACTTTAAAAATTATGCGGGGATTCCTACAATTGGGGACTATGTACAGTTTGAGACCGGAATGTGCTTCATCATAGGCCAGAGCACTGATGACCTGTATGGATTATGGATTGGAGAAAAGCTAAACCATACGTCTCTGAACCATGAGGAAAAGGAATGGCTAATTACCATCTCCAACTATGTAGGTATCGTGTACGAAAACCTCCACCTTATGGAGGGGCTTATGGAAGAGATTGAAGGAATGAGCCGGCAAAGCCGGATTCCCCCCTGGATTCTTCGCCTTCTCTTCTCTTTGCAGGAGAAGGAAAGGCGCCGGCTGGCCGCTGACCTTCACGATTCTGCTTTGCAGGAACAAGTTATATGGTACCGCAAGCTTGAAGTATTGCTTGAAAATCGCAGAATCCCTGAAGGACTAAAAGGTGAAATTGTAGAAATTAAAGAAGGCCTGCTTGATGTTATCCATGAAATTCGCGAAACATGCAACGAACTGCGCCCGCCGTTCATAAAAGAGATGGGGGTAGCAGAAGCGCTTGAGAATCTATTTGCAAGCGCCCAGTTGCGCAATGACTATATCATCAATTTTCATTCTTCTAAATTCAATCAGGTGCTTAATGATGAATATACGCTCGTCATTTATCGGATTGTCCAGGAGTTATTAACAAACGCAGCCAAACATTCAAAAGCGACCGAGATTAATATCATCCTTTCCAGCTGGGCAGACGCAATTTACTTAAACTACCAGGACAATGGGGTTGGCATGGATGTAGAAAATATACGCTCTTCTTTCCAGCATATCGGCCTATCAGGAATTAAAGAAAGGGTTCGCAGCCTTGAGGGGGATATTTCCTTTCATTCTTCTCCAGATCAGGGATTGGAAGTTTCGCTTTCTATCCCCTTACGTTTTCTTGGGGACGCGACAAATCAAGTAGTGTAAGGAGTGAGCACAGTTGATTCGAATTTTGTTAGTGGACGACCACCCCTCAGTGGGAGAAGGGTCAAAAAATATGATCGAGCAGGAAGAGGATTTGCAGGTCACCATCGTATTATCCGGTACCGAGGCGCTTGACATTTTAAGAAAAGAAACGTTTGATTTGTTTCTGTTTGATTTACACATGCCTGTAATCAGCGGTCTTGAATTGACACAACGGGTAATTGCACAGGATTCAGATGCGAAGGTACTGATTTATACCGGTTTTGAAATTGATCCCCATTTCAATCTCCTTATCGAAGCCGGCGCAAGCGGGTTCATAAGCAAAACAGCTACCCGTGAACAGCTGATTACGACACTTCGTTGCGCATTGCGCAATGAAGCCGTTGTCCCGGTCTCCTTACTTAAACAATTGCGGAGGACGGACGCGAGAATTGTTGTTTCGCAGGAAGGTGATCTTCTTGAAGGCGTATCGATTAACGAAAAAGAACAGGATATTCTGTCGGAGGTTTCCCGGGGAAAAAGCAACAAGGAAATCGCCCAGGCACTGCTAATGAGCCAGCGGACGGTTGAGTACCACCTGACCCGTATTTTCAGCAAATTGAGTGTGCGTTCGCGCGCGGAAGCCATTTCAAAGGCAAAGGAGCTCGGGTTGCTGCCCAGCATTGAAAATTAAATGGGGAAGAAAAGAAAACCTCTTTCAGCACTGCTTTTATGCTGGAAGAGGTTTTTCCATATAAAGAGAGCCGTATACCAATTTCCAAAAATATGAATACTATAGATGCCTTTTCAATCCGACACCTAAAGGAGAATCATCGTATGTATTGGAACGATTGGCCTTTTCAACGAATCGTATTCCTGTTTACAGGAATCGCGTTTCTAATGATGTTTATCCAGGTAACGCTATTTCACTACCGGCAGAATTTTCGTCATTGGTCGATGTGGATTCCCGTCCTCGCCACCCCTCTCTTCGGATTGCTCCTGCTTTTTTTAACAGCTTACAACGCACCGTGGCTTCGCGTTACGCTCGCTGTGCTGCTTGGCGTCGGAAGTGCGGCAGGAGTGTACGGCTCATACCAGCATATGAGCGGTGTAGGGGAGCGGGTTGGGGGATATGAGCTTCGCAACTTTCTAACCGGTCCGCCGGTTATGCTGCCGGGAATCATTACGGCGCTGAGCCTGCTTGGAATTGCTGCTATATACTGGGGGGAATAAGCAATATGGATTCACGTTATCCTGCCTTTGACGTGCTTCAGGCAAAGGATGAGTGGGATGAGCATACAAGAGAAATTGTGCTGCAGAGGATCGAAACCGGCCGCCACACTCTTTCTCTTCTCGATGTGTACCAGGGACAGCTTTTGAAGGAAATCGCAAGCCATATTATTTATGATGAACGGGAAGACATTTTGCGGTTTATCGCTTACCATGTGGATCGCACCATTCAAAATAACGCAGGGGAAGACCAGCGAAAGGCGGGCATCCCGCCTGAAAAAGATTTAATCATAACCGGGCTTGGCATGGTTGATAAGCTTTCACAGGGACAGTTTCTTCTCCGCTTTATCGAATTGGAAAAGGATAAGCAGACAGCTGTTCTCGGGCAGCTAGCCGGCGGAATAGCTCCGGTCCTGTCCGGGTGGGATAGCAAACTGCAGACCGCATTTTTCAAGAAAATACTCGCTCTTGTCGTCAGTGCCTATTACTCTTATCCGACAGTCTGGTCTGAAATCGGGTATGCCGGACCGGCGTACCCGCGGGGTTATGTACGTTCCGAACTTGGATTAACCGATCCCTGGGAGGCCCGCCATGATTGAACATAACCATACAGCTCACCATTCTGTTCACTATAACGGTGAACGCCACAGCGATATGAACCGGAGAAAATACGGAAAAGAAATCGCTGACGTATGCATCATCGGCGCCGGTGCCGCCGGTGGAGTTCTGGCCTATGAATTAAGCAAAGCCGGCATGAAGGCCGTTGTTATCGAGGCGGGGCCATTCTGGGATCCGCAAACCGACTTTGCAAGCGATGAGCTCTCCACCCGGCACCTCGGCTGGCAGGACACCCGGCTGGTCAATGGGCAAAATCCGCTTAAACTCGGGAAAAACAACTCGGGAAGAGGCGTCGGCGGGGGCACCACACACTTCACAGGTGTATTCCTGCGCTTTCATGAAGATGATTTTAAGGTTAGGTCTGCGGATGGGGTTGCGGATGACTGGCCAATTACGTATGAAGACCTGGCTCCTTATTATGACAAAATCGAACGCGATATTGCCGTATCCGGCCCAAAGAACTTTCCCTGGGGACCGTTTCGTGGCCCTTATCCTTACCCGGAACGAGAACCGCTCAGCGCAAACTCGGAGATTTTCCGGCATGGGTGTGAAGCGCTCGGCATTCAAAGTTCTGTCGCTCCCCTTGCGATCTTATCCGCCCCTTATGACGGCAGGCCTCCCTGCATTAACCGCGGCTTCTGTAACGAAGGCTGCATGCCGAACGCGAAATTCAGCACGCTCATTCACCATATTCCAAAGGCAATCGGCTTTGGGGCTGAGGTTTTAACCGATTGTATGGTGACGCAGGTTCTCGTTGACGAACAGGGCCAGGCAACAGGCGTTACCTTCGTAAATGAGGGCCAAACATATGAGCAGAAGGCCCGGATTGTCATTCTGTCGTCTTTTGTGATTGAGACGCCCAGGCTGCTGCTTCATTCTGCCGCCTCGCGATTTCCGGGCGGGCTTGCGAACAGCAGCGGCATGGTTGGGAAGGCCATTATGCCCCACAGCAGCCACGATGTATACGCGAAGTTCAACGAGGAAATCCGCCTGTACAAAGGGACACCGGTTCTCGCCTTAACGCAGGAGTTCTATGGCTCAAATCCAAAGCGCGGGTTTGCAAGAGGATACACGCTTAACGCACACGGTGCACGGCCCATCGGAATGGCCAAAGCGCTTGCAGTCGACGCCGGAGTCTGGGGGGAGCAGCTGCGCAAAACGATGGTCGATTATAATTACTACGGGCGCATCACGCTCGTTGGAGAAGTACTTCCACAGAAACAAAACCAGGTTACACTGGCGAAGGAGAAGGATGAATACGGCATCCCGCGGGCAAATGTTTCCTTCAGCTATGGCGATAATGATTTACGGCTCATTGAACATGCGGTCGGTAAAATAGCGGAAATTTTTGAGGCCGCAGGAGGAACGCCAGAATTTACGGTTCCCGATACCGCTCATCTAATGGGTGGATGCCGTATGGGAGATCACCCGGATACCTCTGTCGTAAACGGGTTTTGCCAGAGCCATGATATTCGGAATCTTTTTATATGCAGTGCCGCAGTTTTCGTTACATCGGGTGGTGCGAACCCGACAAACACAGTGATGGCCATTGCGGCTCGAACCGCCGACTACATTATAGAAAAAACCAAAAAACAGGAACTATAGATAAAGAGCCGGTGAAAGCCCGGCTCTTTGTTTCCTTCTCATTTTCTATTTCATCAGCTTATTCATTGTTTTCAGAAGTTCATCGATGACTTCCTGATCGCCCTCCTGGATCCTTTCAATAACACAGCTTTTCATATGGCCTTCCAGGAGAAGCCTGCCTACAGCATTAAGCGCCGACTGGACAGCGGCAATCTGGTTCAGAACATCATCACAATAGACATCTTTCTCAATCATCCCTTTAATGCCCCGGATTTGCCCTTCGATCCGGTTTAAACGGCTGGCCAAATTGTTCTTTACTTTATCTGAATGGTGGCTTGTTCTTCTACTCCCGGAGTTGCAATCATGATGCGGGTCAAGGTTTTCCGTATGCTCCATTATAATTTTCACTCCCTTTTTATTACTCTTATTATACAATACCCTTTTACCGTATGTTCAAGGGATTGAAATAGCTTCCGCAATTTTTTTATGTTGAGAGAACGGAAAACAGGGTAAATAAAAACTAGGTCTTTTATTTTAGAACACCGGGAGGAAAACGGCATGGGAAAATCGCGTTCTCCCGTAACGGGGGATAAGATGGAAAGAAGAATCCGGGAGAGGCTGGACTGGCTCGCCGATCAGAGAGAGAAGCTGCGGGTAACGAAAGCAATCGAGAAATATCAGAACCCGAAACGAACGTTTCTTGTGAATCTCCTGGCGATCGTTTCTAACTTTGTCGGGCTTACATTCGGCACTGTACTCGTCATTGCCGTTGTTATTTATATTTTAAGCTTGTTTACTTCCGCTCCGCTCATTGGGCAATATATTTCCGTTCTGCTTGATTGGGTGAATTCCTTTAAAAAAGTAAAGGGATAAAGCTTATTGTTTATTCCCGATCCGGTTTTGCACGGCAAAGGCAAGCTGTTCATTATCGAATGCCATCAGCACATTGAGCAGTGTCTCAACCGGAATCTCCCCGGCCTCTTTCTTCGGAACCGTAAGGGCCTGCATATTTTTTAGCTCTTGTGGAATACTCTGTTCAGGGTATGCTTCTTTATAAAGAGCTTCCGGGTTAATATCGTGGTTTACACACCACTGCGAAAAAATTAAAATCATCGCGGAAGTATCGCGCATGTATGAATCTGTCATTTTTTTCTCTAGTTCTTTTTGTTCGTCTTTCATTACGGCACTCCTAACCATTCATATTATTCGATGTCATTATACAAAGAAAATCGCAAATTGTCATTTCTATTGAGGTTTCTATTTACTATATTGTAAAAAATAATAAAAATTGGTAGTAAAACTAGTTGAAATTTTCTGTTAAGTGGGGTATAATTATTGGACATAACAAGAAGGAGGCCAAAGCATGAGAATGTATGTATGCTTATCCTGCTTCCAAGCTAAGCAGGGCGACCACCATCGAATTGACGCTAATGTTTGTGAAACCTGCTCCCCTAGCTTTATGGATAACAAAGACGCCACCCTTCTTCCCGACATGGTTTCTCTTTGTGTTATAGCCGACAGTGATGAACAGGAAAACCCGTCAGCGATTTGCTGACGGGTTGTTTTATATTATACTTATATTGAAGGCATCGTTTTCTTTTGTTCCCATTATGAAACTTTGAGGTGAATCATGAGTTCAATTCGTCGCTCTATTCCTAATGCATTTACGCTCGGTAATTTGGTTTGCGGGATTTTCTCCATCACATTCGCAATGAATGAATTTTTTACAACGGCCGCCATTTTAATTCTACTGGCCGCAGCGTGCGATGTATTCGACGGGAAAATCGCCCGTATGCTGAAGGTCGATAGCCCTATGGGAGTTGAACTTGATTCGCTGGCCGATATTGTTAGCTTCGGTGTTGCTCCTGCTATTCTCGTCCATTCCATGCACCACCCTTCAGTTTTCCTTACGCTGGCATTTGTATCCTTCCCGATTGCAGGCGCCTGGCGCCTGGGGCGCTTTAATATCAAGCCAACGGTAGGCTATTATATGGGCGTGCCCATTACTCTCGCCGGCCTTCTTGTTGCGGTTCTCGCATTATTCTCCTTTTCGAGCCCCGTGTTCTTATTGATTCTCGCGATTCTTATGGTTAGCCCGATACGAATTCCTAAATTATAAAGGCTCCCGCAAAGGAGCCTTTATAATTTAGCCTTCCTTGCCCTCCTCTAAGAGGCGGATAATTTCGGCGTCTAACTCCTCGGGTTTCACCGCAGGAGCATATCGCTTTACCGGAATCCCCTGTTTATTCACCAGGAATTTCGTGAAATTCCACTTTACCGCCTTCGTCCCCAGCAATCCTGGTGTGCTCTCGGTAAGATATGCAAACAGCGGATGAGCATCAGCACCGTTCACATCTATCTTTTCAAACACGGGAAACATAACGCCGTACGCAGTCTGACAAAAATTTTGAATTTCTTCATTCGTTCCCGGCTCCTGATTAAGAAACTGATTGCTCGGGAACGCCAGGATTTCAAATCCTTGCTCTTTATACTTCTCATACAATTGCTGAAGGCCACTGTATTGAGGGGTAAATCCGCACTTGCTCGCAGTATTGACAATAAGCAGCGCCTTTCCTGCGTAGTCGGAAAGAGGTTTCTCTTCCCCCGATATGGTTCTAGCTGTATAGTTGTAAACCGTCATGCTTGCCCCTCCTCCCGTGTCTCCTCACATTTGAAACGGATGCAAAATGTTGTTAGAGACGGTTCAGATTTACACGATATCGTTCCGTTTTGCTTCTCAATAATTTTCTTGCATATAAAGAGCCCAATTCCTGTCCCCAGTTCTTTCGTTGTGACAAACGGTTCAAAAATAGCCTGAATTAAATTGGGTGAAATACACGGGCCATTGTTCGATACAGAAATTTCAATCTCGTTTCCTACTGTTTTCATTTCGATATACAGCTTTCGCGGTGTGTTCACTTGCTGCAGTGCGTCGATCGAATTAATCATCAGGTTAATAAGCACCTGTCTCGTCTCTTCCTTATATCCATAGAAGTAAACGTTCGGTTGAATCGTCGGTACCACTTCCACATCCCCGTCCACAAGGCTGGGGTAAAGGAAATCAAGAACCTCCCTAAATAATTCGCTAAGAAGGAACACTTTCTTGCTTCTGTCTGTATCCCCTCTCCTGGATACGAGCAGAAATTGTGAAATTCGATATTTCAACTGCTCCAGTTCATGCTCCATAATATCCAAATATTCAAGTTCGGCATATTTCTGTTTCAGCAGTTTAGTAAAACCAATGACAGAAGTTAAAGGGTTGCGAAATTCATGGACAAAACTTGATGCCATTTGCCCAAGTATAGTAAGCCTCTCCTTATGCGTCTGTTCGATGAACAGTTCCTTTTTTTCCAAATCAGTGTCTTTAAGCTCCGCGTAGCGTGATACCGCACTGTACAAGAAGTGATCAAACATTCGTTAATTTTCACGCTCCCTAATTGGAGCTGTTCTAACGGAAGACCTGATTCATACATACGATTAAAGATAATACTCCGGCCAAGGCTCACGTTGTACACAAATTCCCCGATATTAATCCCGGCCTGCATGCGCTGTACAGCTACCCTGCGGGCAAGCTTCTCCACTTCTTCCAAACCAATCCGTGACTTCAAGTAATCCACTACAAGCTTATACATCACCAGGCCGTTGCCATAAACTTCTCCACTGTACGGATCGGTATCGGCAATAATGACTCCGTTTGTCCACTCACTAATCAGCTTCACTTCGTCGATTTCTAGAAAATCCGCAAATTGTTCTTTTAACATCTCCGGCTCCCTAAACTGAATTTCACTTTCTCTTACCTTATTTACACATGCCTGCATAAATATCCTTTTGGATTGTGAAAAACGCGATTAAAAAGTACATGACAGCATTGTTCAAATAACCTTCTCATGCCGTTTTATTCTCTGGGACGCGTTCGGCTTGTAGGTATCGCTTCCAACGGATTGTCCGGCCAGTAATGCTTCGGATAACGCCCTTTCAAATCTTTTTTCACTTCAAAATAAGCGTTCCGCCAGAAGCTGCCCAGGTCCCTTGTCACCTGAACAGGACGCTGTGCCGGAGATAATAAATGCAGAGTAAGGGGTACGCTTCCACCAGCGATACGCGGCGTCTCCTTAAGCCCGAACATTTCCTGGAGCCTGACAGCGAGCACCGGAGAAGCAGGATCGCTGTAATCAACAGGAAGGCGCGTGCCGCTGGGAACGACGATATGTGTAGGAGCATACTCATCAAGCTCCCGGCGCTGCTCCCAGGAGAGCATCGATTCGAGAATTCCTGCTACATTTATTTTCTGTAAATCAGCGCGGCTTTTATATCCATACAGGTGAGGGGCCAGCCACTCTTCCATTGTGGCTGTAAGTGAGCCACCCGATACATCCGGCCATCGCTCCGGCTTGTAACGGTGCATGAAATGAAGGCGCTGCCGCAGCTGGCGGGCAGCTTTCGTCCACGGCAATATTTCTAATCCTTCCTCCCCAATCCCGCGAAGGAGCGCCTCCAGGCAACGTTCCGGATCTGGCTCGGAAAGCGGGACTTCGCTCAAAACGAGCGCACCCAGGCGCCTGCGTTTTCGCGCGCGCACTGCCTGTGCCGCCGGATCCCAATCAACGAAAGCCTCCTCTTCCATTTGATTCCCAAAGTGCCGTTCCACATCGTCCAGGTTTAGGGGAGCAGCCAGATAAATCCGGCTCTCCGGCCCCTGACCGTCCAGCTCTGCCGCAACCACATAGGCTGCGTTTGAAAGCGGCTGTGTTTTACTAAAAACCGCTCCGCGGCCGCTGCGCAGAAGAAACCGTCCGCTTGATCTTAATCTGGCAATCCGATCCGGATAAGCAAATGCAAGCAATAGCCCGCAGGCGTTTATGTCATCATCTTTCCCGCCCGCCGGGACCCTAACAATACGTTTCCAGTAATCCGCCTCAGAAAGAATCCGGCGGCAGGCGGTCCAATCAATGTTCGTTTCCCGGGCCCGTTTGGTCTGCCCTTCCCTCTTCAGGCTGCGGAGCACCTCGATACGCAATCGTATGTCCGCATCCGGTGCTGTTTTGCCGTAGCGAAAAAAATCCCGTTCACTTAAAATCGCCGCAAGCTCACATCCGGTTTCTCCATAACCGAGATCTGCAGCTTTAAGAACCATGTGCGCGAGCCGGGGGTGCATCCCAAGTTCGGCCATACGCCGCCCGTGCGCGGTAATCATTCCGCCTTCGTCCAGCGCACCAAGCTGGCTCAAAAGCTTGCGAGCCTCCGCAAATGCGGCGGCAGGAGGCGGATCAAGCCAGGGCAATTGTGCCGGTGCGGACGCTCCCCATGCGGCTAACTCAAGCGCCAGCGGCGCTAAATCGGCTTCCAGTATTTCCGGGATACTGCGAAGGGCAAGACTCCGATTTTCCTGTTCGGTCCAGAGGCGGTAACACACACCCGGCCCCTGCCGGCCCGCCCGGCCGCAGCGCTGGTCCGCCGAAGCCCGCGATACTTGAACCGTCTCCAGCCAGGCCATCCCGGTTCGGGGCGAGAACCGGGATGTACGCATAAGGCCGCTGTCAATGACCGTTCGAACCCCTTCCACTGTGAGACTCGTCTCAGCGATTGAAGTTGCAAGGACAATTTTACGCTCTCCCGGCATGCCCGGTGAAATCGCTAAGTCCTGCGCCTCACGTGTAAGGCTCCCATAAAGTGGAGCGACCCGGACATGCGGTTCCAGATTGCTCTCCAGAAGCAGCGATTCTATCTTCCGGATTTCCCCTGCTCCCGGCAAAAAGACAAGAATACTGCCTTCTTCGCTTTCCAGTGCATCAACAATCGTACGAGTAACAACAGCCTCCATTCTCCCTTCCATCGGCCTGTTTACATAGCGTGTTTCAACCGGAAAAGCCTTGCCTTCGCTTACAATAACCGGCGCATCTCCCAGAAGAGCTGCTACAGGTTCGGCATCCAGGGTAGCTGACATAACGAGAATGCGCAGGTCTTCCCGCAGCACCGCCTGAGACTCCAGACAAAGCGCAAGTCCCAGGTCGGCGTGGATGCTTCTCTCATGAAATTCATCAAAAACAACGAGCCCTACGCCTTCAAGCGCGGGGTCTGCCTGCAGGAGCCGGGTAAGAATGCCTTCTGTGATGACCTCAATCCGCGTTTTTTCTCCAATCTGGGCGTCCAGCTTGACCCGGTATCCGACGGTTTCCCCAACATGCTCGCCCAATGAGGCAGCCATGTAATGGGCAGCGGTGCGGGCAGCGAGCCGGCGGGGTTCCAGCATAAGAATGCGGCGGCCTGCAAGCCACGGCTCGTCCAGGAGGGAAAGCGGAATTCGGGTTGTCTTGCCTGCGCCCGGGGGTGCTACAAGTACCCCGCTGTTATGGGAGTCAAGTACGTTCTTTAATTCGGGCAGCACCCGCTCGATTGGAAGTTGTGTCATGATAGATCACTCCATGAATTACATTGTATCTGCATATATGATAGTAAGTCTCCTGATGTGCTTGCAACATTCCCAGGGTTTCCCCCGTTAGAATCAGTAAACAGCATAGCCGCCTCTCTGACAAGACCTGCGGCGAAGAAGGAGGATCCTCATATTGGAAGAAATCGTACCCGTTAGCGCGGACAACATACAGGAGTGTATAGAGCTTTATACGAAAGTTTTCAATGATGAACCGTGGAACGAGACTTGGACGCACGAAGCTGCCGGGGAAAGGCTGCTTGATTTACTACATACACCTAGGTCTTTGCTTTTTTCCCTGTCTTCTCACGGCCGGTTGGCTGGCCTGGTTGGCGGTAACTGCAAAAGGCATTGCGGCGGTACAACCTTTTATTTAGCCGAACTTTGCATTGACAATAAAATACAGGGCAAAGGATATGGCTCAAGGCTCCTTACACATTTGGAAAGAGAGTTAAAGTCAATGGGCGTACAAAGTATTTACCTGCTGACGATGAACGGCAGACAGGCTGAAGCTTTCTATAACAAACATGGTTATGTCTTAAATAAAAATCGGATCGTTATGGCAAAAAGCCTGTAATCCCCCCAAAGCAGGTTGCCTTCGCTGGTAACCTGCTTTTTACTCCTTCCTATTTTAACAAAAGAACCCCTGCTCTTTCACAGGAAATGGTACTATAACTAAAAACAAGTCTTTTTGTTGATACGGAGGTTTCTATGATTCACTGGCTAACTGAAAAGCAGGTAAAAGTAAAATGGAGCCCTTTTAAAATCTCCATTTTGTTTACTCTTCTCCTTTCCCTCTACTTTATTATTTCGCATCGGCTGCTGCGTCCATATTTCTCTAAACCAGGCCTTTTTGTTCCTGTCCACATTATACAGGATGCGTTGTCTATTCTTATCGGTGCCTTCATCATTTACATCTTCATAAAGCAGGATAGAAAAAAACTTCTCGCCTCGAAACGGAAGCTGCGGGAGGAACAAAAGACGTTGTATACGCTCATTAATAATGTCCCCGACTTCGTATATTTAAAGGACAAGGAGGGGCATTGGATCGAAGGGAATGAAGCATCTCGTCGTTTTTTTGAGATTGAGGATGCCCCTTATGAAGGAAAAACGAGTGCACACATTATTAAAATCTACGGGGACCGGCATCGTTTTTTCTCGGTTTGCCATGATTCAGATATAGAAGCATGGCGTAGCAAAAGAACGATTCGTTTTGAGCAAATCTTCCAAAAAAAAGACGGAACCTTGCTTACTTATGATGTGATTAAAGTTCCTATCTTTGATACGAATGGCGAACCAAAAGTGCTCGTAGTGACAGCGCGTGATATTACAAATTCAAAAATAACGGAAAACAAGTTAAAGGAAAGTGAACAGCGGTACGAGAGTCTTTATAACGCAATCAGCGGCGGCATTGTCCTAAAAGACAGGGAAGGCACTGTTCTGCACGCCAATGAGGAAGCCTGCAAAATATTAGGCGTAAAACAGGAAGAAATACACGGCGGCAACCCCAAGAATGCACCATGGAAGTTTTTCGAAGATGACGGCCGTCTCTTATCCTATGAGGAACAGCCCTACATGATTGCTCTTCGCACAGGGCAGCGTATACAAAATGCTGTACTGGGCGTAGAGCTCGCCGGTGACTCCTCTTACCGCTGGATTTTAGCCAACTATGAGCCCATTCTTGATACGGCTACAGGACAGCCTATTGAGGTACTGGGGACTTTCCTGGATATTACCGACCTGAAACAAACGCAAGAGAGACTAAGGGAAAGCGAAGAACGGTACCGCCTTTTGGTTGAGCACCTCCCTGATAAAATAGTAGTTGTCAACCAGAAAGGTATATTCTCTTTTATAAACAAAGAAGGGGCAGCCATTATGGGTGTAAAAGAACCATGGGAACTGCTAGGAAAAAACGTATTTGATTTTATTGAACCTGATTACCATGAGCTTATAAAGATCTCCGTTAATAAGACCAAAAGGGAAAAAGTCATTATTGGACCCCTCGAGTATAAAATTAACACGTTTGATAATAGAATAATCGAGGTGGAAACGATTTTTATTTCCATAAATTATGAAGGGCAGCCGGCCTGGTTAGGCGTTGGCCGTGATATCACCGGAAGAAAACAAATCGAAGAGGCCCTTAGGAAGGCTGACACGATTTCCATTGCCGGAAACCTGGCGGCCGGTGTAGCACATGAGGTACGAAATCCTTTAACAGTCATACGGGGATTCATCCAATTATTTAAACAGCAATACGAAAGCGAAAACCAATACTTTGATATTGTGTTAGCCGAGGTAAATCGAATTGAACTCATTATTAATGAGTTTTTGATGCTTTCCAAGCCGCAGTCATTTACTTTCAGAAAAAATTCCGTTCAGAAAATCATTCAAGGGACTGTCACTTTGTTTGAAACGCAAGCTATCATGAAAAATATCGAGATTATTACAGTATATGACGAAAATCTTCCTATGATTGAATGTGAAGAAAATCAATTAAAACAAGTTTTTATTAATCTTTTAAAAAACGCAATGGAATCAATGGCGGATGCAGGGGTAATTAAGGTGGAAGCAAAGAAACAGGAAGAAGGGATTAGTGTCCGCTTTGTAGACCATGGGTGTGGAATCCCCCCTGAGAAAATCAAGAAATTAGGTGAACCTTTTTATACTACGAAAGAGAAGGGGACCGGCTTAGGGCTCATGGTGAGCTACAATATTATTAAGAACCATAAGGGAAAAATTAATGTGATGAGCTCTCCCGGACAGGGAACTTCCTTTGAAATCATTCTCCCGCTTACACTTGACTCTGCTTCGAAAAGAGAAGCACAGTAACAAATATGACCGCGACAAATTAGCCGGGGTTTAACGATGAACTGCGGAAAGTATTTATGGAGATTCATTTTAATCTCTGCCGAAGCCCCTCCTGCCGGGAACAGGTGGGGCTTTTTAATGTTCTCCACCCAAAATTTTCATTGACTTTCACCTAACTAAGTTAGATAATTTTACTAAAGTTAAATAAAGAGGTGATAACATGGGGTAAATGAACGGAGGAAGCGTCAAAAAGCCGCTTTAAAAGATGAGATTCTCCTGGCTGCGCGCAGGATTTCCGCACAGGAAGGCTGGCAGTCAGTGACTATTCGTAAAATCGCAAATGAAATTGAATACAGTCCCCCGACAATTTATGAACATTTCTCCAATAAAGAAGAAATGATGCATGAGCTTGTATCCGAAGGATTCCGCCAGTTACTTGAAAAGTTGCGCCATGCTTATCTTAAAGCTGATAACCCAGAATCCGGTTTTATGTCACTTGGAAAGGCATACCTGGAGTTCGTACAGGAAAGTAAGGAATTATACGAAGTAATGCACGGACTGGGCACTATAAAATTTGGTACCGACAAAACTCCAGCTTCTGCAAAAGAAACGTTCGCTTTTATGCGAAGTGTGGTTAAGGATCTCTTTGTATATAAAAGCTGGGAAGAAATAAATATTGATGATGAGGTAGATATCGTCTGGTCATCATTACACGGGTTGATTTCTCTTTCAGCAGCTCATCGAATTGCCGGCGATACTTCCCGGTTTGAGCGTTTGCTTCACAAAACACTGGCTAACTTTTTAGTTCTGTGGAGCATGTAGCCACCCCATCCTCTGCCTTTTGTAAAACAGAGTATGGGGCAATTTTAAAAAACTAACTAAGTTAGATATTATTACATAAGTTAGGAGTGTTGATGATGGAAACCTGGCTGCTTGGCTTCGAGAGAATCCTTTTAACCTGCATGGTAGGAGGTGGAATTATTATTGCTGCCTGTGTTCGCCCCTTTATTTTGCAGTCGCTAAAAACTTTGAATTCTGATGTTTTATAGTCGAAGTTTATTCTTCTCCTGGCTTCTGCGCTCCTCATATGGGTTAGCTTTAGTTAAATCCTTTTCCCTATAGAAACATATGTAATAAGCTGCCGGGAAGCCCCGACAGCCTGAGCCCCTCCTACGAGGGGTTTTTTATATTAATAGCGGAAAAACTGCATCTCAAAGGAAAAATTGGTTCTAATGACCAAAAAATGGATTTGAATTGGTGTAAAAAACCAATAAATAGGATATAGATAGGAACTACAACAGATGGAAATTAATTTAACTACTACAATATATTTACTTATAGATAATGGTGTAGTCAGGGGAAATGAATATGTTTTTTATGCTTCGGGATTTGATTGCCTGGTTCATATGGTTATTGATTGCTGATAAGGAGCGGTGGAGGGAGATAGTCCCTGTATGCTTTTTTGCAGGTTTTTTAGGTGCTACAACAGATAATATTATCCATCATCATCCTCTATGGACTTATCCTTCAAAGCAACCCTTACTGCCTTTGCTGGGAGATGACTGGGGTATCTATTTTGTTGTTACATATTTGTTCATTCAATCGTTACCTAAACAACATACTTTTTGGCGTATATCCCTTCACCTGTTTATCTTTGCAAACACAGGGCTTATAATCGAATGGCTTCACGTAATTACAAACCATATGACACATGAAAGATGGTGGAATTATGGGTATTCATATTTCGCAAATGTAATCCTGTATTTGATGTTTTATTATTTCTACAAAATCTTTCGATTGCCTAAACTAAATGAAAAATAACTTATTTCGCACCCCGAAGAGGGCCTAGAAATGCCCGGGGAATATCCGTCTCAAAACGCAGCAGTTCGCCCGTCGCAGGATGCAAAAAAGCTAAAACACGGGCATGGAGTCCGAGACGGCCAATTGCCTTTGTTTTTGCACCGTATTTCTTATCGCCCACAACCGGATGTCCTATATCCTGCATATGGACACGAATTTGATTTTTCCGCCCTGTTTCAAGATGGACCTCCAGCAAGGAAAAACCCTGGCTTGCTTGAATAACCTTGTAGTGTGTCACGGCGTGTTGTCCGTCATTAGGATAAGGACTGGAATACATTTTTAGAGTCTTACTTTCTTTCAACCACGACGAAATCGTGCCTTCCGGTTTCTTTACCACCCCTTCAACCAGGGCAATGTACGTACGTTCCCGTACAATGTCCTGCCATGAATTTTGCAGCTTTTGCTGGACATCCTTGCTTTTGGCAAACATCATAACTCCGGACGTATCGCGGTCCAGCCGGTGTACGACAAAAATCCGGCTTTTTGGATTTTGGGTGCGGACGTGCGCCATAAGCTGCCGGTAGGCTGTTAACTCATTCTCCTGGGAAGAAGCAATCGAGAGCAATCCGGCTTCCTTCCGGATTACAATGATGTCTTCATCTTCATGCAAAATGGCAAGTCCGACCATTGAAGTTTCTTCTGAAGCTCTATTGTTTCCAATGGAAACGGTTTGTCCGGGCTGCAGCAAAAAATTGTGTGCAGTCACGACCCGATCGTTTACCGATACTTGTCTGCGGGTTAATAACGATTTAACGGCGTTGCGGCTGAGGTTCGATATACTTTTCAGTAAAAAAGGCAGCAATTCCGCCGGTTCTTTCACCGTGTACCGTTTCACTTTGGCCTGGTTCCGATTTGGATGATTTTTCTTATTCATGTATGAAGCCCCCTGATTTGCCGCTATTTCAAACGAATAATGAATAGCTTTTCATATCTACCCTTAGTGTAGGCTTGTTTCCTAAACTTACTACAATCAATCTTAAAATAAATTTGATACAATGGTATGGATGAACAATGCACCGGGAGGAATTTCATATGTCGATTTCGACAGAGATCGCTTCACTGGAGACACTGGCCCTCATTCATCGCACGGATGATATGGAATATATATATAATCGCCTTGTCTATAATTTTAGACGTGTCTCACATTTTGATTGGATTGGCTTATACATACTGGAGGGATCCACTTTAAAACTTAAGGCCTCGTCGAATGATACGGGCCCCTTTTCCCTTGCCCGAAAATCCATTCTTCAGGTTCCCATTAAAGTGGAGGGACACCTGCTCGGCAAAATACTCGTGATGGGCCGGCCATCGATCCATATCGACGAATCGGATCATATTGCCGTTGAGAAAGTCACCGAAGAAATCGGTAAAAAGCTAAGAAGAATTGCAAAACCAGCCTGACTTTCCTTTGGTTTTTCATTACGTATGTATATAGTATAATACATAATGAGGTGAAACGAATGACAACCCATAAAATACAGTCTCTTCTTATCGCTATTTTCTCCGTTCTTTGCTTACTCGCTGTCGGCGTTTCCATTGCGGAGAGAAGCGCTCTGTTTGCCGTTATCTTTTTGCTGGCCGCCATCCTGCTCGTGGGCTTTGGTTTCATGCTAAAGGGCAAGCGGCGTAAAAACGGAACCCTGTAAACCTTCTGCTATGCGGAAGGTTTTTTCTTTTGCCTGAGAAGTGAGAAAGAGAATCATCCTTACTATTCAAACGTTTACTTGAATTCACTTCATAGAAACTATACAATGAGGGCAGATAAACAGGAAGAAAACGGGAGGGTTTATTATGGGCGATCACCATCACCATCACGGGCATGGCCACTCACACGGGCATAGCCACTCCGATCATGCAAATCGGAATTCGCTATTTTTTGCTTTTTTTATTAATTACCGCTTTTATGATTGTAGAGTTTATCGGAGGAATTTGGACGAACAGCCTGGCCCTGCTGTCCGACGCGGGACATATGCTGAGTGACTCTGCTTCCCTTTTTCTAAGCGTTCTCGCCATGTGGCTTGCTGACAAACCTGCCACTGCAACGAAAACATATGGCTATAAACGAACGGAAATACTGGCCGCACTTTTTAATGGTGTTGCCCTATCGGTCATTTCCATTTACATCTTTGTAGAGGCGTACCACCGCTTTTCGGCGCCGCCGAGCGTTGCAAGCAAAAGCATGATGTTTATCGCTATTCTTGGGCTTCTGGTCAACATTGTGGTAGCCTGGATTTTAATGCGCGGGGATACGTCTGACAATCTCAACGTACGGAGCGCATTTCTCCATGTGCTTGGCGACATGCTGGGTTCAGTCGGCGCGATCGTCGCTGCTATCCTCATCTGGGCGTTTGGCTGGAATCTCGCGGATCCAATCGCAAGTATTATTGTGGCCATTCTTGTGCTTTTTTCCGGGTGGCGCGTCATTCGGGATTCGGTAAATGTGCTGATGGAAGGAGTGCCGATAGGAATCGATCTTGAGGAACTAAGGCAGGGAATTCTTTCTTTACAAGGGGTGGAAGACATCCACGACCTTCACGTATGGACGGTAACTTCCGGCTTTCCATCGCTGAGCTGCCATATTGTTATCAACACCCTTGATAACACCGGGGATGTACTGCGGGCAGCCAACCGGATGTTTAAGGAAGACTTCCATATTACCCACACAACGATACAAGTCGAGGATCAGCAAATGTGCGAGGAGGGGAATGTTTGTGACGAAAAAGTCCACCAGCACTGAGGGCTGCCAGGAGCTTGCTCCCGGCAGGCTGGATGAACTGCACCATCTTATCGCGGATAAGCCGGCCCGGCAGCTGGCGGGATGGTTTAAAGGCCTGTCCGAGGCAAACCGGGTAAAAATCGGCTATGCCCTGACTTGCCACGAGGAACTATGTGTGCATGACATTTCTGAGGTTGTCGGTATTTCCGTCGCCAATGCCTCTCACCACCTGCGCCTAATGAAAATGCTCGGCTTAACCAAAACACGCAAAATCGGAACGACCGTTTTTTATTCCCTGGCCGATGATCATGTTCGTAATATCCTCATATTGGGTATGGATCATATGGAGGAAGGGACATAATACACCATGATACCAGACAGGAGAAGAAAATGACGAACCAGGAACTGATGCAGGCGATTGGGCAACTATCCGAACGAGATGTAAAAATCATGGAAAGAACGCTTAGCGCCCTTACAAATATGAAAGAAAATAAATATCCCTTCCTCGGAAATTTTCTCGGTGTTATTGAAGAAACGAGTGACAATCCTGACATTTTTGTCTGCTCCATGCCCATTACCCGCGAAGTGTTAAATCCATACCGCATTGTGTATGGCGGCATCACCGCAACGCTAGCCGATATGGCAATGGGCTGGATGCTTGAGCTGCGGATTTCCGGAAAAGACAAGTTTGTAACGCTGGATATGAATATCAATTACCATAAAGCCGGTACAGGTAAGAAGCTTACTGCTACAACGCGCGTATTAAACCAGGCGCAGGATATTTGGCAGATGGCCTGCGATATTCATAACGACAAGGGAGAGCTTGTTTCTACATCAACAGGTACGTTTCTTCAATTACGCCGCAGCAAAGAATGATGTACGAACATTATTAAGAGAAAGGCTGGGATATTGATGAAGAGAATGAACGTGAATGGGATTGAAATGGCCTATGAGGATCGCGGACAGGGAGACCCCGTCGTCCTCCTGCACGGATTTTGCGGCAGTTCCGCCTACTGGGATGAAATCATTCCGAAGCTGGAGAGCAAATATCGCGTCATTGTTCCTGATCTACGCGGCCATGGCAAAACAGCTGTACCTGAAGGAACGTACTCCATGGAGCAGATGGCCGAAGACATTAAAAATCTCTTAGCTTCGTTAGATGTTTCTGAAGTGAAACTTCTTGGTCACTCCCTCGGCGGTTATGTTACGCTTGCTTTTGCGGAGAAGTACTCAGACATGCTGACCGGGTTCGGTCTTATTCATTCCACTGGCCTTCCGGATGATGCGAAAGCAAAAGAAGGGCGAATGAAGGGGATAGAAACACTGGAAACCGAGGGCATAGAACCGTTTGCCGACAATTTGGTTCCTAAGCTTTTTTCCAGCCAGAACATCAATAACCTCGGCCCTGCAGTAGAAAAGACAAAAGCCATCGCTCTGGCGACTGATCCCAGGGGTGCGATAAATACCCTGCGGGGAATGATGGAGCGGCCTGACAGAACACAGGTTATCGCCAGCACCAATAAGGCGGTTCTCCTCGTTGCCGGTTCAGATGACGGGGTTATCCCTCCAGATAAAGTATTCTCCGCTGAACAACAGCTTGTTCTCTCTGAAACGATTGAAAACGCCGGCCACATGAGCATGCTGGAGAAGCCGGATGAGCTGGCGGGTATTCTCGATCGCTTCCTCGACCCAGCGCTATAAGACACAGAAAAATATAGACAGTAAAAAGAAATAAGTTCCCAGGGGGCTTATTTCTTTTTGTTTCCATGTGTGTATTTTTTGTAAAGAGGTGGTCAGTTCTTTTCAACAGTACTATACTAGTCTTTGTTGGTTTAATTAACTTAAAGCTTGGAGGATTTGTATGAGTGTACTTATCATTGCCATCATTCTGGGGATTGTAGAAGGATTGGCAGAATTTTTGCCGATTTCTTCAACCGGCCACCTCATATTAGCCGGACATCTGCTGCATTTTGAAGGCGAAAAAGCAGCTACTTTTGAAATTTTTATCCAGCTTGGATCGATTATGGCAGTGGCCGTTCTTTATTGGCGCCGATTCCTTAATTTATTAGGCTGGAGAAGAGAAAAAACAATGGCACCGCGCTTGAATCTTTTGCACGTTATTCTGGCGATGCTGCCAGCGGTCATTCTTGGACTTCTTCTTCATAGCTTTATTAAAGAAAAGCTCTTTTCTCCTTATACCGTACTCATCAGCCTTGTTGTCGGCGGGATTTTCATGATTGTAGCAGAAAAAAGCCGCGTCCCTGTGCGGGCGGAAACGGTGGACGATATTACGTATAAGCAGGCATTCAGCATCGGGCTGTTTCAATGTCTCGCCCTCTGGCCGGGTTTCTCCCGTTCAGGCGCTACGATAGCAGGCGGATTGCTCGTAGGAACAAGCCTTAAGGCGGCAGCGGAGTTTACGTTTATTGTTGCAGTTCCGATTATGGTTGCTGCCACAGGGCTTGATCTGGTTAAGAGTCTTCCTTATTTGTCTGTGAACGATATCGGCTTTTTTGCCACCGGCTTTTTCACAGCTTTCATTGTTGCGATGCTGGCTGTCGTGACATTCCTTAGAATATTAAAGAAAATCAATCTTACTCCGTTTGCCTACTACCGCTTCGTAGTGGCGGCGATTTTCTGGTTCTTTGTTTTACGTTAATATAGGAAAGGAAGGCACACACAATCAGTGCCTTCCTTTTTTTTATTCTATTTTTAGAAAGAGGATTGACCCTAACGTAACGTGATGCCTTACAGTAGTTACAGGAGGTGATGCGAAATGGCGTATACGGTAAAAGAACTGGCACAGCTATCGGGTGTCAGCGTTCGAACGCTTCATTACTATGATGAGATCGGCTTGCTAAACCCCGCCTTTCTTGGAGACAATGGGTACCGTTATTATGAAGAGGACCAGCTCTTACAGCTGCAGCAAATTTTATTTTTTCGCGAGTTGGATTTTCGTCTGGACGATATACAGGCGATCCTCAAAAGCAGTACATTCGACCAAATAGACGCTCTTAACTCACATAAACGCCTTCTTGAGCAAAGGGCAGAACGCATAAACAAATTGATAGAAACCGTTATAAAGACCCTTACACATTTGAAAGGAGAAATCGAAATGAAAAACGAAGAAATATACTACGGATTTGACAAGAAACAACAGGAAAAGTATGTGGAGGAACTGAAGGAACGCTACGGAAAACAGGCGGAAGAGTTAATTGAAGAAAGCAATGAGAACACGAAAAATTGGGAGAGAAAAGATTATAAGGAGAATAAAGAGGCCGTCGATGAAATTCACATGGAGCTTGCAGCTGCAATAAATCAAGGCTTAACTGCTGAAAGCCCGGAGGTACAGCGGCTTATTAGAAGGCACTATGAATGGGTGAATAAATTCTATACCCCGACCAAAGAAATCTATGCCGGGCTGGGAGATTTATATGTAGACCATGAAGATTTCCGGAAAATGTACGATTCTTTCCACCCGCAATTAGCCGAATTTCTCCGGGATGCGATGAAATATTTTGTCGGACATGAACTGTCATAGAAAAAAGATCTAAAGGGAAAGTCCGACCGGGTGCTTTCCCTTCTTTAGTATCCCTTATAGATTTAAATGGAGTGCAACCTCCGCCATGCCACCCTCCACATTCACTACCTTGTCAAAACCATTACGCAATAAATAGTTCGTAACATGCCAGCTCCGTACCCCATGCGCGCACACCACGTATACTGTCTGGTCTTTATCCAGCTGATCCAGATGCTCAGGAACCGAGTTCATAGGGAGAAGGCGCGCTTTTTCCAGGTGGTACATTTCCCACTCATAGGGTTCGCGCACGTCCATTATGTAAGCTTCATCCAGTTGTCCGTCTCGGTACAATTGTGCAAAGTCATTCGATGTGATTGAGTATTTATCCATCGTTTAAGAGTTATCCCCGTCAAAAAAGTTACCCAGATTGCCGAGAATACTGCCCTCTTCCTTGCTTCCACCCCGCTGCGGTGCGGCCGCAAAAATCCGGTCTGCCAGACGGCTGAACGGCAGCGATTGGACCCACACCGTTCCCGGGCCTGTTAGCGTGGCAAAGAATAGGCCTTCCCCGCCAAAAAACGCGGTCTTAATTCCACCGACGAATTGAATATCATAGTCCACTTCTTTCGTCATGGCTACAAGACAGCCAGTATCCACCTTCAATGTTTCTCCAGCCCTTAATTGTCTTTCATAAATCGTTCCGCCGGCATGGATAAACGCAAGTCCGTCTCCCTCCAGCTTCTGCATAATGAAGCCTTCACCCCCAAAAAACCCGGTACCAAGTTTACGCTGAAAATCAATGCCAACCGAAACACCTTTTGCCGCACAGAGGAACGCGTCTTTCTGGCAAATCATTTTTCCGCCGTGCATGCTTAAATCCATCGGAATAATCTTCCCCGGGTAGGGCGCCGCGAAAGACACATGCTGTTTGCCTGCTCCCGCATTCGTAAATACAGTCATAAACAAGCTCTCACCAGTGATCAGACGCTTCCCTGCACCGAGAAGTTTGCCAAAGAGCCCGGTCGATTTCGCTTCCGATCCATCGCCGAAAATCGTCTCCATCTGAATGCCGCTTTCCATCATCATCATCGCACCGGCTTCAGCAATAACGCTTTCCTGTGGATCCAGTTCGATTTCAACAAACTGCATATCATCACCGTGCAGTGTAAAGTCGATTTCATGGTTATTCCGTAATCTATCCTGCATCTATTCTCCTCCTCGGTTTACTTTCTTTATTATTCACTGCTGCACTTTTATTATATATGCGGGAAAGAAAAGAGAAAACAAATTCCATCCCGTCCCAGATAACTTTACTCTATTGGAAGAGTCTAAATTATTAATCATTATTAAATGGCACTTTTTCCTGTGTAAACTTTGCAGGAAGGCTGTATAATAGAGTGTACATTTATTTTATATGCTGATTCACTTTTAAAGGGGACAGGCTAAATGGAACACATTATTAATAAAATTGAAGAGCTGCGGAAGGAAATGATCGAGACTGCCCGGGGCAAAAGCTTGACCCATCCCGACGTATGCAAGGTTAGCCGGCATTTGGATTTTTATATAAATGAATATATCAAAATGACAAATGCAGCGGATCATTCTTCATCCTTTTTCAAGGAATGCATGTAGAGCGGAACAGTTATCAACGAGGATAGCTGTTCTTTTTATTTTGCGGCATGGTACAATTATTTTATGCTGCATACCGAAAGGATGGATTCCATGGACTTATCGAACAAAACTCCGGAAAACGTAGAATTTATGGTTGAGGAGATTAAAAACAAATTGCGCATGGCCAATATGGCCGCCATCAAATCCACCCACTTTGATGAGGAAAAATATGAAGATTTACGGGATATCTATGAGATGGTGATAAAGAAAAGCTCCTTTAGCATCAGTGAAATGGAAGCGATTGTAACAGAGCTCGGAAGTTTGCGTAAGGCATAACGGTAGAAGGGAAGGTACAGTCGCCGGTACCTTCCCTTCCTTTCTAATCAAATAGTCCGCCCTTCTTATACTGCTTTGGCGCGCTCCTTGAGCTGCCCAGCGTCTTCTCCGGCCTGTTCTTTCCGCCTTGCGAGGCGTTTTTCTTCTTCTTCTCCTCAATAAATTTCCGCATCATCTCGCTGTTTTTGTTGCCCATACTTTCCTCCTTATAGCATTTCCCATTCTAAAAGCTGTTGCCATAGCTGGGCAAGCTTTTCTTTGCTCTCGGCTGCTGCATCCTCGTCATCTTTGTTCAGCGCATTATGAAGAACCGTGAGGTAATAATCTATCTCAAACCGGATCGCCTCTTCTTCGGGCTCGTCCGGGTTTTTATCCAGCAGTTCGGTGAGAAGCCTGATAATTTCCTTCACCCCATCCGAATCGACAGTATAAATCACCTGGTATGTATTTTCCAGGCTGAATATCCCCTGCTTCGAATCGTTCGTCACAATGACATACGTCATATTCATAATGGCAATCTCGTCTGTATCCGGAACGTTAGTCTGTTGTCCATCCGTCAAAAATACAGCATTCTGCTTAACATTATAGCTGTTTTTGAAGGATTGATACACCATCGTAACCCGTTTCCCGAATTTTTTGTTTAATGCATGGTATAACTGTGAAAGATGCATCTCGTTGTTAATCATCGTTGTTCCCTTCCTCCCCATAGTCTGTGCCTCTATTTAGAAAGTATTCTAAATTCTATCTGATAATTCCTATAATTGCTAGTCCTTCTTTAATATTTTCGGTTTTTTCATTGTTATCCTTTACTAAAGGATTGACGCCGGATAAATAACTCATTATAATCATAAATAATTTAAAACAGGATGGATGATGGTTGCAGGAGAATCTTCGCATAGCGAAGAGCCGAAGGAGCAAAATGCTTTCTCTCACCGGGGAATGCATTGAAACTCTCAGGTGTCTCTCGGCAGGAGAGGCGGTACTGCATCCGGACATACCTCTGGAGAGTTCTGTTGCGAACAGACACCGAAGGAGCAAATCCGCCAGGACCTTACTTATGATCCGGCAGATAATCTCTCAGGTAAAAGGACAGGGGATTCGGGTGGGTTTTTTGCTGTTATTTCCATTCGATATTCTCTGACCATGTGCAGGCGCATGGTCTTTTTTTATTTTTTAAACAAATGGAGGTAGGAGCACAGTGGAGCAGGTACTTACACAAAAAAAAGCAGGCAAAACAAAATGGAAAAACAGGGCACGCATTCTTTTGTCCTGTCCCGACAAACCGGGTGTCGTGGCGGCCGTTTCCCAGTTTCTTTATGAAAAGGGAGCAAATATCGTGCAGTCTGATCAATATACGACGGACCCGGAGGGCGGCCAGCTATTTATGCGGATCGAATTCGACCTTCCCGGACTGCATGAACAGCTGGACAAAATAAAGCTGGACTTTGCGGACGCGGTGGAACCATTCGAAATGAAATGGGAAATCCGTACAGCCGAAAAACCGAAACGGCTGGCCATATTCGTATCGAAAGAAGATCACTGCCTCATGGAACTGCTCTGGCAGTGGCAGGCGGATGCACTATACGCGGACATTGCACTGGTCATTAGCAATCACCCGGATAGCAAAGCAGCTGTAGAATCACACGGCATTCCTTTTTACCACCTTCCTGTAACGAAGGAAACGAAAACAAACGTTGAAAAACAGCAGTTGGAACTGCTGGCACATTACGATATTGATGTCATTGTACTGGCACGTTACATGCAAATCCTTTCATCAAGCTTTGTAACAGCCTATCCGAACCGCATTATTAATATCCACCATTCCTTTCTCCCTGCCTTCATCGGCTCAAACCCATATGCCCGGGCTTACGAGAGAGGTGTCAAGCTCATTGGAGCGACGGCTCACTACGTAACGGAGTCTCTTGATGAAGGTCCGATTATCGAACAGGATGTACAGCGTGTAAATCACAGGGATAACGCGGACGATCTGAAGCGTATCGGGCGTCATGTAGAGCGGATTGCCCTGGCGCGTGCGGTCGCATGGCATCTGGAGGATAAAATTCTTACGTATAACAACAAAACCGTCGTTTTCCATTAAATACAATGGGAGTACAGTGCACCTGTGCTCCCGCTACTTTCCGAGATCAAGCAGCGATTGGTCCCACAGCCGCTTGGCGCTGCCGATGAATGTCTGTGTGCCGAGAATAAGAATTAAATCAACCCCACTGTCTGCTTTTGCCAGTTCAACAGCTTCAGCCAGCGTGCCTGTCTCTTTGCTTTTTTTATTGAACCGCCTCGCTGTTTCCAGGGCATTCGCCGGAAACGCTTTATGTGAAGAATCAGGTTTGGTAACAATCAGCCTGTCCGAGAAAGCACCCGCTGCCCTCATCACGCCTTCGTAGTCCTTATCCTCCGGCACAGCAATAATTGAGGCAATCTTCCTCGCTCCTATTGATTCGACAACTTCCTTTACATACCCAGCAGACGCCGCATTAATTGTTCCATCCAATACGACCGTTGGATTTTCGTCGATGATTTCACACCGCCCCGGCCACTGTACCCCTTGGAGCGCTTCTTTTACTATGGCGTGAGCAAGCGGCTTCCCTGTGATACATTCGCATGCTTTGACCGCAGCTGCCACGTTATCAGCCTGAAAGGCGCCCAGCAGCGGAATGCGTAGATCCGGGTAGCCGGCCAGGTCTGTATGCAGATCAAAATGTGTACCGCTTCTACTGAGCCTTATATTAGACGAGCGAAACTGCCTGCCATAATAATATACGTCCCCACTCCCGCCAGCCAGCATGCCCTCTATGTACGCCATCGCATCTCCGCTCTGTTTATTCACAATAACAGCCTGCGTGCCCTCTTTCACGATCCCTGTTTTATGGCGCACAATGTCCCGGAGAGAGGAGCCGAGATACGGTATATGCTCCTCAAACACCGATCCGATAACCGCCCACTCATTAGCGAGAACATTTGTATCGTCATAGCAGCCTCCTCTGCCCGTCTCAACAACCGCATAATCCACCCCTCGCTCCCGGTAATATTTCAGAGCCACAGCAAGCGTGATTCCTACCGGCCCCTGGTACTCCTCCCTTGATAGCCTCTGCTCAATTTCACCGGCAAAAGGCGAAACTTCGCTGCAGATTCGGACAAAATCGCTGTCTGAAATCGCTTTTCCATCAATGCGTATTCTTTCATTGAAATGTACAAGGTGCGGTGAAGTAAAAAGCCCGGTCTTATACCCGCAATGGCTTAAAATGCTAGAGATAAATCTGGAGGTGGAGCCCTTTCCTTTACTCCCGGTTACGAGGATAATCTTCATTCCTTTATCAGGCTCACCCATTCGATCCAGAAGTTCGCGTGTCAGCGCTGGTCTCCGGGTGATGGAGTCATCCGCCTTCGGGATATAGTTCACAGCCCGTAAATAGGAGGCATAAATAAAATCCTCCGCTTCCTGCATCGTATTATATCTCATAAAGGGCCTCCATCCTTCCGCTGTTTAGAAAGCCAACGAGATAGAGCGAGCCAGTTACAATAAGCACCTCGTCTTCTTGTAAGCCGGACATTGCCTGCCTGAAAGCTTCTTCCACTGTATCGCAGTAAGTACAGCCGACCCCATACTTGTGAAAGTTTCGCTCCACATCCTCCCTGCCCACCCTTCGTTCCTTAAAAGGGGACGGTGCGGCGTAGAAGGGGGCATTCATCTCCGCCAGAAGACGGGCAGTTTCCTCCATGTCCCTGTTGGAAGTAAAAGAAACAAGGATCCGTTTCCTCTCAATACCTGACTCTTTCACATAGTTCGCAAGTGCCTGGAGCTGGAGCGGATTGTGGGCACCATCGAGCAGGATTTTCCTTCCTCCCACTTCCCGCCACTCCATCCGTCCCGAGAATCTCATCGAGGAAAGGCCTTTTCGTACCGCTTCCTCTTCCACCCCGAACCCTTCCCGGCGCAGAATTTCCATAACACACAATGCTGTGGAAGCGTTCTGTACCTGGTGGCGGCCGGGCATGTTTATTTTTACCCCATCCAGCGAAAGCGAAAAGCCCTTATAATCAAACCGGCTCCCTGCTTTTGTTACCTCACGGATCGTGCTTTCGTATTCTCTGTTCCAATATAAAAATCGGGTAGAGATTCGTTCATTTTCAGCATGCTGCAACTCAATCCTCGCTTGAGGTTCAGTCATGCCGCACACCGCATAGGCTGTCGATTTCTTAATAATGGCCGCCTTATTCCGCACGATTTCACGAATGGTGTTTCCAAGCAAATGGGAATGATCGATCGTGATTTCGGTTATAACGGAAATAAAAGGGTCAAAAACATTAGAGGGGTCGCTTTCCCCTCCTACTCCGTTTTCAAAAACAAGAAGCCCTGCGCCTTTTTTCTGAAAGAACATGAGGGCAATTAACACCATCACGTGCATGTGGCCTACGCTCTTCTCTGCATCATACTCCGTCTCAAGTCTTGCTTTAATTTCTTCAATAAAGGAAATGAAAAGAGAAGCCGGAATTGTTTCCCCATTGTATGCGAACCGCTCTTCATACGTATCGAGATGAGGACCGGTAAACAATCCATGGTGAATTCCGTGAGCGGCAAGCATGGAAGAAAGAAAATGGGCCGTGGACCCTTTTCCACACGAGCCTGTAATCTGGATAATCTGATAACCCGCCGTATCTAACCCGAATAAAGCCAGAAGCTCTCTCATTGTCTTGAGGTGGGCTCCGTTTCTCCGATCGGTCACCCTCGTGTTAAATTGTGTTAAATAATCGAGACATTGTTCATAAGACATAGCATCAGGCATACTCTCACACCTTATTTTGTAATGTTCTTCTGTTCATTCCATTATAAAGCATGAGTGGAATGCTGTGTGCCTGAAACGTAAGAAAGCCGATTGATATGCTGCTGCAGCGTACCAATCGGCTTTTCCTATCTATTCGTACTTGCCTTCTCTATTATCGTAACGTCCGGGAGCGCTTTTCGCTTCTTCAATGATTTGGGGCTGGGATGTCGTATGTGTTTCAAAGACGTTCGTTAATGCCTTCTCATGGGTTCCAAGAATTTGCACTTCCCTGTTAACCTTCTCTGTTTTCTTTTCCTTTGCCATATGCCCTTCTCCTTTACGCGTGTACAGAATCGGATTTTATAAACCACACCCTTTTAGTTTCCCAATAGGCAAAGGATATTATCCTGATTACCATCGAGCACAGAATTTCCTGGCAGAAAAGAGGGTAAATACCAAAAAGATCCCTCCGTTTTTTGGAAGGATCTTTTTTGTTACCGGGGTGATAGAGCAGACGCACTGTTAATAAGCCTTGCAATATCCCTTGCGCTTTCAAACAAATACGTTTCCGCGTTCTGCATGCAATCCTCTAAGGTGGCCGGCCCGCGCACAATCGAGTGGCAGCTCACAAAATAATCATATAATTGCTCAATGCCCTGCCCCAAACCTCCTGAAAGCAACACGGTCCTCACGTTATACTGCTGCGCCATCTTCGCTACATAGGAAGGAACCTTGCCAAACAGAGTTTGAAAATCACTCCGTCCTTCTCCGGTAATGACCCAGTCCGCATGCTGAATTCGCTGTTCGAGACCCGTTGCTTCCGCCACGATGTTCGCTCCCGATTCAATTTGGGCTCCCACGGCGAGCAAGGCAAACCCCAGCCCTCCCGCCGCTCCGGCACCCGGTACAAACTGAAAGGATTTGCCCAGCGCCTGTTCAACCCGGTTTGCGTAAGCGGCCAGGGCCTGATCCAGCTGTTCTACCTGGTCAGGGGCAGCTCCCTTCTGTGGACCAAATACATAGGAAGCTCCGTTAGGTCCGCAGAGCGGATTTTCCACATCGCTCGCCACCCGGATGGTGCACTCCTGCACCCTCGCATCCAGCCCTGTAAAATCAACGGATTCAATCGCCGCAATCGCCCCGCCATTCGATTCAACCGGGCGGCCATCTTTATCGAAGAAGACTGCTCCCAGAGCCTGAAGCATTCCGCAGCCGCCGTCATTCGTCGCGCTCCCCCCAAGGCCAATAATAAAGCTCCGGTATCCCCTATCAAGCGCATGGCGTAAAATTTCGCCCACTCCGTATGTCGTCGTCAGCATGGGATTTCGCTTTTCATTCGAAATCATAGGCAGCCCCGCCACGCTCGCCATCTCGATGACAGCAGTTTTGCCGTCTCCGGTTACGCCGTATGCGGTTAGCACTCTCTCCCCGAGCGGTCCGGTTGCTTCAAGTTCAGTCACTTGTCCCCCGGTAGCATACACAAGTGTATCCAATGTTCCCTCTCCCCCGTCAGCCATCGGAATGACCTCAATACGGACATTCTCCATCTCTGATAGGAACGCCTTCCGGATTGTTGTTCCTACTTTCATTGCGGACAAACTTCCTTTAAAAGAATCAGGTGCAATCACAATTGTAGTCAATTTTTTCATCTCCCCGAATGAACTGGCTCTTCTACATATGGAATCGTAAGCGGACCGAGCGGCAATACGGCAACAGACATGTCCTCACCGTACTTTCCTGCAAGCTCCTCCAGCGTTTTTTCAATATTTGCTGTGTACTTAACTTAAACATCGCTTTCTCTACCTCTTCCGGAGACAGTGAAGAATATACGTATACATCTGCCCATACCTGGATAACCGCCTGTTTCTGGACCTGCCACTGGTCAAACATTTCAAACTGTTCACTGTTAATCATCTCCAGAATTTCATGCGGATTTTTTCGCATCTGGAGAATGCGCGCATAATTGCCGTGGCTAGGCAGCCCATCAGAGCATTCAGCCGCGCAAATAATCGTGCCGCCCTGTTTCACAATTTTGTGGGCTGCACTCATTCCTTTTACCGCCTGATATAAATTTTGATCGAGTGGATACCCCGAGTTGGATGTAATAACAACATCAAACCGGTCATCCGTCCGGATCATCGCATGTTCTTTGGCGAAGGCGCAGCCTATATCATGGGCTTCATACAATTCGCCTGCCAAAACGCGGGTAATTTCCTTGCTACGGTTTAACGTAACGTTCAGCATAAAGTGAGGCTTGCACATTCCGTTAATTTCCCGGGTCATATCCTGCAGCGGGTTGTCCACCATGTTACCCCATGTCGCCAGCGGGTCTCCTATCATTCTGGCATTGTGAAAGGTTTGAATGGTTTCAATGCCGGCAATCCCCGGCATGATCCCCTTCGGTCCGCCGGAAAATCCGGCAAAAAAGTGAGGCTCGATGAATCCTGTTACAATGCGAAAATCAGCCTCCACATACTCTTTATTCAGGTATACATCGCAGCCAAATCGGCTTCTTCCCACATTGACGAGGGTTTCTTTATCGTGGCAATGGTTGTTGACAATTTTAATATGGTCGACAACCCACTGGCCAAGCATCTGAACAAATTCTTCTTCCGTCTGATCACGGTGCGTTCCGGTTCCGTTAATAATGACAAAATTCTCGTGCGGTACGTGGGACAGTTCATTAAGTAACCAAGGAACAAGCTTTCATTCGGCGTGGGCCGCGTAATATCGCTAATGACGATCGCAACCCGATCCGTGCTTTTTACCATTTCCCTGAGCGGAGGCGTACCGATTGGATTTTGCAATGCTTCCCGGACAGCTTTTTCTTCATCTGCCAGCCCATCCAGGTGTTTTGGCTCAATTATAACTGCACGATCCGGCACTTCAATCGTTAACCCGTCTTTTCCATATAGAAGAGTGGTTTTCATATTCGTAGTCGCTCCTTGTCGTTATGTGCTTTCATCCTCTCCTCATTATAGCGAATTTTCATAATGTTAGATGTGCACTTGTCCAAAATATGTGTACTTATTTATATAAAACCATGTTCTTTCATAATGAAAAAACACACCATTCCGGACGGTGTGTTTTTTCTCTTTATTACCTATTATACAATGCATAGGCATAAACGCCTTCCTCATCACGCAATTCTAACTCAAGCCGATCGGGGTACGCATGCTTATGAAGATGATTGTATAGATAGAAGCGCATGGCCTCTAAAATGTTCGCTTCAATTAAAATTTGTTTGCGCTTCCCTTCGTACACTTCTGCTGAGAAACCATAGTCCTCATCCCAGAGCAGTTCTGCGCTTACAAGGTGCGGGCTAATCTGCCTCTTCTCCGCTACATAAAGGCAAACCGCGTTAATAATATCCTGTTCTGACAGCTTTATCGTCTCCACGACTCAGATTCCCTCAGGTTTCGCTTCTTTTTAAAGAAACGATACAGCCTTACAATAATCATAATCGCCGCAAAAACAAACAGAACATTGACCAGGAGACCAAGAATAGCTCCGAACGAACCAAGGTTGCCGAGCATCCCTCCGAGCAGCATGCCGGCCAATCCACCGAACAGAAGCCCCTTCATAAATCCGCCACTGCTCTTCTTCGCTGTGGAGAGCGGGCTGCTTGTGGACTTGTTCACCTTGCTGGCATCCGAATTATTGAAGCTGGAATTCTTATTCTGGCTGGTACCGGCTGGCTGGTAGCTTTTTGTTCCTGAACGATAAGATTTCTTGGCACTTACCTCGTCGGGATGAAGAAAGCCTCCAGCACCGAAGAAAACAGCTACGGCTAAAAATAACGTAAAGATTTTTTTCATGGATATATCCAAACCCCTCTCTTTAAATCTTGCTGCACCTATTCTATACGGACGAGTTCATAAAAGGTTTCAATTATTTATTCCTACATTAAAGTTTAATGAGAAAAACCCCTGCCTCATGCTTTTATTTTTCATTAAATTTTAATGGTCATTTTCTATAATGAAAAACAAAGGCTAGAAAGGATGATTGTTTATGTATAAAAGAATAATGACATTTCTACTCATAGGCATTCTAATGCTGGCACCGATTCCCGCCTTTGCAAAAGGTTTTAGCGGCGGACATTCAACCGGCCATTACGGCGGGAGTTCGATAACTCGAAGCGGCCACACAGGCGGCTATCAATCAAATGGTTCTTATTCAAACGGTTCTACTTACCATTCCGGCTACCGTTCACCTTCCTCCAATGTTAGAAACGGATCTTACCATAATTATAACAATTCCACTCCAGGCAAGGGCGGCGGCTTCCTGTCTCATGCCGCAGCTTTTGGGGGCGGCGCTCTAATTGGCAGTATGCTTGGCAGCATGTTCCACCCATTTGGCGGAGGTTACGGCTATGGGGGATACGGAGGCATGTCGCAAGGTTTTTCATTCATGGGATTAATCATTGATCTTATCATTATCGTGGTACTGTTTAAATTAGCCCGCCGATTCTTTTTCCGCTAGGCCGGTATAAGGAGGAAAGAAAACAAGTGAAACTTTATTTCTCTGAACAGGATGTTATTGATTCATGCTGTGTATTTGCTGCCAGGCAGCACCACTGCTCTCCGCAGGATATTGACGTAGACCTTCAATTTAACCCGGCACGCGGGTTTTCTGCAGAGGTAAAGAAGGGCTGGCAGCACAGCCACTTGTATGAGCAGGAACTCATTGATTCGATCGCGCTGTACTTATCTGAGTATCACAACTTCGTTCCCGATGGACTGCTCATCGATCTTGTGTTTTCAGAAGCCGATGGGATCGGAGCACTCGTTGACGCGGGATAATCCGCTCTTCGGAAGTTGTACGCAGGTAACAGGAGGATACGCACCATGAAAAAAGTGCTGATCATAGAAAACGAGGAACGGCTTGCCCGTTTTATCGAACTGGAATTAAAGTATGAAGGGTTTGAGGTAACCGTCGTTTATGAGGGGAAGGCCGGATTATCCAGCGCTATTGAGGAAGAATGGGATGTTATCCTTCTTGGGCTTGTGTTTCCGGGTGTACGTGAAAACGAAATGTACAGGCAGATTCGCGAGGTAACGACTGTACCGATTATTATGCTTACAGAGCGAAATAAACGGTTTAACCCGGCTGGTGGAACGGAAAACAAAGGAGAGCTCTTCATTCCGCGGCCCTTTGTTATTGAGGACCTCCTTGCTGGGATAAGAACGCTCCTATCTGGTTTCTCCACAAGTTAATGCTTAGAGGGCAGTTCGATATGGACCTCGGTCCCCCCTAAACTGGAATGCTGCATCGTAACCTCGCCACCGTGCGAGGTTACGATGGATTTTGCAATGGCAAGCCCCAGTCCGCTTCCTCCCCACTGTCGGTTTCTTGACTTATCAACCCGGTAAAACCGTTCAAATATATGAGGGAGTTCTTCTTCATCGATGCCAATTCCCGTATCCTCTACTTTAATATGTATCAACGGTCCGTCTTGATAGGCGTGTACATATACTTGCCCCTCATCCGTATACTTGCGGGCGTTATCCAGGAAAATATCAAGGAGGCGGCGGATTTTCTCTCGATCCATCGCTAAAACCAGCGGTTCGTCCCACTTAAAAATAAGCTGGAGGTGCGCAGGAAATGCGGATGTCCATGCTTTCTTCACTTCCTCCAGAAGCGGCGTAAGATCCTGCACTTCCAGTTTTTCTGTATCAGGTGAGACCTCATCCAATCCTGCTAGGAGGAGAAGATCATGAATAAGGTGGAAAAGACGGTGCGATTCATGACTCATAGCTTTAAGAGCCTCATCCCTTACCTCGGCTTCATCCTTTCCCCATCTCTCAAGCAATCGAATATACCCGTCGATAATTGTTAACGGAGTTTTTAACTCGTGCGAGGCATCTGCAATAAATTGCTTTTGTTTGGAAACGACTTCTTCAATCTGGTCGAGCAGCGTGTTGAAAGCCTTTGTCAGTGTACCAATCTCCTTTGCCGTAGAGCGCAGCGGCAACCGAGAAGAAAGACGGGAAGCTCTCATCTGGTGAATATCAACAATCAGGCGATCAAGAGGCCGAACTCCGATTCGCGTAAGCAAATAACCGCCAAAGCCGGAAATGATGACAGCTCCGGTAGACGCTGTCCCAAGAATGAGCAGGAGGATATTAATAAAATGATTGAGCGGCTCCGCATCCTCTAGGATTTTTATCTGCATTCCCGGGTAAGGGCCCGGAAGCACGAGCACCTGGGAGGCCTCCAGAGCTTCTTTTCGCGTAACGATGTAGGAATCCGGTTCAAATATTTCCCCGTAGTCCCGCACGCTTTCCTCCCGCCATTTCACCCCGGTTACTCTCGCAATCTCAGTGCCATCCGGTCCAATGAGCGAGAGCCTTTGATAGTCATTCTTAAATTTAGTAAGCATCGGGTGCAGGTGCATATGTCCTAAAGACGGGTGAATCGTTAGCTTGTCCGTTATATCAATGGCTATGGCGTTCACCTTTGATTCAAGAAGCTGGTGCTCGTGCCGGTAAACGAGCTGCATCGTCGCCCAATACACAAACAAATTAAGGATGAGCAGAAAGAAAACCATGCCTGCCGTAAACAAAAGCGTCAGCCGGGAAGTTAGAGAGTAAGGACCGAAACGTTTCTTCATCTATTTCCCCCTAGGATCTCCGAATAACATAACCTGTCCCACGCACGGTCTGGATCAAGCTTTCCTGTCCCGGGATATCAAGCTTATTTCGAAGATAACGGATATATACATCAACAACGTTCGTCTCTACTGCTGATTCATACCCCCATACAACATCAAGCAGCATGTCTCTCGTCATCACCCGATCGATATTGCGCATAAGAACAACCAGAAGCTCATACTCCCTTTTCGTTAAAGAAACAGTCTCTCCGTTTCTCTTCACTACCTGTGACTCCGTATTGACTTCAATTCCTTTATGGGCGAGAAGTGGCGGGGACGTTTTGCTTTCCTGCTTTTCAAGGCGGCGAAGCAGCGCCCGCATCCGCGCAAGCAGTTCTTCAATGGCAACGGGTTTTGGAATGTAATCATCAGCACCGCTGTCCAGACCCGACACTCTATCAAGAACGCTTGTCCGCGCCGTAAGCATGATAATCGGCGTGTCTTTTACATTCCGGATACGCCGGCAGATTTCAATTCCATTTAAACCGGGCAGCATGAGATCGAGGAGAATAATATCCCACTCCTGATGAAGCGCTTTTTCCAGCCCGGTTCGTCCCTCATGAGCGACCTCGACCGCAAACCCCTCGTACTGGAGTTCAAGTTCAATAAACCGGGCGAGGTTTTCTTCATCTTCAATAATGAGTACTTTTTTCATCGTAACCTCCTTGGCTTGCTCTCCGAATCCGGCATCCCACACGATACTTGCTTTTTTATCTTAGCACAGAAAAATCCGCTGTGATTCCATTCTCATGAAACTCTAATATTTCTCACACTTGCTTTTTATTTTCTTTCCTTATACTTCTCCTATACAGAAATACAGAAAGATTCAGGTGACACGGGGGAGTACAACAATGGTAAAACAGAGAAGAAAAATAATCACAGCAGGGTTAGCTGCTATTCCACTCCTATGTGCAATTTTTTTACTTCTTTTTAATACAGCTCCAAAAGTTTCCCTGGCTCATGAAGTGCAACTGCGTAAGTTTCCATATCCCTACCACTCCATGCTTGCTTTTTCCTCCGACATCGATGGAACAACGCCTGCCGAATTTGCCCAATACCACCGGTTTCTCAATACGAGAGAACAGACGCCAATCGGAAGAGGATTGGGGCTTGATGTCGGGGACAGCTTCTGGATGTACATGGCGACAAACGATTCCCATCCTTACTACGTAGATAACAAAAAGCACACCTCAAGTGAAGTGATGACCTATTTTCACGGAATCAACACGAACAAAAAAAAGGACAGTACATTAATTAAACACTACTGGAACGCCGGCTGGATTGACAGCATGCACGGATTTGGCGACTTCTCGCGTACGAATCCAAACGATGCGCTATGCAAAAGAAATCTTGCCAAAATCGCCTGGGAGCACATGAAAGAAGACGGCATCCGTCCGGAGATCTGGATTAACCACGGAAATATGGCAAACCGTCAGAACTTCGGATCCTACAGGTCTATCGGATTCTCTTCTTACCAGGAAGGTGATAACAGAAAGTCTCCCTTCTACAATACCGATTTGGATGTAAAAAACGGCGTTCATTTCATATGGGACTCCGTAGGGGAGGAAAAATTCGGCCAGGATAGCATGATTTTCCCCATAACTCTACGCGACGGAAACCGTGTATGGGGCTTTCACCGCTATACGTTCAACCGGGATCACTCCGGGAAGAAACAGTGGGTATGGGGTCCGGCTTCGATCTACATGGAGCTAACGCCTAAACACCTGGACGACCTTGTAAGGAAGCAGCAGTATTCGATTGTAGCCCAGCACTTCGGCGGCGGAAATCACGCTTACCCGTTCTACGGAAACAACATTAAATCCCTCCGTCTGCTGGCAAAGTACTATGACACAGGGAAAATTCTCGTTGCACGCACAAGCCGGCTTCTCCACTACAACATTGCGCAGGAATATATGAAATATTCTTCGGCAAATGAAGGGGGCAACACAAAGATTTTCATTACATCGATTAATGATCCAACTCTCGGATCACACCCGGCAAAGTTAAACGATGTGAGGGGAATTACCTTCTATGTGAAGGATCCAAAGAAGGCGGTTATCTTCATAAACAATCAGTCTGTTCCTCAACAATATATTCAGTATAACGCACCGGATGAAACTGGAAAGCCAAGCATTGGAATCACCTGGTTTGCAGCGAATACGCTCGACTATTCTAAAAATGCACCGGCAGGGTACTAATCTTTTATATTAATACGGGAGGATTCCGAATGATCATCCGTTTCTTACGAAGGCTCTGTTCCTCTTTATTTTCCATACGCTCACCCTATCACATGGCAGCTGCGGGGTCGGCAGGTATATTCCTCGGAATGCTGCCTGCCTTTGGCATTCGCTGGACAGGCTTCCTGCTCGTGCTCCTGCTGCTTCGCTCGAATATAGCGGCTTTATTCATTGGAACGAGCTTCTCTCTTATTTTCCCTATTTTTCACATGCAGTTTTATTCCGCGGGAAATGTAGCCACCGGGATTCTCCTATCATTCCTATTCTCCCCCCTGTTCATTTGGTTTCACCGGGGCAAACGAACGGGCAGGGAGACAGCAGCAAAGAATGGTTTTGTTTTTTACGATGATTCCGGCCGGCGGTGGGCCCTATTAAAACGGTTCTCTTTTCTTGTCCTCTTCCCATCTCTTATTATCGTCTATATCTTTGGCGCGAGCCTGAATTCTGATCCGCTTCTTCCGCAGCTTGCACTCGGGGCAAATAAAATCCACCTGATAAGCCCGATTGTTGAAAAAATAAATGAGCGTACATTGATTGCACAGCTAAAGCAGGAGGAGAAAGTAAATTCGGCATCCCAATTCGGTTTCAACAGCCATAAAAAGCAGGCTCCTCTAGAAAAAACAGGGCAGGGAGAAGTATACGGATTCTATGTCAACTGGGATGAAAACAGTAAAATATCTTTGAAAAAAAACATTCGCTCCCTCAGCGTTCTGATTCCCGAATGGTATCACCTGAATCGTGACATGACGCTGCAGGATGAAAGCCAGAAGGAAATCCGAAACATAGCGCAAATCAACAATGTGAAAGTAATGCCTCTTATAAATAACTTCACAGGCGAAAAATGGAATGATGCACTTCTACATACGATACTTATCTCTCCCGCAAAGCGTACACAGCTCGTCCGCCAGCTGTATAGGATGGTGAAAAGCAACGGGTATGCGGGAATCAATATTGACTTTGAAATGGTAAAGCCAGAAGACCAGGATAATCTTACAATCTTCATGTCCGAACTGTATGCGCAATTTCATGCGAACGGTCTCCAGGTCACACAGGATGTTCCGGCAAGCGATAATGCCTTCGACTACGGTGCGCTTTCTAAGGTAACGGACCGTATGATCATCATGCTGTATGACGAGCATTACCAGAACGGCAAACCGGGACCGATCGCTTCTGCCTCCTGGTTTGTAAAATCGCTGGAACAGCTGGATATTCCCCCGGAAAAACTCATTGTCAGTCTGGGAAGCTATGGATATGACTGGGTAGAAAACAGCAGCCAGCCGGCAGATGTGGTGACATTTGGCGATATCATGCAGACGGCCACTGCTTCAAAGCTGAAAATTCAGTGGGATGAGGCGGCCCAAAATCCATACATGCGGTATAAGGAAGGCGAAGACCGGCATATTGTCTGGTTTTTAGACGGTGTATCCTTATACAATCAGGTGAAAGCTTCCCTGGATTCAGGTGCAAAGGGAGTGGCGCTCTGGCGTCTTGGCTCAGAGGATCCATCCGTTTGGAACGCACTTCATTCCGTAGGTCACATAAAAGACAGTGTACCTTCTCTCCATACCGTCATAAGCCCTGATCCCGTTCATTATTCCGGGGCCGGTGAGGTATTGCGTATTATTTCTGCTGCGAGGGAAGGAAAGCGGGCATTCCAGGTAGATGAAGACGGGACACTGTCCAACGAGTCCTATACCGCCTATCCGGTTCCTTATGAAGTGGAGCGGTTCGGAAAACCGAAAGGAAAGCAGATTGTCTTAACGTTTGACGACGGCCCTGATCCGATATACACGCCAAAAATCCTTGATATCCTGGATCGCTATAAAATCAAAGGCTCCTTCTTTATTGTTGGGGAAAATGCGCAGGTTAGCCAGGACATCGTGACACGATTGTACAGAGAAGGACATGAAATAGGCAGCCACACGTTTACGCATCCGAATGTAGCAGCAGTTTCTCCAATGCGGACAAAAATGGAACTGAACGCTAACCAGCGGTTATTTCAGGAGATGACCGGACACTCCATGACGCTCTTCCGCCCGCCATATGTGGCCGACTCATCCCCCTCCACACCGGCGGAGCTGCTGCCGATTTTGCGGGCACAGCAGATGGGGTACACCATGGTTGGGGAGGCGATCGATCCGGAAGACTGGCAAATGCCTGCAAGCGATGAAATCGTGCGGCGCGTAATGAAGGAACTTCCCGACGGCAATATCATTCTTCTGCATGATGCCGGGGGTGACCGCTCTGGCACGGTGGAGGCCTTGCCGAAAATCATTGAAACGCTGCAGCACAAGGGGTACAGCTTTGTCACGGTCAGCGATTTACTCGGGAAGAAGAAAGAAGAGATAATGCCTCCCATCCCCCATGCGGAGAGTACCTTTATGACGTATGATAAAGCGGTTTTCACTGCGATTTCAGGCTGGCAAAAAGGGATGGCGTTTATATTTTACCTGGCCATTATTATCGGGATATTCCGTTTCGTCCTCCTGATTTTCCTGGCTGCAAAGCAAAAACAGAAGTATCATACCTTGCCTTCGAATGCTTCCTTCAAGCCTTTCGTGAGCGTCGTCATTGCGGCTTATAATGAAGAAAAGGTCATTTGCAAAACAATACAGTCTATTCTGCAGAGCCATTATCCGTCTTTCGAAATCATTGTTGTTAACGACGGCTCAACCGACCAGACTTCTGACGCAGTGAAGGCTTCATTCCGCAGCCACCCGCAGGTAAGGCTCATTACAAAGGAAAATGGCGGAAAATCCTCAGCCGTGAACAGAGGCTTCCGTGAAGCGAACGGAGAAATTATTGTAGCTCTTGATGCGGATACTGTCCTTGCAGCGGACGCCATTGCGCTGCTTGTCCGTCATATGGCGGATCCGAAAGTGGCCGCCGTATCCGGCAATGTAAAAGTCGGAAATATTCATAACCTGCTTACGCTCTGGCAGCATGTAGAGTATGTAACAGGGTTTAATCTTGAAAGGCGGGCATTTGCCGAACTTAACTGCATTACGGTTGTACCGGGAGCCATCGGCGCCTGGCGCAAGCGGGCTGTCATTGAATCCGGCTATTTTCAGGAGGATACACTCGCAGAAGATACAGACATCACATTAACGCTGCTGCGCAATGGTTACCGCATCGCATTTGAAGAAAAGGCTTATGCTTACACGGAATCACCCGCAGATGTCAAAAGCCTGCTGAAGCAGAGGTATCGCTGGACGTACGGAACCTTGCAATGCTTATGGAAGCACAGGGAGGCTCTCCTGAACCGCAAGCACACATCACTGGGCTTTGTTGCACTTCCAAATATGTGGTTGTTTCAGTATATCTTCCAGGTTCTGTCGCCCATCGCAGACATCCTCTTTGTTATGGGTCTGTTCGGGATTCAGCCCGGTAAAACGCTTGCTTTCTACCTTGTGTTCCTCCTCGTTGATTTTGCAGCTTCCCTGTATTCCTTCCGCCTTGAGAAGGAAAACGCCGGTCCGCTTGCCTGGCTCTTTCTGCAGCGAGTCGTTTACAGGCAGCTAATGACCTATGTCGTAGTAAAATCAATCATTTCCGCTATTAAAGGGATTGCTGTAGGGTGGAATAAGCTGCAGAGAACGGGGAGCGTTACAAATCGCTCATAAAATCAGCTCCTGCCGGGTATGGCAGGAGCTTTAATGTTTGCTTCCCCATTCATTAATGGTTTGGCTGTTTCATTTTAGGAGATACTAGTATGTGAAATATGGGAAAAAAATCCGGTTAAATTTTACAAAATAACGAACAATCGATTAAAGATTGTTCGTTTTACTCATTTAAAATGGTGAAAAATAAAACACTGCTGTAAAATAAACACTATAAAGGAGTGATTATGTGGAACACCATCAAGTAAAACAGCGTAATTATACAGCTGTTATCGTCGCACTCACGATTGCCATCAACGCGATCGTTGCCATCCTCTATTTCATGCCGAAATACGAAGGAATGGGCGGTGTAAATCTAACGTTTTTACCTTTCTTAAATGCCATATGTAACAGCTTTACCTTCATTTTCCTAATCGCCGCGCTTGTGTCGATTAAACAAAAGAATATCCAGCGTCACCGCCGCTACATCTTTGCAGCGTTTACGACGACAGCGATATTTTTAATTTCGTATGTGACATACCACGCGCTTGCGCCTAACACACACTACGGTGGACAAGGCATTCTGCGCCCGATTTATTACTTCATCTTGATCACCCATATTGTGCTATCTGCGGCTATCGTGCCGCTTGCGCTTATAACCGTAACACGCGGGCTAAACATGCAGGTCGAGAAACACCGCAAAATCGCACGCTGGACGATGCCACTCTGGCTTTACGTCAGCTTTACCGGTGTGCTCGTTTACCTCATGATATCACCGTATTATTAAAAGGGACTGCCTTACCGGCAGTTCTTTTTTACGCTCACAGGCTAGTATTTAGGAAGAATGAAAGCAGAAATTTGTTCATCATCGACATGGAGCATATAAGTGTAGGATAGGAAGATAATGAAAGTAATCAGGATACATACATAGCAGCATAAAAGGGAGCGTTTTTTTATTCGTTTGTACCGGCGCCTCTTTATCACAGAATGGATATCGATAACATTACCGTATTTCATCATGGTACACTCCCCCCCCTTAAAATTAGTATCGGCTGATTACTTACTATTCTTAACATTTAAATCAGATTTCTTTTCCTTCCTGCACCGCTTTATTTAGCTTCTGCACCATGTAGCCAATTCCTTTGCAATCCCGCAACGGATACTTCAGGCTGTCAGGATTATACAGCTGTTCCACTACCTTTCTGTATTTTTTACCGCCAAGAACGGTAATTTCATCGTAGCTTTCCAGTCCTCTTTCTGCCATTTGCTTTTTCAGGTTATCTATACTTATAACGTCTGAACTTCCCGAGTCAAAAGATAGATCGTAATTTTCCGGTACAATATCATCGGGAAACAAAAAACCGTGTTTTGCCGACAATATGACCCACACATCGAAAAACTGAGCTGCATACGCCTGGCATGCCTTTCCAAACGTTCCTATGTATACTTCCTGCGCCCGCCTGGCTCCAGCTTCAGGGACCCTATCCCATATTTTCTTTTTTCCACAGGGAATAATAGACAATCGGTTCACTTTCTTTTCCCTTCTTTTCTGTTCGAATATATAAACAGTTTACCATATATATAAAGACGGATAGATAGACTATCCGCCTTGTACCTGCCTTAAATTCTTAAGCTTGTGTGTTTGTATCAGCATCCGTTGCAGCTGTGGTGTTCGTTGCGTTTGCAGCATTCGTCGCGTTTACCGCGTTCGTTGCACCTGCCTGGTTATTTTGCAGTTGGGATGCTAACTGCTCAACGTGCTGTTGTTCTTGATTGTCTGTCGCATGAGCCTGTGCAGCATTCAATCCATGCTCCACCGCGTTTTTGTTGTTTGTCGCCATTTTGTAGTCACCTCTCTTTCCATTAAGAAGTATTCCACTCTACCCTTATGGATTATCCATTCCTTTATAATGAACTCTTCATAAGATTAAAAAAGAGCAGCAGCTTCCGCTCACCGGATCGCTGCTGCTCTGTAAAAGCTTTTCTGCTATTCATGTACTTTCTCTAAAACACTGCCTAATTCTTCTAACGCTTCCTGCTCCCTTTCACCTGCAACTTCAAGCGTGAGTTCATCGCCTTTTCCTGCGGCAAGGGACATCACTCCCATGATGCTTTTTCCGTTCACTTTTTTCTCTCCCTTTATGAGGTTTACCTCACACGGAAAAGAGGATGCTTTTTGCACGAATGATGTGGCGGGGCGAGCATGTAAGCCCGTTGGATTCTGGATAATAAATGTTTTTGTTACCATGAAAATAACACTCCTTGTACTTGTTTTTCTGTAAAATGATGCTACTCACTTACTTTTTTCTTTAATAAATTTACCATAAAAGCCGTCACAAGCGTACCGGCTAAAATCGCTACGATGTACATTGGCCAGTTTCCAATGACCGGCAGCACGAACAATCCGCCGTGCGGAGCTGGCAGCGTACAGCCGAACAGCATGGACAATCCGCCGGCAACGGCCGAACCGGCCATTGTAGACGGGATAATGCGTGCGGGGTCAGCAGCAGCAAACGGAATCGCACCCTCTGTAATGAAAGAAGCGCCGAGCACATACGCCGTTTTTCCGGCCTCGCGTTCTTCTACTGTGAATTTCTTTTTGAATAATGTAGTCGCCAGAGCCAACCCGAGCGGCGGGGTCATTCCCGCTGCCATAATGGCGGCGTGCGGTAAATAGTTTCCTTCCGCAATCATGGCAATGCCGAAAGTAAATGCTGCTTTATTAATCGGTCCACCCATATCAAAGGCCATCATTGCCCCAAGAATAATTCCCAGTATAACCGCATTTCCCTGGCCCATGTTTTTCAGCCAATCGCCGAGCCCTGTATTGATGGCGGCTACCGGGCCGGAAACGACATAAACCATAATAAATCCGACAATGAGAATCCCGAGTAAAGGATACAGAAGCATCGGCTTCAGGCCTTCCAACGATTCCGGCATTCTGGAAAATGCTTTCTTCAAGCCATTAACCACATAACCAGCAAGGAAGCCAGCAATGATTCCGCCGAGGAAACCGGCACCTGAAGTAGCCGCCAGCATTCCTCCCACCATGCCCGGTGCAAATCCTGGCCGGTCGGCAATGCTTTTCGCAATAAAACCGGCGAGGATCGGAACCATTAACTGAAACGCCGTTCCGCCCCCAATATCCATTAACGTTTTCGCAAGCGGGTTAAAAGACGGATCTTTCGGGTCGAATGCTTTAATTCCAAATAAGAAGCTAAGTGCAATGATAATACCGCCGCCGACAACAAACGGAAGCATGTTCGATACACCATTCATTAGATGCTTATAGAAAGCAGACTGCTTGCTTTTCTTCTCCGCTTTAGCTGAGGCGATTTTATCCTTGTAGCTTGCGCCGCCTTTATAAACAGGTCCGTCCTGCTTTAGAGCCTGTTCAATCAATCCCTGTGGATTTCGAATTCCCTGTGCTACCGGTACTTCAATAACAACCTTACCGGCAAACCGTTCCATTTCCACTTGCTTATCGGCCGCAACGATAACCGCCTCAGCTTCCTCGATGTCCTGCTCGGTTAACCGGTTTTTCACGCCTCCGGAACCGTTCGTTTCTACCTTAATCGTTACGCCCATTTCTCCCGCTTTTTTCTTTAATGCATCAGCGGCCATGTACGTATGGGCAATTCCTGTCGGACAGGCGGTTACGGCAACGACTTTCACTTTGTTTTCACCGGCGGAAGGAAGTTCAACGCTTTCCTCTTCATCCCCTGAAAGCTCCGTTTCCTTGTCTGTTACAATTTGCAGAAGTTCTTCCTTGCTTTTCGCTCCTATCAGCTTCTGGCGGAACGATTCGTCCATCAGCATCTGAGACAGAAGGGCTAGTGTTTCCAAATGCGCCTGGTTTGCATCTTCTGTCGCGGCGATCATAAAAAACAGGTGGGCCTTCTGCTGATCAAGCGACGTAAAATCGACGCCTTCCTCCGAGTAGCCAAACGCGATACTCGGTATTTTAACCGCTGCTGTTTTCGCATGAGGAATCGCAATTCCTTCCCCAATCCCGGTGGAGCTTTGCGCTTCACGGGCCAGGATCGCTTCCTTCATTAATTCTTTGTCCGTTATACGCCCCGCTTTATCCAACTGGGTAATGAGTTCATCCAGAACCTCATCCTTTGTCTTTGCAGACAGCTGCATAATAATGGTATCCGCTGTAAGCAGCTCAGTAATACGAATCTTGTTTTGCATATGACAACCCCCGCCTTATAATAATCTATCTATCGTAATGGATGGCATAAACTGCTGAATTTTCTCGTGGGTACAGAATCCTTCGGACAAAGCTGTCGAGCTTCCAGCAGCTACGGCGAAACGAAAAGCCGGCTCCACCTGCCCCGTCTGCTCGTACATGTACAGGAATCCCGCAACCATCGAGTCTCCCGCGCCAATCGAGTTTACTGCTTTTCGCTGCGGAATTTGTGCATAGTACGCTTCACGTTCATTCACAAAAACAGCTCCCTGTCCCGCCATCGATACAATCACATTTTGCGCACCTAACACCACAGTTTCACGCCCATACTCAAGCGCCTTCGCCGGAGTATCAACGCTCACCCCGAACAACTCTCCCAGTTCATGGTGATTCGGTTTGATGAGGAAAGGTCTCTCAGACAGACAGCTCCGCAATGCACCCCCTTTGGCATCCAGAAAAATACGAACCCCTTTGCCGGCAAGCCTCTTCACTACCGTCCGATAAATATCATCCGGGATGCTGTCCGGAACACTTCCTGCAAGAACGAGATAATCTCCTTCCGACAATTCATCTATCTCCGCAAAAAGCTGTTTCAACGCTTCCTGTGAAACAGCCGGTGCTACTCCGCTGAGATCCGTTTCGGTACCAGTCTTCAGCTTCACATTAATACGGGAGTCTCCTTCAACAGAAACAAACCGGTGTAAAATCCCCATGTTTTCCACCTGCTGCTGAATAAACGCACCTGTAAATCCGCCGGTAAACCCTAAAGCAATGCTCTCCATTCCCAGTCCCTTAAGAACCTTTGAGACATTAATCCCTTTGCCTCCTGCATCCTTCCATTCCTTCTGTACCTGATGAATCGTTCCCTCTGTAAGCTGGGGAATCCATATGTGATAGTCAATCGAAGGGTTTAAGGTAAGTGTATAAATCATGTGGTCACCACTTTTACATTCGTTAATTTTTGGTACAATTTCCGTTCCGTTTCATCCAGCCTGCTATCCGTGATAATGGTTACCTGCGCTAGTTCAGCTACCTTCGCGAACGTTACGCGTGAAAACTTGTTTGAATCACAAAGCACAAACCGTTCATCCGAGAAGCTTAGAGCAAGCTGCTTCACGTGAGCTTCCTCCGGATCAGGAGTCGTTAATCCGTGCTTAAAATCAACTCCGTTTATCCCTAAAAAACACTTATCGAACCGGTACTGGCTAATGACATTCACAGCTTCCCTGCCTACAAGGGCCAGGGTACCCGGCTTCAATTCGCCGCCAAGCAGGATTGTCTTAATCTTGCGCTTCATTAATTGGAGTGCGATATCAACTCCATTCGTTACAACAATAATATTTTCAGGCAAGTAATCCAGCATATGGTATGTTGTCGTTCCTGCATCGATATAAATAGAGTCTTTTTCTTTAACTATACTGGCCGCATACCTGGCAATGGCCTTCTTTTCCTGTTCATGTTTCCCAGCTTTCTCTAGAACACTAGGCTCTTCCGTTTTGCTCGATAGCAAAGCAGCGCCTCCGTGTACACGCTTGAGCCGTCTCTGTTCCCCGAGTTCAGTTAAGTCCCGCCGAATCGTTGAATCAGATGCTCCTGTTGCCTCGACAATTTCCTGGATACGGACGATCTCTTTTTCCTGCAGTAAATCCAAAATCATCTGGTGGCGTTCAAGTGTTAACATACGGCCTCCCTTCCTGGTTCATTCAAAGAAGGTGTAGTAATTCTCCTGCTTATTTATTATTGTACAATATAAAGCGTTTACAAACAATCATAAATAATCATTAACAATCAAAAATAATCATAATTTCTTGTTGAAAACTGTCAAAAACGATAAAATACAAGTATGCCGCACCATTTGCGGCATGATCGTTCAACGACCGGGAGCTGATGAATTGTGATGTATACAGGAACGGCTGCTTCCCACGGAATTGTCCTGGGACGCGCTATCGTAAAATTGGAAGAAACCGTCACGGCACTTCGCCAGAAAATCGAACCACAGCACGTTATAGATGAAATCAATCGATTGAAAGACAACCTCAAAGCGACACATCATCAATTAGAGACAATCAAACAACAAGCAATGGTGAACATGGGGGAAGAAGAGGGGCGTATTTTCGAGGCCCATCAGCTTTTCTTGCAGGACCCCGAGTTTATCGGGGAAATCGAGGCGAAAATTACAAACGAATTATTGAACGCCGAATCAGCGGTTGCAGATGTCAAGGACCTGTTTGTTGCCATGTTTGAAGGCATGGATAATGAATACATGAGAGAGCGGGCCGCCGATTTGCGGGACGTCAGCGGGCGCCTTCTGCGTAATTTGCTGGGAATAAAGGATACTGCTTCGATAGATTCCGATGAGCCGATTATTATTGTAGCCTATGATTTGACACCATCGGATACCGCCCAGCTGGATAAGGAAAAAGTAAAAGGCTTTGTTACCGATATCGGAGGGCGCACGTCCCACTCCGCCATCATGGCCCGGACGATGGGAATTCCGGCCGTTGTGGGTCTGGGAGATATGACAAAACACACTCAGGACGGTGATTTTCTTATCGTGGATGGGACAACCGGCGAGGTACATATCAATCCTGAAGCTGCACTGATTGTACAGTATGAGAAGAAAATGCAGGCCGATGCACTTCTGAAGGAGGAATGGATGAAGCTTGTCCACGAGACATCTGTAACTGCTGACGGGCATCGGGTGGAGCTGGCGGCCAATATCGGGAAACCGGAAGATGCTGTTGATGCGGACAAGCAGGGTGCTGAAGCGATTGGCCTTTTCCGGACGGAATTCTTGTATATGGGGCGTGAGAAACTGCCGGATGAAGAGGAACAATTCGAAGCATATAAGGCGGTTGCGCAAACGATGGATAAAGACCGTGCCATCGTAATTCGCACGCTCGATATTGGCGGCGATAAAGAGCTGCCTTACCTGAATCTTCCGAAGGAGATGAACCCTTTCCTCGGATACCGTGCCATTCGCCTCTGTTTAGACCGGCAGGATATTTTCAAAACACAGCTGCGCGCGATTTTGCGTGCCAGCAGCTACGGCAACATTAAAATCATGTACCCTATGATTGCCTCACTTCGTGAACTGCGCCAGGCAAATCAAATTCTGGCTGATGTTAAGCAAGAGCTGAGAGAGGAAAAGGTTCCCTTCAATGAAGAAATTGAAGTCGGCATGATGATTGAAGTGCCTGCAGCTGCCATCACTGCCGATCAATTGGCTAAGGAAGCGGACTTCTTCAGCATCGGAACAAATGATTTAATTCAGTATACGATGGCGGCGGACAGGATGAATCCGGATGTTTCCTATCTCTATGATCCATTCAACCCGGCTGTCTTGCGCTTGATTCAGTATGTTATCGAAGCCGCACACAGAGAGGGAAAATGGGCTGGCATGTGTGGAGAAATGGCCGGAGAAGAAGCCGCCGTTCCGCTTCTGCTTGGTCTTGGCCTCGATGAATTCAGCATGAGCGCCTCGTCCATTTTACGCGTTCGCCGCCTTCTCAAGCACCTTCACCATAGTGAACTTAAAGATGCTGCCGCACATGCCCTTACGTTAGAGAGCGGGGATGCGATCCAGGCCTATATTAAAGAAACCATTCTGGACAAGATTTAATAAAAAAAGGAAAAAAGGGAGTTCATTTGGGTCAGGAAGGCCGGTCAGCGTGGACTGGCCCTCCCTTTTTTCTAACACTTCTGACCTTGCGGGCTTGTTCTCTTTTACTTTAAAGCGACATATACTCCCTGTCCTGCTTTTTTGTTTTCCTTTCAATTTCCTCTCTAAACCCCCTTAAAGTGCGCTCCACGTCTTTTGCCCAACAATTCCGTCAGCAACGAGCTGGTGGTCCTGCTGAAACTGCTTCACGGCATTCTCGGTAGCATTGCCGAAGATACCATCGATTGCACCCGGAGAAAATCCCGCGGCAGCTAGATTTTCTTGAAGCTGTTTGACAGCTTCGCCACGATCCCCCTTGCGGAGAATAGGAGAAACCGCCTTTTCTTTGAATACAATCGCGGCTCCGAGATGCCGTGTTCCCTTATTAGCGCTGATTGCCTTTCCATCTTGGATAAGGACGCTTGTACCATTTACCAAACAAAAAAGGAAGCGGTAGAGTTATCCTCTCCGCTTCCCTTCTATTCAAATCTTTGTTTACGTTGTCTTTAACTTCTCTAATGCTGGAAGAAGCTTCTCGTTCAGCACTTTAATATGCGTGCCTTTCATCCCCAGCGAGCGGGATTCAATGACCCCGGCGCTCTCCAGCTTGCGGAGCGCGTTAACGATAACGGAACGGGTAATCCCAACCCGGTCAGCGATTTTACTCGCTACGAGAAGGCCTTCCTTGCCATCCAGCTCCTCAAAAATATGCTCTACCGCTTCCAGCTCACTGTAAGACAGCGATCCCATCGCCATCTGCACAATGGCTTTGCTGCGCGCTTCTTTCTCGATTTCCTCTGCGCGTTCACGAAGGATCTCCATTCCGACCACCGTAGCACCGATTTCGGCTAGCGCAAAATCATCATCGTTAAACTCAGTGTTAATACGAGCAAGGATTAGTGTTCCCAGCCGGTCACCGCCGCCTACAATCGGAACGATTGTTGTCAGGCCATTTTTAAAGATGTCCTTCATTTCAACAGGAAACATCGTATGTGGGCTATCAATATCAAGATTCGCGGCTGTTTCATCTATCCGCAAAAGCTGTGTAGTGTAATCCTGCGGAAACTGGCGCTTCTCCAGCATCTCTCGAATTCTTTCATTGTTTACTTCCTGGGCAATGCTGTGGCCAAGCACTTCTCCTTTGCGGCTAAGAATAAAAATATTCGCTTCAATCACTTCACTTAAGACATCGGCCATTTCCCTGAAGTTCACCGGATGCCCCGCCGTTTTCTGCAGCATTTTGTTAATGCGTCGAGCTTTCGTTAATAAGTCCATAGTTTTTCATTCCTCCTCATTCCAATAAAAGATAACTTTATTTTCAGTTCTTCTTCCCCATTATGGTCTGAAAATTTTAATTTTATTCTATTTATTATTTGATTTTGATTTATGCTGGGCAGGCTTCCATAAAATCAAACGAAAAGAGACGGAAAACAACTCCGTCTCCAGCGAAATAAAGAATACCACATCCTGGCTACTCAGGCAACCGGTATGTTATTTTTGGATAGCTGTCCTCATGATGCTGCCTGACAATATTCCCTTCATCTACAAATTGATCCAAACACTTCTCGATTACTTTGTAGTCTGTTTGGAATATGCTCCCCAGCCTTACCGTTGAAATGGATGTTTCTTTCTTCGTCGACGAAACAATGGCTTCCTTCACAATATTAAACAGTTTATTTTTATCAATATCTGATGAAGTATTCATAGAAAGGCCCTCCCTCCTATTTCACATTTTCCTGAACAGGCCGAATATAGGCAAACCAGTATACGCCGGCGACAAAGATTGCACCCCCGACAGCATTGCCGAGGAATACAGGGATAAAATTGCGGACATAGTCAGCCCAGCTAAAGTGGCCGGCAAAAATCGCGGCCGGAATGACAAACATATTCGCCACAATATGCTGAAAACCGATGGCAACGAACGCCATGATCGGGAACCAGATTGCAAGGATTTTCCCCCCGATGTCCTTTGAGCCATACGACATCCATACAGCGAGTGCAACGAGCCAGTTACATCCTATTGCGGAGAAGAAGGCTTCCTCGAAATTCTCATGCAATTTTCCCTGTGCGATCGCAACGGTTTTCACAAGAAACGGTCCTGTTTCCGTGAGTCCAACAACATGTCCGAAGAAATAAGCTACAAAAAGAGCGCCAATCAGGTTGCCAACGGTAATCCAAAACCAGTTCCACAGAACCAATCCAAGCGGAATTCTTCGTGACAAGTAAGCAATGGGGAGCGCCATCATGTTGCCAGTTAACAGTTCGCCTCCGGCAATGATGACAAGCATGAGCCCAACGGGGAATACCGCCCCGCCAAGAAAAGCGCCAAAACTCCCCCAGTGCGGGGGCAGATTGGCGGTTACTCGAATATCAAGCAAAAATCCGAGCGCAATAAATGCACCTGCTAAAAACCCGAGAACGAGCATGTTTGGAACTGACATTTTTGCTTTGCGAGCACCTGTATCTGCAGCATACTCAGCAATTTCCTGCGGTGTAAGAAAAGCCATGTCATCCCTCTATTCTGTTTTTACTCGTAAGCCTGCAGCTCCTGCCTGCAATTTTCACAAACATGAAGACTCCTTTTTTCTGCCGTTGTCATTTCCGCTTCCTGCGCCTGCTGCTCCTGCATTCCACAAATTTCACATACTTTAATCATGCCGGATGCCTCCTTTTCCTGTTTTAAAACTTTACACCTAAATCATGGGCTTCAAAACCGGTTTCATAAAGCGCCTGCTGAAAATCTTCATACGAAGCCGCCTTCTCGTCATACATTAAGATAATTTCTTTCGTAGGCAGGTTAATTTCAACCTGGCGTACACCCCACACATCCTTTAGCACTTTGTCAATTCTTTCCGCATCCTGCTGCGCTTTCATGTCCGGCACACTTACTTTTTTTGTTACCAATGGTTGTCCCTCCATCATGTGCTTGGTTTTTCATGCAATTCCCTTTTTACCTGTTCATTGCTCTTATTAAACTCTGTACCCATTCCCCGCAGGAAGTTAAGCAAAACCGTAATGGAAGAATTAATTTCCGGTTCCCGCATCGCCCTTACCATTCCCCATACACTCGTATGGTTGTCATTCTGTGCTGTAGCTTTTTCCAAGCCTTGATTCAGCCCATTTAGCAGCATATGGACCTTGACAGGATCCAGTTTCCTTAAGAACTGCATGGCAACAATTCCGTTTTTCATCATGGATGGGATGCCTGCGACATTGACGAACTCCATAGCCACTTTGGCGATGTCAGTCTTGTTTTTAAGAATGCCCTGCATAATATCAAACAGCCCGGTCCTCTCTGCTTCTTTCAAAACATCCAGGAAGGCGATAAGCGACTCTTTATTATCGCTTAGCACCTTCAATATTTCCTGAATCGACTCTGCCTGCTGCTGGGCCTCGGTAGGGATTTGCTTCTTAATTCTGGTGATTGCTGTTGCCATAGTTGCCCTCCTCATTTTTCACCGTATCAACTACAGGAACATATCCTGGCCGGCTCCATTTTTCTTCGACTTTTACACCTACCTGTGGGACGCGGTTGCCAAACCGATGATTTTCCCGCGGCAACGGATTCTCCCCTTCCGGTTCGAGAATCTCCAAATGTACACTCATTTCCTTGTAGTTCGGCGTATGGGTTATGAGATCGTGATAGCTGCTTGTCAGGTTATTGACGATTTCATTATCTTTTCTTGTGTGCATCGGTAAATAGAGTTCGTTGCCCTGAACGCGGTCCGTAATGAGGGCAGGTACATCAACCTGTCCGTATGGGGAAGTCAGCCGCAGGAGTGCACCATCTTTTATTCCGCGCTCTTGCGCAAGCTGCGGGGATACCTCCAGCCAAATGGATGGTACCTTGTGACGGATTCCCTCCGCCCTGTACGTCATGTTGCCTTCATGGAAATGCTCGAGTATCCGCCCGTTGTTCAGGTGGATATCATATTCTTTTCCCGGATGGTAAGGTGGTGTCCAATCAACGGGAATTAATTTTGCTTTTCCATCGGGGAACGCGAATTTATCGGTATATAAGAGAGGCGTATCCGTACCGTCCGGTGCAACCGGCCATACCAGGCTGTTCCAATCTTCAAGCCGCTCATAACTTACACCGGCAAATAAAGGTGCAAGCGTTGCCGCTTCTGCCATGATTTCGCCTGGATGTGTGTAATTCCAGTTCGCTCCTAAACGATTGGCAACGGCCTGAATGATTTCCCAGTCAGGTTTGGATTCTCCCATGGGTTCAAACACTTTATAGAAACGCTGAATGCGCCGTTCGGTATTCGTAAAGGTTCCATCCTTCTCCAGGCTGGGTGCTGCCGGTAGAACAACATCCGCAAAGCGGGCCGTTTTTGAGAAGAAAATATCCTGCACGACGAAGAACTCCAGCTTTTCAAATGCGTTGACTACATGGTTCGCATTGGCGTCAACGATCGCCATTTCCTCACCAAACAGATACATCGCTTTGATTTCACCTTTGTGGATTCCTTCGACCATCTGATGGTTATCATAGCCGGGCTCCTCCGGCAGTTTAACCCCCCATGCCTGTTCATAACGAGCCCGTACCTTTTCGTCCTCCACCGGTTCATATCCCGGGAACCAGGCCGGCATTGTTCCGAAATCACAGGCACCCTGCACATTGTTATGCCCGCGCAGCGGGTACGCTCCTGTCCCAGGACGGCCGTAATTGCCGGTAACGAGCAATAAATTTGAGATCGCTGTACTCGTATCGGTCGCGCCCATGTGCTGGGTTACCCCCATCGCCCACATGATAGAGACGGATTTTGCTTCATGAATCATGGTCGCTATTTTAATCAGTGTTTCTTTTTCTATCCCTGTTTTTTCTTCCGCATGTTCAAGGGTGTATTTTTGTAAATTCGATACGTATTCTTCGTAGCCGTTTACTCTGTTCCTTATAAAGTCCGTGTCATGCCAGCCCTGGTCGATGATGTATTTGGTGACGGCGGACAACCAGATTAAATCGGTACTGTGATTTGGGTGAATATATAAATCAGCCCGCTCAGCCAGTTCATTTTTTCGGATATCGACTACAATGAGCTTTTGCCCAAACAGCTTGTGAGCACGCTTCACGCGTGTGGCCAGGACAGGATGGGATTCCGCCGGGTTGGCACCGATTACAATCGCCAGATCAGCATTGAGAATATCCTTCATCGTTCCCGAGTCACCGCCAAGTCCTACTGTACGGAGCAGCCCGGCTGTAGCCGGAGACTGGCAGTACCTTGAGCAGTTATCCACGTTATTGCTGTGCATAATGGCCCGGGCAAACTTCTGGAAGATATAATTTTCTTCGTTGCTGCATTTGGATGAAGCAATATAACCGATCGAGTGCGGCCCGTATTTTTCCTTAATGCCGGACATTTTTTCCGCGATTAAATCAAGCGCCTCCTCCCAGCTTGATTCAACGAACGTATCTCCTTTTCGGATTAAGGGCTTTGTCAATCGTTCTTCACTATTAACAAAGTCCCAGCCCCATTTTCCTTTTACGCAGGTGGAAATGCCATTCACAGGCGCATCATACGTAGGCTGGATCCTGAGGATTTGGCGATCCTTTGTCCACACCTCAAAGCTGCACCCTACCCCGCAATAGGTGCACACTGTTTTGGTGCGCTGGATCCGCGACTGGCGCATCGCTGCTTCCATTTCCGAAATCATAAAGATTTCTCTATATCCTGGCTCTACTTCTTTGGTTAAATCAATCATTGGCTCAAGGACATCCGCTACGATTCCGGTTAGGTAGCCGGCTTCGCCCAGCATCGATTTTTCCATTAATGCGTTGCATGGACATACGTTGACACAGTGGCCGCACGATACGCAGGACGATTCATCGATTGGGACATCGTTGTCCCAGATTACGCGGGGGCGTTCACGGTTCCAGTCGATCGTGAGCGTCTCATTGACCTGTACATCCTGGCACGCTTCTACACACCGGCCGCAGAGAATGCATTGATCAGGCTCATAGCGGTAAAACGGATGCGTGTTGTCAGGAGGATATGGTTTTGCTCTAAATTCGTATTTTTGATGTTCCAACTGCAAGTGTTCGGCTGTATTGTGCAATTTGCAGTTTCCGTTGTTGTTGTCGCAAACAGTGCAGTACAATTCATGGTTTTCTAAGATACGGGACATGGCTTCCAGCTGTGCTTCTTTGACGACGTCAGAATCAGTAACAACATTCATTCCCTGGGATACTTGCATGGTGCATCCCCGCACTAGCTCACCGTTCACTTCAACAAGGCACGTATCACATGTTTGAAGTGCCCCCAATTGGGGGTGGTAGCAAACATCCGGTATGTAACAATCGTGCGCTTTGGCAACATCGAGAAGGTTCTGACCGGGAACTGCTGTACATTCCTTGTTGTTGATATGGAAGGAAAACAAATCATTGTTCATTTTTCAACCCCACCTCGCTATCCGGTTATTATAACGGAGATTAATCAAGGTAAAGTATTTCCCATTTCTTCATGTTAATGCATAAACGAGTCGTTGCTTTGCCAAGAACATAACTTCCGCCCACACATAAAATAAAGCAGATTAAAAACATAGAGAAATGATGGAGGTTGTTGTATGTACGAGTATGTGAGTCATGCATTTTATTCGCCAGGACCAGCTCCTTATGACATGTATAGAGTACCTGACCGTGCGTTTGCGCGCATAAAAGGCAGTTCCCTGGCACCGAACTTGAAAGGTTTTGTCGTATTTACCGATGTATCCGGAGGAACCGAGGTATACGTGGAAGTTCACGGTCTTCCGCCTCACCAGCCAGGAACAGCCGGACGACAGCCTATTGGGCCGCACGGCTTTCATATCCATACGAATGGTTCGTGTCAGGTCGGCGACCCGGCAAATCCGTTTCAGGCAGCGGGTGAGCACTGGAACCCAACAAATCAGCCGCACGGTAATCACCCCGGAGATTTCCCGGTCTTATTCTCCAACAATGGATACGCCCGGATGAACTTCTTCACAAATCGGTTTCGCACCGCTGACGTTATCGGGAAATCGGTTGTGATTCATCAAAATCCGGATGACTATCGCACGCACCTGCCGGCAACTCGGGGAAAAGAATCGGATGTGGTGTAATTCAGCCGGCTCAATAGATTAATCGTCAGCATTTTAACAATAGCAAGTATAGTAAAACCCCGTTTTCCTTTATGGAAGCGGGGTTTTGTGCTGTATGTATGTCAGATATTATGTATGGTATATGGAAGCTTCTTACCGCCTTTACGCCCTTTTCCTTAAATGGTGAATCATCATATCCGTCACTTCGGCCATATTCGCGCGTCCGCCGAGGTCAGCAGTTTTCCCGCCGGATTGCAGCGTATCTTCAATCGCATCAAGAATCAGCGCCCCAATTTCCTGATAACCCATGAAATCCAGCATCATTTTACCTGTCCAGATTTGCCCGATTGGATTGGCTACTCCCTGGCCTGCAATATCCGGAGCAGACCCGTGTACAGGCTCGAACATGGAAGGATATTTTCGTTCTATATTCAGATTCGCCGCCGGTGCGATTCCGATACTGCCCATAATGGCTCCTCCCAAATCCGTGAGGATATCGCCAAACAGATTGGAGGCCACGATGACATCAAAGATTTGTGGTTTCATCACAAAGAAAGCGGCTAGCGCATCGATATGGATGCTTGCTGTCCCGAAATCCGGATAATCGTTTTGCACATCTTTAAAGACATCGTCCCAGAATGGCATACTGTGGGAGATGCCATTTGATTTCGTGGCGCTGGTAACATGGCCCCTTCTTTCTTTTGCCAAATCGAACGCGTATCGCATCGCCCGCTCCGTTCCTTTTCGAGTGAACACGGCGTTTTGAATGGCAATTTGGTCGCTGCCCTGATGAATCCGTCCGCCAACCTCCGAGTATTCTCCCTCTGAATTTTCGCGAACAACAACCAGATCAAATTCCTTTGGATTTTTGAGCGGTGATTCTAGGCCGCGTAGCAATTTAGCCGGCCGGACATTGATTGACTGCTCAAAACCGCGGCGAATGTTGATCAGAAGCCCCCATAAGGAAATGTGATCCGGTACAAGCTGTGGCATCCCAACCGCACCTAAGAAAATCTGATTAAAGTTCTGTAACGTTTCCAATCCATTTTCCGGCATCATCTGGCCGTGGTTAAGATAATACTCACAATTCCAGGGGAAATGGGTCCATTGAAACGACAACCCTCCGTGAATTTCTGCGACCGCATCTAATACCCGAATGGCGGCCGGCACGACTTCATTTCCTATTCCGTCTCCCGGAATTACAGCGATTTCATATTTGTTCATAAAGTCCTCCTATTATTTCTTAAATGATGTGAAAAGAGAAAGATACTTAATCGACTATTTTAAATAATCATTATTATAAGTTCTTTTTAGGCAATCGTATACCATTTTCACATTTACTTTTGAAACCTGTCCAATATGCTGAAAAACTCCCCAAGAAACTCATGGAATAGCTTCTCTGCGGGAAGCAGTTGGCGTTCGCTGGGAATAATTACACCGATCGTACGGGTAACCCGGGGTTCGATGACGATAGCTTTACTGATTAATATTATCTACTTTTCATATTGTTTAGATTGTTTTTCAATTATAAAATAGGCTATAGTAAGAAAATCTACCAATTATTAAAGCATATGAAGTCTATATATGTCAGATTATCTCTAGACTTCTAACTTTGTATCACACACTCTTATAACAAGGGGGTCTAAAGACAACATGGCTACTTTACAAGAAGTTAAACAAACGGAAACAGAAATTGCCAAAGATTATGTGAATGAAGTGTATGAAGCTGTGAAGAAGCGTAATCCTAATGAAAGTGAATTTCATCAGGCGGTTAAAGAAATTTTTGATTCTCTCGTACCTGTGTTTGCTAAACATCCAAAATACATAGATCATGGCATACTTGAAAGAATGGTAGAACCGGAAAGAGTTATTACCTTCAGAGTTCCATGGGTAAACGATCAAGGAAAAGTACAAGTAAACCGTGGATTCCGTGTACAGTTCAACAGCGCAATCGGTCCTTATAAGGGTGGCTTACGCTTTCACCCTTCCGTTAATGCCAGCATCATTAAATTTCTAGGCTTTGAACAAATCTTCAAGAATTCCTTAACTGGCCAGCCAATCGGAGGAGGCAAGGGCGGGTCTGACTTCGATCCAAAAGGAAAATCCGATGCAGAAATCATGCGCTTTACGCAAAGCTTTATGACTGAACTCTGCAAATATATCGGCCCGGACATCGACGTTCCGGCCGGCGATATTGGAGTAGGTGCAAGAGAGATCGGATTCATGTTTGGACAGTACAAAAAGATTCGCGGCGGCTATGAAGCCGGCGTATTAACAGGGAAGGGCCTTGGATATGGCGGAAGCTTAACACGTACCGAAGCTACAGGCTATGGTGCTGTTTACTTTGTACAAGAAATGCTGAAGGACAAGGGGCTTGACTTCAAAGGAAACACGGTTGTTGTATCCGGTTCCGGTAATGTTTCCATCTATGCTATCGAAAAAGCCACGCAGTTAGGCGCAAAAGTTGTGGCCTGCAGCGATTCCAACGGTTATGTTTATGACAAAAACGGCATCAACCTTGATACTATAAAACGACTGAAAGAAGTTGAGAGAAAAAGAATCAGTGACTATGTGAAGGAACATCCGCAGGCACAATACTTTGAAGGATGCTCCGACATCTGGTCCATCCCCTGTGATATCGCTCTGCCGTGTGCAACGCAAAATGAAATTGATGAATCATCAGCAAAAATTCTGGTTGCCAACGGAGTCAAAGCCATCGGTGAAGGGGCAAACATGCCGTCTACATTGGAAGCAATTGATGTGTTCCTGAACAATGATGTTCTCTTCGGACCGGCAAAAGCCGCCAATGCAGGTGGCGTAGCGGTTTCTGCATTAGAAATGGCCCAAAACAGCGCGAGACTGTCCTGGACGTTTGAAGAAGTAGATGCAAAATTACACGAAATTATGATAAACATTTATCGAAACAGTGTGAAAGCCGCCGAGGAGTATGGCTATCCAGGCAACCTGGTCGTAGGGGCCAATATCGCAGGATTTATAAAAGTAGCCGATTCAATGGTGGCACAGGGAGTTATCTAAATAAAAAAAAACGAAAAGTTAATTTATAGATACAATAAGCTTCCACTACATCAAGGGTGGCCGCTTTAGAGATTTCTAGAGCGAACACCCTTTTAATTTTTGTTAACGACCTTCATTAGCCATTATTTATATTACGGTTTAAAGTTTTAAAGAGTCTGTCCATTGTCTATTACAAATGTTTGTCCTGTTATGGAACTTTGAGTCATTTGAAAAATAATGGATTCCGCAATATCATTAGGTGTTGATATCCTCTTAAGAGGTAAGTTTCCAGCAAGATTATACATTTTCTCTTCATTACCAGCCCACCATCTTGTATCCACAGCCCCAGGTGCAACTGCATTAACTCTAATTTCCGGTGCTAAAGCAATTGCCAATGACCTTGTCATTGCATGTATTGCTGACTTGGTTGCAGCATATGGAATAGATGAACCTATTCCTGTCACTCCTGCAACGCTACCCATGTTTATAATAACCCCTGACCTTTGTTGTTTCATGTAAGGAACTACTGCCTTTACACAATAAAACATACCTTTTACATTTATATCAAAAAGTTCGTTCCATATTTTATCTGTTACTGAGTTTAAATCGTCCATAGAGATTTGGGCGGTAATACTTGCATTGTTAACTAATCCATCGACTGTTCCATATAATTCAATCGTTTTAGATACCATTTTTATTACTTCTTCTTCATTTGCAACATCGGCTTTAAAAGAAAATGCTAAACCTCCTTGTTCTTTAATTTGTCTTACAACATCCTCTGCGTCATTTGCAGATTTATTATAATTTATAACGACTTTTGCACCTTCACTTGCTAATTTTAATGCAGTTGCTTTCCCTACTCCTGTTCCAGCACCAGTTACTATTATTGACTTATTAACTAGTTCCATTTTTAATCATCCTTCCTTGCTTTATTTAATATTTTTATTATATTTTGAGGTATTAGAGTTGTATAATAGTTAGAAATTAGTGTGGTATCATTTTAAATGATATCAGAGGAGGATATAGAAACTTATGGAGTCTCATGAGTTATTAATCTTTAAACATGTTGCTGAATCGCATTCTATCTCTAAAACTGCTGAGAAACTAGGATATGTACAACCAAATATCAGTCAAAGAATTAAAAATTTAGAGGAAGAATTAGGAGTTAGATTATTTAAGCGAAATAATAGAGGAGTAACTATGACTAGTGATGGGGAAATTTTACTCGATTATGCTAATCAGATTCTCCTGTTAATGAATGAAGCAAAAATAAAAATCAACCCTGAGAAATGGCAGGAACGTCTAGTAATTGGTGCTACACAAACTATCTCTGCTCTAAAGGTCCCTAGAATATTGTCATCTTTTCTTAGTCTTAATAATCAAATTAATGTTAAAGTGAGAACAGATACAACTAGTATGTTGCTAGAACAGGTTGTTTATGGAGAAGTTGATGGCGCCTTTGTCACCGAACCGTTTGATTATAGCGAATTAAAAACAGTTTACACAATTCCAGAAAAAGTAAGCCTTATTTCACCAAAGAATCGTCCGAATAAAATGCAGTATGAACAGACATTACTTGTAAACAGCAATCCTAATTGCATTTATAGAAAAACGCTTATTCATTTATCAAAAAGAATTCTTACAACAATTTACGTATCATTGAGTTTGATTCACTTGAGGCTATTTTACAATCTGTTAGTGATGGACTTGGTATCAGTTTAGTACCTTCTGATGTTGCAAAACTTCAGAAGTATCAAAATGAATACAAGATATCAGAACTTCTAGAGCCTGTCCAAATATACTTTGTAATAAAAAATAAGAATCAACAGCCCAAAGGTCTGAAAAGTTTTATCAAGTTTCTACTAGAAGAATAGGATTTAAACTTGTAAAACATTTCTGCTACAAGTCCTTGACGTGTTATTATTCCCACTGCTGAAGTCTGTGTAAATTGAACATACCTTGCCAATAAAAAAACGCGGCATGAGAACAACATACGAAATTGGCAGGTTATTATTATGACTATGTCAGACTGGGGAAAATTTGTCCTTTTCCCTATGTAAAACGCAAAATTCTACAATTCTCCTTACAGAAAATAAAATATTTTAAACAATCATTAAATAAACATTTATTTCTCCATTTAAAATAGTATAATTGATCCAATACATACAGATAATGCTGTCTTCATTGTTAGGGGGAACAAATTTGATTTCTTTTCAGAACGTACAAAAGCACTATGGAACCTTCCACGTGTTGAAAGATATTAGTTTAACGATCAACGAAGGGGAAGTAGTTGTTGTTATCGGGCCGTCCGGCTCTGGCAAAAGCACGATGCTTCGCTGTATTAACCGGCTTGAAACAATTACAAGCGGGGAATTAACCGTTAACAATGTGAAGGTAAACGACAGAAAAATCGATATAAACAAGCTCCGGCAGGAAATCGGGATGGTATTCCAGCACTTCAATCTGTATCCGCATAAAACGGTACTGCAGAATATTACGCTGGCACCGACGAAAGCGCTGGGCGTTTCTGAACAGGAAGCAAAAGAAACGGCAATGCATTACCTGACAAAAGTAGGCATCCCTGACAAAGCGGATTTCTATCCTACTGAGCTTTCAGGGGGCCAGCAGCAGCGCGTGGCCATCGCCCGCGGACTCGCAATGAAACCGAGAATTATGCTGTTTGACGAGCCTACATCGGCGCTCGATCCTGAAATGATCGGTGAGGTATTGGACGTCATGAAGACGCTGGCGAAGGAAGGGATGACAATGGTCGTCGTTACGCACGAAATGGGCTTCGCCAGAGAAGTGGCGGATCGCGTCGTGTTTATGGATCAGGGCCAGATTGTTGAGGAGGCAGCACCGGCTGAGTTTTTTGCGAATCCGCGTGAAGAACGCGCTCGTACATTTCTTAGCCGTATCTTAAATCATTAATACACATAACAAAGGGGGATTTTTACATGTCATTCTGGAAAAAGTTTACGCAGGCGGGTCTCGCCCTTTCTCTCGTAGCTGTGGGCCTTGTTGGCTGCGGTGGCGGCAAGGAAACATCTTCTGCAGGAGGCGAAAGCAAGGCGCCTGCAGCTGCAGTAAAAACACTGGATGAAATCAAAAAGCGCGATAAATTTGTCGTTGGGGTTAAATATGATACAAACCTGTTCGGTTTAAAAGACCCGGGAACAGGTAAAGTAGAAGGCTTCGATATCGATATTTCGAAGGCAATTGCGAAGAAAATACTCGGTGATGAAAATAAAATCGAGCTGAAGGAAGTTACTTCCAAGACGCGGATTCCGATGCTGAAAAACGGAGATATTGATGCCATTGTCGCAACAATGACCATTACCGAGGCGCGCAAAAAAGAAGTTGACTTCTCTGACGTTTATTTTAAAGCAGGACAATCGCTCCTCGTGAAAAAGGGCAGCCCAATTAAAAGCATTGCAGACATCAAACCCGGCACCAAAGTACTCGGCGTGAAAGGTTCCACATCCGTGAAGAACATTCGCGAAAAAGCACCTAATGCTTCTGTTCTCGAATTTGAGAACTACTCGGAAGCTTTCAGTGCATTGAAAGCAGGGCAGGGGGAAGCGTTAACAACAGATAATGCGATCCTTTACGGAATGATGAAGCAGGATCCGAATTATGAAATGGTTGGCAACAACTTTACAGATGAGCCATATGGTATTGCGGTCCGCAAAGGTGACACAGATTTCGTTAAAACAGTAAACGATACGCTTAAGGAATTAAAAGACAGCGGTGAATACGCCAAAATTTATGAAAAATGGCTGGGAGAAAAACCTAAAGAATAAGCCTGCTTAACAACGGGATGAGCGGTTTCTCGCGCTCATCCCGTTTATGTATACCTACATCTTATAAGGGGGGACTGCGCGTTGCTGGACTTCTCCATTCTTACAAACTATTTAAATGAATACTATCTTAAAGGCTTTATCAATACGATAGGCATCAGTATAATCGCACTGGTGGCCAGCTTTATCTTAGGGACGATTATATCTGTTTTCCGTATTGCCCCGATTCGCCCGCTGAACTGGATCGGTGCCATTTATGTGGAATTTATCCGCAATATTCCATTGCTGCTCATTGCCTTCATTTTCTTTTTCGGGCTTCCCCAGTTGCTCGGCATAACATTAAACGGATTTATTTCCGGAACGATCGCTCTCTCTGTATATACAGCAGCTTTTATTGCAGAGGCGATTCGCGCAGGCATCCTCTCGATTCCAAAAGGACAAACAGAGGCAGCTCGCTCTTCCGGCCTTACGTACATCCAAACGATGCGGTACATTATTCTTCCCCAGGCCATTAAACTCGTTATTCCGCCTTTAGGAAACCAGTTTATAAACCTGGTGAAAAATTCCTCCATTCTCGGTGTTATTTCCGGGTTTGATTTGATGTACTACGGGGATCTTGTTGCTTCCGATTCGTTTGCAACGTTTGATACCTACATCTTCGTCGGGATGTTCTATCTGGTATTAACGGTGCCTCTAACCCTCGGCGTAAATTATTTAGAACGAAAATTGGCGAGAAGCCGCTAAAAGGAGGGACAACAGATGGATTTTGCAGCTGCCTACTCCTGGACAAATATCAAATTTTTACTGGAAGGCCTGCTTGTCACGCTGGAAGTAGCACTCATTGCGATTATTTGCAGCTTTCTTATCGCTTGCGTTGTAGGCATTTTAAGATATAGCCGCATTCCCGTTTTATCGAGGGTCCTCGCTATTATCGTAGAGGCGATTCGGAACCTGCCGCTCCTGCTCATCATCTTCTTTATCCACTTCGCTTTGCCTGAGGTAGGAATTAAGATGAGCGTGATGTCTTCTGCCATTGTTGCGCTTACGATTTTCGAAGCCGCTATGCTTTCTGAAATCGTACGCAGCGGCCTCAATTCTATCGACAAAGGACAGATTGAAGCGGCGCGCGCCTCCGGTTTAACGTATACACAGACAATGTGGCACATTATTCTGCCGCAAGCTTTGCGCCGCATGGTCCCACCGATCGTGAGCCAATTTATTTCCCTGCTGAAGGATACATCGCTCGCTGTCGTTATTGCGCTGCCGGAACTTCTGCACAACGCGCAAATCATCAACGGTAAAAATGTAAACTTCATTCTGCCTACCTTTATGATGGCAGCGTTGATGTACTTTATTGTGAACTATTCGCTTTCCATCGTGGCTAGGCGTTTGGAATTAAAGCAGGCATAACAAGCAAAAAACGGAGCGTGGTATCCATCCCACGCTCCGTTTTTTGTGTGTAAACCTTAAGACGGCTCTTTATGTGACCGAAGAAGCCAGACCCCGCCCACTCCCCCGTCCGTTCGCGCAGCAATGCCTCCTCCGAAAGCTGCCTGCACCATTCAAACCATTCATCTCTTACCTGCCAGTTGTAGCGAAACAATTACAGCAGCCTATTTGCGAGTTAAAAAATGGTTAATAAGAGGGAAGGTATATGGACAAACTAGAAAGACCAACATAATGACAAAGAAAGAAACAAATAAGAAGGGATCCTCATGCCAAAAACAAAACGCAGAAGCAGAACGCTTATGATTAGCACAGCTGTTGTCGTACTCGTTGGCCTTTTAATCTTGTTGTTTGAATTTCGCGGAATTGCATTTCAGAATTTCTTTCTCGGACGTTAACGAAGCAGCAGGAAAGGACTTGAACCTATGAAACGAAGGAAAGGATTCCAGGCATTTATTGTTCTTGCAGCAGCAGCGTGTCTGCTTCTAACGGCAGGCTGTTCCCCCAATTTACTCGTATTTAATACAGCCGGGCCTGTCGCAGAGGTTGAAAAGCGTTTAATCATTATCTCAATCGTTCTTGTTTCGATTGTTACCATTCCGGTTATTCTACTGCTTTTCTATATAATTTACCGTTACAGGGATACGCCGGATAATACTGCGCCATACCGGCCCGAATGGTCGGAAAGCAGGCTGCTGGAAATTATCTGGTGGGGAATTCCGATTATCATTGTGGGGATTTTAGGAGCATACACCGTACGCGATACGTTCGTACTGACAAAGCCGCAGGCGAAAGCTGGCCCGCCGCTCACCATCCAGGTCGTTTCGCTCAATTGGAAGTGGCTGTTCCTGTACCCTGAGCAAAACATTGCCACGGTAAACTACTGCCAGATTCCAGTCAACCGAACCGTAGAGTTTATGTTGACGGCTGACTCCCCGATGAACTCATTCTGGGTACCGCAGCTGGGCGGACAGGAATATACGATGCCGGGGATGGCCATGCGCCTGTGGCTTACGGCCAATAAACCGGGTGACTATTACGGCACCGGCGCCAATTTTACCGGGAAAGGGTTCGCCCATATGAGGTTTAACGTGGCTGCTAGATCCGACCTTGAATTTAACAATTGGGTACAGCAGGTCAAACGCACAGCGCCTGCCCTTCCTGACAGAGGGTACGCGGAATTGGCCCATCCAAGCATTGCTGAACAGGCATCCTTCTCTTCCTTTCCGCCGGAGCTTTTCAGAAAGACAGTCGTCCGGGACGGCGGTATGTACATGAAAAAAGATCCAAGAAAAAAAGCTCAAACAACTGAAACTAAGCATAACCACGCCCACTAAGGGTACAATAAAACGTTTAGAGAGGGAACAACATGGCAGAGCGCATTAAAAATTTTGCCTCACACTTTTTTGTCACCGGCGATCCGATGATTTATGGGGCCGACGTATCCATTGTCCTCGTTAGTGTTGCCATTATCTTCGTCCTTACGTATTACAAAAAATGGGGCTGGCTATGGCGCGAGTGGCTGACGACCGTCGACCATAAAAAAATCGGCATTCTATACATCATTTCCGCCCTCTTGATGTTTTTCCGGGGCGGGGTTGATGCTCTTCTGCTGCGGATACAGCTGACATATCCGAATCTTAGTTTTCTAAAGTCTGATCACTATAATGAGATTTTCACGACGCATGGGACGCTTATGATTTTATTCGTGGCAATGCCCTTTGTCTTTGGCATGATGAACATTGTTGTTCCCCTGCAGATTGGCGCGCGTGATGTTGCGTATCCTTACCTGAACGCAGTCAGCTTCTGGATGTTCTTCTTTGGAGCGATGCTGTTCAATCTCTCCTTTGTTATTGGCGGATCACCGGATGCAGGGTGGAACAGCTATCCGCCGCTTTCCGAAGTCGAATTCAGTCCAGGCCCCGGCGAGAACTATTACTTGCTTGCGCTGCAGATTTCCGGTATCGGAAGCCTGGCTACCGGGATTAACTTCTTCGTAACGATTATGAAAATGCGCGCACCGGGCATGAAATTAATGTCCATGCCGCTGTTCACATGGTCGATTCTGTCGACATCCATCATCATTATCTTTGCTTTTCCAGTGTTAACCGTTGCGCTTGCCGTATTATTAATCGACCGGATCGCCGGCGCCCATTTCTTTACGATGTCAAACGGGGGAAACCCGATGATGTTTATAAACCTATTCTGGATTTGGGGCCACCCTGAAGTTTATATTGTTGTTCTCCCGGCATTTGGCATCTTCTCTGAAGTTGTTGCCACATTTTCAAAGAAACGCATTTTCGGGTATGCTTCCATGGTCGCTTCCATGATGGTTATCGCGGTGTATAGCTACTTTACATGGGTGCACCACTTCTTCACGATGGGCGCAGGGCCAGGAGTCAATAGTTTCTTTGCAATCACAACAATGATTATCTCGATTCCAACCGGAGTTAAAGTATTTAACTGGCTTTTAACGATGTATGAAGGGCGAATTCGTATGACTGTACCGATGCTCTGGACGATCGCTTTCATTCCTACATTTGCAATTGGCGGCGCAACGGGTGTTATGCTTGCTGTCGCACCCGCGGACTACCAGTATCATAACAGCTATTTTCTCATTGCCCACTTCCATAACGTGTTGATTGGCGGTACGATTTACGGAATGCTGGCGGGAATGTATTACTGGTGGCCGAAAATGTTCGGCCATAAGTTAAATGAGCGGCTGGGCAGGTGGGCATTCTGGCTGTTCAATATCGGTTTTTACCTGACCTTCATGCCCCAGTACGTTCTCGGATTAATGGGCATGACACGGCGCATTTATACGTATCCACCGGACATGGGCTGGACAGATTTAAACATGGCTTCAACGATCGGCTCCTTCATTATGGGAATCGGGTTCCTTTTCCTCGTTGCCGACATTCTGTACAGTATCCGCTATGGTGAACGTGATACAACAGGCGATGCATGGAACGGCCGCACGCTGGAGTGGTCCATTCCTTCGCCGGCGCCGCATTATAATTTCGCCCGAATTCCTCAGGTGAAAAGCCGTGATGCATGGTGGATGGAGAAGGAAGAGCGGAAAGCGGGCGTTCCGCAGCAAGAACCTGAGCCGCTTGAACCCATCCATATGCCGAAAAACTCCGGGCTCCCCTTCCTATTCTCTCTTGCCTGGTTTATCGCAGGATTCGGGCTTGTATTTAACTGGTATGTCATGGGGGCCGCCGGACTTGCCGCCGTCGCCATTATGCTTATTGTCCGGTCATTCCAGTACGATACGGATTACTACGTTCCAGTTGAAGAGATTCAGCATACTGAAGCTGCACAAGGGAGGTCATAAACGATGTCGATGGCAAAAGGCGAGGTTATGCTAGGCAAGGTAGACCATGGTGTTCCGCTTGAGTATTCCACTGAAGAAGGCGTTCTTAAAATCTTTGGGTTCTGGGTTTTCCTGGCATCTGATTTAATCCTATTCGCCACGCTGTTTGCCCTGTACTCCATCCTGTATACGCACACGAACGGTGGTCCAGGGCCTGCCGATCTATATGAGGTTCGGGGTTTTACAGCTGAAACATTTATTCTGCTTACAAGCAGCTTTACATGCGGCCTGGCGACACATCAGATGCGCCTGGGGGATGCAAAATGGATGAACATTTGGCTTGTGGTCACTCTCCTTCTCGGGCTTTCCTTTATCGCCCTGGAAGTGAGTGAGTTTATCACCTATGTTGCACGTGGGGCTACCATACAGAAGAGCGCTTTCCTCTCGTCTTTTTTTGTTCTGGTAGGTACGCACGGCTGCCACGTCTCACTCGGGATCGTCTGGATGCTCTGTATTATGATTCAGGCGGCGCGCCGGGGCATTACCGCGGTGACGGCACGCAAAGTATTTATCGTCGGCTTGTACTGGCACTTCCTTGATGTAGTGTGGGTGTTCATTTTCAGCGCTGTTTATTTACCGGGGGTGATGTAACGATGTCGACTTTGGATAAACAAACGCCGGGACAGGGTGTGCACAAACACGGGATTCCGTGGTCGCATGTTGTAGGATTTGTTCTCTCGCTTATTTTAACCGGACTCGCCCTCTGGATGGGGCTCTCACACGTATTAAGTTTCCGGCCCCTCTTTACTGTCATACTCGGGCTTGCGGTACTGCAGATTTTGGTGCAGCTGTTCTTCTTCATGCACGTTAGGGAAGGCCACGGCCCCGCCTGGCACGTGTGGATGCTCGTGCTCGGGCTGCTGTTTACTTTCACAATTGTTGCCGGTTCCATATGGATTATGACTTTCGGAAGTGAAATCTATTGAACAGAAAGTTCGATTGGAGGTAACACCATGAAAAACCGCGCAAGAAATGATGGGCTTCGAATGGTTTTGTGGGCTATTGTGGCAATATTAGCTATCATCTTAGTCATGGGAGCTATTCTCTGGTTATCCGACGGTTATTTGCTAAATCGATAATGATGGACCCGTTTGTAAAAACCCAGAAGCCGAAGGCAGGGGTGGACTATCCTTTTCCTTCGGCTTAAAAGCTTCCCTTTTTTAACATAAGTTTGACGCCGCCGATCATAAATAAATACCGCCAGTCAATAAACCTCTTCACGATCACCGCCGGATAGCCGGTCAGTTTCCTTCTGCCAATCATGCCGATCGCATCCTGCCGCCCAAGGGAGGCAACCGTTCCGCGAATCACCGGCCTGAATGCTTTTTTTCCATATTTATTCCCGCGAACCATGGACGCCAGGTTCTCCCCAATCGCCTTTCCCATTTGTTCGGCAATCTGAGCCGTCGGAGGGTATGGACGCCTTTTCTCTCTGTCTATTACTAACGCACAATCCCCGATAACAAATACATTTTCATAGCCGGGAGCACACAGGTACTTATCAACTTCGACTCTGCCGCGTACGGAAGGGAACCGCGACCGCTCGATTACCGAATTGCCCCGGACTCCGGCCGCCCAGACTACGGTTCCCGCCTTAATCTTTTTTCCGTTCGCCAGCACAACCCCTTCTTTGCTGCACTCTTTAATCGGTATGCCAAGAATGAGGTCAACGCCTTTTGATTGGAGAGCGGCGGTTGCATATTTCACCAGATCAGGTTCGAAGCCGGGCAGCACTGAAGAGTTGGCCTCGACACTGAATAAACGAACCAACTCGCGATCAACATCATACTCCTTGCATAGTGCGGGTACCCGATCAGCTAACTCGCTAACGAATTCAATCCCCGTAAAACCCGCCCCGGCGACCACAAACGTTAACAATTCTGTACGCTCCGGCTCATTTCTGTATGTAGCAAACTGGTACTCAATATGTTCCTTTAGCTGTCTTGCACTATTGATGTTCCATCGGTTAAAGGTATATTTCATTAATCCCGGTATTCCGAATGTCTCCGGTTCGGAACCAAGGCCAATCACCAGATAATCGTACGCTACTTTTTTGCTTTTAAGGATAATGGTTCGTTCACGGGTGCGAATTTCTAAAACCGTATCCTGTATAAATTTTACCTTTTTGGAATTGATGATGTTTTTAATATCTACTCTTGCTTTATTATGCGGGAATGTCCCGGCAGCAGGCTCGTGAAGTTTTGTCGTAAAATAATGGTACTCATTTTTGTTTATGAGAATAATATCGGCTTCTCTGGCTTTCATTTTTTTTTGGAGGGTGAGGACTGCGGCGATGCCCCCGTATCCTGCTCCCAGGATGACTATCTTTGGAATTGGCATATGTGTTCCACCTTTACAAAGGAATCCCTTGTCTCTCCCAATCACCTAGTAATGAAAAAACCGAGATATTTCATCTCGGCTGCACTATCTCTTCAGCTTCCTTAGTGGAATTGCGCCCGGAAAATAATTAGATGTCTATATACATACTATGCATGATATACACAAGAAATTCTTATATATCGTAGTGAAAAAAAGCCAGCCCGGTTTCCCATCAGGCTGGCTTTCACTTCCATTTTATATGGGCTGCGATTTCATCAACTTTACAATTAAATGATCAAGTTCCCGGCTGAAATGGAGAACCTTCGGATGTTGAAAATCGAAACCATGCGCCTTAGCTGCCTCTGTCATTACTTTTTTCAATTCCTCAATTGTAAGCAATAATTCTGTTCGCATGTCTATTTTCATACCCATTCGGCCTCCTATTGTACTATAAGCTGGTACCATATAGACCATTATAACTACAATAAATCATTTTTACAGGCCATGAAATACGATAAATCGTTACATAAATGTGAACGCCATACACATAGATTGCCGATTTATGCGCATCCTTAAATCGAATTGACTTTTACTTTAGGGAGGTTACAAAAATGACTCAGCAAAACAACAACGGCGCTCAAAACAATAACAACAATAACAACAATAACGGCGCAGACAACACAACACTGATTTAAACCTTTTATTAAGCGAGTAACCGCACGCAAAAAAAGAGGGGGGTTCTCCTCCCCTCTTTTTCCTGTTAACGTTTCACACTCTCCTAAGTGGATAAATCTGGCATTACATCTTCCGTAACACAGCCCGCACCGGACTGCCGTCCGCCTCTACAAGCGGCAGCGGAAGAGCAGCTAATTCATAATCTCCGGGCGGTACACTCTCTAACATAAGCCCCTCCAAGATGTGAATCCCGTTCCGGGTGAGTTCATGATGGGCAGTCAATTCCTTACTATCCAGCGGATCAACTGAAGGCAGATCGAGGCCGAGCAGGCGAACCCCGCGAGCTGCGAGGTAGGAAGCAATTTCCGGATGCACGTACGGAATTTTCTCCGGGAATACGCTGATGTCTTTCCATGCCCCTGTACGAATAAGGAGCCGCTTTACTCCCTCTATATCTATATCAGTTAATTCCTCGACGCTAATCCTGTCGGTATCAGGCAAATAGATGACACGAGCCGGGCCGATATACAAATCAAGATCCAAATCGATGACCCGCTTCCCTTCATTATCAAAATGAAAGGGAGCGTCGATGTGCGTACCCGTGTGGATGCTCATTGTGATTTGCCCTACATTAACTGAGCCGCTCTCCTGCTTCGTCCAGGCTAGTCGATAAGAAAACGGGGTATCTCCCGGCCAGGTCGGAACGCTGCTGTCAAGGCGCTGCGAGATATCAATCCATTGTTTCATACAACCATCCTCCGTTTTTTCTTATTACAGCTCCGTTCGCAAGCTCCACAATTCGGAAAAAAAACGGTGTTCAAGGGCACGTCTTAAATACATCACTCCGGACGATCCCCCTGTTCCCTGCTTATGTCCAATAATCCGTTCAACAGTATTCATATGGTTAAACCGCCACTGCTGCTGTTGGCTGGCAATGTCCACAAGCTTCTCCGCTAATTCGTACAAATCCCAGTACTGGTTCACGTTCCGGTATACTTCTAACCAGGCGGCCTCCACGCTGGCATTGGGCGTGTAACTCTCCGACCAGTCCCGCTGCAGGCACTCTTGATCAACAGGCAGACCCCGTGCAGCCATCACCGCAATGGCTGCATCATAGATGCTTGGTTCGTGGAGAGCCTGCTGCAACTGCCGGTGTAATTCTGGCTGGTGTGCGTAGACAGACAACACTTGGACATTCTTGTAACCGAGGGCAAATTCAATGAGCCGGTTCTGATACGATTGGAATCCTGATGAGTGGCCCAGTTTATCTCTGAATTGCATGTAATCAGCAGGCGTCAGGGTGGACAGAACATCCCATGATTTAATGAGCTGCTGCTGGATCCTGGAGATACGGGATAGCATTTTGAAGGCCGGCTCCAAATCGTTCTTCCTAATACTACTGATGGCTGCATGCAATTCATGGAGGATAAGCTTCATCCACAGTTCACTTACCTGGTGGATAACAATAAACACCATCTCGTCATGGTGGCCGGATAACCGCCGCTGGCTGGACAGCACTTTATCCAGATGGAGATAGTCACCGTAGGTCATCTCCTTTTGAAAATCGGTATGAATATTGTTCTCCAGTCCATGCCTTGTTTCTGAATTGTTTTTATTTGAGTGAGACAATGCCAACCCCTCCCTCTCGTTCAGTGCTTATGCGACCACATTCCGCTCGTTTTCGAATTTCTCGTACTCTTTTTCCACCATAATCTTCTTCAGGATCTCCACAATGTTCCACACATCGGTATAAGAGTTGTAAAGCGCAATCGGAGCCAGGCGAATAATATTCGGTGCCCGGAAATCCGGAATGACATGATTTTCTTTGAGCGCCTTGCAAATGCGCGCCGCGTCCTTATGCTCTAAGCTCGTATGGCCGCCGCGGCGTTTATCTTCCAGCGGAGTGCCAATAGTAAAACCAAAGCCGGACAATTCATATTCAAGCAGGTCCATTAAATATCGATTCAATTGAAGGGATTTTTGGCGGATATTCTCAATGCCCGCCTCCGTAAACATTTCTAAAGAACCGAGCAAAGGAGCCAGGCTCAAGACATGAGGCGTTCCAATTTGGTAAGCTCTTGCCGTTTCAGCGGGGCTTAATGTATGCTCCATGTCAAACTGTTTATCCTTCTTTGAACTGAACCACCCGGCCAAGCCCGGCTGGCGGCCAAAGTGTTTTCGATTGACAAACAGGCCACCGACACAACCGGGTCCCCCGTTCAAATGCTTATAATTGCACCAGTAAGCAAAGTCTACATCCCACTCACTAAAGGCATGTGGAATCGAGCCTACAGAATGACAACCGTCAAACCCAATGAGAATCCCGCGCGCATGAGCTTCTGCTGTCAGGCGCTTCATATCGAGTATTTGTCCACTGCGGTACAGCACCGTCGGCAGAATGATGAGGCAATGCCGTCCCCCATAGCGGCGATAATATCCTCTTCTTCAAGAAACCTTCCATCCCGGCTTTTCACACAAACAAGATGTTCTTCGGGGGGATATCCGTGCGTGCGAAGATAGCTTTGCAGTGCATAAATATCAGAAGGAAACGTCAGTTCATCGGCTAGAATTTTCGTCCGTTTTCCTTCAGGCTGGTAAAAGGTAGCGACAAGCTGATGCAAATTCACCGTCGTGGAACCGGTTACAATAACTTCTTCAGGAGCGGCCCCAACTAACGGCGCACACATTTCACCTAATTTCTCCGACAGGTAAAACCATGGGTGACGGCCCTGCGTCCACCCGTCAATGCCGTATTCTCTCCAATCGTCCAGAGAATCAAGGAGCGTTCGCTCGGCTCTCCTGGAGAGAAGACCCAGGGAGTTACCATCCATGTAAATGGTCCCCGGCTTGAGATAGAACTCACTACGAAATCGCAAGAGTTTATCCAGTTGATCGAGCTGCCTGGCATACTCAGCGGTCGGTTGAAAGGAATAAGAAGACATAAGCCCCTCCTTTTCATTACAAAAAGTTGTCGATTGAAGTAAGCGTATCAAGGAATATGACGCAGCGTCAATGTTATTGTATTTTAACTGCATTTTATGTAATGAAAATTAGATTTAATAACCAATCGCTTCCTAGCCATTTGTCCTTATGTCTAGCAATAAGAAGGTGTGGACTTTAGTGACAAAAGTATGTTACTTTTTTCTATCTGTATTCATGTCAAGAGAGTGTCTATTACAACCTTTTTACAGATTGGGTCAAGTGTAGATGAAATACGGCCGACAATTTCAAAAACACTGTCGGCCAAAAATTGTTCGTTTTATCCTTCTCTTGAAAAAATATGGAATTAATCACAAAGTAATTGGGGCGTTAAGTCTTTTACTTCATCAGTACAGTCTCTTCAGATTTTTGATTGGCGTTATTACGATTACGGAACCAGAAAATAACAACTGCTATCATAAGAATAAAGCCGAGGTAACCCATAACAGGATAGACCGTTCCGACGAGGGAAGAAAAACCAAGAAAACTAACAGCGTAAGCAAGTAACCCAAAAAGTACTGTCCCAATTTTAAATGCTCTTCCTTTATCAGGGTTGATGATTCTTGCCGAAAAGGCATAGAGCATCCCCACAGAAGTGTTATAAATCATAACAAGTAAGATGACGGCCATCAAGACGGAAAACCAAGGGGAAATTGAGCTAGCAATTGTCAGAATCGGCATTTCCGATTCTGAAAGATGGTTAAATGATGTTAACATTGTAAAGTGAATAATAAGAATGAGAATACCAAGCCCGAGTCCACCTAACATCCCCCCTCTTGCAGCGTCCTTTTGGTTGTGTACAGAACCACTCATCGCCATTAGCATAGAAGCACCTGCAGCAATATTGTACGAAACGTAGAGCAAACCACCCATCCACCAATTTGGCGCTGCTTGTTTAGCTGGGATGGACGTAATATGAGTAAAATCAATTCCATTTTTAAAAAGTGCAAAAACCGCAATTAAAATCACAATTCCAAACATAAAGGGCGTCGCGAGTCCCATGAGCACAATAATGCGATCAAGGTTAAGCAAAACGGTCCCTAGCGTCAGAAGAAGCATAATAATACTTCCTAAAAAAGAAGGGATTCCAAATTGTTGTTCAAATACGGCTCCACTTCCAGCCAGCATAACCGATGCGACACCAAATAAGAAAAAGGTAGTTACGATGTCAACCAGTACACCTAAATATCGACCACAAATCTTGTAAACGACATCCTTATGTGAAGTAACAGACATCGAACTCCCCAGATAAGCAATCTGCATTCCGAGAAAGGCAAACAAAATGGTTGCAAGTAATCCGCCGATAATTCCGATCACACCAAATGAAGTGAAAAACTGAAGAATTTCCTGCCCCGAAGCAAAACCTGCCCCAATAATTAGACCGATAAAAGCGCCTGCAATTTTTAAACTTTCTTTCATAACTGACTCCCCTTGTTATATTTTATATAAGATTCAGATAACAACAGATAGAAGAAGGCAAGCCCTTCTTATGGACGGTATGTTTTAGAAGAAACCGTATACTCTTCCACTTGTTTTCGATTAACTTCATAGCCAATGCCGCTATGCTGTGGAACTGTAATCAGACCGTTATGTACTGTCACTTCCGGTTCAATGATATCCCGTTCCCAATAGCGTGACGAAGCTGCGGTATCACCTGGCATGGTAAAGTTCTCTAATGTAGTAATCGCGATATTATGGGCTCTTCCTACACCGGATTCAAGCATGCCGCCACACCAAACAGGAATGTTGTTTTCTTTGCAAAGATCGTGGATTTTTTTAGACTCGGTCAGCCCACCCACGCGTCCGATTTTAATGTTAATAATTTTGCAGCTACCTAAGTCGATGGCTTTTCTCGCATCATCATAAGAATGAATACTTTCATCAAGACAAATCGGTGTTGTTAATTCAGCTTGTAATTTTGCATGATCCACAATATCATCCGGTGTAAGCGGCTGTTCGATCATGGTGAGATTAAATTCGTCTAACGCCTTCAATCGATCAATATCCGCTAATGTATAAGCAGAGTTTGCATCCGCCATCAAGGCAATGTCAGGAAAATGTCTGCGTACGTCTCGCATCACCTCGACATCCCAACCCGGCTTAATTTTCACTTTCATCCGGCGGTATCCTTCGGAAACATAGTTATCGATTAATTTCAACAAGTCTCCCACAGATTCCTGAATCCCGATACTGATTCCCACTTCAATTTCATTTTTCTTTCCACCGAGGGCTTTACTTAACGGTTGTTTGTTCTTTTTTGCATAGAGATCCCAGACGGCTCCTTCAAGCGCTGACTTTGCCATATTGTTTTTTCGGATAAAAGCAAATCTAGCACTGATTTCATCGGGGTGCACAATCGTCTCTTTGAATGCGAGCGGAATCAAGTAATCTTCTAACATATGCCAATTTGTTTTTAGCGTTTCTTCGTTATACCAGGGTGCATGGAAAGCAACAGATTCCCCCCATCCCACTGCTCCATCCGCATCCACAGCTTCAACCAAGATAAAGTCTTTCATCTTGAAAGTACCGAAGCTTGTTGTAAAAGGTGCCTTTAATTCCATTTGTAAGTGCCGCAAGGTGATGCGTTCCAGTTTCATATGAACTCTCCTTCTTTTTTTAAATTAGACAACGCTAGGCTTTGTCTTTTTACTAGAACATAATGCTGGATGGGACGTTCTTTACTACGGATAATATGAGCCACAGCCCAGTGATGATTGAATGCCTCCGTAAAGGCCTCCCTTGTTTTCAATCGCCAATCAATGGCCAATCCCATATCTTGTTGTTTGATGAATTGGAATTCTGTAGGAACAGGAACATACAAAAAGGATGCGTTGGAGAGAGCAGCCCAATTGATGTTTTTTCTTGCCGCTTGCGGTAATCCATCTTCTCGCAGTTCCCAATCCAGTAACACTCCCTGTTTTTGAACCGAAAGCTTTGTGAATAAACGCTTCCTTTGCTCTTGATAAGGGCTGGTCATCAACCATTCCACATTAAACCGATCGGAAGGTAAGCCATTATTTAACCCGTCGGACATTTCACCATAACAATTCTCAATATAATCAGAGCAAATGGCACCCAATTTTACGATGTTTAAATATCCATTCCGACTCTCAAGCGGATCATACGTCCATCGAATCTTCTGATAGCCCAATTTTTCCGCTTCTTGTGCTTGCTTCATTTTCAAGAGGTAGCCAATTCCCTGGTTCTGATAATCTGGATCAATCCCCATCATATGGGAACAAAGATACGTTTCTCCTTTCGAGTAACCGGCAAAGCTGTAGAGGAACCCCACGATTTGTTCTCCAGCAAACGCCCCGATGGCTACTCCCCCATTTTTGACCGCCGTTAATGTCTGATGCGTAGGAATCGGGTCCATTCCCCAGACTTTACGTTCCAGATAAGAAATCTTCTCTAGCTCAGCAAATGTTTCTAGTTTTTTTAATATCATGCTCATTTTTTGTTCACTCTCTTATCCTTATTAAATGTTTCTATCACCGTCGTCGCTAGAATTTCGATACCAGATAAAAGGTCTCTTCTATCAAAGGACATGAGGGGATGATGCAAACCCGGCTGTAAATTACAACCCAAACCTAACATGGTTGCTTTAAGTTCAGGTTTCATCAAGGTATAAAAATGAAAATCTTCACCGCCTGATGTGACAACCGGAGGGGCACATTTTTCTTTCCCAAGAACCGACACGATAGATTGTTCCAACAATTGTTTGGCCTCTTCATTCACTTGCGCTGCAGCAACACGAACCCCCGGCCGAATCTGAATCCCTGCCCCGTAGATTATCGATAATCCTTGGGCAATCTTTTCAATTTTCTCCAAGAGGACATCCATCACTTCATTTGTTTGCGCTCTTACATCGAGCATAAACTCGGCATGGTCGGGGATAATGTTGCCGCTCTTATCACCTGCGATAAATTTGGTCATTTTAACCGAAGAAGGTGCTTGCGGATCTGTATGTATTTTACTTAACTCTTGAACCAAGGTGCCTCCAACTTCAATCACATTCACCCCTAAATGTGGCCGGGCTGCATGGGCGGATACTCCCCGGATTTCTCCTTGTAAAAATTGCGCTGCACCATGTACGATCGCAGGCGCAGCTAAACCACTTGTCAGTTCCTGAATCGGCCGTAAATGGACCCCGTATAAAAAGTCCACATCATCCACAACCCCTTTTTCCAGCATTTTCAATGCGCCTGTCCCTTTTTCCTCGGCCGGTTGAAAAATCACTTTTAGTTTTCCAGGGGGCTTGTAGCCTAATCGGTTTAATACCTTAACAACACCAAGAGCCATGGTCATATGGGCATCATGCCCACAGGAGTGATTCGCCTTCCATTGCCCGCTGACTTCCTGCCATAAAGCATCGAGATCCGCCCGCAATCCGACCGTGAAACCACCGTCTCCGATTTCCCCGATGACTCCGGTGCAATCATCGAACGTTTGAACCCGATATCCCTCTTGTTGTAGCTGTTCACCGATAAAGGCTGTTGTTGAAAATTCTTCCCAACTAATTTCTGGGTTTTGGTGTAAATAATCAAAGATGCCAAAAATTTCGTCTTGAATCTCCGTAATGATTTCTTTCATTCCCTTCCCTTCCCTCCTTACTCATCTTTCTCTTGTTTGAAAAAGGGGACCATTTCATTGGTTAAATCATAGGACTTCATGCGCTCTTCTACTTGTTCCAAGTTCTTTAAAGAGTATCCAGCCAGTACACTATTCAACACAGAAAATAATGGCGCGGCAAGGTCAATTGTAGAGGTCTGCTCAATTTCCAGTGGAATAAGCACATGAGCATGCGCAGAAATCGGGGCAAGGAATGAATCCGTAATTGCAATAACTTTGGCCCCCCGTTCCTTGGCAGCCTGGGCGATTTGCAAACTTTCTTTTGCGTACCGGTGAAACGACAACACCAGTACCGTCCAGCTTTCATCAAGTTCTGCCGATAGTGAAAAAACACTATCTGTATCAGTGCGATAAACTTTTGTCTTTCCCCGTAACAAGTTCAAGGTAAATCCAAACCAAAGAGCTGCAGGAAAAGAGGCATGCCGCCCTACAATTAAAACGTTTGACGCGGCCTGTAAACAGGTAATCGTCTCGTCCAGCAGGTTTTCATCGATTTTGTCCATCAATACAGAAATATTTTGCCTGTCTTTTTCCATCACCTTCGCATAAAAGTGAGGGTCTTTAGCAAACACACGCTTATTTCCAATAAACTCATTTAAACTGCTCTTTGAGCGTACTAACTGGCGCTGCAACTCTTTTTGAAATTCGGTAAACCCGTCATATCCAATGGAATAGCAAAATCGAATGACCGTTGTTTCGCTTACCCCCACTTTTTCCCCGATTTCAGAAGCAGACTCAACTGCACTTTTCTCGGAGGTTTTAAGTATGTATTCTGCCACCCTTTTCTGACTTTTCGTTAAGGAAGAATAACATGCTTGAATACGTTTCTTAAAGGAAGTCGAATCGGTATGCATTGGAATTCCCTCCAAAAAAGAAGCCTACACTTCGAATGTATAATATTTAGAAGTTTAAACTTCATTTAGAATAGTCTACAATAGTCTTTAAATTCATGCAAAGTTTTTTTTCAGATAGCTCAGTTTGAAAATGAAACAAACCGCCCTTCTTGTAGAAATGACAAAAAGGACGGCTGTTTTCAATATCTCTTCTTAAATTATACTTTGAGAAAATGTCACTAGCGTTGCATAAAAATCGATAACAAACGATAATGAATCCGTTCCACCCACTTCTCATAGGGCTGCCATAGATAACTTCGCAACAGGCGAGACAGTTCTAACAGGGTCCATTCCGCCTTTGTTTCAATTTTGATCAGTAGAAGCAGACAATAATAAATCAGGGCGATGAAAATTTGATGCAATGCTAGTGCATTTTTTTAAAACTTAAATTTCACCGTTAGCTTTTCTAGTTCTTCAGACATTTTTGATAAAGTGGTGGATAATGCCGTTACCTCTTCCATTGAAGCAAGCTGTTCTTCAGCAGAGGCAGCAATGCTTTGTGAACTCGCTGAGGCTTGTTGGGCGATACTTGCCACGTTCTCCCCACTTGCTGAGATTTCTTGTACACTCGCTGATATTTGCTGAGTGACGCTGGCTAATTCCTCAATTTGTTGTGAAATTTGGCTTGTCGAGCTTAAGATGCCGTTAAATCTTTTTTCCGTTTCATTTGCGATTTCGATTCCAGACACGACTTCCCCTTTTACTTTTCCCATTGTTTGAATGGTTTGTGCCATATCCTTGTGTATTTCTTCAATTAGCTTTGAAATTTGACCGGAGGATTGGTTGGATTGATCCGCTAACTTACGTACTTCATCTGCAACCACAGCAAATCCCCGACCATGTTCCCCAGCACGGGCTGCTTCAATCGCGGCGTTTAAAGCAAGTAAGTTAGTTTGAGCAGAAATATCCGTAATCACATTTAACATTTCCTCAATTTCTTTGGTCCGTTGATCTAAAAGCCGAATGACAGCATCCGATTCATGTACAGAGGAACTAATCAAATTCATTTGTTGTACGGTCTTTTGCACAGCTATCCCACCTATTTTAGCGGTTTCTGCAGTATCTGCGGAGGTTTCTGAAATTGTCGATGTATTCTCAGCGATACGTTGCATTCCAATCGATACTTCTTCAAGAGAATTTGTTGTTTTTTGTAGAGCAATCTGTTGTTCTTCCGCTCCGCTTGCGGATTCCTGTATGGCAACGGTGATTTGCTCGGTTGCTTTGCTTGTTTGTTCAGCACTTTCTTTTAAATCCCTAGAAGAGATAGCGACCTGCTGGGAAGAAGCATTCACTTCACGAATCAAATGCTTCATATTTTTGACCATATTATTAAAATCTTTCGCCAGTTCTCCTACCTCATCTTTTGATTTTATTTGTACCTCTTCAACCGTAAAATCTCCTTCAGCTACTTGATTCAGATTCTTTGCAACAAGTAGGATTGGTTTTGTGAAACGTGTTGAGAAATAGTAAGCAATAGCAACACCTAGGATAACAGCGATTGCTCCGATAACCAAAACAAGATACAATACTTCATTAGCCCCGCTGTTAAACTCGCTAAGATAAGCTCCTGTACCAACAATCCATCCCCAATGCGGCTCCAATTCAACATAAGAAACTTTCGTTTCCACTTTATCTGTACCTGGCTTTTTCCATTTGTAAGTTAAAAACCCGCCGCCGCTTGTTCCTTTCTCAACAATTTCTTTCCCTATCATAACACCGTCTTGGGTCTTAACATCCATTAAATTTTGTCCTTCATTTGCCGCATTCATAACAGAAATGGCATCCTTATTCTGAGCAAATGCATAGCCCGTCTGTCCAACGGTATACTCCTTTTTTGTAGGACGACCATTTTCAGCATTTTTTTCGCCTAATAATTCTTTCCGAACTTTTTCCTGTGCTTCTTCTACTGTTAGGTGTCCTGCTTTTACTTGCTCATCCATAAGAGCAATTATTCCAATGACTAACTTAACATTATGTTTAAGTTCTGTTTTACCATTTTCATCTAATTTACTTTTTGTTGATTGATATGTGCTTACTCCAATGATAACCGTAGGGACTAACAGAATTAATAAGCATAAACCGATTAACTTGGTTCGTAGTGACTGCAATGTGATTTTCAATGAAGCTTCCCCTTTTTTATTAAAATATTGACTCTTAGCGGCTAGGTAGTTTTCATTAGTTATTTTGAAAACAGACAAAAAATGATTAAATAACAATGACTGTAATTAACTATACCTTAGGTCCTTTATCTAAGAATCCGTTATATTCATCTTTTACTTATAATTGAATGGTAGTTCCTACTTTATTTTTGATTGCTTTTTCATAAAAATATTTTGCTACTACAATATCTACCACCGCTAGTCCTACCGATTTAAATACAGTGATTTCTCGATCGTTTTCTCTTCCCTTTCGTTCTCCGTTCACGATTTGACCAAGTTCTGCATGAATATTGCTTTCCTTAAAAACCCCTTCTTGTATTGGGATTTGCAAATCACCGGTTTCCTCAAGTGCTGCTTCCTTTGATTCCACCACTACTTTATCAGCTGAAGAGATAGTATGAGAAGGTAGTTCTTGCATCGTTGGCCGGAATGAACCAACGGCATTGACATGAACCCCACCTTTCAAAGGGGCTGAAAAAACCGGTGAGGAAGAATTTGTTGTAGTCACAACAATATCTGCTGCATGTACTGCTTGGTTTGGATCTGTGTACACTTGTACATGTTTATTAAATTTTTCTGTAATGTACACCGCAAAGTCATGTGCTTTTTGCTCGGTTCGATTGTAAAGTGCAATTTCTTCAATATTTCGAACGGCAAGTACAGCCTCAGCTAGACCTTTCGCTTGTTCTCCTGTACCAATAATACATAACTTTTTTGAATCCTCACGGGCTAAATATTTGGACGCTACGCCTGATAATGCACCCGTTCGGATCATCGTTAAATACGAACCTTCTAAAAGGGCGAGAGTTTCTCCTGTGTCAAAATCCGATAGCATCACAACCCCGTTGATTATTTTTTTTCCTAGTTTTTTATTATTGGGGGCTACCATCACCACTTTTAATCCAAGGCTGCCAAACTCTTCAACTACGGAAGGCATTACTAATGCAGTGTTTTGGGAATTAGCAAATGGCAGAGCGGTACGAATAGGAGTGATTGTTCTTCCTGCGGAAAATTCCTTTAAAGCAACAGCTACGTATTCAATAATCTCATTCATGTCTACTAAGCTTTTTTGTTCATCAGCTTTTATGACCAACATGATTCCTCATCCTTCCCTATTCTTTATTAGGATGTAATTTAGCTCTTTTTCTTAGTTGAAAGATTCGCATTATTCGCTGGCAAGTTTATTCTTATTAGGTCCCCCGCAATATTTATTAGTTTTACAAAATAAACAGCCAAATAATATGGCTGTTTATTTACCACTACTATCTTATTGAACGACATTTTAGACTATTGAAAAAGTATATGAGATGAATTCATGTAAGGAATGGGAACCGGGAAGATATCCAGCCCATCACATCTTTTACATCTTATCCTGTTATTACTTCTACTTCTTGGTGCTTCCTAGTTTCTTGATTACTTCTCTCAAAATCAAGGTCTTTGGTTTCTCGGGTGCAGAAAATCGCGATGAGAGAAATCACTCCGAGGAGTATGATATAAATCGCAACAGGAATCCATGAATTGTTATAACTGCTCATGAGTGCAGTCGCAACCAGTGGAGCTGTGCCTCCAGCCAATGCTGCTCCAAGCTGATAGCCGACTGTTACACCTGTGTAGCGAACTTTTGTACTAAATATTTCAGAAAACAAAGTCCCAAGTACAGCCGTAACCGGTGCCCACAATATGCCTAACCCAATCGTTGTTGCAATGGTTAACCATACGGTCGAGCCTAACGAAACCAAATAGAAGTATGGAAACATATATAAAGTCATTGCAATCATTCCACCGATGAAAAGGGGTTTTCGTCCTACTTTATCAGAAAGAGAGCCCATAATTGGTATCAGGATGGTCGAAACCAGTGTTCCGATTGTGACGGCACTAAGCACTGAGGCAGTAGAATACCCGTGCCCCTTAGCATAACTGATAACAAATGTCGAGAAAATGTAAAATGGAGCCGTTTCTCCAGATTTTAATGCTACGGCAATCAGCACAGATTTCCAGTGGTAACGGAACGTGTCGAGGAGAGGAACCTTGGAGATGTTTCCACTCTCTTTAGCTTCTTGAAATTCAGGTGTTTCATCAATTCCCTTACGGATCCATAAACCAATGAAGACGAGCACAGCACTTAAAATAAATGGAATGCGCCAGCCCCATGCTAAAAATTGGTCTTCAGGTAATGCCGTCATCGCACTAATCGATAACGTACCAAGAAGCAGGCCAACGGTCACTCCTGTTTGTGGTACACTTCCATAGAACCCTTTCTTTCCTTTCGGTGCATACTCAGTCGCGAGCAGCAAGGCACCGCCCCATTCCCCTCCGATCCCAAGCCCTTGTATAAGCCTTAACGTAATAAGTAGAATCGGTGCCCAAATACCAATCGTTTCATAAGAAGGTAGCAATCCAATTAAAACCGTGGCACCTCCCATTAATGACAAGGTAATAACGAGCGTTTTCTTCCGGCCGATTTTATCGCCAATGTGACTGAAGACAACACCACCTAACGGGCGAATAAAAAACGGAATGGCAAACGATGCGTATGCGAGAAGTAAACCAACGGTAGGATCTGCAGAAGGAAAAAACATTTTATTGAATACAAGTGCGGCAATGGTTCCATAGAGAAAGTAATCATACCATTCAATTGAACTTCCTATCAAACTCGCAAAAAGAGCTTTTGTTGACGTTTTTTTTGATGGTTGCTGTTCCATAAATAAAATTCCCCCTTTTAGGCTGTCCTTGATTTTCGAAACGTCGTTAGCAGCCTATTCGTAGAAACACAAATCCCTTATGCGTATACTTTTAAACATGGACGTATAGATTATTATCTTTAATGGAGACATCGAAGCGTTCCACTGTTACTTCATAGCTCTTCGTCCTCACCTTTGGATCGACGATCATGCACCCCGTCTTAATATCAAATTCCCATTGGTGCCAGGGACACCGTACAATCTCGCCTTCCCGTTCGTATTCAAAATTTCCCGGACCTGAAGAGGTAATCAAGGCTGTCGTAATCCCGGTACAAAGAGCCGCTCCCTGATGCGGGCAGGTGTTGCGGATGGCAAAAAATTCTCCACTAATATTATAAACACCGATGCTTCGTCCGTTTGCTACAACGATCTTTTTATCTCCTTCAGCAATCTCAGATGCCTTTCCTACTAGAAAACCAGACATTATTGTGCACCTTCCTTTCTAGCTCCCCTTGCTGGCAGTCCATATAAGTCAGCCGCATTTTGATAAAAGATTTTCTCCCATACTGAATCCTCCAGTTTTGGAAACGCTCGTGTTGGAGAATCGAAATCCCAATGTGGGTAATCACTGCAAAACATGACGGTCTCATCGGCATAGACAGCGCTCATCATTTGCTTGAACATCTCTGGATTCGGCGTCGGCTCTAATGGCTGTGAGGACACTCTCACGTTGCTTCGAAAATATTCACTCGGCTTTTTCTTCACCCATGGCGTTTGGAACCTCAGGCTTTTCCAATCTTCGTCCATCTTCCATAAATAAGGTGCAAGCCAGAACACACCAGCCTCCTGAAGGACGACCTTCAAAGTTGGGAATTTCTCAAAGACTCCTTCATAGATGAAACTTGCTAGGTGTGCCGCCATCACCATCGGTCGACTCGCCCGATACTCCGGATAATAGGAAACATAACCTGCGCCCGTGTTAGGCCCGTTAATGCCGACCCCTTCCATCAGTACGTGAATAGTAAAAGGAAGATTATGCTCAACACAAGCCTCGTAAATCGGATGATAGTACCGGTGCCCATATGGCTTTTCGGCTCCGCTCGACACGATGACTTGAACCATGTCCGGGTGTGAGCCGACACGGTGAATTTCTTTTGCGGACTGTGCCGGATCCTGCTTTGGAATAAACACGGACCCTTTCAGCCTGCTATCCTTGGCCAGCCAATGCTCTAATGTATATTCATTAATCGCGGAACTGACCGCTGCGGCGTAATCCAAATCAGGCGTCGCTTGACTCGAGTAATCGCTACCAGTTAATACCCCGTACTCGATATTAAACGGTTCCAATAATTGTTTTCTCATGAAATCCAGGTCACTGCCGGGGAAGCCGCCACTCGGAGGAGTGGAATCGGTCATCTGACCAACTTTAACCCCACCGTTTAGATATAACGAGCCTGGGAGTCGCCATCCCCACAAATCGATTTGGTCACGGTAGACTCTGGGCAAATAGTTTTTGATTTCATCAAGTGAGGTATAATTATGGATGTCAACATCAATAATACTGCGGTTTGTTTTGGTTCTTTGTGCCGGTTGTTTCGTTTCGGTAACTTGCATTCTTTTTCACTCCTTTGGTCAATGTAACCTTTGTAAAGGTCTTCTTAATTTCACTTCCTACTTACTAGATAAGTAGGAAGGTATGGTCCAGCCTTTACTTAAATCCATTCGATTTCCTTGGTGTTCGTTGTGATTTTCTTTTAATGGATAAGAGGCAAAGGATGGATACCCAAACTCAAGAATGTCATGGCAACGGTAGCAAAGCTTCTTCATTAAATCTATCTCTCCTACTTCTTTGTTACATCTTAGGCAAACCTGAAAACTCTCCATTTTAATACTCCTCCTCTTTATCCCTTCTATACAAAGAACGATTAATACATCTCATTGGGTTAAAACTTCTATCACCTTGAATATTGTCAATCTAATTGTTAATGAAAACTGCTATTTCTTATAGAAAAAGCACCAAATATTTTTTTCGTGTTTACGCTTACAAAGATCTTCAGGCTGAATAGGTTTAAGAATTAAAAAATGATAGCCAAATCCGAAGTTCTTACTTTCCTCTTAACATTTAACTGACATACTCCCTATGCCCTAAGCAAGGGGTTTATTCAACCAGGTAAAGTGATTAAGCTTTTACAAAAACCGTTTTAATTGCAGTGAAAAATTCAATAGCAGCTTGCCCTTGTTCACGAGAACCAGAACTGGATTGCTTCATGCCGCCAAATGGAGCCTGCAATTCGACACCAGCACTTTCCGCATTAATACGAACAAGTCCTGCATCCATTTCATTGATAAAGGAAAGCATGTTCCCAATATCCTTAGTGAAGATAGAGGCACTTAAGCCATACTGAACATCGTTAGCAATTTCAAGTGCTTGTTCGATGGTATCAACCTTAATGAAGGCAAGTACAGGTCCGAAAATTTCTTCTTGAGCAATACTCATTTTGGAATTTACATTTTCAAACACAGTAGGTTCTACAAAAAATCCATGCTCTAAACCGTTTGCTTCTATACGTTTGCCACCATGAAGAAGCGTTGCACCTTCCGCAATCCCTTTTTCAATGTAGGAAAGTACAGTTTGTAATTGATTTTCGCTTGCACATGGGCCCATCCATGTTTCTCCCTGCAATCCATGGCCTACCTTTATTTCTTTTACCTTCTCAAGAAGTTTTGCTTTAAATTCCTCGTATACTTCACTTTGAACAATGACGCGGCTTGTTGCTGTACATTTTTGGCCGGTGGAACGTAATCCACCGTTGATAGTGGCTTCAACCGCCTGGTCAAGATCAGCATCATTAGCAATGATGACAGGGTTTTTCCCACCCATTTCAAGTTGGTATTTTGCACCCCGGGCTACAGCGCCCTGGGCAACAAGCTTACCAACCTGGTCGGATCCAGTAAACGAGATTCCATTAATTCCAGGGTGATCAATGATTCCTTGACCAATAACAGATCCGGAACCTGTCACGAAATTAAGGACACCTGCGGGTAGACCCGCTTCCTCGAAGCATTCTGCAATTTTCGCAGCCGTTACAGCTGCGTCTTGTGCAGGTTTAAAAACAACTGTGTTTCCATATATAAGCGCGGGTGCTATTTTCCAAATCGGGATGGCAGCAGGGAAATTCCACGGTGTAATCAACCCTACGACACCAAGGGGAACACGGCTCGTAAACATGAGAGCTTCACTGTCGGATGAAGGAATAACATCACCGATTTTGCGCATGCCTTCTCCTGCATAGTAACGTAGAATGGCAATCCCTCTTGCTGTTTCCCCCTTAGATTCAGGCAAGGTTTTCCCCATTTCTTTGGTCATACTTTCTGCAATTTCATCAATCCGTCTCTCTACTACATTCGCAATTTTATAAAGGTACTCTCCTCTTGCTGAACCCGATAATTTTCTCCATGATACCTGTGCTTCTTTAGCAGCAGCCACTGCCTGGTCCAAATCCTCTTTGCCCGATTTCTGAACGTAGCCTACAATCTCTTCTTTATTAGCCGGATTGATACTAGCGTCTACTTGATTGGTAGATGCAACTATCCACTCACCATTTATATAATTCTTGTACGTTTTTACCTTTGTTTCAATAATAGTATTCATCGTCTAAGTACCTTCCTTTCTCCTAATAGAACTCTGTCGCTATTTTGATTTAAAATCTAGACTTAGCTCATCCACTGTAAATAGCAAAGCCGTTTTATATCGTTGAGATAACGCCTGGACGAAGGACTTCCTCTGAACGATTGTTTGCCTCTATCGGAGCCAACGCCAATTTATTTGGACTCTCTGTTATAGAATCATCCAAAATACCGTAATAGGCTTTCTCAATCATCAACTCAATATCAGCAGGCTTTGTAAGTCTAGGATTTACGAACACATTTCCGCTTTTCATTGAATCCTCTATTAGTTTCGGTAAGAATTCTAGTGAAACTCCTAGGTCTTTTATATTAAGAGGAATGTTCATCGCTTGATTCATTTCAATTACAGCTTCAATTGCTTTTTCAGCTGCCTGGCTAGTAGAGAGTCCGGCAACATCCTTCCCTAAAGCAATCGCTATCTCCTTGTATTGCTCTGCGCATGCCGGTAAATTAAATTTCATAACAAAAGGCAATAAGGCTGCGTTTGCGATGCCATGTGGGATATTAAAGACGCCTCCAAAGGTATGGGAAATGGCATGCACGTTTCCTAAACGTGACTGTGAAAATGCTACACCAGCAATCAAAGAGGCAACAAGCATTTTTTCCCTACTCTCTATATCTGTTCCGACAAAATAAGCTTTTGTTAAATTTTCACCAATCATTTTAATGGCCTGCATGGCGAATCCCTGACTAACAGGATTAGCGGCTTTTGATGTATAAGATTCAATCGCATGTGTTAATGCATCCATACCTGTGGCTGCCGTAATTCCCTGGGGTAGCTGTAGCGTGAGGGCTGGATCGAGTATCGCCAGAGTTGGGAATAAGTACGGGCTAAGCACACCTAATTTAAATGAGGTTTCTTTGTTGGTTACGACTGTTGAATTTGTTGCTTCACTACCGGTCCCTGCCGTAGTCGGTATAGCAATGATAGGAAGTGGGGGAAATTTAATCTTTCCTACCCCTTCATAATCCAATATATGGCCGGGATTTGTGGCCATCAGTGCGATTCCCTTGGCCGTGTCAATACTGCTTCCACCCCCTACAGCCAATACTGCATCACTTTTGTAATGTTTAAGATACTCTGTACCCTTATGAATGGTTTCGGTTGATGGATTCGGTTCTACCTCATCATAAATATCATAGTTCACGTTTGCAGCCAGTAAAGATCTTTCAATTCCTTCTAGAAGATTGGCTGTCCGAACCCCTTTATCGGTTACGATAAGTATTCTCGTAATGCCTAATTCTTTAATCATTTCCCCTGTTTTTTCAGATATTCCGTTTCCGCTTTCCACTCGTGTAGGCATTAAATATGTAAAGCGCATGGTTACAACTCCCTCTCCATAAATTTTTTTTGGATTTTATTTTTAATGTTTAAATATTTTACTCTTTTTATTATTTATCAATAAAATTTTCTGTAAACTATATTCAAAAAAATAATAAGGTTGCAAATTTTGTTTTTGTAGATCATCAGTGACTTTTAGACTGTTATTTTTTTGTTGGTATTTACTTTTTGAAATTATGCTCCACTACAGGCGTGTCTTCCCCATTCACCTACCTTTCTTTAAGATAACTTTGCATAAAGAATTTAAGAAATGAGTACGTTTACAAACATAATACAAGGAATGATATAATCGGTCCATAAGAATATTTCGATTATTATAATCTTTAAAATCGATTTAGGAGGTCATTATGGAATTAAAACAGTTGATGATTTTTCAAACTGCGGCCCAAGAACTAAACTTTACACGAACGGCTCAAATTCTTTGCCTTGCCCAATCAAGTATCACAACTCAAATTAAATCACTCGAAGAAGAACTTGGCATTCCACTATTCGAACGATTAGGAAAACGTGTGATTTTGAGTGAAGCAGGTCACCGTTTTAAGGCCTATGCGGATAAGATCCTTGAGGTAGCTGAAGAATCAAAAGTTATTGTGGGAGCAAATGTGGAGCCCAATGGGGCATTGACTATTTGTGCTTCAGGAACTCAGTGCACATATCGTTTGCCCTCGTTGTTGAGTCAATTTCAAACTCGTTTTCCAAAGGTACAATTGGTTTTCCGTTCTGGAATATCTGAGGCGGATTTTGGTGGACTTCTTGCTAAAGGCTCCTTAGATGCTGTCTTAATATCAATGACCCCTATTATTTCAGAAAATTTAATCGTAGAAGCACTTGTTCCCGAACCGATTGTAATTGTTAGCCATCCGGATCACTTTTTAGCCCATAAGCCAGAGGTAACTCCTTTAGACTTGAATGGTCAGCCATTACTTGTCACTGAGGAATGCGATTACCGTCGTATATTTGAAGAATCATTGACAGAGGCAGGGGCTAAACCATTAAGCAAACTGGAATTTGGTGATATAGAAGCCATTAAAAAATGTGTTATTGCAGGTATCGGAATAGCTGCCTTACCTAAGATTGCGGTAGAGGCGGAAGTGAATCAAGGACGTATGGTAATACTGAAATGGATTGGATCTGACTTTCCCATCATAACTCAATTAGTTTGGCACAAAGACAAATGGATGTCCCCTGCTTTACGTGCATTTTTGGATGTAACACGGGAGGTAATTTTAAAAGATCATAGGTTATAAAAGCTGGGCGCTTTATGAAAAACTTACCCGGTCCCAGAAAATTTTCCCCCTGGGGAATTTGTCCTTTTTTATAATTTCTGAATGAGCCAAAATCAAGCAGGGATCAGTTTAACGAATCCAGAAAAATTAGGAAACCATAAATAAAAGTTATTAAAGTAATGAAAATTATCAAAACACAAGCTTGATTTTTTATTTTTATTATTTTAAGATTTATTCAAAAGAAATTTGGATAACGCCATTCACTAAATAGACAGATAATATTTTGCAAAAGGGGTGAGTTATTTGACAGAAATTAAACGTGTATCCTATGGAAATATTTCTCACGCATTAGATGTCTTATTATTTTTTAAAGAGCACGAAGATTGCAGTTTAGGTATGTTAGCAGAAAAGCTTGAACTCAAAAAAAGTTACTTATCAAAAGTATTAGATTCTTTAAAAGAAAAAGGATTTATTGCCCAAGATAACGATACAGGAAAGTATAAGTTAGGATTGTCCTGCTTAGAGTTGGGCACTGCGTTTGAAAATAGGCTGGATATTCGTAAAGTCACCCATCCGTACCTTGTTGAATTATCATCAACCACCCAAGAATTGGTTCACCTTGGAGTATTGGATTCTAATGTAGTTGTTTTATTGGAACGAATTATGAATCAAGAGTCAGGCTTGCGATTGCAATTCCATCTATCTTTAACATCCCCTCCCCATTTGACAGGACTGGGAAAAGTGTTATTAGCCTATAGCGACCAAACTATGGTTGAAAATTATTTATCAACTGCAAAATTGGAACGCTCTTCCGCTCATACGACTGTTGATCCCAACAAAATCCGTATGGAATTGGAGCATATAAGGCTTAAAGGTTATTATTTGTCATATGAAACATTTGAAAGCGGTATCTCTTGTATTGCTGCTCCTGTTTTCTCACATCGTGGTAACATCAGCGCGGCTATAAGTATTTGTGGACCAACGGTTCGGATTATGTCGAAACAAAAAGAGTTGGTTAGGCATTTGCTTGCAACAACTTCTACGGTAACTAACAAATTAGGACACAACCTCCAACTTTCCAAATGACAACAAATAACATTACTTAATGGAATGTTGACAGATAAAAATGGGGCGCCGACAATCGTTTATTCCTTTAAAACCTTTTCTTTTATCAAGCTGTTGGTCCGGTCTCCCCTTAACAGCTTGTTTTTGTTTTCTTCTTTCATTAGTCCGCTCCCTTTTAAAAACAGACTATTTTTATACCATAAAATGTAAAGGAGGGATTTCATGCTTTCAAAAGGTACTATCACCGATAAACCTACTTCTGCTCGCCTGGGAATTTGGATGCTCATCTTGGGAATTATATTTGCAGGAGCTAACCTTAGAGCTCCTCTTACAAGTGTAGGGCCCATTATTGAAACGATTCGCCAAGATACAGGGATGTCTCATACCCTGGCAGGCATGTTGACGACCTTACCATTGCTTGCATTTGCTTTTTTTTCACCCCTTGCTCCTAAAATTGCTCGTCGTATTGGATTAGAATACACACTATTTGGAGCCTTACTTTTATTAGCAGCAGGGATTATATTACGGTCTGTACCTTTCATAAATACGCTGTTTATTGGTACAGCTGTGCTTGGTATAGCCATTGCAATATGCAATGTGCTCTTACCTAGTTTGATTAAACGAGAGTTTTTAAATAAAGTCGGTATCATGACGGGTATATACGCAGTGTCTATGAATCTTTGGGGAGCCATTGCTTCGGGAATTAGTATCCCTATCACGCAAGGCATAGAGTTTGGATGGCGTGTTTCCCTTGCTTGTTGGGTCCTCCTTTCTGTCGTTTCCATTGTTTTGTGGATTCCTCAACTGCGTTCTCAATATCATTCAAAAAGTTCCCTTGATGCAAAATTATCTTTATGGCATTCTCGTCTTGCTTGGAACGTCACTTTATTTATGGGATTACAATCTACAGTTTTCTATGTTGTTATAACTTGGCTTCCTTCTATTCTCAATCAACAAGGTATAAGTCAATCAGAGGCGGGGTGGCTCCTATCATTAACCCAATTTGCAAGCCTCCCATCCACATTTATTGTATCGGTTCTGGCTGGTCGCAGTTCGAATCAACGTGGTCTAGTGGGATTCACTGTAATTTTTTTACTCCTTGGTTACATTGGTCTTTTTAGTGGAATCACTTCTTTAGCACCGTTGTACGTCATATTAATTGGCATTGCAATAGGATCAGCATTTGGTCTAGCTACTCTGTTCTTTGTTCTACGTACACATAATGCACATCAAGCCGCCGAGTTATCAAGTATGGCTCAATCTGTTGGTTATTTAGTAGCGGCAGTAGGACCAGCTCTCTTTGGATTTATACACGATATTACCAACAGTTGGACAATCCCTCTACTTATATTAATTGTAGGAGCCCTTTTTCTCTTTATTGTTGGCATGGAAGCTGGGAGCAGTAATTATGTAACCGCTCCAGAGAGCACTATCAAATCTAATTCGTTAAACGGGAAAGCTTAGTTCAGGAAACAGTAACAGGTGAAAGGGGAAGAAAGATTTCAAAACAGGTTCCCTCTCCTGGGTAACTTATAACTTTTATTCGCCCATTGTGATTTTCAATAATGTTATAGCTTACCATTAATCCTAAACCGGTACCTTTTTCTTTGGTAGTATAAAATGGTTCCCCTAATTTCGCGATTTTCTCTGGTGGAATTCCACATCCCTGGTCGGTAAATTTACTTTTACACTAACTATTCCTCCTTCTGGCATGGCTTCCATTGCATTTTTTAAAAGGTTAATAAAGACTTGTCTTAGCTAATTTTCTTCACATTCAATCTCCGTAGCATTACAAATGGACAAAAGGCTGCTTTTGTTCTTAGATAATTTGATGTTATCTTCACTGGTTTTTCCTTTATAAGGAATATTCTCAATAAATTATAAAACCGGGCCTCGGAACGGTAATATATGCATCTTCACGGTACATAGCAAATAAATCCTGCGGTTCACAATCCAGAGAGGATGTTTTTTTGAATAGAAATTACCTCAATGGAAAAATTAACATTGTAAACCATTTTAAGGAGAGATTCTATTGACTGGTTTTCTAATGAAAATAATTATGTGTCCCTTAGTCGTTGTCCTCGCTTCGTATGTATTCCCAAATGTAAGGTTCGCATCTGTTTATCAGGCAATTACTCTTGGGATTGTTTTAGCAATAATTGGGGCGATGATGGAGTATTTATTTTTACGTGAAGGGACACTTTGGATGAATACAATCATGGATTTTATTGCATCATCGATTATTATTTACTTGATGTCTTTATTTTTGACTGGAGCTAGAGTAACACTAACTGGTGCTATACTCACTGGCGTTCTATTGGCTGTTACTGAACATTTTTCCCATAAGTATCTCATCGAAAGCGGAAAAACAAAAAAGGAACCCATATAAATGTAATACCTCCCCCCAGTAGCACAACAGAAAAAAGGCTGTCTCAAAAGTCATGAGACAGCCTCACCCTTTACACGGGTGGTAACTACTCAGGCATGGACTAATAGGCTATTAAATGAATGATTCTATAGATGGACGAAAAAGGGTAGAAAACTGTTTCTTTCCATCTTTATGATACGCTTATGTCACTTATACGCATCTGCTTTCTCTTATAATCATCCAATTTTCTCTGGGTTAAAGGCCAGGGTCTGAGTAGTTACCGCGTGTGGTTAGAATTGATTGTTTTCATGTCAATCTCCTTAATATTAGTTAGTATTGTACACCTCACTGCCATCTGATAAAAAATTAACCGTACGCAATACCTCATCCCCTTATATTTTATTAATTTAATCATATCGTCTTTTTTACTTTTTTGGCAAAAATAAAAAACAGACCCTAAAATAGAGTCTGTCTATCGTTTCATTCCCTAGACTTTACGGACGTTTGTTGCTTGTGGGCCTCGCTGACCTTGCTCAATCTCAAACTCAACTTCTTGCCCTTCATCTAACGATTTGTACCCTTCCCCTTGAATCGCTGAGAAGTGAACAAATACGTCCTCTCCACCTTCAACCTCAATGAATCCAAAGCCTTTTTCACCGTTGAACCATTTTACTTTACCACGTTCCAATTTCATTGCCTCCTAGCGTGTAAAAACTACACAAAATAACAAGTTATTCTTGCTTCCATTATTATACCCAAGAGTAGCATTTTTAAAACAAAATACCCTTTGTAGAGGATACAAATATCACTACTGATTGCTTACTGACATATAAAACATTATCGAACGCAGGTAATTAAATTAATATTTTTTTCAACTATCCTCCCATTAGCACAACAAATAAAAATGACTTCCGAAACAGCCGTACTTTGCTGCTGATTCCCGTAACCTAATAAGAAATACCGGGCGTGCGCCCGGTCCTTTTTATTTCTTCACATCTTCAATTTTGTAAATATGCCCATGTATCCCTTCGTAATACTCCGGGTACATCTCTCCTCCACACTTTTCACAGCTAAACTGAGGCGGGACCGTAAGGTCCCCATCGTCCATTGCATCAAAAGAGCGAACCGTATCATAAGGAATTCCTTCCGTTTCATAGCACACCAAACAGACATAAAATACTGGTTTCATAATTATGTGTTGGTGGTATTAGGATTTAGTTAAGGGAAATTGAGATAGGAAATATCGGTTAGTACACAAACGATTAGGGGAGTGTTTACATTGGGTTTAATTTTTGAAGAAGGACAGGAGATAAAGGAGTTCCTTTTACAAAACAGACAAGTATTTGAGGGAAAGCTGTTATCAGAGGCACAAAATGTGAGAGGGAAAATTGAGGAAATTCAATTAACGGGTAATATTGACCTTTTACATAACGCTCATAAGGTAATCATGTACGTTGTCGGGCATCAAGATAAAGAATTGGTTGCTTTTGCTAAGCAAGAAGGAATCGCATGGGCAAAGTATAACTTGACGTTAGCACTCAAACTAGAATGGATTCACGCGATTCGAAGAACCTTGTGGGATTTCCTCTATCGCTACGAGAAGTTAAGCAGTAAATCTATTAGTAGTGAAGACTTTTATGACATGGAGAAAAAAATTAATGAACAAATCGACCATTTTCTGAACAACTTTTTCATCAGTTATTCAAAATATAAGGATGAATTAATTGAGGAGCAAAAAAGGTTGGTTGAAAACCTATCGGTTCCCATCATACCCATCTCAGGAACGATCTGTGTTTTACCTTTGATCGGACAGATGGATGCTTATCGTGTGGCTATGATAGAGGAAAAAGTATTAATGGAAATAGGAAAATTACAGATTCAAACCTTGATTATGGACCTCTCTGGGATTTCTCAAATGGAGGCTCTGATAGTGAATCATTTATTACGAATTATCGATGGGATTTCAATGATGGGAGGTAAAACCGTCATTACAGGATTACGCCCTGAAATGGTAAGGCAAATGATACATGAAGGCATCTCCTTTACAGGAATGGCAGATATGAAAGGGTCTTTACAGCAAGCATTAAAACATTATCTCATTGCTCCTTCAGATACCTAAACGCCATATATAATAAAAAAGGATGTTATACTTCCTTGACTAACAGGAATTAGTAATTCAACAACATTTGATAAGCTGCATTATGAAAATGAAGAGCCACCCCTGAATTAGGCTGGCTTATTTTCTGTGTACGTATACAAACATTCATTTTCGTTTTTACAAAAGTCACCCACAAAGTAGATGGATATATAGGCTAAGCCCTTGTTTTTAAATATAAATAAAGACCATAATCTGTCGAAACAGAAGCATAACCCATTTGTCGTAACATAGCTGTGATATTACCACGGTGATATGTTCCATGATTCACAACATGGGGTACTAATTCGGACACACTTGTTTTCATTAGGTCGCCAGATGGATTCTCAATTCCAAGAGACTTGTCTATATTTTCCTTTTGGTTAAGGAACGATTTGTATCGCTCGGATAACTCAAAAAACATTGTCTCCATTTCTTCTAATCCTTTTGACTCTGTTTGTTCTTTTAGTTGTTCAGCTAACATCAATGCATGGTTCATATTTTTACCAGAAAAAACTTCTATCCACCCAAGATCGGAAAGATAAACATGGGACAATACATTCGATATCGATGAAAACACACTTTGAACTTCTTGATGGTAAGCATCCTTTGGAAGCTCTTTTAATCGCTTGAAAATTTGTTTATTTGCCCATACGTTAAAATCATAAAACTGTAATGTAAAATGTGTCATTTGAATCTCCTTTGCATATTCAAAGAATTATCCCCGATATAGGGCCTCCTATTAAAGAAATTATTATTATTATTATTATATAACTAAGTGAATTACTGTCACCAGCGTTTTTATTTAAAAATTGATTGAGTGAATAATCTATACCGCTTATACAAATGAGAATCCAAGAAACTAATCGATTCGAAGGGCTATCTTGAAGGTATCGAACAGTCTGCCCGGGTTTAATCCATATCGTTAACCACGGATTCATGAGATTCGCATCCTTATCATTGAATTCATATGTATTATATACTAACCATTTTTTATCAGGCTTTACCATCATAACCAAAAATGCAAACCACTCATATTTGGTATTTCCGTTACCCTAACTTTTTGGTTTTTTAGTAAATTTGCTTCTTAATTTTAAAGATTGGTTAGCTCTTTTTCTTATGTAATAAGCAAGAAAAAAAGAAGCCAGAGGCAAAAGCACAAGTAACTGAATCCAATTCTCTGCACCACCAAAATATAGTCCAATTGGGAAGAAACCCATTTATTCTCCCCCTTTGTCCATTTATTTGTATCTAAGTAGAATACACTTACACAAAAGCACTTTATTTCGATAGATTCACTTCAAAAAATAGGCTTTCAAATAGGCTTTAACCTAGGACTAAACCAAAATGGGTACATATCCTGCTTATGTATGAATCTGGGGAAATGTACCCGCTATGCACAAAGGTAAATCACAGAAAGGAAATTATGCTTGGAAGACCTAATAAGACAAAATTATATAAAAATAAAACATGCATATCACAAGAGAGAATAGTGAATTTCCAGAGGTGGATTACAAAAAAGGGGGAATTATTAAATGGATTGGTTTAACGTTTTTATTGTTGCATGTTTGATTGGAATCGGAACAAATATTGATAATACAAGTATTGGTATTGCCTATGGAATGGAAAAAATAAAATTTCCACATCGGGTAAACATGGTTATTAATTTTATTGGAATTTGTACTGCATTTATTGGGGCATATATGGGTGAAGTGATTTCTAGCTATATTTCTGAAAATACAGCACACGTAGTATCTTTTATTGTATTTGTTGGAATTGGATTATCTATTTTATATTCTGCTTATTTACACCCTCGAATTTCGAAACAAATTTCTGATGTTGAACCAAAAAAACTTGGAATTAAACAAGGTATATTCTTAGGATTTTGTTTATCATTCACAAATATAGCCAGTGGTTTCGGTGCTACTGTTTCAAGCCCTATGTCATTGTGGATACCAGTGATAAGTATCGCTGTTTGGGGCTATATTATGATTTATTTGGGTAATGTTATCGGAATTGGGGTTATCTCCAGAGTCCTCAAGGGATATTCTTCATTACTGGCAGGCTTATTATTAATCGGAGTTGGAATTAATCAAATCATATGATGATATACTAAGTTTTGTATTATTCATTATTATAGCAAATACTCAATTGATACTATATAACTATTCATTTCCATTATCGAACAATATAAATGGAAAAATTCAGGGGATAAATACGTCTTTTTAAGGATTGTAGCCGTTTCCTACCTATTCCTATAATGAAAGGAAGAAAGGGAGGATGATTAAAATATGACAAAGCAACTCGCATTGCCCCTTATTTTATCTCTTTTCATTTTCGCATCGCTGGGCATTTACGGTAAAGCGGAGGCAGCCAGTCTAGAGAAGGGAACCCGTGGCCCTGAAGTGAGGGATGTACAATCCCGCTTAAGCAGCCAGGGGTATTTTTCTATTGTACCTACCGGTTATTTTGGTATTATTACCGAAAAAGCGGTCAAAAGATTCCAACGCAAACATGGATTGCAGGCGGATGGAGTGATTGGTGCAAGAACATGGAAACAGTTGAAAAAAAAGTCCGCAAAAGAAACAGATCTAGATCGGCTCGCACGCATTATTCATGCGGAAGCCCGGGGAGAATCTTTTAAGGGAAAAGTTGCGGTAGGAGCCGTTGTACTAAACCGCTTAAAAGCAGAGGGGTTCCCGAAAACAGTAGAGGGAGTCATTCACCAGCCGCTCGCCTTTACAGCTGTTGCAGATAACCAATACAGCTTAACCCCTAATCGTGAAGCGTACCGTGCAGCCCGAGCCGCCTTGAGGGGAGAAGACCCGACAAGAAATTCCCTGTATTATTTTAATCCAAAAATCGCTACCTCTTCCTGGATTTTAACACGAGGACAAACCGTGAAAATTGGAAACCACATCTTTGCCCAATAATTAATAAAGTACATATGGATAAAATAAACTACGATTATATTGGCTTCGATTAAATCAAGAACAATTAGCCGTTTGTTTATTTGGCAAGAAATGGATTAAAAGCCTTTCCTTTTTAAATGGGAAGGCTTTTTACACAATGGACTGGTATAGGATATAGCCTGTTTGTTTGTCATTTCATTTATCCCCTTACATAGTCCTGTTTCTATATCATACGAATTATTTAATACCACCAATTAGGCAAGGTGAAACTGGTAAATTATTACCTATTATGGTTTTTTTTATTTTTTAGGGGTTCAGTTGTGATACAGTAAAGGAAAATACAATCTAAATAGGGAATAGTGTTGTTTCATTATCTTTCAATAAATGTCTACCTATAAGGTTATTTACATCCGGTCTTTATTTATTTTTAGATAGGTGAATGGACTTATTCCTGCTCTTATAGAGCGGAAAGGAGCATATGACACAGATATTTGGAAGTCATAAATGCCCAAACTGCGATGAAAAATTTGATTGGACAGGTAAATTGAACAACCTTGTAGATGAAGAGATGCAAAAGCAAATCACAGGAAAAAAAGATTTACAGTATGCTCGATTTTCAGAAGGAACAGAGAGAGACTTCAAAGTAAATGTAAGATGCCCTTATTGTAACTATCCAGTTGAGTTTAATTATGGTGATAATAAAAAGGATCTGTTATCGTTTGTTGTTGATTTTGGGACCAAATGAATGGCTACCTATTGATATTAAATTATCTTACGAGTTCGTATCTGAGGCAGTGACAAAGGTGGCATCCAAAACAGCCAAATTAGCTATGATTACTTATGTAATATGACCGCTCTTCTATTCGAAAAGTTGAGAAGTTATCCTTGAGCACCAAGTTCGCGTATGGCTTGTTATACGGTAGCAAATGTTTGTAATGAGGACAAATCGACTCCAAGTCGAATGGCGACCTGGGCAAGTACAGGTCTTATCCCCGTTATAATAGAACGAACACCAAGTAAGCCAAGGACGTCATTAATCTTAAACAGATGATCGATTACCATAGTATCAAGCGCATAGAGACCCGAAAAATCAATAATTAAACAATGAATGCTTTGTTCCTTTATTCTTGTAGGTATATTAAACCATCGTATCCGTTTTTTACGCCATACACGTCCAATCCCTTAAATATTCCTCTTCTAATCTTCTAACTACCGCACGAATAGCGGCGTTCATTCCCGGTGCATCCCCGCCGCTGGTTAATACCGCAATCTTGTTCACTTCGGTTTCCTCCATTATAAATGGTTGTTTGTTAACCTCGTTTTCGCCAGCCATGCGCCACCGATAACCCCCGCATCATTGCCGAGTGTTGCGATGACTAACTCTACACCCTGCGCTACCCTCGGAAAGGCAAAACGAGTGAACTGCTCTTTCAGCGGTGTGAGCAATGTATCCCCTGCTTTTGAAACGCCGCCGCCGATCACAATTTTTTCGGGATTTAAAGCATTTGCGGTATTCGCCAATGCCAGGCCTAAATAAAGGGCGACCTTATCAATCACTTTGATTGCCACCCCATCATGCTCGTGAGCCGCATCAAACACTAATTCGGCTGATACTGTTTGATGCTCATTATAAAAATCCCTTAGCATTCCGGGTGTATTTGCAGAGGATAACTCTTCCATTGTTAAACGGACAATTCCCGTTGCCGATGCTATTGTTTCAAGACATCCTGTTTTCCCGCAATTACAGGGGGCCCCTCCTTCAGCAATAGAGGTCATGTGGCCAATTTCTCCGCCTGCTCCGTTTGTACCATGCACAATTTCGCCATTGGCAATAATACCGCCGCCAACACCCGTCCCTAACGTAACACATACTAAATCTTTTGCACCTTCCCCGGCGCCTTTCCACATCTCGCCAATCGCCGCGATGTTTGCGTCGTTGTCAACAATCACAGGTAATGACGATTCCATTTCAAGGCGATTTTTTAACGGGAAGTTTTCCCATCCTAAATTAACCGCAATGTCAATCGAACCGTTTTTCAAATTAACGGGGCCAGGAGCACCAATGCCAATACCGATTACCTTGCTTTTTGTTTGATCTAACTTATCTAATGTTTGATCAATCGATTTTGCTATATCGGTTGGGATATGATGCCCTTTTTCATTCTTGTTCGTACTGATTTCCCATTTATGAACAACCTCGCCGTTTTGATTGATAAACGCCATTTTAATTGTGGTACCACCTATATCAACACCAACAAACCACTTTTCATACATAGAAGTTCACCTTTCATGCAAAAAATAAAAGGCTGTTGAATATCAATTCAACAACCCTCTATTAATTTTTGATTAATACCCTATTTCAGCTAACTTTGCTTTGAAATATTCGATTGAAGTTCTTGCATACCAATCAGGTTCTGCTTGTCTGGTGTGGAATCCCACTTCCATTGACAGATAACCGTCATAATTAATATCTTTCAATGCCTTTAGCACCGCAGTAAAGTCGCATCTCCCTTGTCCTGGAGGCAGCCTGTCACTGTCAGCAATATGGACATGGTGAAGTTTATCAGCCATTCGATATACATAATCACTTGCCACTTCGTTTCTATACAAAGCATGGAAAGTATCAAACATCACTTTAACATTCGATTCACCTGTTTGTTCACTTAACAGCAAGGCATCATCTGCGGTTTCAATTAAGTTGCTGTCCGCAGGGGTCGGTTCAACTACTATTGTTACGCCAAGTTCTTTGGCATATCTTGCTACATCCGCTAAACCTTCTGCGCTATAATTCCAGGCATCCTTTTGGGCAGTTCCATGAACCACCCAGCCAGCAACCCAAATGACTGTCGGGCATTCCCATTCGTGAGCTAATCGGACTACTTCTTTATAATGGTTGATTGTGAACGCTCTTTCCTCACGTAGTGGAGAGCTTGGATTCATACCCGGTCCGCCCCCAGGTGCAGGAAGCATAGCCGATACTTTTAAATTCTTTTGTTTTAATAGTTTTAGTACTTCCTGTCTTCGTTCCTTCGATAAATAGTCAGGCCAGGCATGCGGGCTTGCGCACCCGATTTCAATGGCGTCATAACCAAAGGAAGAAATTCGGTTGATCACCTCGTCTAACGGGTAGGAAGGAACCCAAACTGGAAAACCGCTATAAGGCCAAGTATTGAATGAAATACCTTTCATATTTACACATCCCTTTTTTAGATAATGAAGAATAGAACGATTATTCCCAAACAAATACAGCTTTTTCAGTCTTTCTCTCGTCGAATAACCGGAATGCTGTCGCAGCCTCTTCCAGCTTAAATCTATGTGTTACTAATTTTTCAACAGGTAAACCTTTTTGTACGATAAAGTTTGCAATTTCCTCGAATTCCTGGATTGGGAAATACCATGAACCTATCACAGATATTTGCTTGCGGATTAACTGTTCACTTGGTCTAATCGTTGACTCCTTGCACTCTCCGATAAACGCCACACGTCCATGAGGTCTAACGCAATCTAATGCATTATTTTCAGCATGCGTACTTCCGGAGCAATCAATTGCAGCATCAGCTCCGCGGCCATTTGTTATGCGTGAAATCTCTTCTAACACATTGGCATGCTGTCCGTTGATTGTATAATCTGCCCCTAACTCTTTTGCAACATTTAACCGCTCATCAAGCATATCAACGGCGATAACTGTTGCACCCAATCCTTTTGCAATCATTACACCTGCGCCGCCCATTGGACCTAAGCCAAAAATAACAAGTGTATCTCTTCCGGAAATACCTAATCTTTTTTGCGCATGGTACAGTGTCCCAACAGCATCAGTAGAAACTGCTGCCGTTACAAAGCTCATTTCATCTGGAAGTCTCATGCAGTTTTCAGCCGGAACAACGATGTAGTCAGCATCACCGCCATGGGAGTCAAAGCCAATACATTTAAATTCCTTGCAGAACATTTTGTATCCGCTTTTACAATGTGGACATTCTCCGCAGCCAATGGCTAAATACACCGCAACCCGGTCTCCCGGTTTAAAAGTGGAGACACCCTCTCCTACTTCGAAAATTTCTCCTGCAGGCTCATGGCCTGGGATAATAGCACCCGTTTTTGCTGCTTCCCCGCCAACAACAGGATTGCCGTAATATAAACTCATATCACTGCGGCAGATCGCTGATGCTTGCATTTTAATTAATACTTCTCCCCGGCCAGGTGCTGGAATTTCAAATTCCCGTACCTCTACCTTTTTATCTCCAGGAAAAACAACCGCTTGCATTGTCATACTAAAACCTCCATATCTATCAAGTAATCTGTAGATGCGATTACATCACCGCACGTCTGAAACTAAGCCCACCACATTTCAGATAGTTGCTCTTTAAACAAGATTCCTTTAAGTAAAGATATCGCTTTTCCTAAGCCCTCATCAATCGAAGCGAGCATATCCTCATGCTCAATGGAAAGAACGTAATCATATCCGACAGCACGAAGAGCGCTGACCATATCCTTCCACATTTTTTCGTCATGGCCATATCCGACGGATCTAAACGTCCATGAACGGTCCAAAACCTTACTGTAATGTTTCGTGTCTAATACACCATTTACATTAATATTTGCTTGATCTAAATACGTATCTTTTGCATGAAAATGAAAGATAGCATTTTCTCTGCCTAACTTTTTAATAGCTTCTACCGGATTAATCCCTTGCCAAACAAGGTGGCTTGGATCAAAATTCGCTCCAATACTCGCTCCTGCATGTTCTCTTAATTTCAATAACGTTTCTGGATTATATACAACAAAACCGGGATGCATTTCAAAGGCAATTTGATTGATTCCGTGTGACTCTGCGAATTTCGCCTCTTCTTTCCAATAAGGAATTACAGCTTCCTTCCATTGCCAATCAAGAACCTCCAAATATTCTGGAGGCCAGGAACAAGTCACCCAGTTTGGGTATTTTGCATTCGGATGATCACCGGGACAGCCGGAAAATCCATTGATAACCGGTATCTCTAAACGTTCTGCTAACAGGACGGTTTTTCTCCAAACTTCATGAGCTTCTTTCGCAGCCTTCTTATCCGGATGAAGCGGATTCCCGTGGCAGCTTAGGCCACTGACGATCAATCCTCTGCTTTCAATCGCACGTTGAAAAGATTTCACCTTCTCCGGGCTCTCTAATAACTCATCCGGATGACAATGATTGTTTCCCGGATAATTGCCTGTTCCCAATTCAACGGCCTCTACACCCATCTCGCATAACTTATCGAGCATCGTCTCAAAGGGCAGGTTTTGATAAAGAACGGTAAACACACCCAGTTTCACGAAAGCACCTCCTGCTGCACTTCGACTTTGACCCATTTTTGCTGTTGATGGCTTTCTAAAATTGCATCGGTAATGCACATGGATACATGTCCATCTTCAAATGTCGCAAAATTCGTTTTATCACTTTGAGGATCTTTGCCTTCCCGAATAAAGGTATAGAAATGCAGCATCATATTTTTTAGAGCGTCCGGCCAGCCTTCATTATGTCCCCCAGGGTGATGGATAGATGATTGTGCTTCCGGTGTAAATAAGGAAGGGTCCGCCAGCAGGATTTCATTTGGTTTATCTCGATGCCCGATCCATAACTTCTCCGGTTCCTCCTGGTTCCAGTAAGCTGAGTTTTTACTGCCATCAATTTCAAAGCTAAGCCTGTTTTTCCGTCCGGCACTTACTTGAGAAACAGTGAAGACGCCCCTCGTGCCATCGTTAAAGCGTAAAAGAACCGACGCATAATCTTCCGTTTTTATCGGAACATCTTCATAAATCTCTTCCTGTGCTTTTTCTGTTCCAAAGGTTGATGCATTGTATTTTGGTTTTTTTCTTACAGGGATAACGGTTGCCATATCAGCGAATACTTCCACAATTCTTTTGCCGGTTACATACTGGACCGTATCGCACCAGTGTGACCCGATATCCGCTACCGCCCGGGTTTTTCCACCCAATTCAGGATCTAAGCGCCAGTTAAAGTCTGTATCGAATAATAACCAATCCTGCAAATAACTTCCGTGTACTGCATTTACTTTTCCTAATTCCTCATTTTTTATCATCGTTGCTAACTGCTGCACAATGGGAAACTGCCGATAGTTAAAGTTAACACCATGCACTGCCTTATGTTTTTTTGCTAACGCCAATAGCTCCGCTGATTCTTTACTATTCATCGCTAAAGGCTTTTCCGACAAAACATGCTTGCCTGATAAAATAATCTCCTTATTCATCGTAAAGTGAAGATGGTTCGGGGCGCAATTATGCACAACTTGAATCTCGCTATCCCGCAGCATTTCACGGTAATCGCTATAGGCTTTAGCAATTCCAAGCTCAGTGGCTTTTTTTTCAGCAGCCTCTTTGCTGCTCCCTGCTACTCCAACCACTTCAACAAACCCGAGCCGTCTGATTGCTTCAATATGAGTGGGCCCTATAAAACCTGTCCCTATGATGCCGACTTTTATTTTTTCCATTGATTCCCCTCCTTCTCAGCACTCCATATTCTTCTATTTATTTATTGCTTTCTTCCCGAACGCTACAGCTAGAATGATGATGATACCTTTGATAATCATTTGTTGGCTGACATCAAGACCCATGATAATTAATCCGTTATTAATCGTTCCTATCATTAAAGAACCAATTACGGTTCCAATTACGGTCCCTACGCCACCAAACAAACTTGTTCCACCAAGAATAACAGCGGCAATAACCGAAAGTTCATCGCCCTCACCAAAGGTAAACCTTCCTGCATGCATCCGGCCTGCATAAAGCAGCCCTGCAAAACCTGCCATGAAACCCGTTCCCAGGAAAACCAACAATTTTATCCTTTGGGTCTTCACCCCAGAAAACCTTGCCGCACTCTCATTTCCGCCTGTTGCTAATGTTTGTCTTCCGAATGATGTTTTGCGCAACAGAACATGAGCAATTACCGTTGCAACTAATGTCCAAACTAATAAGATAGGAATCGGACCAATATCACCCGAACCAAATAAGAAGTTAAACGTTGGGTCAACAATAGGTACGGGAGCCGTATCCGTTATCCACATAGCTAAACCCTTTACTGCCCCCATCGTTCCAAGGGTAACAAGGAAGGAGGGGATCGCAACTTTCGTTACAAGCAATCCATTTATCAACCCAATTAAAAGCCCAGTTCCCACACCAACAATAAGCCCGCCTACCAGGCCAGCACCTGACTGCAGGGCCAGGGCTGCTGTTAAGGAAGATAGGGCAGTAATCGATCCTACAGAAAGATCAATCTCACCCGTACTAATAACAAATGTCATGGCTAAACCCATAATAGAAATCATCGCGGTTTGTCTAACAATGTTCAGTAAATTATCCGTTGATACGAACCCTTCATCGTATAAACTAACAGAAAAATAGATGATGACACCGATGAAAGCCAGGTAGACAATGTAATTTCGCCAATCAAACCCTTTAATCCGTTTTACACTCTGATTTTTAACAACAACTTGACTATTCGTATTAATACCCTTGGATTGCATGTTCAAGTTCCTCCTCTGAATTAATCTCCCTTCTCTTCAATTCCTTAACAATTCGTCCTTCATGCATGATAATGACTCTGTCACTTAATGCAAGAAGTTCAGGAAGTTCTGAAGAAATAACCAGGATGGCTTTCCCGCTATCAGCCAATTCGCGAACAACGTCAATAATTTCTGTTTTAGCACCGATATCCACGCCGATGGTAGGTTCATCTAAAATCAAAACAGCAGGATCATTAGCTAACCATTTTGCTAAAACGATTTTTTGTTGATTCCCTCCGGACAGCAGCTTTGTTGTTTTGAATATGTCATCGGTCTTAATATTAAGCTTTTGGACAAGCTCATTCGCCATTTTGTCTGCTTTGTTTTCATCGAGGAACAATCCTTTTTTAACCTTTGACAGAATAGGTAAAATGATATTTTCTTTTACGCTATGGTCGAGTACCAATCCCTGCATTCTTCGATCTTCTGGAATTAGGGCAAGACCGGCTTTAACAGCATCCGTTGCATTCTGGATGTTTCGTTTTTTACCGTCTACAATAATGTCACCGCTATCTTTTGGATCAATTCCAAAAATCGAACGGACCATCTCCGATCTTCCGCTTCCCATGAGTCCTGCAACACCAACGATTTCACCTGGGAAAAGTTTAAGATCAATATTTTGCACTCTTGTTCCAGATGATAAATTTTTCACCTCCAGCACCGGAGGTACATCTGTTGAATAGGATCTTTCTTTCCATTCAAAAGCTTTATTCAAATCGGAGCCCACAATATGCTGGATTACCGTCTCTAGATTAGTATCTTTACAGTTCTCTGTCGTTACGTATTTTCCATCCCTTAAAATCGTAACCCGATCACATATTTGAAAGATTTCATCCATTCGATGCGAGATATATATAATCGAATAACCTTTTGCTTTAAGTTGATTAATAAAGAAAAAAAGCACTTCTGTTTCTTTATTTGTTAGTGAAGATGTAGGTTCATCCATAATGAGTATTTTTGTTTCTTGCGATAAGGCTTTTGCGATTTCTGTCATTTGCCAGTATCCTACTCCAAGATGTTCAACAATATCATCCGGATGAATATCAACGCCTAATTCACTTAATAATTGTTCTGTTTTGGCCGTACACTCTTTATCATTGAGAAGTCCTAAAGACGTTTTTGATTCTCTTGTTAGAAAAATGTTTTGTGCAACTGTTAATGTAGGAATTAAACTGAATTCCTGGAAAATCATAGAGATATAATTTTTTCTAGCATCATCGGGATTTTTAATTGAAACTTCTTTTCCTTCAATAAAAATTTCTCCCTCGTCTGCTGTATACACACCGGTTAATATTTTCATTAGAGTAGATTTACCGGCACCGTTTCCTCCCATAAGAGCATGTACCTCGCCCTTATTTACGGAGAAATTTACTGAATCAAGAACCGTGATGCCGTTAAATGATTTTGAAATATTTTTCATTAAAAGCATAGGCTGTTCCAAACCAAATCACCTTCTTTTTAATAGAGGCTGCTGCAATAGGAGCAGCCTCTATATGATTTCTTTTAAAAATTATTTAGGAATGACTATTTTACAGCGTTTTTAATGATATCTGGAGCATCCGTACGGTAAACGAGTTTCCATGAATCTAATATATTTTCTTTTGTTACCTGTAAGGCCGGAGTCGTAACATACGGCGGCGCCTCCTTGCCAAGCAACGCGTAGCCGGCCAAAATCGCCTCTGCTATTCCCTGGTCAAACGGCAGCTGCGCGCCAAGTCCTTTTACTACGCCGCCCGAAGCAACCTCTAAGCCAACATTTGTACCTAAGTCAGTCGTAGTGATGACAAGCTTGTCTTTTCCTGCAGTACGCGCAGCTGATACAGCACCCTCTCCAGGTACATCCCAAACGGCAAATATGCCATTTAAATTAGGGTTTCTTGTCAGCATAGCTGAAGCTACTTTTTCCCCATCATTAGGGCTAACAATCCCGCCGCGTGCCACGATTTTAATGTCCGGATATTTTTTCTTCATCGTTTCTTCAAAAGCAGTTGTCCGCTGTTTCGTTACAAAGAAGTCCGAATCGTGGAATATGACACCAACATCGCCTTTTCCCCCAAGCTGCTTAGCCATAACCTCTGCTGCTTCTACACCGTTTCCGTAGTTGTCACCTGATACGATGCTTATATAATCCTTTCCGGGCTTCAACCCTTTCGCCACACCATCCATGAAGACTAATTTAACTCCTGCTTTGGCTGCTTTCATGTATGCATCAGCGGTGGAAACAGGGTCAACTGGAACACTTACAATTACATCTGGTTTCTTAGCTAATACGGTTTCAATATCTGAAACTTCTTTTTCTGCCTTAAATTGTGCATCCGTGACGGCAATTACCTTAATCCCCATTCTATTAAAGCTGGCTTTTAGGGCGTCAATTTGTGCTGTCATATAGTCAGTTCCTGTATAGTGCATAACAATAGCCGCTGTATAGTTGCCTTTTTTAATCTTTGCGATATCTTCTTCAGTGAGCTTTAACATTTTTGCTGAAGCAGCCGGCTCACCATATGGACCTTTGTCCAAGATTTGTTTATCAGCAATATTAGGGTTAATTGTTAATGGCCCCGAACTGGGAATTTCCACTGCAGTTTTAGCTTTATTTTGTTCACCGCCATTGCCGGATGAAGCCGAAGAACTTTGATTGCCGCAGCCAGCAAGCGCTAAGCTGCCGCTTAGAAGCATTGCCATGAATAATGAAGATTTTTTTTTCATAAAGACCTCCTATTTTTCCACTCGTAACTAAATTTTATCTATCCGTTTTAAATCCTGATAAAAATAAGTTGTACATGCATATGAATTTATCGACGCTGGAAGCCCATCACCTCCTTAAATTGAAATATTCAAGTTATCGAAAGCGGTTACATTAAAGGTAACTGTAATCGATTACATTATGCTTTATAAAGAAGAGCCGCCTCCTCTTTTTTCCGAAAGCCAGGTTATCGTATCTCAATCAGGGTTTTCCATCCCTTATGAAATGCATTTAGAGCATGAATCCCGTATAATAAGCTGATCCTCCAGCATATACTGCTCCCTCTGTATTTCTTCCCTGTTAATTAGTCTTATAAGTAACCTTGTTGCTTCGCTGCCTATTTCAAAAGCTGGCTGTGAGATCGTTGTTAGTGCCGGTTCGAAAATGGATGAAAATTTTATATCATCAAATCCCACAACAGAAATATCATGAGGAACACGTAATCCCTTTGATTTTATAGCTTTGATGGCTCCAAATGCCATCTCATCATTAGCTGCAAACACTGCCGTTGGGAGATCATTAAGAGCTAAAAATTTCATCATCATATTAAAGCCGCTTTCGTAAGAAAAATCACCTTCTTGCACCAAAAACGATTCTACTGTGAGATTATACCGGGTCATTGCCTGATAAAACCCCTTTAACCGATCTTTCCCTAAGACAACGTTCATAGGACCTGATATAAACCCGATTCTTTTATGCCCCAGCTTAATCAAATACTCTGTAGCCTTTCGAGCACTGCTAACATTATCAATTGAAACAGTTGGGATTTTCGAACCGTCTATATATTCACACGCAAGAACTACTGGATATTCCTGGGCCATTTCCTCCACTATACTCGAATCCATTCTTGCCGTTAATAAAATCATGCCATCCGCCTTTTTTTGCCGGAGGATGTTTAAATACCCGTTTTCGCGTTCAACATCATTGCCGGCATCCCCAAGCAGAACCTGATATCCCTTTGCAACTGCTATAGACTCTATTCCCCGCAGCACCTTAGAAAAAAAGGGATTTGTAATATCTGGTACAACGACCAGAATTGTTTTTGTTTCTGATCTTCTCAGCTGACGGGCTAATGCGTTAGGCTGATAGTTTAATTTTTCGATTGCTTCTAACACTTTTTGGGTCGTTTCTTTCTTTACGGTTTCGGGTTTACTCAACACTCTGGATACTGTAGCAGTAGAAACATTTGCTTTTTTCGCCACATCTACAATTCTCACCATTTTACGACTCTCTTTTCCTTTGATTTCTCTTATGAATACAGTGTAATCGATTACATTTTGAATTACAAGTATTTTAAAGAGAATTCCTAATTGTTCTACGGACTCTCTTTAGGTGGAGACGTCCAAGGCAAGTGATTCATCCCTCATTTCTAGTTATGATGCAAACAGCATAAAGTACAAAAACTACGAACCTATTTAACTTTTATGCCATAAAAGTTCTCTATATATAATTGTAATCGTTTACATTGTGAATTGCAATATTTAAAACGAACACAAGCGAGCACAAGAGTCTGCAGTAGATTCTTGTGCTCGCTTGTTTATTATTTCATTAGTCAACACTACAGTACTTTCGGGCGCTTACTAATTAGTTTTCCGCACCGACAAGTTGTTCTCCCTGAATTTTTATCCAGCTGTTTTTCTCAGCTGATTCAAGGATGGCATCGGAAATGACGGCAATGCGGTATCCATCTTGGAAGTTCGGTGAAACCTGTGTATCTTCCACGATGGATTTAAAGAAGTCATACGTTTCGATAATTTTGGTTTCTCCATAGCCAATGCCCAGTGCCGGGATGGGCCACAAGCCCTCTCCATACGGATGGGCCGGTCCGGTATAAACCGTTCTAAATCCGCGGCTGTCCCCCGGGTCATCAGCAAAGCAGACCTGAAGCTCATCCCGGCGTTCATAGTTAAAGTATAAAGAACCTTTGTCCCCATGAATTTCAAACGTTAAGAAGTTATTGCGTCCCCAGGCGTTTCGAGTCGCTTCAATGCTGCCTACAGCCCCATTATCAAACTTGATCAAGGTCGAGAACTCATCGTCCACATCCACCGTGCCCTTCGGTACGTCCGCGTCTGCCTTAACCGTCCCCAGCTTATCCACCCCGCCGCTCTGGATGGGTCTCTCCCCTATCCATGTTTTCGCAACGGCCATGACGTCTGATATTTCACTCACCAGGTATCTAGCAAAATCGATTACATGGGTCCCAATATCACCGAGCGCACCGGAACCCGCGATTTTTTTCTGGAACCGCCAGGATAATGGCGAATTTGGATCCGCCGACCAATCCTGCAAGTACGTACCACGGAAGTTTAAGATGTTCCCGATTCTTCCTTCTTCAATGTACTTTTTGGCAAGGGCAACCGCGGGGGTTCTTCTATAATTAAAGGCCACCATGTGCTTGACTCCTGCTTCCTTTACCGCATCCAGCATCGTCTTTGCTTCCGCCGCATTGCGGGCAAGGGGCTTTTCGGAGATAATATGCTTTCCCGCTCTGGCTGCCGCAATAGCAATTTCAGCATGGGAATCATTAGGCGTCACGATATCGATAATATCGATACTCGGGTCTTCCACTACTTGTCTCCAGTCCGATGAATAGTTTTCAAACCCCAGACGCTCTGCTGCCTCCTTAGCCAACTCATCCGTAACATCTACGACTGTTTTACGGTAAGGGATGGCAGGAGCCGGCCAGAAGAACATAGGCATCCCTGCATAAGCAAGTGAATGTGCTTTCCCCATAAATCCTCCGCCAATCATACCGATGTTCATTTTCTTCATACTTAATCTCTCCTCGTATATAATATTTTTTTAAAAATGCCTCATTACTTGACAGCATTTTTGATGGTGTCCGGAGCATCCTGGTTGTATACAAGTTTCCATGAATCAAGGATGTTCTCTTTTGTTACACTCAATGCGGGAACGGCAACATATGGAGGTGCCTCTTTTCCAAGCAGAGCATACCCTGCAAGAATGGCTTCCGACACTCCCTGGTCATATGGCAGCTGCGCCCCTAAGCCCTTAATGATGCCGCCCTGGGCAATTTCTAACCCTACGTTCAGCCCTAGATCAATTGTTGTAATAACCATCTTATCACGGCCTGCTGCACGTACCGCTGCCAGAGCTCCCTCTGCGGGTACATCCCAAACAACAAAGATTCCATTTAAATCAGAATGCTGCGTTAACATGGCCGAGGCCACTTTTTCCCCATCATTCGGTCCGGTAATACCGCCGCGGGCAACAATCTGGATGTTAGGGTATTTCTCCTTAATCGTCTTTTCGAAAGCATCGGTTCTTTGTTTTGTGACAAAGAAGTCTGCATCATGGAAAATAACTCCGACTTTGCCTTTGCCGCCAAGCTTATCCGCCATGATTTTCGCAGCTTCTACACCATTTCCGTAGTTATCCGCCGATACAACACTTACGTAATCCTTGCCGTGTTTTAATTCTTTTGGTGTATTATCCATAAATACTAATTTGATCCCTGCTTCAGCGGCTTTTTTATAAGCACTGGCTGTAGAAACGGGGTCAACAGGGATGCTTACAATTACATCCGGTTTCTTCGCCATTACCGTTTCAATATCAGAAACTTGTTTTTCGGATTTGAATTGCGCGTCGGTTACAGCAACAACCTGAATCCCCATTCTTTCAAAGCTGGACTTTAAACCATTAATCTGGGCGGTTGACCAGTCATTTCCTGCATAATGCATTACAATAGCCGCTTTATATTTCTTTTCTTTTATTTTCTTTATATCTTCCTCCGAAAGCTTTAATGCCTTGGCAGAAATAGCTGCCTCCCCATTTGGTCCTTTGCTCAGTATTTGATTATCAGGTAAGGACTGGTTTATCATCATAGGTCCGGTTTGCTTGGCCTGGCTGTTCGTTTGAGCACTGCCTGCCTCTGTACTCTTCGCAGAACTAACCTCAGCCTTTTGGCTTTGCCCACATCCGCTCAGCAATCCAACAATGCAAGCCGTACTCAAAAGCGCGAGAAATGTTTTTTTGATTTTCATGATTACAACCCCCTTTTTTGTATGCCGAAAAGTTAAAGTGAAAACTCCATTGTAATTAAATTAAACCGAAATGATCTTTTAAGTAGTTTTTGCTAATTTGCGCACCTTTTTTTGGATTATGGTAGCTGTCTAACTCTATAGTAATCCAGCCTTCGTAGCCTGCTCCTTTTAATATCTCAATCATTTCGTGATAATTTTGCTTTCCTTCTCCAAGTGGCAGGAATTCACCCTCCTTGTAATCCTTCAAATGTACATACTTAATACGGTCAGCATATTTCTTAATAACTTGAATAGCATCTCCGCCGCCCGCTTCTATATGTGCTGTATCAGGGCAAAGATTTATCTCGGTTAAAGATAGTAGCTTGTCTAATTGGTCAGGTGCTTCGACTATCGTTCCCAGGTGTGGATGGTAGCTTGGAATTAATCCGTATTTTTCAGCAATCTTACTTACTGTTTCAAGTCCTTCTGCTAATAGCCCATAGTCTGATTCCATAATTCCTTTCGCCCGAATCGCCCCCCTCCTATTACAAGATGCTGTGCCCCAAGCTCACTTGATAATTGGGCCACACTTTCAATTTTGAATAACTCATCTTCCAGAATATCCGGATAAATAAAATTGGCGCCTGTGTAAACAGCAACAAATTCTAAAGAATGCGCTTTCAAAATTTGTTTAAATTCACTTTTCTTGTTTGCGTATTGCGCTAGATTCCCGTCAAAAATTTCAACCCCGGCATATCCTACTTCAGCAATGTCTGACAAAGCTTGTTCAGTGGAACCATTTGCCAAGTAATACAAGTCTTTAACAGACGTTACGCCAGCCGGATGACCTACCACTCCACCCCACGTGTTTGTTTGATATCCTAGTTTCATCGAAATCCTCCTGAGATTTTAATTTCTATACCAGAGAAAATATTTTTATTTCCTCAATATAAACCTCACCCTTTAATGTAATCCATTACATTTTCCTTCTTGTTACTCTCTTATTTTCTTTTACTCCCTCTGCTGATTTATAAAGTATTTAAAATAAAATGACTATCGTTGTATCCTATTACATGTAATCGATTTCAAATTATTATATTTTTTCACTGGTAATTTTGAGCCATTTACTTTTTGTATAAAATTGCACCCAACGATATTTAAAAAGCTGATGCCAGACTATTAATGTAATCCATTACATTTTGTATAATAAGAATATAATACTTATTTCTGATAATTTCAATAGCATTTTCAAATAAACAATTGTTAATTAACATGTTCTTAGCGAACCACTTACCTTTTGTTTCCTAAACGCAATAACCGGGTATTAGATGCTAGGTTAGGTGCTTTTATCTTTAAACAAATTACAGGTGGAGATGTTTACAATGAAAAGAGCATTCATTGGAATAGTCCTAACCGCCACAGCCTTAACGGGTATTACCCTATGGTCTGCCTACTTGAATCAGGCTTCTCCCTCCTCCGTTTCACCAGCCCCTCGCATGTCGATAAGCAAACAAAACATGAATAAACAGAGCCAACCTGCCTCTAACCGGAAGGAAGCACCAGGAAGCAGCCAGCAACCTAAAGCGGCTCCGGCAAACGACCCTATTGCGGCCAAAATCAACGCTGCATCTGCTGAGGTTATCGAAGGCGCGGAGGAGTTACAATTGAAAAAAGATTTAAAAATTGCAGCTGTCGGCGATTCCCTGACCGAGGGTGTAGGTGACACAACAGGAAAAGGCGGTTACGTTGGTATCATAAAAAACACATTGGAAAAAAATAAAAATCATATACATGTTGAAGTTGATAATTTCGGGAAAAGAGGGAGCCGTACGGACCAATTACTGCAAAGGCTGGGGCAACAGGAAGTGGCTTCCTCTATTAAGGGTGCAGATGTTATTCTTATTACGATTGGTGCGAATGACGTTATGAAAGTTGTCCGCTCGAACTTCTCCCACCTGACTTACAAGGAATTCGTCAGCGAACAAGCCCATTACCGAATGAGGCTGGAACAAATAGTGCGCAGCCTGAAAGCGAAAAACCCCAGCGCCAACATTTACTTAATTGGGATTTACAATCCGTTTGATACGTATTTTGCTGATATTAAGGAAATGGACCAGATCATTGCCGATTGGAACCATATTGGCGGCAGCGTTGTCAGCAGCTATCCTCACGCTACGTTTATCCCTGTCGCTGATCTTTTTCACAACGCGAAGGAAAGTTTGTTGTATGAAGACAATTTTCACCCGAATAAGAGAGGGTATCAACTTATGGCGGAACGGGTCCTTCAGTACATCAAGCCGGGGATTCAAAGCCGCAGCTCATAAACGACAAAATAAAACAGGAGAAGGTATATGTTTGAAAAGCACAGTGGAAAAAACAGATGGAAAACATTGTTTTGGGGTTTAATGGCGATTAACGCTGTCTTGCTCCTGGCGGGGATGCTGCTGTTCTTCCTTCCCCCTTCCCACAGTAACGAGTTTCCTGAAGGACATTATGCTAAACAAGGGGAGTCAGAGTTCACAATCTCCTCCACCAGGGAAAATTTAACGCAGTTAGCGAATGGCTATCTGGCTGATTTACCGAAAAACCAAACACTGGACTATTCTATTTTCCTGGGAAACGATGTGCAATTAAGAGGTACGCTTGTCGCTTTTGACAGGAAAATCCCACTCACAATGACATTTAACCCGTTTGTCCAGAAAAACGGGGACCTTATTCTGCAGCAGAAATCGATTGCGCTCGGCAGGCTGCATCTGCCAAACATGGCTGTGCTCTCCTATATAAAAAATCATTACCCTATGCCCGAATGGGTGACCGTTCACCCGAGCGACGAAAGCATTTACCTTGCCGTTACGAAATTGAAAACGAAAAGCGGTTTCAGGGTAAGAGTAGAGAAGCTTAGCCTGGAACAAAATGAGCTTGTTTTTAAAATTGCCGTCCCGAATCGAACGCTCGGCTTTTAAAAAGAAGCCCGAGAACCCAATCTCTAACTCTCGGGCTTTTGTGTGTTTCCTGTTCTCTTTATCGAACCGCCTTCGCATGTGCAGCGCCAGCCGCTGAACTATCAAACGCCTGACTACATAAGCATCCCGCTGAGACGACAACTTCTCCCTTTTTCACTACCGTGTTCACATGGTTAATTCCAAAATGGTAAGGAAGGTAAGCAAGGTTATACGCATTAAAAACCACAATGTCCGCCTGCTTCCCCACCTCAAGGCTGCCTACTGCATCCGCCCTTCCAATTGCATAGGCAGCATTAATGGTCATCGCTGTTAGCACCTCTTCCGGAGTCAACCCCAGATTCAGGCATCCCAGTGTCATGACGATTTGCATGGATTCGGTTGGTGAGCTCCCGGGATTGTAATCCGTTGACAAAGCGACAGGGACGCCCACCTCTATCATCGTCCGGGCCCGGGCATGGTTTTTCGCCCGTAAATTAAATGAAGTCGCCGGAAGACAGACGGCAACCGTTCCCGCCCGCTGCATTGCCGCAAACCCTTCGTTGCTTGCCGCAAGCAAATGCTCGGCGGAAATGCATTCCAGTTCGCCCGCAAGCTCAGCTCCGCCCATCGGCTCAATTTCATCGGCGTGAATTTTAATGCCAAAGCCCAGCTCTTTGGCAGCGGATAAAATTCTGCGAGACTGCTCGATCGTAAATACTCCGTGCTCACAGAACACGTCACAGAACTCCGCTAAGCCGCGGCGTTTCACCTCGGGAAGCATCTCGTGAATGATAACATCCACATATTCCTCTTCGCGGCCTTTGTATTCAACGGGCATGGCATGCGCTCCCATGAAAGTCGAAACTACATCCACCGGGTGGGATTCGTTCAATTTTTGTGCCACCTGCAGCTGCTTTAATTCATCTGCCAGCGTTAACCCATACCCGCTCTTGGCTTCTACCGTAGTCGCCCCGTAGAGCAGCATCGTATCCAGGCTGCCTTTTGCTTTGAGGAATAACTCTTCCTCTGTTGCCTGGCGTGTGGCCTGCACCGTACTTAAAATCCCACCACCCTGGGCGAGAATGTCAAGGTAGGATACGCCTTTTAATTTTAAACTAAGCTCGTTCTCGCGCGAACCGCCGTGAACGAGGTGGGTGTGCGGATCGACAAGGCCTGGAGTAACGAGACGGCCTTCTGCATCTAATTCATGTGTGATCGCCATTCCTGCAAGTTGAGCCCGCACTTCTTCCTCCGGCCCCACCGCAAAAATCTTTCCATCCTGAACAGCTATCGCTCCATTCTTCAGATCACCTACACCGGACATGCTGCTGCCTGTTCTTGGCTTATCCCCCTCCTGCATGGTTATAAGGAGGCCGATGTTATGAATCAGAAGGTCAATTTTGTTGTTTTCCATTTGTTACCCTCCATGAAGACCAAATGCCCGAAGCTTTCCTCGGGCAAGTGGGCTATATAAGATTTTTTATTCTAGATGCCGAGCATTGGTACGCGAACCCCGCGTTCCTTTGCCGTTTGAATCGCAAGGTCATAGCCGGCATCCGCATGGCGAATGACACCCATACCCGGATCGGTATTCAAGACACGGGATAACCTTTCATCGGCTTCCTGTGAACCGTCTGCTACGACAACCATCCCTGCATGGAGAGAGTACCCCATCCCAACACCGCCGCCGTGGTGAACGGATACCCAGCTTGCACCGGAAGCTGTATTGACAAGCGCATTCAGGATCGCCCAGTCACCGACCGCATCGCTTCCATCCTTCATTGCTTCGGTTTCACGGTTTGGCGACGCAACGGAGCCGCAATCCAGGTGATCCCGGCCGATAACGATCGGAGCGGAGATCTCGCCTTTGCGTACCATTTCATTAATAGCGAGGCCCATTTTCACGCGTTCACCGTAACCGAGCCAGCAAATCCGGGAAGGGAGCCCCTGGAAGGCGACTTTTTCTCTGGCCAGTGTAATCCAGCGGCGCAGATTTTCATTTTCAGGGAAGAGCTTTAACACTAATTCATCGGTTTTATAAATGTCTTCTGGATCCCCGGAAAGTGCGGCCCAGCGGAACGGCCCTTTACCTTCGCAGAAAAGCGGGCGGATGTAAGCGGGAACAAAACCCGGGAAGTTAAAGGCATCCTTTACCCCTTCATCGAAGGCGACCTGGCGAATGTTATTGCCGTAGTCGAACACAATGGAGCCCGATTTTTGCAGGTCGAGCATCGCCTGCACATGATCGGCCATCGACTTTTTCGAGAGCTTTACGTATTCTGCCGAGTCATTCTCGCGCAGCTTCGCAGCTTCTTCCAGCGAATACCCGGCCGGAACATAACCATTCAGCGGGTCATGTGCCGAAGTCTGGTCCGTTACAAAGTCCGGTACAATTCCGCGCTTTACGAATTCAGAAAAAATTTCAGCCGCATTGCCAACCAATCCGATGGAAAGCGGCTTTCCTTTTTCCTGCGCTTCCCGCGCCAGCGTTAGGGCTTCATCCAAATCGTAGACGAGTGCGTCGCAGTAGCGGGTATCAATCCGGCGCTGGATACGCGTCGGATCGACGTCGACACCGATAACAACCCCTTCATTCATCGTAACCGCCAGGGGCTGCGCTCCGCCCATTCCGCCAAGCCCCGCTGTTAACGTCAACGTTCCCTTGAGCGTTCCGCCGGCATGCTGGCGGGCAGCTTCTGCGAACGTTTCGTACGTTCCCTGTAAAATCCCCTGAGTTCCAATGTAGATCCAGCTTCCTGCCGTCATTTGCCCGTACATCATTAAGCCTTTCTTGTCCAGCTCGTGGAACGTCTCCCAGTTCGCAAAAGCCGGAACGAGGACAGAGTTGGAAATCAGCACCCGGGGAGCATGGGAATGGGTTCTGAAAATCCCAACCGGTTTGCCCGATTGCACAAGCAGCGTTTCATCAGCTTCAAGATCCTTTAAGCATTCGACGATTTTATCGAAGGATTCCCAGTTGCGGGCAGCCTTCCCGATCCCACCATAAACGACAAGGTCTTCCGGGCGTTCGGCGACTTCCGGGTCGAGATTGTTCATCAGCATGCGAAGCACAGCTTCCTGCTGCCATCCCTTCGTATTTAGCGTGGTGCCGCGCGGGGCACGAATGGTACGTCCTGTTGCTTTTGCCATCTTCATTCTCTCCCTTTTAACTAGTTTTACTGAACGCATTTCATATACCCGGCGAGAAAATTCAATATCACATATAGCGTGGTTCTGACGGTAGCTCTGCGCGGATCCTGCATTGGATCAACGCAAACGACATCAAACCCTTTTACTTTTGGATTCTGGCCCAGCATGAACACCGCATCAAGCAACTGCCAGGAGGTCATTCCCGCCGGCACCATGGCGGGTACACCCGGCGCATATGCCTGATCAAGGACATCCATATCGATCGTTACATAAATCGCGTCGGTTCCTTTTCCCGCTATTTCCATCGCCTTTTCTACGAGAGGTTCGATTCCTTCCTGTGCAACCTGCCGGGCGGTAAATTGAGTAATTCCCTTTGATACAGCATATTCCCGGTACGGCTTAGAATTCGCAAAGCTGTGAATGCCAATTTGAGCGATATGGGAGCCGTCTACCGTCCCGGATTCGATCAATCCCCGGATGGGCGTTCCATTGGATGGCCCGCCATCCTCTAAATTTCTTACATCCATGTGGGAGTCGATCTGTACAATCCCGACCTTGCCTGCAAACTTTTTCTTAAACGCTTTGACCGAAGGACATGTAATCGAATGGTCGCCGCCTGCAATAATCGGAAATAAATCAGGCAACGCTTGATATACATTCGTTAATCCCTGTTCAATATTGGCGTGGCAGCACTGCAAGTCGGTCACATGCATCTGGATATCTCCCATGTCTCGCGCCCGCAGCTCCTGTAAATCAAGATCGTAGTCGATGCTATACGTCGTTGCAGCCGCGAACAATTCGCGCAGCGCATTCGGTGTCATGGAAGCGCCTGAAACGCTTATCGATGTTTTCGATAAAGGAACCCCGATAAAACCGATATCAATGGGTTCTTCTCGATCCCAGGGAGTTAACCACTGGGCAACCTTCGTTTCGAAACGGTCTCGCCAGTTGGACCGGCGGATGATTTCTGGGGGATTGAGCAGTTCAATGTTTTTCAATTCTCTCCTCTCCTCGCTGTTAGAAAAGTTATTATTTTTCGCCTTTATGTTATATTTTTATTTTATTCGAAAATCTTTTATATTTATCTAGCGGAACTTGTGGGATATTAGCACAATCTTGCTAAGCGGTGTTCCTTCGGACTGTGCTGCATGTATTTTTTAAACATACGGCTGAAGTAATTCGCATCCTGGAACCCGACCTCACTGGCGATCTGCTGGATCGTTAAATCCGTTGTTTCCAGGTAGTAAAGCGCTTTCTCGATTCTGACTTTGTTTAAGAAATCAACGACCGTGCTCCCCACTTCCTTCTTAAACAAATGGCTCAAGTGATACTTACTCAAGCAACAATATTGTGCTATCTCGTCCAATGACAGTCTTTCCTGCAGGTTCTCTTTAATATACCGAATGGCCTGCCGGACGACCGGAGAAACGCCTGCCATTTGGGTAAACGCTGCCTGTTCCGTTAATTGGCGTACGTAGTCACATACTTTTTGAATAAACTTATCGTATCGAATCGTCTGATATAAATCCTGGATAAAATGAGCGTTTTCCGACAGAATCGTTTCCGCACTGAAGCCTGATTCTAAAACAAGCCGGGAAACCATCATGACCAGGTCCACGACTTCAGACTTAAACATGTCAACCTTATATTGATTAGCCTGCACCAGGTCTTCCAATATAACCTGCAGCATCACAATGGTCCCTTCTACGTCGGCGATGCGGACCCTTGCCAGCAATTCAATTCGTTCTTTTTCAATTTTCTCTTTAAGGAAAAGGTAGTTTTGCCCGGTCCTTGCAGCACTTTTCTTCTTTTCAAATTGAAAAATCATCCGGTTGCCCTGGAAGAAGCGATCAACCATCGATTTCCTCGCTTCCTCATAGGAATGTTGCAGCATGTAAGGATCATCATAATACGTTCCAATTCCGATCGATACAGCGATATGCATCGCATCTGCCGCTCTTTGGATATCTCGCGCAATCCGGGCAGCCTTTTCATCCGCGCTGTAAGGTTCAGGTGAGAGTTCCAGGAGCAATGCCAGCACGCCTTCCTCAATCCACGCAGTTAGGAAAGGGGCTGTGACCGCATTGTGTATGGCCGCTATCAGCTTCTGGCCCATTTCTATTTTCCAATGTAAATGCTTTTCCTTTGCTAAATCCGGATACCGGTCAACGGAAACAACCATAACAAGATGGGGATGCACCGTAATTCCATATTGCTGCTGCATTTCGGAAAAAGAGGCTTCATGAACAAGCGTCCCTGAAAGCAATAGGTGGGAAAACGCAGTGTAGGCAGGATTTCGCTCCATTCTTTCCCTCTCCTCTACATGTATTATTATTTATTGTTTCGTAAAATACAGATTTTTTCAATAAGTAAGAAAAAAACCCTTCAATTTTTTGAAGAGTTTTCCTTTTATTTACCGGAATGGCTAGCATTTTATTTCACCAATATGGCGTTCAACAGCCTCTAAGATTTGACCGCCGTGAACTTGCTCGTGAACATAGACAATGTCCGGGTAAAAATACCGGTCCTCGTCTACAGCCGGCACCTGGCTGCGAATCAGTTTGTATACTTCCTCGGTGACAGGCGACGGCTTTAACGGCTGATGAAAATCGAGCGCCTGAACAGCAGCCATTAATTCAATGGCCAGAATGTATTCCAGCTTCTGCGAGATTTGGTACGCTTTCCTTGAAGCAAAATAAGCGAAGCTTACCTGGTCTTCCTGGTTGGCACATGTAGGAATGCTGTCAACGGTTGCGGGGTGGGAAAGCACTTTAATTTCATTGAGGAGCCCTGCTGCCGTGTATTGAGGAATCATATACCCGCTATTTAGTCCCGGATTCGCCACCAGGAAGCTTGGAAGCTCGCTCACATGGTGGTTAACCAGCCGATCGGTTCTTCGCTCGGACATTTTTGCCAGATTGGCCATCGCAATACTCATGGCATCCGCGTAAATCCCTACGTACGTACCGTCGAAGTTCCCGCCCATTAAAGCGGAGCCGTCTTCATCCTCCGGGTAGATAATCGGATTGTCGCCGCTGGAACCTATTTCATTCATAATAACAGCGGCTGCGTCCTTCAGTGTCTTTTTGCATGCTCCATGGAGCTGGGGAATGCATCGTAAGCTAAGCGCGTCCTGGAGCCTGTAATCTTTGTATGTCTCCGCGATTTCACTACCTGCGAGAATCCGCAGGATGTTCTCTGCTGTCTTCGATTGCTCCTCATGTTTCTTTACAGAATGATAGCGTAAATCAAGCGCTTTTATTGTTCCTTTTAGAGCTTCCAGCGACATTGCTCCTGCAATGTCCGCTGTTTTTACCGCTTGTGTTGCATTGTACAGCGCCAAAATCGCCATGGCGGTTACCGATGTTGTGCCGCTGATAAGTGCGAGTCCTTCTTTACAGCCCAATGAAAGAGGTTCTACACCGATTCGCTCCAGCGCTTTCTTCCCTGAGAGCAGCTCTCCCTCATACCAGGCCTTTCCCTCACCGATGAGGACAAGAGCCATATGCGCTTCCGGCGTGAGGTAGCCTACCGAACCGTCGCCGGGTGCATACGGTGTAACCCCCTGATTGAGCAGGTGTGAAACATGCTGCAGAACTTCCAGCCTAATCCCTGAATATCCGTGTCCGAGACTGATTAGAATCATAAGCTGAACCGCCCGGACAATCTCTTCTTCCAGGGGCTCTCCTACCGAAACGGCATGAGAGCGAATAATATTGCGCTGTAAAGTTTCGGCGTCTTCAGGCGATATCACTTTCGTTACATTGTCTCCAAACCCGGTCGTTACGCCGTATATTAACCGGTTCTCTTCCAGAAACATCTCGATGAGTCCTCTTGATTTGTTTACTCTGTCACAGTACGATTGCGAGAATGAAACTTTCGCCCTGTATCTGGCAACGGCAATAAATTCATCAATAGAAATGAGAGCGTCTCCAAGTATAACTTCTTTAATGCTCCTTGGATGGCGTTTACTGTCTACAAGCATTTTTTATAAGGACTCCTTTTTCATTTAAATTAATTACTGGCTTGATGTGCCTCAGCACCTGCCTTGTGCAGTAAGTCTTCTGCTTCATGCAGTGGATTGCTTGCTTCATTTAGGCCTAAATCCTTTGTCTCCGGTGCCCAGGCAATCGAGATGAACACCCCAACGATCAGGACAACGGTCATTGCAATCATAGAGGTACTTAGTCCGTAGGAATCAAGAGTGATAGGGAGCAGGAATGTTCCAACAGCGGAACCAACACGGCTAATCGCTGTAACCAGGCCTACCCCCGATGCACGAACTTCGGTCGGAAAGAGTTCAGCTGGATATACAAGCGTAAGGTTAGACGCGGCCGACATTACAAAAGTAAACACCGCAAAGCAAATTAACAGAAAAGCCTGGTAGCTATTGCTTAAAATACCGAGCGGCAGCAGCGTAATGGCAAGAACAGCAAAAGTATAAATTGTAAAGCCTCTGCGGGAAAATTTCTCCATAAACCAGAGGCCGGCAATTCCGCCGATGAGCAGAAAGATGTTTAACAGCATATCTACCAGGAAGGTTTCCTCGAAGCCCATGCTGCTTAAAATCGTTGGAAGGAACGTATAGATAGCAAAATAAGGGATTACGTTACAGACATAAAATAAGCTGCCAAATACGGTGCGCTTTCGTAATTTTTTGCTGAATAAATCACGGAAGCCATGTGCTGTTTGAGCATGCGCGGTTTCTTCAATGACTGCATTTGGGCCCACATATTTCTTTACAATCTCACGCGCTTCTTCCGCACGTCCTACACTCATAAGCCATCTTGGTGACTCAGGTGTCCCAAGCCGCAGCAGCACAATGAAAGCAGGTATAGCCGCACTCGCAAGCATCCAGCGCCACGAATCAGGGCCCAGTTTTTCTAAATAAAATCCAACCAGGTTTGATGCTACATATCCGACTGTCCATACGACGCATAAGGAAGCGAGTAAAAACCCGCGGTGCTTTTTCGGAACGAATTCGGCAAGTAATGTTGAGCCGACTGCGTAGTCTCCTCCGAGGCCAATGCCTATTAATACCCGCAGAATGAACAGTGTTACCGGATCGCTGACAAAGAATTGCAGAAGGGAAGCGAGTCCGACAATCAGGAAGTTCGTAAGGAAGATTTTTTGTCTGCCGATACGGTCAGATAGCCATCCAAGCACCAGGCTTCCGACAAACAGCCCAATTAAAGCGGAACTTCCAATCAGTCCGTTCCACATTGGACTAAGCTTCATTTCAGCGTTAAGCAGAGCAAGTGCCATTCCAATAATCCCCAAAGCATACCCATCAGAGAAATTAGCGCCAAACGTAAGGGCAGTAATTCTTAAATGGAACTTATTAAGCGGCGCATCATCCATCATAAAGGTTTGTTCTTTCATCTGCAGCTTCCTCCTTTTTCATTATAAAAAAAACGCTTACAAAAATATATTTAAATATTTAAACTTGGTTTACTATTACGTAGATTATAATAAGTTTTAAAAGGC
>NZ_BBWZ01000008.1 GCF_001015055.1 Aneurinibacillus tyrosinisolvens | reverse complement strand
GAAAACAATATTTTTTCTGGAAAGAAGGGGATTCATATGGATAAGCAGAAGCGTGGCTTGAAACGCTGCAGGCGTATGATCATGATGGATATAACATCAGGAAACGCTCATAACCACAAAATAAAAAAGTGCGGACCGCCTACGGCAATTCGCACTTTTTATACGTTATGTGAAGCCAAATGCTGAGCTGAGATTGATAACGTAACCATTATCCTTTCAGTCCCTTCATTCTTTTGGCTTACGCTATTATATTACCCCGCTTTTTCAAATGAAAACATCCACTATATACATATAATTTATTTTTCCTGACATACTAACGATAATGATATTGTATCGATTCGGAGAGCAGGTGAGTGAATTGGTAAACATCCCGATAAGGTTTCAGCGGGAATGGATCGACGGTTTGAAAACACGGATACAAGAGGACGGGCCCTGGAATAACCGGGAATTGTTCAGGCTTGCCTGGGAAGCGGAGCAGGCCATGGCCGTCAGTGATTTCCACGAATTGCAGTGCTTGCGGCACCTTCCGCGTCTACAACCCCTCCCTCACCAAATTGAAACGGCGCATAAGGTCATCCAGGAAATGCACGGACGCGCTCTGCTTGCAGATGAAGTGGGCCTTGGAAAAACGATCGAAGCAGGCCTTGTCATGAAAGAGTATATGGTACGAGGCCTTGTAAAAAAAGTGCTCATCCTGGTCCCCGCTTCCCTGGTCGTTCAATGGGTGCGGGAGCTGAACAGCAAGTTTTCCATTGCCGCCGCCGCCCAGAAGCGGGAATACATGTGGACGCAGTACGATGTCATTGTCGCCTCAATGGATACCGCAAAACGGCCGCCCCACCGCGAGATTATTTTGGGCCAGGAATACGATCTTGTCATCGTAGATGAAGCACATAAATTAAAAAACAAGAACACGAAAAACTATCAGTTCATCCAGGAAATCAAAAAAAAATACTGTCTGCTGTTGACGGCAACCCCGATTCAGAATGAAATTGATGAGTTATATAACCTGATTACCCTGCTTAAGCCAGGCCATCTTGGCCAATCCGCGCATTTCCAGGAAAGCTACGTAGAGGGGAAACGCCAGGTAAAAAATAATGAAACACTGAAAAATGAATTAAAAAAAGTCATGGTTCGGAACCGAAGGGCCGATGGGCGCGTAGAGTTTACCCAGCGTCACGTCATTACGGTGCCGGTTGATTTGTCTCCGGAGGAAGCTGCATTGTATGAAGGGGTTACCCGCTTTGTGCAGGAGCAATATTACAATGAAGAAGTGCATTATAAAAATCCTCTGGCGCTCATTACCCTGCAGCGGGAAGTATGCAGCAGCCGGGATGCCGCTTTTATTACACTTGCGAACATGCATAACCGGGCACCGGAGGATTCACCCGTTCGTGGGCATATCCTCGATCTTGTAGAGATACTCAAAAAAGTTGAGACGAATACAAAAGCTGAAAAAATGATGGAAATTATAAAGGAATCGGACGACAAAATTATCATCTTCACCGAATACCGCGCCACACAGGAGTATCTGCAGCACTTTCTCGCCGAGCACGGCGTTACTTCCGTGCTGTTTCGCGGCGGCTTCAAGCGGGGCAAAAAGGATTGGATGAGCCAGCTTTTTGAACAAAGAGCACAGGCCCTTATCGCTACCGAGGCGGGCGGGGAAGGGATTAACCTCCAATTCTGTAACCGCCTTATTAATTATGACCTGCCCTGGAATCCGATGCGCGTCGAACAGCGAATTGGCCGGGTACACCGTCTTGGACAAACGCGCGACGTCTATATTTACAATCTGGCCACCCGCAACACAGTGGAAGAAAAAATTCTTCGGCTGCTGTATGAGAAAATCAACTTGTTTGAAATGGTTATCGGGGAACTGGATGCGATCATTGACCACCTTTATCTTAATCGTTCACTTGAAAAGAACGTCGTGGATATCCTTCTTGGCTCAAAAAGCGAGCGGGAAATGGAAATTAAAATGGACAACTTAAGCCAGGTCATCCAGTCCGTTCATAAAACGATTCAACTCGATACACAGCGTTCCGATTCTTTAGAAGGAGCCATTCTGCCATGAATCAGCATCAGGTTCGCTCTTTTCTCGAACGGTATTTCACGGCATACCAGGCGCGATATGAGGAAAACCACCCGGCCTATTTCCGCGTCGAGCTCCCTGCGGAAGTCGACAAAGATCTCGGAAACCGCCCATTCTACTGGACATATGTGGAACGGCTCAACCTTGAGCCGCAGCTGCTGTCTGTAACCTTTATTTTTGATTCAGCCGCCGTCCCGCCGGATACACAGGGGGAGGAGGTTATGTTCGGCTCTCCACGGCTGCTCCAGTTTTTCGCCTCTTCACAGAGGCAGGGCCGCTATATCCGCCTTTATGAACAGACGGCAGCCGAACCGGCTTCCGGCATGAACCGCGGGTTATCCCCCTGGCTTGGGATTAATTGCAAAGTTTCCTTTATTTGTGATCGAAAAAAAGATATCCTCCTTTCACTTGGTTTCAATCTTATCCATGGGTCCATTATCGACCGCTTCTTTGAACGAATGGAGGCAAAGCCGCTATCTCCTGTTATGCCGGATTACGCCTATACGATCCGCCCTATTTTCAGCATCGATTCAGCTGTGGAGCGCCTTGAGCGGCATATCCACCACCTCATCGATCAGGAGGACAAATCATGGGCGAAGGACGCGGAGGAACGGTTAAACTTTGAACTTTCCCTTGTAGAGAGCTTCTATAGCGAAGAAGGACAGGAAGAGGAAGAAAATAAAGGAGAACGCGAAGACAGGAAGAAGAAGCGGATGGAGGAGCTGCGCTGGCAGTATGAACCCCGCATTGAAATCAACATCGTAAACGGCGGGATTTTTTTCCTGGACAGCAGCCAGACGCAAATCGAGTAACACAAAAAAACAGCCGGGCGAAATACTAACACCCGGCCATTCCTGGCTACTGTTTATTCTTTCTGCGAAACAGAATGCTGAGCCCCAGAGGCAGAACGCCAAACCAACGGTAGCTCCAGGCCTCTTTTTGTTTCTTCACGCGTTTTTCTTTCGGTGTCTCGATATAGCGCACAAACTGTTGGGTCAGATAGCGGACATATTCCTGTGAAGACATATTTATACGCCTCCTGTTCAACCGATTACGTATAGTGTGCCCCCATCCTCATCATTTCAATCAGGATCTGTAATGAGGATGACTTGCTTCATGAACCTAGTGGACACCCCAATCTATGATTTTCCCTGTGGCCGTGTCCATTGTCATCAACGCCGTCGAAACGTAATACGGAGCCAGTGAAGCGTGCGAGGAAAGAGCCGCCTCATGCGCCCCGCCCTCCGTTATTGTTACTTGTACACGAATCCCATCCAGATTGTAAAGCAAGGCAGGCGGAGAAGCCGGATCGGTAATCCGCCTTTCCCCCGCCAGATAAAGGCCAGCCTCAGCAGCATACCTCACCTGCGCCCTTACCCCGTCATTATGTGAGATCTGCCTTGTTGTGATAAATAACGAAGCCATATGGAGCACAAGCAGCAAAATAATGTGGGCATATAAAATAACAATAATAAGCGAGGAACCACGGGATGCTTTCAAACTTTGCAGCATTATAGCACGGCAGCGGCCGGGAGTTCTGCTCTTCCTGCAATAAATAGGCTCCCCCTCCATTCAGCGTCGCCGTAAGCAAGCAGTAAATCCACGCGGCACCCTTGGTTAGAAACTTTGAATACGGCGGATTGTACATAGTTAAGCAGAACAACATAGCCTTCATAGTTCACCCTTCGGCGCAGTTTGCTTCCCCACCTGTCATAGATAAGGAGGTTTCCATTCTTATCATAAAAATGAAGGCTGTCGTTCACAACCGTATAACCACCCGATTGCTGAATTTCCTCCTCGATGTAGGAAAAGAACGCTCTCGCTTCCGTATCCAGCAGCGCTTCATCTTTTGCCTTCTGCAAATCTTTGCTTAGATGGAGGCACATCGCCATCACGGTTACAGCCAGCATAAACAAAACAGCCGATGATAGAAGAACCTCAATCAACGTGAATGCCCGGTGGTTAAAGATGTGCTTGAAGGAACGGAAACGCCGGGAATAAAGCGATACCCCGTTAAAGTGTATTTTTTTGGGCCATGCGTTCTGCTCTTCCATTGGACTGTCACCTCGCATTTCTCCACCATGGCTGTTATGGGCAACACGTTCGCCTCTATTCCAAACGCTTTCCCGCCGATGATTTTCTCTTCACTTACAGAAGCCGGCTCGCCTGCCTTCCACTGTTCCATAGCGGTCCGGGCGAGCAAATATCCCTCTGTTTCATTTTTTCTATCTTCTCTTCCATGCTCCAGGGATTCAAGCACCGGGGTAACGGCCGCCATGAGCAGAACGAGGAGACAGAGGGCAAGTAAAGACTCAATGTAGCTGAAACCCGCTTCTTTCAAACAAACCCCTCCCATTTATTGCGCAAAAAACCGCCCGCCAGCCATGTACAGAGTCAGTTTTTTCACTTTTCCGTCCGGAAAAACGACCTGGATTGTGCCCGACTTGCTGATGTGTCCCAGAGAGTTAAAACTAAACCGGCTTAGTGTAAATGTATTATACAGAGTAAAATCCGGGGGGAGCGGGACAATTTTTAAAGGGCGTACTGCCGTCTGGCTAATGATATATGTCTTTGTGGCCGGGTCGATAATAAAATTTATCGCGGCATGCCGGGTGATGGCCGTATTCGATGCCATATAAAGATTAAAAGTCAATTCATCTACATACTGCCGGCCCTGTATATCCTGAAGGGTATGCTGAATTTGCGGCATGACAACAAAGCAGGCAGAAACGATAATCGCGAGCGTGATAAGAACTTCCAATAAGGTAAATCCGTCCTTATTCATCCGGATGTTTGCTGCAGCTGACGGACACGGACTGCCCGTCTGTCGCAACAGTCATCGTATACTCTCCGCCAGCGGGACACTTCGGTTCGGTTTGCACGTATTTTTGGGTGGCAAGGGCTTGAATCGTTCCAGGATATGTATTCGCATGATCAATAAAATACGATTCAAGCGCATTTCGGATCATTTTTTTGTTTACCTCACAGCTTCTGTTCTGCGCTCTGGCTACGGTACCCCGGTAATCCGGAAGCGCAAGCGCAAGAAAAATCCCGATAATCGCGATAACGATGAGCATCTCAATCAGCGTAAACCCCCGCTCCTTTTTTTGTCCGGATAACAAACTTTTCATTTTCCTCCCTCTCTTTCCCTTTCAATTTAAAGAACGAATCATGTGCAGCACAGGGAGAAAAAAAGAAAGCACAATAACGAGCACGATACTGCCGATAGCGATTAACACCAGCGGCTCAAGCCAGCGAAGCAGCTTCTCAATTTGCTGCCTTATTTCCTCCTCCACCTGCCCGCTGTAAAAGAGCAGACACGCTCCTACCTGTCCCCCTTCTTCCCCCAGTTCGATATAACGGATAAGCTCCGGTATAAAATACGGCAGTTCTCCCATGGTGTCGCTCAATCTTCTTCCCTCATTCAACTGCACTTCCGCTTTCTCCATTAAGTGCCGGTACAGCAGCCAGGGTGCTTTGTTCTTAAAAAGGATGCATATATCCAGAATGGAAACGCCGGCCTCCAGCAGGAGCCCTGTTTGCATAGCAAAATAATGGCTGTATTTTAGCTTCAACCAGTACCGGAAAAATGGAACTGTAAATAGAAAAGCTGCAGCCTTTTCCGCACTCTGCGGCCGGCGCCTGACGATAGCAAAGCCGGCGGCACACAGCAGCATAACGGCAATAGAAGGAACCCCATATGATGAAAAACATGAAACGATCGCGATAAACACACGAGTGAAATACGGGAGAGAAAGGCCGAGTGTACTGTACATAGATGCCAATTGAGGCAAGATGGCCTGCAGTAAAAACCAGAGGCTTGCGGCTGAGAGAAGAAGGAGCAGAAACGGATAACTGAGAAGCTGATATATTTGATGCTTCCACTCCGCGCGGCGCTGGTAATACCTTGCGGCGAAAGACAGACTGGATGCATAATGCCCATGCTGCTCGCCGGCTACAATAAGTGAAACAAAAAGAGACGGCACGCTCATGCTCTCGACGGCGCAGGAAAGTGAATCCCCTTCTTCCAGCGACTGGCGCACATGCAGCAGTTGTTCTTTTTCCCTCCCGTTAAAATGTCCGATTGCAAAATCGAGACTATCGAGCAGCGGAATGCCCGAATCCAGCAAATACGATAGCCTGTAACTTAAGTTCGCCAGTTTCCTTTCAGACCACTGTCGTTTTATCCGCATACCATACATACCGTTGAAACTCATCAGATTCCGCAACGCCTGCGGCTACTTTCTGCTGCAGCACAGAATAGAGCGGGGTGAATCCTCCAGATTTCACATAACCGCGCATCATATCAGCGGAACACCGGTTCAAAATGTATGGATGCAGCTCTTCTTCTACGCGCAGCACTTCATAAATTCCCATCCGGCCGCGAAATCCGTTGCCAAGACAGTGCTGGCATTCCTTGTTTCTCCCCTGGCAGTCTGTGCATATTTTCCTGATCAGGCGCTGGGCAATGATGCCTGTCACCGAAGAGCTGACCAAATACGGTTCAATTCCCATATCCAGCAGGCGAATGAGCGTTCCAATCGCGTCAAGGGTGTGGATCGTGCTTATTATGCATAATAAAAGCAAGATAAAATTTACTACTTTTTAACAGGTGTAATTTCAGGCCATTCACGGACTTTACCTATAAATACAAGGTCTGTATGATCAGCTCTTAGAACAGAATTATCCTTTGTAAATTTCAAATATATAGGCAATTTAAAAACATTACAGTGAAGAATCGGTAAGTAATATCTCCCTTTCTTTTCATTACCCGTATACACAGTAATTTTATTTAATCCTTTCCTGATTTCTTCTGGTGTATAATATCTTTTTCGTTTTGAATGTTCTTCATAAAATTCAATTTGTTGATTAGTTTCTTCTATTTCTTTTTTTAGCTCATCTTTCGAGTTTTGTGCTATTTCTTTTTTAACCTTTTCAATTTTCTCTTCAATCTCTATCCGTTTTTTCTCAAGGACACTCTTATCGAATCCACCGTCTACAAATATATCCAGCAACCTATTTTTTTCTTGTTCTCGTTTTTCAAGTTCAACATATAATTGTCTGACTTTTTCTTCATCAAATTCTTCTGCCAACTTTTTCTCAAGCTTGTCCCTTTTAATTATGGCCCCCGATTTTAAAAGTTTACCCGCTTCCTTTCGAACAGCATCCATTCCTTCTTTTGCGATATAATCAACCATTGCTTCTATTTGCCATTGTTGCAAATTAATACTATTACACTTATTCATTCCTTCAACTTTCTTTGTGCAACAAACGTAAAAATTTCGTTGCCATTCTGTTTCGTCTGTTTTTTTTACAAGCTCTGTATTATGATTAAATCTTGCACCACATTTTCCGCATACAATTCTACCTGCAAACTCCGATACTCCCTTATTTACTCCTTTTTGTTTTTGAGAAATAGTGTTTCCTTCTCGTTGTTTTCTGGCTTGTTCAAATAGTTCTTTAGAAATTATTGGTTGCACCCTATTTTCATGTATATGCCATTCTGATTCGTCTTTCATTCTTCTGGAATTGTATTTAGAATATAAATCTTTTCCATATGTTGTTTTTCCACGAACTAAAGTGCCGTAATATATCGGGTTTCGAACTATCCCAGCAATCGTTCCCTGGGAAAATCCTTTCCCTGCACGAGTACGATAACCCATCTCATTTATCATGTTGGTTGTTCTTCTTATACCTACTCCATCAGCATGTAACTCGAAAATTTTACGGATAACTTCTGCTTCTTCTTCAATAATTTCTAGCTCATTTTCTTCAGTTTTCTTATATCCGTATATCTTAGAGTTAAGCATTATTACACCATTTTCAGCACTTTGCTTTTGCCCAAACCTGACTTTTTTGCTTTTGTCTATTGATTCCTGTTGAGCAAATGTCATAAAAATAGTTATAAATGTTTCATCATCAACAGATTCACTTGTTTTCGATATATCAAGGAAATGAATAAAGACACCTTTTTCCCTTAGTTTACGGATTAATGGGATAACGTCAATATTCCTGGCAAAACGAGATGTGTTTGATACAAAAATCCTGTTGAACTTTGGAGTTCTATTGCTAACAGAAAAATCAACTTCTTTTGTCCCTTTAATTACATAATCAATTCCAGCATCATACACCATGTCTAGGAATGATTTTCTCTTAGCCATAGTTACAGCAGAAAGACCATGATCAACATAAATATTGTGTAATTCATAACCCTTGTTTTTACTTATTTCTGTTTGAAAATAATTCTGTTGATTTTCAAGTGAATTTAACTGCTCATCTTTTTTTGTACTTACCCGGCAATATGCTGCAACTCTTACCTTATCCATTTCTCCACCATCCCGACTAATGATTATATAAATATTGTAGCACAAAATTTGGATATAACTTCCTTGTTATTTTATGCGTAGTATTTTTTTACTTTTCCTATACAAATAAAATGAAGTGGATAATAAAACTCCACTTCTTCCAAATAATCTCCTATTTATTTAACCTTTAAATATCTCTTTTAAACTGTCAGATGTTTTTATAAATTCCTTAATACCATCGTCAACTCCAGTATGGTCCATTTTAAGCTTTGCTATTTTTATTTCAATAGCATTCTGCAATAGTTTATTTAAATTAAAAAGAAGCATTGCTTCGTTATCTGTTATAGAAGTATCACCAGTATATTTATTATAGAAAAAGTTTACTCTTTGAATTTGCTCATCTGTAACTTGCGATCCATTTTGAATGGAAGTAGAGATATCCTGATAAACCTTCAATCCTTCGTCCCACATTTCTTTTCGTACATCATCTGGTTTGCTACTACATCCAACAAGCAAAAGGATAAATAACAAAAAAGGAATGAATACCTTTTTCAAAGAAATTCCCCTTAGTGATATGAGCATTATTGTCCTACCCCATTTTTCTTCATCATCTCAACAACTTCCGCTTGAATTTCTTCTTTTGTCATATCTTCAATCGGTCTATACTTCCCAGTATTCATATCGTAATCTGCTGGATTATTAGAAGGCCCATCATGTGGAACATATTCACCATTAGCGTTATAATCTCTTGGATCAGTTGAAGGAGCTGTTGGGTTTGCTTCTAACTCTTCTTTAGTGTAAGGTGATATATTATTTGATGAATTGTTTGAATATGTAGGTGTGTTAGGTGTAAAATTATCTTTTTCTTCATTGTTTGTCGTAGGAATGTAATATGTATCACTTTCATTATTCATATTATAAACAGCCATACCACCAATTATCGCAATACTCAGAACAACAACACCAGAGATTTTCCACTGTTTTTTGAGTTTAATTTTCCCCTCATCTTCAAGCACTTTATTTTGCATCATAACCTTCTGTACTTCATCTTCTCCGTAATTTTTGCTTTTATATAACTCAGTTAACCTTTTTACACCCTGTATTTTTGATTCTTCATAAGTATTACTGAAGTTAACAATATTACGCACGCCTACACCAGATTGTAAAACTCCTTTTCCTGTGTGATGAAATTCAATTTTCCCAAAGCCAAATACGGAACTTTTAAGTGTAATATGCGTTATGCTGTCTATCGGAATCTTTAATTCCCCGTTGCCAAATTTCGTGGTGATAATTATATACAATGGTGTAACTTTTATCATGGAAGTAGAGGTTTCTACAATAAGATAATCACTCATTTTAATTCCCTCCTCCTCAATTGCTAACTAGGTATATTCTATCATCGCAACAATTAAAGAGGAAATGTTTTACAATAAATAAAAAAGCCACTCGTTAGGAGTGGTTAGAATTAAAAATTTGTATACTATTTATAATCTCTGGAAATTTAAGTTCAAATAGTATAATATCCTCTACATCAATAAAAATTTCATTACCTAGTACATTTATGTCAAAAGCTACCCCTTTAGCTTTGATTAAATCTTCAAGTTCATATTTAAATGCTATACCGGATTCCTGTAATTTATGTTTGGCACGATTTAAAAACTTACCTAAAATTTCTTTATATTTATCGGTGTCTTTTATTTTATTAATGATTACCAGCAAAACTGCTTGATGTAAAACTAAAATTTCATCTTCGTAATGATAATTTCTCTTTTTCATTATTTTAATCTCTAAATCTTTAATCTCTTTGTCGTAAATTAAATATCCCTTCCCAGAAAACCCAATCATATAACCCTTAGTTTTATCATCATAATAACCATCTTCAAAATCCGCAATTTTACAATCACTTAAATAAGCAAACTGCAACTGCATACTATCCAGCACTTCTTTTTTTCTTCTATTATAGAAATCGAATTTAGAATACATTTTTATTTTCGAAGCATAATCCATAAAATCACCCTATGTAGTAATATGTTTAGTAATAATGTAAACAATAGCACATCATTTTTTAAATGTAAAAATAAAAAACGCTCACCGTATTGGTGAACGCATTGAAATATAATTTTATTTATTGAGGTCAATAATATTCTGCATTGCTTTAACAGTATCTCTATCATATTCTCTAGAGCCATAAATATTATTTCTGATTGCTGATGACATGTCATTCAAATAACCAAAAATATAAACTGTGTTTGTAAGTGGTTCTACTCTGATCGAACTAACGCTAAATTCCTTTTCATCGAACATAACAACATCAGTTGTACCACGTTTTACATTTAGAATAGCCATGAGCATTTCCGAACCACATTTTATTTCTTTCAAGGTTCTCCCGTTTCCGTCACAAAATTTTACTTTCACCTTGTTTTCGCTACTCATTTCTTCCCTCCTGTATAACTACTTATTTATAGAATAACAAAACTATATTACCATATAATGACGGTCGGTAGTTAGATTAGTTAAAGAATTCAATAATTATTACGGTATATAAATTTTAGATTTGCGTAAGCCCATTACTTTATTAAGATTTAAAAATAAGAGTAGCCCCCATAAGGACTACTCTTTATTATTAGAACAATGCTTTCATTTGAATTCTAATCCATTGTTTAATCGTAGAATTGGAATTGAGGGTGGCACAAAGTTGCACATAGCCCGACATAGCTTTATTATTTTTCACTACACAACTTGTTCCTGTCTGTGAATCTATAAGTGCAAGTGTAGTAGTTGTTGTTTTTGTGTCGTCCCATAGTGACCACGTTACAGGTTGTGAGCCATCTGTAATTTGTACTGAATTATTGTAAACGTTAGCATTATACGTTTTAGTTTGACTATCCTTTATTTCATTAGGAGTAGTAGATGTACTCGTAATAGTTACATTATAAGATGGAGCTGGTGGAGCATCAACAACATTTATTGCATATGTATCTGTAACCGTTGAATCTGCTTCTAATGAAGCTGTAATAATTGCACTTCCTACTGCTTTTGATGTTATTAAACCCGTAGCATCAACAGTGGCAACAGTTTCATTGTCTGACTTAAAGAGAACTTTATATGTATTGTCTACAGTTCCATTAATAGCTACGGAAGTAGCTAATTGCAATGTATTTCCTTTTTGTAACTGGCTGCTTTCACCTGTAGTGATGGTTAGGGTAATAGTTGATGCTTGATAATCAGCAATACCTAAATCAAATCGATCATTGGCTCCAATTGTATCTAAATCAAGCAATAGTTGAATAATGCCTTCTTTAGTTTTATCAATATGTGATACCTTTCCTTTATTATTGAAGAGAAGAAATGTCTTATTTAATTCTATGGCATCCGTATATTGATTTTTAGGTAAGGTTAGTTTAAATTTACCTTGTGCAAGATTCATATCTCGACCATAGCTCACTCCTATAGTCGTTGAATCTTCAAGTATAGCCCATGTTTGACGAACAAAGGGGATTTGTTGCCATTTTAAAAGGATATTACACTTTTTAATTACTCCTTTATATCTATTATCTTCATATCGATTATCATTAATATCAGACATAATGAGCCAGAATGAATTATTATATTCAACCAATGAGCCACTAGAGAGGGGAGAAAGTGATTGAATTATTCTATCTGCATATTTACCATTGGGATTAGACATTTGCATTAATACATTTTGAGTTTCACCGTCAATTTTAACGGATTTACCCATAGTATCAATTAGATACTCATAATCACCTGTTATTGGTTGAAATGGATTATACATTTTTCCTCACCACCTTATTTATAAAATAAAAAACTACTGCTATTGCCTGTATTCTTATTAATGCTGAATGAGTTTACACGATTTCTTAATTGGTCAATTCGTTTACGGAGATTTGTGTGGAAATTAGAATAAGATTCTGTGTCCACTTTATAGTCCTTCATGAGATCAGGATTGTTTGCAATGTCTTCCAATGCTTGTAAAGCTGCCTTCTCAATTTTATTTAAAGTAGCCGCTGCATTATCATACGTGTCTTCCGACTTCAATCCTTGTTCCTCTAAATAAATATCAATTTCTATTCCTGTAAGCATATTAAATATAGGTTTAGATTTAATTGTCATTTCAAAACGTTCAAAAATTGTAGCCATTATTTATTGCCCCCTTTAGTCATTTCAATATTGCGTTTCCTATGTACACTGATTAATCCTTCAAGAACGATTTCCCATAATTCACTGCCCTCATGGGTTTCAAATTTATCATCAATCATAATAGTAAGGATTTGATGAAGTTCTTTAGCAATTCCATTTCTTTGATTCACTGGTAATTGGTTAAAATATTCAATACTATTCATTGGTGAAACCTCCTTATTTTATATAAAAAAAATAGCCACCGATTTGGTGACTATTGAAATGCTTTCTTATTTTCCCATTCCTTTTGTTTCTGCTCTTGATCCCATTTCATAAACTCATTGTATTCTTTATTAGTTAAATCCTTGAGTTCTTTCTTTGGTGGTGGGGAAGAAAATAGTGATATTAAAATTATCGGTACGAGGATTACCCCAATGCCAACAAACATAAGTATTAATTTGCCTCTGCCGTTTATTTGAGCTTGGTATTGTTGTGAGTTTATTCCCTCATATTTTGACGTGCAATATTCACAAAATTCCTCTGTCAGTGTTCGCTTACACTTTCCACATTTCTTCATAATTGTAACCAGCCCTTCCACATTTTATTGAACAAATGCTATTCTTGAATTGCTGTTACAATACCATCTTCAAAGTAAATATATTTTCCAATACCGTAAACCCATTGTTCCTGAACACCATTTGCTGTTGTTGTACGGTTGATATCTTCTGGTTTTCCCCATGTTGATTTTACCTCTTCGGCTGTCATTCCCATTTGTATTCCCTGTTGTCTTTTTTGTTCTTTGTCCTTATTGTTTAACATTTCAGTTTCTCTTGCTGATTTATCTTCTTCTGCAACCATTTTATTAGATATTTTATTTTTTAATGATTCTATATCATTCGCATACTTACCATTATAGGAAGGGGATATGCTGTCTAGCTGTTCTTTTGCTTGATTTAAATTCCCTAATGCTGTCTCAGTTTCTCCTACTTTTCTGTTATAAATAGAATTTGCTATGGAATATTTGTACATAGAGTCCATATTAATATCATCTTTAATAATTTTGACGTCAGTTTCATCTAAATTACTATAATCATAAACTTTGCTTTTTATGCTTGACTCTATTTGTGCTTCAACTGCTCGTTTCTTCTTTTGTATGACTGCCTCGGCCTCTATTTTCTCTTTTTGAAGAAGTACCTCTTTTTGTTTGGAGATTTTATTTTTTAAATTAGTTAGGACTGGCTTTATCTCATTGTCGCATTCATTTAAAGTTTTACTTATTATTCCTTCAGTATTATTATAAAAGCCCGATTTATTGTTTTTGTCTTTTTGTTGCTCAAAAGAAATCATAGTATCTGTTAAAACAATAAGCGACTGGCTCTTATCATAATTTTTAATATCAGAAAGAACACTTTTAGCCATATTCCAATTTCCTTGTTTAATGTAGGTTAATGCTTGATTATATTTATAGCTTTTATAACCAGAATAAATACTTACTGAAATTATAAGCAACAATAGTACAACTAAAGGAATAACGATTTTAGGTGATTTAATTGTATTTTTGATATCTAAATTCATGCTTTTTACCCCCACACGTTATTTGTTATAGGATAATTTTACCTCATTTTAGAAAATTCAATAAATGTTTTCCAACAAAGTAAAACACCCAATATGTTGATAAAGTGGGGTATATGGGGAAATGCTGAATTTTAAGCGTGTGTGTTTGTATAGTAGCATGGGAAATTTTTGGGAATGTTGAGTAATCAATATTAATCAAAAGTCATTCAGAAACCATTTCTAAAATAATTTTCTGTAATCATATGTATTAATTCATTAAACTTTCCTTCTATGATAGGTTGTCCATCCTCACTGTACCAGTTCATGTCATGGTTGAAATAGAATCTCTCATAAGATTTTGTTCCATATCTGATACTGATACCATATAGTCCATCGCTGGACGGTGATATGTCCTTTATCTTCAATAGCTTCTCATCATACGGCACATGATAACTCTGTATTCGTTTATACTTTTTATATAGTCCGATGAAAAATAACCTAGCCAATGGATACACTTCATTATATTGTTCTGCATTTAATGTTCTGGTGATTGTATTCGGCTGCTGTTCATTCCGTCTATACAGATAAACTCCCTCATATTCCTTTGGAATATTCATAATATACTCAATTACCTCAATTCATACATATGTATATTTTATACACTTCTATACATTTCCCTAGAAAATTTTCATTTATAAATCTCAATTTTATTTTAGGAAATCCTATTTTTTATTTCGTAAATCCTAAATTTCTTTTCCGAATGTAACATTTCTATATATTGTTTCTTTGGGATTGCTGATTTTATCATTAATGCATAACCATATATCAAAGTCAATAGCAAATAAGAACATTATCAATCAACTATGTACTCTATAAATGGATATACACTCCTAGTTATGGCAATAGATGGTATCTAAGCATAGGCACATGACATAGATCACATCATCATTCACTTGTCAATGAAAATAAAAAATAAAATAAATTATTTTTATTAATACAACCATATATATCCAGTGAATAAGATACTGTATATTATTTCGTTTAACGTATATTATCTGAATATACTATTGCTCAATACGTTACATTGGTATATAATAAGAATATAAGGATAGTTCGATAAACGAAAGGAATGATACCCATGTCAACAGTACAACCGCTTAAAGATGTTAATGTGATTAACCAGTTCCACTCTATGCTTAAAGAACAATCTAACCGTAACGCTTTGTTATTCTCCTTTGGCCTATATAGTGGACTCCGTATAAGTGATATCCTTCCATTAACAGTAGGAGACGTTACAGGAACCCACATAACGCTTAAAGAACAGAAGACAAAGAAGAATAAGAAGTTCCACATCAACGATACGCTTAAAGAAGAATTAGACGTTTATATTAAGGATATGCAACCAGAAGATATATTGTTTCCTAGCCGTAAAGGGAATAAGCCACTCACAAGGATTCAAGCATATAGAATACTTAATGTTGTAGCTGCTCAATTGGGCTTAGAAGAGATTGGAACGCATACCCTTAGAAAGACATTCGGTTATCACGTATTTAAGAAAACAAACGATTTAACATACTTACAGAAACTATATGGTCATAGTTCCCCTGCAATTACACTAAGTTATATCGGTATCACACAAGAAGATATGGATAATTTCATGAAAACATTTAGTTTTGCTTAGAGGATACGACATAATGTCGTACCCTTTTTTATTTGTCCTTATATACTCGTTTAATCGTATTTACTGCATATAAATGGGCATCCTCTTCAGATAATCCCTTATATATAGCCATATTTAGCAATGTGATATATGTATCTGTATTAATTGTTGAAATAAATTCTTGGACTTTCACGGTAATTCCTTTCTAATAAAATAAACATTTGATTCAATTTTAGTAGTGATTAATACATAGTAATAAGACGAATACCAGCGGATTCTTGAACAGTTCCCCCCATTTTGGGGAATTCGAAATAAAATTAAAAAAACTAAAAAATAACTAAAAATATGTGAAATAAAAATAAGCGTCAAGCAAAAACACTTGACACCTTCAACTGTGGTAACATGTGTGCGGTGAATTACATACTTTTTACAATATTCACGCACTATTTACCTTAACTATTTTTAACTCTTTCACATGCCCTAAACCCTTATAAACTCTACACTTTACCCTATGTATTCCTTAACAACCTTAATTACCACCTTGATTATTTCCTAAATTATTTCCCATCTTATCTTGATTCACACCATTACTATTATTCTTATGTATAATTGTCATTCCATCCTTCTTGATCACATTACCTGTTTCATTACTATTAACTTGACCATCCAATCTATCCAATTCCTGTTGAACATCCTTAGTATAAGGTGATTGTTCAATAGCAGATTGAATGCTAAGAATACCGGATTGTACAGCACTATTAAGATTATCAACAATCTCTTTAACATTCTTCGGCTTATCTGTAATACAAACGAAATCAAGGGAATCATATGCATCTTCCCCAACTTGCTCACCATTCTTTACCATAAGATTACGCATAATCTCAAAACGTTCTTCTATTCCATCACGTAACATACGCTCATTCAATGTTGCTTTAATATCGGCAATTTGAAACATCATAGCAACTGTAACTTCTGCTACATTCGCTAAATTTTTGTTGCCCATTATTACTGAAGGCGTATTAGAAATATCAAGTAAAGCATGATATACAGCTTCATACGCTGTTTTAAACGCTGCATCACTTACGTCTGGTTGCTTAAACTCAAATGTCGAACCTTCTTGTAAATGGATTGCTACACCAACAGTAGAAGAGTCAATCGGGTCTTCAAAGTTAAACTCACCAGAAATTACAATAACTGGATTGCAAAATTTGAACACGACATCCGAAAATTTTGATAATAGTTCCTCAAGGGTATCTATAATAGGAATCCAAGCTAGAATTTCTGATTTACCAAAATTACGATCAATATCATTCTTGGACTTATAGTGGATAGGTAATCTTCCACCTACATTTGGATGAATGGACTTTGAAATAATTTCTCCACCTTTATTTGTCCATTTTTCAACCTTATCTTCTCTATAGACAGTCCAATAAGAAATACCTTCAACCGTAAAATATTCAATGAATCCTACATACTCGGAGAAATCATTATAGATTGGATATCCATTCTCAGGATGAATCATTTTAGATGTAATAAGTTTCTTATACTTGTCCCAATAAGGATATTCATAAGCATCGCCGTAATTAATTACATCACTTAGAATGTCTAAATCTTTACGATGGAATTTTCCTTTCTTATAGGTTTTAGTAAACTTTTTAGATACTGAATCCTTACCTGTAATCGTAACCGGCATTTTTAACAGGTAATTCGTTTGAAAATTCACTATATTTTTTGCATAGTCCAATACTAATTTCTTAGGTTTATACTCTTCTCCATTATAAATGAAACCTTCCCGTTTCAGGATTTCATGTTCACCGTTTAAATATGCTTTGATATCCAATACATTCCTAATTCTGTTTGTATGATATCGTCTATTCACTTCTTGCATAAACCACAATGGATCACCGTCCCACATATCAACAATATATTGATCTAATGGACTTAATTCAACTGGAACAACTTCTTCTTGATTACTTTTAAACCAACTAAGCATTTAACACCATCCCTTTATCAATTTCTAGTTCGTTGAAGATATTCAAACGATGCTTACCATTCCTGATTGCTTCAAGAGCCAATCCAGTTCCGAAAACAGTATCAAAGTGGTGGCCTTCTTTTCTTGACCTGTCATTCTCGGAGAATGTAAGCATCTGATTGAGTGTTGGTTCATCATGAATAACCATGTTGCCAAGCTCCCACTCTTCCTTAAATGTATGTAACATGGTACTCCTGGCTGTTGCACTTGAAATCCATCCTTCTGGACGTTTCCCGTTTTTATCGTTTAATCGCCTCTTCATTTTGTAAAGATTACGATATTTGATTTCATGCTTTAACTTTTCTAAAACGGTATATCCCACTCCATTTGCTTCAACACAAACAAGAGAATAATTATACCAAGTCGCTAATACTGCAATAATGTCTGCTAATTGTCTAGGTGGGATTACATTTGTCCTAAATACGGCAAGCTGCTCTTTATCCTTATTAAAGATCGAAACGACGCTTGAGTCCTGTCCCATACCTTGTGATACGTCCACGCCCATATATGTACCAAATAAACGATTGCAATATAAAATCCTCATATGTTCATCACGTTGCAATCTAATTTCGTCCATTTCTTCATCTGTAATCGTTCGTTTAGGCAATTCATAAATAAATAGCGATTTATTTAAATATGGCTTTAATTCTTCCGGTAATCCCTCAACGGTCTGTAATGGCTTTTTATCAAGATTCTTGATTGCCTCCATTACTGAATCCTCTTCAAAGAATTTTTCAGAACTTCCGATAAATGACTCCATATAGTGACTTGGATTCTCTTGCTTAAACTTCTTAATGTCTTTTGGATTACCAAAATTCGTTTTCATTCTTCGCCAATAAATAAAGTCCATATCTTTACATTCTCTGTAGATACGGACTTCATCACCTTCAAGATCATTTTCAGTTAATTCCCTACCATATTTCTTTATACATAAGTCCTTCGCAAGTTTTAGATCATTTTCATTTAACATACGGTAAGCAGAAGAATAATAAGGAAAGAAGAATGCTTTATATTTACTGTTTCCACTCCATGAATCACGGAATAACTCAAAGTGATAATTAAAACCATTTGAGGTTGATTCAATAAACAAAACGGCTTCAGGATCATTCTTTAATAGTGAGTCCTCCATACTGGTAAGAATCTTTTCGTGTTGGTCATCAGAATAAAAAGCAAACTCCGAAAGAAGGATTCCCGAAAAACTGCCCCCTCTACCCTTTTGACCACTTCCCACCTCTTCAACATAGATGATTGAACCATTATCAAATTTATGTCCCTCTCGACTTACTTTAACTTGTGGGACAAACTCAGCGTATTCATCTTTTTCCCCTGCTTTATTCTTCATCTTAGGTAAGGAATCCATCATGCCACGTAATTTATCATCAAGAATCTTTTTACTGTTCTCGTTATGTACAAATATCATATATGCAGAATTGGGCTTACGTGCTGCTTGTGCTACAAAATAACTTAGGACACTTACAGAAACTCCCAATTGTCTCGGCTTGGAAATAATTGAAAAACGTTGTTTATTTTCCATTAATTCTACTTGTTGGTCATGATATTTAAATGGAACCATTTCACCAGCCATATCAGGAATTTTTTATAAATGTCTCCACCCATTTTATAGGGTTGTCCATTGCCTCCTTGATATGTTTAGGCATCTTAGATTTCTTATTTGCCTTTGGTTTTGTAAATAAACTCATTTAATCACCTCCTTTACTCCGTATCCTCATCTTCTTCAAGATTGCTTGCAAATGCTTCCATTAATTGTTCTGCTTCTTTCTCAATTTGTTTGGTTAAATCCCTATGTAATTTAGCACTTTGAACGTCACCAGATTTTGCTTGTTCTGTGATTTTGTCATACACTTGCTTACTATCATCAGCCACAAGAGAAGCAAGATAAATTTTAACCAATGCACGATATTCCCCTGTTCTCTCCCATTTAAGAAGGGAATCTAAACTTTTCCGTCCAATACTATGTAAAAATTCCTTTTCTGTCTTAGGTGTTTCATTTTTCTCATTATGATAATAAAGACCAAACTTCCATCGAAAATAATTAGCTCGGCAGTATTCCTTTTTTCCCTGTAACTCTAAATGCTTTAATATAGAATAAATATCCATAAATATCTTCCTCCAATTTAATAAGAAAAATAAAAAAGAGGACTGTGCAGATTTGCCGAGTCCTCAGATTTATAAATTCTCTAATGCTTTTTCAATTGTTTCCTTGTCAACAAACGTCCGATTAGCAAACATTCCAACATCACATAAACGCATATATTCATCAACTGATTCTAAATATTTTTTAGTATGAACAACCTGCTCCATGTCGCTTACATTATCCATTTGTATCTTCGCTTTATCCATTTCGGCTTTCGCTGCTTTCCGTAACTCGACAACATTATAATACCTATGTCTTAACTCTTCTTTTGTATATAATTTTTTCCCCATACTATGCTTCCTTCCATAGAGAGTCACCCATTTTATCAAACTGATAATAAGTCCAATTAGAAGGATTATCATTTACTTCAATAACACAATGGGTATCACACTCTTTAAAGTAGTAAATCCTTTTCACACAAGAAAAAAGATTAATATTGGATTTTATATAGTATTCATAATCAAAATCCATTACGGGGCATCCGTGAAGAATGTCTTCTATGTATTTCATAATTGTTTTAAATGGAACATCACCACTTGTTTCTAATCTGCTCCATTTACCTTCCTGGGTTATATAATCAGCCACCTTGTACAATTTTTCTTTTAGTTTTGAGGTATCTATGCAGAACGTAACTACATTCCCTAAATAATTGTTACCCGATGTCATGATTAATGGAGTTAGAAAATAGGTGGGATGAACAGATAAAAATAATTGCCCTAAATCATTACTGGTGAAATATTCGGATTGGGCAATATCCACACTGTTCATTCTTCTATCTTTTACCTTTAGTTCTGCATCCTTTAAAATAAGAGAAGCATTCTTTAAGTTCGTGGAATGATATAGAATGTCTGGATTAGATTTAAATACGTTTGTTTCCATATGCACCACAAATTTATCTATTCGTTTTTTATTTTGTTTATAAAGCTCCGTCATAAAATTAATATTATCAGGAAGATTGTATACTTCATCATTCCTAAGCTGGTCATCAATAAGACCATATAGATTATTTTCGTCCACTATGTATGTATAAAAGGCATCCATTGACATTCTTTTGCTATTCATTGCTCAATTCCCCTAAACATTTATCTATTTCTTCTTCCGTTAGATATGTCACCTCATACCTATAAAAATCTCGTGCTTTCCTTGCCTCATCTACATGATGTTGTATTTTCTTTCTTAATTTCTCTGCTTTCTTTTTTGGGGCAGTTTGTAATTCTTCTCCCATTTCATTTAACTTTGCAATGGCTTCATCCGTAGTTAATGATTCAAAATATTCCCTCTCTTTAACGTATGCGACAAATATTTCATTAGCAGAAGCATATTTATCCATGTTCATTACACCCCTTGACCAGTTAATTTATTTCTTGAACTCCCTAATTTATAAAGTTTCCACTCATCTTCGCCACATAAATCTATGACACAATTTGTATCTAACAATTTGATATGATAAATACGTTTTACATACTCAAGAGGAATATCACTTGTGCTAAAATATTCAACCTCATTTAATACTGGACACCCTAAATATTCCTCTACATATTGTAAAACCTTTGCATTGGGGATACTGGCAGGGGTTTCAAGATACGCTTCTTTAATTTCCTTTGTGACATAACTAAATCTTTTATGTAAGTCATTCATTATTTTGTTTTTATCAATACAAAAAATAAGAGCATCACCCATATAGTTTTTGCTGCCTACTCCACAAATCTGACTCATAAAAAAACCAACAGTAGGAGATAAAAACACCTTCCCAATGCTGGAAAACATGTCATCATCGTTTATTCTTTTAATGCCATTCTCATCATTTCTTGTCTTAATACTATGAGACATAAGGATATTAAAGCCGTGGCTTATTGGTGTAGTATGGTAAAGAATATCATCATGTATAGAAGATGTATTAAATATTTCTTCCTCTACTTTGCTTAAATACTCGGTTATAACACGATTTGCATGGATATAAAAATCTTGAGCAACCCTTGTTTTATAATGTTTTTTATTTTCCGGGTCTGTATTGACTGTAACATCATCTTTAGCAGAACGTTCCATTTCCTTTTTAAATAAACCCATCAATGCCCACTTATTTTGTAGTCCTAAATCCTGTACATTCAATCCATTAGTATTCATTTGCTTTTTGTCTCCTCAATTAAACGATCTAATGTAGCGGATAATTCTTCATCTGTATATTCTGGAATAGATTCTAAATCCACCCCACTATCTGTAAGCATTTGATCTAAACGTGACTTGTTTTCCTTTAAAAGAGAAAGATTGAGTTCCATTTCTTTTACATGTTCCCTCGTCTCTTTTGTACTTTCCTTTACTTCTTCTGTTACTTTCTGAATCGAATTGATTCTTGACTTGACGTAATCACGAAAAGCATCATGTTCTTCTCTTGATTCCTTCGCTATTTGCTCCAAAGATTTAAATTCTTCAGTTAATTTCTTATCCATTAGGTTTAACCCTCCATTAGTTTATTAATTTAAGAATTTTTGAACCCCTTGACCATTAATTTTCCTATCCAATTCCTCAACATAATGCGATAAAGTTACGACATAACCACTAACCTCTTTGAAATTGTCACGAATTTTAAACATGTCTTCCTCAATGCTTTCTAATTTCTTAATGATTAATTTTAAGTCCGACTGTAAGTCATTGTTTTGGCTCATCATTAAATCTCCTTGTTTATTTTTTATTGTTCCTGTAATAAATTCTTGAATTTCTCTTTATCTAGTTAACCTTTTAAAAATCTATATTGTTTCCATTTACCTTCTTCTATTTGCTCATATACTTCACAGAGATTTAATTCTTTTACATGGTAAATCCGTTTCACTTTAGACAAAGGTAAATCACCATTTATAAATAACTCAGATAAATCCATATTGCCATTGCCAAAATCTTTTATTTTGTAATCAGCATCACTTAAATCAGCGACAAAGGTAACTACATTTCCGTGATAATTAGCACATCCCCAATATTCGGACATTGCCCAAAGTAACATATTGTAAAAGTAAGTAGCCCAATGAGAAAAATACAATCGGTTATAATCATTCGTCGTTGCGTTTCTATTCGATTGAAGCATTTCATCATTAAGGATTCGATATGCCCGATTTAAAAAAGTAGAATGGTATTTGTCCGTATCCTTTGCAACAAAAAAAGACGCCTCTAATTCCTCGACATCCTTCTCTAATCCTGCATAAAATAGGGGACTCATCACCAATTTCGCCTCATAAGTTTCCCTATATTCTGGTGTATTTTTAATAACTAAATCCATTGCATCATAATGAATTGAATCTTGGAAAAACTGTTTCTTTACTTCATCGAAAAGAACGATTTTCGTACTTTCAATTCTATCCTTAATGGGTTTCCTGCCTTTTTTATTATCTAATGCGATACCGATGATTGTTAAATAAGCATATTGGAGGCCATGTAATTCCGTTGAATCATCATTTTCAAACTCAATAATCTCATTTTCTTCCATACCTGTTTTCTTTGCCATCGTTTCAATGCTAATTCCTAATAGCTCCCTATATTGACGCAAATTTGAACCATTCAATTTCTCCATAATAAATCCTCCCGTTTAGCTTATCGAACTGTTAATAAATGTTCTCCACCATTTTTTGTTTCTTCAAGAATAGAAAATCTGATTTGATTTTTATAAGGCAGTACACTTGTAAAAAGGTTTGGGCTTTTTCTAACGTATTTCATCTTGTTATTGTCTAAATTATTATCATTCTTACTGATTCTTGGTGTTCTGAATGAAGCAATTTCAATAAACTTGCCATCCGGTAAAGATAAATCCATTCTAGGAAATACCTCTTCCTGCAATTGATCTAAATTGATTGTGCTACGCATATAACCCTCAGAATCAATCCATATACGTCCATTTCTAGCTGTAATATTGTATTGATCCATGAATTTATAAAAGTCATTCCTGGGCTTATTTAAAACATCTGAGATACATTCAAAATCTAACTCTTTCATAAACTGTTTTGCCATATGTCCGAACGATTCAGATTTACCAGCGACAAACATAGCATCTACACACCATAGAAACATCTTCTGACTTTCTATAAGCGTTTTAGGGCTGCCATCTTCCCTTCTAAATAAATCATAGTAAGAAGCAATTTGTATGGCTGTACTAATCGCTCGTTTCTTTTGACTGTATGTAATTCGATTACCGTCACTTCTCATTGCACCGACAATTTGATTTAAGTTTGCACATTCGGGATTCTCTATGTCTTGTGGACACATTTTCGTTAAATGATTTCCCCAACATTTAATCCATTTATCTTTTTCATATTGATAAATCACATCTAAATCCACGGCAAGTAGCTGATCTAGATTAAAACTCTTTAAATCAACCGATTCATGGGCATATAATTTACCATAATTAAAGAAAAATTTTGTCTCATAATCCATCAAGCAATTCAGCATTGCACATGAAAAGAATGAATCAATATCGGGACTCATCATCATTTTGTATTTCCCTTTTTCCTCATTGGCACAATGAACAGGATATTTAGCTTTGATATCTTGTTGCATAGAATACGTGAAGAACTAAACACGCATTCCCTTATCCCACAAAGTTCACTAGACACGACATTGAAATAAAATTAAATAAAAAATTCTCCTTATGTGTGGGTACATAAGGAGAACTATGTTTTAACACTCTTCACTTTTTCACCTCCATTGGTTTATTTATCACTCTCTTTTTTCTTCATAATCTGTAATAAATTTCTCGTACAATTTAACCTTTACTTCACTCATGTATGATTCTCCACGCTCATACTTAGAAATAAGGGCTTGCGAACACCCTATATATTCTGCTACGGTTTTTGCCTGAAGTTTTTTACGTCTACGCAATGTAACAAATTGTTCTCTTTTTTCCATTTCCACCTGACTAATTTTCTTCATTTCCTTGCCTCCTGATTTTTACCTTTGAAATTATTTAAAATAATTGGTTTCAACTGTCCGTCATTACAACATTTATCAATCATTTTCAATTTGCTTGTAATTTCATCAACCGTTTCCAACATGCTTGTAATGTTCATACAATGACTACAATAAAATCGAATGGATTTCATACTTTTTCAACACCTTTAGTTATAAAATTGAATAAAAAAAAATAAAAAGAAGACAAGGTTTCCCCTGCCTTCTCATGTTATGTATTAATTAAGCTGTAACTTTCAAAGAAGCTGCTGCTTTACTATTAAGAAGTTTAAGTCCAACTTGAGTTTCAATGTAGATTGCTGTTTTAGAGCCATTAGCACCTTGAACAACACCTTGGAAAGGAATTAATTCAGGAAGCTCAAAGAAATCAGGATTCGCAACAAACATTTCGTTTGTAGTCATTTTTGGAACGTCAATAAATGTTACATCTCCAAAAGCAGAAGAATAGATACTAACATCGAAACCAAGCATCTTTTCACGAGCAAGGAACGTAACAACACCAAAACTATTAATTTTCTTTTTCATGAAAGCATTACAGAAAACGATTTGATTGTAGTTAACTCCTGCATCATAAGTTTTAGAAAGCATAGTTTCAAAATCATCTGCAACAAGAGCCGTAGTAGTTACACGGTTTGCAGCATTAATAAGATTGAATACTCCATCTGTAGTGTAGGTTCCGGTAGCGAAACCTTTTGTACCATGAAGAAGTTTGTCTTCGATTCGACGTTTAAGAGAAGAAGTTTTGTTCGCCACTTCGTAATTCATCAAATCTGTAATACCACTCGCTGTAGATGCTTGTGCAGTATGCGTTACTTCTGCTGTAGCACCAAAAAGTTCCAAATTGTTATTCATTGGGCTTAGAGTGTCCTTTTTGTATGCTGGACGATCTCCACCCTCTTGCATTGTTACTGCTGTTGTCTCATCAATTTCTTTTTCAATCCAGTTCACCGTTGCTCCTGCTGCTGATACAGTTTTAGCAAGAAGCAAGTTAAGAAAAGGAGTTCTTTCTGGGTTAACGTCAATCAACCCTTGTTTTAAATCATGCACCTGACCAACAACATAATCGCTACTAGAAAATCCCATAATATAATACCTCCAATAATTTTTTTAAATGAATATATAATTAAAATCTAGAAATTTTACTTCCTAGATAATAACGCTCCAAACATGCCTTTATAATCACCATTCTTTTTTGCAGTTTCATAAGCATCTGCTTTCTTACCTGCATTGGCGTCACCTTCTGGCTGATAACCATTGTTTAAATCACGTTGATTGAGAAGTTTCTTAAATGCATCAATAGAAGCATTCACTTCTTCAATTGTTGAACCGCTGATAAACTGTTTAAAATCAGAAAGTTCCGACTTTTGTAAAGCTAAATCAACCTTTTCAGAGAAGATTTCTGCTCTATCCTTTTCAATTTGTAATTGATCAGGAGTTTTATCAACTGGTTTATATTGTTCCAGTTCCTTAATTTGTGCTTTAAGCTGTTCAATTTCGCTCAATAACTCTTGTTTACCATCTTGAACAAGAGTATTGACTTCTTCCTCCGTGAAAGTTTTACCCTTCGCTTCATCAGAAGGTGGTTGTTCTTCCTCTTTCTTATCCTCAACCTTGCCCTGCTCCTGCGTTTCTTCTTGCTTTTGTTCTTCTTGTTTACCCTGCTCCTCTTGCTTTTGGTCAATAACCTCTTCTGTTTGCTTTTCTTCGTTCTCCATTATTTAACCCCCTTTATTTTTTCGGCAAAAATATCATCAACGATATAAAAATTTCTTAATAAAATAAAAATCTTATATCCTTCTTTTCTTAATTCTTCAATGGAACTCTTATAATCTTGTCCATTGATTTTATGCAAATGCCCATCACTGAAATTTGCACCTTCTTCTTTTAAAGCAAGAATAAAGTTATGACCTACACCTTCCATATAACCTACGCCGTAATCAAATTCAGACATTGTATGACTCTCCTTTATTTCCACTATTTTAAATGTTTATCAAATATTTCCTTAATACCTTCGATTCCAACTTGCTCTCTAATCGTTGAATAGGTTTCTTTTACTTCCTTTGACAATTGAGTTTGCATATATTTATAGTCATCAATCGGAATAATTTTCATTAAACCAGCGTATTGACCATCTAATTTATTCAATGAATCAATTTTAGAAAATAAACTTTCAACCAGTGTTTCATCTAATTGAACTTTTTGTTCTACTACTTTTTTTGCTTTAGCCATGACTAACCACCCTATCTTTAAATGTATAAACAGACCATGAATCATCATCCACTCTGTTGTAAAGTTGATGTACTTGATACCCTTTAATAAAATAAAACCGATTTATTTTAGATAATGGCAAATCCTGTTCAATAGTAATCTCAATATGTGGAGATCGTTCAAGATCAGGATGCTTCGATTTTATATAGGCATGTAACACTTTATCCGGCAAGAATGGACTATAATCTTCCCACCCTATATGTTTCATGTAGTCAATATCACTGATATTACAACTGAAAGTAATCATGTTACCTGTATAGTTAAGGGATTCCAGCCATTCATTACTCCATAAGGTTAGAACGTGATAGAAATAAGTCGGTGATTCATGAGAGAAATATAGTTTTGGTTCCCTTACCTGGCGAATAGCCCCATCCTCTAAAATTTTCAATGACTTTGGTAAACTCGTTGAATGAAAAACACTTTTGGCAAATCCATTTTCAAAATCATCAACCCTTTTTGGATTTGTGAAATTCTCAAAGGAAAGGATATCTTCTTCAATGGATTTATAATCTGACACCATATGTTGAAAAGCTAACTTTTTTAAAAAAAGTTCTTTAGATTCATCTTCTCGAATCGCTTCATCCATTGCTGAAAGATAATTTATATAACCCTTTAATTCTTTCATCACTTCATTCCGATTCATGAAAACAATATTGACTATATTCTCCCGGTCTAATAACGCCACATTACTCACCTCCTTTAATTTTTTAACTCTATAAAACTAAACGGGAATAATCCCCTTCTTATAAAAAATGGCGATACAAATGATATGCATCGCTTAATAGCCATTCAAGAATTTATTACAGAGACAATGGAAGCGTCCATTAGTCAATGCTTACTTAACCTTAAACATTCAATAAGACACGCTTATAAAAAGTCGTATAGAGTGGGATTCCTGCTGTTGAACCCCACCTATACATACATACTTTGGAGGTAAATCTAAATGATAAACTCAACTATTAAAACAATATTGTTGAAATTTATACACTTTGTTCGCTCCTACTGTCTAAGGATAGGATTGAACATACATAAGAATCAAAAATTCTGGAAGTATTTACAAAAGTCATCAACCTGCTCGTAAAAGTCAATGAAACTTCCTGCCTTAACATTATAAAATCCAATGCTCCAACAAAGGATAATCATAATGCTAATGACTACTAACAACTTATTGAACTTGCTACATCTAAAATCGTCTAAAACTTATGAGTTTCTAATGCTCCAACAAAAGAAACACACATGCTTTATTTGGTACTATTGTGCTCTTCAAACAAGCGAAGGGAACTCCACGCAAATTCCCTTCATTCTATATCACTGGCTTTATATTAGAGTGATACACAATGAAAGGAAAAGGATGAATGTGTTAGAGAATGACATACCATTACCACTCTCTAACACGCCCATAAATACTTAGAATCGAACATTCTAAAAAGGGGAGATTGGATATATGAACAAAACATATTCCATTTTATGCCATGCCAAAGGGAGAATGTGGGAGAACACGTTCGACATGACACAAAATGCAATATGCTTTAAGGATTGCCCATACATTTAAGACAATCCTCATTAGAGTTTTATCATTTAATCTCCTCTATCGGCATATCTGATTCTTTAAATTCTTCATTAAACCATTTACGATATAGTTTAATTGATTCTGTATCTCTGAAATTGAAACTTTTCGTTTCTCTTGTACGAGTTCGTCCTTTTTGCATGAAGGAAACCGTATTCGCTTGATAGTTGAAAATGACATAATCATCAAATTCAACATTGTCATAGACACCCGTAACATAACTAAACCATGATTCAAACCCTGTTGATTTCTTGCAAATACCATGTACAAAATCATATAGCATCGAAACGAATGCTTCTGATTCTGGCGTTTTATCAATAGTTTCGGCAATCATGTAATATTCAATTTTAGATGAAAAGCAACCTAATCCACTAGCAATATCATCCATACTGATATTGTAACTGTACATAACTAATCTAAGTTCATGTTGAAAACTATAAGCCATTATTAGTTTACCTCCATTTGTAATTTCACTCCGACCATACCCATTCGAGAAATTCCCGATCATTTATAACTGTTGCAGAATTAATACAATTAACATTTTCATCGTCAACTTCCTTTACAACGGTAAAAGATAACCCTTTGTCATTGACGACTCGAATATATACCTTCCTTTTCGGCATATTTACATCACATTCCGTTCTCCTAATAAGAGGAATAAAAATTAAGGGAAAGGACTAACCTTCCCCACAAGTGAGAGTGATTATATGAATAAGACACAATTAGCAACAATAGAATTAAATCCTATTAATCACAATTGTCATTAGTTTGGTGGCGGACGCCACCCTTAACTCTTTTTTCTTCTAAAAAGTTGATCAAATAAAATAGGGTTTTTATTCAAAAGTATATAATCCCTGGTCATTGAAGTTTGTTTCCTTCTTTGCTTTATCCCAAATCGCTCTAGTATAGGGATTGTGGAAAACTCTTTTAATCTTTGTCCCTTGAAATTCTGCTTTGTAGTTCTGAATAAATCTTTTATATAGCTGCCTTGCATACCCTTTACTTTGATGTTCCTTGTCTATCTCAATATTAGTAATGTAGATAATTTTGTTGTTCCTTAAAAATTCCCTTTCTTCCTTAGTCCAGCCGAAATGTTCCATATACCCATATTCAAAAGTAAGTTTTCCGATAATCATTCCACGAATTTCAGCATCAATCATATATGTCACTTTACCTGTTTCTTCATTAGTCACACTAAAAATAGGTGTTCTAATTCGTTCCGGTGTTGCCTTAACCTTTTTAATTAGCTCTGTAATTATGTTCATACTATGTATTCCTCCATTAGTTTAGTTTTAAAAGATAAGTTCAAAAGATTAAGACCTTTCTTTTGTTCGCCCAAAAAGAAACAAAAAGAACGCTCATAAAAAAATTCCCCAAAAGCAGGGGAATTTGTTTTATTCGGAATCCAATTTTTATGATTTTATGTATTGACTTATAAAATTTAAATATGGTATGATTAAATTTCATGTCCATTTTTTCTAATATATATAGAAATTCCGAACATGAAAAATCACTTAAAACCCTTATTATTACTTGACTTTCAACAAAAAAGAGTATAAAATTTATCCCCGATTTTTCAATTAATTTTACACTCTAATTTGAACATGAGATTTTTATTTTAATTTGAAGATTCTTTCTTGTTTCTCATTTATTTCAATCATTAATTTTTGTTTGTCCATAATGTCTAAAATAATCTCTCGCTTCACCATATCAGGAATCAGTGTTTCTGTTTTACCACTTGCAGTTTCCTCTTGTATTACCATATCCCAAGAACGTCTAAACCAACTTCTAAATGCTGATTTCTTTTCATCAAGAACAATATCATGTGCAAACAACTCTTTTTTCTTAGATTTCTTGATAAACTCTTTTACTTTCTTCATTATAGCTGTACATTCTTCTGTAAATTTTTCTACATCTACAACCTTTTGAAATGAGTAATGCTTATCTGGCACACCAAAATATTTAACAATACGATCTACCCAACCTTTTTTACGTGTATATAAAATAATATCAACACGACTAGATAATGATAAATTACGAATGTTAATCCGGTGCATAATTTGACTAAAATCAGCAATAAACAAACTCTCGTAAATTTGTTGTACACGGTTATCAATAAACCATACAATTTCATTTTTCTTTTGTGTTTTATACTCTTCATCGAACGAATCAAATGTAGATACATTAATACCAGTATCGAACATAGCGATTGCATGTAGTTTATAAAATGAAGCGTGGCGAATAGGAAGTCCGGCCATAGCCATAACTGCCTTATCTCCAATACAATTTGTCCCTACTGCATTCATCAAAGAAATTGATGTGCTTTCATCATCGTCACTTTTAATCCCTGCGTAAAACTTCCTGTACATATCACTTGAAATAACACCCGTTTTTCTGAATGCCTCAACATCAGATTTCATTACAAGGGGAAACATTTCTTTATTTTGGACTCCTAAACGACCATTAATCCATTTAATATCATTGCTAATCATTTCGATTGTTTTCTCAGAACCCCTATTATTTTTATTTGTGTTAATTTCATGGTGGTGAATGTGTAATCTATTTGCATAATCATGATAATTTTTACATTCAACCACTTCAAACCCATTGGCATTATAAATATTTTCAACTTCTTTTGCTGTACCATCCAAGATTAATACGTTTCCTTTAGATAGATAATTTATGTATTTTGAACAAAGTACGGACAAATATTTATCATCTTTGTTTAACACACCAACATTCTTATCTTCCTGTTCGTTATCAAGTAACTGCATAAACCATTTCATTCTTTTTTTGTGGTCACTTCTTACCTGCTCTAACGTCTCGAATTTTTTCATAACTTTAATAAAGGTATTATAAGTAGGACTATTCTCAATATATTTCTTTAAATTTCCAATTGGAACAGAATCTTTTGCATTATCAATGTACTCGGTATTAAGGCAGTTAAAAGCAAATTCGATTGTATTTTGTGCAGACCATAAATCCTGTTTGGATACGATAATCTGTTCTTCTTCTTTATTTTCTGGTTTAGGTTTCCCCCAAACCTTCTTTTCTTCTTTCTTAGTAGGTTGTTCATTGGTATTTACATATTCAGCATATGCTTCCACCCAGTTTGTATAATTGTCTTTATCTCCACCTTTAAAGGTTTCACAATCACGAAATTCTGGCATTTCATCAATAATAACTGTTCTCTTGTAAGATTCTTCTTCACTGTAATACTGATCAAATGTCTTATAACTTCCGTAACCAAGCTGCAAATCAAAAAATCTTCTTGCCGAAATTAATACAATTTGATAGTTTTTAATTTCGCTTTTTACCCTTTTGAAATTACTTTCATTGACTAATAAAACTTTATCCTTTAACCCTTTAATCTCACAGAAATTTAGAATATCTTTATTAAAATCATCCATATCACGATTGGTTTTAAAAGCAATCAGAAGAGGTGTATTCCCTTCTTTAATCAACCGCTTTGCAATGACTCCTAATGATGTTGTTTTTGCATGTCCAGGCAACCCACATATAACACGACCAAAAAATTGTTGTTCATCTTCCCATGTTTCCCCATCTACTTCACGCTCTTTATAATCTTTAACGCTATCAGTAATAAATTGTGTGATATGGTTATGTATTTCTTTGAATGCTAACTTATGTAAAGAATTGATATGTCCATCATTCATTGCTACTTCTTTTAGTGACTCAACATCAAATTTATTAATTTTATTTACTACGTTGTAAACTTTTTTCATTAGTAATACCTCCATTAATTTATTATTTTAGTGTCCTTGATTCCTCTTTAATTGCTTTCACAATTTCGGGAGAATTTCTAAACACATAACCATTCCTCGGTGTTCCATCAACATTTTTTTGAATGTCTAATAGTACAAAGCCACGAGACATGAGTTTCCCCGCCAAGCGCATATTCTTGATAATGAGATTGCTTAATTCTGGTTGATAAGTGAACATATTAAATAACCTCCATCTGTTTTGGGATGGGATAGTGATTTGCTACCCCATCCACCATTTAAATTAATGAATATCAACTTTAATTGTGAAACTCTTGCAAGTATTTGAGATATCCTCAATTTCTTTGACATAGATTGTTTTGTTGTTATATCTGTACAATTCAACTTCGCTGGAACACATATCTTCCTGTCTAATCGTTCCGATTAACTTTCCATTGAGCATTACCTTATCCTTGCTTAATTCAAGTTCCTGACCCACTAAAGCGTTGATTCTTTCTCTGGCTGCTTCTAGGATTTCTTCTTGTGATTTAGTGCTATCAGGGATGATAATGTCTTGTAATTTGATTAACTTGATGCTATAATCTTTAATAAATTGATTTAATTTAATATCTTTCAACATTGAAGGACTCGTTTGTAGTGGGACAAGTTCCTTAATGATTTTCTTTTCACCATTGATTACAACTTCTTTTTCTTCTGGAAACGATACATCCTCTATTTTCAATTTCTTGTCGTAGTCGATGTAGTGTCTTCCTAAGATGTTGAATAAACGGTAATTACCATCTTCTAAAAATCCTTTAGTTTTAATGCTGGCGTCACTAATGGAAGCAGTACCGTTTTTAATCTTCAATGTTCCTTCATATTCTCTATCCCTTCCGTTCAAGGGGAGAATATTTGTAACCAGTATTTTATTTTCATCTTCATTCGTTGAAAGGTTTTCTAAGATTCCCTTCGGACTACATGCCCAAAAGAAATTGTATGTTTTTGTATGAGTAAATTGGAAATCACTATTCTTCTGTTTTGACCAGTTATAACTGATTTCGGCACACAATGAAGCAAGTACACTTTCATTGTCACAAACCTTTATTGCCTCTTCTCTTGTTCTCCGAGCTAGAATCCGATAATTATCACGTATCTTCTTTTGAAAATCCTTCCGTTCATCATCCGTCATAACCTTAAACTTACCTTCTCTTTTATTAAATTTTCTTCTAGTATTGTCGATGACTGTTTTAGATTCATTGAAAGCTGACCATACTGATCTTAGACCATTAATTATATTTTGGATTTCTTCGTCTTGAAGAGAATATTTTTTGTAATCCACTAATAACTCTTTCGTGTTCTGAATGTCATAAAAATATTCACTCGAAACGCTCTTATCCATGTCTAAATGCCTTTGTTTTCTTTCAACGTACTTTGCAAACATATCCATCGGAGATTTCGCAAGTTCTTTCTTTTGATATTCATTTTCATTGTAACTCTTATATTTATGGCATAAGAAGTACGCTTTCTTTCTTGCGACCACTTTAAACAATTCTGGCACATTCGGAATAACTGACGTTTTAACTTGGTCAATCGCTAACCCTTGCAAATGCTTGGTTATCTGAAGTTCAAACTCTCTTGTTTTTAAGTCACCATGCTTTTCTAATGCCTTATTAGCAAAGAACGTGGCATAATTCGTAATTAAACCTGTCATATTGTCCATATTGGCCTTCTTAAACTTAACAAGAGATTCCGTGTTGTATTCCACTGGTATAATTTCTGATTCTTCATCACCAGAAACCACAAGCGGTGATTTAATCATTTTGGACAATAGTAATTGACTATGGAATCTAAGCACCTTATCTCCGTCAAAATCCAGACCAGAAATTTGAGTCATTGAGCTATCGTACATATTAAATTGAATTAAATTATCAAGATGCTCAATATATTTAATGGCAGGATGATCGACATTCACCCAACTTCCATCTTTTACTTCACCATAGAATGTAAGAGGATTTCTTAACATTCCATATCTTCCGGTATCTCCTGCTTGGTAAAACTCCCCTGCATTCAAAAACCCTATAACTTTTTCTTTTGCTTTCTCTTTATCTTGATGATATTCAGCCCACTCTAAGAATCCAATTACGTCACCTGTTATGTAATAATATTGAGCATTTAAGAAGATTTCGCCCAATTTCATACCTTCTAATAAATTCTTTGCATATGTAATCAGTGTCTTACGGACAAATGGATCAAACAACATACGATGGTTGTATTCAATGGCTTGTTCTACTGTTGAGATATGTTGAACATCTTCTTTCTTTATGTCGAGCATATTGAATACTGCTTTTATGTATGAAACGTCTTGACCTTGTATTAATTTACTTATGATACGGAAACTATCTTTACTAAGAGTCATTATGTCTTTAAATGTAAGGTTGAAGGCCAGCAAATGCTGATATGTAAGTTTTACGTACTGTTTGATTTCATTCTTATCTTTTATGTATGAAACGATTCCGAACACTTTATCAAGCTCATATGTAGTAAGTAATTGATAATATTCATCTATGTTTTTGAACAACCAGCCACCGTTATTATTGTTATCTGCTTTATCTAACTTCATTTTGAACATGCTTTCTGCAATAATCATATCGGCTTCTTGCACTGGTCTACTTTCCCCAAATACATCCACTAAATGAGTTACCCCACGTTTAGCGTAGTATTCTTTGAAATTTACCTTTATAACAAGACCTTTAATGCCAATTCCTCTAACCTGAAGACCATTTGTTTTCTTCTCTACATTCTCTTCTACCCATTGAGGATCAACGAGTCCCATTCCATCAAAACAATTAATTTTATTTGGATAATTATATTTAGTTTCAATTTGATATCCCACCGTCATAGGTTCGGAAGGAAAGATTTTAATTTCCTCAGTTTGTTTTTCCGAGTAGCAAGGAAACCATTCTTCAGTATATGTATTTTTTGCAGAACAGATAGGTTTCTTTACTTCATCTGCTTTAACTCTCCTGCCTTGGCTTAACCATTTTGATTTAGATTGATATTTGTCTACTTCGTACTTTTCACGTTTCCACAACATACCCTTTAAATCGTCTTGTGTAGGTTGATATTCTTCCACCGCTGCATAATACAATTCCTTTTTAACCTTTTCAGCTTCCACTTCCATTTGATGAAGTTTATATCTTTCCTTATCTTCTTCTGTTGGCTTATATGTAGAAACTGCATTTACTTCTTTTTCAATAATATCCTTCTCATAATCAGGAATAACAATGATTTTAGGAACTTTCTTTGTCAGGTATGCAGAACTTTTAGCAAGCCCCATAGAACCCTTTGCCTTCGATGTAACCACTTTTATTTTATCGTTTTTAAATTTATTTAACGTAATTCGTTTATATATTTTACCGGCATATGCCTTCTTAATGAAAGGCGTATCACCTTTTCTTGTTTCCGATGACGTTTCAATATCATCTACAACAAATAATTCATCATTGAGGAAGATTCCTTCTCGAACAATCTTTTCTAACTTCTCTTCATCCTTCTTGGTTATACCCTTATTCCGTAAAACAAAGATACAATCAATCGGTTTGATTTGTTCAAGTTTCTTTCCCCTGTTATTTTCAATATAATTGACTCCCGTTACTTTCCCTAGTGCATCAAGATAAATGGATTCACTATTTGTACAAGGATCAGCGTCTTTGCTATCTAATACAAACTTTCCATCAACCTCTTGAACATGACCAAAATTAAACTTGTTAATCTTCACTTGCACTTTACTGTCCATTGGTAATCACTCCATTTACAATTTTATTTTAGTGTTTTTATATTAAACACTAACAGCAGAACATTTGATTTAAATATTCTCTTGTTAGAGCTTAATGCTTCATCCACCGCTGGTTTGGTGGCGGACGCCACCATATCTAACCAATTCATACGTTTAAAGTATTAAAAATAGCAAAAAGGGAGCACCTCTACCCTATAGAGTGGAGTTCCCCTGTTTCACGTAATTGTTTCTTGGTGACTTAAATATATCATCTATTAAGAATACCGTCAACATTTAATTTAATATTTATTTTCAATTAATTTATTACTAAAATTGAATTTAAAAAAAATAAAGAGAAAGTGTATCCCTCTCATAATATAAAATAATTTCAAAACTGCTCAAACCCTTTCGAGAGCTGCACGAATCGGTGCTCACCATTACTTCACATATTCACTTTTTACCTCTTCCCTTATAGACGATTAAAGGATATTGAGATAACCCTTATAAAACCTTGACTTATCGAAGGTTCATGATGTTCGTTTTCGTCATTTTTATCGCCACTCTTTTTCCTCTATACAAAAATGGACTCACTCTGTCGCAGAACATGACATACCAATGGTTTCAGCAATTGTCTAACACGCTAGTATGATTTTCATCTTATATTCAATATATAAAAATAGATGCACCTTTCCAAAACCCTATATTTTTCAAGGGTTTTAGGGCATGACTTTTTCAAACAAGAATATACACGCTTCATTTTTCACCCTATCCCTTAACAAAAATAGATTCGATATGTCGAAAACCCAGCAATATCAATGGTTTTTCGCACCTTCTATTTTATGCCTGTTCTTTTTTCTACATGTTCCCCTATAGGCGATTATCTGCTTCCCCTAAATACGATTATTGGATTTGGATTAAAGCCACGCAAACACTTATGCTTCACTACATGAGATGTTTATTTTCGTTCCAGTGGCATGTTCCATTTCAAACATTTTTCATTCTATACCAACCTATACTTTTTAGGGCATGTGCTTCCATCCCTTATAAATCATTGATATTGTGGGATTTAAAAACTTCGGATTTTCATTTTCTGAATGGTAAAGTTTCATTTTTCTTCCGATCAGAAACATACCATCCTATTTTCTCGATTTTTTATTTTGCCCCTCATAATAGACGTATTAAAATTTTTTCTGGAACAGTAGATAAACGCTAAGCAAATAGCCCATTTTAAAACTATGACATTTCGATTTTCATTTTCTCGTTTTTCAATTTTGGGTTTATTCTCCCCTTAATAGCAGTATTAAAATTTTTTCTGAAAGTCCTTGCTATGACTGGCTTGAAGGGTGATTCAAAAACCGTTAGTTTTTCATTTTTCACCCGTTCTGATATATACCGTTCTAATTGCTTAGATTTAAAATAAATTGGAATCAACCTATCCAGATACATACCGTTCTAAACTTGGACATATCCGTTTTGAGAAATAACATTCTAAATGGTAAAGCGTATCCGTTCTGATATATAACATTCTAAACTTCGGATTCTATCCTCTTTGATACATACCAAAAATATCGGTCTTAATCCGTTCTGATATATACCGTTCTAAATATCTAGTTCCACCCGTTTAGATAAATACCATTCTAAACCGTTAACATATCCATGACTTTGTATTAAAGTGTTAGAGCAATTTTACAACGCTGCAAGGCAAATACATTCAGAAGAACGTCACAACGCTCCAAAACTTTAATATAAAGTCATAGGCATACGTAAATAAGCAAGAAACACATTCGGCAATTTCACTTATAAAAAATATGAACATTATAAAGTCCGTATAAGCGTCATACAGACGTTTTGTGACTCACTAAGGTAAACACACTCCCCTACACCCTAACACGGCTGTATCAAACCCACACAAAGCCAAAATAAAAAGTGGAAGACACTATGTCCACCACTTGATTTCTTTCTCTAATTTTTATATATTTAAGTTAACCGAATTTTATGAAATTTCCCAAGTGGCGACTTCTTTCCCCAAAGAGTCGTCTCTTTTTATTTCTTCGGAATAATAATCACGGTATAATTCTTCAAGCTCTTGTTCAGTGTAAGAACGATAAGCTGGTTGTTCTTCTTCAAAGGAAATCCCCATTTCCCTATGTGCTTCACCTGTTCTGCATTTATCAAGCCATTCTGTAGTAGCTGCTACATCCCGATTGTAAAACCAGTACGTTGTATTGATATCTTCAATGAGGAAATCAGGATATTGTAAAGCAATCTTTTTCACGGCAAGAGGATATGAGTTACCGAATTTACTTTTCTTCATTATGCTACATCCTGCGTTTGTTCGGCATCAGACCATGAAATATTGGTATCCCATACACTTAACTCAAGGATTCCTCCATTCTCAAGGTAGAGATACAGTTTCTCTTCATCAAATGAATCAGATAACCATCCCTGTAGAATTTCATTGACTAACTCGGCAGAATGGCTTTCAATCTCAATTGTTACTTGCGCTGTAACTTTACCGTATACCGTTACTTCATCCTCAATAATGTGCCAGTTCTCTTCTGCTTTAATTTCAATATCAAAATTCTCGGAAGTTAAATCCATATGCTGCTTCCCACCAGTTACCCGAAGAAGAACCTCTTTAACCTTCTCAGTTCTGAACATATCCTTTGCGTTGATAAGAGTTTGTACCACGTCAGCAGATTTAACATCCATTGTATAAGCAACTTCAATATTCCCTACTACCTGATATTTGTTTTCCATTTTTCTTCTCCCCCGTTTTCATTATTAGTTTAATTTTTAATACGGAATACAGTATCCTGCGATTCAAGCACAACGACTTGATTAATCACTTCATTGTCAATGTTGTATTCAGTGACTAAATTTCCTGCAACAGTTTCATACCCGTATTGTTTTTGAATTTCTAGTTCATAGAGGTTCCCGGCATGATCTGTAGCAACAACCGCTTGAATGTTAAATCCTTTTTCTTTGATAAACTCCCTTGCCTTCTGTAATGCTTCCTCATTGCTTTCAGATTCATTAGTAAAAAACGCTAAGATATTGAGTTTGAAATAATTGTCAAACTTCTGCATTGTATCCTCCTTCCTACGTATAGTTAAAATTTAACCATTTCTTTCACAGACATTGTTACGTGCTTGCCATAATAATACTTCTCCAGTACATGTATGGCATCCACCATTGCTTTGCACTCTTTGTAAGATGGACAGTCAGACAACTTATAATATTGACCAGATTCCCATTGTTCTCTTAGGTATCCTATTTCAATATCCAGGTATTGCATTATTCCATTTATCACATGATCCATTGCTTTTTCCTCCTTCCATAAATAATCTTTCCTATACTGCCATATCTTGCTGTTAAATTTAATTTATCATACGCAAAACGAAATGTAAATACGTATAGCGTAATTATTTTGTGACTATTTTTCCGTTTTACGTATTTTCTATACGTTAAAGATCGAGTATAATAAAATTAATAAAATTAAAATAAATAAGTGGAGTGATTACATAATGAAGAAAATCCAATTTAATCTTGAGGAATTATTGTGGCGTAATCGTATGACACAAAAGGAACTACATGAAAAAACAGTTATCGTTGATAAGTTAAAAAGGCCAGTAATTGGGGAAAATGAAAGATGGGGAGTTCGCCAAGCAACCATTTCGGAAATGTGCAATGGCAAAACAAAGAGAATTCCAGTGGAGTCATTGGAATTAATAGCAGAAGTGTTAGAACTTGACGACATAAATAAAATCGTATCTATTGTAGAGGTAGAAGAATAACACAAAATCGCACTCCCCAAATGGGGAGTGTTTTTTACTTATGGACAATTATTTCCGAAAGTTGAGTAAAAGTGTGGTTCTGGTACTCATAAATGTGTAAAAGTCGGATGGGAAAATCCAATTTTGGATTATCATATCTCAATCGCCAAAGGTTACGGCTGACATTATAAGATAACTTTTGCATTATCCCAAAGTTTTTCGTAATTTTAGGGAGCGTCAAATTTGACACACCTTGAAAAATCAATTTTGAATTATCAAGTTGACTAGCCATATCTGGTGACTCCACAAGAAACAGGAGTGAGCAAATTCTCACAGTCCAAAGATTGGCTCTCATTTCCCCTATAATGGGAAAACCAATTTTAGTCGTCTACCTATGCGACTGCCGGATTACCCAAAATGGATGATTTGAATAGTTCAGTTTCGGGATTTCGGTGAATCCGAAAACAGATGACCTCGTGAAATGCGACCCCGTCTTTTAATAATGAGATCCCCCATAATGAATTGAATAATTAGAGAGAAATTTGACCCTATAAAAAAAGGACACCGTTTAAACAGTGTCCTTAGATTTATATAAATCTAAGCAAATTAATCTTGGCATAATCTTCTCATGTTAACATTGTCTATTTTATCGTAAAAACTAAATACACTATTAATAAGCTGTTGGAGTTCTTCTGCTGTATAATTAAAATCAGTACGTGGATTATCAAAACATTGAATCACTTTTGCAACTGCTAATTCATATCGCCCCATATCTTTTTCTAGTTCTTCTACGTCAACTCTTTCTAGGGGGAATACTTTACTTAGCATTCGCAAGTTAGATTCAACTCTGTTTTGAGCATTTTGCACATCCCTATTATTGTTAACCCTTGAAAAAATGTCATCATCTTGGAAAAAATAATGGTTTGAATACTTTTTTATATCCCTAGAATATTGATACCTGGATATAATTTCCTTAACTTCTTTATCCATTTTTTTCACCTCCCCATTATTTACTAAGTACGACAAAAAGGGAGTTATTTCCTGCAAACATAAAGTCACTCAATTAGTTTCGTTAAAAAATCCATTCCAATCAACTTTTCGCTCTTTGTGATGTCTCTTCCACCAAATCTTATGAACGATATAACAACCGATTATCAATGTTTTCATAACAACCCCCTATAAGATTAAATCTAAAAACCTGATAATTGCCTTATATGTGAAAGAGGGAAGTTCATTAAAATCCCATCCACGATCATAATTAGCTAACTCTTTACCTTTCTTCCATACAGAAAATTTACTCACCGTGGGTAATTCTTTCATGCCTCTGCCTAAATCATTATCATAAATTTTCACAAAAATTTTGTACCCGAAAAACCAAAACGTTTTCCACATTGAAATCACCTCATTACGGTTTTACAATCTCCTTAGCAATCTCAATAAAGGTACGAACAGTATCTTGTGTTATATAATCGGTAGCATCCATTTTACTCGCCTTATTTCCCACATAAATAATAACTCTTTTAATCATTTCACCCATTGTTATAAACTCTTTCCGACTTGCTCAAGAATATCTACAAATAGAGGGGATAATTGAATTAATATATAACCTAACCCGGCATTCATTATTGTACTCCATGCTTTTTCTGGTCTATTGAACATGAAGAAGAAGCAACCACCAATAATGACAACGGAGGCAATAGGTAAGGATATAGCAATTAGTATCTGAGTCACCGGATCAAGAGCGTGTGCCAAGATATAAAGGGAAGAACCTGCCACTTTTGTTGCCCCTGCCTCTGCCACTCTTCCTGCTGCATCCCCTATTCCATTCGCAAATACAGAAGTAGGAGTCATTACTAATGGAACCATACAACCAGCTTTAACAAGAACATTTCTAAGTTTCTTTACGTCTTTCTTGCTTATTTTCGGCATTTTATAAGAGTTATCCATAAATTCACCAAACTTGATTGTTTGAACCTTTGCCATTTTAACCACTCCCCTTATTTAATGTCGTTGACTAAATAAACTTCAACGGGCATACCTTCGCACATGTCCTTAAAACGCTTCATTCTGCTTTTATTAACCGTGACAATGTGAAGTGTTGGGAAATAGCCAAATTGTTTTTGAAAAGCTCCATTTTCAAATAATTGTTTATATCGATCCATCTTGACTCGGTTTTCACTCATAGTTTGCGTATTGTCAATTTCAACAAAATTATGTTGTTTATTCCTTGTAAACATTGCATCAGTTTTAATAGTAACTTTCCCATCCGTTGTCTTCACCTCATTCTTCCAAGTAATTGGGCATCCCACAAAGAAGAAGAAATCATTTCTCATGAGAATGTGTTTTGCTTGCAGTGTCCGTTTTACTTGTTTCTCTGAACCGATCATTTCTCTGCCAAGTTTATTTAAATAATGAACAGTATCATATCCTTCTTTGAAAGTGTGTAAGTATTGCTCCATTTGCTGTAAAACCTTTTGAGCATTCCTATCCCCTCCTAAACGGTGAAGCTGCTGAATATGTCTCCTAGTCAAGAAACTGAATCTGTCCAAACTCATTAGAATCTGTTCCTGTCTCTCTGTTCTGCTCAACTTTGACTTCATCAATCTTTTCCTCCCTCGCCTTAATGACAATATGAGGTTGAATTGCTTTTTTGATTTCTTTTGTTTCAATTATAGGAGTTTGTAAAATCTGTCTCTTAGATGCTGTCTGATATATCGCTCTACCTCTAATTTCCGGTAATTCTTCTGCTCCAATTTCATCTAATACAACCCTTGAAGCTGTTCCATTTTGAACTCTGAAACATAACTTTGCATCTGAATTTTGCTTGCATTGTCTAGGGATTACGTCACCAGTCGGATATTGAGTAGCTAGAATTTGTCTAAAGCCAAGACCTGCACCTAATCTGGCGATCTGACTCATATATGTCTGACAAGCTTCTTTTAACGCCTTCTCCTCTTTCGTAACCGCTTCGGCAACATTTAACTCGCCCACCTCATCGATAATGATGAAATGACGGCTACAATCGTTTGCCTCCTGTACGTTTTTGAATCCCCTACCTCTAAATTGTCGCTGTTTTTTCTTCATCTCTTCTATAACGGCTTTAAGGGCTTCTTCTGCCTCTTCTGGCTCATAAGCAATATTCACTACTTGTTTTATGTTTTCATAATCAGAAAACTCAACGCCACCCTTCAAGTCAATCAAGCTGAATTTTACGTTGTCTGGTTGCGTAATTAAAAGTGTTGTAATAAGCATGTTGAGAAAATTAGATTTTCCATATCTCGTTGCCCCACCTAAAACTAAGTGTGGGATTGTTTCAAAGTCATGGAGGATTAATTCATTGTTCTCTCTGATTTGGCCCACGGGGATTTTCCAACCGTCTCCAACAAAGGATAAATCGGTATAATTGATACGCTCTGGCATTGGTTTGTCATATACTTTGATTTTTAGAAGTCCATCATAAGACAATTCGATTTCTTTTTTAGAGGATTTTTTCTTAGTGAGGAGTTTTTTTATTTGTGGGATTAGCTTCTTCTTAAAGTCAATTGCTTTTATGTCCTCGAATGTGAATTGAAATGTGGTTTTCCTATTGTTTAAACCATCCTGAATGTGATTAAACTTTGCTTGATAATCCTGAAAACTTCTGCCCAATGGAATCCGATACCTATATTCAGTTCCCCATGAATGATTGACTTTTTTCAACAATTCAGTAGTATATGTTTTTTGACCGTCTTTAATATTTAGACCAGTGAGTGTAAAAATTTTATTGAGTTTATCAGAATCATTCCCTAGCCCCGTTTGTTTGAATTTGGCATAAAGAGCAATCGAACCTAAAACAGATGAGGAAACAATTTCAAAAATCAAAATTATCAACTCCTTTCCATTCTTTTCTTTCCGTTTGATTTTTTTAAAGAAAAATTTTAGATTCGATATTAAACCGAAACTTAAAAGGGAATACGCCACCTCATTTGTATAACTATTAGTTATAGTTGGGGTAAAAACGAACAATCAGGATAAGTTTTAATCCCTTGAAATGTCTAGTTTTCTAAGTTCGTTTGATAAGACCAAAAATGTCACCTCAAACGCAAGTGATTCTGTACTGTATTGCGAATTGCTTATTTGTTAAATGATATGTGCCTAATTTTTAAACTTGCCTGTCCTGCGACAAAAATTTTCTAATGTGCGACATTTAACACAAAAAAAAGAAGCTCTCACTCGGCTTCATCTAGGTAAACAATATCTTCAACTTGCTTATTTAATTTTTGAGCAATTTTCAAAATCCATTCTAAGCTAGGTTGAGTTGCTTGGTTCTCCCATCGATTATAAAGTTGCCGATTTACATTTAGGTGTGCTGCAAATTCGATTTGATTCATTTTGTGCTCATATCTTAAATCCTTGAGATTATTTTTAACCGTCACCCCACTCACCTCATCATGCTATTTCGCTTTATGAAGTGAAAAATCCTTTAATAAGTAATGTTCTCAGTTTTTCATTGAGATGCTAACCAGTCCATAAATGCATAAAGAACAAACATAATTGCTCCATAAAGGAATAGTTTAGAAGATAACTCCCTCAATTTAGGAACTTTTTCTTCCCTTCTAAAACCACCCGCCCTTACCATACGAAATACTAACAATATCGCATGTCCAGCTAATCCTATGCAAATGAGGAACAACGATATAAATAAGATGCTACCTAACATCTACTCTCCCCCTTTTTATAGAGGATATTTACGTAAGTTCTAAAAAAGTACTAGCACTGACTTTATATAAACGTGTTGTAGCAATTCAAAATAGGCGGGAGTAGAAATATACCAAGATACCAGAATAAAGCTACATAGGTTTTCTAAGCGTCTTAAAATTGATACATTAACTAATAATTAAATAATTTTACTCTATAAGGATTATTAACCTAACTCTTCATGTGATTTGGCAAGAGATAAATATTCTTGTTCGCATACGTTATTGAATTTCTTGAACAAAGTTCCATAATAGTAGCCCATAAACGCTTTACCATTGCTTCCTGCCTTAATTCTACTGTTCTTGAGTGCAAAAACTGACTCTTTAAACGATTGAATTGCTACATCTGCATATTGTTCCAATGGATAATCAAGAATAAGCCCCTTTGCTGCAAGCCGGACTTTTCCCCATAACTCATAAATTTCTTTTGCAGATCGGTAAAATGGTGCAATAGCATTCTTAAATTCTTCCGGTACGTTTGAAGGTGTAAAAGATTCATCCAATTTATCGGGGATATTTATCACGTTCTCTTTACGTTCTTCTATACGATCTTTTTTATTTCTCTTAGAAGACATAGTATTAAAACCAGTTTCGGTATCATTTTTTGATTGTTGAACGCTTGTGCCATGTACAATTTCAGCGCATTGACGATACGTCATATTCGATCTGTCATCCGATACTTCACCTAAATTTTGTAATTCAATATTTGATTCAAATTTCTGTAGGATAAATACATTGTGACCATATCCACCCTGTTTGCGTTGGGTTCGTTTAGTCGAGATTATATTGTATTTTTTGAGTATACGGATAGCTCTCTCTACAGTAGAGCGTGACAAGGAGAGGATAGATGACAAGGAGTCGATTTTTAACCAGCATACACCAAAAATCTTACATGAGTGTTTGGCAATCGTCTTAAATACAGCTATTGTGGAATCATTAAGAATATGGGAGTGATGGTAAAGAAATTTTCTTATTACGAGGTTCATCTCATCAAGAGACGAAAATGTGGATAATTCCTTAAATGAGGGAAAATGGGCAGATTGAATAATAGACATAGCAATATCTCCTTTTGCACCGTAAGCAAAGGAAAGCTAATCTAAAAACACATTAAACAGCACATTCTAATTGTGAATTTCTATATTTTGTGCTATAATTTTATTAACAAATCGAATGAGTTCTCAGATTGTCCGGTGCTTCCAACACCGGGCTTTCTTTTTTTAGTGCTCGTTTTTATCTTGCTTATGTCATTAATTGTACTAATGAGCAGGTGCCCCGTTAAGGCCGCGCGAACAGCGACCTCCGCCGTCTGCTTATCCCGGATTTCTCCCACAAGTATGACATCCGGATCCTGCCGTAAAACCGCCCGCAGTCCTTCATGAAAGGAAAGCCCGGTCCGCGGATGAATTTGAACCTGGTTAACGCCCGGAATTCGGTATTCAACCGGCTGCTCTAACGATACGACGTTACGGCCTTCCCTCCTCAGTTCATGAAGTATCGCATACATCGTCGTCGTTTTGCCGCTTCCGGTTGGGCCCGCAATCAGAATCATTCCCTGTGACTGTGAAATCATCGCACGAACAAGATGGATGTCAGCAGCCTCCATCCCGAGCGATGAAAGCGAATGAAACCGCGGGTGATGGGGGAGGAGCCGAAGCACGACTTTCTCACCGTAAATAATAGGCAATGTAGCCACACGAATATCGATGCTTTGTTTCTCTCCGTCCGCTTCAATTTCAAAGGAAAATCCCCCGTCCTGCGGCAGCCTCCTTTCACCAATATCCATCCCACTCATCAGCTTAATTCTCGAAACAACAGGCGGACCCCAGCTCTCTTCCTTCCATTCGATTTCCTGCAAATACCCATCCATGCGGAAACGAATAACCATTCCATCTGCTGTAGGCTCCAGATGAATATCACTGGCTCCATGCTTGACCCCTTTCTCAATTAATTGCGCTACATAACCGGTAACGTCGGCCATTCATCACCAACTCCTTTCCCATATAATACCATAAAAAATAATAAATGTAATTATTTTCCAAATAATAAATAAAAAAATGCCCCTCCTGCCCGAAAGGCGGAGAGACATCGATGAAAAAGCAAATTTACTTGTTGTCTTTATTTTATAATAAGTACCGGACAATCAGCCAATTGAGACACCTTATGGCTGACACTGCCGAGCATGATCTCCTTAAAAGCACCGAGCCCGCGGCTGCCGATAACAATCAGGTCGGTCCGATTTTCCTTCGTATAATTAATAATTTCCCGTGCGGCATCCCCTTTGCGAAGGACCGTCGTGACAGCCAGCCCGTCCGCTTCCGCCTTGGCCTTGCCCTTATTCAGCAGCTCCTCCGCATCCTTGCGAATGGCTTCATTGATATCTTCGTCGTATTCTCTCGTTACATACGCCATGTCCCCCATCGCGTATGGCGGGATGACAACATCTTTCATAACGTGAAGAAGAGTAACTTGTCCCCCCTGTTCCTTAGCCATAAGAATGGCGGCCTCTGTTGCTTTCTCACTCATCTCAGAACCATCGATTGCCGCAATAATTTTCTTGAACATAAAGTTTCCCTCCTTGTCAGTAACACTTCCCTCATCTTTATTGTAAAACTGATTGGATGCGTTGCATAGGTGAGGAAACAAATTGTTTTGACAATCCTGTTACTGCCGCCCGGAAGAGAAGATAGGCTGCTCATCCCAGGAAACGAAGGGGTGCTGCGCAGCATATTCCACCGATTTAAAACGGGGCCATTTACTTTCCTTATAAAGCGAAACGGCGGCCGCTGCGGCAAGCGGGTGAAACTGGGTTCCGCTGCACCGTTCCAGTTCAGCGATTCCCTCCTCTACTGTCTTCGGCTTGTTGTACGTTCGGGACGTCGTCATCGCATCAAAGGAATCCGCGACATTTACAATCGCCGCAAGAAACGGGATTTCATCCCCCTTCAAGCCGCGAGGATAGCCGTGGCCGTCGTATTTTTCGTGGTGGTACAGGATAATATCCCGCACACCAGTGAGCTTTTTTAGGCTTCCTACAATACGTGCGCCTTCGACAGCATGCTCCTGCAGTTGATCCCACTCCTCTTTCGTCAGCCGTCCGGGTTTGTTCAGCAGACTGGATGGAATGTGGATTTTTCCGATATCATGGAGCATGGCCCCGAATTTAAGCGTAAACATATCCTCCTGATTCAGGCCTAGCTCCTCACCAAGGGCAACTGCGTAATGCTGCACCCTCGTTGAGTGGCCAAGCGTATAGGAATCCTTGCTTCCAATCGCTTTCGCCAGGCTTGCAACAAGCTCTTCGAGTACCGCCCGCTCTTCTTGCTTAATATGCCTGAAATGGGCGATTAATAAATCGGCCATGATGCCGAACAGCGGGAGCATAAAAATGTGGGAAACGACATGGTACGATGTTTTCCATTCCTCGGCCCAGAAGCGCTGATAAGATAGATCATACACGAGCAATACCGCAACAGCCAACAGGGAGTACAGCAGGCCAACCTGCTTTTCATCATATAGGCCGACAGAAGCAATGCCAAGATAAATAAGAATGAGGTAGGGGCTTTGCGCGGCCCCGCCCGTTATCCATATGTAGCCAAGGACAAAGATAAAATCAAAAACCCGCAGCACTCGCTCGTTTGAAGCAAGAAAGGCCGGAGCCTTCCTCCCTTTCCAACTATATATGACCAGGGCAATAACCCATCCTGCTATCGTTAAGCACCAGAATATAAGTGGAGCAAAGGTTGGAAGATTCTGTACAAAAAACCAGGATAGAGTGATAATCGTCAAGGAGGCAAAGCGAAGCTTGCTTTTAATGTGGTTCTGCGTTACTGTTTCACCCTTTTCTTTCATATAAAAACGACTCCCCAGTAAGCTTGTTGTGTTAGCCAGTATATTATATCATTTGTCTCGTAAACGGAATACACAAATGTGAATTCTCAATTTACGTTCATATCAGGAAAGAAAAACAGCAAATAAAAAAGCAACCATACACAGGTTGCCAGCTTGCCGTTATTTAATCTTCTTCTCTCATTAATCGCTTTTATGTATCCGGCTTTTGCTCTCCTTTGACTACAGATAAAAGCTGTGTTTCCTCCATCTTATAATCAAATTCTTTGGCCTTATCCGGTTTGGCATTATCGTAATAAATCGGAATCTCATGACGGTGGGAGCGTTCCACGCGCGTTACGAAATCCAGTCGGGAGATGCGCTCAATCGTCTGTTCCAGCGTCTCTTCAGGAACATACATTGATACATAGTTTAGACGGCGGGAAACATAATGCACGTTGCCAAACTTTCGCAGATTTCGGGCTGACTTTACGTTTTTCACGTACACAGCCAAGCCTAAACGTTTTTCTCTCATTCTCCTGCTCTCCTTCCTTCATGTATGAATACTATCACCTGTTGTTACCGTTCGCAAGGGTTTATATAATAGAGGAGATAACAAGGTTAATCAAGGTTAATAAGGAAAGGAATGAACAGACGATGGAGCAAACGTTTTCCTTATTGTGCGAGAGGCTGTCCCTTCCCTCGTTTTACGAACGGGTGCTCTTCAAAAAAATCGCAGGGGCTTATTTTCTTTACTTCCAGTTGAAGCCCGGCTCAGCCTTAAGTCCGGGTGATGTACAAGAGGAAACGGGCCGCTTGATTGTCCAAGGGCCCGTACAATAACAGAAAATGCCGCGTACCACATTGTCCCGCGCTTTGTGCGAAGCACGGAGCAGCAGCTTGTATACCGCTGCGAAATACGCTTTGACTCACCTTCGTCCGTTTGCTGCGGGCGCAACTGTGCGGACTGTGTGCTGTATAAATAAGCTTATTTCACGCTGCAGCCGCAGCCGCCGCCTGTTCCGCACCCCCCGCTGCCGCAGCCCCCGCCCATTTCATACAACGGGTTATTGCTTGGCACCTTGATGCTTTGTGAAACAGAATCCGCAATCGTACGGCTGACACGATACAGCAGCTCGTCAAGGTCGTTCTCAGCCTTCTTAAACGCCGCGATCGTTTGCACCTTATCCATGTCTCGCTTTTCCTGGCGGATTTCACGCGTGATGCTATTGTAATCGGGATGGTACTTCCCGAAACGCTGAACATCTTCATATTTCTCCTTCATCTTATTGAAGGTTTCTATTTTTTCGTTGGCCTTAGGGTCTGTTTCCATGCTCTTTCTCGACAGTAAATACCGCTTCATCTCGTCGGACTGAACAAGAAGCTCCCCGATCCTATGGGCACGTTCCAAAACCTCATGCGTATTAATAGGAGACGTTGTTGTCAAATTACTCAACATGATTTCACCTCTGAACCATTGTATCATGTTCGCTACAGGCTGCCTAGCCCATCTCTTAGAGGGGCGGCAATTCAAGTTTAATTCGGCCGATTTCCTCCAGGGAAACATGGCTCATTTTATCATTGCAGCGAATCGCGATTCGATGCTCTCCATTCGTTATTGCCATATCGGCCACGCGGATGTGCTCCCACTCTCTTCCGCCCGCCTCCATGCGTACAGGAATGGAGAGCGATTGCGCTTTAGCAAGGAGGGCGCGGAGAGTAGAGCCATGATATCTCTGCCAGTTCTTATACCAGATGGCAGGGATTTCTTTAAGCTCCGGCAGAACGTCCTCAAGAACAGGAAGAATGGATTCTACCTTATATCCCTCCTCCAGCCTATCCGCCGCTTCCTCGGCCGGCAGCGGCTCACTCACCATTCGTCCCACTGCAGGCGGGCCGCTGTTTGCCTTCTTCATTTTGATGCTCCACTTCTCCAGCGCTGCCTGCAGCTCATCCTCTTTATGCTCATCCACAATGAAATCCGTACCGTTCATCCTTTCCTGCCAGCAGCCGCGGAGTGCGGGCTCCCTCTCTACCCAATCGGCCGTCTCTTTATCGGGGCAGCGCAGAAGGGCAATGTGAAGCAGTTCAACCTGGCGTTCCTGGTGGAGCCATTGCTTGATCTGATCAGCCACGCTGCCGGCTATCTCTTCCCCCTGAATACAGGAGAGAAGAGATAGCAGCTTGCCTGTGGCATCCGCTTCCTCCGGCCTGCGGACAGATTGCTTCGTAAGTTCAAACGTCCATACTTCCTGCTGCTCCTTTAGTTCCCCGTATCGCCCGAGCTCCCAGCGGACCTGATAAGGGGCATGCGGCAGCAGGAGCACTTCAAAGGTAGGCTGGACATAACCGGCCTTCGCTGGTTTTCCTTCCTCCCCCTCCTCTTCCGCATCCGGATTTATCATCCACCCAAGCGTTATTTCTCCGGACAGTGGGTCGGTGATAGAGGAAAGAAATCCAAGCACATCCAGTATAGGAAGCATCTCTTCCCTAAACTGATCCCATGCGGTACGCCCTCGTTCTGCTTCCTGGCCGGCCACAAGTTTTTCCCATTCAAAAACGAGAGACTGAAATGTGATTCCCGGTCCTTGCCCCCGCTCGAGCCATTCCCAAATCATAGGGTATAAAGGGTGCAGGGTCCTCCAGGTTTTCTTCATATGCACATACAGCTTTTGCTGAACACTCGTCTCACTTCCACGAAACAGTTCGTGGACCGCTTCCTCCTGAATGGAATACACCTGGCCCGAATCGCTCTCCTTCTTTTCAATAACTTTCAGCGCCACCATCATGTCCAGGAAGAAATGTTCGCACGCACTGTAATCTCCGGCGGTTTCACTGTACAATGGCCGGAATAAAGCTTCGTCGTAAGGAATATGTTCCTGCCATTGGCGCCTTACTCTGGCAGTTGGAAACCCCCGTTTTGTGAGAGGAATGCCCTGGCGGCGGTGCTGCTGAAGGAGGCGGAACAGCACCACCGCTGCCCTCTGTCCGGAAAAATACGCCGGCGGGGGAGCGAATGGCGCTGTGCTCTCTTCCGGATCCGTGCCTGCTATCGTATTGCGAAGAAAAGAACGCCAGACAGCCTGCAAATCATACGGTATGCAATACGCCATTTCACCCCACAATCTGCGCAGCGTATACACGATGCCTTTTCTCCTGATGCCTGTCAGCCCCGCATATACTTCAATCGGGGAGGAGGCATAAGCAAAAGCTTCCATCTGCCGGTAGGTGACAATATCGTGCCCTACAGCAAACAAAAAATAAAGCAGCACATTTTTCTCCTGGGCGGTAAGTGATTCCCACGTTGTCCGGATGGATGGTTCGTCAAGCAGAGCGCGTGATAACATTTCTTTTGCGGCTGTTTCATCCGCTTCAGCCGGGATTTTCCATCCGTTCTCCCGGATAAGCTGCTGCACTACCCTTATATTTAACTGTTTAACCATCTCTTTTACTTTCATGTTTGTACTCCGTTTTTATAAAGTAACTTTGTTCATTTCCGTATCACTACGAAAACGTAAGCGTATGCCCGTCTGTTTCAACTGCAATGCTCCCCAACTGGTCCGTGCGAAGCAGTTTAATCCCCTGCTTTTTCACCCGCTGGACTACTTCCGCATGGGGATGGCCATAATCGTTATTTTTTCCGGCTGATACGATCGCATACTGCGGATGAACACGGGCGAGAAATGCGGACGACGTTGAAGAGCGGCTTCCGTGGTGCCCCAATTTTAGCACATCTGCCTGGACATCTTCCCCTTCTTTAAGTATGTCCGCTTCGGATTTTTTTTCCGCATCTCCCATAAAAAGAAATGTTTTTTCCTTATAGGCCAGCTTTATGACAGCCGACATATTGTTGTTATCGTCATAGGCCTTAACAGGCGCAATAAAATAAGTCTTCGTGCCACCGCCGCCCGGAATGGCCACACCGGCCTTCGCTTCCTTTATTTTCAGCCCTTCCTGTGCAACCGCGTCCAGCAAGTCCTCAAATGTTTTCGTAGTGTGGCTCTTGCGCGGCATATAGAAAGACTTTACTTCGAATGCTCGCAGCACGTCGTCTAAGCCTCCGATATGATCGGCATCCGGGTGGGTCGCAACGACAGCATCCAGCCGGGCAATGCCGAGTCTGCGTATGTCCTCTACAACCGTTGGGCCGGCCGCATTGTTCCCCCCGTCGATAAGCATTGTAAACCCGCCGGGGAAGCGAACGAGCGTACTGTCCCCCTGCCCTACATCCAGGTAATGAACCTCAAGCAGTGTGCTTCCTGAATCTGCCGGGGCTTGCTTAGAATTCGGACGTGGAGAAGAAGGAGGCTGAGCCGTACAGGCTGCCATAAAAAAAACGCACAGGAAAACAAAAAAAACCTGCCGGAGTCTATTCAAATAAGTCATTCATTCTCTTCTCCATGGTGTTTTTTCTTTTCTGTGTTTCATCTGTGTCCTTTTCAATAGTAATGCGAAGAACATCCCCTTCCCTTGCGTTCACCGGGAGCAATGCCCTGGGCAGGCGGAACGGGCCTTTCTTCGTTTCAATTACCGCCCACTCCTCCTCGAAGCTGTCAATTATGTACATGCTGCCTCCTTATCCTTTTATCTTCTTAAGAGAAACCGGCTCTTTTATAAAGGTTAGCACGCGCCCGATGAGCAGAACGATTTCGATCCGGTAATGAAGGGCGATATTTTTACCTATCGATTTACTGAAAACGACGGATGCGCTCGTCAGGCCCGCCACCAGTACGGAAACAGCACGCTCATAGGGCGATAAAGCATTGCTCATAAAAATAAGCCTGCCGACGATGAGGGCCCCCGCAAAACCGGACAAATAGCCAAGAACATCCCCAACGACATCAGCGAAGAACGTGTTGTATTTCGCCGCATTTTTCAATATCTGGATGCACTGCTTCGCACCGTACACTTTACGTGCAGCCATAGAATTGAACGGGCTCATTTCGGATGAGGCCGCCGTAATTGCAACCGCAACAATATCTGCCGTCGCACCGACCACAATAATCGAGAACAGCGTTAAAAGTGAAATGAGAAGAGTGGAATCCCTAAGCAAAATATCGCTGATTAAACTAATGGAAGTGGCTGTGCAAAACGTCCACAACGCAATAATGAAGTTCCAGCGCGAAACAAACCGGTTTTTCTCCTTTTCCCTGCGGTGCCTCTTCCCTTTCCTACTCTGCTTATCTTCCATCCCCAAGTTTTCGTGTCTCCTTTTTCATTCCTTTTATTTAGTATAATAGAGAGACGTGAATACTACAAAGAAAAAGGAGTGTCTGAATATGCGAAAAGATCAGGAGGCTTTGCTCGGCTTTTTCAATGAGATCATAAACGGAGAAAACGAGGAAGAGCAGCAAATGCTCTACTTAACAAGGCAGGCAATCGAGCACATGAGGGATAGAAAAAGCTCCTATCTATCCGGATTTATGGGTCTGCGGGGAGAATATCTCGAAGACGGCACGTACCGCTTCGAAGTTCCAATCACGCCTTTTATGTTAAACAGGCACCGCACCGTTCACGGGGGGATTACAGCTTCTCTCGCCGATTCTGTCATGGGTTCGCTTGCCAGCCGTGTTTCCGGGCATAAAGTAGTGACAACGGAAATGAATGTGCACTACCTGTCTCCCGGTACCGGCGATCGGCTCATCGCAACGGCCGAGCTCCTGCGTAAAGGAAGCCACCTGTGCGTGTGCCAATGCAAAATACATAACGAAGAAGGTCGGCTGGTGCTCGCCGGAAGCGGAAATTTCTTTCTTCTGGAGCCGAAATAACCGCATTTTCCATTTCCATCCGTATGAAAAAAAAGGGATATGCAGCTGCACTGCATTCCCCTTCTTTGCTTTATACTACCAATCGAATCCTGAAAACACAAACACAAGCAACAGGATGATGAGAATAATCGCGAAGATCTGTCCGGTATCACTATCGAAGAAACCGTCAAAAGCTCCCACGCGTCTCTCCCCCTTTCCATTCACTCTTGTATCATCCTATGTAAGAGAAGGAGCGGAGGAAATGGGACAAACGCCTATTTATTGCATATATCCCTGGCTGTGAATCGTTGTCGGTTCCGACACTTCTTCAATAGCAAAGGCGGCTTCATCCTGCGTTTCTTTGTTCCGGGTAAGGTCTGCCATCGCGACCATGCCGACGAGCGTGCCGTTTTCAAGAACGGGCAGGCGGCGGACTTTTTCCTTCGCCATGATTTCAGCCGCACGGGAAACGGACATGTCCGGCTCTCCGCTGATAAGCCTCTCGCTCATAATGTCAACTACGGAGGTGGACGGAGGGTTTTTGTCCGCTATTGCCCGGATAACGATATCCCGATCGGTAATCAGGCCTATACACTTGTTCTGCTCGTCAACGACAGGAATAATGCCTACGTTGTGTTCTTTCATTTTCACTGCGGCTTCATACAGGTTATCTTTCTGCGTAACCGTTGCAATGTTAGACGTCATAATATCACGAAGCTTTTTCGCCATTATCTGTGCCTCCTTGTTGGAATACGATATTAGTTTTTCCTTCCAGGGAGGAGATAATGCACGCTTCCATTCAAAAAAGACTGCCGACATCTCTTGTCAACAGCCTTTCTCTGCCACATTTTATTTTACGCGCTGAACCTCAGGAAGGAGTTCTTTCTCTTCCTTCGGAAACTCCACGCCTTCTACCTTTACGTTAACTTCCACGACACGAAGCCCTGTCATGGACTCTACTGCATCTTTCACAGTTTGCTGGAGCCTGCGGCACGCTTCATCAATTTTGGAACCGTACGCCACAATGATCCTTAAATCGATGGCTGCTTCGAATTCTCCTACTTCAACTGAAACGCCTTTCTGGACGTTCTTACCGCTCACCCTGCGGGCTAACCCCTCGGTAATTCCTCCTGACATCCCCGCAATCCCTTCTGTTTCACTTGCTGCAATACCCGCAATAACAGCAACAACATCATCGGCAATGCGTACAACTCCGTTTTCTTTTACATCAGCCATCGGAATTCCTCCTTATATATCTGTTTAGTTTTCATTTTATTCTTTCATCTGGCTCTGGCAACTTGTTTCCTGCAAACTCGGAATTTTTTCTAGAAGGAAAGGAGCATGTCCGCTGCTTCCTTCAATTTTTCCCGTTGAACACGGTAACAAACGAACGTCCCTCTTTCTTCCGTTACGACTAGCTGTGCATCCTTCAATATTTTTAAATGGTGGGAAACAGTGGATTGGGCCAGGCCGACAAGGCCGACAAGGTCTCCGCAATAATATTCTTCCTGCCGCGCCAGCAATGAGAGAATCTGCAAACGAACCGGATGCCCGAGCGCTTTATGGACAGCTGCCATTTGTTCAATGTGTTTTTCCATACAAATCGTTCTCCAATCATTTCCTTCTTTATCATTTTTAATTATACACATGATTTTATGCGTTCTCGTTCAAAATATGGATAACCACCCTGAAATTTTAAATGGAGGTCACCATGAACAGGAAAAAAAGAAACAGAAAAAGAAGAATTCTTATGGCTCTGTTGTTCGGCACTCTCACTGCGGGCAGTTTTTTCATCCCGTGGGTCCCTGCTCAAATCAGTCATGCTTTCAGCGATTGGGTTGTGACAAAGGGCGCCATCGGGGATGATGTCATTGAAGCGCAGGGACGCCTAAAGCTGCTCGGATTTTACAATGGAGACATCGATGGAGTCTTTGGCGAGAGTACATATAGGGCCCTGCGGCTTTTCCAGTATGAGTTTGGCATGGACATAGACGGGGTACTGGGACCAGAGACAAAACTTAAATTATGGGAAGCGACTAAGAATTACCGGCCAGGTCCGGAAGAAGCCGCTGCCCGGGGTACAGGAACTACTAACGAAGGAGCGGCTGCCGGAGGTACAACCGGGGAAGAAGCGGCTGGTGGGGGAACGGCCGGCGAAGAAACAGCCCCGGCCGCACCAACCACAAGGGCGATCCCAAGAACGAACTCTTCTTTGAGCGACAATGAACTGCGGATGATGGCCAATGCCGTGTACGGTGAATCACGCGGAGAGCCGTATATTGGACAGGTAGCCGTAGCCGCGGTCATTCTAAATCGCACAAGAAGCGGTTCCTTCCCCAGTTCTCCAACGGGGGTTATTTTTGAGCCTGGTGCTTTTACCGCGGTAGCCGACGGGCAAATCTGGCTCGAGCCAGATCCATCGGCAAGAAAAGCGGTGCAGGATGCCCTGAACGGCTGGGATCCGACCAACGGCGCGCTTTATTACTTTAACCCCGAAACCGCAACGTCCCCCTGGATATGGACACGCCCGCAAATTAAACAAATTGGCAGGCATATTTTCTGCAGATAGAACGAAAGCATGATACGGTAAGGAAGGAAAAAAGCGCGCTCTTCACGTTGGAGCAGCGCTTTTTTTGGTAGATAAGGCGAGCCCCAGCGCCTCCGCTCTGCTCCCAGCCGGGTTTTCTTTAGCAAAATGGGTATAGAATAATAGAGAACGAACCCTTATCTTAGGAATTTTTTGCTTTTTTCTTTGCCAATGCTTTACACTATTTGAGGACAGTATAAATTATCCAGACAGAGGTGGAAATGTTGAACCAAAAATTCTTTTTTACAATCATCATTGTACTGACAGCGCTTAGTGCATGGGCCCACTATTTCACCCATTCTGCCGGTCTGCAGTTCGTAACGGCGGCGGCGGCCATCGTTATGCTCGCCGCATTGCTTGGCAGAGCCACCGAAAGCGTGGCGCATTATGCGGGTGAGAGAATCGGCGGCTTCTTAAACGCCACTTTCGGAAATGCAGCGGAACTTATTATCGCCATCTTTCTAATTAAAGAAGGATTATTTGATATGGTAAAAGCGAGTATAACCGGCTCTATCATCGGCAATCTTCTCCTTGTCCTCGGCCTTAGTGTCATTGCGGGAGGGCTGAAGTTTAAACAACAGAGGTTTAATCCGCTGCTTGCCGGCCATAACTCGTCCCTTATGCTGCTTGCCGTCATTTCCCTGTTCGTTCCGGCGGTTTTTCTAAAAAACCTGGAGCCGGCACAAAATAACGAATTGAGCCTGATTATTTCCGGCCTTCTTATTATCGCCTACATTCTATGGCTCGTCTTCTCTATGATTACCCATAAAACAGAACTTGCAGACCAGGCGGCTGTAGAAGACGAAGAGGCCGGGCACCAGTGGAGCAAAGGCTTATCTGTTCTCATTCTCGTTGTGGCAACGGGATTCGTGGCTATTACGAGTGAATGGCTTGTACATAGCATCGAGGCAGTCGCACACAGCCTCGGCTGGTCGGAGATTTTTGTCGGGGCTTTCGTCATCGCGATCGTCGGTAATGCCGCCGAACACAGTGCCGCTATCCTTATGGCTCTAAAAAACAAAATCGGGACCTCGGTCGAAATCGCGGTCGGAAGCAGCCTGCAAATCGCACTGTTTGTGGCTCCTACCCTCGTATTTATCAGCTTGCTTTTCGGCAAGCAGATGAACCTCGTATTTTCGACAGTCGAGCTTGCCGCCATCGCAGTCGGCGCCTTTATTGCCTCCTCCATTTCAAGGGATGGAAGCACAAACTGGTATGAAGGAGTTCTTCTTCTTGTCGTTTATATTATACTTGGATCAGCGTTTTATTTTATTTAGCCTAAAGGGGAGAAAAACATGGCAGATGTCATCACAATCAACGGGAAGGTAAAATATGGAATCACCCTCGATCCGGGTGTCTGGATTTTTGATGACCGGAAATTCAAGATGGAGGACTTCGTTGCGAACATCGGGAAAGAAGCCGAGGAGGCGGAAGATACATCGATTAAGTCGATTAGCGAGCAGTGGGACAAGGAGCTAAAGCACGGGGTTACGCCAACAGCGAAGAGTGAAATGCTGTTCGTGGAAAAGAAGAAAATTGCCGGAGATTACGGCATTGCCCTCTGGCCTTTCATCACAAACGCGGAACCTGAAAGCGAAGCAACAACACTTGTTTGCCGGACCGGGGACGGGGAAGAAGAAATTGCGCTGGAAGATGCAAAAGATGCCGTTCTTTGTTTCGCCATTGATGGAAAGCCGATTCGTGAGAATGGACCTGTGTTTCTCTACTATGGTGACGGCAGAAACCTGGATCACCCGATTCGCGGAATCCAGTCCTTTTTTGTCCGTTAGAGCTGCATTTTACTACAAACAGGTGATTGTAAAAAGGAAGGGCAGTCCACGCTGACCGGCCTTCCTGACCCAGCGGAACCTGCCGGAGAGCAGAAGAAGCCCACCATTGTCTCCATCACTGAGTTACCCAGATGTTTGGTGGGCGCTGCTCGCAGGGAGGTGGAGCGGACAGTACCCTCTCCCTCGCGGAAGGGAAAGGCAAGTGGAATGAACTTTCTTTTTTCTCATCTCGAATTCTTCCGACAATTTTGTCAAAATAACCACAAACCTTTCCCTTTGTGGTATTTTAGTTTTGTACAGACAAAAAAAGGAGTGGAATGGGATGCACGTACCTTTGTTATTGCATGATTTTCTAAAGAGAGCTGTTTATCATTATCCGGAGAAAACAGCTATAGTGGATGGGGACCGACGCTTTACCTATGCGGAAATCGGCAGGCGTGTAAATCGCCTTGCAAACGCTTTCCGTAACAAAGGGATCGAAAAAGGAGATCGAATTGCGATCCTGTCTCCTAACCGCCTTGAGATGTATGAGGCGTTCTATGCCGCTTTTACGCTGGGAGCCGTACTTGTTCCTCTGAATACGCGCCTCGTGCCTTCCGATTACGATTATATTGTGAACCACTCCGGCGCCAAGCTCTTCCTCGTTGACGCGGAGCTTGCGCCGCTGATTATGCCGGTGCTTCATCAGTTAGAAACCGTTGAGTCCTATGTTTCATTACCTGTACCCGGACATGATGTACAGGAAGGGTGGCTCGCGTACGATGAGTGGACAAGCTCTGCTTCTGATCAGCCTGTTTCGGTACATATGGAAGAGACAGATATGGCCACCATTCTTTACACGAGCGGCACAACCGGCCGCCCGAAAGGTGTAATCCAGACTCACCGCAGCCTATATATGAATGCGCTGAACACAATTATTCACTTGCGTGCGGACGATACGGACGTATTGCTGCACACCCTTCCGATGTTTCATGTTAACGGCTGGGGTACGCCGTTTTCTTTTACAGGCATGGGAGCTACCCACGTTATGCTGCGGAAAATCGATGCCGCCCACATTGTACACCTCGTCCAGGCTGAAGGGGTAACCGTTGCCTGCATGGCGCCCACCGTGCTGAATATGATTTTGAACGAGCCGGCTGCAAAGGATATGCAGATAGCACAGCCCGTCCGTGTGGTTATCGCCGGATCCGCACCGCCGCCATCCTTTGTCAAAGCAGTGGAAAAAGAGCTTGGCTGGACATTTACACAAGTATACGGCATGACCGAGGTTTCCCCATTCCTGACGGTTTCCCATATTAAAAAAGAAATCCAGGAGGAAGGGAACGCGGACCGCATCCACCGCCTCAAAGCGAAAGCAGGCATTAGCATGCTTAACATGGAAGTGCGGGTTGTCAATGAAGATGGTGAAGATGTCGAGCCAAACGGCGTGGAATCAGGGGAGATCATTTGCCGCTCTAACTCCGTAATGGATGGATACTGGCAGCAGCCGGAAGAAACGGCCCGTTCCATTGTAAACGGCTGGTACCACACCGGAGACATGGGAACGATTGACCAGGATGGCTACGTTGATATCGTGGACCGGAAGAAGGACATTATTATTAGCGGCGGAGAGAATATCTCTTCCATTGAGATCGAAGGGGCGCTATATGAGCATCCGTCCATTCTTGAAGCTGCCATTATCGCAATTCCCCATGAGAAATGGGGCGAGGTCCCCCACGCCGTCTGCGTTTTGCGTGAAGGCCATACAGCAACAGAGGCAGATATCACCGCCTTCTGCCGCGAGAAAATCGCCCATTTCAAATGCCCGAAATCCGTACAGTTTGTCCGGGAGCTTCCAAAGACCGCTTCCGGTAAAATACAAAAGGTTGTCCTGCGGGAACCGTTCTGGAAGCAGGCCGGCCGCCGGGTGAACTAAGACCCCACTAAAATACCCCTGCGCCAAATCCGCGCAGGGGTATATGTATTTGTACCGGTCTCTTTTATAATGACACTTTAATAATTCCTGTAATCACTACGAGCGTAGCTACTACAAAGCCTGCAGATAAAAACAGGCCAAGGGCGCGCCGTGCCTGCTGCTCCATTTTCCAATTCCTCCCTTAACAGATATGATCATTCGGATAGTTTATCAGCCTATTTATATATCTATACGTAAAAGCAAAACAAAAAGTTTCCCCTTATCTTTCACGAATCTACCCACGTTTGCTCTTTTTTAAACATCGCTTTACCGGCAAATAAAAAAAGACCCCGAGATAATCGGGGCCAATGAAAACAACAACTCTCAACCTATTGAATAAGTTGTCATAAAAAGAATAATATAAAACCTGACAATAGACAATAGAAATTTTTAGGAAAATGGTCGTTTTTCAAACAAATGTCGACAAAATCACCCGTTTTGTTGCAAAATTTTGTGTGGCACATGGTTTTCAAGTAATTTTTGGAGAAAAACCTCTTCCTCATCCGGTTGAACCTGGGCAGAAAGCGTCTCCGCAAAATAGAGGTGGACCTTCTCCTCCCCTTGTGCAAGAAAGCGAAGGCGGTATACGTCATCCAATTCCCTCATGCCAAAAAAGTAGTCCAGACGTTCAGGAGTAAGCGGAGCCGTAAAAACCCGGCTCAATAAAACTCCGTCTTTCCTGCGCTCCTCCTGTTTGACCTGATCGGCTCCCATTTTTTTCAGAAAAGAAACGGCCGGCTCCATCCCCATCCGCTTTACCATCTCGATGTCACTATATTCGATCTCAACGCGATCCAGTCTTGCCTTTACCGCTTCCAGCATCGCGTAAAAAAGATTTCTAATGACCAGGTTGCCCGGGGAGAGGGCGTGATCATCAAACCGGTACACATATCGAATCGCCTGAAGAGAAGAATCATTTATGCGGTGCAGATATAAATATTGCATGATACTACCCTCCTTGTATCAGGTGTTCCCACTTATCTGGCCATAATTTGCGCCAGCGTCTTCCTGTCTATTTTCTTTAACAATGCGAGTAACAGACGTTTGGCCGCTTCATAGTCATCTTTATGGATAATGGCCGCATGACTGTGGATGTACCGCGCCGGAAGGCCAATAACCGCGGACGGCACCCCTTTGCCTGTCAGGTGTACTTTTCCGGCGTCCGTACCGCCCGGTGAAACATAGAATTGATAAGGAATCCCAAGTTCTTCCGCCGTATCAATTATGAAATCACGCAGGCCGGGCAGCGTGACCATCGTGCGGTCCATAATGCGCATAAGCAAACCGCCGCCCAGTTTGCCCATGCCGTCCTTTAACCCGGGAATATCCCCGGCAGGGCTTGCATCGAGCGCAAAAAACAGGTCAGGCTGAATCATCTCCGCTGCTGTGCCCGCCCCTCGCAGACCGACTTCCTCCTGGACGGTAGCTCCCCCGTAAATAACGTTAGGGTGTTTTTGACCCTTCATCTCCTGCATCATTTCGATGGCAAGCGCACATCCATAGCGATTATCCCATGCCTTACCCATTAGTTTTTTCGGATTTCCCATTACCGTTAAAGGACATACCGGAAGAATCGGCTGCCCGGGCCGAAGCCCCATCTTTTCCGCATCTTCCTTATCATCCGCCCCAACATCAATGAACATGTTTTTCATATCCATCGGCTTGTTTCTCATCGATTCGGGCAGTACATGGGGCGGAATGGAGCTGACTACACCCATTACCGTTCCGTTTTCCGTTTGAATTTGCACACGCTGGGCCAGAAGCACCTGGCTCCACCAGCCGCCGAGAGGCTGGAATTGAAGAAATCCCTCATCCGTAATCCGTGTAAGCAGAAAGGCAACCTCATCCATATGCCCGGCTACCATGATGGTTGGGCCCTGCTCATCCCCGCGTAAAACACCGAATATGCTGCCTAAATTATCGTAAACAACTTCGTCTGTCGTTTCACTCAGATATTCCTTCATAATCGAACGTATTTCATATTCAAAGCCCGGCGCCCCCCGCCCCTCGGTCAATCGTGTAAACAAGCGCATTTGTTCATCCATTGTATTGTTCTCCTTTCATTTTATTCTTTTATTTACTGCGGGCCGGTTCCTGTTTTTTACGGACTATCTCCGGAACGGCAATCCCCATTAAAATAACGAAAACACCAATCCACTGAACGATGCCAACCTGCTCTCTCAGAACAAAGCTGGAAAGAAACACAGCTGTCGGCAGTTCAGCTGCTCCGAGAATCGTGGCAAGCCCGCTTCCGATATGTGGTACTCCGACAGTAAAGAATAGCGTCGGGACAATGCCGCCAAACAGAGCGAGTAAGCCCCCCCACCAGAGCAATCCATCCCAGAGGGAGCCATTTGTAAAGAAGGAGGCGGGTAGACGATAAAGGTAAGCAAAGAGGCTCCCGTAAGCATAATCGCACTGCGCAGCCATGGATTAACCTGCGGGGCTACCCTGCCGCTAAAAATAATAAACAAGGCATATGTAACAGCTGAAAGCAAGCCAAGCAGGACACCAGCCAGGGTAAATTGCCCGAATCCGCTGCCAAACAGCCCGCCGGCCAGCACGGTGCCAAGCAATAATAAAATAAGCGCAATCACTTTTCCTGTCTCCGGCCTCCTTCTAAGGAGCACCGCTTCAACAAGCACACCAATCCACGTAAACTGGAACAATAAAACAATGGCAATAGAGGCGGGGACATATTGGAGCGCTCTATAGTAGAAAACGCCGGTCAGCCCGGTTGTTGCTCCTACACCGACCAAAAGCAGCCACTGTTTCGCTGTCGCTCTTTCTCTGGACACAAGAAGGGCCAGTACCCACATCAGCAAGGCAGCGAGAAACATTTGGCTGCCGCTAACCTCTCCTGGCGAAAATCCAGCCTTGTATGCAAATTTGACAAAAGTAGACAGGATTCCATAACTGCAGGCGCCAAGGAAAACGAGCATAATGGAACGCCAGTAAATCATTATGTATCCTCTCCTCCCGGCTATATCACCTTTATATTGTACTACATTAGAGCATATATAAATCAGTGCGGCGGTCAGAAAATACGGGAATCCGGCCCCTTACTTCGGAGACGAGTGCACGGTCGATTTCCCCGGTAACGATTGCCTCCTCTTCTTCTCCTTCAGCAATGACTTCTCCCCACGGGTCAATGATCATAGAATGCCCACAGAATGTATTCCGCGGGTCGGTGCCCGCCCGGTTACATGCCACGACGTACATCTGATTCTCAATCGCGCGTGCAATCAGAAGCTGGCGCCAGTGGGCAAGGCGGGGATGCGGCCATTCCGCCGCAACAAACAGCACTTCTGCCCCTGCCAGCGCTCCGCTGCGAATGCCTTCAGGGAAGCGGATATCATAGCAAATCTGCAGAAGGGCCGGCATTCCGTCCAGCGTGAACCCTGCGAGGGATTCTCCCGGCAGCAAATACTTCTCCTCTTCCATGAGACGGAATAAATGGGCTTTACGATAGGTGTGAATGATTTCTCCCTCCGGTGAAAAGACGAACGAAGCATTGAATGTTCCGGTTTCGCGTTTCTCAGCGACCGAACCGCCAATCGTATACACCTGATGCTGTCTGGAAAGTTCAGAAAGCAGCTCTTTTGTTTGTTTTCCCTCCGGGTCCGCAATATCGTCCAGGCGTGTTAAGTCATAGCCTGTGTTCCATAACTCGGGGAAGATAATAATGTCCGGTTTTTTATCCAGCGAGGCAGCCTGTTCAAAAAAGCCCCTCACTTTTTTTTGGTTCAACACCGGATCGCCGAATCGGATATCCATTTGGCAAAGCGCAATTTGATAGCTGGGCATTTTCATATTTCCTCCTTTTTCTTATTGTTCGATAAGGATGCCGGAATATAAATCGTAAAGGCCGTACCGCTCTCCCCCGATTGCACCTGGATTTCCCCCTCGTTTTTGCGAATGAGTTCCCGGCTCAGGGCAAGGCCGATGCCTGTACCTGAAACTTTCGTAGAGTAAAACGGTTCGAATACCTTATCGAGAACATAGGCGGGAATTCCACAGCCGTTATCCAAAATAGTAATTTCTGCCCCTTGCCCGGACAATTGCCCGTTTACCTTAACCTGTACCCGGCGCTCTTCTTTGTTATGGACAGCTTCAAAAGCGTTATGAATAATATTCAAAAGAACCTGTTTTATTTCCTCTTTATGTACGCGTACGGTAAAGTCTTCTTCCGGCAGTTCCATGGTAAAGAAAATGTTGTCATTAATCGTCCGTGGCTCTACAAACTCTTTCACTTCCAGAAGCAGGGAGCAAATCGATTCGTCCGCAGGCGCATGTGCCTCTGCATGGCCTTTGCGTGAGAACTGGAGAAACTGTGTGACAATCCGGTTAATTTGCTTTGTTTCCTGGAGCACGATGCGAATGTATTCCTGGTGCTTCTTCTTTACGCCTTCCTTATCTTCACCGATAAGCGTAAGAAATCCTTCAATCGCAGATAATGGGTTCCTTACCTCATGTGCCATCCCTGCGGCCATTTGGCCCATGATGACCATTTTTTGTTCGTGCAAACGTTCAATCGTGTTTTCCTTTTTCGTCAAATAACCGAGCTGGAATTGATCGATGAATTCATCAATCACACTTTCCGCTTTTTCGTAGGCAGACAATTCATGCTGCCGAAATAATTTTCTAATGCCACCCATAAATGCCCTGCGATAATGATTGGCAACAGCAAGAATATCCTGGAAAGCGATACCGCTCTCTTCTGCCTTATATCCGAGTGTATAAGCCTGGTCGATCGATTCCCGCCTCGCGCGCAGCACCTGTTCATTGTAAAAAATCAAGTACAGCAGATAAAAGGTCCGCCGGGCACGGACAAAACGGCATGTATCATTTGCCATCCCCCATGATGCCAGTTTACCCGCAAATTTTCCGCAGTGGTTCAACATATCATTATGCGCATCAACAATCGTGTACGCCAGCTTCCCCAGCACACGGTATGGGATTTTAACACTCATCACCTTTGCCCCTTTTTCCAGTGTTCATGACAAAAAAGCCAGCAAATTGTACGCTGGCTTTTTGCTGTATTCCAACAAAATTAGCTAAACACCGGTTCGGCAAACCCGGCTAGCTTCTCTAAAGAATTCTTTTCTACATCCGCATGAAGGCTGTTTCCGTGGGAATCCATCGTTACGATGGCAGTAAACCCTTCAACCTGCAAATGCCACATAGCTTCCGGCATACCAAACTCCATGAGGTCTACGCCTTCAACCTTTTTCACACAATCCGCATAGTACTGGGCGGCACCGCCAATGGCATTTAAGTAAACACCACCATGCTCCTGGAGCCCTTTGAGTGTTTTCGGTCCCATGCCGCCTTTACCGATGACAACACGAATCCCAAATTTCTTCATGATATCGGCCTGGTATGGTTCCTCGCGGATGCTTGTTGTCGGGCCTGCCGCTTTCACGTGCCACTCACCGGCATCGTCTTTCATCATAACCGGGCCGCAGTGATAAATTACCCCGCCGTTCAAATCAACCGGGCAGTCATGATCCATCATATATTTATGGAAAGCGTCGCGCCCTGTATGAATCAGTCCATTAATTTTAACAACATCTCCAACCTTCAGGCTGCGAATTTGCTCCTCCGTAATGGGGTACTGGAGTACAACCTCGCGGCGTTCTTCCGTTTCAGCAGGTGCGGCAACGCCTTCATGAAGATCAACAGTTCCCTCTTTATACAGCCAGCCCTTGATTTCGCCGGTCGCTGCATCCATCGTTACTCCCTGGCGGCGGAATGCCCAGCAGTTATAAGCGACAGATACATAGAAGCTGGCCGGAAGACGATTCATTACCCCGATTTTACAGCCTAATAGGGTTGTCTCACCGCCGAAGCCCATCGTTCCGATGCCAAGTTCATTCGCTTTGTCCATTACATAGGACTCAAGTTCAGTCAGTTCTGGAATTGGATTTACATCATCTACTTTGCGGAATAGCTGTTCCTTCGCAAGCCCATAACCTGAAGTGCGGTCACCGCCGATGCCTACGCCGATGAAGCCCGCGCTGCAGCCCTGTCCCTGTGCCTGATAGACGCTGTGCAGAATGCATTTCCGGATTCCATCCAAATCACGCCCCGCTTTTCCCAGGCCTTCCAACTCTGCAGGCAAGCTGTACTGAATGTTCTTATTTTCACATCCGCCGCCTTTAAGGATCAGCTTTACTTCAATTTCATCCTTCTCCCACTGGGAGAAGTGAACAACCGGTGTTCCAGGTCCAAGATTCGTCCCGCTGTTCTCACCTGTTAACGAGTCAACTGAATTCGAACGGAGTTTGCCGTTTTTTGTGGCAAGCTCAATCGCTTCATGAATTGCTTTCTTCATCTCAATCTGGTTAGCGCCGACAGGTGTATGAATTTCAAACGTAGGCATCCCTGTATCCTGGCAGATCGGGGAAATATTATTCTCAGCCATCTCGATGTTCTGGGCAATGGTCGTAAGTGAAAGAGCGGAACGGGTTCCGGCATTTTCCTGTTTACGTGCGGCAGCAATTGCTTTTCGTACATCGGGCGGTAAGTTAGTTGATGTTTCCACTATCAATTGGTAAACGCTATCTTTGAATTGGTTCATTGCTCCTACCCCTTCTTTGCGTAAAATAACTCTCCACTTTCTATTATAATCAACATTACAGGAAGGGGGAAGATTTTCTTCTAAGGCTGCCACCCGCCGGACTGCATTCCGATCCAGAGGAGAAAAAGCAGAAGGGCAGCCGCACCAAGCTTTTGCCCCGGCTGCCGCGGGCGTCCGGGCATCCCCGCCACCGCCGAGCTAAGGAAGCCGCCGAACAAACCGCCCAGGTGGGCAAAATTATCAATCACGTTCGGATAAAGGAATCCAATGACAAGATTAATCCCGAGCACGAACAGCACGTTGCTCCCCAGCGTGCGATAAAACAACTGCCTGTTTTGCGTTCCAAAATAAAGCAGTGAACCAAACAGGCCAAAGATTGCACCGGAAGCTCCGGCTGAAAGATTAGGCGAAAAAACATAGCTTGCCGTCACACCGCAAATTCCGGCTGCCATATAGATGAAAAAAAACCGGATCGGTCCGTATAGCTGTTCTGTAAGTGTACCAAGTGAATGGAGCGCCATTCCGTTAAATAAAATATGCATAAAACCAATATGCAAAAAAATAGGGGTAATAAACCGCCACCATTCCCCCGCTTGAATGAGCGGATTGTATTTGGCGCCGAAAGAAATAAGCACATCCATATTCTGACTGCCGCCGCTCAATTCCATGAGGATAAACACCGTTGCGATAAGAATGAGGAAGACGTAGGTTACCCTTGGCTTTCCGTAGAAAAAAACGGCCTCGATTTCCCTTTGTTTCCGAATTTCCCACTGTTCAATTTCATTTGCCCAAAAAGGTGCGGGAGGATCTGTTTCGGATACCGTTGTCTCCGTAAAGAGCCGTTCCAGTATAGCGCTTTCTGCACTCGTGTATTGCCCCCCTGTTACCCACTGCCGCTCTTCGGGTACGTATGCTGCAGGAGAAAGAGAAATACCAAGCTCGTCTATGCCCGGCTGCTTGTGCACGGTTTCTTCAGCCGCCCCTAAAAAAGGCTGCCGCATAATAAAAACAACAAATCCTTTTACCGTTCTTACACCGATTTGCTGCCTTATGCCTTCAAGCCTGGCCGCCGTTTCTTCAAGATAATTGTGTACAGTAGCACCCCAGAGAAAATCGCACAGCCGCAGCTGCACATATTGGCTGCTCCGCCCCTTATGCCGCATAAGATGAATGGAATCGCTGTCCGAGTGGAGAACGGTGTAAGCATACTCTCTCACAAGCCGGTATGCGATTTTCCACATAAATTGGTTCGCTGCATGTATCTCCAAGCTATTCTTTCCTTTCCAAAAGGGTATGTATATATTATAAATAGACCCTGCATCAAAAATAAACAAACAGTTTCTCGTACACACATAACAAAAAGCACCCATTCTTTCCAGGCGGACAGAAACGGGTACTTTTTAGAAACAATGTGCTATTAAAAACCGCTTGAGCCAGATCGCCCCGTACAGTGGGGTTGAGCGCATTTATGACACTTTTTTAGTACCCCGGGGACTGGGCATTCGGATACTGGGCATTGGGAGCCATTTGCATCGGGTACTGGGCATTAGGGGCCATTTGTGCCGGATACTGGACATTAGGGGCCATTTGCACCGGGTACTGCATTATCGGTGATACAGGGGCTGCCGGCATGCCAGGATAGTATTTGTTGTGGTAATGGTGATACATTTTTTTATGGTGGCAGTAATGTTTGTAGTATTTCTTGTAGCACTTCTTGTGGTGGGCGTGCTTATGGCATTTGTGCTCATAGTACTTCATTTTTTCCATATGATAATGATACTTGGTAACGTCTACCTCCGTATAAACAGTGCCTGCACTTATTGGATTATGATAGTAATTCACGTGTACCTCCTCCAATTGTCTCGTTGTCATGAATCTTTTACACTGTATTCATAACCGGGACATTCAGCCACGACGTTTGCCTATTTTGTGATAAAATTAGGTTTTGGCCTAGTTATTCATTTATCTATTTAGTTGAGGTGACTTTATTTTGCAAGGAAAAAAACGAGTGAATCCCGTACCGTTCTGACTGACATCGTACTGCCCCCGGATACAAATTACCACGGCACTATTTTCGGCGGGAATGTAATGGCTTATATGGATAAGGTAGCAAGCATTGCTGCCATGCGCCACTGCCGCAGCCAGGTTGTCACCGCTTCCAGCGACAGCCTTGATTTTCTTGCTCCCATTCGCACCGGAGAAGCGATTTGCCTTGAGGGCTATGTTTCCTGGACCCATAATACCTCGATGGAGATTTACGTCAAAGCAGAAGCGGAGAACTTATTAACAGGAGAGAGGCGTCTTACATCCCAGGCTTACCTGACGTTCGTCGCTCTTGATGAGAACAACAAGCCGATCGAGGTTCCGCCGGTGCTTCCCGAAACTGAGGAAGAACGCTGGAATTACCGCACAGCAAAAGACCGCTACGAAATCCGGAACCGCCGAAGAAAAATCATGAAGGAACAATTCCCGCGATAGCAAGAAAAAACCAGAAGAGACGGCTCTCCCTGTCCATCTCTCCTGGTTTTTATTGTTTTATGGCATATAAGCTTAGAAAGATTTCCCCTTCGGTTCCTGTCCTCGTCCGGTCAAAAATTCTAAATCCGTGTGAACGCAAGATTTGCTCGACTTCCTGCTCGCCATACATTTGACAGAAAATGTTATCGATTACCTGCGCTCCCTCGCCAATCCGGTAGGAGGAGAAGAAAACTCCGTCGGGCTTCATTACACGGCATACTTCGTCAAGCGCCCTGTGCAAATCCTCCGCGGTCAAGTAAATAAGCGAGGCGTTCGCCCATACCCCATCGTATAATCCGTCCCCCGTCGGAATCTGCCTGAAGTCTCCCTGGATAAACTCAACCCCATGAACCTGCTGCTTGGCATGCTCAAGCATAACCTCGCTAATGTCCAAACCCTGGACCTGTAAATCATATCGTTTTAGCCGGAGAGCATCATGCCCTGCACCGCACCCGAGGTCCAGTACCCGATTGCCCCCGAGCAGCATCTGAAAGGCTGATACAAACTGGATGGTTAACTCTCGGTGGCGCCATTTCATTCCCGTTTTATTTGCCAGTTTATCAAATGAAGCGCGATTGCGCTCAACATAATCCATTTCCGCACCCCCATCTGTTTCTTCTTCAATTCTAGCGAATTTGAAGGGGGAATTCTACCACTATGAAATTTTAAATCGGTTTACATATGTTTGAAGTTCTTCCGCCATTCGTGCGAGCACTTCAGAAGCGGCATTAATCTCCTGCATCGTAGCTGTCTGCTCCTGCGAAGCGGCAGCCACTTCCTGGGTATCGGAAGCAGCGATGGAAGCCAACTGGTGGATTTCATCCCCAAGCTTTACCATCTGATCGGTTTGTTGTGAAATCAACTCCGAGGAAGCTGTAACCTTCGCAATTTGTTTATTCACATCATCGATCGCCTTTAAAATATTTGAAAACGCGCTGCCCGCATTTTCAACAACCGCACGGCCTTCGCTTACTGCCTGGCTGCTTTCGGACATCGATACAACAGCCATCCCGATTTTCGCGTGAATATCGGAGATAAGCACAGCAATTTCAGCTGCTGAATTTCCGGATTGTTCAGCCAGTTTACGAACCTCCTGAGCTACAACAGCAAAGCTCTTTCCCTGCTCACCTGCACGCGCAGCTTCGATTGCCGCATTAAGTGCAAGCAGGTTTGTTTGTTCACTGATCTCATGAATCGTCCTAATAATTCCTTTTATGGACTCCGATCGGTTTCCAAGCTCACGGATTTGTTGTTCGGTATCGCTTACCTTCTGTGAAATATCGTTCATTTCCCAGACGACCTTCTTGAGAGAAGCTTCGCCATTATGGGCGTAATTCGTCGCGATCGTGGAATCATGCTCTACGGCCAGGATTTTGCTTGCAATTTCCTTCATGCTGCTTCCCATCCCATGCAGCGCCCTTGTTGTCTTGTCTACACTCTCCATCTGTCCTTCTGAGCCCGATGCGATTTCCTGTGCCGCAACGGAAATTTGTTCGGATGCACGGGTGCTCTCAAGTGCGCTCGCCGTAAGCTGTTCAGAAGAAGCGGCTACCTGTTCGGATACCTCATGCACCTGCCTGAGCATGTTGCGGAACTGGGTAATCATCTGATTAAAAATATCGGTAAGCTTTCCGATTTCATCGCGTGAATCAGGCTCTACGTAGACAGTAACATCCCCGGCTTCCGCCTTCTCCATTGCACCGACCAGGTCTCTCATCGGCCTTGTCAGCCTGTTTACGATAAAATAACCTGCAACGAGGGCCAGCACGGATGCCAGTAAGCTAATGACAAACATCTCTGTACGAATAACGTAAAGCGGTTTCATCATGTCCTTCATGTAACTGCCGACAACAAGTTCCCAGCCATTCGGCAGCTCAGCAAAAGACGCAATCTTCTCTTCTCCCTTCCACATATAAGTCAGATAGCCTGTCCTTTGCTGCAGGATGTCCTGGGCAAACTTCTCTTTCGCTATGGAAGTGCCCGCCGTTTTTGAATCCGGGTGATAGAGAACGGTTCCGTTTCTGTCAATAATATACGCGTACCCCTGTAATCCATTAGACCCATAATAGTTTTCTTTCACATCGTTTACAATCGCAGCAATCCGGCTCGAAGCTGCTGTTCCGGATTCCCCCTCTTTTACAAAAGGCGCCAGCTCTTTTCCTTTAACGGCAGTAATGTACTTCAGATCCTGCACCGTCATCTCATATACGCTGTTGTAGGCCGAACGATAGCTTAAAAATCCGGCAGCCATTAACGGGATGAGCGTGATAATAAGGATGGTGATGGTAAGCTTTAGCCGAATGGATACATCATTAAATCGCTGCAACAAGTTTATCCCCCCAGATGTATAGACAATCACCTATATCTTATACTTTGGTCCTATTTAATTCCATACTTTTGCCCTATTTTATCTTATGTTGTCGAAAAAAGTTGCGAAATTATACATTTTTTTTCATTTCTTCCTGCTCTACCTGATCTGGAAAGAGAACACGCTCATACATGCTAAAAAAGCGAGAAAGTGTATATTGATATTTTTCGAGCGTAGTGGACCACATGTCCAGGTACTCATTTCCAGCCGAAGTTATAGAATAAATCCGTTTAGGCGGGCCGCCGGTCGATAGTTCCCAGTGTGAATTTACAAGGTTATCATTTTCTAATTGCCGTAAAATACGATATACGTATCCATGATCAATAGAAGAAAAGCCGAAATCAACGAGTTCCTGTATGATTTGATACCCGTGCACACTCACTTTCCGGAGCAAAAGCAAAACACAGGGCACAAGCAGAGTTTTCGGCGTGCCTTCTACTCCAGCTTTATCCTTCGCAATTGCCTCTCTGCGATTTTCCACGCTTTACTCCCCCCTGTTTTGTTATATCCGTTCTACTATACGAGAACGAAACCGGGAAAATTCCTATAATTTAATTTTTTTTTGCAATCTATTTGTATATTTTCCCTGCTGCAATTAATATAGATAAAGAGAGGAATTAGAGAACAGGAGGGATTCATATGCTGTCTGATCAAACATTCGATCCGGTCCAGATGTGGAAAAGCTGGTATGACATGATGGAAAAAACATGGGGAAAGTCAATGGATGATTGGGTAAAGACAAATGAATATTCGGCCTTAATGGGGGAATACCAGAAGTGGTTTTTTTACTCACAAGACCAGTATAAGAAAATGGCCGATCAAGTACTCTACGAGAACAACATCCCAAATAAAAATGAAATCGCCCGGGTTGCCGAACTCGTTATCCAGCTTGAGGAGAAGGTAGAAAAGCTGGACGAACGACTGGATGACGATATCCTTACTGAACTAAGAGCGCTTAGAGAAGCGGTCGAAAAAACAAAGACACCAGTAAAAAAGTGACGGGGCGCCCCGTCACTTTTTTCTCGCCTACTCGTGCTTATTTGTTGTTTGCCCTGTATGCCCAGTGGTTTGTGGGACCGTGCTCACTCCCAATGCCCAGCGGGTGGCAAATGGCTGCTGTAATGAAGCTTTTCCCTTGCGATACCGCTTCTTCTACGGTTTTGCCGGCTGCCAGCCCGGCCGTTACGGCGGCGGCAAACGTACAGCCTGTTCCATGTGTGTGCGGAGTATCAAATCTCGCTTCCGTTAATTCAACAAACCGCTCCCCGTCATACAGCACGTCTGTCACCTGGCTGCCTGTGCCGTGCCCGCCTTTGACCACAGCGTTTTGCGCCCCAAGGCGAAGCAGCACCCGTGCTGCTTCCTTCATATCTTCCACTGTTTCAATTTTTAGGCCAGTAAGTACCTCTGCTTCCGGAATGTTTGGTGTTACAACGGTAGCAAGCGGAAGAAGTTGATCCTTTACCGCGGCAACGGCTTCATCCAACAGTAAGGAGGCACCCCCTTTGGCAATCATGACCGGGTCAAGCACATAATTAGGAACATGATATTCTCTTAGCTTCCGTGCTACTGTTTCAATAATGGCGCTATCAAATAGCATCCCCGTCTTTACTGCATCCGTTCCCAAATCAGACAGAACGGCATCTATTTGCTGCTCTACGAATGCAGGCGGCACCGCCATTACACCGTGTACTCCTCTTGTATTTTGTGCTGTCAGTGCGGTTAGTACGGACATGCCGTATACGCCAAGTTCCTGGAAGGTTTTCAAGTCTGCCTGTATTCCCGCTCCGCCGCCGCTGTCCGAACCCGCGATCGTTAATGCTTTATAAACTGCCATCTGACTCTCTCCTATCTCGGTTTACTCCATTGTAACAAAACAATCTTTCGCCGCAATTTCCCCTTTAACCTGTTTCTTCTCTTTGAGCCAGTTTATTACTTCCTGCCATTTTTGTTCGCTTTGGCTTCCAAATTGGCTTTCGTTATCAGACATAAGCGGAAGAAGGATATTTAAACTTTTTTCCTCTACATCTTTTTCAAGCGGAAATTCCTGTTTCTGGTTTTCAAGAAGATTTGCCAATCCTTCTGCCTTATTCTGTGCAACTTCCTGCTGTCCTTTCGCCGCTGCTTTCCAGAAACGGCGAAGCAAATCTTTCTTCTCGTTCGCTGTGCTGTCACTTGTTACAATGACAAGTTCATAATAATCCGGTACTCCGTATTTAGTCAGCGGGATGCTGCGAACAGGAACCCCCTGTTTATCCAGAAGAATTTGTTCATGGTTAATGTAACCGCCAATGACGGCATCCACCCGCTTCGTAGCAATGGCCGGGATAATATCGAATCCGATGTCTGTCATTTTCACCTGTTTTTCGTCTGCCCCGTCTTTCTTCATCATTGTATTAATGATGATTTCATCAAGCGGAACGGAAGGATACCCGACATTCTTTCCAGCTAAATCCTTTGGTGTTTTAACCGCGCTGCCCGCAGGCACAAGAACCGTATTCAGCGGGTGACGTACGACCGCTGCGATCGATTTCACGTTCACACCCTCTCCCCGGGCAATGGCGACTTCCGGCTGGTAGGTAAAGGCAAGATCGACTTTATTGGCCGCAGCCATGCGCAGAGGATCGTTTGTTTCCGCCGGCATTTGGATTTGAAGGTCGATTCCTTCCGCCGCAAAGTAGCCTTTCTTCATCGCAGTATAAAGGAAAGAGTGAACAGCATTCGGATACCAGTCGAGCATAATCGTTAATTTTTCTTTTTTCACAGGAGAGGATGCGCCTTTCTCCTGCCCCTGATCCTGTGCTTGCTTTTGTCCGCATCCCGCCAGCATAAGAGAAGCGAATAAAACAAAAATAACACTCAACTTCCAGCCTCTTTTCATCATCAATAAACCCCCAGTTATTTTCTTTTTATGTGCAACCATCGTCTCTCCAGTAAAAAAATAAGGAGGAACATAACAATACCGAGCAATGAGAGAATGAGCACGGAAGCGAACACACCGTCCGCGCGTAATGTGGAAGACATTCGCCGGCCGAAATAGCCAAGCCCTTGCTCCGCTCCAAGCCATTCTCCAATCGTTGCTCCTGTTACACTGAAAACCGCCGCTATTTTTAATCCTGAGAAAAAGGAGGGCAGCGCCATCGGAACTTGTGCTTTTCGAAAAATCTGCCAGCGAGTCGCTCCCATCGTTCGCAGTAAATCAACCACTTCTGTACTTCCAGCCTTTAACCCGTCGTATAAATTGACAACAAGTGGAAAGAAGGAGATCAATACGACAACCGCCACCTTGGACCACAGCGTATAGCCGAACCAGAGGGCGAACACAGGCGCGATGGCGATTAAAGGAATGGTCTGTGAAACAATGAGGGACGGATACAGCATCTTTTCCGCTGCCGGGAAGAAAAACATAGCGACAGCCACCCCAACCGCGAGAAGGATCGACAGTACGAGCCCCAGAAAAACCTCTTCCAGCGTGGCAGCCAGGTGAACCCCGAATAACTGGCCGCTGTACCTCACCACCGCGTCAATTATTTGGGTAGGAGCAGGCAGTATAAAAGCAGGTACAGCGCCGGTTCGGGCGAAAAACTCCCATACGGCTACGATTCCAAGAAAGAAGGCAAAGGCAGGCCAATACGCTCTCACCCTTCTCATCATCCTGCTTCCCCTCTTTGGCCGCCGGACACCGGTCCAATGAACCCGCTCAACAAACGGCGGTATGCAATAAACTCGGGTTCAAATACAAGCTCATGACGCCGGGGCCGCTCCATAGGGATCGTAATCTCCCTGCAGATTTCTTCAGTTATACTCCCACTGTTTCTTTTATTCGCGGACAGGACAAGAACCTTATCGCTTAAGAGAACGGCTTCCTCTATGTCATGCGTAATGAACACAACCGTTTTCCTGAATTCCTCCCAGATTGTGAGCAGCCATGTCTGCATCTCCTGCCTCGTCAGCGTATCAAGGGCTCCAAACGGCTCATCCAGCAGGAGCAATTCAGCCCCCGTCATCATTGTGCGAAGAAAAGCCACGCGCTGCCTCATTCCCCCGGAAAGCTGGGAGGGATAACGGTGCACGTAATCTTTGAGCCCGAAGCGTTCGAGCCATTCCCTCGCCTGTTCCTTCTTTAGCCCCCGATCTTTCCCGGAAATCTCGACCGGCAGCAGTACATTTTCAAGCACCGTTCTCCATGGAAGAAGCAAATCTTTCTGCGGCATTAATGCAACACTTCCCAACCTGCTCCCATGCTCGGCCCCTTCAATTGAAATACTTCCCTCATCCGGATCCGCCAGACCCGAGAGAAGCCTAAATATCGTACTCTTTCCGGATCCACTGGCACCGATGAGCGAAACAAATTCCCCTTTCCTCACAGTGAAGGAAACGTCAGACAGAATCAGATCCCTTGAACCGGGATAATGATAAGAAATATGATTTACTGTAAGAATGGCTCTCTCCACCTTCGTTGTTTGCCTTATCTGCCAAAAATAAACGCCACTCCCTGGGTTGGAAGTGGCGCGGGTTAAAAATAACAGCGACCTCATCCACTTCCCTACGCCGGTATTACCCGAATCAGGTTCCAAGGGTCGAAGCGCACGCTTCTCTCAGCTTAAAAGCCCCCCTAGTGGTCACATTTATAATTATTCCTATCGTACAAGTATTAGTAAGGAACGTCAACAAATCAAATGCAGTCTAAATTTTTAAAATAGTATGTACATTATATATACTTTGCGCTATTATACGATTAGAGAAGGATGTGAAACGAATGTGCTCTTTTCCGCTGGGCAAGTACATCAAACACATCGCCGCGAGTTTCTACAAAGAAAAGCCGCAGTTCGATCCCCAATTAATCAATGACATCCAGAAGATGGCAGCGCAGGTTAAGGAGCGGCAATACAGAGATAAGTACCTGAAAGCCATGCGTTTTGTTATTTTCGATACGGAAACGACCGGATTTCACCCGTACGCTGGAGATGAATTGATTTCGATCGGAGCTGTTGTCATTGAAAACGGGCGAATCGTTGAGAACAGGAGCTTTCATGAATTGATTTACCCGGGAAGAGCCATTCCGCCGATTGTCAGTGAAATTACCGGAATTTTAGACAAAGATGTGGAAGACGCTCCGTCCGCCCTTCCGATCCTGCATAAATTTCTCCATTTCATCAAGGATTATTATCTCGTTGCCCACTGTGCAGATTTTGATCTTAACTTTATCAACAGCAAGTAAAACGGATAAGCAAAACAAAACTTTACAATCCAACGATCGATACGATGGCGCTTGCCTATCATTTACTTCCGTCGAATTCCAGCCATAATCTTGATGTGCTCCTGCAAGAATACGGGATTCAGGTCGAGGGGCGCCATACAGCGCTCGGAGACGCTCTTATGACAGCCCGCCTGTTCCTTCATTTCCTGGACGAACTGGAGCAGCGGGGGATACAGACGCTGCACGCTTTAGAGAGCTACATAAAGACCATGCATTTGCTGCGCCAGCAGGAATCGGGATTTGCCTGAGCCGAAGCTCGCTCTATAGAACTAAAAAAAGGGAGAGGAACGTCTGGCATTCCTCTCCCTTTTTTTGTTCCTGCCATGGGACCGTAAGGTTCCAAAGTCGAGGAAAATATATGACGATTTAATGTAATAGAGAAAAAGACCGCAAGGTCAGAAGCGTCAGAAAAAAGGAAGGGCCAGTCCACGCAGACCGGCCTTCTGGGCCCAGCGGAACCTCCCGGAGAGCAGAAGAAGCCCACCATTGTCTCCCTCCCCGAGCTACCCAGATGTTTGGTGGGCGCTGCTCGCAGGGAGGTGGAGCGGACAGTCCCCCCTCCTCGCGGAAGGGAAAGGCAAGTGGACTGAACTTTCTTTTTTCCTTCCTTACTCTTCCATTGTGGATAAATCACCGGTCGGCAGACCAAGCTCCCAGGCCTTCAGGACACGGCGCATAATTTTGCCTGAACGGGTTTTCGGCAGTTTATCCCTGAACTCAATCTGGCGGGGCGCTGCATGCGCGGCAAGCCTTTCCTTAACGAAGATACGGATTTCTTCCTTCAGTTCTTCCGTTTCCGCGAACCCGGCACGAAGCGTAATAAACGCTTTAATGATTTCGCCCCGCACCGGATCCGGCACACCGATTACGCCCGCTTCCGCAACGGAAGGATGCTCCACCAGCTTGCTTTCTACTTCAAAAGGGCCAACCCGCTCGCCCGATGTGTTAATCACATCGTCTACGCGCCCCTCAAACCAGAAATAGCCGTCTTCATCTTTATATGCAGAATCCCCTGACATGTACCAGCCTGTCATATAGTATTCCTCATATTTTTCCGGGTTGTTCCAAATTTTCCTCATCATTGCCGGCCATGGCGGCATAATCGCGAGGTTGCCCATTCTATTGGGCGGAAGTTCATTTCCTTCATCATCGACAACAGCCATCTTTATGCCCGGCAGCGGCTTGCCCATGGAACCCGGCCGAATCGGCATCGAGCGGTAATTCGCACACATCGTCGATCCGGTCTCCGTCATCCACCAATTGTCGTGAATCCGGTGTCCAAGCACATCGAGTCCCCAGCGAATGACTTCCGGGTTTAACGGCTCCCCAGCCGAAAGAACATGGCGCAAGTGGGAAAGATCGAATCGTTTTGGCAATTCATCCCCTTCACCCATCAGCATACGGAGCGCGGTCGGGGCACTAAACCATACATTTACTTTATATTTCTCAAGCGTCGCATACCACTCAGCCGGCTTAAAACGCCCTCCGCGCAGCACGATGCTCACGCCGTTCAGCCATGGCGCCCACATACCGCCCGAGGTGCCCGTTACCCAGCCCGGATCAGCGGTACACCAGTATACGTCGCCTTCCCGCAAATCGTACACCCATTTACCGGATAAATACTGGTGAATCATTGCATCGTGCACCTGGAACACGCCTTTAGGCTTTCCGGTTGACCCGGATGTGTAGTGGAGCAGCAGTCCATCTTCCCTGTCTACCCACTCAATCGTATATTCATCAGAAATATTTAGCAATTCCTCATACAACAATTGATTCGGTGCCGTCTTCTCCTGGGCCCCGACAAGAATAACGTGCTTTAGATCGGGAAGTGCATCTGCCGCAATCCGGTATAACAGCCCCGGTGTTGTGACGACAGCAACCGCTCCGCTATCCTGCAAGCGGTCTTTAACAGCATCCTCCATAAACGCTTCAAATAAGGGACCGGCAATGGCTCCCATCCGAACGATTCCGAGCAGCGCAATAAAAAGCTCCGGGCTGCGGGGCATAAAAATGAAAACGCGATCCCCTTTCTGCACGCCCTGTGAACGGAGTCCATTCGCAAACTGGCTCGAGAGCTGGCGCAGCTGCGCATACGTATACTGTTCATCCCTTTCGCCATCTGTATAAAAAAGGGCTACCTTGTCCCCGTTTCCGTTATCGACATGGCGATCAATCGCTTCATATACAATGTTGACTTTTCCAGTCTCATGCCAGGAAAATTGTTTCTCTATTTCTTTCCAATCCATGTTTAGTACAGCCTCATCGTAGCTCTTCAGGTTTGCTGAATCGTCCAACAGCATAATGTCCTGTGGTTTCTCTTTTGTAGCCATTGCCCTACCTCCATCCTAATGTTTTCCATTCCTTCTGTGGGAATTCTGTTTGTCAGTAAAGAGAATTGTTATACAACACATTATACGATTATTTCGACAGGAAATGTGTATTACCTTCAAAAGATTATAATTTTTTTCGATTTTTTTAAAACAGAAGCCGCCTGCAGAAACAGGCATGTAAAAAATAACCTTTCATACAATTGTTCCGCCATTGAAACTCTATAACTATACAGACATAAGGGCCAGGAGGAAATCAGATGAACAGGTTTATAAAGTATGGGGCGGGAGGGCTTGTTGTCCTGTTTGCACTTTTCGCCTTTTTTGGCAGACCGGAAAGAGGGCAGGCGCCATCGCCCAGAACAGCACCCCCGGCGGCTCAGGGAACACAGGTAAAGGCGAACTTTACGAAAATAAACAATATCAGGCAGGTCGATGAAGCCCGGAATAAGCTCGATAACAGCGATCACATTGTTACAATCCACCATAACAGCAAAAGCAAAAGCCATTATATGAAGCGGGAAGTAACCGTAAAGTTTAACCACTCCCCTTCGGCGGATGAACTCGCGTCCATTCTGCGGCAAATCGACGGCTGGGACAAAGACCGGCACAACAATACCTTTATTTTCAAATCAAATACCCGGTCCACAGATGACTTAATCTCCTTTTTCTCAAAGAGAAAAGACGTTGTTTTTGCGGAGCCTAACTTCCTCCTTCTGCCAAATACGGTTCCTAACGACACTCTGTACCCAAATTATCAATGGAACATGCCGATGATTAATGCGGAAAGAGGCTGGGATATCAATAAAGGGAGCCCTAATGTCATTATTGCAACCGTCGACACAGGGGTCGATATGCGGCACCCTGAATTTCAGGGAAAACTTGTTCAGGGGTACAATGTACTGAACGGAAGCAATAACCCGGATGACGACAACGGCCACGGCACCCATGTCGCAGGAATTATAGCCGCCCGGACAAACAATGGGGAAGGCGTTGCGGGGATAAACTGGAACAGTAGGATAATGGCGGTAAAAGGAATCGGAGCGGATGGAAGCGGATCCTCTCTGGACATCGCCCAGGGAATTATATGGGCAACCGACCACGGGGCGAGCGTTATTAACATGAGCGTGGGAAATTACCATCCCTCGAACGCATTGCACGATGCCATTCGGTACGCGTACAGCAAAGACGTCGTCATGGTAGCGGCATCCGGCAACGATAATACGGCCCAGCCAAGCTATCCGGCAGCCTATCCGGAAGTGATGAGCATCGCCGCTGTTGATTCCGGCGGAAAGCGTGCCAGTTTCTCCAATTACGGATCGCAGGTTGATATTGCCGCCCCCGGAGTCGACATCCCAAGCACCTATATCATGAGCGACTACGCTGCCCTATCCGGAACTTCAATGGCATGCCCGCATGCGGCCGGCCTTGCGGGCCTCATCCGCTCTGCAAATCCGACATTAACGAATGAGCAAGTAATGAAGGTGATGCGTACGTCCGCCCACGACGCAGGCGATGCAGGCTGGGATCAGCAATACGGGTACGGGATCATCGATGTATCACGCGCGCTTGAGATGGCAGGGGTCCCGCGGACAAGGGATACCGGGCAGCCCCCCGCACCCGTAGCAAATGGCGGATTTTTTTCCTGGCTTCGCCACCTCTTCCTAAGGTAATCCTCTCTATGCAAAACAAAAAATCCCCTGGCCATCATCTTGATAGCCAGGGGATTTATTACATGCCTGTTCTGTTTAATGAACAGCGCTCATTCGTTTCATCGTTACATAGTCTGTCTCATAATACTGCAGTTCATCACGCAAGTATTCAAACACTTTGGATAAAGCAAGGGTTAAGGATTTAATTTCTGGGGAGACTTCTTTATGGAAAATAATAGCGTCACGTCCTGTGTATGAATTGCGCCCGTCTTCTTCATACACTTCGCCTTTCGGGTAAAAAAACAAATTCACGCACGTGTGGTAAACAAGGTAAAGCGCTTCTTCCGCAAATTCCTTATTGAACGTTGCCCGGCGCAGGCAAATGCCTAGCCTTTCGTAAGCGTTTTCACCGTTCACTAGCAAATGACGGAAATCAGAAAGATAGTTCCGGTAATAGGCTTCGTATTCTTCCGGGTCCGGGGAGGTTTTAACGATTTCAGCCAAAGTAGTTGAGTTTAAAAACTTCTCTAATTCCATGCACACTTTTTTTAGTCTGTTATAAGACTCTTCGCATATTTCTTTCAGTTGCGTCTCCGGCATAAAAAACCCTCCAACCTTTAAATTTTCTCTTCCCTTTACAGCAATTGTAACAAATTTGTTACAACTAACCTAGTATTATTTCTGCTAGTCCACAATGTTTAAAGATTCTTACTTTTCAATCACGCTTTCTTAATCTATATATGTTTGGCAGATAAGGCGGACGGCAATACTAATACAAAAACATATTGAGGAGCTGCGTCCGTATGCCCCCTTCTATCCGCTTTATAAATCTTACGCGTGATTTACAAGAAATGAACCGGGTTTCTCAATTATTATATGAACAAAAGAGAAGTTCGCCAATCTATATTTCTGTTATCCCTCTTTCCGCTTACCGGCAAAAGCACCAGCAAACGGCGCTCGGGTATTTTGGATGGGATCGAATTCACCAGGGACCATGTACAGTACTGCGAAGCTATGCTACATGTTATACAACAAGAACAATTTTATTTTTTGATGATAACGAAAATATTTTTCATGAAATAAAAGAAGATGAAATTCTCCTTCGCCGCAAGCACCACTTCGAAATAAACCAGGAAAAGAAAATGGGGTTCTTAGAAATCATATCCGGCAAGCAGCGGACGCTCCTAAGCTTCACTCTCTCACAGTGGCCTTCCTCTGCCGGAATATGAATATTCCGAAAATGATTGGATTTAATCTGCTTTTCATATATAATGAGTAGAAAATAGGCGGAGAGGAGGCCAGCCTGCCGACTTCTTGCTCAAAATAATAAACTCAATGCCACGATTTCAAAAAGAAGGGAGAACGAATGAAAATGAGTTTTGCCAACTGGGATGAAATCATCGAGTTGTGTGGAGGCTATTCTTCAAGAAACCCTGTGGAAGAAATGAACAGGCCGATTTCGAGAAGGGGGCCACAACAGAGAAGAGCCGTTGAACCGATGCTGGCTGAAGAAGCAAACGCTGCTTCTTTAAACGACGATTGGACCGAAAAAGCGTACGATACGATGCTCGACCGCGAATATGGAATTAATGTTTTCAGCAGTTCATTAACTTAACATCTGCTTTATGATCCGGATATACTGAAAAGGGGCACCCTTGCATGGGATGCTCCTTTTTCTATACCCTTCCTCTTTAGAAATCCGCGTTCTTTAAAGCTCCGTCTTCATTTAGCCCTTTCGCTTTCATCTCGTGCGGAGAAAGCATATCTCCAGATGCTTTGAAGGGGAACTTCTTTGTCTGTTCCTGCCCGGCTTTCTTTACTTTTACATAGGCAATCCATTCACCGCCCATGGGCAGAACTGCCTGTCCTTTATATTGTCCGGGTTCGGTCATTATGGCACGAAATCCGTTTTTTCCATGGTCCATGGCAGCCATCTCAAGGTTAACGACGACCTGCGCACCGGCGACAGGGCGGTCACCCTTCCTAATGTTCACGATATATTCAGCCTTCTGACCCGATTGGACGTGATCCGGCAGCTTCAATTCGATCCCCATTCCAGCGGCGGCCAAGGGCTCTTCCTGCCCGCTGCCCCCGCTGCAAGCCGTCATTGTAAGCAGCAATACGAGTAAGAAAGCGGGGCAGAACCCCGGCTTTTTTTTCATTTCCCTCTCCCCTTTTCCCTATTTCTTTTCTATCGTAGTCAACTGCAATAGAAAAGTCATGTGGAGAGTTTTCGAACAAAAAAACACAATAACAGCAGCAAGACCCTCCGATTGTTACACCGGAGGGTCTTGCTATCGAGGTTTGTCTTAGACAGGGCGAACACCGCTGCGCACTTCACAGTCTGCGGCGCTTGCATCCCGCATATTGATTTCAACTTTCTCTGTTACTTTTAGCCGGTTGGCAACTTCTCTGACCAATTCACGGGAACGGTCGATGCTATTCCTATCGATTTCCTTGTTGTAATCCAGTCCTTCATGGTATCTGGCACCCGTAATAAAAACGTCGGAAATCATGACAGTGCAATGGCTGCGCTCAATGACGCCAGCTGTAGCACGGGTAAAAATACGAAGATACATGTACTCATCGATTTTCGAGCTTTTCAGTGTGTAGTCATAGGCTGCCCAGTCATACTCGAACATGGAGCCGCGATTAAATCCGATTTCATGCAGTACACTGTCGAGCAAGTCGAAAGGAAATTCCTGTCCCACTAAATTTGTTTCAACAATTTTCATCCTCATTCACCCACCATGTCATTTAATAAACTCTGTTGCATCCCCATTTTTATTATAGTAAAAAAATGGAGGGCTTGCGAGAAATATTGTCATTTTAGGAGAACTTTGTTTCCTCGATGGTGCGGCTTAGCTGTAAAACGAGTTCTTCCCGAATCGATTGCAGCCCGTCGATATCGATTTGTGTACCGAGCACCGCAAGAAGTCCGGCAAAGTGCTCCTGCACTTCATTTGCCGCCCGGATTTTTTCGGCATGCACCCGATCCGTAAAGGCCGGAACATAGAACGCATGCAGTCTCTGCTGGCTGTTATCCACATACGCCTGGACCGGCACCTGGTAACGGTGTTCCAATTCCTCTCTCATTTTGTCCTGCCCCCCCTGCTCAAAGAAATGCCTTGGATTTTTGAACAGGCTGAGCGGCCCCTTAAGTTCGGAAGTGGAGCCTGCCGGAAAGGCGCTGCTGAACTCCGGCGTTTCATAGGCAGGCTGCTCCCATGGGCGCAGTTCGAATTGTTCGACCGCCATTCGCGCGTTCATTTTCTCAATGAGCTTATTCCCTGTACGCGCCATGAATTTTTCCACCCGCAGCGCGGTTGCACGCATTTCCTGGGCCAAATCAAACGCGAAGAAACGCGACAACTCATCGAGGCTGGCTGACAGCATCTTCTGTATGCTTCGCCCGTCATTCTGCAGTGTCGATGGATTGAACGAATGGCGGAAGCCTTCGCTGAAGCGGAGCATTACCCGCTGTCTCACGTAATAAACGAGTTCTTTAATTTCGTTCTCCAGCGTTTGAATTTCTACCTGTGCATCCAGCAGCCGGATCGCTTCGAGTGCGTTTTCTTGTTCGCGCTGCGCCTTTTTGAGCTGCCTGCTGCGTGTTTCCGAGTCCTGATGCGCGGCAGCAATAAGTTCTTTTAGCGTATCCAGTGTACGGGATACCTCAGCAAACGCGGAACGCATGGCCATTTGCGTGAGTTCATCCAGCGTAAAGGCAATAAATTGCTCCTCAAAATAGTGCAGGCCGGAGAAACGCAAGGCTCTCTCTGTATGCGGCAGCTTATCGCTCTCGGAAATTCCCAGGCGTTTGCGATAAATCTGTTCTGCTGAGGCGGATAAACGGCCTCGCTCCTCCATTCTTGCCAGAAGGGCCGTCTGGCTGGAAACAGGATAAATTCTCGGCTGCGCTATGCCGCATGTGGCAAGGTTTTGTTTCACATGGTCGATAACGCCGTCCAATTCTTCCTGGGAATGGGCCAAATCCGCCGCGTTCACGATAAAGAACATTTTGTCCATCGCAAACGTATCTTTTACACGGCCAAGCTGAATGAGAAACTCCCTGTCCGCATGAGAGAATGCATGATTATAGTACGTCACGAACAAGACCGCATCCGCATTCTTAATGTATTCAAACGCAACCCCCGTATGACGGGCATTGATCGAATCCGCTCCCGGTGTATCGACAAGAATAATTCCCTGCTGCGTTAGCGGACAGTCATAGTAAAGCTCAATCCACTCGACAAAGCACGCTTTTTCCTCCTGGGCCACGAACTCCTGGAATTCCTTCAATCCAACGATCAAATCCTGTCCAAGCTGCTCTTCAATAGCGGCATACCCTCTTTGCACCGCACGCAAAAAGCTGTAATGCGGCTTCGCAGCCGGGTGAATTTCTTTCGGGTCGATCTTTTGCGCCTCGCTAATGGCATCCTGCACCGTTTGCCCTGTTAATTCGAACACTTCAAGCGATTGGATGACATCGTCCGTAACATCCTTATGATTTTTTAATCGTACCCTTACGCTTCCATGCGGATTGTTATCATCCGGCGGAAGAATTTTATTAATCGCCGCCGTTGTCGGGTTCGGTGACACAGGCAGAATTAAATCTCCCATCAGAGAATTGGCAAATGAAGATTTTCCGGCACTGAACGCCCCGAATAAGGCAACGGTGAACCGGTTCTGCTCCAGCCTTTCCGCACGCGCATGCATCGCTGCGGACGCTCCTGCCAGGCCGGGAACTTCCTTGATCATGGCCGACCCGCTGCGCAGCAGTGAAGATGCCTTGAGAAGGTGGCCCCTGTAATCCTTGTTAATAGCAGAAGAATAAGAAGCGTTTACATCCCTGCGCCCTTCTTCCTGCCGCTCCATCACAATTCCTTTGCGAGCAGACGCGGTGCGGGACAGCACAGGAGCAGATTTCTCCAATCGTTCAACCGGTTCCTCCTCGTACCCGGGCAGGGATGCGGCTTCTTCTCCGGCTATCCCTTCGGTAAGCGTGAGCGTCAAACGCCGGAGTGCGCTTTGCTCCTGCTCCTGGAGGGAAGAGATTGCTTCATAGGCGGCTTTTTCTTTTTCCATTGCCGCAAGTTCCCGCTTAATCTCCTTCTCCTCATGGAGAGACTTCTCTCTGATGGCATGAACGGCTTCATCCACGATAGTAAGTGCGGCGCGCCGGTATAAGCTTTTTATTTTATCCGCTACGTCTTTAGCATAGTTTAGAATGTACTCCCCGTTTGTTACAGCACCAGGCTTAACCGTGTCTGTGAGCAGTTCAGGTGAAAAAGCGACCGTCATATCCATTACCCGCTGCTGGTAAGCAGTGTCATCATAACCGTACTTTTCCGGAAGTTTCCGCAGCAATTCCTTGCTATGCCATTCAAGGTGTGCGGAAGCTTTTTCGCATAAGTCTTCATATAGAGCCGCCAGGCGGTTGCTCTGTTCTTCTTTCGTCTTGCCGGATGAAAACAGAAATCCTACCTTAAATCCCGGCTGCCTGCTCTCAAGAAATAGGCGGGCCAGTTCGCGTGTTGCAAACGGCACAAGGGGAGCATTATCCAGGATGTTCTGCAATTCCTGCTTCGCTTCCTCTTCCATTAGGCGGGCGGGGGCCTGGATGGATGCAAGCCGTTCTGTCAGCGTGCGGTATACCTCAGGAACGTTTTCAATGCCTGACGCCTGTAAAATACGTTCGCATTCAGCCTGTTCTTCGGCCGTCTGTTCCCGCAGAAATTTCCGGTGCTCTTCTACTAAATACATAGCCGAATTCATCACGCTCGGGACAAGTAAGGATTCTTTCTGGCTAAACATGTCCCCCAGTTTCGCAAGCAGCTCCTGCCATTCATTCTCAGGATGGGCTGCATCTTTCAATGAAGTAAAGTAAATGCCATCCGGCTTAATATCCCAGTGGCTGAACGCTTCCTCGACACTGCGCCTGTACTGCTCGAAGCTCAATTCAAAATCTACATGCTTATCAATCTGGTTAATGACGAGATAAACAGGCTTTCCCCAGTCCTTTAGCGTTTTCGTAAACTGAAAATTAACTTCAGATTGTACGTGGTTGTAATCCATCACGTACAGTACCGCATCGGAAAGATGGAGCGAAGACTCCGTAGACACTTTATGGGCATCGTCTGTCGAATCAATGCCCGGTGTATCCATAATGCTTATCGGCATATTCAACAGGTTAGAAGGATGGTACACCTCAATCGTCTCAACTTCGTTTCCGTTTACCGCATACTTTTTCAGCTCGGTTAAATCATAATCCTCCCCGAAGTCAATGGCGCTCCCGTCCTTCATAATGATGCGGGCGCCTTTTTTCCCCGTTTTAATTTTGACGACATTCGCGCTTGTTGGGATTGGGCTGGAAGGCAGCACCTCACTTCCCATTAACGCATTAATCATGCTCGATTTTCCTGCCGAGAAATGGCCGCAGAATGCAACCGTGTATTCCTTTTTGCGCAGCTTATCAAGGAGCTGTTCCGCCCTCGCTTGATTTCTTGTATCACCGGCCTTTGCAAGTTGTCCGGCAAATACCTCAAGCCGGCGGTACATCACGCCGGCAGAAACAGGTACGGTTCTACTGTGCAAACCCTCCTGTGGTTCCATCGTTTCAATCATTCCACTCACCGCTGCTCTCTATTTGTGAATATTTTATGACACTAATTTATCATGCAGTGCGTAAAGGCGCAATACTTTCCCCTTTATTGCACTTGTTCCAGCTTTTCCTCCATTGCCTTCACGATTTTCTTTATGACTTTCACCCGTGCATACCATTTATAGTTCCCCTCGACAGGAATCCATGGAGCGTAGTCCGTGTTTGTTTTATCGAGCATTTCCTCGACAGCCTCCACATACTTGTCCCATTTCTCCCGGTTCCTCCAATCCTCATTCGTAATTTTCCAGTTCTTGAACGGATTGTTCTTGCGCTCCTCAAAGCGCGCCAACTGCTCGTCTTTACTAATATGGAGCCAGAACTTTAGAATAAGCGCTCCATCATCTGCCTGCAGTTTTTCAAACTGATTGATTTCATCATAGGCGCGTTTCCATTCTTCCCTGGCGGCGAACTTCTCCACCCTTTCAACAAGAACCCTGCCGTACCAGGAACGGTCAAAAATATTCATGTGACCCTTTGCGGGCAGCTGATTCCAAAAACGCCATAAATAATGGTATTGCCTCTCCACCTCGTTCGGTGCGCTAATGGCATGCACCTGAAAGCCGCGCGCGTCAATTTTCTCAGTCAGCCTTCTTATGGCACCGCCTTTTCCGGCTGCATCCCATCCTTCAAACACGATAATAACGGGAATCCCGAGCTGGTGAAAGCGCCGCTGCATGAAGAGAAGTTCTAATTGGTATTGTTTCAATTCTTCCTTGTATTCTTTTTTTGATTCATACTTTTTCGTCAAATCCAGGTCATGTAGCTTCATCGAGTCCTCTCCCTTCGCTTTCTATCCATTACCCAATATAAAAAAGCCCTTATCTTCGTCCAACCGAGATAAAGGCCTTCTAATTACTAAAAATCAAAGCTGTCTGATTGCTCGAAATCCCAATCGAGCGGTGCGCGCTTAATCGGAAACGAGAGAGAATCAAGGGCATAGAGCAGAAAAGGCCCCTTTCCATCATATTGCTTCTGCAGTGTCCACAGCGTTTCCCCCGTTATGCGTTCGTTGATAAATTGCACGATTTTCTCGTACGCTTCTTGCTCATGGTCTTTGAACCATTTCAACGTCGTCGGCCCCGATTGGGCCAACCCGTATTTATCCACATATTCACGCACATTTTCCGGCACATATGCATAGGCGTACTGCCGGGCTATAGGATACAACTTCGCTTTTTCTTCCTCAAACGATTTGTTTTCTGAAAGATAGCTGTATTTTCCACACTGATAGCATTTTACTTCATACTCATGATTCCCGGTAATTTCTTTTCCGCAGCGCGGGCATGTTAGTTGCTTCATTTCGCTCCCCTTTTCCTCATACCTCGGATCATAAAGAGGCCAGAATGAAATACAGTCCGGCCGCTCCTTACATCCATTTATCTCCCCATTGTTGAATGGACTGTATTACGCTTTCCATGTCCCGTCCTTTTTCCGTTAATTCATATTCTATTCGCACCGGAGTTTCCGGGTATACTTTCGCTCCATGATGCCTACTTCTTCGAACTCACGAATCCGTTCGGTTAGCATACGGTCACTCATTTCGGGGATTTGGGCTTTAATGTCTTTAAACCTTCTCGGGCCGCCAAGCAATACGCGAATAATCAAACCGGACCATTTCTTGCCTAATAGTTCGATAGCTGATTCGTATTTTGGGCACATCCTACTATAATCCAAGCCACACACCTCCTTTTTTATTGTAACACGAATATGCTGTGATACAAACATAAGATACTCTTATCTATATTTCCCATCAACGGATAATGTATCTTCATCACTTGTTGCCATAATACCATGCAGTGAAATATCAAGCCCAATCTTTTCTTCATCTTCCGACACGCGCAGAGGAGTGAATAGAGAAATCAGCCGCATGGATACATAGGTTGCACCATAGCCCCACATACAAATAACAAGAAGGCCAAGCGCCTGAACTCCAAGCAAATGCCAGCCCCCTCCGTACAAGAGGCCTTTATCCATGGAAAAGAACCCGACAGCAAGCGTCCCGATAATGCCGGATATTCCGTGAACCGGAAATGCACCAACCGGGTCGTCAATTTTTCGCACGTCCAGTACGTGGGTGGCAGCCATCATCGCCATTCCGCAAATCATCCCAATAAGAATCGCTGCATTATCATTTACAAATGCGCAGCCCGGGGTAATGCCTACCAGCCCGGCTAACGAGCCGTTAATCACATGCGGTGCATCTGCTTTCCCATAACGAAACAGCGTATACACAAGCGTAATCGCTCCTCCGGCTGCCGCAGCGAGCATAGTTGAAACGGCGATATGGCCAATTCTTATATCCGAGGCACTCAGCGTAGACCCGGCGTTAAATCCAAACCAGCCAAACCAGAGCAGGAACGCGCCCACAGAGGCGAGCGGAATATTGCCCGGAATAATAACGTGCCCGCCTATTCCACGGTATTTATCAAAACGAGGACCTATCATTTTAGCCGCAGCCAGGGCACTGAATCCTCCCATCGCGTGAATGGTGGCTCCCCCGGCAAAGTCAAGCATCCCCATATCTCCCAGCCAGCCTCCGCCCCATACCCAATGGCCGGAGAGCGGGTAAATGACGGAAGTCATGGCAATGACATAAAGCAAGTACGCGCGAAATTGAACCCGCTCGGCCACAGCTCCTGATACGATAGAAATAACCGCAATGACAAATGCCGCTTGAAAAATAAAAAAAGTGTCATGGCTGAACGGATACGTGAGGTGCTGTAAATCCCCTTGTATCATAAATCCGCTCGTTCCAATGAAAGAGAGCGCATCTTTTCCGTACATCAATGCAAAACCAACGAGATAAAAACAAAGCGTTCCAAACGTAATATCGGCGAATACCTTCATAATAATACTGACAGAGTTTTTTCTCCGGACAAACCCCGCTTCGAGCAGGGCAAATCCACCCTCCATTAATAAAACCATGGCTGCCGAAAGCACAATCCAGATCGTATCCATCCCGGCACTTAACGCATGTATCTCCTTCATCATTCCTCGCCCTCTTTCCAATACAGTTGGACCAGTTCATCTTTAAACCGGACACTGATTACTACCGAATCTGCATGTTCATCTATTTGCCGTATCGATCCTCGTAAAAGCGTAATTTCTGCATTTAGTTTTTCAATCTCTTCCATCGGCAGTTTTATATACACGGTTTGTTCAACCGCCAGGTGATGGTCAGGCGTTCTAGCACTCAACAATCTCCGAAACATTGACATCTTGTGGTAATCCGCTTGTTCCTGCGCCCTTTTCTTCTCGTATCTCTCCATTCTTGCCCGCAGTTCTTTAATCTTGCTGTTTCTGCTCTTTTCCATCTTCTCAAAACAAACGCGTAGTAAATCAGCCCGGCATTGTTCCAACAGCACTGTATTTGCAGCCTCAATCTCGACTCTCACGTTATATCACCTGACTTATAATGTTATATTTCCTAACATTATATCATGATTCCGCAAAGAAAAAAGACCGGAATTCTACTTTCCGATCTTTTCACCGTTTTATTTATTCTTTTCAACTACTTGCTGCTTATGCCATGAATAATCATCCGCTTGCTGTCTGAAGAATAGGGGGCAAGCGTATAGTCCCCATACACGCCTTTAACATTTACCTGGGCCTTCTCTAACATGGCGGAAATCTCTTCCTTGCTGTAGAGGCGAACCCGCTCCCAGAACTGGCGCTGCTGGCCGTTTTCCGAAATAAGAATTTCCTTTATAACGAAACCGCCCTCTATCTTTCTCCGCTCAACAATTTCCTTCCCTTCCATCTGACGGGTGGACAGGGGGACAAGGTTTTCTTCTGTATAAAGCAGGTTTAAAAAATCTAAAATAAGGTGCCCGCCCGGTTTTAGTGCCTGTCCCATCCGAAGTGCCACCTGTTCATTTTCCTCATCTTTGCTGAAATAGCCAAAGCTTGTGAACAGGTTAAACACAATATCGAATTCATTTTCAAACGGAATTTCCCTCATGTCGTAACAATAGTAGGTAATAGGGTATCCCTGGCTTTTTTCCCGTGCCTGTTCCAGGAGATACGTGGAAAGATCAAACCCCACTACTTCATACCCGTGATCTGCAAGCGAGCGGGAGTGCCTTCCGTCTCCACAGCAGAAATCAAGCACTCTTCCTTTTTGGGGCAGCGGAAGGGCTTTCAGTAAACTGGCAATTTCTTTTCGGGCCGCTTGTTCATCCCTGTGTTTATATAGCGTAGAATAATCTTCTTGAAACGACTTTACAAACCATTCTTCTTCCACCTTCCGATTCCCTCCGTTCGCTAAAGAAAACTTGGCTAGCACCAAGCCGTAGGCGCTGGTGATCGCCTTAGTTGCCCCTTATCTACCAAGTAAAAATCCAGGCGACTTCCAGCCTGGATTTTGCTACAAATTATATCATTATTGTATCATACTTCCTGCCCACAATAACACATTGACCGGGCTCATTCGTTACGGCCATTCATTAGTGCCGTACTTCGCGCATATTTTATACTACTATACAGTATGAAATAAGCGAGGCATATAATATGGACGACATCTTTACGATTTATGCACACCGTGGTTCCTCTGCTTTTTACCCGGAGAATACACTGCTGTCCTTTTCTAAAGCGGTACAGCAAGGCGCAAACGGCATTGAGCTTGACGTTCAGCTTACGAAAGACAACCATGTTGTTGTTTTTCACGATGTATCCTTACACCGAATTACGGGAAAAAAAGGGCAAATCGGTGATTATACACTGAAAGAATTGCGAAGAATGGATGTAGGACGTTGGAAAAATCAGCGCTTTGCCGGAATAAAAATACCAACACTGGAGCAAGTTTTCAACAAAGTCATGCAAAAAGACATCCTGCTCAATATTGAACTGAAAAACTTCTTTGCTATGAAGAACGGACTGGAAAACAGGGTGATTGAGCTCATCAAACAATACGAACTGGGGGAGAAAATCGTCATTTCAACCTTCAATCCACTAAGCCTCCAAATCCTGCAGGAAAGCCATTGCCCTTCGCCTGTTGCCCTGCTGTATTTCGGGCACCTGCGCTCCCCCTGGGAATATGCCAAGGAATACAATTGCACGTATGTACACCCGCCCCTGCAGGAAGTGGACGAAAAAATGCTGTCACTGTGCCGTGCCAACGATCTTAAAGTCATCCCCTATCACGTGAACACACAAAAAGATATAGCAAAAATGATCCGGCTTGGGACAGATGGAATTATTACATCCCAGCCGAAAACCGCACATAACCTGCTGTTCTCCACGCGTACAGGAAGAAAAAAAAGTTGACGTATTCAATGAAATGAAGCAATTTTATATTATAATCGGAGAAAAGGAACAGAATTCAGAAGTCGGGAGGAATAAGGGACGATTATGAAAAAAGGAACTGCAATTATACTGCTGGCTGTCCTTCTCGTTAGCTATACGGTTTATACGAATATGTTCAAACATCAGTCAGCAGGCAATATAAAGCAGGAAGAAAAAGCGGCGGTTGGATTTCTTGCTCCTGACTTTACGCTCACAGGAATGGACGGAAAAACATACCGTCTGTCTGATATAAAGAAACCGGTCATCATTAACTTCTGGGCTTCCTGGTGCGGCCCGTGCCGGATGGAGACCCCCCATCTGATTGCCCTTTATAAGAAATATGGCGGGCAGTTTGAAATTCTTGCCGTCAATGCTACCATTAATGATAAAGAGAACAATGCGCGGAAGTTTGTTGACTTCTTTCACCTTCCATTCCCGGCACTGTGGGACAGGCAGGGCGACATAACGGATAAGTATAACATCCAGGGCTTCCCTACGAATTATTTTGTGAATAAGGACAGAAAAATCGTTTATGTCGGCGAGGGAATGCTCCCTCCGGAAGAACTTGAAAAAACCATTCAAAAGATGCTTACACCGTAGTGTAATTTTGAAAACTAGCAAAATTGTCACACCTTCACCTATTACAGGCATAGGCGGGATACATGATCATATAGTATGATGGAAAATGGAGGTGATAGAAGGAATGGCAAACCCGAATATAAACTTGGACAAAGAACAAAATGACGTCATTGACTCGTCTGTTGGTTTTGGTGCTTCTTTCGGAATTCTCATGCTGATTTTCATCGCCTTTACCGTGATTGAATATTTTAAGCAATAATAACGGGCATAAAAAAACTCTCACAACAAATGAGAGTTTTTTATGGCACGAGAATAAATAATTAGAATCCGTAAATGGTCATGCCTCCATCAACGAAAAGCGACTGCCCCGTAACATAATCCGATGCTTCCGATGCAAGAAACACCGTTATATATTTAGAAATAAAAAAAAACGCTCTTCATCAAATGAAAAACGTTTCGTTTGTTATGTATATCCCCGCCTATGCCGTTCCACCTTAATGTTTCATAACCCGCTCTCGCAGGTGGGTGTTCGCAAAACCATCTCCACTGTCTCGGGATTCAGACCGAGCATAGTGTCCACAGTTTAATGTTGAACTCCCGATTAAATAGTAAGGTTCGAAACATATAAAATGGATCGCACATCGCAGGCATTTCGTTTACAGATATAATAGTACCGCAGAACGTTCAAAAATGCAATGCTCCAGGGATGGGAATGAAGTTCTAAATTCTTCCCTCTTACATATTGGAGCCTGTGATCTATTCCTATTGTTCTCACAAAAGCCGCCTTTTATACCTTACTGGCGGTTTGCTTCTCTTTCCCAAATCCGGTTTTTTGCAATGCTTTCCAGGTGGTCATCTAATCGGAATAATTTAACATTTCCGTACTTTCTTTCTAGTGCATTAGAAATGAGACAATCCGCAATTTGCGGATTTTTAGGTAAGAGGGGACCGTGCAGGTACGTTCCAACCAGGTTTTTATAGTGAATACCTTCCTTGCCATCTTCGCCGTTATTGCCCTGTCCTTTAACAACTTCCCCCAACGGCCTATAAGAGTGGTAGGTGCGGCCGCCGTGATTCTCAAAGCCAACAACTTTTCCGAATTTCCCGGAATTTAATAGAATATTGCCGGTTAACCTTCCTGGTTTTGAAATCGTGTAGAAATCAAATAGCTGCAGCCCGGGTAATTTGTTACCGTCAGGCAGCTGATAGTAGTCCCCCAGGAATTGATAGCCACCGCAAATGGCAAGGCAGGAAACGCCATCCTCGATGGCCGCTTTCAATTCGCTTTGAATTTTTGTAAGCTCATCTGTTACCAAACTTTGTTCCCTGTCACTTCCGCCGCCAATAATTAAAATATCCGCTTCCGCTACATTCGCATCCTCAATCGTATGAACCTCAACGACCTTTGAAGTGATCCCTCTCCACTCACAGCGTTTTTGCAGCGTAATAATGTTGCCCCGATCCGCGTACAGATTTAATTTTTTTGGAAAGAAATGATTTATGGTAAGCTGCATGGTTATGCTCCTTTGGACTTCTGTGCGATTTTAGACCCGAGTTTTTTTCGAATAGGATCTAATGCCGTATAGTTCGGAAGAAGAAATGTTTTCATCGGGTGTTCAATACAGTAATCAACTACTTCGTCATAAGAGTGAAGGATGATGATTTTATTTGCATCAACCCCCGCATATTTAATGCGGAGTGCAAGGTCATGGGCGCGAGTCCCCGCACATACAACTGTTTTGACATCCGGCCGGTTTAGCTGTTCAAAATCCGCATCCCAAATCCAGGAAATATCCGTTCCATCGTATTTTAAATCATTTAAAATAATCCCAATTTGTTTACCCTCTTCGTCCATTAAAAGCTGGGAAAGAGTAATGTTCATACCAGCTGGATTTTTCACAAGGTTTAAGACATAGGGCGTACCTTTATATTCGAAGGTCTGCATTCTCCCGTTAGATGCTTCATAAGAAAGGAATCCCTTTTCAATGTCAGCATTTTCAATTCCAAGCTCCTTTGCACAGGCAATGGCAGCAAGAGCATTGTATACATTGTGAATCCCGTCAATTGGAAGGTGATATGTGAAATCATTCACCGTAAAAGAGGTGGCATGTCCAAGCGAAAGGGTATCGACTTCATACATTGGGGTAGGGCGTTCAAATCCGCAGCTGCATGAATAATGGCCTAATTGTCCATAATGGATGGCTTCATACTGCAATTCGTTCCCGCAGTCCGGGCAAAATTTAGATTCACTGACATTATATTGTTGGAACCCTTCCACCTTTTTGTTCATCCCAAAAAAGACGGTGTTCTTTTGTAGTTTGTTCAACCGCATAACCAGCGGGTCGTCCCCATTTAAAACGAGCTTTGTTTCCATGGGCATAAGCGCTTCACTCACTGTATTTATTAACGTATCAATTTCCCCAAAACGATCAAGTTGATCCCGGAAAAAATTCGTACATACGACCATTTCAGGTTGAACTTGTTTCACGACTTGAGACAGGGCAGCTTCATCCACTTCAATCACGGTGTACTTATAAGGAACTGTTCCGGATATTCTGGCATGCTTTACAAAGGAAGCGGTAATCCCCGTTATAAGGTTCGCACCTTCTTCATTATTGAATACCAGCTTTCCTGCTGCCCTTAAAATACTTGCCAGCAGGTTAGATGTCGTCGTTTTTCCATTGGTGCCTGTTATAAGAATAAGATGTTCAACTTGATTCGCCAGTGTTTTTAATAAATCAGGGGCAATTTTACGCGCTACAACACCCGGTATATTCGTACCGTCATACCCGATGGTTCGGCTTACTTTCTCCGCGAATTTACCTGATAAAATAGCTACATTTGATTTCATGGTATTTCCTCCTGGTTCATACTACAGATGGGAGTAAATCAGTTAGAGAAGATATTTTATATTCGGATATATGAATGACCTATACGTATAGTATGTCCAGATATATAACCTGCAGGCTTGCTAACCAGGATAGGGAACAATAATTTAATGTTAAACAAGAAATGTTAATAAAATGTTTCCTTTACATTAGAAGTTAATGAGAGAAGATAAGGGCTGCCGGTAAAAATAATCTTGATTTATTTAAGCAACAAGGTTTTAGATAGCAAAATTACTACTGCTTGTATAACAGGTAGAAACTTTAAGTATCCTAAAGTTAAAATTGGATAATTGTTTTGTGAAAATTTAAAGTACAAACGATTAACACAGCATGTACTAAATGAGGGGATAAATATTAGACAAGAAGGGATTAAAAATGGCGCAACAAATTAATAAGACCCCATTAGAAATGGGTAATACTATAAAATGAAAGGAAAGATATTTCTTCAAAATACTTGGTTCATTGCATTAGGCAGCATAGGTGGCTACCTCCTTTCTTTAACTGGTATGTCGATCGGTTGGATGGTTGGAACACTGATTATGACTGGGTTACTTTCATTTTGGCGACCAAAGTGGGCTGGGTTGAGCTCACATCATATGACAATCGAACCTTATTGGAGGCACATTGGCCAATGGATTTTAGGCATAACATTAGGTCGACAAATGACTTTATCGGTACTGCAAACATTTGGAAATAACTGGATGATCATTATTGTAATGCTGCTTTTATCCATTGTTTTTTCTTTGCTTTCCGGTCTTTTTCTATGGCGTTATAGTGAATCAGATTTGTTGACTAGCCTATTCGGTACCGCTCCCGGTGGTGTATCGGCGATGCCAAGTATTGCTGAGGAGATAGGGGCCAATATAGTTGTAGTAAGCATTGTTCAAATGATTCGTCTTTTTTTGGTCGTTGGTATCATACCTCTTATGGCATCCTACTGGGGTAGAGAGACATCTGTTTTTAGTATGGCGCTAGAAACTGGGACTAGTTTAGGGGCGTTACTATGGACCTTTGTACTGGCATTTGCGGCTTGGGGAGGATATTATCTGGGTAAACGGCTCAAGCTTCCTGCACCCTGGTTGGTTGGAGGCATGATGGGTGTTGCAGGGATGGAAATGCTCGGTTCATTTTTAAGTGGGGAAAAACTCGTCCCATGGTGGCCTCATTGGCTCATTACTTTGGCCCAGATTTTTATTGGAGCTAGTATCGGATCTAAGTTAAACAAGGAAATGTTTGAAGGAGCTAAACGAATCGTCTTTGTTGGCCTACTTAGTTCCGGGGGTCTCATGGTAGTTATGCTATTGTGTTCGATTGGCGTATCTCAGGTAACCGGCATTCCTTTAGTTACCGCCATCTTGTCATTTGCTCCAGGAGGTGTCGCTGAGATGGCCACAGCCTCATTGTCACTCCATGCGAATGCTGCGTTTGTTGTGGCTGTTCAATCACTGCGACTGCTTACAATTTTTATTCTTCTCCCCCCTCTATTTCGCCTGTTAAGGGGGTCGCTAACAAAACGTGAATTTCGTACGCCAAAAGGGTTTTTAAAAAAGAAAGGGCGATTTCCTTAAAGTACATTTTCAATTTGGTATACCTCGTTCCCGAAGTAATCGTGCTAACGCCGTGCCGTAATGTGTTCTTATAATACCCGCGCGTTCCTAAGACAGGCCGGTGATTCGTAGGAAAGATAAGTCCGGTCCCCTGCTCGTCCAGCGTCTGTTGCAGCACATTCCAATTTAAGGCAGCCATTCGTTCTGCAAGGCGATTAGGCACGTAGTGTACTCCTTTCAACCCATGAATTTTCCCGTTCCAAATGCAGGAGTTGTGTCTTCATGTCCAAACCGCCCCGGTAGCCGGTGAGCGAGCCATTTTTACCGATGACCCGGTGGCACGGTACGGTAATTAAAACCGGATTCGCGCCAATCGCAGCTCCAACCGCACGTACGGCAGCCGGTTTTTGAATATAATTCGCAATATCCGAATAGGACTGGGTTTGTCCGTAAGGAATCTCGCAGAGCGCATTCCACACGGCAATCTGAAACGCTGTGCCGTGGAAATCAAACGGTACGGTAAAAGATCTGCGCTTTCCCTGGAGATACTCGATTAATTCTGCCGCATACGGCTGTAATTTTTTATCATCTTGAACCAATACGCTGCCGGGAAAGCGGCTCTTGGCCCAATCAGATAATTCTTCAAATGACTTATTCTGAGAGCTACGTAACAAAGCCCTTTTGACGTCGCGGCCATGTATAGGCTCCATTCTTGATGAACCAGCAGTGTCCAGTAAATCGTCAGGTTAGTTTTTGCTTCCACTGTGTAACACCTCCATAGTATGTTTAGCGCGATTTAATTGGCGATAGGCTGCAGGCGTACGCCCGGTTTTCTTCTTGAACACCGTTATAAAATAAGGTGTATTAGACATACCGACAGCCAAAGCAATACTTGCAACTGCTTTATCCGAATTGATTAGGTACTCTATAGCTCTGGCTATTCTCGTCTGCTGGATATATTCGATCGGCGTTACTCCCTTGATCCGCTTGAATGTACGGTGCAAATGATAAGGGCTGCCATGACACATATCGGCCAGGGTTTCCAGCGTCAGCGTTTCACTGTAATTCGTGTCGATGTATCGGGTGATTTGAGCCACCCACTCATTATCAGGCAAACGCTCGCCGGTCGGTTTGCATCGTTTGCATGGACGAAAATTTGCTGACAGCGCTTGTTGTGCGTTTTGAAACAGGCGCACATTTTCCTTTTTTGGCGTTCTGGACTTACAAGACGGCCTGCAAAAAATACCCGTGGTCTTTACGGCGTAAATAAACGCAGCATCGTAAGAAGCATCATTATGTAGAATCGCTTGCCACTTCTCTTCTGTTATGCGTTCCTCATCGGTGTCTGCTACATGTACGTCACAATGTACCCTGGACGTATCCTCGTGTCCTCGCCCTTTTATATCGCCCTGCATTTGCCTCACCTCCACCAACAGTATACCTCCGATCATGGCCTTATGTACGCATCTGCGAATGTAATAGCAAGATATCGAAATTGCCCGTGTTTTTTTGCAAAGATTCCTTTACTAGAACGTTGCTTAAGCAAGCGCTGCTTTCTTCTCCTAACAAAAAAGACCGAAAACCCTTTAAATACAAGGATTATACGGTCTTATTTTTCATTATGCAAATGTCAAAGTCAGAACGGCAAATCATCATCCGAAATATCAATTGGCCCGCTGCCGGACGCAAAAGGATTGCTGTTCCCGTCCCACGGATTTGAGCGGGCTCCCGCCGTTTCTCCTGCGGAGCTTTTTTCCGCGGACTGGCCCTGGCCGGCGCCGCCTAGAAATTGAACATTGTCCGCGATTACCTCGGTAACATACACCTTCTGCCCTTCTTTGTTTTCATAGTTTCTGACCTGGATGCGCCCCTCTACCGCGGCCTGCTGGCCTTTCTTCAAGTAGTTTGCGCATAATTCGGCCAGCTTGCTCCAGGCTACTATCGGGATAAAATCAGTTTCCCTCTCTCCCTGCTGGTTCGTTACCCTCCGGTCGATTGCCAGCGTAAATGTTGCAACCGCCGTCCCGCTTTGTGTATAACGAAGCTCCGGATCCTTAGTTAAACGTCCTAATAAAACCGCCCTATTCAGCATTCATACCGCCTCTTTTCCGTTCTTCCGATATTATTTGATATCATTAGGCTGTTTTTTCTTCCGCATTTGCCAGCCGTGATTTTTTAAGCTGCTTAAAGTAATACTGGATCGCCGGGAAATGCTCAGCCGGGAGCATGTGAACTCCATCGAACTTACTGCCGAGACTCTCCACTTCTTTCACAACATCGATCCTTTTCTTATGGAGATACGCTGCGATAACTTGTACGATATCTTCTTCCTGTGCTTCCTTGTTAAAGTCGTGAATAAGCCCCCGCAGGAACCCTGCCTGCTTCTCATTAATAAAGGAAGGCTTCTCTTCCTGTTCCCCTGCTTCAACGGCATTCTCAGGCTGCTTCTGCACTTTCTCCTGGGACGGAGCATCTGCTTCGCGTTCCCCTGCCTGCTTGTTCTTGAAGTAGTAAACATCCGAATAGAAAATGCCGTCCGTCCAGCCCATCTTTTCATAATACGGTTTAAACGCATCAGGAAGGACCGGAATTCCATAGCGGTAATTGTATTCAGACAGGCCAAACTTCTCTAGGGTCTGCATATAAAACTTGCTCTGTACTCTGCCCTCTTGATCACGGTTCGGCTTAATGGAAATCACTTCGCCACGATAAATGTGAGCCGCGATGCCGAGCCAGGAACTACATTTCTTCATTCCGTCGGAAACGGCTGATTTAATTGCTTGTTCCACGGTATCTCCGCTTGGCTTTACCTCAGTACGCAGCTTGTTGACCATGTTTACTCCATACTGGCGAATCGAATGCTCCACGCCATTAATGACTGCATGCATTCGAACCCAGACTCCGACAGACCACCTGTCCGTATTGACCTGTGCCTCTTCGGCATCATAACGATATTGATCGAAGAGCAAAGCGTTCCGGTCCGCAATGCACTGCTGTGATATATAAATGCTTCCATCGTAATTCACCTTATAGTGCCGGTAAGGGAACGGAGCGTCAGCAAGGCGCAGCCAGTTTTCCTTCTCCTGCAAACGTTTCGTAAGATTTTCCGGAAGTTCCACTCCCAATGATAAAGCCATCTTCTCTATATTCATATACGCCTTCTCCTCTCTTGTGTGCCCACCCAAAGACGATTGGAGATCTTCATGTTCGATAAGTAAGAACCTTTCAATCTGTTTTTTACGAACTTATGTTCTTATTATACGATAAAGAATAGGTCTTGACAAGCTTATTGCCTACATTTACTACAAAAAAACCGCACAAATGTGCGGTGGTGATTAAGACTTCTTTAAGATTTGCAGGTTATCCTGTGCCAGTGCATAGTAAATCCCGTGCTGCAGCGTAGAAAAGCAAATGATTTCGTTAATACTGAAATTCGAATTGACGATTTCAACGCTCAGTTCAGGCGAAATACCGACCAGAATGCAGGTTGCCCCAACTAGCGCCGTTGATTGGACCAGTTTGTGTAGAAGAGCAATCGTGTACTCGTCCACCCCTTTCAATCCCGTCAAATCGAGAATTAAATATTTCGCCTGATGCTCAGTTACGCCGAACAGCGCCTTTTCCATTAACTCTTCCGCCCGTTTTGCATCGTATTTCGCAATGAGCGGAATAACGAGCACATTATCAAGCACCGGGATGACAGGAACCGACAAATCTTGAATAAGGGTATTTAACTCTTTAGTCCGCTCCGCCACCTTCTCCTCTAAGCTCTTAATCTGGTGTTGTTCAGTTTGACGAATCAAGTCATGAATATTGCTCGCCGGAGTTACAATGGAAGCAAAAATCTCAAACTCATCATATTCATCTCCCAGCAGTTGGCTCTTTATCGTTCGATACCACATGTTCTCCTTAAACAACCCGGTGAAAATTCCAGCTAAATGCCCCGCAAGAAAAGAACCGGGAAGCTGCTTCTCCTGTACCCGGTTTACCCGGTATTCCCAGCTGTTCTCCATCCGAACGACAGCCTTCCTGTTAGCCTGATCGAAAGAATCTATCGTCATTTTTCCCCAGCCGGCAGCCGTATACGTTCCCGGTAATGAAGCAATAACTTCTCCTATATCCGTAAATGTCTGGTAATAACCAGCCACAATTTCTCCCATTCTATACCCCGCGGTTTCCAGCACAACGGTTGCAGACTCCTGTCCCGATACTTCTTCAATCGTATCAAGCAATGTCTTAAAAGCAGATTCAATCCAGAACAGGACGACGTCCGCTCCGTCGAATCGAAAGATGCCCCGTTCCGTATCCCATGTAAAAGACGTGTTGTTAATTTTAGCTTGTATTGTTTGCTCTTTTTCCATAAATTGTCCGATTCCTTTCTGCTATCTATTCACAGGTTCTATGATGTTCATCACAACCTTATGTTTTACCCGCAATAGACAAAACTGAAACAAAGGAACTGCCGGATTTAGCTATCGCTCCTCACTCCAACAAAAATACAGGCGATTCCTGCGAAGATCCACGCTATCTTTGCCACGCTGATCCGATCCGCCATACCGACAAGTCCAATGGTTGTCGTAAGGAGCAGAACCGTCGGACCCATGAGAGCCAGACCTGAATTAATGAGCAGCGCCTTTTCCACCTGGTTAAACTTGATGAACAATAGTGCAGCTATAATTTCAATCGAGCCAGATATCAATCGTAAAGAAGCCATTCCTATAATCGCCTTTTCTAACATTCTCTTCCCTCCTCTATTCAAAAGGTATGCATGTACTATGGCAAATAGTCTAGGGGCGGGGAACTTCTTTACCCGATTCCGCATACACTACATTCATAAGCCCATTCAAACGGAGGGAAGGTTATGCGAATCGAAGTTGTGCAAACCGTCGAGGAAGTTCGTCAGGAGCAAATTGTCGGGCGCACGGTAGTTGTTATTGACGTTCTTAGGGCATCCAGCACGATCGTAGCCGCCTTACACTACGGTTTCGCATCCGTTTTTCCCGTTGAAACATTAAAGCAGGCATATGATTTGCGGTCTGAAAACACAATATTTTCGGGGGAACGCAATTGCAAGAAAATTCCTGACTTTGATTATAACAACTCGCCAACCGCCTTACGCCAATCTGACCATACAGGCAAGAGCCTCGTTCTGACGACAACGAATGGTACGAGGGCAATCCAGAAGGCGGCCAGAGCGGAAAATGTATTCATAGGCTGCCTTCTGAATGCGACCGCGTGTATAAAGGAAGCGATAGCGAGACATCACGACATTACCCTTTACTGTGCGGGAACACGGCAGGAGTTTGCCCTTGAGGACGGCCTGGCTGCCGGGAAGATGGTTCAAGTCGCGAGGCAGCTCGTTCCCTCTATACAACTATGCGACTTAAGCCAGGCTATGGAAGCGTGCTATTGCCAGTTCGCACACAATTTGCCCGCAAAGCTCCAGCAAACAACGACCGGCAAACGCCTTGTTCAGCATCAATATACAGAAGATATTGTGTACTGCAGCCAGGTCGATTTGCTCAAAATTGTCCCTGTTGTTCGAGAAAGAAGAATACTTCCCCTTCCTGTCTCATAATAGTGAAGAGAATAAAAGGACAGGGGTTCGATAGACATGCATATGTTTTCAGGAGAAGTTGCGCTTGTTATTCTCATTATCACAGGCCTTATTGGACGCTCACCGATTATCGCCACAGCAGCTAGCATGCTGCTCGTCCTGAAGCTTACCTCTTTAGAGCGCTTTTTTCCCGCTGTCGAGCGGCGCGGCATGGAGCTTGGCCTGCTTTTTCTAACGATATCAGTATTGGTTCCCTTTGCCAGCGAAAAAATCTCTTCCAAAGACATTGTTCCGCTGTTCACAACACTGGGCGGAGCGGTAGCCTTGACCGGAGGAGCCCTTGCTACGTATATGAACGGAAAAGGGCTGGAGATGCTGCGGGCTGAACCCCACTTAATTGTTGGATTGGTCGTAGGATCGATAATCGGGATTGTTTTTCTTCGCGGGATTCCGGTAGGGCCTCTTATGGCAGCAGCGATTACCGCTCTGTTGATGAAACTTATCTATTCATTTTCAAACTTTCTCTAATGGAATTCATACGAAAGAGCAACCAGCAACCGGCTGCTCTATTTTGTGGTGCCTCATGTCGGCGCTTTTTCTCTTTTTCTGAACAAAGTCTCTGTAATTTGACCTTGATCCCTTGCTTTGCCCTTCTGTTCGGTATTCCCTTTTCCCTTTACCCCCGGCTTTATGAAGAAATAAGCCAGAACTAACGTCACTAAACTTAATCCCGTTACACTAAAGAATAATACCTGGTGTGAAATCTTCATAAGCCAGCCAAAAATCGGCGGGCCAAAAGCAACACCAAGAAACCGGACGCTTCCGTACAACGATGTAATCATTCCTCTTTCTGATTTGTCTACCGCTGCTGTAATAAGGGTATTCAAACAAGGGAGGGCAAGCCCCGTTCCAACGCTTCCCAACGTTAGAAGCCCAATCATAACGTAAAGCTGCTCAAAGAAAGCGACAGCAGCCATGGAACCCGTTAATAACACGAGGCCAATGAGCATGAGCTTTCGGATTAGCGGTTTGTTTTGTTTGATTTGCGCACCTGTGATGTAGGCTGTGATGACCATGCCTGACAAAGGAATGGCCAGTATCGTGCCTTTTAATATCCCATCGATTTGATGGGTTTCCTCTAATACATCTGATAAGTAAAACAAAACCCCAAAAAGAATAAACAGGCCGGTGGCCCCGACAAAAAAAGCAGGGATTAGCCACTTGCCCTGGCTTGCAAAAACTTGCTTTAGTGCTTGTAAGTACGGTCCAAGCGGCTTTCCTTTCGGTTTTTTCTTCTCCGGCACTCCGAACCAAACATATACAGCCACCGCAAAACAAATAACCGGGAAAACAAAAAATGCGGCATACCAGGCGATAATGGCAACCAGGGCGCCAATAATCGGCGATAAAATTTTCCCCAGTCCGTTCGTTGATTCCAAAGCGCCGAGCGCCTTGCTTTCCTGTCCCCCTGAATATAAATCACCGACCAGCGCCATGGCAATGTACGCCGTTCCTGCCGCTCCGATTCCCTGGATAACCCTCCCGACAATAATCATCGTGTAAGAATTTTCCATAAGCCAGGCGGCCAATCCGGAGACAATCGATCCAAGTCCATATACAATGAGCGAGGGAACAATAATCATTTTTCGCCCGTAGCGGTCAGACAAATAACCGACCAGGGGAATAATAACACCAGCAGCAAAGGAGAACACCGTAATAATCAGACTTGACTGAAACTGGGATATACCCAGTTGAGATTCCATTGTGGGAAGAACAGGTACCAGCATTGAATTCCCCAGCACCATCACCAAAGGAATTAAAGCGATGGCGATCATGACTGAGACCCCTTTTTTTGTTGCCTCCATTTTCCTTCCTCCAATTACGTTGTACTTTACATAGTGTTCACTTCCTTTAGGATAACAAAATAATTCCCTTTTATTCTGTTCCTTCCCGCTCTTTTGCGGTGAATAAAAAATAGCCTTCCGCCATTGGGAAGGCTATCACCTCGTATTTATGCCCCATAGAACGAGGGCTACTTCACAAACGTATCGAAACGAAATCCCCTGCGAAGGCATTCAAGATTGTATGCATCCTCAAACTGAATGTTGCCCATGTTTACCCCTTTTCCGAAGAAAAGAATCAATTCGGTCTGCTGGCTTTTGCGGGGCGCTTCCCATATAAGGTGATTCATGGCTTCTCCGGAAAAGACTTTTTCAATGGCACAGAGAAACTCTGTATCCGCGCACCCATTTTTATCATAAATACCGACATTTTCCCCTGATTCTCTTCCTTCTACAATGACATGGGAAGCGCCGGATTCCAGATCAGAATAGAACGTTTTTTCAAGTTCTTCTATTTCCAGATAGGATCCTACTGCTTTTTTCCCGCACTCGGTAATGACGGTAAAGCCATGTTCTTTTGATTCCCGTATCAAACTTCTGCGTTCTTTCTCGGGCAGATTAATCGTCCCGTCAGAAATTTCAATGTGTGTAAAGCCTGCTTCCTTCATAAATTCAAAATGTTCATTTATGAAACCGCGGTGGTAAGCGAGTTCGAACAGCGTTCCTCCGGGGTAAAGGGTGACACCCGCCTTCTTTGCCAGGAGCAGCTTTTTGCTGAGCACTTCCATTGGATATAGCAGCGTAGTGCCAAAACCGAGTTTTATAAAATCAATATACCCACCGGCGAGCTGCAGCGTTTCCTCGAACGATGCGAGCCCGACTCCTTTATCAATGAGCATCGTTAACCCATTACGCCGGGGCTTGCCTTCTCTTTTCCCGATTTCTTCAACAAGCAAGGGATGGCTGACATTGTTTGAAGATGGTTCACAGGAAAAATTCCCTCCTTCTGGGTAAATCTTCTCCGCAAACCATCTTATGCGCCATCGCCTATAAATGTTCTCGCTTACTGGCTGTTCTCCGATTTGTTACCCGATTTACTATCGGATTTGCTCTTGTCACCATTTAAATCAAGCCGTTCTCCGCCGAGATGGATATAAAGCTCGGTTCCGTTTCACCGTCGCCAAGCGTAGATTTTTTCATCCCCGTAACATACGCCGAAACAATATCGATGAAATTCTGTTTTTCCCCTTCTTTCTCAAGCTGCCCCATAATATAAAGGTCTTTGTTCTCCTTGAATACGGAGGAAATAAATCCTACCGCACTGCCTTCCGCGTCCACAACATTAAGAATTTCGCTCTGCTCCCCGCGAAACTCAGGTTTAAAATACAACATACCGTACAGCCCCTTTCATTCCATCAAAGTATTATTTTTGGATTTCATTACTTAGGATGGCTAAAGGGTATTTGTTCCATTCACAGCAAAAGCACAACGGTGATCGGCCGTGTCTCTATAGCTTAACCAGTCGGGATAATCTCTTTAGACTCTAGATACCGCACAATGATATCGGCTGATTGCTCTAGAGATTGTTTATCTGTCTCAATCACAATTTCCGGTGAATCGGGTTCTTCATAAGGAGAAGAAATACCTGTAAATTCACGGATTTCCCCTGCTTTTGCTTTCTTATAAAGCCCTTTGGGGTCCCGCTTCTCGCACTCGTCGAGTGAGCACTTCACATACACCTCAATGAATTCTCCACCATCCACAATCCGCCTGGCAAGCGCTCTATCTTCGCGGAACGGAGAAATGAACGCGGTTAACACAATCATTCCGGCATCAACAAAAAGCTTAGCAACCTCTCCGATTCTACGTATGTTTTCCTTCCGATCTTCGGGGCTGAACCCGAGATCACAATTTATGCCGTGCCGGACATTGTCACCATCTAATAAGTAGGTGCGCAGGCCTCTTGCATATAACTTCCGTTCAATTTCGTTAGCCAGCGTTGACTTCCCTGCACCTGAAAGGCCTGTAAGCCACAAAATCACGCTCTTATGGCTGTTCAGCTTCTGCCTCACTTCTTTCGTAACCGCAGTAGAATGCCATACAATATGGGCTGGAGTTTGATTCGACATCAAATCACCTTCCATTGTCTTTATCTTTATTAACGGGCTGATGTCCGCATTCCCCGGATAAGCACTTCTACAACCTCTGGGCGGCTAAATTCCGGAGGGGGAACTTCCCCGCTGCTCAGCATTGCCCTTACTTTCGTTCCGGAAAGAACAACGTGTTCTTCTTTTCCATGCGGGCACGTTTTAGCCGAAGCCATGTTTCCGCACTTCCGGCAATAGAAGCTGTGCTCAAAAAACAAGGGGGTAATTCCAAGCTCCTCTTCCGTAAAGTTCCCGAAAATCCGCTGTGCATCATACGTTCCGTAATAGCTGCCTACCCCCGCGTGATCGCGCCCTACAATGAAATGCGTACATCCATAGTTCTTACGCACCATCGCATGAAAAATTGCTTCCCGCGGGCCTGCGTATCTCATGGCTGCAGGGAACACTGCCAGAAGAACACGATCCTGGGGATAATACGTAGTAAGCAGTACCTGGTAGCTTTCCATCCGAATATCTGCAGGGATGTCATCGGATTTTGTTTCCCCAACAAGCGGATTTAGAAAGAGCCCATCCACAATTTCTAACGCTGATTTCTGGATGTACTCATGCGCCCTGTGAACCGGATTTCTTGTCTGGAATCCTACGATCGTTTTCCACCCCCGTGCCGCGAAAGCTTTTCGCGTTTCAGTCGGATCTAAATAAAATTCCGTAAACTTCTTCTCCGGCCGCCTCACCAGCGTAACCGGGCCCGCAAGGTAGACCTCAGGCCTCTCCAGAAGTTTTTTGACACCGGGGTGGGCTATATCACATGTCCTGAAAACGTTCTCCGCTTCTACCTGTTTGTCAGGTGTATATTTCTCTTGCAGCTTCAGAATTCCGTATACGACCCCTTCATACGTAAGCCTTACCTTTTCTCCAATTTCCAGTGTTCCTGCGACCTGTTGCGAAACAGGAAGTGTAATCGGAATGCTCCAGATATGCCCGCTTGCAAGCCTCATCTCGTGAACAACCCGATGATAATCCTCCTGGCCCATAAATCCTGTAATCGGGCTGTATGCCCCGATCGAAATAAGTTCAAGATCAGAAAGCGCCATGCTGTCGAGCTCAATTTCACTCAATATAGCGGAATAATCATAAGTTAAGTCGATTCGATCTACCAGCGCTCCACCATGTGGTTCGTTCATGGTCATTTCACTCCATTCCCTGCCGGCATTTACGCTTATTGGTGCAGCCCGCATTCTGTTTTTCCAAAACCGGCCCAGCGCCCGGACCGCATATCGTCTGTATTCGCAGCCGGGAGTGTACAGTGCTCACAGCCAATGCTCGGATATCCCTTATCATGCAGTTCGTTATATTCTAAATCAAGCAGCGTAATGTACTTCCATATGTCATTCCAGGTCCAGTGGATAAGCGGGCATATCTTTATCGAAGAAAATTTGCGGTCACAATTTACATATTGTGTATTTTTACGGGTGGGCGACTGATCTCTCCGCAGGCCGGATATCCATGCCCTTGCGCCGGACAGCGCTTTTTCCAGCGGCGCCAGCTTGCGCAAGGCGCAGCATTGATCAGGCTTACTCTTCCACAATTCGTCTCCGTACCGGGATGCTTGCTCCTCCAGGCTTAACCCGGGCTGAAGCAATTCGATGCGAAGCGAAGGGTACCGCTGCTGTACCCGCTTAATCAGCTCATATGTTTCTTTGAAATGGACATTCGTATCAAGAAAGACGACCTTTGCATCCTTACGAATTTTGCTGATTAAATCGATAAGCACCATTCCTTCTGCCCCAAAGCTGCAAGCATAAACAATCTCATCGCCGAAGGTCGAATACGCCCACTTCAAAACGTCCAGCGTATCCTTCGCATTCAGCTCTTGATTTAATGCGATATAGTCTTCATCCCGGAGCTGCCGGAACGAGATTTGTTCATTTTCCAATGCTGTCTTCCCCCTCCATCCATTTAGGAACGTAACAGTAAGAACACGGCTTTCAATTTTTTATTATATTGCGGGTATTTGCCTAAGGTTCCATATCCGTAAAAAAAGGGCAAAGACAGGTTTCCGCTGTCTTTGCCCTTTATTCAACGTATGCTGCACCGTCCCAGCGGTATTTCCGAATGATATCCCAATCGAGTTCAACCCCGAGGCCGATACCATCCGGGAGGCACACCTGTCCGCCGGAAGGTCTATAGGCAGCAAACGGGTAAATGGGTTCTCCATCACGTCCCACTCTACCGGCTCTGCCGTTTCGCCCTCCATCTTGCTCCACGGGGGCAGACACGCGTGTGCGAGCAATGCATACAGCCTGCTTAGCCCTCCATCAAACACATGCGAAGACACCCGCAAACCGGATAGCCGGGCCAACTGCAGTGACTCACGATACCCATCAATTCCATCCTGGTGCATCGGGTCCGGCTGGAGTATATCAATGGCATTATCCTTTATAAGGGGAAGAAAATCCTTCGCGCTTTTTATATTTTCTCCCCCGGCAAGCGGGATGGACAGCGCGCTCCTTAAAAATTTATATTCCGCTATACGATCCATCGGCATCGGCTCCTCCAGCCAGAGAAAATTATTCCACTTCGAGAAATACGGCTCCCATTCTCTGGCCGCTGCCGCATCGTAGCTCTGGTTGGCATCAAGGACGATAGAAATGCTCTCCTGAAGCTTTGACTGAAGCCCGGCAATATGGCGCTGGTCTTCCTCAATCGTTTTCCCTCCGATTTTCACCTTTACCCGGGTGAATCCATCAACCACAGCCCGTTCAACCAGCCGGATCGAATGCCCCTCCCAGTCCAAATCCTCGGAATAGGACTGAAAAGAAGCATAGACGGGAATCGTATCCTGCCATCTCCCTCCCCATAAATCACAAATGGAAAGACCCGCTTTCTTCGCGATAATCTCAGTTAAAGCCATGCTGACACCGGCCGCTGCCCGCTGGTGCCATTTCTTGATGACCTTCACTAACGGAAGGCGGTTTTCTGCCCGCTTCCCGATTAAGTAAGGGATAATTCTTTCGTGAAATCCCTTTTCCAGTGTAGGAAGCCAGTCAACACATTCTCCCCACCCATCAATCCCTGAGTCGGTAATAATCCGCAGTAAGAAGCAGCTTCTATATTTTTTAAATCCATTCGCGTCGCCATATGGCTGGGGGAGCCTGTGCAGCAGTGGAAATGTTTCAACCTTTTCTATCTTCAAGGTACAGTCTCCTTCCCTATTGCGGTATCATAACAGAAAACCGCTGGAGAGCGGTTTTATTTTGGGGCATGCGTTAAGTTATACGGATCCTGTTCATTCGTATTCGGATCGTCATGCGTATCATGGGCAGCCGGATCCTGCCTCGGTATTCCTTCATGGAACCCTCTCGCTTCGTATGCCTGGACCGGGGCAGAATGCATCCCCTCTTTCCATTCATCCTTCGAAATATCCAGGTTAATAGCAGCACCATACGGTCCTTCCGGAAATTCTTCCAAATTGACCGTATGGGTTTGATCATACTCTGTCGACAGCGGTGTAAACGATTCATTCGGATACGTAGGAGCGTTCTTTTTCGGCACTGCTCTTCCTCCAATCTTTTTCATGGCAGACTTTTCATATCATCCTTTATATAGACATTAAAGTATCCAATTGGAGGGACAACCATACATGAAAAGAAGACAGGAGACGGAAACAGGGTAAACTGAACAAAATGCTTCACTGCATGCTAAAATTGTGGAATATGCTATAAAAGCCCCTGCTCATCATTTCATTAAACAAAGGAGTGCGTTCGGTATGATTTCAATTGTTGTTGCAATGGACCAAAACAGGGTGATCGGAAAAGACAACCGCCTTCCCTGGCACCTTCCGGCCGACCTGGCCTACTTCAAGGCAGTTACCATAGGCCATGTCATTGTGATGGGCCGAAAAACATACGAGGCAATCGGAAAGCCTCTCCCAGGCAGGGAAAATGTTGTCCTTACAAGAGATCAAGCGTACGAAGCGGAAGGCTGTATTATCGTTCATTCTGTAGGAGAAGCCCTTTCCGCATTCGACGGAAAACAAATCGATGTAATTGGAGGTGCCCAGATTATTGCGCAGTTCCTTCCTTACACGGACACAATTTACCTTACGCTGATTGAGGAAAGCTTTGAAGGCGACACCTTTTTCCCGGAAATTAGTGAAGAGGAGTGGAAACTCGTTTCAAGAAAAGCCGGAATAAAAGATGAAAAAAATCCATACACCTATTACTTCCTCGTTTACAAAAGAAAAAGATGATGAACGGCTGGAAGATCTTCCGTCCGGCGAAACTGCCCTTGAAGCAATGTGTTCTACACTTCTCCGCTTTCCCCTTTCATGGTAAAATATTCATAGAAGCAACTCAATTAGAGACTTGCTATAAAATCATGGAGGTATTGTATGGGGGCAATAAAAGAGGTTGTAAGCTGGGTTCGCGCGATGGCAATTGTTGCGTGCATTTCTATCCTTGTCGGTGTATTTTTGTTCCAGCCTTCCAAGGTACTCGGATATTCAATGCAGCCTACCCTGAAGGATGAGCAGCGTATTTATGTGTCCAAACTGACGCATACTCTCCATCTGGAACCTCATTACGGCGATATTGTCATCATTGACAGCCGAGTCAACCGGGAGCGTACGCTTAAAGACGATTTTCTGGACAATCCGTTAATAAGCCTCATTACTAATCAGTACAGCGACGAGATGTGGATAAAAAGAGTCATCGGAAAGCCTGGGGACATTCTTCAATTTAAAGACAACAAAGTATATAGAAACGGGGCAGCCCTTACGGAGCCGTACATAAAAGAGACGATGGAATATGTTTCAGCTGAGAGAGTAGTCGTTCCGAAAGATGCTGTTTTTGTGATGGGGGATAATCGAAACAACAGCAGCGACAGCCGGTATATCGGTTGTGTGCCGCTGGACCATGTTCTCGGGACAAAGCTCTTCTAATGAGAAAAAGGCAGATGCGGATGAGCATCTGCCTTCTATGTATTAAATTGACACCGTTTGCCCCGCAAACCGCTTTGCAGTCTCTTGTGCGTAAGCAATCGCCTGCTGCTTAATCTCTTCTGCCTTCTCCGGTGTATAGGCCATTCCTTCAGCAATAACCGATTCATAATCAGTCACTCCAACGAAGTTCATAACCGCTTTTAAGTACTTATCACCAAATTCCACTTCCGCAGCCGGTCCTTCGGAATACAGGCCTCCACGTGCCTGGATATGGACGGTCTTCTTGCCTCCGAGAAGCCCAACCGAACCATTCTCTGTATATTTAAAGCTTTTTCCCGCCATAAAGAACGTATCAACATATGCTTTCATCTTAGGAGGCATGCCTAAATTCCACATTGGTGTTACAAAAACATACTTGTCTGCGGCAACGAACTGATCCGCCAATTCGTTTATACGGCCAACCTTCTGCTGCTCCTCCTGCGTTAATTCCGCAAACGGTACACCTTCGCCAAGTTTTCCCCATCCGCTAAAAACATCGGCATCAATAAATGGAACGTCCATTTGATAGAGGTCTAATTCAACAATTTCATCTTCCGGCTTTTCCTTCCGGTAAGCTTCCAAAAAAGCTGCGCCGACAGACAGGCTGTATGATTGCTCTTCCGCCTTCGGATTTGCGGTAATATATAATACTTTCTCCATTGTTCGTTCTCCCTTTCTTATGTGCAAATAACAAACTAAACATTCTCTATGTAAATATAATAAAATAACTTACTTACTAATGTCAAGTTAATAAGATGCTTTTGTTTAAAAAAAAAGAAGCAGACGAGCTTATCTGCTTCCCTTATGTATTCTACGCGGCAGGGATTGTTTCCTTCATGCCTTCTTTTAAAATGTTCATGGCGTTAATCGCTGTTGGGAAACCGGCATAAGGAACCGTTTGTATAATGATTTCTTCAATTTCTTTTGCCGTGATTCCGACATTGAGAGCCGCGCCAATATGGACGCGAAGCTGTGGTTCCCTTCCTCCGCAGTTCAGCAAATTTTTGCATGGTCGCTATCGGCATCCCCGTCTCACGAAGGCGTTTTAAAAATTCAATCCAGCTTAAATCTGCCTCCGTATAGTGCCGATAACCGCTCGAAGTTCGAACGACCAGATCGAGCAGGCCAATTTTTTCATAATAACGCAGTGTGTGAACGCTAAGGCCTGTAACATGTGCAACTTTCTGTATATTCAATTCCTGGCTCATAATCGCAGTATAAACCTTCGAGCGCACTCTAAGGCAACTGTTTTCTTTACATATAAAAAACCCACCGTTCACATGCCAGTGGGTTTTCCGTTAAATCTCTTATACATTTGTTGACTCTATGTATTTCGTTAACCGGCCACGCCAGGCCCCCGCCAGTTCATCCACCTGAAGAATCCGCTGGATCGCTTCCGTATTATTTTTCTCATGGAAGAAAATTCGATTGGCAAACAACACACTGACCTCAAGCGGATGTTTCTGAAGCAGGGTGATTTTAGCGTCGCTGCGCACCATTCCTTCTTCAAGAACCCGGAAGAAATAACCCGTGTACCCTGTTTCCACTACCCGGGGCAGGAAGGTGTCGACACCGTTTCTTTGCGATATTTTTTTACACGGGATTCTGCCTTGCGAAACCTGGATAACCGCTTCGCCCAACCGGAAAACGTCACCGATGCACACCTGGCTCTCCAGCATATTCGTCACAGTAATATTCTCGCCAAAGGCCGCTGCCGGAAGGCTTATGTTAAATTCCTTCTCCCACATCGCATAATGCTCATAAGGATAGGCGCAAACTGTCCGCTCCGGCCCGCCGTGGAACTCCAGGCTTGCAACGTCATCCCCCTCGAACCTTTCCACCGACAAGAACACTTCATTTACCTGATCCTTACATATCGCTGACTCGTAATTCTTTCCTTTGTAAGACAGCGTTTTTGGTTTACCTGTGCTTAAAGCAATCAACTGAATTTCCTGATGCGGCATTATTTCCCCTCCTTTTATAGTTTCCATCAGAATAACCATAACTATTTCTTCTCAAGAGAGGCAGGCAGCAGGATCGAAAAAGCCGTTCCTTTCCCCTGTTCACTCCGTACGTGGATTTTCCCATTAAACAATTCAATGATCCGGTAACAAACCATGAGGCCGAGCCCCGTTCCTTTTTCCTTTGTGGAATAGAACGGACTCCCCAGCCGGCTTACTTCCTCCGGGCTCATCCCGATTCCCTCGTCTATAATATCAACCACAATACTGTCGCCTCTGCGGTAAGCATAAACTTGAAGCCCGCCTCCATCCGGCATTGCCTCAATTCCGTTTTTAATAAGATTAACGAGGCACTGGCGAAATTTCGAAGGTTCAAGATAAACAAACAAACCATGATCAATTCCTGTTATCGTCTCTACATTTCTCAATAAAGCATACGAGCTCATGACATTCACTGCATTCTGAACTTCCACACCCGCGTCGATTTCTTCCCTATGCTTCGCCTCCGGCTTGGCAAAGGTCAGGTAATCGTTAATAATTTCCTCTGCCCGGTCAAGCTCTCCGATCATAAGTTCCGTATACATTCGTTTCTTGTGTTCTTCAATTTGCTCCTGATGAAGAAGCTGCATAAATCCCCGCACAACTGTCATAGGATTTCGAATCTCATGGGCAACCGCTGCAGCCAGCTCCCCCATTACATGCAATTTTTCCGTCCGGTTTATTTCCCGCTGCAGCTCCATGTTTTTCTTCATGTTCTCAATCAGGTAGACCGCAAACCACATACCGCCCACATTAATAAAGCAGTAGTTGAAAGCAAAATCAAAAAAATTGCTGTTGGGCCGCCGCAAAAGCAGGCTCTTTAAAATAGATAACCAGGACGATAATAAAAGAAGTTAGAAAGGCAAGCAGCAGCGCATAGTTTATTTTTTTTATACGGCTGTATGAATCGAAGCGGCGGGCAAGCAGTACGGAAACCAATGCGGCCAGTGCATACGTTTCTAATGTCGTATAAAAACCGGAGCCCCCGAGATAATACCGGTAACCGATGAGAACAGCAAATATGGCTATACAGGATTCGTATCCCCCATACAGTGTCCCTATAAGCACAGGAACAGGACGCATATCAAATATGTAGCCGGGAAGAAGGGTAAACGGAAACGTCATGCACAGAAATACCGAAATACACGACAGAACGCAAATAAGAAGGCTGCGGATTCGCCTGGAGTTCCCCTGCTGCTTATCAACCCAAAAAACCTGATAGAGAAAAATAGGAAGAATAACGAATAAAAAATTCAACAAGAGATCTTTAATCCCAAGCATCTCTTCTCACACCTATCCATTGAGGGAAATCCCCACAACATTTTATCATTACTGCCGAGAAGACCCCTTCCTCAAGCCCCAACGGGGGTAGGGAGGGGATGAATCGGCGCGGTCATGTGAAACCCTTTGCCGTACCTCACCAGTGTCACCTGTTCGACTTTCACCGGTTTGGCAAGGCCCTCCAGTTTCACTTTTTTGTTACCAATTCTTTTACATAGGAAGAACCGGCTTTTGGAACCATGTCTACGGTCCACTGGTGATCTATCCATATCTGGACATACCTATTCAATTGTAATCGGTGCATAAAATTTTTGAAAGAAAAAAAATAAGCACGGGAAGCCCGCGCTTATTTCGCTACTTTCAAATCATGTATGTCCGCCTTTCCAACTCGATTATTATCCAGAAACTTAATTTGCACTTGCTGCGGGGTTCCAGATTCGTCTGTGGCAAACTGTCTAATTATGCATTTTCGATCCCGGTGTTTTTCCTTTGCCGGATCATCCGGTTGAATTATGTATTCATTCCCAATAACAAGCCTTATTTTTCTTTCCTTTTTCATCTTGCCGTTTCCATTATACTTAAAAAACTCTGAAACGACTTCCGTTATATTATTGTTTTCATCCTCTTTAACTTTAAGGTTGTAAAAAGCGTTCATGTGTTCTCTCCTTTTGCTGCGTCTGGTTGGTGTCAGATTAAATCCGCTTTCTATTTTACAACAAATCCAGCATATATAAATGGTAATGTTTAGCAAATCTATCCGATGCCAATAGTCAGAAAGCCTTCTACCCTTTCAGGCAGAAGACTTCCGCTTCTTTACTTTATTCGTTCGTCGCAGGGCGGTCGAAGCTGGTAAGGTAGATTTTCCATTCGGAAGTGCTCGGATCTTTCGTAAAATACATGTCTCCGTTCAAATCCGTTTTTACCTTTTTTTCTATATCTCCTTTTTTCACGATCGTTTCATAGCTGGCGCCGAACAGGCTCATTTTGATACGGTTCCATCTCTTTGTTTTCACGTATTGATCCCCTTTTTCAATTACTATGTGATTGAACAATCTGCCAAACACTAATAAAGATTGTATTAAATACAAAATAATAGTTCAATAGGAAAGAAAAGGGGATAATAGTAACCAGATCCCTGACCAATCGAAAAGAAAGGGTCTCATTCACTCGTTTTTAATCGTCTTTCTACTCTTCCAGATAGCCGGTTTTCTCTTTGTTTTTCCGCCTTACCCTTCTTACCATCCAATAGATAATAAGGGGGACAATAAGCAAAAGCCCTGCCTGAAGTCCGTCAAAAAACAATAATATTTGTCTTAACATCTCCATGTTGTTATCACCTCTTATACTACCCTTACCCAGAAATGGAGAGACGGACTCACAAAGTCTCGACCTGTACTCTGCCGTCCGTTTTTTTTTCAGAAGTTTCATCCGTAAAGCGGTTCCTCGCTATGTATGTATTCTCTAGAGGCGCTGCGATTGGCAGAGCGCCGGGTCAATAGCAGTGATAATCTTCTCGATAGCAGTCCTAAGGCTCATACAATTACACGCATTAACCATATATTTATTATCCTTCGCCCTGGAAATTGCCCAGGAATCGGACTCTCCCTTTATGGTAAATAGTATATCCGAGAGCACCGGCTCTCTTTTTTCGTTGAACTGCAAAAATAAAATGCTGTCCATATAGCCGCTGTTGCTCACCATATCACCGGCGAACCTCTCAATACTCGGGGCATCTTCTCCCATTGATTGAAGGTAAACCGGTACTTGAGCCGAATCCTCATCCAGCATGGAAAGCATGGATTCAAACTCAGGCTGGCTTATCGATAGGATCGGTTCTTTCTTGACAGGGCGGTCCGCTATCCCTAAATAACGACCGACAATTCCCGGGACTTCCTCCCCTGTAATCGCCTCAAAAACGTGAACCTGACCTTCATAAATAAGAGAATGACAGTATATCCTCTCTCCGGAGAAATGAACAGATATTGTATCCTCTTCCTTTATAAACCTGGATACTTTTAAAGAAAGAGGCGAGAAATTCAACGCACATATAATATCAGCGATTTCCTTCTTTAACGAGAAGCGGTGCTGTTCATATATAAGGTAGTCTTTAGATAATAAAGAACGACAGGCTGCTTGAAACAACAAATCCATCTGTTCATCCGACAGGCCTTCAAAATACGCTTGCTTCGCTGCGGCTCCCTGCTCGAACAACCCCTCACTATAAAAACAGTAAACAAGCTCTTCAATACTTAGCGTAATTGCCATCAATCAATCCCCCCTATCCAAAGGAATGTTTTCCAGAAAAGGCCCTGCTGTCCCCTATACTTCTGCGGAGCCTTTTTCTACCGTTTCCCCTGTTTCAACAAATTACCGACATGGCTTTTCACTGCGCTCATCCCCTCTTTCATCGTAAAACCCAGTATATCCCCCGGCAAAAATCTCGTTCCATGCTTGTAGACAAGTTCTTTTAAAGGCTTGTCTTTATATTGAAGAAAGTATTTCGGACTCTGAAGTCCTCTGGCCACATGGCAAAATTGGGAGTGATCAATCAAATTGAACGCTGCGTGTCCCCCAGCTTGCGCCAGACCGGATATTTTATTATTAAACTTGAGCAAATTCCCGAGGATACTGTCTTCCTGTTCGATACGACGGGCGGTCTTCCGAATATAGATTTCGTTTTCAGAAAGGCGGTGAACGAGACGGTTTCCCGCTTCCCTCGTACTATCACTTGCCAGCACACCGGCCATGCATCCTATGTACTGCGGATCCTCGATATAATATAATAAATCTCTCATTTGTTTATTTAAGTGCCGAGTCAAGCTTTCTAGCTGAGTGATTTCCCGTACAAAATCATCAGCCATGCTGCGGACCTTATTTAAGTCAATAGAGATTTCCTTTGCCATCGCTTCCGCTCCTTCTATACTCGAATTTCGGCTTTTGGGTTCGCCTGCTTTGCCAATTCTTTTTTCATTTCCTCCATCTTAACGGCAACCTTTTGCAGTTCCTCACTTGTTGCCATGAGGTCCCGGGCATAGCGGTGAAATGCTTCCACCGTCTCCTCGTATTCACGGTTAAATTGCTCTCTTCGCTCCCCTTTCCAATCGGCTCCATTCCAGTCAACCGTACCCTTTATTCTGTTCTGGCTTTCCAGCACCTTATCAGCTGCTTCACGATAAAGATTTGAAAGTGCGATGACCCGGCTCGTATCCACTTCTTATCACATCCTGTTATTTTGTTTTTCATCTAGTCTACTTTCTTCTTTCTCGTCTCCCAGTAACTATTATACTGTTATGATAGGGGAAAAAATAAAAACGAAACAGGATAAAAGGGCTTATTTTGCCAGGTCTTTTATCCTTAATAGTTTCGTCAAGTGAATTTTTAAAGAATTTTTTTCATTTTTACCTTTTTAATACTTCAAAACATTCAAATAATTTGTTATAATTTCAGTAAACGCTTACACCGGTAAGTGTGTTGCTCTCACTGCCTATGGAAAAGGACAGAAAAGGAGGGAACGCTGATGGATGTTTTAGTCATATTTATGATTTTTGCAAGCATCTCACCGTTTTTATTCTGGCGCTGGAACATGCGGGTAGTTGGCCTAATCCAATTGCCTTTTATTGTTGGTATGTGGATATACTTTGTTAATGTTATTATGCCAGTGAATGACCAGCCCGAATATTTGTCCTTCTGGTTGGTTCTGTTTATCGGCAATTTAGTGTTCGGAGACTCGCGCTCATCAAATCACTCGTGCAGCTGGGCAAACGAATCGAAAGTAAACGGCTGGAGAGCAGAGAAAACGTGTTTGAAACACTAGACTAAATTTGAACGGCAGAGTAAACATACTCTGCCGTTTTTTATTTATGGCGAGTTAAAAAGAAGGACCTCTTCTCATACATTCCTGCCTCTCAAAACCAAACTTCTCATAGAGTGTATGCGCGTCCTTCGTGGCAAGGGAAACTTTTGTCTCTTTTATATCCGGATGTTCCAGTAGGCACTCTATGAGTTTCTTTCCTATCCCCTGCGAACGGAAGTCCTCCCGTACAATCACGTCCATAACCCAGGTAAATACAACTTTGTCTGTAACGGCCCGGGCAAAGGCAACCTGTTCCTGATTATAGTACACGCCAAAGCTAATGGAGTTGTCTATACTTCTTTCAATTACCTCCTGTGGCCTGTCTGAAGCCCAGTAGCTTTTCGAAAGTAAGGTGACGATAGCCTCTATATCAAGTAACTTCTTATCATCGCTTATCAAGTAACCGTCTTTCATCCACTCCATCCCATTTCCCCCCTGTTTCTTTATTCCTTACCTATTAGGTTACCATACAGTTAAACCGTTCCCCAATAAGGTGAACACGTTTTAAAAGAAATGTTATACTATACGAAACCGCTTAGGCACTTTGCAAACCATTCACACAGTTTACTTTAATGAGAAAAGAAAAAAAGCTGAACCTTCCACTGTTCACTTGGAATAGCGGATAAAAAAATAGAATGGAGCCGTCTGCACGGCTCCACAATGTTTGCTATAGAAGCTTGAATAGCACATAAATCAGAATGGCCAAACCTGGGAAAACTTAGTATCTATTGCGGGCAGTACCCCTGTTCAATGTTCAAAATCACATCTTTCAAACTCATATCCCCCATCGAACTCATCCGCAAATGGTATTTCTCGAAGATGAGTGAGCTTGTCACCTCGTTCGGAACAATGACACATTGCAGGCCTGCGGCAATGGCTGCTTTTGCTCCGTTAGCGGAATCTTCGAAAGCAATCGCTTCCTGCGGCTGAACGCCTAAAGCCTCTACCGCCTTTGTATACAGCTCAGGGTCCGGCTTTACGTTTTCAACGTCATCCCGGGTTTTAATGACTTCAAATTGCTCATATAGTTTAAGTTCGTTTAAAAACCGTTCCACCCATTCCCTGGTAGAACTGGTAGCCAGCCCTACTTTTAACCCCAGCTCTTTCGCTGCTGTTATATACTGTTCAACCCCCTCCCTGGCCTGTATTTGTTTCATTTTTTGCCTATGTATTTCCCCTGCTCTTTTTCGGATTTCGGCTCTATTTATTTCTATGCCTACTTTTTGCTCGAAGTATTCATAAAGGACATCATCATGAGTGCCAATACATTTTGCGAATTCTTCTAAAGGAAGGTCTATATTATATTCTTTTGCTACTTCTCTAAAGGCTTCATACCAGACCGTTTCCGTATCAATAATTAACCCATCAAAATCAAACACAATGGCTTTTATCATTGTTCATCTCCTTATAAATTGTGATATCTCTAAACTATGGTCTTTTTTCAAGCGCAAGTCTTATTCCGAAACTCACTAATACAAGCCCTGAAATTCCTTGAATGGCACGCTGGGTAGACGCTTTTTTTATCCATGCATTAATGGAATCGATTAAATAAACATACAGTAAGAGCCATATAATCGTCAAAGCGGTGTAAGTTATACCCATCATAAGAAACTGCAGGAAAGGTTTGCTTCCCGGATTGAGAAATTGCGGGAGAAAAGTAAGGAAGAAAACTGCCACTTTAGGGTTAAGGAGATTCGTAATAAATCCCTGGCGGAAGGCAGATTTACTTTGATATTTAGTTTTTATGCTGTCATCTGAAGAAACGCCGCTTTTCTTCTTTAAAGACCATAAAGAGACGACACCCAAATAAATGAGATAGATTGCACCAATATATTTAAAGGTGGAGAATAAAAAAGCAGATTTTACGATAAGAGCAGAAAGGCCAAACACCGCAGCTAAAGTGTGGATGATAAGACCTGAAGTGATGCCAAAAACCGTTTGCACTCCGCCTTTTTTTCCATAAGTAATGGTGTTTTGTGTGGCTAACCCAGTATCAGGACCAGGTAAGATAATGAGCAGGATTGACATAAGGATAAAAACATAAAAACTTCCCATTGCATCTCAGCCTCCAAAAGAATGAATATTACCCTTATCATATCATGGAATCCGGGGTGTATAACAAATACTTTGGTATGCATAAACATTATACGATTCCCGGGCAATCTTCTTGAGGATGAAACAAACAAGAAGCGGAAACAATGTTCACTAAGGTAAGCGTGCTGCTTTCTATGTAAATAAGAGGAAAGGTGATGGCTATGTTTGTTGTACGATATACGGACAAAGAAACCGGGGAACGGAGTGAAAGCGATGTATTCACTTCGGCAATAAAAGCTGAAAATGAAAGAGTACGATTGGAAAATCTCGGCTACGGATGTGTAGAAGTTTTTTCAGAAGAAGAAAAATAACTTGTCAGTGACTTCGAAAGCGGCAAGTAGTCTTGTGTCAGGCCACGCATACAAAGCCAATTGCCCCCAAAAAAAAGCCTCTGCCGGATTTTTTCGGCTGGAGGCTTTTTTGCTGGCTCTAAATTTTTAAACCGGTGATAACACCTATAGCTATTTCATCAAGTTAATAAATTCCCGCATAAACCCTGGCAAATCCGGCCATGCGTGGCCTGATACAAGATTTCCATGCGTATGCAGCGTTTCATCAATATAGGTCGCTCCGCATGCCGTTACATCCGGTTTGCAGGCGATGTATGCAGTGTATTCCCGGTCCTTCATCACATCCGGAATAACAGAAAGCACCTGTGCCGCATGGCAGATCGCACCAACCGGCTTGTTCTCCTCAAAGAAGTGGCGGACAATCCCTGGCAGGGCTTCGTTTAAGCGAATGTATTCAGGCGCCCGTCCTCCCGGAATAATTAAGCCATCATACTCTTCAGGGTTAACATCAGCGAAAGCCACGTGAGAATCAATACCATATGCCGGTTTTTCTACATACGTTTCCATTCCCTCTACAAAGTCGTGGGTTACTGTCTGCAGCTTTTTTACGGAAGGGGAAGCGATCGTTACATCAAATCCCTCTTCTAAACAGCGATAATATGGATAGAAAATTTCAAGTGCCTCGACCGCATCTCCTGTCACAATCAGTACCTTCTTGCTCATAAACATAACCCCCATTCAAGAATTTTAACGGTACGAAAGGTAAAGTTCATTCTCATGGTGCCTACTACTGATTCTATACTGATGTCCCTATTCCTTCTCTACAAGTAGAAAAGCATGTGAAAATTAGTTGGATTTAAAAGGGAATCGCAAAAAACTTTCGAAGCATATAATGAAACACAGAAACTACCCAGCAGGAGGTGCCCTGTGGGAAAATGGATACTGCTTCTACTCTTTATTCCCCTGTATATCCTTGTCACGTTTTTTGGACTCGGCCCTATTATTTTAGCCGACGGTTCACTTGAAGAAAGAATTGTTACTTTGCTAGCGACAGCTGCGATCTACGGAATACTTACTCTTATTTTACAACTGCTTCTTAAACGAAAAAATTAATCCAGTGCTCGCCAGCTAATTCATGGAAAGAATTAATCATATTTTTCATCGTTTTCTTGTTCAATTCCATCAATCAAAAGATCCAATTCATTTTCAAACGGGAGATAAAGCGGGGTTGGCAATCGCCGGGCTATCTCCTGAATCTCGGGCAATTCCAACGCGTCCTCCAGACTGTCAGGCTTCTTAATTGTTTTAAACCACTGGGTAAATTCTTCGATAAATTTATAAAAACGATGCTCTAGAAGGGTCGCCTCATCTTCAGCCCCTTCTAAAATGTTAGCCTGCTGGTTTCGCTTCCACTGCTGCAGCAACTCTTCGAATCGTTCATGTAACTGTTCATTCATTTATCATCACCTGCAAGTATTTTATTGGTTGTGAACGTAATTCACATGATTATATTAATCTTATCGATTAATTTTATATAGGTCTAATATATGATTCATATAGACTTTATAGGTATAAACTATATATTTGTTTTTGTATTCATTTTAGCCCCCAATACGTTTCTCCTAAAGGCTGCTTATGTCTTTAACCGCTGCTTCCACTGCATCTGCGATTGAATAGTTTGTCTTAAATCCCAGCTTTCGTATTTTATTATCATCCCAAATTCGATTGACCGTAAACGTTTTTATGGCAAATGGGGTTAGTTTATATTGCATCATTTGCTCGTCCGTTAGGGCTTCCGGTATATGTACTATTTTTGCAACCCTTCCGGCTGCGCGGTCGATTTCTGTCTTTAGTTCCTTCCACGTTGTATCAAATCCTTTAAGCAGATAAATACCATTGTCATGCTGAGGCCTGTTATATGTTCCCAGCCAGGCCATCGCCCGGCCAACATCGCGCGTATCAACAAGAGACACCTTCGTAGCACCACTGCCAACCATCGGATATTGGTCACTGGCATGTGCCATGAACAGCCTTGCAAAAAAGGACGAAACATCCCTCACCCCAATCGTGCTTGCCGGACGTAACAGTATCGTCTCTATTCCTGCTTTTCGCCCTGCTTCCTCGGCGGCTTTTTCCCTTTCAAGCCCCAACCGCTGTATTAAATACTCCGGTTGTGAATCATACGATTCCTCAATCGGTTCACCGCTTCGGAAATCGTAGATGACAATGGTGCTGAGCTGGATAAACCGGAAGGCACCGTGTAAGGCTGCCGTTTCAATGAGTGTTTTTGTTAATTCTATTTCCACCGGAGCATTCAGGTTAATGTGGGTATGCAGCTTTGCATCGGCTGTACAGTTATAGACAACTTCGTGCCCTTCTATCACGTTTCCAATTGCCGCTCTATCCGAGAAGTCGAGTTTGACGACACGAACCCCCAGGCTTTCCAAAAACGTTGTATTGCTCGTATGACGAACAGTTGCCGTCACCTGATGACCTGCCAAATTCAGTTGTTCAACAACGTGCCCTCCTATAAATCCGGTACCTCCAAAAACAATGGCTTTCATCATTTCCATCCTCTCTATTTACTATAGAATCCTGTAGGCACTATAATAAATGAAGTGCTTTTTACTGAAAAGTACGGATATTTTGTATAGTAACTATCTTTTTGAATAGTATTGGAGGAATAACATGCTTGGATACTCTGAACACAACCATCCTGAATGCCCTATTGAGAAAACGATGAGTGTGATTGGCGGCAAGTGGACGTTTCTTGTTCTCAGAGACCTGTTCCATGGCCCGAGGCGGTTCGGTGAGCTGCAGCGATCATTAAAAGGAATTAGCCCGCGCACTCTTTCACTGCGCTTAAAAGAATTAGAGGAGGAAGGAATTATCCTGCGGGTGATTTACTCAGAAATTCCACCCCATGTGGAATATTCGCTCACAGAAAAGGGGCAGACGCTTGGCCCTGTTTTTGATGCAATGAAAGCCTGGGGGAATGCATGGGACGTGCTGGGCATTGCGGATAAAAAATGACTCTGCCTTTGTCAACGCATTTATTTCATTTGTAAAATAAACCTGTTTTTGCGCATGCAAAAGTATGCGATAATGATTTTATGAAAAATGAGAACGATGCCATTATTCATCTTTGTATAAATGCTGAAGGGAAAGGGGATTTTATGAGCGGAAATTTTTTTGACAACTACAAGAAATTTGTTGTCTTACCCCAGGAGAAAGAAGACGCTTGTAAAAAAGAGTATCGTCCTCAAGACTATGAGCGGCATTTTATCGTGACGCTCTCACTTTATGACCCTCTTATATCCTGTTGGAAAGAAGCAACAAAACACGAAGTCGCAATAAAGGAAAGCCTTGGAAGAATCTTAAGGGGATTCAACGAAAAAGAGCACGGGTTTTATCATCTCCAGCTTCTTGAGCTTACAGAAGATAAACCATACCTCGTTCTGGCTCTCTCCTGCGCAATAAAAAAAGACAAGGAACAAGAGGATGCTGATCTGTCGTATATTGTGGGGAAGGCAATTTCAAACTCTCTTTATAATGAAGAATGCTGGTACCGGCTTATCGGCGAGAAAGGGAGGATCAAGCGTCAGCTTTTCTACTGCACATACAAAGAATATACGATATAAAGCATAAATACAGATAAAGGCAGGTGAAATGCTCACCGGCCTTTTTGTTTCAGAAAGGAAGATAAGCATCAAAAAAAGCCCCGGTTTACAAGGCTTTAGCTTCCTTGTTTAGCCTTCATCGCCGCCCGGTAACATTTATTGCATTTCTTTGCTTTCTTTATCCGGGTTGATTTTGGCCGATAAAGCTTCCCGCATTGCTCGCACTTTCTAAACAGTTTACACGTAGTGCCTCTCATGAACTCCTGAACGATATTTCCCGTAATCCCCTTACATAGGTGCTTAAATATTTTAGCCGTATTGGCGGCATCATCCAGCGCATCGTGTTCTTCACCCGTCCATTCCAGGTTAAATAATTCAATGGCGTTCCGTAAAGACACCTGCATATTATTTGCCTCAGGTATCCACCTTTTTATGTAGGCCTGTAAGTCAATGTAGTTATCAACCCAGTCCTCCTCGATTTTGTTTATTTTACTGTCGCGTACTAAAACAAGCTTGTCTGAATCGCTCCACCCGATAAATACGTGTTCTTCATGCCCAACCCACTGCTTAAACTTCTCTATAACGGAAGCAAAGGATTGCGCCTGTGCAATGGTTTGTTTCGGTATTCCGGTAAATTTCCGGGCGTAATCTGTATATTTATAAATCGGTTTAACGTATTCATAAAAGGAGTCATTCTTTAAATCGCCGCCGTTTAAGTCTTCTTCCCTTATCTTTACTGCACCGATTGATATGACTTCCATTGGATTCTCGCTCTTCCATACACGTCCGTTTATTTCGGTATCCAGAACAATGTAGTTCATTATAATTGCAACCACCTTACTCAAATTGGCATATGTTATAACATGCCTCGATGTTCTAATTTTATCCATTTCCTCCCTAACGAGGGCTATTTCTATTGTCTCCTTTCTCACCGGATTTTTCTACTATTCCATACAAATTTTCTAAAACAAAAAAATCGCTAGTCAAACTAGCGATAAGCAATTGTAATGATGGACATAAAATAAATGGCAAGCCCAGGCTGCTCCTACGCAACCTGCTCTCCATCTGCCGCCTGTTCTGTTTGCTTCTGGTTCTTCCTTTCCAAAAGCAAAAACACAAGAGTCCCCCCAATTAATCCCCAAAAAGGAGCTCCAATATGGAAAATAGAAAACCCCGACACCGTAATCATAAAAGAGAACAATGCACCCATTTTGCAATCCGAGGAAAAGCTCTTGTGTAATGAATCAATCAAAACACCAATCATCGCTAATCCGCCAAGCAGTTTAATTAGCGAGGCCGGAACAAGATGGGGAATCGAAGCAGCGAAGGGAGCAAATATCGCCAGCAAACAGGACAACAGCCCAAGTACAACGGCTGCTGCATAACGCCGTTCCTTCTTCTGAGATTCGTCAGTGGCAAGAATGGCCGTCATCGGACCGGCAATACAGGCCGAATGTGCGCCGAAAAAACTGTTCACAATCGAACCGATCCCGCTCCACGAAGTCATAGAATTGACAGGTGACTTATAGCCTGCGCTTTGCAAAACAGCAATCCCCTGTGCATTTTGAATCGCAATAATGGTAAGGACAAGCGGAAGAACAAGCTCTCCCATCGTGGCCATGTCAAAGGATGGCATGTAGATGTGGGGTTTAGCTACAGAAAAACTGGCCTCGCCCGAATGAACACCGGGCACAATATACAGCATAATAATCGCAGAAAGAATGGCCCCAAGGATAGGCGGGAATTTTTGAGCGAGTCCTCGAAAATAGGAAAACAGGAAAAAAACGAACAACGGAATCCCGTTAAGCAGAGGATTTTCTTGAACAGAATGAAAAACATCGGTTCCAAAAGGAAGAAGAACGCCCGATACCATTCCCATCATAACCGGCATCGGCAAAATTTTCATCAACTTATATATCGCACCTGATAACCCAAGGATAAGTGTAATAATTCCTACGACCACATAGGCACCAATGACTTGATTATAAGCATGGTGTGACAACGATGTTCCAACTAAAATCGCTCCCGGAATGGAAAAGGCATAACCGATAGGCTGGCGGTAATAAAACGATAAAATCAGCGTTAGCAGCCCACCTACCCCATAAATGGCAAAAATCCATGAGGAAATGGTGCTTGCACTTAAATTTCCTTTGGAAGCGGCCTGTAAAACAATTAACAACGGGCCCGTTGCGCCAAAAATCCAGGAAACCAGCCCATTCGATATATTTCCAACGGACAGGTGCCGGGGAAGTTCAACTACATTTTGTTTCCACAATCTAAATCCCTCCGTCCTTTCTTTTTCTACACTAAAAAGTGTATAGCAGCTTACACCATAATTAAAATGCATGTTTCGAATAGTTTCTATGCGTTTTGGTTATAAATTAACGAAGAACTAAGCTTCAGGCAATATATGCTTTCTTATCCAATAACAAAAGCCCGCTAAAAATAGCGGACCTTGTTATAGGGAGAATAGATCGGATTTTCTATATAAATTTTACATAGATAGCTGATTTGCTTTTTAAATGACTACTCATACAGTCAGAAGGCGTTTATCAACGCAATGATTCAAATCCTTCTAGGAAAATCCGAAAGAAAGTCACGTTCTACACTGCTGCAATAGCAGAGAGGGTTTCATCCCTTATCGTTAAGTTGTAAATCTTGGCATACTTTGTGTTAAAATGGCACTTCAAAATCTTATCAGTAGTAGGTAAACATTTTTAGTAGTGTTGATAAATATGTTTACTACATTTTTTTGAAATCCATTAGTAAGGCATTAACCAATAACTCTATCCTTTCCTTTTTTCACAGTTTTTAAACCCTGAAAGATAAAATATTGCCTACTATAGCTCTTCGATCTTTGGCTTCTTTCATCGCGGTTTGTATTTTTAGGATTTCCTCTTGATTCGTTTCATCATATCATCAGAATTTCCCGGATATCTTGCTCGGTCAGGGCGGACAATTCCTGCTGGCCCGGCTGGATTACTTCCTCGATTAAGTTCTTCTTTTTCTGCTGGAGCTCGTACATCTTGTCTTCCACGGTGCCCTGGGTGAGAAGGCGGATTACTTGCACTACGTTCTTTTGCCCAATGCGATGTGCACGATCAGCTGCCTGCTGCTCCACGGCGGGGTTCCACCATAAGTCGTAGAGGATAACAGTGTCCGCTCCGGTCAGGTTCAGCCCGGTGCCGCCAGCCTTTAATGAGATGAGGAACAAGTCCCGTTCGCCTTCATTAAACCTGCTGCACAGCTCTACGCGCTCGGAAGTAGGGGTTTTGCCCTCCAGGTAGAAATACGGCACGCCTTCATAGCCCAGTTCCCGCCCGATTAGGCCCAGCATCTTGGTAAATTGTGAGAATACCAATACCCGTTTCCCCGCGCTTCGGCATTCCGCTATAATCTCCATCAATTGCTCGAATTTGGCCGAGCTTCCGGCATATCCTTCCACGAACAGGGCAGGGTGGCAGCACAACTGTCGAAGTCGGGTCAAGCCAGCCAGGATTTTAATCCGGTTTTTCTGAAACCCTTTGTTCAGATGTTTCACTGTTTCTTGCTGCAGCTCTGCTAAATAGGCCACGTACAGCTTCTTCTGATCCGGCAACAGCTCGGAGGGTTGTAGTGACTCGATTTTCTCCGGCAGTTCCTTCAGCACGTCGGTCTTTAATCGACGCAGCAGAAACGGACGGATCCGTTTGGCCACGGTTTCCCGCGATAAGTCGTTGAATGCCTTTCTACCTGGGAACAACTCCGGGAACACCACGTCGAAGATAGCCCAAAGTTCCTCTAACCTGTTCTCCACGGGAGTTCCGGTAAGGGCAAAACGATATTGGGCCTGAATCCCTTTCACCGCCTTCGCGGTCTGAGTGGCATGGTTCTTGAAGACCTGTGCCTCGTCCAAGATCAGAGTATGGAATGATTGCCCACCATACAATTCGATATCCCTACGCAAAAGTGGATAAGAGGTAATAATGACGTCCGCCTGGGATACATCCTTCAGAACATTGCTCCGCTCCGCTCTGCTGCCGTCGGCGATGACAGCCCGAATCTCGGGTGCGAATTTCTTCAGCTCATTTTGCCAGTTGTACACCAGAGAAGCGGGAGAGACGATCAGCGCCGGCAGCTTCTGATTTCTGATTTCGGGCAGCACCGAAACGATAAAAGCAATGCTTTGCAGGGTCTTCCCAAGCCCCATATCGTCTGCTAGGATGCCACCGAAACGGTAGTGGGCAAGCGTCTTCAGCCATTGGAACCCATACTTCTGGTAATCCCGAAGTATGGGTTCCAGACTGTCGGGTACGGGGAAATCCAGATTGTCCGGATTCCGCATATTTTCCAAGAGCCTGCGGAACGATTTACCCAGCTTGACGGCGTTTCCTTGTCTCTCGGAATCCACCAAATGGAGTCCTTGGACCACCGGAAAAAGGATTTTTGTTCCCTTCACATCTCCTTTGCGAATGCCCATTCCGTTCATGAAGCGGATGATTTCCTGAAACTCCGCGCTTTCCAGTGGTAATAAAGCTCCGTTCGGCAGCCGGTAGTATTTGCGCTTCTCTTCAAGGGATTCCAACAGTTTGCGGATGTCCGCTTCAGGAATCCCATCCATATCGAACTGGAATTCCAGCCAATCGGGTCTTTCGGCTATGTCCACCGTTACCTTCGGGGTGGTATGTCCGGTATGAAGCCTTATTTTCACGGCGGAGGTGGCATATACCTCCACCAGCTTCTCTAATTGTGGAACGACGTGGTACAGAAAATCGTATTCTGCTTCTTCGTCATGCATGAAATATCCGCCTTCCGTCTTGGAGAACAAACTTTGCTCCATAAGCTCCAGGATTCGTCGCTCCCGCTCCCCGTCCCGCATAAGGATGCGATCGATGCTGCGCTTCTGATCGTGTCCTTCTAAGGGATTGATGACAATATCACCATAACGAAACTCCAGTCCGGCAAGCAGTCGATGCTTCACCCGGTCCAAATACAGCTTGGCTTTTAGCGGCGTTTGCATAATGCGATTGGAAACGGCTTGAGCGATGTGGATGCTGCCCAGCTTCATCAGACCAGGTACAACCTTTTCCATAAATGGTTCCATTTGCTCCGGCGGAATCTGAATTTGGTGCTTGCGGGAAGTTTCGAGCATTTGCTTCAGCTCCGAGAGATGTCTGCATTGCTCGGTCGGCAGCTTCAGCAGTTTTCCTTCGGAAAGGACGACACCATACGATTCCATAACGGTAATCCTTTCCAAACCCTGGATATCCAATTGATAGCCTTCGGACTTTGCTTGGTCAAACTCAAAGTGGAGCGGAATCGGTTCATCGGATAAATGGATCCCATTGTATGTGCTGTCACCGTGCTCAAGCTGCACTGACGGAGCCTTGGCAAGCAAGGGAAGAAGGGTTTCCCATGAGAAAGGAGGAACCAGAAGCATACGATCACCGCTCATACTGTTAGCATGAACGGAAGAAAGGCTCGAAGTTTCACTGTATATCTTTTCGTTGTGATAAATATGGATTAACTGCCGAATGACGGCATCATTTTCTTTTTGAAAGCTGTGGAGCTCCGGGTTGTAAGTGAAATACTTGGAGAATGTACAGGCTTCTCTCGGGTCGATTCGGTCGAGAAATTCTCTTATTTTCTGTACAGTGTACAGTCGTTTGGGCCCGACCTTAATTTCAATGCCAAACATGTACTTCCGATAACCATAAGGGAAGGGTCTGCAGGTGAACAACACATCAAGGAGTGCCCTTGTATCGAAGAGTGCACGGGTATTCCTTGGACGAAGCGGCTTGTCACCAAACAGTCCCAGCATGCTGTTGGTCAGTTGAAGATCCCCCTCCGAAGTCCCAGAGGTTCTAGCTGTAGAAACGGCAAATCGGGGTTCGACATACCCGGTTCCCCCGGAGAATCCCTCTTGTCGAATATCCATGATATTCAACAAGACCGCCGCAATATGTTGACAATAATTATCGTAAGAATCAAGCGTGGGACAGGTGCATTCCGCATCCACATCCCCGTTTCGATTGATTTTAACGGTAACCTGGAAACTGCTCTTTCCTTTGACCGTGGCTTCGTAGATAGTGGTTTCCGGGATGTAATTTGTCAAAGTTACTTTTCCAGCTTGGTAATAGGCTTCTCCTCTTTCATAAGAGATTTGGCCGCACAACGATTTAATAATCTGTTGGGTCAACTGAAAGCTCATTGCTTTAATCCTTCCTTATAGGAAATAGGTATTCTATTTTGTTTTGTGTCAGTTTCTCCTTATTTGATTGAAAGGTACACATCTTGCTCTATCATTCGGACACTCCTTAAAGGGCAAACCTAGATTTAAGTATGTAGAGTTTTATGTGCATCTTATCATAAGGAACGGAAATGTAAAGAACTAGACAGCAAAAGGGATACCTTTTCTGCAGCCGAGATTATCAGACATCAAAAAGCAGCCAATTATTGTTCACAAATTAATTTCATATTTTTACGAACGTAAAAATCAGTAGAATATGTGAGAGATGCGATTGTTCGTAAAAGTGTACTTTTTTGAACACCTAAATTTATAAATGCAAAAAAGCAGATCTTCCACGTATTGGTAAAGACTTACCTTTATAAATAAAAACAACAGAAGTAAATTAGCCTAAAAACACACTAAATATCAAAAAAAGTGGGAAACGAATGCTTCCCACTTTTTTACGTTGTTTATCTGGTGTTATCATTAATCGTTTTGAGAATTTTATTGATTTATTTTCACTAACGTTATCGGACATGAATATCTTAAACTCTTTCGATTTTATTTAAAAAAGCATGCCAAAAGGGGAAGAATTAGTCTTTCTCTTTCTTGTTCTCCTGATTTGTGGTGTTTTTATTTTCCCTAACAACCGGAGCGTTCGCGTGCTTGTTGTCGCTTTCTTCTTCCTTGTTAGTTGGCGAAATGGCCATGATTTTATTTGATGGAACGGTTGCCTTCGAGCGCTCAACAGCTGCTGCCCCCTTCTTATTGTCAGCTGAAATCGAAGCATTTTTCTTCCCCTGAACGGCAGAAGGGGTCGATTGCTCATCCGAAACGGCTTCCTTTGTCTCCTGTACCGTTTCCTTCGTTTCGTTGATGATTTCATTTGCTACGTCTAAAATCTCTCGATCCTCTTGGGAAATTGAAGGGCTTGAAGGAACAAGTAAGGCCTTGTCCTCTTTACTCTCTGGTACTGTTAGGAGGTTAGGGATGTCCTGATTTTCCTGAATAACAGGGACTGTACCAATAGAGATTCCTTCCTCTTTATTGTCTGTTACCGTAAGGATGTTCGTGGTGTTTATCGTTTCTGAAACAGAAGGCACAGCCAAACGTTCAATATGAGCTTCTTCTTTCCGAATGGTGTCCTGTACCTGCTGGGTCTCCTGGATTTTTCGTTTTCCGATAATGACTTCCTCAACAACGATGGGTCTTTTTGTAACCTGAATCCGTTCTTCTATAATAGGGACACGGATCATTTCGTTCTCAGCCATGAGGGTGGCATCGAAGGTACCGGTACCATCAACGACAGGACGACGCTCCACATAAATCTCTTCACGCATGAGTGGAACAAGGATGGTCCTTTGTTCTTCCACAATTTCTTTCCGCAGCTGCACCTCACCGACTTGTACGCGCTCCTTGGTTACCGCAAGCTGTTCCTCATGAAGGCGAATCTGCCTTTGTACATCAGCCTCATTGGGCCTGTCTGTACCCGTACTGTAGGTGAGGCTTGAAGAAACCAGGTTCGTATCCACCATCACCAAGATTTTCCCTTTATTCAATTCAGATTCACAACGCTTTGCCATAAATTCTGGGATGCCCATTTCATAGAGTTTTGCTGCGAGCCCACTATGGCTGCTCATCATTCCGCCTGTCATGAGGGTGAAAAAACTATCCATCATCGCACCGGTTAAGGTATTGACCGGCATGCCGGATTCTACCCGTGCGCCCGTACGAGCGGCTACCTTAGGGACCGCATTTTGATTCTGTGCGATTACCGTGATGTCTGTTGGCTGGTATCCTTGGTACTTTAAACCATCAATGGCATCAATCGTTTCCAACTCTGAATGATACGTTCCGACCAGTTGTTTTCCCATTTCTTGTCCCTCCCAAAATGAATGAACTCTACACATGAACTAGCGGAAATAAAAACCATTTATTTCCTTTCTATAATTACCCAGGTGTGTGAGGCTTCAACCCGATGAAAGATGAAATTTTTGTAAATTGTTTAGGCTAGGTACATCATTTTTTTCCGGTAAAACAGGGTGTTTCCTGGCGATTTCCCGAATTAAAAAATAAAAAAAGTAGCCAGATCGGCTGTTTTCCGGGTTTTGTACCTTGCTACGAGCTAAAAAATGTAGCACCTCACCAATTTTCACTTACAATTATGTACTACATCCTTGATTATCCCTGTAAAAACGCAGTTTTTAATGAGTAATACGAAATTCTTTATTCTTAATCGGGTCCAGCATTTTTAATATAGCTGCGTAATATGCCATTGTTGTTTCCCCCCTACAATTATTCATTCACAATTTGGATAATACCTTCTATCAAGCGTTCCACTTCTTCCTCTGTATTGTAAGGGGCAAAACCGGCGCGAATCCAGCCGCCGCTTTGATTAATGCCAAGCTTATCTGCAAGTGTCGTGGCGTAGAAATCCCCATCAGCAATGAAAACACCGTGCTCTTCAGCCATTCTCCGGCAGATTTCTCTCGGTTCAAATCCAGTAACACGGAAGGCAACAGTAGGCGTTTTGAGCACATCTTCCCCTGCTTGATATAACGTGACGCCGTCTATATCTGATAAGCCCCTTCGCAGTTTTAAAGCTAATTCATTCTCATACACCTCAATGAATTCAAGCCCGGAACGAATCTGTTCATTCCGTGTGCTTCCTGTACCAAGAGAGGCAATAAACTCAATCGCCGGCTTGATGCCGGCAATGCCTTCATGGTTTTGGGTACCTGTCTCCAGCTTATCCGGGATATAAGCTGGGGCAGGAGCAAGCTTATAAGGTTCCAACTGTTCGAACAGCCCTTCACGAATGACGGCAATGCCGATATGCGGGCCGAAAAATTTGTAGGCGGAACAAAGGAGGATATCTGCCCCCAGCCGCGCGGGCGATGGCAAACGTAAGGGTCGTCATGTTTGCTCCAAAAGCAACTTCTTCTACTTTTACTCCGAACAGGTCTGCAACAGCCTGCTTCGATTCGGCTATCACCACTTCTGTTTCCTGACTGGAAGGAAAAGAACCATGAAGATTAGCGCCGCCATTTGCCATATAGGCATACATGGCATCCATGGAGGATTTAACGACTTGCGAACCGCCGGGACCGTCTAAATAAACAGCCGGTTTGCCATTATACAGGCGATTTAATGCAGGAAACTGCTGGCGGACTTCAGAAATGGGAAAAGCTTGAATGGCTTTGCTCATATTTATTTCTCCTTGTATGTTTAATATTTTGCAGAATATTAATGCTTACCCCACTATTCTAACAAAATTCCCCATAAAAATATAAATAAAAAAGAACAGGCCTCGTTGAATCAACGAATTCCCGTTCCCGGTAAATCATGTATCTAATTTGGCAGTTCGCGTAATCGTAAATGCCACTTATATACAATAGAAAGCATACGCAATACCGTGACAATAACAAAGAGGCTGTACATTTCAACCAGGCTATCCTTGTCTACCCACCCTAAACCAATAACGAAGCCAACGAGAATCGCCCATACTGCATACACTTCCTGCTGCAGAATCATTGGCTTTCGTCTGGCCAACACATCACGGAGCATTCCGCCGCCGATTCCGGTCACGATGGATGAGAGGACAACGGCGCCAAGAGGCAGGTGCAAACTCATGGCGAAAACAGCTCCCTGTATTGTAAAAGCGGACAATCCTACCGCGTCAAAAAAGTCATTCCAACGGTTCCAGGAATGGATCCATTTCTTAGGAAGCATGTAGATGATGGTAATGGCTAATAAACCGGTATAAAGTAAGATTCCCTGCTCCCATATCGGTTTAACCGGTGTACCCATTAGCACACTTCGGATATAGCCGCCGCCAAAGGATGCAGCCAGCCCTAAAACATAAACGCCAAAGATGTCGTACTTCTCCTGTAACGCAACAATTGCACCGCTAAAAGCAAATGCAATAATTGCGATAATATTTAACAGATCCCATGTCATGCTAATCGCCTCTTACCCAGAAGTCATTATCAATAATGCTAAATCGAAGTATAAAGTTGTAAGCGCTTTTCATCCTATATCGAATTGAACGAAAAAAACGTTGTTCATTTGTGGATTTCCACAAACCACTTTATACGTAATAAAAACAGGTGATATATAATAGAAATATATGTTCGTATTGCTATTCTGCGAAAGGAGGTCTTCCATGGGCGCACAGACGAAAAAAAGAACCTCACCTTCCTTTGTCCTGACACTCCCGCTCCGCCTGCAGCCGTTTCAGGTCGATGCATTGGCGAAGCGGTTTGAGTCGCCCGCCGCATCTACAATGCCTGTGTGCGGGAAGCATACCGTTGCTACCATAGAACGTTAGCATGAAAAAAGCCCACCTTAAAAAGGCAGGCAGAAATAGACAACCCCTCAGACTTTAAACGTTAACACATTAACCCCTAACTCCCTCCAAAAATTTTAGAATGTCCATGCTCAAGTTATAAGACGAGAAAAAATGACAGTATAAACAAACATTTTAGCGGAGAAATTAAGGTACGAAAACACATGGTTTTTATCTGGCGATTTATGTAATAACTATGTAAACGAATACGGAGGTATAAAAATTAACATGGAACATATGGAACAGGAAATGGAGCATAGCATCCGATTAACCGGACCAGAAATAGCAAATCTGTGGACAAATTACATGAACGACAGTATGGCGATTTGTGTAATTAAATACATATTGGAAAAGGTTGAGGATGGTGAAATCCGAGCCGTTTTTGAATACGCCCTGGACTTAGCGAAAGTTCATGTGCAAACCATTACCGGGATTTTCAAGGAAGAAAGCTATCCTATTCCTTACGGATTCACAGATGAAGATCTGAATCTACAAGCACCCCGTTTGTTTGCAGACACGTTTTGGTTAGAATATTTACTTGAAATGACCATTCATGGCTTAACCGGGTATGCACTTGCATTGGCTAGCTCAACCCGTTCAGATATTCGTGATTATTACGTCCAATGTAATCAATCTTCCATGGAATTGTACCAAAAAACCATAAATATTCTGTTGTCTAAGGGACTTTACTCAAGACCCCCCTATATTGCAACACCAGAAAAAGTTGACTTTGTTGAGCGGCAATCCTTTTTAAACGGTTGGTTTGAAGGAAAGAGACCTTTAAACTCGATAGAAATTAGCGATATCTTCTTCAATTTAAAAAAACCATCATGAGTCGAGCATTACTACTTGGCTTTAGTCAAGCAGCTAAGTCGAAGGAAGTTCGGGTGTTTATGGTAAGGGGAACTGACATTGGTCTTAAACACATCGAGGCTTTTAGTTCAATCTTACATAACAACAACCTGCCCGCACCTAAACATTGGGAATCAGAAGTAACCAATTCCACGGTTCCGCCCTTTTCAGACAAATTGATGATGTATCATGCACTGATGTTGATTAATACAGCGGTAGGCTTTTACGGTGCTGGAATGTCAGTATCGATGAGAAAAGATTTAGCTTTACAATACCAGCGTGTTATTACAGAAACCCAAGTGTATGCAGAAGATGGAGCTAACATTATGATTCATAATGGCTGGATGGAGCAACCCCCGCAAGCAGATGACCGTAAAGAGTTGGCACGAGTTTAATTAACAGTAAAGAAAAATAGCAAAGACCCGGAGTGCATCCGATATTATGATCCTTTCACTGTCAATCCTCCTCCTATTCTATGTTATAATGGGACAAACAGGAAAATGGAGGGGATACTATGGATAGCTTTTTGTTCAAACAGCTTGAATTTATACGCAGCCGTACTCTTAGTGCTGTAGAAGGAGTCAATGAAAACGTTATCGATGCGATACCGGACGGATTTAACAACAATATCCGCTGGAATCTTGGACATCTGTACCTGGTGTCCGAGAGATTTTCCTTTCACTTTGCACAAGAGCCAATGGAGCTGCCCGGCTATTTTCCGGATTTATTCGGAGGAGGTACAAAGCCATCAGAATGGAATGCACAGCCTCCATCGATGAATGAATTAACACAAATGTTAAGAGAACAGCCAGGGCGTATTCAGGCAGTCCTAAAAAACCGGCTGAATGAAGAGGTTGCCAAGCCATTTACAACAGGGAGCGGTTTAACATTAAACACAATAGGGGAGTTTGTAAACTTCACCTTGTACCATGAGGGAATGCATTTTAACACGGTTAACATACTTAAGCGCCTGAACCAGAGATAAAAGGGATTATCTATGATAAAAAATACCCCTTTAAAATAGATTGCCGAACCTAGTAGGTTTTCAGGCTCTATTTTAAGGGGATTTTTAATGAAGGAAGTAGACAAACAGACAACCAACGACAAACATAGAAAGCAAGTAAGCACCGTTCCACATAATGCCGACTTGTAAGGCAGGTCGCTTCACAGACCCGCTCACCAAAAGGTTCAGCGGGTTAACCGGACTTGCCACAGAAGAAGCCGACCAGGAAATCATGAATAGAAGAGCAAGCACCTCAGGGGTCGTGCCGATTTGAATCGGATCGACCTGGCTAATTAAAACCGTTACGGTTACAATCTGGTGGATGCCAATAAACGTAGTTACAAGAATGATCGTGAAAATCGCAATACAGAACAGGAGAAATGATGTCATAGATAATTCATAAAAAAAGGTTCGAATGCCAGAGGCAAAATGCGTACCTACCAGCGACTTCCCAAATAATCCCGCGCTGATAAAAAGGACAATTTCGTTATTCATAGCAGACGTAGCATGGATTTTAAAATCCTCCGCATGCGGATGGACCTGGTTCCATTTCCGCTTCCATGAACACCACACAACAGGAAACGAAATGGCAATTAAGCTGACGAGCACGAGCATGGGCCATCCTGTCCAATGTTCAATTAAAAAGATCGTTCCCATAAGAGTAAGCAAAATCCATAAGAGCCCTCGAAGTTTCTTCCTATGAACTTCTTTTTCCTCGCTATGTTCTTCACTTTCCATTTCGATTGGAGGCTCGATATTTCTTGTCCCGAGCCAAAACAGTACATTCCCTATCACTAACTGAACAAAAGCCAGGGATAACCCTAAGGGTATGTAAACATAAATGGAAACATGTAACTGAAAAAGAACCATGGCGACAGAAGCAAAATAAGGTGACCATAAAATGACGGTAGAGAACCCAATCAAATAGGCCTTCGCTAGCAGCTTAGAGTCCAGCTTCAAATCAGCGATCATCTCATGCAAGACACGAATAGAACCTAAATTCAGGATGGGCCCCATACAAAAAATAAAGAAAGAGATGCTTGCAAACATCCTTTGTGGAAGTTTCCCCAATCTTTCCATATAGTAATGAATCGACCCAAAATAACCACCAATCTTCAGTGGAATCGATAGTAATGGAACCAGGATGACAAGGGTAAGCAGCGGAAGATTCGATGTAATTCCATTCATAATCTCTTCCCAGCTATTCTCTTTCAGAAGATTGAAAGCGACTCCTAGTATAAACATAACCATACTAAAGTAACGCGGGACTGTTTTCGCTGTTAATAGACTCGTTATAAAGACAACGATGGCCATGACGACGAGAAGCTGCTTTACTATATACGAGTCGAGAAAGAAATAGAGTAAATAGACCAAACACATGGCAAGAATGAGCCAGCCTTTCACCCCTGCTTTGCCTTTGGTAAGCATTACATTGCTTGTAGATGCTTCCATTCGTCAAACCACCTTTTTACGTAGCCTGATCTAACAACTTTTTTCTTTCTTCGTTAGGTTCAACGAATTGAAGCAGCTCGCGGTCCGGGCCATAAAAGAAAATCGTTTTTGCCCCGTCAACAGCGGTATTCGGTTTGTCGCTGTTAAATTGAATCCCTTTCTCGCGATAAAATTGTATTGCGTCTTCGATATTTTCAACTGTGAAAGCTAAGTGATTCACAATGCTTTTATCTGAGTAATCGCCCATCGGTTGAAGATCCTTTATTAGCTCTATTTCAAATCCTGGCTGATTTTCATGGTAAATAAAAGTCATATCGCGCGTCGGGCTTTGGCCTCTTGTCCGCAGCTGATACCCAAACATACTGGAATAATAGGCTATGGATTTTTCCATATCTGTAACAATGAGTGCCACATGCTCTACTTTTTTAATCATCTTCTTTTCCCCATTCTTTGATTTATTTCAGGAAATTCCTGCTGCTTCAGCAAGGTATTCCACTAAGTGGACGGCACGCAGATTGGCTTTTACATTTTCCCGTTCAATCCCTAATTTCATTTGAAGCAGGCAGCCTGGATTCGTTGTGATAATCGTTGTTGCCTTTGTATCTTTTACACGCTCCATCTTTTGGTCTAGGATGTCCATGGAAGCCTTATAATGAACAAGGTTGTAAATCCCGGCAGAGCCGCAGCACATTGGAGCATCCTTCATCTCAATAAACTCCACATTCGGTACGTCTTTAATTAATTGAAGCGGCTCTTTTGTCACCTTCTGAACGTTCGTCATGTGACAGGACCGCTGGTATGTCACTCTTTCAGGAGGCCGCTCCAGGCCTTTAATTCCTCCACATTCGGCAAGAATTTGGGAAATATCTTTTGTTTTTTCTGCAAATCGTTCCGCCCGTTCCGCCCATTCCGGTTCATCCGCCAGCAGGTGATCATATTCGATAAGCATGGCTCCGCAGCCGCCTGCATTATTGACAATAAAGTCAACTTCCTCCTGCTCAAAAGAAGCAATGTTCTTTTTAGCTAACACTTTAGTTTCGTCCAGTTCTCCTGCATGGGCATGCAGCGCCCCGCAGCACGTTTGATTCGGGATGACGATGACATCACACCCCACTTCAGCCAGCAGCTTGACAGAAAGCTGGTTAATTTTCCTGAACATCGCATCCATGACACACCCAACAAAAAAAGCTACCGTATACTTTTTCTCCCCTTTTGCCGGGGTGTAGGAAGGCAGGCTTGAGCGCTCCGATGGAGAAACAGCCGGCGGTGTAATCGCTTCAAATTCTCCTAGATGGGCAGGAAGTCTGCTCATTAAGCCGGACTTCCTTGCCAGTTTCTGAATGCCGCTTTTTTCATATAACCAGAGAGAATTGCCGAGAAGTTTCATCGCCTTGCGGCTGGGAAATACCTTTCTGAATAATGTTTTACGCAATGTCTGAACCGGAAAAGAAAACTTCTTTCGCCGTGTAATCGCCGCTCTGGCTGCTTCCAGGATGGCACCGTATTCAACGCCCGTTGGACAAACTGTTTCGCAGGCACGGCAGCCCAGGCATAAATCAAGCGGTTCCTCTAATACAGAAAGGTCCGTGATTCTGCCTTCTCCAACCATTTTCACCAGATTAATCCGGCCGCGCGGCGAATGCGTTTCTTTCCCCATCGTCGCATAGGTGGGGCAGGCTGGGAGACAGTATCCGCATTGCACGCACTGGTTTGTTTTTTCATATTTTAGTTCTTTGCGTAATTCATCCAGATTTTCAATCATTCACTTAACACCAACTTTTGCCCTGGTTCAGGAAAAATCTTTCCCGGATTCATAATGTTGTTCGGGTCCCAGGCTTGTTTGATTCTTTTCATCATGTCGAGGCCGGCAGTCCCTAATTCCATCTCCATAAAGGGTGCCTTCATCGTTCCTATGCCATGCTCTCCTGACAATGTTCCACCCAGCTGAATAGCAGCTTCAAATATTTCAGTTACCGCCTGTTCCACTCTTTTCATTTCCTCTTTGTCTGATTTGTCAGCAATAATGTTAGGATGGAGGTTGCCGTCTCCAGCATGGCCAAAAACAACAAGGTGGACATTATATTTCTGCTTAATCTCCTGTAAGCGGCGGCACATCTCAGGGATTTTGCTCCGGGGTACGGTGGCATCCTCTGAGATTTTGGTCGGTTTAATCCGGACGATCGCAGGTGAAACGAGCTTTCTTGCTTTCCATACCTCTTCTTTTTCTGCCTGTGTTGTTGGAACGCGCACTTCTCTTGCTCCGACTTCCTTACATACATCGGAAATCTGCTTCGCCTCATCACGAACCGCTGCAGGATGCCCGTCAAGCTCAATAAGAATCATCGCCTCTGCATCCCGGGGCAAGCCTGAAGGTTCATAGTTCTCTACAGCGACAATGGAAGCCTGATCCATAAGCTCCATTTTGGACGGTAAAATCCCGGAAGATAGAATCTTCGATATCGCTCTTCCTGCATCCACTAAACTATCAAAAATAGCCATCACCGTCTCTGAAGCGGGGGGCTTGGGTATAAGCCGCAGGATGGCTTTCGTAATAATCCCCAGCGTACCTTCAGAACCTACGATTAACTTAGTCAGGTCATACCCTGTCACGTTTTTCACCGTCCGGCCGCCTGTTTGAATGATTTCTCCCTGCGGTGTGATGACCTCCAGCCCGATGACATAATCTTTCGTCACCCCATACTTTAATCCCCGCGGCCCGCCTGAGTTCTCGGCCAGATTCCCCCCTATCGTTGATACGTGCGAGCTGCTCGGATCGGGAGGGTACATCAGTCCCTTGCCTTCCGCAGCCTTATGTATTGCCGCAGTCAGGACACCGGGCGACACGACAGCGACAAGGTCCTCTTCATCGATTTCCAGTATGTCATTCATGACAGACAAGTCAAGAACGATCCCGCCTTTAACCGGCAGCGGCCCTCCGCTCAGAGAAGTAGACTGCCCCCTCGGACAAATCGGAATGAGCTCCCGATTGGCGTACTTTACAAGTTCAGCTATCTCCTGTACATCCTTTGCCTGTACGACTGCCTCAGGCAAATAAGTACCGAACGAGCCGTCAAATGAATAGCTGTATCGATCGCTCTCTTCCGTCAGTACTCTGCCCCTCGTAATCATCCGCTTGATTTCATCTATATGGCGTGGCTCCACTTTCTTTCACCTCTTAACTTTGGATAGTGTGATAGTCAATTCCCTCTCTTCTATGCTGTTCGTAGGAATCTTTTACGTTTTGGATGTGGCGCAGCATCATTTCCCTTGCCCGTTCACTGTCCCTCTCAATAATAGCCTGATAGATTTCATAATGTTCCTGGATTACTTTTTCAGCCTTGTGCGGGGTTAACAACGATTGGCTTCGACTTTCGTTAAGTCCCTCTAGAAACCGGTCAGATAACAATTGGATCATATCGATAATGGTTTCATTCTTACTCGCTGACACGATGGCCGCATGAAAGGCGAAATCCTCATTCGCCGCCACCATTCCCCGGGCAGCCGCCTTCTCTAACTGCTTAAGGGCTTTGTTTAACTTCTCAAGGTCCTCTTCAGTCGCACGTTCAGCTGCCAGGTAAGCGGCCTGTCCCTCAAGCCCCTGGCGGACCTCCAACAACTCCATTAGGTTTACGCTGCTCTTGGTCAGGAAACCGTTCATTCGCTGGATGAGCATTTGTGCTTCATCTTCAGCAAGGAAGACGCCAATCCCGGGCCGGATATCCAAAACTCCACTGGCGTTCAGTACGCTCATCGCTTCTCTAATGACACTCCTTGAGACCGATAGTTGAACGGCCAGCTCACGTTCCGAAGGCAATTTATCACCGGGCTGTATATAGCCTTCTTCTACGGATACCTTGATCTGTTCTATGACTTGCTCGTAAACCCGTACTTTCTTAATTTGGTTTAATTTCATAAGAAACCGTTCACCTCCTTTACCCAAATCCCATACTAGCGGTCAGGTGGTCTGGACACTTGGACTTTGTAAAAATTTTATTCGAACCTACCCCTATTTGTCAACCAATTCTAACAATTTGCCAAACATTTGTGTTGAATGATTCAGAAAATATTATATAATTAAGGTGTGTCCTGATTGAGCGAGCGTTCACTCAAATAATAAAAAGGAGGGACTCCCAGTGAGTTATACTACACTTACCTTTGATGTAAAGGATAATATCGCAACCATTACGCTCAACCGCCCTGAAGCCGCCAATGCTATGAACCTTGCTTTGGCAAAAGACTTAATGCAGGCCTCTTTGCAGTGCAATGAATTACCTGAAGTACGGGCTGTCATCATAACCGGTGCCGGAAAGGCTTTTAGTGCCGGCGGCGACATAAGAAGCTTTTCCGAGCAGGGCTCAGATTTATCCCGTCACCTGCGGGAAGTAACTACATATCTTAACGCAGCAATCTCCCGCTTTACCCGGATGGATGCCCCGGTTATCGCCGCAGTCAATGGGGTCGCTGCCGGGGGTGGAATGAGCCTGGCGATTGCCTCGGACCTTGTTATGGCTGCTGAGTCGGCCCGCTTTACTATGGCGTACACGAAGATCGGCCTGGTCCCGGACTTATCGTCCAGCTACTTCCTGCCGCGGATGGTTGGGTTTAAACGTGCGCTTGAACTTACTTTAACGAACCGGGTGCTCTCAGCACAGGACGCTTATGAGCTGGGGATTGTGACACAGGTTATACCGGATTCCGAGCTGCTTACTCAGGCAAACGCGCTGGCAGAGCAACTGGCAAACGGGCCAAAGGCTGCATTCGGTGCAGCTAAACGCTTGCTTCATATGGGATGCAATCAGACGCTGGAAACGCAAATCGAGAATGAAAGCCAGGCCATAGCGAATGCGGCGCAAACACCGGAAGGAATCGAAGGGATTGCTGCTTTTTTGGAGAAAAGATCGCCTAACTTTAAGGGATAATAAGTTTACTATATGCAAGCAAAAGGCCGCTCCTTTAAAAGAGCGGCCTTTTGTCTGCTATCTTATTTCGTAGAAGCAAAAATGGTGTTCGCTAGAAATCTGTAGCTATTCTGGGAATGGGCTTTGTGCGTGATGTCATTGGCAAACAACGTGACGTTTGCATCTCCTACTTTCTCTGTTAGAGCGAGTACCTGCCCTTTAAGCCCTTCCTTCCCTGGCCACCAGCCCGCAACGAAGTAGTTATCCTTATCGCTGACTCTCGCTAAAACCGTAGCCTGCTCAGGTACCCTGGTAATCCAGGATCCTGTCGCAACATAAAGAAGTTCATCATTATCATATCCACCGGTCATCTCACTGTTTTGCACAACCTTAGCACGCAGCAGCCCTTCATGGTCAGCCCGGCTGCCCGCTGTTTGCGAATAATCAAACCCTGGCAGGATGTTTCCTTTCTTTACACCTTCCAGTGCGGATGTGCCAATTCCGATATACGACTTTCCTTTCGCTATCTCCTCTTTCGCAACGTTTCCTGCGTCATCCACAATCACGGTTGCATCTTTTACATCTTTGACGACGTCAAATCCCAATTGTTCAAGAACAAATTTCGTGCTTGCAGAGCCGACATTAGCCACCTTAGGACGTGTTAATCCCTTCGTTTTTGCACCATTATCGAAAGCTGCAACATCTAAATAGAAATCGTTTTTAATGCTTTCCAAATCTTTCTTCGCTACAAGGTAGTCACCGATTTCATATTCAGGGCCAAGTGACTCTATTAGCTTGACTGTTTTACCTTCTGCTAATAGTTTGTTTACGGCTTTAATAGCATCATTGTTTGTATTCTTAATAACATAGGCTGCCGCATTGCCTTGAACCGTTGTTCCAGGAATCTTGACATCCTTTACTTTCTCCGTCTTTCCATCAAATGCGCCCTTCACTCTCACTTCGTCTCTATTAAATCCACGCAGGTCATGGAAGTTCATTAGAATTTCGGCATACAGTTCATTCCAGTCGGAGACATCTGCTCCATCGTACAACACGGTATTCGCGTATCCGCGCATCGCCTGCAGCATAGGTACGACATAGGTACCTGCCGGATACGTTTTGTCTCCTACTTTTACTGATTCTGTCGTCTGTTCAACCTTTACTCCGTTTCGCTGTAAGTATTCTACCATGTTGTAGGCTTCCAGCGGGTTCTTCTGTAGCTTCTTGTCTACAGGCAGCACATAATAATCCGGGAAGAAGTTCTGATTGTTCCCTCTTGGTCTGCCGATTTGTTCACCCTTTGCATTAATTAACCATTTATCTACTGCCTTATTGTCCTCGCCAAGAACACCGCGCTTATACATTTCAAGTTGGTTATTAAACAGCTTGTCCTTGCCGTCCATTACAAATTTCACAGCACCCAGGCCAACATCAACCTGTGCTTTGAATGATTCCTCGTTCAATTCGGGGACTTCAACGGTATGTCCCATCGCCCCGAAAAACATCGAAAACGTAGACGTATAGGAAGGGGTCGCATCATCAAATTTGTCCGGCCATCCTTCGAGTGGAACAAGGTAGCTATCATATTTTGTGTTGGCTATTCCCGCATTTCCCATGGCATGGGCCTGTTTAACCATGCCATCCATCAGCAAATCATATTCATAGTTTGGATTATGCGGCGGGGTGCAAGGTTCAATAACGAACTCTTTGTAGTAGCCATGGAAATCAATCATAGAAATAGGCATCCATTTCGCCATTTCCCTGGCCAGGATTCTTGTTTCGGGCTGTGTCTGATAGGCGTTATCACGATTCAGGTCAAACCCGTTCGCATTCTGCCTTGTATTGTGATATCTTCCATCCGGATTTTCAGTAAAGTTAAATAAAAGAATGACCTTATCCAGCGCATCTTTCGTGTTGATTGTTACCTTCTGTTCCTTCCCCTGCTCATCAGTCGTCATATACGATACCTGATCCTGCGTGGCGAAGTCTTTCAGAAGCTCTACAATCGCATCGACACCCTGGGCTTCATCAGGATGGATATTATTGAACCACACGGGAATTTTATAATCCCCAAGCGTTCCATTCGCTAGCTTCTTTTGCAGCTCCGCAGGATTTTCTACCTTCTGTGGAGCAATTTCATTTAAGTACTTGTCCACGGATTTGTTATCTTTTGCCAGGACTACAAAATGAACGTCCCGGTTCTCTACGCTTTTTCCGATAGATTCATAGCTAAGGTATCTATCTTTTTTCGCATCTTTAAATATTTTGTTAATTTCAGGCTTAAGCTCATCATACTTTAAGTAGTTATCGTATACATTCAGCTTCAGCGGGCTTTTAGCAATCTGGTGTGACCCGGTATCCTCAACGGCAAGGTCGTATGTACCAATCAATTCAGGGTATAAAACCCGTATGCTTCTAGGTGACAGGTCTACTGTACCGTAAAGAAGGTCAAATCTAATTTTCGCTTTAATCTTTGTTGTTCCGTTTATGTATGCAGGTTTACTTGCAAATGTAATGTATGGAGCACCTGTATATTTTTTGGCGTCCTTATTCCACTGCTTCCATTCGCTGAGGTCTTTTCCACCGAATGTCCACTTTAATTGACTTAGATCTGCTTTTGTTCCGAAATCAGCTTGAACCTCAATTTCTCTTGCTTCTGTCATTGATACAAGCTGGTTGCTCACCTTTAGCTGGATACCGCTATCCGCTTTGCCTGGCTTGTCCTGCGCGTAAACGGCAGGGGCCATAACGGAAAGCAGCATAAGCATGACGAGCAGCAATGAGACTCTTCTCTTAAGCATGCCAGTTCCCCCTCTTCTGTTTTTGTATTATTATGAAAAAATCTGTATATTTAAATTTATTCTATAATGATAGTTCAAGTCAATAGATTGTATTGTAAGCCCGAGCATTAGATACGGGAAAATCATGCTGAAGTATGATATGTTATTTTCTTTTTCTTGTTTGACTAAAGATTACACAGGGTAATAATTATCAAAAGTATGACAAAAGAAATATATGTCACATAATGTAACAGGGTATATTGCTCTAATCAACACGAACAATGTCGAATTTTTTAAGAAATATGTCCTATTCACACGAAAAATGTCTTTTTGTATAAATTCAGACAGGAAATCAAGAATCTCTACCCGGCACATAAACGGGAGGCTTTATTACATTCCCTAATCATGAAAGATTTCCGCTGGGATTTTGTCAATGGAAGAATAGCACCGAAGAAGTCATTATGGGAAGGAGGCGGGAACATGAAGGTCCGGGCGGGGTACTGGGTTCGATTGAATACTAAGCAGCGAATCTTAGTTTTGCGGGCGTTCGTAAGAGAAAATAGAAAAGGCATTACTGTTAGTGGAGAGAAATAAAGATAGACTGCAATAGAGGGGAGGAACAAAGACAATTGGATAAGATAAATGGTTTGCAAAGATGTTTGCATACGTGCTAGCAAACATCTTTGCTCCCCAACGTAAGTTCTTACACTCTTTCAATCTCCCATTTTAATGAAGAAATAGTAGCTGCACCCTCAAAGGCAGCGCCGAACTGATATAAAACAGCTTCACTAAAAGATGGACCGATAAGCTGCATTCCAATTGGCAAACCGCTCGTCGAAAAACCACAGGGGATAGATAAACTGGGCAGCCCGGTAAGATTAGTCGGACCAGTTAAACGCAGTAACGCAGCGCGAACCGGTTCATTTTGTCCTCCTACCTGGATTTCCCTCTGCCCGATTTCAGGAGGCAGGATAGGAAGGGTTGGCGTTAGCAATACATCAACACGTTCAAAAGTTTTCTTAAATGACTCCAAAGCGCGCTGACGAATTTGCTGGGCTTTTACATATTCATAGCCCCTGGCTTCAGCGCTTGATACGAGGCGTTCTAGCACCTCCGGGTGATACTCCTTCACTTCTTGTTTCATATGTTCCTCATGAACAGCGTACGCTTCACTCTGGATTGTTTTCAACTGAGCCCAGGAAACATCGGAAAGATTAGGCATATCAACCGTCTCCGTTTTCGCTCCCATTGCTTGAAAAACGGCTACTGCCTCTTCTATTCTGTTTCGTACTTCATCATCAAGAGAGTCGAAATAGAAAGTCGAAGGAATTCCTATCACTTTTCCCTCTATACTTTCTCCGATATAGCGTGTAAAATCTTCTTCCTCACGTTGAATGGAGTAGGAATCTTGTTCATCATATCCTGCTAAAGCATTTAATAAAAGGGCGTTATCTCTTATTGTTCTCGTCATTGGCCCAACATGATCCAGCGTGTACCCTAAAGCCTGCACCCCATATTTACTTACTCTTCCAAAGGTGGGCTTCATCCCTACAATTCCGCAGGATGAAGCGGGAATGCGAATCGAACCGCCGGTATCTGTACCCAGCGCTCCAAAGCATAACGCTGAAGCGACAGCTGCTCCAGAACCGCTGCTTGAACCACCTGTCATTTTATTTAAATCATATGGATTTCGCGCCGGACCAAAATGGGAAACATCCCCCGTAGAACCGTAGGCAAACTCATGTGTATTTAATTTTCCGATAATAATAGCGCCTGCATTTTTTTAATTTCTGCACAACCGTTGCATCAAAGTCCGGGACAAAATCTTGATACAGTTTCGATCCCATGGTCGTTCGAATTCCCTTCGTATAAATCAAATCTTTAAGTCCGATTGGGATCCCGTGCAGCGGCCCTTTCCAATTTCTACTTATAATTTCTTCTTCTGCTCTCTTTGCAGAATCGAGGGCTTCGTTGGAGGAAATGGTTATAAAAGCATTAAGTAAAGGATTTAGTTCTTCAATTCGCGTTAAAAGCTGCCGGGTAATCTCTACAGGTGATAGTTCTTTATTTTTAATTTTAGATGATAAGGATGCAATATCCAGCTTCAGGATATCCTGGTTTGACATTTTAACTCTCCTCCCGACTTTACATGTAAAACATACTTAGTGCGTTATTGAGCTTTTCATCTTTATTTTGTTTGTTCTCTATTGAAGAACTTCTATCGTCTCCCTAATGGAAGCTCGCGAACCAAGAACATGCTGGAATGCATGAAGGGACCGCAGGATTTCTTCCGGGTTAATCGAACGCATAATGAAGACGACATGGGAACGCTTATCGTCATTCGGCCATTTATCCAAATGCTCAGGCGGATGAATAATATGCTGCACCCCGTTCAGAATCACCGGCCCTTCTTCACCCACATCAACCATCCCTTTGACCCGCAGCACATCCTGGCCTCTTGCATGCAGCAGCATACTGAGCCATAAACCGAAAGCATTCCAATCCAGCGGCTGATCGAAAGTAAGGGAAATGGAGCGGGTATTAGGGGCATGGTTTCCCGGTGGAGATTCATCATAGTGAATGAGGTGACCGCTTTTTGCCTTTTCATTCGGAACAAATAGTTCAGTACAATCCACATCTCCAAGAACCGATTGTATGATTTCGGCAGAAGGGTTAAGAGCATGTAACCGGGCAACTAACTGCTGCACTTCCTCTGGCGAAGCGATATCCGTCTTCGTGATGATAATTTTGTCCGCTACGGCTGCCTGCTTCATCGACTCAGGCTGCCTGTCGAGGTGAAGTTGTCCATTGACCGCATCAACGGTTACAATTACCTGATCAATGGTAAAATGATGCTGCAGTACCGTATCAGTAAGCACTGTAAACAAAATCGGAGCCGGATCAGCCAGGCCGCTCGTCTCGATAATGACCCGTTCCAGCGGTTCGATTTCTCCCCTATGATCTTTATTGAGAAGCTCGCGAAGGGAGTTGACAAGGTCTTCTCTTACTGTACAGCAGAGACACCCGCCGCCTATAAGGAGAGTTTTTTCATCAATTTTGCGTAAAAGATGGTGGTCGAGTCCCACTTTTCCAAATTCATTCACTAATACAGCTGCATTTTTTAGAAACGGATCTTTAAGTAAACGTGTAAGAAGCGTCGTTTTCCCACTGCCAAGAAATCCAGTGACAATCGTTATCCTGCGCTTTTTGCTCATTGCTTATCTCCTTGAGAGTCGGCTTGCTGGGATGCCAGGACTTCCATCAGGACGGGATCCAGCGGATCAATTGGTTTTCCCAGAAGCTTTTCGGCTATTGCCCAGAGCGCACCCAGATCCTGAACGATTTCTGTACGTCCCTTCTTATCATTCAAAATATATTTACTTCCTGTCCAATCACTCAATTTAAGGCCGTACACCCCTAGAATTTTGTTACTCTGGCGGATTCGGATATGCCGTTCCCGGATGCGGGAGCGCTGAGCTTCCCCTGCTTTTTGAGCCGTTAACTGATCTGAACTGCTATTTTTACGGTCTGTCCAATGGACTTGCAGCACAGAACCGCTACATAATACGCACATCGCCATCTTCCTACCTTCTATATAAAATAATACAGGGAGGCTGATTGTCTCCTACAAATCAGCCATCCCTGTATTCTCTATTGCTTTTCCCGCTTCAAAGCACTATTTTCTTGGGGAACGGGCCTTAAAATTATCGGCAATTTCATCAAACGTTACCCAGCGCACACCCTCATGGCTGTTAATATATTCAATCAAGCGTTCATGCATGAGAAGCACTTGCGGGCGGCCGCTCACATCCGGATGAATCGTCATCGGAAATACCGCATAGTCATGCTCGCGATATACCCAATCGAATTGATCCTTCCACATTTGCTCAATATCGCGCGGATTTACAAAACCATGGCTGTTTGGAGATTTCTTAATGAACATCATCGGAGGCAGGTCGTCCACATACCAGTTGGCAGGGATTTCAATCAATTCCGTTTCTTCCCCTCGTACGAGCGGCTTCATCCATTCTTCTGCGCTCTTCTCATAATCGATGTTGGTCCACGTATCTCCTACCCGCACATAGTATGGGTGGAAATCATTATGCATTAAGCTGTGATCATATTTAATCCCGTGCTTTAAGAGAAGTTCGTTGGTTACTGTGGAGAATTCCCACCAGGGGGCAACGTAACCGGTTGGACGCTTGCCGGAAACCTTCTCTACTAGATCAATACATTTTAATAGAACGGTTTCTTCCTGGTGCTGCGTCATCGCAATTGGATTCTCATGAGAGTATCCGTGGATTCCGATTTCGTGGCCGGCTTCCACTACCATTCTTGTTTGCTCGGGGAAAGTTTCAATAGAGTGACCCGGAATAAACCAGGTTGTTTTTAAATTATATTTTTCGAAGAGCTTAAGCAGGCGCGGAACACCGACTTCACCGGCAAACAATCCCCGGGAAATATCGTCCGGCGAATCCTCCCCGCCATAGGAACCGAGCCAACCGGCTACAGCATCTACATCAATCCCATATGCAACTAGAATTTCTTTTTTCTTTGTCATATATCATCACAGCTCCTTTTTTTCATTATACATCTTTAGGAATCATTTTAAGATTGCGAATACAGTTTACAAATAAATTAATGCGTTGTACTTATACTGAAGCCGCATGCTCCGAAGAAGCGGGGGAATTCTGATGCATAACATCCCAATCACGCCCGACCGTAGTTCCTAAATACTCATCGGAGTAATTTGATTCTATTTCCGCTTGCTTATGTTTGTTTAAATACCATACTTTCATTAATACATAGTAAGAAATAAAACCAAGCGGGAAGCCAACAAGATACATGTATTCCATGAAGTAAAGCGCCGCGCCTCCTCCTATCGCCCATGCTAGCAGGCCTGCCAGATTCCAGCCTCCATCATAGCGGAATTGGCCGTCTTCGCTATATAAATCGTGGACGTTAAGACGTCTTTTGCGAATCACATAGTAATCACAGATGATAATACCGGCAACAGCAGATAAAATGGCACCATAGTAGCAAGGTACGTAAACAGCTGGTCAAGGATGGACCAGGGTTGCACAATAGTTCCGATTACGCCTGCTAAAACAATACCGGTTACCATGGACATCCGGATGCTTGCCCCTGCATTTACGAAGGTCAAAGCTGCCGGAATAAGGTTCGATGCTGTATTTGTAGACCACTGAGCCAGAATAACCATAATAAGAAGAATGACATAAGACCAACCGCTTGCCGTGCCTTGAATTACTTCGATTGGATTCCAATTGTTGGCACCAAGTACACTAACGGCACCGATGATTCCCATAAAAGTTTGTACAAAGGGAAGCGCTGTGATATGCGGCCAAAAACTGCTCCAATTTCTTTTAAACCAGCCCTTTTCCCCCATAGGAGCCTTAACATAACGGGTAAGGTTTGGAATATCAACAGCTAGAGCGGACCAAAACCCCATATTTGCTACCATGATTAAAAACCAGCTTGTTGTATGTGCTGTCCCATGGTATGTAGCAATATTAATTCCTTTTGCTTCTGCCATCCCCATCATTTTAAATAAAATCCAGATGGAGATAACAATAATAGAGGGTGCAGCTACAATGGCTAACTTGTCTATTGCTTTAATTCCCATTGCCGTATTAATGATTTGAACGACCGCAAAGAGAAGATACCAGGTTAACCATGAGTCAAAGCCAGTCATCTTAGCAAACAAGGCATTTAGGGCAATGGCTCCTAAATACGTCTGAATACCAAACCATACTGAAGCAACAATGCCACGGCTAACAGCAGGCAAATGGACGCCAGCTATTCCAAATGGTGCCCGTAGGTAGGTAGCGAAAGACAAACCATGTTCAATGCCAATATCTCCACTGAGACTGGCAATGATAGCAATCATTAGGTTTGCAACAAAAATAGCTGATGCAACTTCCCAAATGGACATTGAGTCGATTCCATTTCCTCCAATCTGAAATGTTGCGATAATAACAGCCATTCCAACCCAGATGTTAAAAAAGCCAAAACCGCTTATGACTCTGCTGTTACTCTTTACAGGCACAATGTCCGGCGTAATTAATTTATTTCCGTCTGTTTTTGGCATGTAAAAGACCTCCTTTCCCCTTCGTGATTCTTACGCTTATATTAACAAAGCAAATTTCATGCCAAACTATTAGAAGGGGGAGAACCTTTGCCTGGTAAGGTTTATAAATTTACCATAGAAAAAACTATGCGCAGGCGCATAGTTCGTATTTAATAATTCAGAATATAAAAGAAAGTGAAAACGAATACAGAAGACTTAAAAACAATTATGCACGTACGCATAACAATAATGCATATGTGCATAATTTTATTCAATCTTCATTTTTGTGATTTTTCTACTCACTGTTGACTGGTTTACACCCAAAACTTCCGCGATCTTTACGGTCGTTTTGTACTTCCGTTTAGCTAAAGCCAGAAGTTGTCTCTCCACCAGATCTATGGCATCTTTCATCGGCATAATATCACTCACCTGAACGGATGGAAATGCACGGGAAGCTGTAAAGGCGTCGGGAAGGTGTTCGACCTTAATAACCGGATTGTCCGTCGTAACAATCAACCGTTCGATAATATTTTGGAGTTCCCGTACATTTCCTCGCCAGGAATGGCTTTGCAGTACTTCTAATACGTCCTGAGCAAACACTTTATCCCGCTTATATTTGTCATTAAATTTTTGGATAAAAAATAGCGCTAAGGATACTATATCTTCTTTTCTTTCACGCAATGGGGGAATCAAAATAGGTATGACATTCAAACGATAATACAGGTCCTCACGAAAATTACCTAATCTGGTTTCTTCCTGCAGGTTTCGATTGGTCGCAGCAATAATGCGGACATTCGCCCGTAGCGGCTTTGTTCCTCCAACGCGGACAAATTCCCCTTCCTGCAGGACACGTAATAATTTGACTTGAAGCGATAAAGGAACTTCCCCGATTTCATCCAAAAACAGGGTACCTTCATGAGCCAATTCAAATAATCCCGGCTTGCCCGTCTTGGAAGCTCCGGTAAAAGCCCCTTTTTCATACCCGAACAACTCCGATTCCAACAGATTTTCCGGAATGGCACCGCAATTCACTTTAATGAATGGCTTATTCTTACGTTCGCTATGTTCATGAATATAGGAAGAGATAACCTCCTTCCCGACCCCGGATTCTCCCTGGATGAGGATAGTTGAATCCACCCCGGCAACCTTGCGGGCCAGCGTGGTTACACTTTCCATTCTTTCACTTTTAAAAACCAGCGTATCACTTTCCAGCGCTATCCGTCTCAAATGATTTAATTCCTGCTTAAATCCTTCCATTAACAATTTCATATCTTCCAATTCCGACTTTAACTGGCTTTCTTCCGTGATGTCCCTTGAAGCATTGACCACGCGGACAATATTGCCACTCTCATCCTTAATCGGCGTTCCTACGACCATAAGCCTTCTATCGGTCTTCGTCGTTTGAATCACCTGGACTCTCTCTCTTTTTTCCAGTACCAGCCTCGTAATGGACGGTTTATAAACCCCCATTCTCTCTAATTCATATACTGTCTTTCCGATGAGCTCCTCCGCTTTATATCCCCACAATTCCTCACAGGCAGCACTAACTCGGAGGGTCTTCCCCTGCCCATCAGAAACATAGATGACATCGTAGCTGGATTCAAAAATGGCTTTCAAATCCATCGCCATATTCGCATACTGATTCAGCTGCATGGCAATATTCTCAATGGCTTCTGCCTCCCAGCAAACCTGAATGGCTCCGATACATTCGTTCCTGTCCATAACTTTGGTTTGCGTGAGAATGCCTTCTTTATTATCGGTAACTCTTACGACCATACCTGTTGAGGGAGAATGCAGGACTTCTTCGAGGGTACAATTGGGATAGAGATCATTTGGCTCTCTTATAGCTGTCTGTACAGGATCTAATTCATGGGATTCTAAGACCTGCTCGTTGACAAAAGCGATCTGGGATCTCTTGTCAATGACCACTACTTCATGCGGAAGAGAAGATAGAATTGCCCGATACTGATGATAGAAATGCCTATAAAGTTCATCACGGTTAACCCACCCCAGCACCGTTCCTTTTGAATCGAGAAAAATAGTAACGGTATAGTTTTCCCAATCCGCCTTTGGATTCGCCAGCTCCTCTGCCATCAAAATACCCGGAGGGATAAGTGTATGGGGGTGTTCCCTGGTTACAATACCGGCGATTTTATTGTCCCTGTCGAATACGATGCAGATGCTGTTTCCCAAGTCAGAGAGAAGTTCCGGCTGGTTGCTCCATTCGTGTTCCATCATCGTTTTAAAGTCTCTATGAAGAATAGAATCTATATTCAAAATGCTTCACCTCATTCTAATAACCAACAGTAAATCTATACTTTATTATACAATTAGCTATTATGCTTTTTATCTGCCTCCGGTTAAAACGATATTTTAAATCGGTGCTTTTCACCTATAACCATTTTATCACAAGTTATTTGTTATACTAAAAACCAAACGGTTGGAGGTGACTTCTTCTATGGATATTTCGAATGAGGCAAGCCAATTTCTTCAGCAGCTGATGAAAAGGCGGAAGAAAAGCGGGGTTCGAATTGGATACAAAGAGAAAAGTACATGAGGGCTGTCCAACTTTAATTTAACTCTGGATGAGTTAAAAAATGGAGACTATGTAAAGGAAATAAATGGTTTGACAGTCTACTACAGGGAAGACGCTGTTCCCCATTTACACCGCCTGGATATCTCCTATAGAAACGGAAGATTGGAGTTAAGAGATAGTGAAAACTAAAATAAACCCCCGTGATACCGGGGGTTTATTTTAGTTTTATGTTTGAAAGATCTGCTTGCCTTTAAAGTTTTTTAATTAACTTATCACACCATTCTATATACAGACGTTCATATTGAACGCCGAATTCAACTACAGAGAGGCTGGAGGCAATAGGAGCCTTGCTGTTGGATGAATCAAGCAATTGGGTAAGCTCCTCTACTTTGTCCAAATAGGCGGCTAATCTCTCTTCATGTTCCTTCTTTTTTTCCTCAATTCGGATGATCATCTTTTCGGGCTCGACAAGCCAGGTATTGTAAGCTTTCAATAGGAATTCATCGCGTATGTTTTCACGCTCTGTAGGCTCTGTCGTCCACTGTATTAATGCCTCACGTCCGGCTTCTGTGATCTCATACAGTTTTCGGACGGGGCGGTAGGCATGCTGTTCTAACCCATACAGCTTTACCAAACCTTCTCCCTCCATTTTGGCCAATTCAGGGTACACTTGATTGCTCCCCGCTTTCCAAAAAGGGCCCATTCGATTGTTCATTTGTTGCTTAATATCGTAACCACTAAGTGGCTCGCGCGCCAGTAAAGTAAGCATCGCATAACGGATTGAGCTCATGAAAACAACTCCTTTTATCATGTAGACAAATTTATTATAGGTTCATTTTAATATATATTTATTTTTCTCGTTTATCAAGCAAAGTTAACATAGGTTAAAAATAACCTATGTTTTCATTGACTTAAAAAATCTTATATGTTATTTTTGATTTAAGTTAAATTTAACCTATATTTTTTTGGAATATAGTAATGATATGAACTTACAACAAATCATAAAGGAGAGGTTTTATGATGAAACTAATTTTTCAAGATCACACATTTTCATTTGAGTTGTTACGGGCTTTGAGTTATGCCCCTTACGGAGGAGCGGATATTGGCGAATGTCTGTCAACCGCCTATCGGATCGAAGAAGGCAATTTTGAAAGCTGGTATACCGAATGGTATAAAACTGCTGAACGAATTCATGCTTTAGCTGCCGAGAGTTTGGAGCGGGGTAAACGGGTCAGTGCCCGGGAGTCCTTCCTGCGAGCTTCTAATTACTACCGTACCGCGGAATTTTTTCTGCATGGAAATCCGAATGACCCGCGTATCTTAGAAACATGGGGCAAAAGCCGGAGTACGTTTCGCCAGGCAACTAAATTAATGGATATGCCAGTTGAACAGGTGCAAATTCCTTATGAAGGAACCTATTTGCCGGGATATTTCTACCGTGTGGATGAGTCGCCACGGCCAACCTTGCTTGTTCACGGAGGCTTTGACTCTACAGGGGAAGAACTTTATTTTGAGGTGGCGGCGGCGGCGCTGCAGCGTGGCTACAACTGCCTTACCTTCGAAGGCCCGGGACAAGGGGCTGTCATTCGCGAGCAGCATCTCCCATTTCGCCATGATTGGGAAAAGGTTGTTACACCGGTAGTCGATTACTTACTGACTCGACCTGAAGTGGACCCAAAACGCATGGCACTGATGGGTATCAGTCTTGGAGGATGTTTAGCGCCTCGCGCGGTAGCCTTTGAACACCGCATAGCCGCTTGTATCGCTAACGACGGCCTGTTTTCCAATCAATTCGGCGAGATGGGCCGCAAGTTCCACCAGGGACGCGATGAGGACTTAAACAATCCGGACTATATGGAGAAGTTCATTCGAGTACTAATGGAAAAAAGCACGAATGTCCGCTGGGCCATCGAAAATGGAATGTTCACGTATAAGGCTGAGTCCATTTCCGAACTCGTCCAAAAAACAGAGCCTGTAACGTTAGAGGGTGTAGCACATAAAATTAAGTGCCCCATGCTGGTGTGCGAAGCTGAAGCCGATCATTTCTTCGCTGGCCAGCCACAGAAACTGTATGATGCTCTTACCTGTCCTAAAACGTTCATGCTTTTCACTGCGGAAGACTCTGCTGAGGAACACTGCCAATTCGGTGCACTGCTTTTTTATAACCAGCGTGTCTTTGAGTGGCTGGATGAGACCCTGGATATAAATAACGAAGTATCACAGCTCTCTTTGCAAAGATAACTATATAATGAAAAGAACAAAGGGAGGTAAGCCTCCCTTTGAGTTTCAGATACATGAATTCGATGCTGCTGCGGCAGCATTTTTTTATTGGAATTTTTCTTTATTCAAACGCGTCCTCGGCGACCGGTTACCAGGTTTATAAGAAACATCACTACAGCGATGACAAGGAGAACATGAATGATTCCCCCTGCAATATGCATAACAAACCCAATAAGCCACAGTACAAGAAGCACTAGTGCAATGGTATTTAAAATGCCCACAATCCTCTCTCCTTTCCTGTTCAGCCGTAAATTAGTTGCTTGATACTACATTTTACCCTTTGTCAGAAAGGGATAAACGGGAATAAAAACGAAGATGAAAACCTCGCGGATGATGACAAGCATTTGTTTAGCTTATGCTGCCAAAAGGGTAAATACATAGCGTGGTTAATCCGCTACGGATACGAAAGGGAGGAATGAATCGAATGGATAAAAAAATAGTTGGTGTTTTTCATACTCATGAAGAAGCAGTTCGTGCTATTCAATCGTTAAAGGATCAAGGTTATCGTTCGGAAGACATCTCTGTGATTGCAAAAGATAAAGATGAAGTGCGTGATATTGAGGATGCAACAGATACAAAAATGGAAGAAGGGCTTGCCACGGGGGCAACGACCGGTGGTGTACTTGGAGGGCTAACAGGGCTGCTCGTTGGAATTGGCGCGCTCGCCATCCCCGGAATTGGACCCATTATTGCAGCAGGACCGATCACAGCTACGCTTGGAGGTGCGGCAATCGGAGCCGGAGCAGGTGGACTTGTTGGTGCACTTGTAGGTATGGGGATTCCTGAGGAGCATGCGAGAGAATACGAGGAATATATCAACAGAGGCGAGATTCTCGTTCTCGTAGACGCGGATGCATCGCGGGGGACGGGCGTATATGATACATTCCGCACAAATAACACGCTTAATTCTCATATGTATGCTGGATATACGGGCGACCAGATCATCGCCAGTCGTGACATTGACAAAAATCTGTAGTCTTCATAAAAAGACAAAAAGAGGCTGACTCAAAAGGTCGTTGAAAATCGACTTTTTCGAGTCAGCCTCTTTTCTGTATTGTTACTCCTCCAGGTAGTTTTGTGCTTCCACACCATCTTTTACATCCACAAATAAATGCTCGGCTTCCTCTAATTGCTTTACCTTAAAGAAGTGAATTGCAAAAAATCATGAACCTGAGTTAAACTATGGACTCACGTAAGTAATTCTCTTAACTCTCTTGTCATTTGCTCGACTAACTCAGGTCTTCCATGAAACTGAGCCGGGGTATTCTGAAAAAGTTGAATACGCCAATTCCCTTCGCTATTTACGACAACGAGCGTGTGATGTGTGTTGACTTTAGGGTTGATATCTGATTGTCCCGGAGGCACCATACCTGCTATTGCCCGTAAAATGGCTGCATCAGAACCCAGAAAACGTACACCTTTAACTTTGCTTACATATGGAGCAGTAGGATGGTCTTCAAAGATAGGTTTGAGGTGCGCAAATATCTCCTCACGTCCAATCGACTGGCTCCCGTCAAAACCAATACTCTCGCCATCCTCTGTGAACAGATCAGCCATTGCACGGGCATCTCGGTTGTTCCATGCCTCCAGTAGTTGTTGATATAGTGCCTGGATTTCATTTATGGTAAGATACATTTTCTTCCCCTTTTCGTTACTATTTCTAATAGCATTCCCCCGCACCATGTCTTTATTTCTTACCTATCCATACGGGTTCTAACTCCAAATAACGAATATATGAATCCAGATCAATATCTTTGTTTACAAAAAAGATTCGGCCCCCGGATGAATTGCCCACCTTTTTCAAATGTGTAATTCGCTTATATCCGATTTGAGGACTCGCCACATACCCTGTGATATAATCCGGATCATCCGACCAGCACAGTTCAGCTAAAGTAAATGGGGAATGTGAAACTTTGGAAGCTAGAGCGATGGCTTCTGCAATTCGGGAAGAGCAAAAGTGATGATGCTCTTCGGCCCATTTAGAATAGGAATCATGATCCCAATCCATCCGGGATACTCGAACTCCTCTTATGCCACGATCATCTACCCTTTCTCCAGTTTCTCCATGAATCAAGATCGCCCCCCGATAATTTGCTGCTGCTTGGAGGAGAGCTAAGCCTTTTCCAATCGCGGGATCAGATACCCCTATTTGCTTTAAAATTTGCCCCGCTTTTTCCCTTCCTTCCGCCTCATCCTGCACCGATTCGGTAGAGAGTGCAAGAGGAGGGATTTTTAGGATGGAGGAGGGCAGCTTTTCTATGGAAATATTTACGAAATCAGACTCACCCCGGCTATGTGAAAAAGCACGTTGAATCAACTCCGCTGCATACGTTTCTAGCTGTTCACGACGTGCCAGGCGTTCAGCACCAGAAATATGTCGACCCCCTGTCTCATGGGCACCACCCTCGGCCGCCCTCATTCGAATGCTATACCATGCTTCTTCCATTATTTATCACCCCCATTTCCTTTCCTACTATCCCAAACGACTCGATTAATTCTTTAATATCTTCGTCCGTGTGGGTGGACATCACCGTAATGCGAATACGAGAAGATCCAGCTGGAACCGTGGGGGGACGAATGGCAGGAGCAAATATCCCATTCGTTTCCAGTTTCTTAGAAAAAGCAACAGCAGTTTCTGCTTCTCCTATGAGTACAGCAAGAATGGGAGTTTCGCCGTCCAGGACCCGGAAACCCATTCTGCTCAATTCTTGCCGCACGTACAAACTAGAATGATGTAATCTCTTCCTTCGTTCCGGTTCATTTTCAACAATATTCAGGGCTTCGAGGGCACTTGCCATTACACCGGGAGATAGGGCAGTAGAAAAAATAAACGGTCTTGCGCGATTCAGCAAAAAGTCAATCAACTCTTTCTTCCCGGCAATATACCCACCTTCTGCTCCCAGTGCTTTGGACAACGTTCCTAATTGAACAGAAATCTTATCTTTTAACCCGAAGTGATCGGCTGTTCCCCTGCCGCTGCTGCCTAACACCCCTGTGGCATGGGCATCATCCACCATAACAAAGGCTTTATATCTTTCCGTTAGAGACACAATATCCGGCAGCGGGGCTATGTTTCCATCCATTGAAAACACACCATCTGTCACAATGAGCCGCCGGCGAAAATGAGATGATGCTTTCAATTTCTCCTCCAAATCCAGTATATCGGAATGACGATAAATAACCGTTTGTGCCCGCGAAAGGCGGCAGCCATCGATAATGCTTGCATGATTTAAAGCATCCGAGAAGATCACATCACCTTCACCGACTAACGAAGTCAAGGCTGCGATGTTTGCCATATACCCCGTATTGAAAACAATAGCCGATTCGGTGCCTTTAAAATGGGCGAGACGCTCTTCGAGTTGCTCATGCAATATCGTGTTCCCCGTAGTCAAACGTGATCCCGAAGATCCTGTGCCATACTTTTCGATTGCCTGGCAAGCGGCCCGGATTAGTCTAGGGTCATTTGCCAATCCAAGATAATTATTAGAAGCAAACATCAGCATCTCACGGCCTTCCATAATAACCCGATGGGAAGCCGCGCTCTCTATGCGTCGCAATTGTCGATATAATCCCTTTTTCGTTAACTCGTTTAGCGCTTCTTGTAGATAGGATCTATTTTTCTCTGCAGGTTCCTCATATGTATAGGATGAGCCACTCACTTCCAACACCTCCGATAAATTGTTAACTCAAAAAAATGCTAGGTTGACAATAACTACGCTATCACATCCAAAAGCTTCTGACAATATTAGTGGAAGTATACCAAAGCGAACGAAATTCATCCACTGAATCAAGAGTGGTTCGTTTGAAAAAGGAAACCGCAGAACGCAGAACGATGAAAAAAAACTGCCAAATGGCAGTTTTTTTAGTAAACGGTTTTAAACGTACAGGTTGCAATCGGAAGATTCACACCGTTTAATATGGTTTTGGCGGTTACAATATAAGTTCCGATTGGTTTTTTTGCAGTGGTGTAGACAGAAATAAAGTTTCCACTTGCGTCCGTTTTTCCTGTCATGGTTGTGACAGATCCGCTCGGTGATTTAATCGTCATGGCCACGTTTGCGCCGCTCACAACTTTTCCTTCGTTTGTTTTTACGGTTACCGTCACTTTTGCCCTATTACCGCTGTAGTAAGCAGCATAGGTTGTTTTTGCTGTTACTATATAGGTGATGGGCTTTGTTGCGATTTTTTTAGTAACAGGCGGGCTTGCCCCCTGAGCGTTGCTCGCCGTGATGGTATACGTATAGAGCGTGTTTGCTTTTACATTTACGTCTTTAAAACTTATGGCAGATCCTTGATAAAGAACAACGCCGCTTCTTATCACCTTATAACTGGTTGCATACTTTGAAGGTGCCCATGAAAGAGAAACGGAATTCGTCGTGCTTGTTGCCGTAACTCCAGTTGGGGTTGTGGGAATTGGCGTTTTGGTTGCGACAACAATGGATGCCGCATTGCTTGTTCCGGAAACATTTTGCGCAGCGATTTCATAGGTATAACTTGTGCTGCCTGTAAGATTTAAATCCGTAAAAGTTGTGTTCGGACCGGTGTAAATCACGCTGCCCTTTCGTTTGACCACATAGTTTTCAGCTTTCGCTACTGCCGGCCATGAAAGGGTAACAGCGTTTGAACTGCTTGATCCTTTGATGTTTGTCGGAACAGCTGGGATGGCAATTTTTGTTTTGATTGTGGTCTCACTATGCGGGCTTTCTCCAGAACTATTTTTAGCTACAACTTGGTAGGTGTACGCTGTATCATCCGTTAATGCGTTGTCTGTAAAGGATGTTGATGATCCTGAATAAATCACGTCTCCATTTTTTATTACGTCATAACTGCTAGCATAAGTGGATGGATTCCAGGAAAGTGAAACATTGTTGGTTGTACTTGTTGCAGTTAGGTTTTCTATATTGTCTGGAATCGGTGGCTTTGTCGCAATGGTTGTCGTTGTACCACTGCTCACACCAGAAACGTTTTTTGCAACAAGAGAATAAGTATAACTTGTATTCGGTGATAGATTTGAATCAACAAATGTAGTGGCAGATCCTGTATAAACAACAGCATCATTTCTTGCTATCACATAATTATCTGCATCGGTTACTAGATTCCATGTTAAAGATATAGTATTTGACGTGCTTATCCCGGTAAAGTTCGCGGGTACCGCCGGCGGAGCGACTTTGGTTGTAACGGTTAAATTTTCACTTGTCGTCTTTCCATATACATTTTTTGAGATGACGTTATATGTATAGGTTGTTTTTGGTGATACGGTGTTGTCGGTAAAGCTTGTATTTGTTCCGCTATAGACAGAAACACCGTCTCTTGTGACAAGATAGCTATCCGTTGCACTTGTCGCATTCCAAGAAAGTGTAACATTATTATAGCTGACATTTGACGAAGCAAGACCAGTTGCAGCACCAGGAGGGATATAGCCGCGAAGCTGTTCGAGCGATGCGGGACCCTCATCTAAATCAACGGTACCTGTTACTCCGTTCACACTACCTTTATCTGTGTACTGCCAAACTGTCCACACTGTCCAGCCGCCCTTTGGTGGTAGAGTTGGTGATGTGCTAGATTGGTAGTCTGCAACCCATAGTGGAAGATCGGATAGTTTCCCGTTAAAACCTCCATACAGATCGATAAACCACGAACCTGTATAAAGAAGGACCTGGCGATTTGTTTGCTGTTTTACGGTGTCGACAAACGTTCTTGCCCATGCCGCTAAATCATCACCTGTTAACGTTCCAACAGTGCTAGGTTCTTCAAGGTCCAGAACTGGCATCACATCACCAAAATCCGTTAACCCGCTGTTTTTCATTGTGTTGACAAAAAATGTCGCCTGGTTTTTCGCCTCGGTCAGGTTCAAAGGCGCGGTTGGTTTTGCATAATGATAGGCTCCGATCGGCATGCCGGCGTCTCGTGCATTTTTTACATTAGTAGCAAACGTTGGATCTGTGAAGGTTGTGCTTTGCGTTGCTTTTACATAAACAAATTGGACACCGCTCGCTTTTATTTTCGCAAAATCAACGTTCCCCTGCCAATGAGAAAGATCAACACCTTTCAAATTATCCGCTGCATAAATATTCGTGATGAATAAACTAAGGGTGGCTAGTATTAGTATGAATGATAATACTAGATTTTTAAATCTATGAAACGTCTTCAGGCTCTCTCTTCCCTTCCCTTCACGCTTTTGGCATGAAACATGTTTTTCCTACGTAATCATACTACAAAAAGAGAGAGAACCTGTTGTCTTTTAAAGGTGTAAATGATGGAAAATAATTTTCAACCAAACGATATAATAATAGAGAAAATATACTAGCAAAAAATGTGGAAATCCAAACATTTACAGTTGATTTGTCTACGTTTAAAATAAAGCGAATTAAACAACGGAGGAGGAAAACGAATATTGCCTTTAACAAATTTTCATTTATATCAATTTCCTGCTTATTTATGGTAACCCCCGTTATAGCTATAGATCTTTTTCCTTAACTATGTTTGGTACCTATTACAAAAGACAATACGTATTACTTTCTCGTTAATGTGTCAATAATAGGGCATCCATAAATATCTTTATTTTCAGGGCACTCTTCTTTTAGATTCAAGAGTATCTGTTCAATTCTTTTAAGCTCTTCAATTTTATGTTGTATGTTCTCTAACTTTTGGACAATGAAATCGTACATATCCTTGCATCTCACTTCATCTTTGTCAAAAAGAGTTAGCAATTTTTCAATTTCATTTAATGCACACCCTAATTCCTGCATACGTTTAATCAAATTTATCCGGTCAATCATTTGTTCCGAATACATCCGGTATCCCGAATCGGTACGAGAAGGTTTCGGGATTAAACCTATCCGTTCATAATATCGAATGGTTTCTTTGTTAACGCTACACTTTTCAGCCAGTTCTCCAATACGAAATTCCACTTTTTTCACCTCACATACATTATATTCATATTTTATATATATAACCTGTTATTATCTAAATCTAATATGGCTACAGCAAAATTTACTACCCCAAGACTTTTAGAATGACCCCACTATTTTTACATAATTGAGATGAAAAAAAAGCAGTATTCGGCTGAATGTGACCAAATACTGGTTTTCTTTTTAGAAATTGATATTATGGAAAACGTTTATTATACTTTGAATGATATGAGGCACTAAATAATTTCATCCCATTGTGGTAGGGTTTTGGATGTAATTTAGCTTTTCTGATTTATATTGGCAATACTGGCCTCTTTTATTATTTCTGTAAACTGGTGCATTTTTGCACTTCTAATTGCCAATTTGTCTGCCTCGTCTGGAAATTTCTTCAAAGATCCCTGCGCCAGCCAAGCCAGTTCCCGGGCTTCGTTTTGGATGCCCGTATGTATATCAAGCAACGTATCAACATACATTTCTTCTCGCAACCATTCGATTAACTTCTTTTCAGCTTCCGTTAACCTGACTTCATTTATTTTAGCCATATGATAGCATCCCTTTTATTTCATCCTATTTTAGCAATAAAAAAGCTACTGTCATGATGTTGTCAGCAGCATTAAATCCAATTTGCTATCTTGTTTATAATTAATGCCTAATATGCTATATTAAATAACATCTTTTGACTATTGATTACTTCTTCGTTATGGCCCCGTTCTACATAATGATACCGACCACAGTGATCCTGTTGGCGTGCCTTTACATTATCGTTTAATATTATATCTAGAATTCTTTTCACATACTGCTTTAAATAGGGAGCACAAATCGGAAAGAGAATTTCCACACGATTTTCCATGTTACGAGTCATCAAATCAGCAGAGGAAAGATATGTTTGTTCCTTTCCATCATGATAAAAATAATAAATCCTCTTATGTTCAAGAAATCTGCCAACAATACTACGGACCCGGATCGTTTCGCTTACCCCTTTAATTCCAGGGCGAAGGCAGCAAATTCCTCTTACGATTAAATCAATTTCCACTCCTGCCTGGGATGCCTCGTATAGTTTCATAATAAGGGACTTATCGGTAATGGAATTCATTTGTGCAATAATTCTTCCGTTTCCTGACTTTTTATGAGAGTCGATTTCTCGGTCGATTAATTGAATTAAATCTTCTCGAATATCAAACGGCGAGGTTGATATATGATGGAAGGCTGGCTTTTCAAGGTAGCCGCTTAAATAATTGAAAAAGTCGGTTGCATCAACACCAAATTCCGGATTGGAAGTTAATAAGCCCATATCAGTATAGATTTTAGCTGTCATATCATTGTAATTACCTGTCCCCAGGTGAACAAATCTCTCTATTTTTCCTTCTTTCTGCCGAACCACCAGCGTGATTTTACTGTGTGTTTTTAAATTATTTACTCCATAAATGACATGGCAGCCCGCTCTTTCCAATTTTCTGGCCCATTGAACATTATTCTCTTCATCGAAACGAGCCTTCAATTCAACAAGAACGGTTACTTGTTTTCCGTTTTCCGCTGCTCTTTTTAATGCTTCAATTATCTGCGAATCCCCACTAACCCGATACAGCGTCTGTTTAATGGCGAGAACATAAGGGTCTTCAGCTGCTTGAACAATAAAATCGATAACGGGGGCAAAGGAGTCATAAGGATGGTGCAAAAGTATATCTTTTTTTGAGAGAACCTCAAAAATAGTATGATTTTCCATTAAAGCTTCCGGTATTCGAGGAATGTACGATTCATAAATAAGATGTTCCCTCTCATCGGCTAATTTGCCGTAAAACTTGAACAGAAAAGTTAAATCAAGCGGGCCATTTACAATGTATACGTCATTTTTATGAATTTCGAGGACATTCAGTAAATAACGGAGTATATCCTTATCCATATTTTGCGTTATTTCTAACCGGATAGCTTCCCCCCACTTTTGCTTTTTCAATTCATTTTCGATTTCCTTTAATAAATCCCTTGCTCCCTCTTCATGGATAATCAAATCAGCATTACGTGTAATGCGGAATTCTGAAATGGATCGCACAACATATCCTTTAAATAATTTATGGATAAAGTGGCTAATTACTTCTTCAAGCAAAATAAAACAATCATTTTGTTCCCCGTTTGGTAATTTGATAAATCGGTCAAGAACAGCAGGAACTTGTACGATAGCAAGTTTGTTTCCTTCTTCTCCATTTCTTCCTATTGATACTGCAAGATTAATACTTTTATTTAACATCATATAAAACGGATGATAAGCATCAATGGCCATCGGAGTAAGTACAGGATAAATATTTTCATCAAATAGCCGTTCTAAATAATGGTGCTGGGCTTCTGTTATATCTAGTATGTTAACAAGACGAATCTTTTCTTCCAGAAGTTCTGGTAAAAGTTTTTGACGATAAGTATCATATTGCATTCTAACAAGACGATGATTTTCTTGGGAAATTCGAGCCAACTGCTGTTTGGGGGTTAATCCTGCTTTATTTTCCGGTTTATTGAATCCAGCCTTAGCCTGGCCTTTTAACCCGGCTACCCTCACCATAAAAAAATTCATCTAAATTAGAACTAAAAATAGCCAGGAACTTTAATCGCTCAAGCAAGGGATTTTGCTGGTCTATCGCTTCCTGAAGAACTCGTTCATTAAAGGCTAGCCAGCTTAATTCCCTATTGTTATAAAAATCCGGATTACTTAAATCAACGATTTCATTTGTTTTTTCTTTCATTCTAGCATCTCCTCTTTATAACGATGAGCTAGAGGACCCTCGCTTACCTTTTCTGCTTCTTCCCGTAAACCCTTTATTTTCATTATAGTTCCTTCTTGCTTTCCTTTCAGGCTTCTTCGAAGGGCGAGGTTCTTCTGCAGTAAGCTGAATAGCTGCATCTGTCTGTTCCTTTGTCAGCAGCTTCAAGGCAACTGAAACTAAGGCAACTGAATCGTACTGATCGAGTAATTCGCTTGCTGTTTGCTTAAACTGTGAATGGTGACCCTCTTCAACTAATTGAATGATCCTTTCTGACGCTACCTGTTGTTTTGACTCCATGGCTTGTGCAACGGTCGGAACCGATTTGCGATGTATTTTGCTTTTTGAAGCTTTTTCGATGGTCCGAAGCTGACCGATTTCCCTCGGCGTAACAAAGGTGGCAGCTACCCCTGTCTTACCCGCTCGACCTGTTCTGCCGATGCGGTGAACATAGCTGTCTGGATCTTGAGGGATATCAAAATTGTAGACATGCGTCACCCCTGAAACATCAATCCCTCTGGCAGCAACGTCTGTCGCAACTAAAATTTCGATGCTTCCCTCACGAAATTTCTTCATCACAACATCCCGCTGATTCTGATTCAGATCCCCATGTAAGCCATCGGCCATGTATCCTCTCTTATTTAATGCGTCATTTAATTCATCTACCCGCCTTTTTGTTCGTCCAAATACGATCGTCAATTCTGGGTTTTCAACGTCCAACAAACGGGAAAGAACATCAAACTTTTGACGCTCGCTTACCTCATAATAAACTTGCTCCACTGTTGGAGACGTGACTTCCTTCGCTTGAATTTTAATGATTTCTGGATGGTTCATGAATTTTTCTGCAAGACTCTGAATAGGTCGCGGCATGGTCGCAGAAAACAATAAGGTTTGTTTTTCTTTCGGTGTCTCTTTGAGGATTCGCTCAATATCCTCTAGGAATCCCATATCCAACATTTCATCTGCTTCATCCAGTACAGCTATTGAAATATGATGCAACCTCAGCGTTTTCCGTTTGATATGGTCCAGTAGTCTGCCTGGTGTTCCCGTGATGATTTGCGGACGGTTTTTTAACGCTTTAATTTGACGTTCAATGGACTGTCCCCCATAAATAGGGAGGGAACGGATCCCCGTATATTTCGCCAAGCGGTTTATCTCTTCTGAAACCTGAATGGCTAATTCTCTGGTAGGTGCGATGACAATGGCTTGAACCGATTCATTATCGGTGTCAATTTTTTGTAAAATCGGTATACCAAAGGCTGCTGTTTTACCCGTACCTGTCTGTGCTTGTCCAATAATATCTTTCCCTGTCAAGGCAATCGGGATCGCTTTCTCCTGGATGGGAGACGCTTCTTCAAAACCCATGGCCGTAATCGCTCTTTGTATGGGTTCGCTTATACCTAGTTCATGAAATGTTGTCATACTCAAAAACACCTTCTCTTTGTTTATATTTTATAATAATCCAAACTACTTGGTACTATGCATACATTTGACGTTGAAGTAGAGGCTCCAAAAATGAAATCATCTTATTTTATTTAGCAAAAAAGGCTGCTAACATGATGTTGTCAGCAGCCTTTTTTGCTATTCTTTTATAACTTAACAACGTTGGCAGCTTGAGCGCCACGGTTTCCTTGCGTAATATCAAAGCTTACTCGTTGTCCTTCTTCAAGAGATTTGAAGCCATCTCCCGTAATGGCAGAGAAATGTACAAATACATCGTCCCCACCTTCAAATTCAATAAAGCCAAATCCTTTGTCTGCGTTAAACCATTTTACTGTACCTGTGTTCATGAAGAACCTCCAAAAGTTTAGTTAATATGCTGCTGATATTTGCCGTAGAAAATAAAAATTCACATATTATCACGGGTCACATACACACTGAAAATATAACCCCTGATAACATGTGAATTATAAATATCAATACATGATTAAGTCTTAAATGTAGTATAGCACATTCATTTCCAAATAACAACAATTAAATTGAATAAAACTAGAAGGGCTGCTTTGGTTGCCATCCAAAGAGGTTCAAGAACTAATAGGTATGTATTTTCAAGGATAGTGCTATACTAATAGAAACCATTTTACTTGTAATATGCTTACCCCTACTGTTTTTTTGAGTAGGGGTCTTTACTTTACCACAAGTGAAGCAGTAAACAGACCCTGAAAGTAGGGTCTGTTTACTGTTTCGTTACTCATACTTTACGTACATTTGCCGCTTGCGGTCCACGTTGACCATTTTCGACGTCAAATTCAACTTCTTGCCCTTCGTCTAATGATTTAAATCCTTCACCTTGAATCGCTGAAAAGTGCACAAATACATCCTCTCCACCTTCACGCTCAATGAATCCAAAGCCCTTTTCACCGTTAAACCATTTTACTTTACCGCGTTCCATTTTTATCGCCTCCTAGCATGTAAAAACACACAAATTTATACTTAATCTTTCTTAATTTATTTTACCCAGGTTAATATTTTTTAACACTTGATGGGTGAATAATTCTCAGAAACGCACATCTCTTCTATCATCTGCACGATAGGAATCAAACCATTCATAATAAGTTACCCTTAGTATTTCTTGATTTTCTAAAAAGGCCACTTTGTTAAATCCTCTAGCTCAACGGTAATGTAAGATGTACGACTGTCCCTTCCCCTAACTTACTATGGAACGAAATATCTCCATTATGATTTTGAATGATCTTTTTACAGATAGTAATCCCCAGCCCTGTCCCTTTTTCCTTCAAACTATAAAACGGCTCTCCCAGTTTGTTAATTCTATCTTTAGGAATACGTGTTATAACCCATTTGAAATGGTGAGACCGAATCATTTGAGGAAGCACGACTCCCATGATAGCGTCTAGCGCGAGAATAAGAATAGGTATAGAATAACTGCCTAATTGATTAAGCAAAAAGAATCGCGCCACAGACGCGACAATCCATGCAGGAATAGCGGAAGCCCATCCCCCATAGAAAGCAGCTAATAAAATAGGAAGGTGTCTAAGATCAACTAACCCATTCTCAACTTGATAACGAAAAAACATGAGAACCATACTTACGCATCCATAACTAAAACCAAGAATTAACCTCCACTTTAGTGGAGAATGTTTGAAAACGGGTTCCTTACAAATATAATAATGAATAATAAATGCCATCGACAAAAACAGGGCAACATTGACGATCAAATAACTTGCCATGCGTTATACTCCTCTTAGTATCACTGAGATTTCAGAATAGCAAAAAGTTACGAACCTTTATTATCACTATCTGCTCAGTTATAAAAAGAAAAATTATATATAAGATTGCGATTTATTGTATTATATCATGAATTATATTAAACTTAAGGATTATTCGAATGAAGAAAAAGCCCATATAAATGGTTAATCCCCCATATAATACTCCGACGTTATTAAAGTATATTGGCTTAAAACGTATCCACTCAGAAAGTGGCATCTACCTATTCATACTTGTGTTATAACTCCTGTCCTATATGAGATTTTTCATCTGCCTTTATAGATTTTTCCTGTATTATATTTCCAGTTGAATGGAAAACGTTTACTACAATATGATAGTTACAAAATATTCCTTGTAGTCAGGAGGATTAAGCAATTGGAAGAGTTCATTAAAGAATTAATCGCCATCAATGACATTGAGGTATTGGTATTATTAAAGGAAGAAATTAAATCCAAGATATTTCAACCAGTATATTGGACAGAACGTATTGGGTTATATTACGAGGTGCAACTGATTAACGAACGAATAGAGGAGTTAAAACAATCATCCCAATTTAAATTTAGTTATAAATAAATTCTTTTACGCCCCTTAAAATATTCAGAATTTTAAAACCGGTACATAATTGTAAGTCAGGGGAAAATATATGTTTTTTATCCTTCGGGATTTGGTTGCTTGGGTCTCGGTATGCTTGGGTCGAAAATATGCGTGAACAAAGGATTTGGATGCCACTTGCTATAAATGAGTTTTGCTGTAATTTACTATGTGAGGATTTTAGTGGTTTCATGAATAAACAAGGATTGAGTGCGAAGATAGTTCATAAAAATCTAGGCTATGATGTTGAAGAGTGAGTACAAATACAGTTGTATTTAAGTTATCTCCTTTATATTAAAGAGGCTACCTATGCTCCCAATAAATTCCTGAATAGGAAAGAAAAGAGGCATGCTAGATAAAACCTAGCAGCCTCTTTTATGGTCCAGCACCTCTTTGGTTTATATCAGTGGGTAGAGATGTTCTTCCCCCTGTATCCGGCATGGTCGTGACAAATAAGGACCGTCTCTATGCGTATGCGTACTGTTTTTTACCCGCTAAGCCAAGCGTCTGCGCTGTTGAAGTATGAATTTCATGGATAAGATCTGGGTTTTCCAATAGTGACACGCCATAAGAAGGAATCATTTCTTTTATTTTCGGTTCCCAAGCTTTTATATGTTGCGGGAAGCATTTTTTTATTAACTCAAGCATGACAAAAACGGCGGTAGAAGCACCCGGAGAAGCGCCGAGCAATGCAGCTATCGAGCCATCAGCGGCACTAATAACTTCCGTACCAAATTGAAGCGTTCCTTTGCCGCGGGCAGTATCTTTGATAACTTGCACACGTTGGCCCGCTACCACTATATCCCAATCCTCGCTTTTGGCGTTCGGGATAAACTCGCGTAACTCTTCCATGCGTTTTTCTTTCGATAACATAACTTCCTGGATCAGGTATTTTGTCAATGGAACGTTTTTTGCGCCTGCTGCCAACATAGTTAAGACATTATTCGGTTTTACGGAACCTAACAAATCAAACATTGAACCGGTTTTTAAAAACTTTGGTGAGAAGCCGGCAAACGGTCCAAAGAGCAACGATTTTTTATTGTCGATAAATCTTGTGTCAAGATGCGGAACAGACATTGGAGGAGCACCAACCTTAGCTTTACCGTATACTTTTGCATGATGCTGCGCTACAACATCCGGATTATTACACACCATAAATAGTCCGCTTACCGGGAATCCTCCAATATGTTTTCCTTCAGGAATATTGGATTTTTGCAGTAAAGGCAGGCTTCCTCCGCCACCGCCGATAAAGACGAATTTTGCAGTATGGCGTTCGACGGTACCGCTATCGACATTACGCACTTTCAATTCCCACGAGCCGTCGCTAGTACGTTTAATATCATCAACATTATGTTTGAATTTTATATCGACGTTTTTATTCTTTAAGTGGTCAAACAACATGCGTGTTAAAGCGCCAAAATTGACATCAGTTCCAGAGTCGATTTTTGTTGCCGCTATAGGTTCATTCGATTTACGGTCTTTCATAATAAGCGGAATCCATTCCATCAGTTTTCGAGGGTCATCGGAAAATTCCATCCCTTGGAACAGGGGATTGTTTAACAGCGCTTCAAAACGTTTTTTTAAAAACGTTACATTTTCTTCCCCTTCTACTAAACTCAAATGAGGCAATGGCATGATAAAGTCCTGCGGATTACGTATCAGATTGCTGTTTACAAGATAAGACCAAAACTGTCTTGAAAGCTGAAACTGTTCATTAATTTTTACAGCTTTGCTAATATCTATGGATCCGTCCGGTTTTTCGACGGTGTAGTTAAGTTCGCACAGTGCTGAATGCCCCGTTCCCGCATTATTCCATTCGTTAGAACTTTCCTCTCCTGCGTTTGCGAGCTTCTCAAGCACTGTAATTTTCCAGTCCGGTACTAATTCTTTCAGTAGTGTTCCCAAAGTCGCACTCATGATTCCGGCACCAATTAAGATAACGTCTGTTGTAGTTTGTCTGTTACTCATTTTTACCGTCCTTCTACCCTAAGATTTGCAGAAAGGATGTAGGCGCCACAGCAAGCCAGGCGCGACCTAGTCACACACCCTTTCTGGATCAATTATAACTCTATAATAGTTTATCACTATTATTTACAGATTAAAAATATTTTTTACAATTATATAATAGAGGGTATTGCAAAACGCATACTCTCTGAATAATGGGCAATAAAAAAGCCACCTGTTGTATTTGATAATTTAATATTGAGCCATTTTTCAATAGTTTGATCACATAAAAAATGAGCCGTTTAATTTCCAATTCTATCTCTCTTTCCTATGATAGAAAATGACTAAACTTACATCAGAGGGGGTTGGTTGGAGTACCGTTACTTATTAGTCCCTTTAATATGCTTGGATTCCAAACTTTAAAAGTTTTCTTGGTAAAACATCATCTAGATTTTGTATATCTGTATCATTCAATTCAATTAGGTTAAATCCATACTTATTGTATATTTGAATCTTTTTGTCTTTTCTATTAGCATACTTCTCGTCATTTTCTAGTCCCCAATATTCTATATATACTTTGCCAACCGGAAGATAAAAGTCACAATATACATCTTCTTCTACAGGCAATTTACGTTCATAAGCATGAACTATCTCAGACATATAAAGCCAGTTATCTATAAGCATTTCAGCTTTTGAGCGTACATAGTGCCCATCTGCTGTTCTCAATTTTGCTTCAAACTTTTCCCTAAAACCAACCTCTCCTACTGTTTCTTCTATTTTCTCTTCCTGGTTTTCGCCCTGTACTTCTTTAAATGTTTCCAGTAATCTTTTATTTTCTAAAATATTTTGAGGCCAACATACAAAAGGGATTCCAGTTTTTTCATGCTCAAACTGTTTTCCACCCACTGATTGCCCAAGTTTAGTCAAAATCCATCCTTTTCTTTCTCTTTCAATCCACCCTAATTCAGAAAGAATAGGATTTAGTCGAAACTTGGAAATATTGAATTTCTGGGCTAGATAAGTTGCATTTAGTAATTTAGTTTCTTCTTCCTTCTTATTAAACAGAGACTCATTTTTAATTTCCTCTGGCCACGCAATCCAGGAGCCTATTTTGGTATCAGTTTTTGTAATTCCTCCCTTATCTATTCCTTTTTGAGTTAATACCCATGTATCATCCTTACGTTCAATCCATCCATTCTCTTGAAGTAAATTAAATAAGTCCTTTCCTGCCATCTTTATCTCTTTTGATAAAGCAGTTGTTGAAAGAAATTTCGTTTTTATAGACACGACTTTCTCC
>NZ_BBWZ01000007.1 GCF_001015055.1 Aneurinibacillus tyrosinisolvens | reverse complement strand
CTTTCATTGTCATCCGCTCGTTTAGCGGCGACTTAACTATCTTATCAAATTACCAGGCACATTGCAATAACTTATTTTTTCCAATTTGTTGTTGCCCTGGTTCTCAACGCTTGTTTCTAATGCCGGAATTACATTATAACAAATTGTTTGCTACAGAATCAATAGCTTATTTTTTCCAATTTGCTATCCGCTTCTTTTTTAACATTCATCCCGAAGCCAGGAATACATCTTACCAGGAATAGAGGATCCATTGCAATATCAAATTATGCCAATTATCTCTGCCCCCCTAACTTACACCATAAGATAAAGACGAAATACTGCCCTTCAAATCAGAAAATCCCACTCGTCAGGGAATGGGATTCGGTATCTGTTTTTAAACATTACTGCAAATTGTTTGATGTGCCGGCAGCTGAACCGTTCTCAGCAGCCGTTGTACTCTTGTCCTTCTTCTCCCACTTCTGCTCAACCATTTTGCTTAGACGCTCTTTTTGCTTCTCAAGCAGCTTGTTAACTAACTCATCTTTACTTATTCCTTTATCCTGTGCGATTTGAACGAGGGTTTTTCCGGATTGCAACTGAGTTAAAACTTCTTCCTTGCTCATTCCTAAAACGGATGCGACCTCCTCAAGGTGTCCTTCCCGGCCTCTGCGCTCTTTCTTAAAACCGAAGCCCCCTTTGTTTTCCACTCGATTTTTAATTTGGCCTTGTAAATTCTTCTTCTTTTCATCTGCCTGAGCCTGGGTTAACTTACCAGCCTGTACAGCTTTGTCAAGCCTTTCAGAAGCTTGCTTTACGAGCAGGTCAATTACCTTTTGTTTTTCCACACCTTGTCCAGCAGCGATATCCGCTAACGACTTACCGCTTTTTATGTTTTGCTGCAGCGTGCCGGCATCCAGCTTTAGTAAAGAGAGCAGCTCCGGATTATTAAATTGCCCTTCATGCTTATGATGGTTAAAAACAGCCTTTTGCGCAGCGGCAGTTGTAGTTGCTGTGGTTGCTGTGGTTGCCGGTGTAGCTGCGAAAACAGAACCCGCCATTGCAGCGATCGCGATGCCAGCGGAAGCAAAAGCAACAATTTTCTTCATAAGTATACACTCCTCAAATTAATTATTTTGCGTTGACTCGCTCTTAGTATGGACAAGGAAAGTGAAAAAACGGTGAAAATTTAGAAGCAGCTTCTTTTTTTTACGGAGTAACAATGTACCTCCCGGAAATCCACCCCTGTCTTTTCACGCAAATTTCATTTAAATCGGTTAAAATACAATAGTAGAAAAGATGGATAAAGAACATGCTTTCCTTACGAAGGAGGACTTGAGTGTGAATATTTTATTGGCCGAAGATGATGTTCGTCTAGGCGAGCTTACTGCCCACCTTTTAAAAAGAAAAGGAGGGTACCAGGTAGAATGGGTTACGCAGGGCGATGATGTATATGAGTATGCGATGGCCTCTCATTATGATGTCCTTATCCTGGACTGGATGCTGCCAGGCGAAGAGGGCGTGCAAATATGTAACCGGCTGCGAAAAGATGGATATACAGGAGCAATTATTATGTTAACGGCAAAAGACGCTGTTCAGGATCGTGTTATAGGGCTGGACGCCGGGGCAGATGATTATTTGGTCAAGCCGTTCGAGGTAGATGAATTGCTTGCAAGGGTACGTGCCGTAGGCGCCGTAACTTTGCCCCGATTCAGGAGCAAGTTGTCCAAATACAAGCTCTCTCTGTGAACCTGACGAATCGGACGGTGTTCAACGGAGGAGAGGAGCTTCAATTAACACCAAGGGAATTTCAACTATTGGATTTGCTCATACGAAACAAAGGACAGGTTCTGTCGCGCGAGATTATTTATGACAGGATTTGGGGATACGATTCGGAAGCATCAATGAAGACGATTGATGCTACGGTTAAATTGCTGCGTAAGAAATTATGTGGCAATGGTCAGGACGACGTCATTCAAAGCGTTCGCGGGGTGGGATATAAACTTGAAGTTTGATTGGTTATCCCACATTCGCGATTGGAAAAAAGACATGTTCGTCCATACACAAAACCGGCTCACCTTTCAATACAGCGTACTCATTACATTTTTTCTTACCCTGTTTATCACCGTTATTTACTTTTTAGTAAACACGACGATTTCTTATGAGCAAAAACAGCAGCTTCAAATCACAGCTGATCAACAGGTGAATGGAATCGCAAACGCTTTAGAAGACGGCACCCTTAGCACGCAAGAGCTGGAGAACTTACATGCAAGCCAGGAAAGCGGAAATCAATTCTTCTACTATGTAGTAAACCCGAATGGAGAGCTTTTGTTTGGCGAAGAGGTCATTCATCCCTTGCAGCCGGAGATTTTACATCTTCTGCAGGGCTGGCTCCCCCAGTTGAATGATATCCGTTACGGAACGGTCATGATTCGCCCGCATGGGCACGGATTTTCCCGCCACGAGGAAAAACACCCGATTGATCTAATGGTGACCGGCCGGGCTCTTTATCAGGGAAACCAATTGGTCGGTGTGTTTTATATAGGGAAAGATATTTCATTTTATAATCAATTAATTCACCAGCTTCTCGTTACATTAGTCACACTGGGGATTTTGTTTTTAGGAATCGCACTTTTGCTTAGCTATTTCATGTCCAAACGAGCGATGGTTCCCATCCGGACGTCTTTTAACCAACAGCGGGAGTTTGCTGCGGATGCCTCCCACGAGCTAAGAACTCCCCTCAGCATTCTCCATTCATCCCTTGATGTTTTGGAAATGGAGGAAAAAGAAAATATCTCGAGCTTTTCCCGGAATGTGTTATCCAATATGAAAGATGAGGTCCGGCGAATGACAAGCCTGGTTGGTGATTTATTGACACTAGCGCGTTCTGATTCCGGGCTGCTCGAACTCCATTATGAAAGTTTCGATTTCATTCCACCGGTGGGACAATTGGTTCAATCCACTCAAACCCTTGCTCATTCAAAGGAAATCCGCCTGCAGCTGCACACTCCCGCAGCGATGGCTGTTTACGGCGATCTCGAGAGGTTAAAACAGCTGCTTTATATCCTGCTCGACAATGCAATTAAGTATACGCCGAATGGAGGGGATGTTACCCTTGCTCTTTCCGCCCATACCTCACAAAAGCAGCCTGCTCTATGTATTACCGTTGAGGATACAGGGATTGGCATCCCGGAAGATGAACAACTCCGCATTTTTGACCGATTTTATAGAGTGGATAAAAACAGGTCCAAGCAGCTTGGCGGGACAGGTCTTGGTTTGGCGATTGCCAAATGGATTGTAGAGGCCCATCATGGAACGATTCACGTTTCCAGCACGCCTGGGAGCGGGAGTACTTTTACCGTTATCCTCCCTATTTTAAAAACAAATTCTAATGATGGAGGCAGAAGCAAATAGCCGCCTATCCCGGGTTTTAATTAGAAACGGAGCAGTTCATCCCTTCGGATAAACTGCTCCTTATCATTAAGTTATTGAATTTTACCGCAGAGGGTTACTGAACAGTTCCACCAAGTTCTGATTCAGCTAATGTGATCATACGCTTTACCATTTCTCCACCAACAGAACCGTTCGCACGGGCAGTTTGATCTGCGCCTAACTGGATACCAAACTCAGTAGCGATTTCGTACTTAAATTGGTTCAACGCCTGGTTAGCTTGAGGGACAAGAAGTTTGTTGCGATTCGGCATTTATTTCACCTCCTTTGCCTTAGAGGGGATTACAAGGGTTCGACCTTGTAATTATATCTTTAGAAAAATGACCGCTTGCTATCCGTGGTAGTTCAAGGAAGAACGTTAAAAACACAGGGCTAAACAATTATGGCCAGCCCTGTAAGAACCGATCGAACCATTTCCACTCCCTCAACAATTTCCTGAATTGAACCGGCAGAAATTGAGCATGCTTTTACTATAATGGAATTTTTCCGGGAGTTTAATCAAATAGATGAAAGAAAACAGTTATTGATCGCCTGTTGTTGCTATGCTATGGTCGTTTGCACTGCCCGGCTTTGGACATGTTTATCTTGGACATTATGTTAGGGCGCTTATTTTCATGATTTGGGAAATTACTGTTAATCAAATGTCTAACTTAAATTGGGCTGTTCATCATTTTCTACGGGGTGAATGGGAACAATCACTGGCAGTTGTAAACTTTCACTGGCTTTTGTATTACCCATCTGTCTTTACTTTTGATTTATTTCTTGCCTATAACAAAGCAAGGGATATTAATTATGAACTTGAACAGCGAGGGATTCCCCGACCCGAAAAGATATCTCATTACCCTGGTTTCTTCTGGGGGTTAATGTTTGGGATGACATGCGGGGCCTCCTGGTGTTTTCTTACGAGCCCTATAGCAAGCGGGCTCGTAGCAGGAGTTATATGTGGAGTTGGCGGCCATGCAATTCAATGGTTCTCAAAGAGAAGGGACGATTTTTAAAAAAACTCAAGGCTATGTACACCAAGCAATAAGGCCGTCAATGTCCGGATATCACACTGGAAATCAGGATTTGTTTCCTCCACTCTTGCCGCCGTTCCATCTTCAATCTTATATACTCCCTTGTTCCATTCAGCGAAGTCATCTTCAACCTGAATCGTAACTGGCTCCGGCTGATGTGCAAAAGGATATTGTTTCAGGAATCCCCCTACATCTACTATTCTTGCCATAAAATACGGAACCATTTCCTGCTGGATTTTTGGGTTATCCACCAGAATCTGGTATTGAAACGCATATTGAGACAACTCCAGGCTCTGTCCCAGGTTTTCCTCGGTTAACCTTCTCCTCTCCAGCATATGGCTTTATCCCCTTCCCTATATAAAAATTTCACGGTTCATAATCCCCTAACTATAGTATAAAAAAGAACCTAGCGTAAAGTTAGGTTCTTTTTGTTTTTTCCGTTTGTCTCTTTTGCCAGAACTGCTTCGGCAGTTTCAGCCGCAAACTCCGCGTCATTCTGGCCGACACGCATCATGTTTTCATTACGTGCCGCATTCGATGTCATATCTAACTCAGCTTTGTTTCTCACTGTTTTGTTTCTCACTGTTTTGTTTTTCATTATTTCACCTTCCTGTTTGAGGGCTTGGCGGGTACGTATCGATATCCCTTCCCTTTTTTGGTGCTGCCCCATTTTCGATTCCGGTTATTCTTTCCCGTGGATTGGCAAGATCCTCGGCTGACATTGTTTGTTCTAGTTGGTTTACACCGTTGTTATCATGTTTCTCTGTCATGTTATCCATCCTTTCTTAAATCCAATTTTCCCTTCGCCTTTTTAGCGTGCGGAGAACGGGCTGCCATTATGCATAGCTCCCAGCCGGCATATGATATTATTCAACGCTCCTGCTTTTTTCCAGCATCTGACCCAGTGGTTTAAAAAGCTTGTTAATTACCTGCGTAGGGCCTGGCAGGTCCGGAAAAAAAACAAGCAGGACAGCAAGCGCCCATCCCATCGCTGTTAAGGTCACAAAAGCCGCTTTCTCCTTTTTCTGATTCCGCTTCATTTTTGGCCATTCATACAAAAAGATAAGAACTACCAGTATGGTTATCCCTACTACTGCCGCCCCTTTCATCTCTTTTTCACCTCTTCTTCCGTCAGGCCCGCCGGTGTAGTAGACATACCAGAACGGACTACATGCACTTTAACATCCATTTTCACGTTCACCTGCGGAAGGACATCCTCCCAATGATCTTTTACTTTCTCCCATTCTTTCGGATATTTGCGGTGAAAAGCATCCGCGAAACCGAAGGCGTCCACATCCATCCCTTCCTTCACCTGTTTAAGGGCTCGGTCGATACGTCGTTTGATGTCTTTTTCTGCATACTTTTCTACTCTTTTCGTGATTTCTGGACTCATAATGTCAAGATCACTTCCATTTTGCAGAATCGTGCCTTCCGCACTGACATTCACAGTGATGTTCCACTTTCTATTCTCGATTTCAGGGATGAGTTTCGTCGCATCCCGAACCGGATTTAACGATATGGTTTCCCCTTTTCTCGGGTTTACTGTAATCGTAGTCTCCTGGGTTTGATTTCTTAACCACAACAATCCCCTTGTTACCTTGTCATCGATTTGGCCAACCATTTTATCCTTCTTGAAAATAGCGGTCCCAGCCATATAGGCAATCGTTTCTTGCTTCTTTTCCCCATGCTTTTGCGGTAAAATTTTGATCAAAGGCAAAAGAGCCCCCCCTGCATCACCTGTTACCATCTGCTCAAAATCTTTTACCGTGACTTTCACACCAATACGCATCTCGATTAGCCTTCGGAGCACTTCTCCCGAGTATCGCTCTAAAGGGGGCTTCAATTCTAAAACATCGGCTGCTTTCCCATGACTGACATACAAATAAGCACGTTCCCGAGGTTCCGGGTGGCGAAGTAAGAAATCAATTTGCTCACGAACGCCTTCTTCTTTGGCCAGCTTCTCACCAATAATATAAGTTTCGCAGTGCCCCCAGAAGATTCTGCGTGGAAATTTTTCCTGGAGCTTTGACGCAGCATCCGCCACATTTTCTCCAATCGCCGATCTCACCAGGACCTGGGGCGTACTCCCACCGCCGCCGCCACCGCCCCCTGCTCCCTGCTGCCCACCGCCTGCGGCCCGAGGAATTAAGACTTGAACAGTAAGTTCGATTTTTTTATCCTTTTTTTTATCAATGGCAGCCCCCAACACAAATGCAGCCTCATTGAGTTCTCTTCTGTCCCAGCAACCGGTAAGCAGGAAGCCAGCCAAAAAATAGAGAAGAACGGTAAATGTTAGTATGATTTTTCGACAATATCCACCCCTTAACGCCTTCACTCTACTGTTCGTCTCCTTTGTTTGGGTCTGGTTTTTGTCCAGCATCCTGTCGGTATAGGTTGACCTCTCCTGTTAAGTGCGGCCGTGTGTTTAACATCCACCACGGAGCTCGAATCACTACATCTTTCAATTCACGATTTTTGATCGGAGCAAGAGGAGTAAGGTATGGAACCCCAAACGAACGCAACGTACATAAGTGGACGACAATCGCAATAACGCTAAACATAATCCCGAGCAACCCCAGTGTTCCAGCAAGCAGCATAATAGGGAAGCGCAGCATCCTTAACGCGATTCCCTGGGCATAGCGCGGCACCAGAAAGGAAGAAATGCCTGTAATCGCAACAACGATGACCATCGGAGCGGAAACAATACCTGCTTGAACGGCCGCTTGCCCGATAACGAGTCCGCCTACAATACTAACGGTAGCCCCAATCTGTTTAGGCAGCCGAACCCCTGCTTCACGCAGCGCTTCAAAAGTAATCTCCATCATAAAGGCTTCTACAAGGGCTGGAAAAGGAACGGTTTCCCGTGAAGATGCCATACTAATGAGCAAGGTTGTCGGCACCATCTCGTGATGGTAAGTAAGGATCGCTACATAGAACGAAGGCAAAAGAATAGAAATCACCATAAAAAAAAAGCGTAACAAGCGGATGGCTGAACTAATCATGTAACGCTGGTAATAGTCTTCCGCCGACTGAAGAAAGGAAAAGAAGCTAACGGGAGCAATTAAGACAAAGGGGGTTCCGTCCACTAAAATCACCACGCGCCCCTCAAGAAGATTCGCAGCGGCTACATCCGGCCTCTCTGTCGTGAGTAGTTGAGGAAAGGGCGAAAAAGGATGGTCTTCAATCATTTCCTCGATATATCCACTTTCCAACACACTGTCGATTTCAATGCGCTGCAACCGGCTTTTGACTTCACTAACGAGCGCCTGATCCGCAAGTCCTTCTATGTAAGCAATAACAACATTCGTATCGGTGTAGCGCCCGATATTCATCGATTGCATTTTAAGGTTAGGGCTTTTGATTTTTCGTCGAAGCAAGGAAGTGTTGACCCCCAAGGTTTCAACAAACCCTTCCCGCGGTCCCCGCACGACGCTTTCCGCTGTTGGTTCTTCAATCGATCGCTTCTCCCATTTGGCTAACCCTACGGCAAGCCCCCGTTCCTCTTGCTGTAATAAAAGCACCGGGTTCCCGATTGAGATGTTTTGTATACAATCCGCAAACGTTTTCACTTCTTTAATCTTTGAAACATGTATCTTTTCTCGCAATATCTCATGCGGGCTGTGAGCTTTTCCTGCTGTTTCTGACATCAGTGGGGCAAGTACAATCTTATTGATTTCCTTGATATCGGATAGACCCTCTATATAAACAAGAATGGCTTTTGTTTTTCCACCAATTAAAAACGTGCGAAAGGATACATCAAAACAGTCCTGATAAATGGAGTGAAGAACCTGGAGATTTTCATTCAGATCTGAGGTAAGCATAATGGGCTGCTTCGTAACCTGCTGTTGTTTATTGGGTTGTTCCTGCTTGTAGAACCATTCTCGAATTTTCCGAAACAACGTGGACGACTCCTTTCTTATTATGATGCTGAATTTTTTGGAATCTCCTTCTTCTGGCGGTTTCTTTTTCGAATTACAGCAATAAGCAGCAGCAACACAGGAATTACAGTTAACATAAATGATGTGTAAAAAGGGAAAGATTTTCCCGAGAATTCAAACTGTTCCTGCAGGTTAGAAAATTCCCATATACTGAACAAAGTCGCTAGAAAACCAAGTGGAACAACGATGGGTCTGTAGTCAGAGAGGTGTAACCATTGGGCAGTTCCTAAAACAAGTGCATAATAAAATACCGATATTTTCATGAATACCCCGAGTACCCAAATCGCGATGATGCCTGCCTCAAGATGTTCAAAAAAAGGACCAAGGCTGATGTATCGAATTGCATTAAACACAGGAAAGGTATTACTGCTTACACTCTTTCCAAACAGGAAAATAGTGAGCAGATTTATGCTGACAAGACTCAACATGACGGCAAACACTGAAATCATACTCCACTTCATCCCCTTTTCGCGATTTATTAAAAAAGGAAACAGCATCGAGATAAGAAAGACTTCACTGAACCAGGCCTGTGGGGCAGCTGCTCCTAAAATCGCTGGCATGATCTCATGCTCCATGATTGGAAACATATTCTTTGGGTCCAGATCCTTAAGAAGGGGGACTACGAATATCGGAATCGGAATAATAAAAGCCAGAATGAATAGCTGAAAAGCTCTTCCCAAAACTTCCACACCGCCATGCACAGCGAGGGCAGAGACCAGAACCATGCCTCCAATGACGACAATCAGTGGGGTTTTTGGCAAAAAAGAAGTGATAATGAAGTCTGCGTACTCTCTCAATATGAAGCCGCTCAAGTATAAAAAAAAGAACAAGTAGGCAAATCCAAGTAGCTTTCCTGGAATCCGTCCAATGATATGTCTGCTGTATTGAATGATCGTTTCCTTCGGATAGAGTTTATGTAACTGATATGCGATAAACGCTGTAAAAAATCCGTTCAAGGAACCCAAAATGGGAGAAATCCACGCATCACGCCCTGCATACTTGCCTGTAATTGTTGGGACGAAGAGGATAGCCGTTGCGTAGATTAGCGGATATATCATAAGCCCCATTTGGAAGGCAGAAATTTTTCCTTTTTCGAGCATCCTTTTTACCTCCTTTACTTTTTCTTCTAGTATCTCCTTTACATAGTAAAAAAACTCTTATTCTCTTATGTTCTTTAAAGTACACAATTCTTTATATTACATTGAAATCTGTTCACCTATAGAGTAAAGAGAAACTTTGCAACAAAAAGAGCCCCTCTCAAAATGTAAAGAGGGGCTCCTGCATACTTTTTACCTCGATGCCTTTTCAAAGTGGACCATCTGTTTTTTTGTGCCAAATACGATCACAACATCTCCCGGCTCCAATGTCTCTTCCGGCCCGGGGTTACTAATAATCATAGCGCCACGTTTAATCGCCACAATCGTTACCCCATACTCTTCGCGGACCCTTGCTTCTTTCAGCATTTTATGTGCGAGGACAGAACTGTCCTGAAATACGATTTCTTCAACGCCATAATCCTCTTCATGGGAATGAAGGATCGTATCGACAAAGTCAACGCTGACGGGCTTAATAATCGACATCGCCATACGCCTGCCGCCGATGCTCGATGGGTTAATTACCTTGTCAGCCCCGGCGCGCAGCAATTTTTCCTCCGATTCATACTTTTCTGCCCGGGCCACAATGTGTATCGTTGGATTCATTCCTTTCGCCGTTAGCGAAATAAACACATTGTCCGCGTCTTCCGGCAGGGTTGCAACGAGCCCGGCGGCCCGTTCAATGCCCGCCTGGTGGAGAGTATAGTCGTCCGTCGCATCCCCTTCTATGTGTAGAAATCCCTTCGCCATCTTTTCGAGCATCGTAACATCCCGGTCCACCACAACTACCGAAATCCCCTCACTGGCGAGCTGGGCGCTCACCTGCTGCCCTACCCGTCCAATCCCACAAACAATAATATGGTTTTCCAGCCGCTTAATTTTACGTTCCATTTTCCTTTTCTCCATTGTTTTCGATAATTTACCTTCAACAACCGATGCGACAAACACACCAAGCGCATACGATACGACACCGATACCGATTGGAATAATGATGAGAGTAAATACCTTCCCCGCAAACGTCCGGGGAACCAGATCCCCGTAGCCGATCGTAAGGACACTAATAACGGTGAGCCACAGCGCGTCAAAAAAATCGATCTTTTCCGTGTAGGCAAATCCCGCCGTTCCGATGAGCAAAATAAGAAGCATGCCGAAAAACGAAAGAACAATCCGACGAAACAAAATCATACGCTACTCCTCGCTCTTCTCTCCCCGCCGTATGGAGGCAGTCTGCTTTCGCAGCGGCGGAGCATGTCCGTAGGTCATTGTGCGCCAAATCCATTCGAGCGGGCCAAACCGGTAATATTTAAGCCAATAATAGCTGAACACCATCTGGAAAACGTAAATGATAAGGCAAAGTACTGAACCTGCGGCAAGGCTCATCCGTGCGAAAAGCCCAAAACCGAAAATGACAGCAAGCGAAAGGCATGTTTGGAAAAGGTAATTCGTAAATGCCATCCGTCCCATATAACCGAGCGGACGAAGCAGCGTTTCCCATTTCTTTTTTTGCAGCAGGAGGAGAAAGGCTGCCATGTAAAAGAACGAAAGGACAATTCCGCTAAGCTGGACAAGAAACTGTTTTAGAATGTACTGATAAGAACCTGCATCAAGCCAGCTTATTTCCAGCAGCAAAAGCACGAAAACAAGCGGAAGGCCAAGCAGAAAGCTGGTCGCCCACACCCGCCGAATCATCCATTCACTCTCTTCAAAGTGGCTAAATATCCTTTTTCGCCCCGCATAAAACCCGAATAAAAACATGGAAAGAATAACCGGAATGAGGAAAGGAAGACCACTAAGTATATCGCCCACTTCATTATGGACGCGGTAAGAAACCCACTGTCTATACGTTGCATTCCTGTACACCTCAATCGCTTCCCTTACCTTACTCTGGCCTATGCTTTGCTGTTCTATCATAATCTGCCCCATGGCAGCAGACGGGATGAGGAATTGCAAAGACAGAAGGCCGAAGTACAGAACGAGAAGGACAAACGCCCAGACAAGAATTGTGTTATTTTCCTGCCTGTAAAACAGCAGCAGGATAAATCCGGTAATCGCGTACGCATGCAAAATATCGCCATACCATAGCAGAACGAGATGAAGCATGCCGAACAGCAGGAGCGCCAGCAGGCGGCGGCACATAAGAACATACACCCTGTGTCCTTTTCTCTCAGCCCGGCTTAAAAAGAGAAAGAAGCCAACACCAAACAAAAAGGAGAAAATCGGGTAAAATTTTGCCTGAACGAACAAATCGAAAAACAGCCGGATCCACCTGTCTATCCCCGTGTAATGCTGCGGCATTGAGTATAGCTGGGCCACCAGTTCAGGCGAATGAAATGTGGGCATATTTACGAGCAAAATTCCGAATAAAGCAAAACCGCGTATGATATCGAGAGAGACGATACGCTCATTCAGCGACACCGGTTCACTTCTCATAACAATTCCTTCTCCTTTTTGAAGAATGATTTTTTCCCAAAAATGAATGCCCCTGAATACGATAGTAACGGGTGAAGAAAATGGCGTATTCTATCATTGTTTCATTAAGTAAGCGGCAGCTATACCTGCTGGATAATGACATTGTCATCCGGGCGTTCCCCGTCGGAATTGGAAAGATTCTTACCGAAACACCGACAGGAACGTACTATATTATCAACAAAGCGCCGAATCCCGGCGGGCCTTTCGGAGTGATGTGGATGGGACTCAGCCGCCCTCACTACGGCATCCACGGCACAAACGCCCCCTGGTCGATTGGCCAGCGTGTTTCAAAAGGCTGTATTCGCATGTACAACGAGGATGTGCTGGATCTGGCAAACACCGTACCCATTGGAACTCCTGTGACGATAAGAGAAAATTAACCGGCCCCGCTTCTAGCCAAAAAGCCAGCCGGCCCAGCCGCCGGCGATGGCGCCCGCCACATTCACCACATCATTCGTGCACCAGTTGTATCCTTTGCTAACGCGCGTCGGTTCACCGCAGTGGAAAGGGCGCTCGGTATGTTTGCGGCATCCTTCACAGTAATACATTCGCTGCCACGTTGCGCCCATGACACTATCCGCGACGCTCCCTACAAGACCGCCTGCCGCGCCCGCCACAATATATCTCATAGATACAGGCTCCTGGATGAACAAAGACAGCATCACGGCGGTAAAGCCAATAAACAATCCACCGCCCAATGAGGCGAGCATTCCCAGCCCGCTGACACCGCCTGATGCTCCCGCTTCTACCTTCTTCCAGGTGAGAATATGGCGCGGCGCCCGCCTGGAAAGGACGCCTATTTCTGTTGCCCACGTATCCCCGCTTACAGCCGCGATCGTTCCAATATAAAAGGCGTACCATGCTGCCTCATCGCCTGTAAGGTATCCGGCGCTGACGGCAACCAATCCGGCTCCGCCGTTTGCCGCCACCTGGAGCCAGTCCCGGCGGCCGCCCTTTGCAAATAAATCCTCCACCTGCTTTTTCTCCTGCTTCTTCCGGTGCGATAGAAAGCTGGAGGAAACAAAGAACGCGATAAGCAGACCGTACCACTTTAAACTCCCAAGCGCATACATCCCTGTTCCGAGCAGGATTGCGGCAGTCAGTCCGCTTGCTGACAGCGAGCGTTTCCAATACGCAAGCCCTGCGATGACGAAGCTGCCGACAAATCCTGCCATTAAATCTATTATCACCCTATCATCGCCTCCCTAGGATATATGAAGCAAAATAAAGCGATACATACAAGGAAACTCCCGCTTGCACGCGGGAGTTTTCCTATATCGTCCAGTCTCTCTATTTTACCAACCCGTGTTCCGGTTTAAACGGTGAATTCCTTCCTTGCAAACACCTGCAGACAGCCATGAACAGTCGGCACATAGAAAATCAAGATCATCCGGCTGTACCATCTGTGCCGTACGGTTGACCAGCCAATCCTTTCGGTAGATAGCATCCTTCTCAAGCCCAAGATGATCAATTACTTTCGTGTCCATGCCCCTCACATGGGCGTCTGAGCCTTCTCCTGCCTCGCATTCCGTCTCACCCTGGTGTGGGCAGGCGGAGCACGCCTCATCAAAGCCGAGTTTCACTTCAATCCAGATATCGCTTTCAGGATCCCGTATTTCTCCTACAATCTCCCCCATTTTCTCTATAAAAGACGGGCTGTATCCCATACCTTGAAAACCGTGTACGCACAGCAAATGATGGCCGCGCAATTGTCGAATGTTCATTTTTCCTGCCCTCTTAATTTAATCATTTTATCGATATCTTTTTACTTTATCATGTTGCCTGCTCCTTTGAACAGATGATTCCTAATTTGCAACCGCATTCATTACTTTCTTAATTTTTTAACAACATTTTGCCGTTAAATCCCTTTACATCCGTAGGGGAAGTTGTTAGAATAAAAATAAAGATTTCAACAAAACACGAACATTAATCAGTCAAACTAAATAATTGTTAAGAATTTACCTGAATCACCTTGACTCTTTCAATAGAACATGGTAAATTATTATCAAACAACAAACGATATTCAAAAAACAGCCATGATGGAGAGAAACGCAGAACGAAATCCCCAGAGAGCCGGTGGCTGCTGTGAACCGGTGATTTCCCTGCTGTTTGAGCGCTCCTGAGCTGTCGGGCCGAACATTGAAGTAGGTTCGAACGGATGCTCCGTTACAAGCGACGGTCATTGTATGACCGGAAGAGGCTGCTGTTGCGAGACAGCGGCGAATAAGGGTGGTACCGCGAAAAAGTAACCTTTCGTCCCTTGCTGCAGGATTGCAGCGAGCACGAGAGGTTTTTTTATTACAAAAAAAGAGTGGAAAAAGGCAAAATTGCCGCGGAGGTGCTGATTGTATGTTTAAAGTATTAGTAAGTGATCCATTAAGCGAATTTGGAATTCAAAAGCTGCTCGACGCTCCCGATGTACAGGTTGATCGCAAGACAGGGCTTTCAGAAGCCGAACTGATTGACATCATTCCTGAATACGATGCCCTGCTCGTGCGCAGCCAGACGAAGGTGACTCCTGCCATTATCGAAGCCGGTACAAAGCTGAAAGCGGTGGGCCGGGCCGGGGTTGGAGTAGATAATATCGACCTGGCGGCAGCAACGAATGCCGGGGTTATCGTCATTAATGCCCCTGACGGAAATACGATTTCGACTGCCGAGCATTCTTTTGCGATGATTATGGCACTGGCACGCCGCATCCCAATGGCTTACAAAAAATTAGTCGAAGGAGAATGGGATCGCAAATCGTTTACCGGCGTTGAATTGAACAACAAAGTGCTCGGGGTTGTGGGTCTTGGCCGAATCGGTGCGGAAGTAGCCAAGCGAGGCAAAGCATTCAATATGAAAGTTGTCGCCTACGATCCGTTCCTTACCCAGGAAAGAGCTGACAAGCTGGGTGTGCAATTCGGCACCCTTGACGATGTAGTGAGGCAGGCAGATTTCATTACCGTCCATACTCCGCTGACAAAAGATACGAAATATATTTTAAATACGAGAGAGTTTGAAAAAATGAAAGACGGTGTGCGCGTTGTCAACTGTGCCCGCGGCGGAATTATCAATGAAAAAGCTCTGTATGAAGCGCTCGTGAGCGGCAAGGTTGCCGGCGCTGCGCTCGATGTTTTTGAGCAGGAGCCACCTGTGGAAAACCCGCTTGTAAACATGCCCCAGGTTATCGTTACGCCGCACCTTGGCGCATCTACTGTGGAGGCGCAGGAGAACGTGGCGATTGATGTATCGGAAGAAATCCTTCATATTTTGCATGACGAGCCGTTTAAAAACGCCGTCAATCTTCCGTCCATTCCTGCCAATGTGCTGGAGAAGGTGCAGCCGTTCTTTAAGCTGAACGAGAAACTGGGCGAACTTATTGCGCAAACCGCTGTAGGCGGCTTAAAAGAAGTTATCGTTACGTATTCCGGGGAATTAACAGACATCGATACCGCTCCCCTCACGCGTACAACGCTAAAGGGAATTCTGTCTCACCATCTAGGAGCGGCCGCTAACTATGTAAATGCGCCCATTCTTGCGAAAAACCGTGACATTCACGTAACCGAACAGAAATCGACCTATAATGGCGGCTTCACAAACCTGGTCACTGTAACGCTTAAAACGAGCCAGGAAGAAAAAACAGTCGCCGGTACATTATTGAACGGGTACGGACCGCGCATTATAAAAATTGACGGCTATTCTATCGATCTCATTCCAAGCGGCCATCTTCTGCTTGTGCACCACACGGACTTACCGGGTGCCATTGGCCGGGTGGGAACAACGCTAGGCAATAACGGTGTCAACATCGCTACGATGCAGGTAGGGCGCCGGGATGTCGGCGGGCATGCCATCATGCTTCTCACTGTCGACAAAGAAGTGAACCCCGATGTTCTTGATTCACTTGGGGAATTAAATGAAATCATGAGCGTTACCCAAATCGAACTGTAAGATAAATAACCGTATAAAATTAGGTAAGCTCGCTCCCTTTCACAAGGGAGCTTTTTTATTGTAAAAAAGACGCGATGAATAAACAGAGAACAAGAAGGAGAAAATGGAAATCTAACAACACTTGCGGGCGGGGTACAACATGAACTCTCTCTGGAATAAGCTATTTGGCAAGAAAAAAAGCAAAAGACAAGCGGAGGATGAACCGTATGATACGGACAGTGAAAAAAAACCGATTTCTTCTTCCTTAAAAGAGAACGTGACAAAGATAAAGCAGGAAATGGGAAACAGCACCGACATCATTATTCGCGAGTTTCATATCGGACAGAACCCGAAAATAAACGCAGCAGCCCTCTACATTGACGGACTTGCTGACACAACAGCGATTAATGATTTTATCATGCGGTCCCTTATTGCTGAATCGCCGGATGCGGGCAATCATCCTCCTTCTTCCTCAAAAAGCCTTGTTGAATCCATCGGGAAGGATACGCTAACGCTAGGTGACATAAAAACGGTCACAGATTGGAACACCTTCTTTCTTTCCATTTTATCCGGTGATACAGCGATTCTTATTGATGGTATACCGGAAGCGATCATCGGAAGCACCCGGGGCGGCAAGGTGAGAAGTGTAACCGAGCCTACTTCACAAACCGTTGTCCGCGGGCCAAAGGACGGTTTTACAGAATCGATCCGTACGAATACTTCACTCATACGGCGCCGCATTAAAAGTCCAAACCTCTGGCTGGAAACCATTCGTCTTGGTGAAGTTACACAAACCGATGTATCGCTCATGTACATCAAGGGGATTGTTAACGAAGAATTGGTGGATGAAATTAAAAGCAGGCTATCGCGCATTAAAATAGACGGAATTCTCGAATCAGGCTACATTGAACAGCTCATCGAAGATCAAACCCTGACTCCTTTTCCAACGGTTTATAATACAGAACGGCCTGACGTGGTAGCCGGCAACCTGCTGGAAGGCCGCGTTGCCATCCTTGTGGACGGCACCCCGTTTGCTCTTATTGCGCCTACATCGTTCAGCCACTTTTTCCAGGCCTCTGAGGATTATTACTATCGCTATGATATCGGAAGCTTCCTGCGTATGCTGCGGTTTTTGTCGTTCTTCATTTCGCTGCTTGCTCCTTCACTCTATGTCGCAGCCATTACGTATCACCAGGAAATGATTCCAACTATGCTGCTTATTAATCTGGCCGCAATGCGGGAAGGGATTCCTTTCCCGGCTATCGTGGAAGCGATAATGATGGAATTTACCTTTGAGATTTTACGCGAAGCCGGGATTCGGATGCCGCGGGCCATCGGCCAGGCTGTGTCCATCGTCGGTGCGCTCGTCATCGGCCAGGCGGCGGTGGAGGCAGGCATCGTATCGACTGCGATGGTTATTATTGTCGCCATTACAGCCATCGCAAGCTTTGCGGTGCCATCCTACACCCTCGCCATATCAGCTCGCCTGCTCCGCTTTGTTTTTATGGTTTCCGCCAGCATGTTCGGACTGTATGGGATAGCGCTGATGCTTATTTTTCTCGTTGCGCATCTATGCAGCCTTCGCTCCTTTGGCTATCCGTACCTGGCGCCGTTCACCCCCTTCATTCTATCCGAGCAGAAGGACGCTCTTATCCGTCTTCCGCTGTGGGCGCAGTTGAGCCGGCCAAGGCTTCTCAGCGAGAACAAAAACAGAATGAAGCCCGGTCTGCAGCCTTCCCCGGAACATAGGGACACAGAGAACAGCACAGAGAAGGAAGGGAAAAAAGATGACTAAACCTTTCCTTTTGGTTGCCGCCTTCATTACACTGATTTTACTTACAGGATGCTGGAACCGAAGAGAATTAAACGAACTGTCCATCGTTACCGCCATTGCAGTGGATCAGGATGAGAAAAAAAACGAGTACGAGGTTTCCCTTCAGATTATCAATCCCGGGCAAGTCGCTTCAAGCTCAGGAAAAAAAGGCGGTGGTTCAGGGGCTCCGATTGCCGTTTATTCTACCAGGGGGCGTACACTTGATGAAGCGATCCGCAGAAGCGCATTAAAGGTCCCGCGTGTGATTTTTTTTGCGCACACGCGTTTAATCGTTATTGATGAAACAACCGCGAAACAGGGCATTAAGCATCTATTTGACGTAATGGAACGGGATAACGAAGTACGGACGAATTTCCCTGTGTTCGTTGCCCGAAAGACGAGCGCAAAATCCATCATTTCTACCATTACTCCGCTGGAAAAAATCCCGGCGAATGATATACGGGACACCTTGCAAAACACCGAGAAAACGTGGGGCGAAAATTTCAGCATTTCGATTTCAGATATTATCAGAGGCCTCGTTAGCGACAATGGTGAGCCTATCATTAGCGGAATCCGCATTGCCGGAGATAAAAAGACCGGGGTCACGCTTTCCAATACGGAAGAAGCGAAACCGAAAGCGACGCTCGAGCTTGCCGGCATCGCTCTTTTCAAAGACGGCAAGCTAATCCATTGGCTGGATGGCCGCAAAGCCCGGGGACTTGCGTGGGTGCTGGATAAAGTCAAAACGACCATCCTTGTTATCGACTGCAATGATAAGAAGAACGCCATCAGCATCGAAGTCCTTCGCGCCAACGCAAAGATAGAGGCCCAGCTCCAGGGCGGGAAGCCTAAAATTGTCGTTCATGTTAAAGAAGAAGGGAACATCGATGAGGTTGAATGTGATTTGGACGTTATACAGCCAGGAGTCATCAATCAGCTTCAAAGGGAAACGGAGCGGCGAATCAGACAGGAAGTTATGGATTCGATAAGAACTGCACAGGAGTATGAAAGCGACGTTTTCGGGTTCGGTGAAGCATTCCACCGGACATACCCGGCGGCATGGAAAAGCATGAAAAAGAATTGGGACAAAACGTTCTCCGATCTCGATGTGGAAGTAAACGTTACCTCATACATACGGCGTACGGGATTGCGGACAAGACCTGCACCATCTAAATAGGCAGAACAACTTCTATCGTGATGAAGAAAGGCAAGAATGCTATGGAAAAAGCAAAGATCAGCCTTAAGCAACTGTTTACTATGATTGTTTTGTTTGAGCTTGGAAGTGCATTGTTGGTCGGCCTGGGCCTTGAGGCAAAACAGGATTCGTGGATCGCCATTCTGCTTGGAGTTATGAGCGGCCTTTTGCTCTTCCTTGTTTATGGCTATCTTTTTCGCCGGTACCCAACTCTCCCTTTAACCGGTTATATCCGTGCCATCCTCGGTAAATACATCGGCTGGCCGATTGGCCTGCTGTATGTTGTTTATTTTATTTACCTTGCCTCGCGCGTATTGCGCGACTTTGGCGAACTTCTCCTGACATCCGTACTGCCCCATACTCCTTTGCTCGTCATTAACACGCTGATGATTCTGACGGTTATGTACACATTATACAAGGGGATTGAAGTCATTAGCAGGACGAGTGAGATTTTCTTCGGGGCTCTTATTCTCTTAGGCATTGTGGGCAACACGTTCATCGCTTTCTCCGGGCTGATTGATGTCCGCAACCTGCTGCCTGTCTTTGAGAACGGGTTTTCCACTGTACTTAAAGGGTATTTGCAGACGTTTACCTTTCCGTTTGGGGAAATGATTGTTTTCACAATGATTCTGCCGTTCGTAAATGTACCGCATCTGGCTGTAAAAACAGGAATATACGGGATGATTTTCAGCGGCTTCCTCTTAACTCTGGCTTCCATAACCGTCATCGTCATTCTCGGTGTCGATATGGCTGCCCGCTCGACATTCCCACTGCTCACAATGATTGGAAAAATCAATATCGCTGAACTCATTCAGCGTCTTGATCCGATCGTAGTACTGACATTAATCATTGGAGGATATTCTAAAATCGCCGTCTATTTCTATGTTGCAGTCGCAGGTACGGCAGACCTGTTTAAGCTGGAGAAACAGTCTGTCATCGTCATTCCAGTCGGGGTCGTTATCGTTCTTTCGTCCATGATGATTGCGAGCAATTACTCCGAACATATAACGGAAGGATTAAAAATCGTTCCGTTATATCTCCATCTTCCATTCCAGCTCGGAATTCCGCTTATGCTGTTTTTTGTTGCCATCTTCCGAAAGCGTTTCAGAAGGTCCGGAGCAGATAAACAATCCGGTGCTGCCCATAAATAATTTAGTGTTTCTTTTCCTTTAAGTAAGAAGTAAACGGAACGGCTACTGCTACGAATAACAACAGGAGAAAGAAGACAATTTCACCTGGCTCTGTCACCTCAAAAGGATGAATAATATTGTACAGCGCGGCGAGCCAGGTGTTCCCCATAAGCACATCTATTAGCGCATCGATAAATGCAACACACGTGAGAAGCAAAAGGAACAGGAGGAACATCTTCATAGCAACCCTCACATTTCCTGCAAGGCAGTAGTTTATCTTCTCCTTAGTATTTGATGTGCAAGACCGTTTAACCCGCAACCCCTACAAAACCGTCAAAATTTCGGTCATATCGTTTAAAATATAATCAGCTTGCAATTCTTCAAACTTCTCTCTCGCTTCCTCCCCGGTCAGCCCGGTCAATGTAGCAGCAAATTTGCAGCCGATGCTGCGGGCCGCCATATAGTCAGCTACGGAATCCCCGACAACAAGGATTTCCGCTCCGTTCTCGATCGGCAGTGCCAGCGCAAAGCAGTCTGCATCCTCTTTATCCATACCAAGCATCCCCTTGATGTAACAGAATGGCTGCGGCTTGGCTAAAGGGGCCCGTTCGGGGTATTTCTTTTCCGCCTCCAGCACATCACTTGCAGTAACAACGCGGTTCTCATCAAAATACTGCAGCAATCCCATGGCACGAAGCGGCTCAACCGTTTCGATACGCGGACGCCCTGTCCCGATTCCAAGCGTATATCCCCGGCTTTTCAGTTCACTGAGTACTTCCGCCATCTTTTCAGGGGCAATAATCGGAATTTCGTCATCAAGAAACCCTTTTTTCCCTTCCTGGTACGCTTTTCGTCCAATCGATTCCACAATGAGCCTGTCACCAAGGTACCACTCCTGGAATGTTTCCTGACATAAATCCCATAGCTCGCTGCTCCGGGAGAAAATGTCTGTCTTTATCCCTGTTTTCTGCTCTGCAATCTCATTCAAATACAGCAGAAGCGCCTGCTTCTCAGCCGTGCCTTTTTCGAAATCAGGAACAAACGCATCATATTGCACGGTAAACGGCGTCCCATTGGCCATCTCCCGAATCCGGTGCAGCGCGTCTCTGTTGATTTGAGCCTGCAGCAATTCCTCAACTTTTTCCGGAGCGGTTTCATGCAAAACAGCCAGAAGGCGGATAAGCTGATATGAAAAAGCTAAATACACCATGTCCCAGTTCGCGTTAATTCCTCTGGTCTTTACAAAGTTTAATACATTATCTTTGTCGAATACTTCCCCGCGCACGCGGCGAATGACCGCCTCTGCGGGGGCAGGTTCGAAAGAATCTCCCTGCAGCCCAAGATACCTCGGACTGTAGAGCATTTCCCATACGGTCAGCGCCGAGGCGTCAAAGTACCGCTCTTCGCTGAGTAAAACTCCGTCAACATCAAATAAAATCGTGCGAAACATCCTTCTTCCACTCCTCCAGCTATGTATTGTAATACGAACATTTTAACACAATCTTGTGATAACGATCGCTTTTTCTTTATTTTTTCATTCCATATCTGAGTATGATAAAATGATAGATGAAAATCGGGAAAAGGAGTGAACCCATTTGCAATTACAATCACTGCAGGACAAGATCGTTCTCATTACAGGCGCAAGTAGAGGAATCGGCCACGCAATGTGCCTTTTATTCGCCGAAAAAGGAGCAACCGTATATGCTATCGCCCGCAATGCAGATTTATTGGACAAATTATCCGCCGAGGCGCAGCCGCTTGAGGGAGAAATTGTTCCCCTGCCCTTCGATATTACAAGCGCTTCAGACGTGGAGAAGAATGTACAATACATAGCGGACAAGCACGGGAAAATCGATGTGTTAATAAACAACGCCGGGCTTGGCCATTTCGCTCCCATCCATGAACTAACCGTAGAGCAGTGGGATGAGATGATGAACGTAAACCTGAAAGGAACGTTTCTCTGCACCAAATATGTCGTTCCTCACCTCACCCGGCGGCAGACCGGGCACATTATTAATATTTCAAGCGTTGCCGGAACGGTGACATTTCCCGGCGGCGGCGGATACTGCACGAGTAAATTCGGAGTCATGGCTTTTACCGACATTCTGACACAGGAGCTCAAGCCGCATAACGTCAAAGTGTCTGTTATTTGCCCCGGTTCGGTACAGACGTATTTCGGCCAGACCGAACCGAAGGATTATTCACTCCGGCCTGACGATGTCGCACAAATCGCTTACCAGATGGCCGCCGCGCCTGAGCATATTATTCTGAATCAGGTTATTATGCGTCCCGTCGTCCCCCAAACTAAATAACACAGGCAAAGGATGGGAAGTTCATGAAACGCATCTCTTTTATTATTTTGCTGGCTGTTGCCCTCGTATTCACGATGGCCGCCTGCTCCGCAAACAGCGGAAAAAACCCGGAACAGGGTAAGCAGGAGGCGCAGCCGAAACAACCGGCAAAACAGTGGGCAAGCGCCCCGCCGATGGCAATCGATCCGAACAAAACATATATCGCCCACATGGAAACGAACAAAGGAAATATCTCCATTGAGCTGCTGGCGAAGGAAGCACCGAAAACGGTAAATAACTTTGTATTCCTTTCCCGCGAGAAATTTTATGATGGCGTTATTTTCCACCGGGTTATCAAGGATTTTATGATTCAAGGCGGTGACCCGCTCGGCACCGGGACAGGCGGTCCTGGGTATAACATTGAAGATGAGCTGCCTGTGAAGCGCAAATACGAGAAAGGAATTGTCGCCATGGCAAGAACGAACCAGCCGAATTCCGGCGGCAGCCAGTTCTTTATTTGCAACGGGCCGGGAGCGGCAGGATTAAATACCCAGCCTGATTATGTTATCTTCGGTAAAGTGATCGACGGAATGGATACAGTAGATAAAATTTCAAATGTACAAGTTACGCAGAGCCCTACGGGTGAGGAAAGCGTACCAGTAGAAAAAGTGTTTGTCAAAACGATAACAATTGAGGAAAAGTAGTATAGCGCCCTACGAAACGTAGGAGAAAATAAAAACCCTGTACCGGCGTCTTTGATTCGGTACAGGGTTTTAACCATTGCTACTTCTTTTCCCCGGGAAACCAGATGGTAAACGCTGTTCCCTTGTTCACTTCACTTTTCACTGTGACAGTACCCTGGTGAAGCTCTACCAATTCCTTTACAATGGCCAGTCCCAGGCCTGTTCCTACCTCGCTCCGTGAACGAACGCGATCCACTTTAAAAAAACGGTCCCAGATTCGCTCAACGTCGTGGCTAGAAATACCGATCCCGGTATCTTTTACGACGATTTCCGTTCCTTCCCGGACCGCTGCTGCTTCCACGCTTACAGACCCTTGCTCTGTAAATTTCAATGCGTTATTAATAAGGTTAATAAAAATTTGTTCAATCCGGTGCGGATCCCCGATGATTCCCGGGAGCGGAGATTGAACAGTAAGCTGGAGGCTGATCCCGCGTTTTGCCGCTTCTTCCTTAAAGGAAAAAACAATCCGCTGCAAAACCGATTCAATGTTAATCGGGCGCCGAACGAGTTCGGCCTCATGCCTCTCAAGACGAACAAGTTCAAGCAAGTCGTTTACAAGGCGGCTCATATGGATCGTTTCTTTGTACATTACATCGTAATATTTCTGCCTGGAGGCTTCTTCCACCACGAGCCCGTCCTGCAATGCTTCCAAAAACCCCTGCATTGTCGTAAGAGGGGTGCGCAATTCGTGGGACACGTTGGCAAGGAAATCCTTTCTCGTCTGTTCGAAGCTCGCTCTTTCCGTCTCAACCAGTTCCAGCGTGCCGGCCATCTGGTTGATGGAACGGGCCAGGTCTCCGATTTCATCCTGTGAGGTGATGTGCACCCTCTGATCATAATTGCCCTTCTCAATTTCCAGTGCAACTTCGTCAATTCGCTTTAATGGGCGGGAAATGGTCCACGACAGGTAGGATACCATCACTGTGGAAAGCAGAATTCCGAATAGCGTTGCCCACAGAATCATTTCCCTCATCTTCCCAATCGTTTCTTCGATACCTTCAACCGGTGCGTGCAGGACAATCCCGCCGAACACATGGTCTTTTTCTCCCCACGGCACAACGACAGACACCATCGGTTTGTTCAGGCCTTCAAAGGCAAGGTTCTGTACGACATCTTTTCCCTGCAGCACTTGATCGACAATGGAACGTGCCACCGACTTGCCAATAAACACCTCATCCTTTGTCGAAGTGGAAATAATTTGCCCCTTCATATTAAATACCCAGATGCGCGTGTCAAAAGTCTGATCCAGAAACGCCAGCATTCCCTGCGTTTGCTCGTCCTGGATCGGATAACGCTGAATCGCGAGGTTTACTTTCTTTGCCTTACGTAAGAGTTCTTCTTTCGTACCGTCGTATATATAATTCTTGGCCATAACGGACATCGACAGGCCAAGTGCACCCAGACCGAGCAGGACGGTTACCATGTAGCTAAAGAGAAGCTTACGGAAAATACTTTTATTAGTCCCAAGCCAATCTCTTACCCGCTGCACGGCGCTTCCACCTCAAACTTATAACCGACACCCCATACGGTATGTATGCATTCATAGTCCAAACCATTAAGATGCTGGCGGATTTTCTTTACATGAACATCAACTGTACGTATGTCTCCAAAGAAATCATAGCCCCATATTTGCTCAAGAAGCTGTTCACGCGTAAATACACTCCCCTGCGAACGCGCAAGAAAGACAAGTAAATCGAACTCCTTCGGGCGGAAAGACACTTTCTCCCCGCAGACTGTGACCTGGCGGCCTTGAAGGTCGATATGCAAATCGTGAAACTGCATTGCATGCTGCACTTGCTCTTTTTCATCTATATTCCGGGGCTGCATCCGGCGGAAAATCGCCTTAATTCTTGCAATTAGTTCGCGCGGGCTGAACGGTTTCGTAACATAATCATCTGCGCCAAGCTCAAGCCCAAGCACCCGGTCGAATTCTTCACCCTTGGCCGACAGCATAATAATCGGGATGTCCATTGTTTTTCTAATCTCACGGCATGCCTCGAATCCATCCATTTTCGGCATCATGACATCGAGTATGATTACGTCCGGCTTTTCTTGTTCCGCCAGAGTGACAGCCTCGCTCCCATCATGTGCTTCTATTAAATCGATTTGCTGCTGCGTAAAGTACAGCCGTATAATTTCGAGCACATTTGTATCGTCTCTGCGACAAGAACTTTCGTGCGGTTCATACAACATTCCCCCTCCGTTCACGGACTTCCCTATTGTAACACATTCACATTGCTTTTTTTGAGTATAGAACGCGCAGAGAGGAAGGAAGTCCTAACCAGGTATATGAAAACAGCCGGCACTTATCGCACCGGCTGTTTTAGGAAGAAGAAGCGTGAAGCTTATATTAAATTTGTAAGTATTGTGTAAAACGTGAAGTTTTTAAGATAGAGACGGTAGTTTTTAGCTGGTCATATTTCATACAGGCGTTTTGCTCGTTTGTTCATTTTCAGGTGATGTCATTTCCATAGGGTACATCAGCTTACCGTCTTATGTGCCCGTCACCTCCTTATGCTTCTACTTTACTGCAGAAGTATGACCGGACTGTTTCAGAAGTTGGAATTTTTTTTAAACAAAATGTGATCATTGTATGTTCGCCTGTTTAATTTTTTGCTTTACATGCTCTTCCAATTGTTTTTCAGACATGCCGAAATGCTTCTGTAAATATTCATTGGTTAACTTTGTTGTCACCGCTTCCCATTTATATTTGTTCTTGCTCTCTTTGTCCCGGGGCACATCGCCCTTAATTGCAGACCAGGAGGTGCTGCTATACGATTGAATCAAGTCATTAAGCTTTTCCTGTCCATATGTTTCGATAATATATTTGACCATGCAGTACGAGAAAGCGTATTCCTGCTGCTGTTTTCTCCCGCTCACACCGAACCCTACCTCGCCAAGTTTTTCGCTTGCCGTAAGCTTAGTTAAATCAATCTCATTTAATCGTTCCATCCCGTCCGATCCCTTGAACACATAGGACATATCATCACCGCTGTAGTACATGGCCATCCCCTCAAGCAGCCATACGGGCACATAGGGAGGAAGCTGCGGGAATTGATACACATGCACGATTTCGTGTTTCAATGTCGTATAAACGCTGTCATCTTCATTGGATTGTTCAAGTGCCTCCATATTTAATGAGACAAATTGATTGGTTACTTTGTACCCTGCAGCGTTAATAAAATATTGCCCGGAAGCCGTTGCCACTGTATGCCCGCCCTGCCACATGCTTTCCTTAGGATAAACAAGCACCGGATACGGCGGATTGCCAGCCGCGTTTAGTGTCTTCCCAATCTCTTGATATGCCTGCTCTGTTTTTTCAATAATTTGCTCTATCTGCGGCTCGCTTTGCGCATGATAAAAGAAAAGAAAATTCTTACTTTTTCTTGCCTTTGTTTCTCCCATTTCGAAGAGGACGGGCTGATCCACTGGCCGGTAATTGCTAATTTTCCAGGGCTGACCATTCCTCTTTAGTAGATCAAAGGACCGTATCATCGGATATTCTTCGGATTCCTTTCCGCCGTTGTAGCGATACTTTATTTCTGCCTTCACGTTTTTCAGGATGGCTTCACCCTGTGCCGTCTCCAGGTTACCTGCACCTGTCAATTTAATTTTCACATGGCTTATCGGCGCAACTGCCAGCCTGCGGATAATCTGCTTGTTGTTTTCCGGCTCCATCCACTGCTCTACTGCACGCTCGTTCCGCCCGCCAATTGCTGCCGCCCATTGCTCCAATGCTTTCTTGGCTTCCCGGTGTGCGTCTCCTCTTGCTGATTTTTCACTTAATACACTAAGCCTATCATCTGCCAGTACAGAGGAAATCCACTTATTATTCTTCACCTGGCTTATCCACTCGGCCAGTGAGTCGGCTTGGAATCCTCCTTTATCTAGGGCGAAAAATCCACTGAAGAGGAAGAACGCAGCGGCAAGAACCAACAACATCCTTCCTGTTTTTTTCATTCAGGTCACCTCATGCTGTGCTTTGTTGTATTCTTCCATTACCACCTGTACATATGGCAAAAACCGGGGTATCATATCTTTAGAAAACATGGATTTTAATAGATAATGGAGGGAAATGGATGAAAGCATCGCTGGAAATTGTCGTGCGTTCGACAGAAATTGATGTGAATGGCCATGTAAACAATGCCAAATACCTTGAATATTTAGAGTGGGGCCGTGAAGAATGGTATGAGCAGGCCCATCTTGATTATGACACGTTCGACGCCATGGGAATTCAAACCGTTACCGTTAATATTACGATTAACTATCGTAAAGAATGCCGGCAGAACGACAGGCTGACGATTACGACATCCCCCGAAAAGCTAGGGCGAACAAGCTATGTGCTGAAGCAGGAGATACATAATCAGGATGGGGTCCCGGTGGCGGACGCGCTAGTTACAAGCGTAACGATGGATAGCGAAACCCGTACGGCACGTCCTGTGCCGGCCGAACTGGCACGGATTTTTGAATGACAACCGATAGACACCAAAAATCGGTTGTCTATTTGTATGTCATAAATACTGGGAATTAAATAACAAATTACTGGAAACAAAATAGTAGGAAGACCTTGTTATAACAGCATTTTTTATAAACCTGGTATATTCAAAAAAAATAGTAGCATAATTTACCACCTCATTCGTGGTCAAAGTTCCCTTATAATAATCCATGTTAGTGATTTTGGTCAACTCAGAAATAAGGTACTTTTCGGACATCAAGAAAACACAAAAAAACGGAGGTAATTTATGAAGAAGTTAATCCCATTAACATTCGCAACAGCATTACTTTTAGGTGGCGTAGTTTCTCCAGCAAGTGCAAGCAGCCCTCGCTACGATGATTATCAAGCAGGAAACGGAAACTATTCAGACCAGCAGGACGAGTCTAATTATATACACAATAGAGTGCATCATTACCGTTCACACCAGCCAAAAGTAAACCAGGAACCTCAGGATTTTGCTGTGGCGCCTGATACATCAACAACTGCACCAGCACCGCAAGCGAACCCGGCACCACAAGATTCTGCCGCAGCAGCGCCAGATGTATCAACGCCTGCACCAACGCAGCCAGCTCCCACAAACAGCAGCGCCAGTAAAGCTGACGGAATCGTAAACTATGCTCTTAGCCTGGTTGGCAAAGCGCGTTATGGACACACGAACCCTAGTACGCTGACATTCGATTGTTCAGGCTTTACTTATTATGTATTCCAGAAATACGGCGTTGACCTCCATTCACGCAGCCCGCAAGGACAAGCTAAGGTTGGCGTTCCTGTATCTAAATCACAGCTGCAAAAAGGCGACCTCGTATTTTTCAACAACAGCCACAAGCCATTAGGACACGTGGGAATTTACATTGGGAACAATAAAATCGTTCATGCCGCTAATTCACAAAGCGATATTAAAATCAGCGACTTAAATGGAAGCTGGTATCAACAGAATTACGCAACGGCACGCCGCGTTTTATAAGAGTAATAACTTATTAAGCAAGCAAGCTGAATCCTGCTCGATAAATTTAAAATCCTTATAATAATAAAGAGCAGCCAGCCTGGATACACCAGGCTGGCTGCTTTCTTTACCCGCCTATTAAACTAGGCGGCGGATTTAAGATGAATGGTAAATGTACTTCCCTTCCCTACTGCGCTTTCCACCTCAATTGTTCCCTTGTGCAATTCTACCAATTGCTTTGCAATGGGCAATCCTAAACCTGTACCCCCTGTTTTCCGTGAACGTGTTTTATCTACACGATAAAAACGGTCAAATATTTTAGGTATGTCTTCCTCAGGAATCCCGATGCCGGTATCCTGAACGCTGACTTTAACAATACCACGTTCCTGACATGCAGATACTTTCACGCTTCCCCCGGTATTGGTGTATTTTTTAGCATTTTCAAGTAAGATTACGATAATTTGCCTGAGTTGATCTGCATCACCCATTACACAAATCAGCTCATCTGCGTGCACTGATAACGATATGTCTTTGCTATTCTGCCACGACTGCTCCACCGCTTCTTTTATCACTGTCGCTACATTCACCTGCGTTTTTTTTATCTGCATATGATCGGAACGGGCTAACTCCAATAGCTGAACAATGAGGCGCTGCATCCGAATCCCTTCTTCATCCATTGATTCAATGGATTTCTCTAAGATATCAGGGTTATCTTTTCCCCAGCGTTTTAGAAGCTTTAGATGGCCTCGTAAAGCGGTAAGGGGAGTGCGCAATTCATGGGACGCATCAGCGATAAACCCTTTCTCACGTTCAAATTGTTTTTCCAGCTCGTTTAACATCGTGTTAAACGTAGTAGATAGGTTCGTTAGCTCCTGGGGACCTTTTGGTACCGGAATCCGCTGGCTAAGCGTAGAGAAATGCTTAATTTTATCAACTGCATCCGTAATCGCAAATAAAGGGCGCATATTGCGGCGTGTTAAATGATAAATCAAGAACGAACCAACAATCGTACCAACTAACGTAGTTAACCCTAATACTTTAACAATAAGGAGCAGCAAGTTTTCGATGTTGTTAAGCTGGACGGCAATATGCATCTGTCCATTTTTCCCGTTTTTCTGGCTCCAGTTTTTTTTGTCTATAAAGAATAAGCCATCCTGATCATCCCATAGCAATCCTTTAAACCAGTTCTTCTGGGCCTGCTGATCATCACTGTTAAAGTCCCTTTCCCAGCCGCGTGAATGGGCCAGTGTCTTTCCCGCTGCATCATTTATCTGAATATAATAGTTAGCATGGTCCGGGTACAATATTTCATCCAGTGTTTCCTGCCAATTTACTTTATCCTCCTGGGAGGCTGCCTGTAATTTGTACTGAATGGCCTCCATTTCCTGTTTCGTATTCTGGAACAAAAAATACCCGACGGTTCCAATCATTATGACTCCGATTAACAGGATAACAGCTAGCAGACTAACGATATACCATACAGTAAAACGAACCATCAGTGTACTATTGGAAATAGCAAATCTCTTTAGCCAAGCTTCCTTCACCGTTGCTCTCCTTTCTTATACGCATAGACGATTTATAGCACCTTTTCCGGCCGTTTACGAAGAACGAAGCACGTATCCTATCCCACGGACGGTCTGGATCAGCTTTGGTGTAAAATCCCGATCCAATTTATTGCGAAGATAGCGAATGTAAACATCGACAACGTTTGTTTCCCCAACAAAATCGAAACCCCAAACGTTAGATAGTAACTGTTCCCTGGTCAACACTGTACCCGCATTCTGCATCAGGTACAGCAACAAATCAAACTCCCGCTGCGTTAACTCTATCTGATTTTCCGAACGAAATACGAGCCGTTTTCTTTCGTCTAAAAGCAAATCTTCCAGTTGCATTATCCCCTCATTCGCTGCACCCTTTTCCTTGTTATGCCGCCGTAAATTCGCCCGTATGCGGGCTAGAAGCTCCTCGATTTCGAACGGTTTTGTAATATAGTCATCCGCTCCTGTGTCCAGGCCTGCGATTTTATCCCCTACATAATCCCGGGCGGTTAATACAATAATAGGTATCTCACTGAGTTTGCGAATCCTGCGGCACACTTCCAACCCGTTTAATTTGGGCAGCATCCAGTCCAAAAGAATTAAATCCCATTCTTTCTGCTGGGATAACTCCCAACCCTGCTGTCCATCGGAAGCCACCTCAACATAATAACCTTCAAATTCTAACTCTAACTGAATAAACCGTGCGACGTTATCTTCGTCTTCAACTAATAAAATAGATTCTTGTGCCATTTACCCCTCCCCTTTCACGGTTTTTGTACTGAACCAGGGTTAAGCAGGAAAAGTACAGACCGAATGCAGGATTCGACTGTACTTTTCGAAGAGAATGTATTTTTAACATATGAAGCGGCTCACAACCGAATATGAATTCGAATATTGCTATTGTATCATTTATAGAGTAACCAATGATCGTTAAAATAGCGGCAATAAATGTTACATCAACCTCTAATTTACGAGCACCCGCTGGATCCACGGCGGCTCGCTTGAAGCCGCCGGCTCTTGCTTTACTCCTCAGCTACGTTCGGACTCGGAAGCTGGTCTCTTCTCGTCTTGGTCAGGTAGATGACCAAGACCAGGATAATTACGAGGAAGATCGCACTGGTTCCCACAGTACCCAGACCAAGGCCGCCCGCATCGCGAGGCTGTGACAGGTAGTCGCCAAGAGAGGCGCCGAGAGGACGGGTCAAGATGTAGGCAATCCAGAAGGCCAGCACTCCATTCAGTTTGAAGAAGTAGTGGGCAATGGTCACCACCCCGATTAGTGCGGCGAACATGAGCGCTGAGTTCAAGTAACCCAGGTTGAGACCCTCTGCTGTGAGGTCACCGGCTGCAGTACCCAGGGCGAAGGTGAACAGGATGATCAACCAATAGAACGCTTCCCGCCTGGTCGTGTAGATGGAGTGAATGGACAGTGTCTTCTCACTCGCGTACCAGGCCGCAAAGGTCGCCAGCAGCGCGATGGTGAAGACGATGGTCGTCGTCTCCAGAGCGACTCCGAAGTTGTCCACGAGGTTGTCGGTGATCAGCGTGCCGACAACGCTAATCAGCACGACCGCAAGCCAGTAAATCCCTGGTACATACTTCCTCGCTTTGAACTGGAAGAACAGCGTGATAAGCAAGAGGGCACTCATGAGATAGGTCGTGTTGGTCAAGCCCCAGTTCAGGTTAAAGTTCAGGAAGTCTGCGGCCGTCTCGCCCACCGTTGTTGCCAGTATCTTGATGATCCAGAAGAAGATCGTAACTTCTGGAACCTTGTTCAACATCTGCCGATATTCCACTTTATAAACCCTCCTTATTCTGTCTTATCGTTCCCTTTTCCGTTAAAAGTAAAAGCGGTTTTTTGCATAAATAATTGCGTTTTCCTCCCACATATTTAATTGATATTATTCCGCATAAAGTTAGTGTATATAATTAATATGGCAGTTTCTATTACTGCCACATTAGATGCAAATGAGAATTTGATGAGAAAGCACCTAAATTAAATAAGGGCGTTTGAGCTCTATCCAGCACTTCTTCAGCATAAACGAAGGATCGCAAAAACAGCAAAAGCAAGAGCAGTAACAAAATAAGCCGTTTCATATTGCATCCGCTCCCTTAATCTGCGGGAAATCATCTGGAATCAAAGCAGCGTCTCCGCCCTCCATGTAAATCTGGTGCCATATGATGAAAATAATTATCGTCCACAGTTTCCGGCTGTAATCTATTTTTCCCTCCTTATGCTGTTCTAACATTTGCAATGCAGCGGATTTGTTTATAAAGTTTTCAACATTTGCAGAGTGAATCACTTCTTTTGCCCACCCATAAAATTCCCCCCGTAACCAAACTCGAATCGGAACAGGAAAGCCTAATTTCCTTCGGTGCTGCACCGAAGGCGGTAAAATATCTTTCATCGCTTCCCGAAGGACAAATTTTGTTGCACTGTTAGAAAGTTTATATTTTGTTGGAATCGCAGCAGCCAATTCAAAAACTTTCTTATCGATAAAAGGAACCCGCAATTCAAGGGAATGGGCCATCGACATTTTATCTGCCTTCATTAGAATATCTCCCCGCAGCCATGTATGAATGTCGATGTACTGCATCTTTGTTGCTTCATCATAGCCATGCGCGCGCTCGTAAAGCGGCTTTGTCACATCATAGGAAGAAATAGGCTCCTCTAATTTATTAAGGTGAAAACCGAGGATCTGTTGTTTTGCTTCCTCTGTAAAAATCTTAGCGTTGCCAAAGAAACGCTGCTCAAGAGGCTGGGCTCCCCTTTCCAGGAAGCTTTTTCCCTTCATCCCTTCAGGCAGCACATTGGCAAACTTTCTCAGCAGAATTTTGAGCCAGGCAGGCAGATACTGAAAGTGGCGCAGGGAATGAGGCTCGCCATAAATGTTATACCCACCAAAAAACTCATCCGCTCCTTCGCCGGAAAACACTACTTTGACAAAGTTACTTGCCAGCTGTGAAACAAAATAAAGCCCGATCGCCGATGGATCAGCAACCGGTTCATCCATATGCCAGATGATTTTTGGGAGAGTGGAGAGATATTGCTGTGAAGTTATGCATATTTCATGGTGATCCGTCCCCAGGTACTGCGCCGTTGAACTGGCCTGCTCTAGCTCGCTATATCCAAACATATCAAATCCGACCGAGAACGTTTGGGTCGGTTCGTGTTTTTGCAGCAGAGATACAAGGCTGCTGGAATCGATTCCTCCGGATAAGAAAGCCCCTCTGGATACATCACTTATGCGGTGAATGCTAACCGATTCCTGAAGAATATCGCGAACTCCTTCAACGAAATAGGAAAGAGGTTTTTCTTCATCCGGATTAAAGGTAACGCTATAGTAAGGCTCCATCATCAGTTTATCCTCTGAAATAAGAAAGAGGTGCCCGGCCTGGAGCTTAGAAATGTTCTGAAACATCGTTCCCGGTTCAGGAACGTATTGAAAAGTAAGGTAATGATAAAAAGAAGTTACGTCCACTTCACGTTTCGTTTTTTCTGCCAGAAGCAGGCTCTTTATTTCTGAACCAAAAATAAAGCCTTCCGGTGTTTCTGTCCAGTACAAAGGCTTTACTCCAAAGGGATCACGCGCACCAAATAAGACATCCTGCTCCTTATCCCAGATAACAAAGCTAAACATGCCACGCAAAAGTTTCGGACATTCCGTACCAACTTCTTCGTATAAATGAACGATTACTTCGGTATCGGACTGTGTATGGAAGGTATGCCCTTTCCCGATTAACCATTGTCTTAATTCTTGGTAATTATAAATTTCTCCATTAAAGGTAACCCAGATGTCTTTAGATGGATGGCGGAGAGGCTGGGCTCCATGGTTTAAATCAATAATACTAAGCCTGCGAAATCCTAATCCGACGTGTTCTGACACATGCACTCTTTCATCATCTGGCCCACGGTGTGCAATAACACGAGTCATTTCCAGTAATTGTTGTTGTGAAACAGGTCGTTGATTTTTATTATAAATGGTTACAAATCCACACATCGTTTTATTCTCTCCTTATATGTGATATCCCCTGGCAGCAATCGGCAGCAGCAAGCTTTCAATGAACCGAGAAAAGTACAGAGCGAATTTTAAGATTCGACTGTACTTTCGGAAGAGAATCTATCGATAGCGGGCTGGTTTTAAGTATTCCCCATAAAACAAGTCTATATAATTAATATGGTCCTTTCTATTACTGCCGCATGAGATGTTAATGAGAATTCGATGAGAACCCGTTTTCTACACAAAAAACGAGCGAGTGCGCATATTAAGTATGGTTGTACTTACTAAGAAAAGGCGGCCTGTGTGCGGGCCGCCTTTTCTCTAAGATAGATAGATTTATTTTAATTTGCCATTCTGGATTTACCATCTGCCTGGCCGGCTTGATGACGCAGCAGCCTGATCGGCCTGGCGATGCAGCAACCTGAAGAAAGGCGGCAGGATGAGAAAAATAGTAATAAGACGCAGCGATTGAACGGCTACGACAAAGCCGGCATCTGCATGAAGCGCGAGCGATGTTGTAGCCATCTCGGCGACTCCGCCGGGGGCAAATGCTAATACACATGTAACGAGGGGGATTTGTGTTACCTCAGATACCCCCGCTGCGCAAAGCGCCATGACAAGCACAAGCCCGAAAGAGCTTAGTACACCTACCACTACGATTCGCCCGGCTCCCGCAAACATCTCTTTATGCAGCCGGGAACCGATGCTTGCTCCGATAAAAACCTGGGCCAGTATGATGAATTCATGCGGCCACCAGGCCGTAACCCCTCCCCCTATAAAGGAAGACGCGAGCATCTGGGCAGCGGCGGTTCCCAGCATTCCGCCCACCAGCCAGGGAGCCGGCAGTTTTATTTTTTTTGCCACATAGTATCCCCCCCCTGCTGCCAGTGCCAGCAGACCTGTCCACAGAAGGGAACTGAGAGAGAAGGCTGCAATAGAATTCGCTGCGCTTGTATGCGGCGCACCTCCTGCCGGGGTATGAGACGTTCCGGTTCCTGAATTCCAATATAAAGCAAGAAATGGAATCGTACCTACAACAAGAAAAATACGAATCAACTGAACGATACTTACCACGACAGGATTGGCACCGACCTCTTCAGCAATGCTGGGCATAGCTGAAATTCCGCCCGGAGTCGTTCCGAAAAGACTCGTCATCATATCCGCTTTCGTGTATCGCCATAGAATTAACCCAGAAATCAAAGCAAAAACAATAGATAGAATGAGCATTACTGTAATCGTTATTGAATTGTCTTCAAATGCATCCAGCATCGATACATTCATACTTTGTCCTAATTCTATACCTAAAACTGCTTGTCCAATATACCGCCAATAAGGTGGATGCCTTTCTTTTGCTTTGCCATCCCCAACCACCCTGGCTTCCAAAAGGAAAGAATGCCGGCCATGAGCAGTGTTCCAACCATCCACCCAATCGACATCCCTGTTAAGGAAAGAACATATCCTCCAAGACCGCTGATCACGATAAGACCGCTGTTTTGCCAAAATGTCTTATTCTTCATGCGTATCGAATCTGCTCCCTTCCTGGAATTTATTCGAGCCTTCTATTTCATAATAAATAACATATATGACGTTATTGTTACATAAAAGTAAACATTTAATGAAAAACAAACTTTTTTTCTAAGAGAATTTTAAGCTTTTTCTAATGAAAATCTTGGGAGAATCCAATGCACTGTCCTATAAGATAAGACCTGTAAGACATCAAAAAAACTTAGGAGGAACATGATCATGAATAAAAAAATTGTCGCTTCAGCATTAGCACTAACTTTGGTTGGAGGAGGAGCTTTTACAATTGCACAAGCCAACGCAGCATCAACTCCTGCACCAAACCAACAAGTAACAGCAGATAACCAAAAAGACGGGGAAGTTCCTGACGCAGTAGAAAAAGCAGCTCCAGTTGCTGCAGCACCAAAGGCTACTGTTCAAACTAACGCCAAAGCAGCCGTAGACGACCAAAAAGATGGTGAAGTTCCTGACGCTCAAGAAAAAGCAAACGGAACAGTAGATGACCAGAAAGATGGTGAAGTTCCTGACGCTCAAGAAAAAGCAAACGGAACAGTAGATGACCAGAAAGATGGTGAAGTTCCTGATAGCCAGGAAAAAGCTGGAAAGTAAAACAATATAATCAAAAATGAGTAAATCCAGCAGAACTCTCCTTCAAAATTTGAGGAGAGTTCTGCTCTTTTTATGGTATGCTCGATTAGATGGTGTCTATTCGGAAATAATGCGGAATAACAATCCATAAAGAGGGGAAAGAAATGAAAGAAAAAATACTTGTAATAGAAGATGAAGTGAAAATCTCCAGGGTTATTAGTTTAGAGCTGGAGTACGGTGGATACGAGGTAAACTGTGCAGAAACAGGCAGAATTGGATTGGAGAAAGCATTAAGGGAAAGCTGGGATTTAATTCTTTTGGATGTGATGCTGCCTGAGCTCAGCGGGATTGAAGTATTGAGAAGGATTCGAACTACGGATTCCCATACACCGATTATTCTGTTAACAGCACGTGATACCATACCTGATAAAGTAATGGGGTTAGATCAAGGAGCAAACGATTATATAACGAAACCGTTTGAGATTGAAGAACTGCTGGCGAGGATACGAGCCTCTATTCGTTCCTCCCAACTACAAAAAGACGAATCAAATGAAAGTACAGAGGAAGAAGCTCTCTCGGTAGATGATTTAACTGTTCACATTGAAACACGTATCATTACGAGAAGCGGCCGGGAAATTTCTCTTACGCCAAGAGAATTCGATTTACTCGTCTATTTAATGAAACATAAAAACCAGGTTGTGAACCGCGAAAAAATCATTTTAAATGTTTGGGGAGATAACTTTTTCGGAGAAACAAGCGTTGTAGATGTCTATATTCGGTACTTGAGAAAGAAAATCGATGAGGGATTTTCTTATCCCCTGATTCATACGATTCGAGGCGTTGGGTATAGCATAAAGGAGAGGCAGGTATGAGGTTAAAAACCAAATTGAATTTGGTAACAACAGTGTGGTTACTTTTTATTTTAATTCTTTTGAATACAACGATTTACTATCTTTTCATAAGGATAACAACGGAAACAGAAACGGACATGCTGCAGAGAAAGGGACAAGAAATTGCTGAAAAACTGACAAATGGCCAGGTTAACGGGAAAACAGATAATATTCTTGCCTCGTTTTTACCTGAAAGCTCAATCATACGCATTGTAAACTTGAACAGACGTGTGATAAATGAGGTCACAAATGATCCTTCCCTACGGCAAATTGAGCCGGATTTTAATGTGCTACGAGAATGGGAATTAAACAGCCTGCAAGATTACCAGGTTCTCACCGTTCGTGTACCTATCCAATCAAATGGCCATACGGTTGAATGTATAGAGATTTCTGAAAAGCTAATAGCCCTGGCAGAAAGCGTGAACACTCTTCTTTATGCTCTTTTTATGTCTTCTGTAGCTGCTATTTTATTATCCCTGGTCGGAGGGACTCTTCTATCCCGCTTTATTCTCCGGCCCATTTCAAAAATGATTCATACAATGGAAGGCATTCAAAAAAGCGGTGTTTTAAAAAACATAGCAATTGAAAGAAAAGCTCAGGATGAACTTTCTATTATGGCTAAAACGTTCAATGGAATGATGGATCGACTCCAGGATAACTTTGATAAACAGCAGCAATTCGTTTCAGATGCTTCCCACGAATTGAAAACACCGCTAACGATTATTGAAAGTTATGCCAATTTACTGAGAAGATGGGGAATGAAAGACGAGGCTTTACAGCGGGAGTCGATTGATGCCATTTACTCTGAAGCAATTCGGATGAAAAAAATGACGCAGCAGCTCCTGGATTTAGCTTCATTAGAAAAAGAAAATACGTTAGATATCCAGCAGATTGACCTGCTTCCTTTCTGTGAAGAGGTAGCAAACCCTTTGCGAAAAGTATATAAACGAGAAATTAAGCTCATTTATCCGGATGAGCCTGTCGTTATTTGGGCGGATGAGATGAAGATGAACCAGGTTTTACTCATCTTACTTGATAATGCTTTGAAATATAGCAAGGGAAAAATCGAAATTTACGTAAGTAAAAAAAAGGAATGGGCTTTTATAAAGATAAAAGATTACGGGATTGGGATTCCTAAGGACGAACTGTCCATTATTTTTGAGCGTTTTTATCGCGTAGATAAAGCGCGCCATAGGGAAACAGGAGGATCAGGATTAGGATTATCCATAGCGAAGCATATTGTTTCCATGCACTTCGGAAAGATTAAGCTGGAAAGTGAGGAAGGAAAAGGAACAGAAGTAACTATATGCCTTCCTATTAAAAATTCGAGTAAGGGGAATAGCGAACTATAACAAAAAATCCCGTACACAGCATCCATTCGCCGGCACGGGATTTTCTTTCATATCATATTTGAAGGCAGTCAGACACCAAACCGATAGCCTGCCCCCCAGAGTGTCTCAATATATTGTGGATTCGAGGGGTCAACTTCAGTCTTTTCTCTTATCTTTCTTATGTGTACACTTACCGTTCCGTTGTCCCCTACAGAATCAAATCCCCATATTCGTTCAAACAACTCCTCTTTAGAAAACACACGGTTTGGATTGGACGCCAGCATAGTAAATAAGTCAAATTCCTTCGTTGTCAACGTTACTTCTTTATCATTAACGTAAACCCTTCTCGCGCTCTTATCGATAACAATGCCTCTAATCTTAATTTCGTCATGGAGCTGTTCCCGTTTTCCCATCAAACGCTCATACCGCGAAAGGTGGGCTTTTACCCTGGCGACCAATTCACTCGGGCTGAACGGTTTCGTAATGTAGTCATCTGCTCCAAAGCCCAATCCCTTAATTTTATCGATTTCTTCTTTTCTGGCGGAGACCATAAGAATCGGCATATCTTTTTCAATTCTAATCTGCTTGCATATTTCAAAACCATCCATCCCCGGCAGCATCAAGTCAAGAATAACCAGGTCATACTCTTCCGTTACGGCTCTTCTCAGGCCGCTATTTCCATCCTGCTCAATTTCAACGGCATAGCCGTTAATCTCAAAATAATCACGTTCAAGTTCGGCGATACTGAGCTCATCTTCAATAATGAGAATCCTCTTCATTCCCTCTCCCCCCTTCCTATGCCTGTACTCTTTTTAACGTAAACAAAATGTTTGTCCCTTTCCCCTCTATACTTTCCGCCCATATCCGGCCGCCATGTTCTTCAATAATGCGCCTGGATATAGCAAGTCCAAGCCCGCTTCCCCCTGTAGAAGAATTTCTGGATCCGTCTGCCCGGTAAAATATATCAAAGATAAAAGGAAGCATATCGCCTGAAATTCCCTGCCCGTTATCTTCTATTTTTATCGTCGCCATTGTTTGATTTGCAGTTAAATACACATTGATTTTTCCGTTCTCCCGCCCCATATATTTCACTGCATTTTCAATAAGGTTCGTCATTACCCGTTTTAGTTTTCCCTGTCCCCCATTATTATGAGCGGCTCTTGAATCTCTGTGTGGTAAGTAAGAGAAATCCCGCTTCTCTCTGTGTCAAACTGCATTTCTTCTGTACTGTCCGCTAAATATCGATGGATATCAATTTCTTCAAAATTAAAAGGAAGTTTCTTTACATCGAGTTTAGAAAAAAGAAATAGCTGTTCAATAAGTTTATCGAGATCGTTGGCTTTTACATACACGGTTTTAATATACCGCTCAATCTTTTCCGGAGAATCGGCCACCCCATCCATAATTCCTTCTACATATCCTTTAATCGCAGTAATCGGGGTTTTCAGATCGTGTGAAATACTGGAGATTAATTCTTTCCGGTTATTTTCATACTGCAGCTGTTGTTCTACGGAAGCTTTTAATTGAAGCCGCATTCCTTCAAACGCCCTGGCTAGTTCGCTAATCTCATCTTTGCCATATGGCTCCATCGCAAAATTCAAATTTCCTTCTTTGATTTGTTCGGCTGCTTTTTTTAAGGATTTCAATGGCTTCACAATGCTTCGAGAAACAATATAAGTCAGGATGCCATTTGTAAAAATAATAATCAATATGACCGCAAACACCATCGTGATGATGAGCTTATGCGCAAACTGGCCAATTGGCCCTACATTTGTTAATAAAAACACACTTCCCGGCTGTTGATTCTTGAAGTAAAAATCATGCTGCTTAATTAAATATAGATGATTACCAACAAATTCCGGATCATGATTTTCTTCATGGCGATACCCAAACTTCGGAAGATCATCCGCGATATTTTCTCCATTAAACAGCTTCGAAGCGTACATTACCTTATTATTCTGCCTAACAATAATTCCAGTATTAATAATGGACAGCTTTTGATCGAGCTGCGCAAGGTACGCTTCCTCTTTTAGCCGATCCGGATTTTTATTCGCTGTTAACTTTATATCTGTAAATATTTTAGCTCCTTCTAATAATAGGCTTTTTTCCGTCTCACCAAGGTGGGTAAGGTTACGAATGCTGCCTACGTTTGTTATGGTTAGGACTAGAGCAACGACAATTGTTAAAATGATCGGAACAATAAGCATGGCAACATAAGATAATAGCAAGCGTACTTTTATAGACATATCTCTCACCTACAGCTCTTTTCTGTCAAACAAATAAAATCCTCCAACAAAAAATAGTATACTGTAGGAAAGGAGATACATAAATGCTTGGAATATGTTTCCTATTCCAACCGTATGTCCAAGCCATAAGGAATACCAGTCTGTGTAAGTAAAAGGTAAAAGCCTGGCCAGCCAGGGAAAAATAAAGGGGATAGCTTTTGTACATAGATAGATTACAATAGAAGTCGTCAGGGCACTGGTTGCGCTTTTAAAAAACTGCGCAAAGAAAACCGCGGCGAAAGCCAATGAAATCATAGGGATAAAGGAGACTGTGTACGCTTTTATCCCTTCCCACAAGCCTGAAAGCAGATTTCCGCCTCCCTCTAAAAACAACCCGGAAATAACAGATGTTATAAAGATAATCGCTAAATGAATAGCAATTAACATTCCGACTGCGGCATTTTTAGAGAGAAACACTTTAAACCTTGTAATAGGCCGGGTTAGGACGATTTTTAATGTATGATCCCCCTGTTCACCGGCAAATAGATCTGAAGCCGTCATGAAAATAAGCAGGGGAAGAAGAAAATTAACAACAATTCCTAAAATAAAGAGCGGAAAGCTTGCGCCCGCAACGACTGTAACACCTGATTTGCTTTGCAAAAGAGAAAAAATAAAGGCCATGCCCACAGGGAAAACGGCGGAAAAGAAAAGAAAAACAGACGCTTTCTTTTTCAAAATTATTTTTTGTGTTTCATTTATCACGCCTGCAGATAAAGGACTCATTGTGCTGCCTTCCCCCTTTCTTCTCTCACCTGTTTAATAAAGAAACTTTCCAGCGTTTCTTCCTGGTTATTTATTAAATCAGAAACCAAACCTTCTTTGATTAATTGTCCATTGTTAATAATTCCAATTTTATTGCATATCATTTCAATCTCATGAATGAGATGGCTTGAAATAAAAAAGGTAACATTCTGCTCGCGAGCCAGGTGAGTGATAATATCCCTGACTTTTACGGTTCCTTCCACATCAAGCCCATTCGTCGGTTCATCAAGAATAACAAACGCCGGCTTTGATAGCAGGGCAGCTGCCAGCCCAAGCCTTTGCTTCATTCCTAAGGAATAACCGGCTGCTTTTTCATGCTTGAAGGGCAATAAATCAACAAGCTCTAACACTTCATCTATTCTTGCGCGTGTTACGTCTTTATAAAATCTGGAAGCAAGAAGTAAGTTCTTGTATCCGCTCATGTATTCATAGACAACCGCATTTTCAATCATGTTGCCTACCCTTTGCCAGGCTTTTTCTGGTTCGGCAGCAATATCGTATCCGAAAATTTTCACTTCACCCTTTTGCGCCCGGCACAGGCCCGTGATGATTTTCATCACCGTTGTCTTCCCGGCTCCATTCGGACCGAGAAAGCCATACACATCTCCCTCGAATATATCGAAATTGATATCGTGTATGCCTCTGCTGTTCTTATATATCTTCGTAAGATTTTTTACTTCGAGCACTTTCTCCATTTATTTCCCCATCCTTATAGTAACAGATAGAGCTCATCCTGAGCTCTACCTGCCAGTGTGTTACCTATTCTTGTTCATCGTGCTTGTTTACTATCTTTTCTACCTGTTTCCCTGTTAAATCTACTGTATCCGCTATGGTGTTATTGTAATTTGAGAAGTCAGCTGTGATATTGACGCTAATGTCATGGGCTTTGCCGCTTGCATCGTTCCCTGTAATTTCAATTACTGCCGTTTGCTGTTCAATTGTGTTGTCTTTGCTGACTTTTGCGGTAATATCAACATTGTCTACTTTGATATTGCCTACCAGCTTTGGCAGGGTGGATTTTAGATTGCCGATGAACGCATCCTCCGCTCCCTTACTCTGGTACCCTTTTTCGTTCATGCCATTTTGTACAGCAACGGAAGCAAGTGCGTTTACTACCGGCGGAAGCTCAGCGTTGGAAAGCTTTAATTCCATATTACTAGTACCATCAGCTTCGGTTTTTGACGTAATGTTGTTTTGCAGGTTTTGGGTAAGGGCGTCCACCACGTTTTCAACCGCATTGATTTTACCCTGCTATCCGCATTGTCTTTTTCTTCTTGTTTTTTCTGCCCATCGAAGGAAAGCACTTTGTACACATCACTATCGCTGTTTTTTATAATTCTCGTGCCATCCTGTGCATACATGTCCATCGTTTTTTGCTGATTCCCGGCAGTAATTGTGGTCGCTCCACTCATCAATTTCTTGTCGCGATTCATTTTCATTTCGGAAGTGACATCTGCAAGCTTGTTTCCATTGTCAGTTGCTGATACATGAACTGTGGTTGTTAGGCTTTTTGCCTGCTGTGTGTTTTTAAATGCTGTTTTGTACGTATCATACCCGGAAACACCCGATGCTCCCACATAGGCTGTTGTAACGAGCATCGCCGCTCCAACAGCAGCGCTTATGCCCATTGCTGCGAATTTTTTCTTCATAACATATTATCCTCCTGACCCAAAGTAAAAGAATGAGATTGCTTGTTGCATTCTCATTCTATCGGGCAATCCTAAAATTCACTTAAAGAAAAGTTTAAAATTTTCTTAAATGCTACCTTTGTTATATAAAGAAGCCATATGCTTTATTTTCCTGTATATCGTTTTGTCTTCTAGTCTTGCGAATAAGGCATGGGACGGGGTGCGGCGATTGGCCTCAATTAACCAAATCTTTCTGCTGCTGTCAATGCCGATATCATATCCAATTTGCCAATCGTAACGATAACGGTCACATATGCGGTTACAATCATACCCAAGGCGAATTATTCTTCCATGCTTTAATGATACCGATTCCCCGTGCTCCGACATCAGGCTTAATAAAAACAGTTTTATATTTATGAAGATACGATTTTAATGTAGATTGATTGCATATGGCTGTATTTGGCAAATGAGGACGAACCGAGGGGCTTTGGCTAAACCACTTAAACTTTCCGTATTTTCCCATATAATTACCCCCAAATAATACCCATCTACCTTTGTGACCACCTGCTGTCAGCTTTCTTTATTCAACCTATGCCTGCGTGTCGTTAAGGGAACGGCATTCGCCCAAAGTTATGATGAATAGGCGTCCGTACAAACGAAATATGTATTTTTCACATAGAATTCGGTACTATATAAGATTATTTTCGACGACGCCAGTCAATAAAGGAGCGATTCCATTCGTTATGCGAAGACTGATGTGCAAAGGGAAAATTCATAGAGCCACCGTGACAGAAGCTAATCTTGATTATGTGGGAAGCATTACGATTGACTCTCATCTCATGAAAGCAGCAAATATTCATCCTTACGAAATGGTGCAAGTCACCAGCTTACGCAGTGCAGCTCGTTGGAAGACCTATGCCCTGCCCGGAGAAGAGGGGTCAGGAAAAGTTTGCTTAAATGGTCCGCCTGCACATCTGTTTCAGCCAGGCGATCTGGTCATTATATTAAGTCTTGGAATTTACTCCGAAGAGGAACTGCACCATCTTGTACCGAGAGTCGTTTTTGTGGATAAAGACAATCAGGTCGTCCGTTACGAGGATCATTCCTTATTCAATGATAAAAAAGAAGTAAATTGGAATGGCCTCCAGCCCAGGCAGATGAGCTAAATGAGCACAACCAAACATTGGCTAGCCCCTGGAACCTCTTTCGATACGCCTTATTATGTAATTAAAGGAAACAGCAAAGGACCTACTTTTATGATAACGGCAGGTATACACGGAAGCGAAATTGCCAGCATTTTAGCAGCTCAAAAATTGACAAATATCCAAATTAAAAGAGGGACGATAATCTTAGTTCCAATTGTTAATATGCGCGCTTTCCACAGGCGCATTCGAGGAGTTCCTGATGTAAATCGAACTTTCCCACGTACGCCTAACGATGCAGCACGCGGCCTGCTCGCCAAAAATCTATTTCGCCTGACCAGGCATTTCCGTCCAAAATGGGTTCTCGATCTTCACGAAGCAATCGGATTTTCCAAAATAGATCCACGTAAGTTAGGTCAATCCATTCTTACTAACCCAAGAAGCATGGCAATATCAACCGCAAAACGTGTCATAAACCACATTAATCACAGTATACAAAGAAAATCCAGGCAATTTACTATTCATCTTTGGGAAAAACCAGGAACATTTCGGACAGCTACAGCACGCTTATTGGGCACTCAAGCTTTAACTGTTGAAACATCGATACATCTTCCTCTTTCCGTTCGAGTGAAATTTCAGGAGAGAATTGTGCGTAGTTTTTTGCGTGAGGCTGGATTGCTTTAAGATGTATATTCCCGAGAAAAAAGGGGTGCGTAACCGCACCCCTTTTTGCCATGATATTCGGTTTTAAGCGTTGTTTAGCGAGAAGTTCCGCTAGTTCCACCAAGAGTTCCGCCGAGTTGCGACTCAGCTAATGTAATCATACGCTTCACCATTTCTCCTCCAACGGAACCGTTCAAACGGGAAACTTGGTCAGCGCCAAGCTGGATACCGAACTCTGTCGCGATTTCATACTTGAATTGTTCCAATCCCTGTCTAGCCTGAGGAACAAGAAGCTTATTACGACCTCCACTACGTCCTGACATTCTTTTCACCCCCTTTGCTTATAAAACAGCTACAAGGTTTTGGCCTTGTAAGTGTAGTGTTGTATAAACAGCACCATCCTATGCATGGAGTTTTAAAGAAGAAAATAAAGAAAGAGGATGAAATCCGAAGATTTCATCCTCTTTCTTCTGTTGCGGTTCTGTAGGTGGAGAAATGACAAAACTGTCACCCCTTTAGCCTATCCAGCATCCCTTTAATTATACAACAACGGCAAAAACAAGATTGCCGGACATACATCCAAAAATACCAGATGAATGAATAAAAGAAACAGTAAAAAGGCAAAATAACCCCGATGGAGTTTAACGCTTAAAGGCCGGATAATGATTTCCGGTCTTTTTCACTACTTTACGTAATGAGGGACAACACATGAAAGAAGAAACAAAAAAGACACCAGACATTACCCACCCATCTTATTACAACAATAGAGAGCTTAGCTGGCTTGCGTTTAATGAACGGGTATTACAGGAAGCACAGGACGAGACGAACCCATTGTTGGAAAGACTAAAGTTTCTCGCCATTTTCAGTTCAAACCTGGACGAGTTTTTCATGGTCCGGGTTGCCGGTCTAAAAGACCAGGTTAAAGTCGGTTTTAACAAACCTGAAAACAAGGCAGGATTAACGCCGAAAAAACAACTGGAGCAAATTTCCAGGAAAACTTCCAGCATGGTTTTCACCCAGTACGAAATCTACAATCACGAGCTGCTTCCCCAACTGGAAAAGGAAAATATTCAATTTGTGACCATTAGCGATTTGACAAAGAAACAAGCGAAGTTTCTTGAAGAATTGTTCGAGAATACTCTACTTCCTATCCTTACGCCGATGGCCATTGACGCTTACCATCCCTTTCCCATGCTGCTAAATAAACGGATTAACCTGGCCATTCTTTTACGTCAGCAAAGGGAAGGCAAGGAGGAAGAAAAGCTGGCGATTGTTCAAGTACCCACCGTATTCAGCCGGTTTATTGAACTGCCTGGTGAAGGAGAAGCACGGCGATTTATTCTGCTTGAGGATGTACTGAGTCACTTTATTTACAGGCTCTTTATCGGTTTCACCGTTCTTTCGGTTTCCCAATTTCGGATTACGCGCAATGCTGATCTGACCATTCACGAAGAAGGAGCCCGGGACTTATTGCGTGAAATTGAAAAAGAGCTAAAAAAACGGGAACTTGGCACAGCCGTGCGTTTGGAAATTCGGCAGGACGGCATAGACGCCAGAATTCTTTCTTTGCTCATGAAAGTTCTCGATATTCATGAAAAGGACGTATATAACGTAAATGGTCCATTGGATCTTACTTTTCTCTTTGCATTTTACAATGAATTGGCCGATGAGAAAGAGCACCTTGTGTATGAAGACTTTATGCCGCAACAGCCAATGGATTTTTTAGAAAACGAGGATGTGTTCGATGTTATTTCTAAATACGACGTCTTGCTTCATCACCCGTACGAATCCTTTCATCCTGTCATTGATTTTCTGTCGGAAGCCGCCGATGATCCAAATGTTTTGGCCATTAAGCAAACTCTGTACCGGGTGAGCGGCCATTCGCCAATTATTCAAGCCCTGAGAAGAGCGGCGGAAAATGGAAAGCAGGTAACTGTACTGCTTGAATTAAAAGCCCGTTTTGATGAAAAAAACAACGTCAACTGGGCTAAAGCACTGGAACAGGCCGGCTGCCAGGTCATCTACGGTATGCACCATCTAAAAACGCATAGTAAAATCACACTCGTTGTCCGCCGCCAGGAAGAGAAGGTCCAGCGCTATGTTCACCTGAGCACCGGAAACTACAATGACATTACAGCTAAGATTTATACTGACATTGGTTTCTTCACTTCCAATCCTGAGTTTGGACAGGATGCAACGAACTTTTTTAACTACTTAAGCGGATTTAGTGAAAAACCGTCGTTTCATCATCTTCGCACCTCCCCTTTCGACATTCGGGAAGAATTAATGAGGCTAATCGACAGTGAAATTGATTTTCAAAAAAAGAATGGAAAAGGCAAGATTATGGCGACAATGAACGCCATTACCGATAAAAAGCTCATTATGAAACTGTATGAAGCTTCCCGTGCCGGTGTGCAAATCGATTTGATTGTAAGAGGAATTTGCTGTCTTCGCCCGGGAATCAAGGGAGTAAGTGAAAACATTACGGTGCGAAGCATTGTGGGAAGGTTTTTGGAGCATACGCGGATTTTATATTTCTTGCATGGCGGGGAAGAAAAGCTTTTTGTTTCTTCAGCAGACTGGATGACTCGAAATATGGAAAATCGCGTAGAAATTATGTTTCCCATCTATGAGCCCCGGCTAAAAAACCGATTAAAGGGCATCCTGCTCTGTATGCTAAGCGACAATGTAAAGGCCCGGGAACAGGATGAGAATGGCGAATACCATTATGTTCATGTTGATCAGAATGAAGAGCCGGTAAATAGCCAGCTCACATTTTTGGAAGTCATCTATGACACCCGGGGAATGGAAGAAGATTAGAGCAAAATCATATATAGCGGTGTGCATAAGGATGTGAATATTAGGCTGGTAATAAGGACAATTTAAAAAAAGAAAATAAGGCAGGGGGATTAAATATGAAAAAGAAAATTTTTCTGGGCACCTTTTTAGCCTTGATGTTATTCCAGGGAACAGGTTTTGCTGTTCCTTATGATCAATATACCACGACAGATGAGGATACGTTCTGGACGATTGCCCAGAAGGCCGGTGTTAGCCCCAATGAAATGAAAGCTATTAATCCAAATGTTGACGCAAGAAACATCTGGAAGGGACTGCTGATGAACCTTCCAAAGGGACACAAATCAATGACTGGATTAATTCCAGCGAGTCAAGTTTCGAGGAGAACCTACACCGTTCAGAAAAATGATACGTTCTGGACAATATCGAGAAAATTCCACATCAGCCTTTCGTACTTGATGAGTGCAAATCCCAAAATCAAAGATACAGACAGCATACATATAGGATTGATTCTAAACATCCCTACCGCCCCGATCTCAATCTCCCCATCTACAGATTGGAAGACGAAGGCGGATTATGTTATCGCACTGGCTAAAGATCAATTTGACGTCCCATACATATGGGGAGATGCGACACCGTGGGTTGGCCTGGACTGTTCCTCGTTCGCCCAGCACGTATTTAGTAAAATAGGGGTCAATCTTCCCCGGACGGCAAACTGGCAATTTCAATATGGTACCCCTGTGGCAGAGAATGATCTGCGTAAAGGAGACTTAGTATTTTTTAAGGAACACGGTTCTGCTACCATAACGCATGTGGGTATTTATATTGGAAACGACTTGATGATTAATGCCGATACAGGCCCTAAAGACGGTGTTCAGCTTGCGTACGTGTTTAGTGATGCTTATTACAATGCCTCTTATGCAGGGGCAAAGCGTTTTATCCATTAATGGAAACGAGACTTTCTGCAAGGAAAGTCTCCTGAGGGTTCATTTGCTTAACGGAAAGGCTCCGTGCGGCCCATATTGCGGATTAATGTTCCAACGCCATCGGCCTGTGTGCGAGCCGAATGTCCATTGCTTCGTTGTGTATTCAAAGTGCGAATTCGCTGGTGCAGTGCTCCATCGGTTGTTACATGAACGTTGTACCCGGGCTCTGCTGCTTGCACAGCCCGACGCACCTGAAATTCGATGTTAGGCCTGCTCACTGCAGTGTTGTCAACATCAAGCCCGACAACAGCGTTGTTCCCGTCCACAACTGCAGTAACATGCGTAACGCCGGGAACCTTTGCAGCCGCCTGGGTTATGCGTGCAGTAACAGTATGATTCCCGTCGCTCCTATTGTATGTGCGGCTTCCGTCATCAGGCATCCCCGCCCGATGAACAGAATTATAATGAGGAGCCGCACTATTGGTTCGATACCCGTTCACCTGGTTTTCCTGCGCCCGGTTCGTATTTGGAACTCCCCCCGGACTGCAGGCAGCCATAGAACCCGCGATTAAGGCTGTAAAAGATGCCACGGTGATCCTTTTTATCGTCTTCTTCATCTCTTCACCTCCCCTGTTAGTATGCGCAGTTCCCCCATTCCTAAATCGGCATGCCATCTCCAGAAAAGCCCGCAATAAAAACAAACCAAAATGCACGAGCTATAAAACAAACACGGCGGGAGATGATAACTATCCGGGAAAAGCGAAAAGAGGATAGGCTCCTCTTTTCGCACTCTTCTTACTCTTCAATTTCGCTTGCTCCGCCAAGACCTGTTTTAGGCATTCCCGGCTGGGTTGCAGCTTTTGTACGTGTACCGCCGCCGCGTGTTGATTTTGTGTGCATCTTGCCCTGTTGGGTTGATTTTGCGCGCATATGGCCCTGCTGTGTTCCTTTCGCGTGTTTCGTGTGCGTAGCACCCTGGTGTTGTGACTCAGCAAAGGCTGGTGCTGATGAGCATACAACACATGCCGCGAGAGCTAATGTGGCAATTTTTTTCATGGTTGTTCCTCCTTCAAAAGTAGTCGTCCTGCACCAATATTTTGCCCAATAGCCTTATTCATATTATGTGAATTTTTCCCTTGCACCGCCTTCTAAAAGCATGAATATTTCTCCCCGCTTCCTCTATATTTTCACAGGAAAAAACCCCTCTAACTCCAATTAGAGGGGCCTTCTGTTAGGAAAAATAAGCGTATGCTTACTCACACTACTACTGTATGATCCATTTTGAGAATTGACACAATGACAAAAGCAAATCAATTCCGGGGTTCTGTTATTTCTTGCGAACATCAACCTTAACGATTGTCCAGCGTTCGAGGGGAGAGGCTCTTCGCAGCAGAAATGTCCAAACCTCATTCTTTTTGCCTTCTCCCTCTTTGATATAACTCAGTTTAACCGGTATTTCAGCTGTGAGATGATCTGTCAATCCGCCCGCCCCTTTGCTTTCCTGCTTTTTTAGAAATGAAATCTTTTCTGGAGGAAAGGGAAGGGCCCCCTCCATAGTCAGGGCAAGTGTTGTAGCATCGTGCTCATTTAAAGCAATGAGAAAATAGTCGATAAGCCGGTGGGGATCTGCATTCATGATCGTCTTTCGTAATTGGCCGCTCGCTTTTAAAATCATAAGATGATGGGACGGATCCGGTTTTGAGCGCCGGTGTGTCGAACTGTCTTTAAAATGGATACAAAAATGGCCCCGGAATCCGTTGCCTCTAATCGCTCCCGCCCCGTGTGGCATCCCGTTCATAGAAGCTGCGTAACGTTTGCCATCGATGAGAACAACAATGGCCCGCCTTCTCCAGCTCCACTTCCCCTTATAAATGTCCTTCATAATTTTTGTATCCTGCAGAGTAACAGGCTGTACATCCGCGTGTCGGCTTCCTGCCCGCCTTTGTATTTCGAATGATTTTCCAGTCTCCATGTCCACAACCCGGGCATAAGACATTCTGCGGAATTCTTTTCTTATTTGTTCCCAGCTTAGCGCCTTCCCATAATGGCTGCTTTCCAATATCCCGACGCATTTCTCCAATTCAGTATGCGTTTGAACGGAAAGCAGAATTTTCTTATGCGTAGCTCTTTCGTACAATTGGGAATAGGAGTCGAAATCGTATTGGCGGTTACCAACCGTGAGCGTTGCGCGAATTAAATCCGGCTTTTGATGTCCCGGCGCTGTTTTACTAGCCAGAATGCGCTCGGCGAGGCCATTTTGAATACGCAGTGTTGAGGCTAATTCCGATTGGGGTGATGTCTTTACGGTTATGATCAAATTTAAAGGTGACTTTGCATGTGCTGCACTGCAAAAGGATAGGAGCAAAATAAAGAACATCAGCCATTTTTTCATGTTTTTATTCACCTAACGATTAGAATAAAAGATGCTCCTTATAGTATCCGTAAACTTTAAAATCAAATTCATATCACAACAAAAAAAGAACAAGCCAGTCCACGAATCAGACTGGCTTGTTCTTCTATAGGGGTACCCGGCCTCTCGGCTCGTATCCTTTATTTCTTTATTCTTTTCTTCGCAGGAGTCCCAGGTTTCCGCTGTGCCGGGGCAGAGACAAGTTTCCCCCGAAACAGCGTCCTTTCTCCGATTTCGATGCCGAGCTGTTTTCCGAGTTTTCCAGCCATGAATTTTTCCTTCGGCTCAAGCAGGGAAACGACGATGCCGCCTTTCCCCGCTCTGCCTGTCCTGCCTGCTCTGTGTATGTACCCGTCTGCATCAAGCGGCAGGTCAAAGTTAATGATATGGCTGACGTCTTCCACATCAAGCCCGCGGGCGACAAGGTCGGTTGCGACCAGGCATTGAATTGTTCCCTGGTGCAGCTGCCGCATCGCCTGCTCCCTGTCCAGTTTCTTTGTCTCACTGTGTATGCCTTCGATTTTTACGCCTTTACGCGCAAGCCATTCTGTAATGTCAGCCACCTGGTGCAGCTTTTTCACGAAAATAATCGCCCTCGAAGGCGCCAGAGCATGAAGCAGACGGCGTAACTCCTCGAATTTTTCGCGCTCAGGTGCCACAACAAAATAGTGTTCAATCTTCTCCGGCAGCCGCGACTGCTTTGTAATCTTCACAACGCGGAGGTCATCGCACCACTCCCTGCTCCATTTCTCTACTTCCGGAGAAATCGTTGCAGAGAAAACAGACAGCTGCCGCTCTCTCGGTGTGCGTTTTAAAATAGATTCCACTTCCCGCAGCATGCCCGCTTCAATCATCTGGTCCGCTTCATCAATAACGACCGTCTTCGTTTCATGCACCTTCAGCTTTTTCTTCTCAATCAAGTCATGCATTCTTCCTGGTGAGCCGATGATAATGTGCGGTTTTTCTTTTGCTTTTTCCATCTGCCGCTTTATATCGACACCGCCCATAATGACCTGGGAACGGATTTCGGTATCTTTCGTTAAATCCTCAACAACACGGGCAATTTGCATCGTTAACTCGCGAGTCGGTGCGAAAATAATCGCCTGGACTGTCGAGAGGCCGGTATGGATTTGTTGAAGCAAAGGAAGCAGATAAGCGAACGTTTTGCCTGATCCTGTTTGTGATTCCCCGACAATGCTTTTCCCCTCAAGCAAGAGCGGAATGGCCTGCTGCTGAATGGGGGTAGGGACGGAAATTCCCTGCCTGTCCAGCTCTTTCAGCAGAAAGGGATCAAGTTGAAGTGCTGCAAATGTTGTCGTCATTATAAAACGCTTCCTTCCTCATGGTGAATGAATAAATCGATGGAAAAAGTTGTACCTTCTCCAAGCTTGCTGTGCACAGTAATCGTCCCCCCGTGTGCCTGTACGATATTCTTCACAATCGACAGGCCAAGCCCGGTTCCCCCTCTTCTTCTCGTTCTTGCTTTGTCGGCCTTATAGAACCTCTCAAACACAAACGGAAGGTCTTCGGCAGGTATTCCACTCCCTGTATCAGAAACTTCGATCGTACAGCGGTCTCCGCGGGTGACGGTTCGCAGAGTGACGGTTCCGCCGCTTGAAGTGTGCCTGATTGCATTATCGATTAGATTTGTAAGCACCTGTTCCATTCTGTCGGCGTCAAGATAAAATGTATCTTGTGAGGAATCCCAGTCAAGCTGAAGCCTCTTCCCCTGTTCCTTTACAACTCCATTGAACTTGCGGATGACCTTATCCTCAAGCTGGAGCAAATTCATTTGCTCTATATTTAACTCAATATGGCCCGCTTCCATTCGCGCCAGATCAAGCAATTCATTAACGAGGCGCGACATGCGCACAGACTCATCATAAATAATTTGCGCCAGTTCCTTTTTTTCTTCTTGCGTTGGCGCAATATCATCTATGATCGCTTCGCTGTACCCTTGAAGCATAACAAGGGGGGTACGCAGCTCGTGCGAAACGTTCGCCAGGAAGTCTTTGCGCAGCTTATCCAGCTTGCGCTCCTGGGTCATGTCTCTCATCACGGCAACGGCTCCGCGCACCTGATTGTTATCATAGAGCGGACCCATGACAAGCGCATAGATTCTCCCCTGGATCATAACATCCGAAATAACGTCCTGTTCGTTTTTTACGACCTGATCCAAAATCGAACGCATAAATTCAGGCAGGCCTCTATTCAGTCTATCTTCCTGCTGCTCGGTTTCCCCCTGCTCAAACGACCAGGCTTTCAGGATGCTGTCCGCCGGCGGGTTCGTTACAATGATATTTCCCTGCCTGTCAACGGTGATAACCCCGTCAACCATACTCTTCAGCACGCTCGATATTTCTTCTTTTTCCCGTGATAGAGCGAGAATGAGATCATTTAACCGGCGCGCCATATGATTAAAAGTACCGGCCAGCTCTCCAATTTCGTCATTTGTCCGGATTGGGATTTGCGCAGTAAAGTCTCCATGCGAATAAGAATCGGCCGCCTTCTTCATCGTCCGGAGCGGCTGGGTTATCCGTGTGGAGAGGAAAAAAGCAAAAAAGGTCGTAAGGATAATACCGATAACGGCAGCATAAAAAATAAACCACGATGTTTCACTCATCGTCTGCCTCAGCTCGTCGAGCGTCTGGTATAGAATTAGTTCATTGTTTTTCCCGAGCGATGAATGCAGCGGCACGGATACGGCGAGAAACTCCTCCTTGTGCGGCGCCCCTCCATTGTTCGGCACAACCGTAAACAGGCTTCGCGCTGTTCCTACATTCCCTGAGAAGGCTTTCTTTAATGCAGGATGGTTCATAAGCTCTTTAGCGTCTACCTCGGGGATATCCGGATTAACCGAACTAAACTTCTGCCGGGCAAACTCCCCGGCGGAATTTATTACTACCATTCTTGTTCCATATCCATTCAATAGTTCCCGCGCGATGTGAACCGTCTGCTCTTGATCCTGGTATACGTTGAGTACATCAGCCATGTTTTGCGCCAGATGAACCAGATTTGACGTGCGCTGTTTTTCATAAAAGCCATCAAAAAACTGCATAAGGGTTAGGCTGAGGACGGTTAGTACGACGGCAACCAGTCCAAGAATTGTGATCCAAAGCTTAACAACGACACGATTATAGACCACTTATTTCGGCACCTCAAGTTTATACCCGATTCCCCAAACCGTTGCGATCATATTGGCTGCCACCGCAGAAATTTTGTTTAACTTCTCTCGCAAGCGCTTAATATGTGTATCAACCGTACGCAAATCCCCAAAAAATTCATAATGCCATACATCTTTCAACAAATCCTCGCGGGAAAAAACACGATCAGGATTTCGGGCAAGATAGTAGAGAAGTTCATATTCCTTTGGTGTTAGGCTAACCTCTTCACCGTTAACCAATACGCGGTGCGCATCATGATCGATGGAGAGTTCCGGAAAAACGAGCACATTATGCGCACTATTCGGGGTTGTTAAGAAAGCGGTTGCTGACGAGCGGCGAAGCAGCGCCTTTACTCTATATACAACCTCGCGCGGACTGAAAGGTTTTACCACATAATCGTCAGCGCCGGATTCAAACCCCTGCACGCGGTTGGCTTCTTCCCCCTTCGCAGTCAGCATAATGACCGGTGTAGCTTTTTGCTCGCGTAACTGTTGGCATACCTCAATGCCGTCAATCCCCGGAAGCATCAAATCCAGCAGGATGACATCATAATCGTTGACCACTGCCATTTCTAGCGCATTTTCCCCATCTTCCGCTTCTTCGATGACAAAATTCTCTCTCTCTAAATACATACGAAGCAAGCGGCGAATGCGCTCCTCATCATCTACTACCAATACTCTTGCCTGACGTTCCATTCCTCTTCACCTCGGTCAACATTTTGACAATAACGTTGTTTATTTGACTATTTTACCATTTTTCTGTTTGTAATGCTTCTGAAATAGTCGAGTGAATTATATTCCATGATGTAAGAATTTATCAACCTTTTTCTTTTCCGGTTTTCGTTTTAATATCCTGCAGTGTGGAAAAGAAAGAGAAAGCGAAAGGAGAGATCAGAATGGCAAAAGAAAAAAAGAAGATACAATACGATAACCGTGGTGACAAAATCGTTCACGATGAAATACAGGACACATTCCAGATCGGTGTGGTTGAAGACAAACAGAACCCAGACAATAAAGCTCCCTTGATGAAGGATGATGAGTTAGAAGAAAAAAGTCTGGATGACTTTGAGTAGGAAAAAGCCTTCCACGGAGGAAATTCTCCACCGGAAGGCTTTTTATCGGTATAGGAACTATATGTTGCTTTAAAGTAGTAGAGCAAAAGACCGCAAGGTCAGAAGTGTTAGAAAAAAGGGAGGGCCAGTCCACGCTGACCGGCCTTCCTCACCCAGCGGAACCTCCCGGAGAGCAGAACAAGCCCGCAATTGTCTCCATCCTCGAACGATCCAGATGTTTTGCGGGCTCTGCTCGCAGGGAGGTGGAGCGGACAGTTCTTCCTTCCTCGCGGAAGGGAAAGGCAAGTGGAATGAACTCCCTTTTTTCTTGCTGCTGTCATTCTTACGCGTAAGAATGCAATCCCGAGATGACTAAATTAACAAAGATAAGGTTAAACATAACGACGATAAAACCGAGAACCGCCATCCACGCCGATTTCTCCCCCTGCCAGCCGCGGGAAAGACGAAGATGCAGGTATGCGCTGTAGAACAGCCACGTAACGAGTGCCCATACTTCTTTCGGATCCCAGCCCCAGAAGCGGCCCCATGCCTCATGTGCCCAGATCATCGCAAAAATAAGCGCACCAAGCGTAAAGACGGGGAATCCAATCGCAACGGCCCGGTAGCTAATCTCGTCCACTAAATCGGAATCAAGCTCGCGCACCCATTTGCCCAGCGGGGCAGCAAGGCGGCGCCGTGTAGCAAGGCGCAGGGCAACATACAGAACCGTTCCGCCGATAACCGACCAGATCATCGTATTAAACTTCCGTGCCGCCTCCTTGCCTCTCATAAAGCCCGGAGCTTCAAATAGCGGCTTCATTTTATCTGTTGTGGTTAACTGTCCGCCCTTAGGCCCCACTATTGCCGGCATATCGTATTTCACCTCTGTTTCTGCCACTTGCCCGCCCATGGCCTGAACCGGGGCTTTAAAAACAGATTGGTAGCCGGTGCCCTGGAAATAAAACGTCATTCCGATGAAAGCGACGAGCGTAAGGATAACCCACATGACAAATTCCAGCCACTTGGTGGAACGCGAGCTTTCGTTCTGATTTACAGTACGCAGTAAGTACATAAGGCCGCCCGCAAATCCAACGGCAAACGCCCCTTCCCCGAGAGCTGCTGTCGTTACGTGGATTTGCAGCCAGTAACTCTGGAGAGCTGGAATCAGCGGGGTAATCTCCCGGGGAAACACAGACGCATACGCGATAACAAGAATGCCAAACGGCATAACGAACGCCCCGATTAAAGGAATGCGGTATATCGCATAAATGCCGAGAAAAGCAAGGGTCGTCGCAAAGCCAAGGAACTGCATAAATTCAAACATGTTACTAATCGGGAAATGCCCTCCCACATAGGTGCGGACCCCGATAAACACGGCCTGGCAGACAACGCCTACAGCCGCGGTGATATAAGCAATCCAGCCGAATTTCTCCGCGTGTTCCTGCGGGTTTCGATTGCTAAAGCGGCGCCCGGTAATGGCGATAAAGAAAAGAATGGTAGCGACGCAATATAAAATAAAAGCAATGAGGAGCATGGTGCTGCTGAATGAAACTAAATCCGTCACGATGGCTTCGCCTCCCTCTCCAATTGGGCATCTGAAATCGGGTATCCGTTCCCTTGTAGCATATGGGCAACCTCCCGCTTCACACCAAACCAGTTCTTGTTCGTGTGCGCTGCAACATACAGTTTTCCGCCTTCAACCTGGAACCAAATGCGGCGGTGCTGCCAGTAAAAACCCATAATAAGTCCGACCATAGAAACTCCTGCGCCGAAGAAAATAACCGGGATGCTGTTATCTTTGCGTACCATCAGACCGGTCATATCGACCAGATCAGGCTTAGCGAACTCATACGTTACCTTTGGCGCCTTCTGGTCTGCCGTCAGCGTGCGTCCGAGGAAAATCCATTGTTTCTCGCCCTGCGGTGTTTCCGGGCTAATCGTGTTAATAATAAACGCCGGATTGTTCGGTTCCTTCGTTTTGGTAATTGGGCGCTTGGCTTCATCTAAGGCAAAGTCAGGGAAATACTGCAGTACCTGCACTTTGACTTTATCGCCTACTTTTACTTCATCCGGCGGGCTGAGTAAGTCGAGCTTCACCGTACCGAGCTGGCTGTTCGTTTTTGTATCTACTAATCTCATATTCAACGCCTGAAGCTGATTTTCCTGTTCGCCCGATTGGTATAGTAATAAACCATCATGATCCAGTGGGTGGTTCACTTCGATATTCGCTTTCTGAATTTCTACGAGCTTCGGCTCCGCTCCGGGAATTCCGGCATTTTGATTTTCATAGAGCACTGCCTGTGTTTGGTATTTTTTTACGACCACGCCATCCAGGTTCAGCTTCTCAGGAAATTCATTATCCTGGTAGTATTCTTTCGTGTACTGCACGTTTTTTACGTAATAGTTTGTTTCCGGGACGGGAACCGTCTGGCCTTCCCTTACCCAAACGAACTGGTCCAGATAAAACCCCGGAATCAGCCGCATAAGGCAGCCGACGAGAAATAAAATCAGGCCGATATGATTCACATACGGACCCCACCTGCTGAAACGCGCTTTCTCTCCGAGCAGGGCGTCCCCTTCGCGGCGTACTTTATAACGCTTGCTTGCGAGCGATTTTTCCAGCGAGGCAACAAGAGCATCCGCGTCTTTTCCTTCTAAATCAATTTCAGTGCTGACGCGCTGGATTTTAAGAAACTTGCGGTCCCGTTTCACCCGCTGCTTTTTCAGAGCGCGGTAAAGGGGAATCACCCTATCAATGCTGCAAATAACAAGCGAAATCCCGATACCGAGCAGCAGCGCAATGAACCACCATGAAGAATACAAATTATGAAGACCGAGTCGATAATAAATAAGGCCGGGCGTTCCGTACGCTTCTTCATAATAGGTGCTTGCCGGTTTTGGAACTGGAATGTATCTTTCCTGCGGAAAAATCGTGCCGATTGCCGAAGCGACTAGCGTTAACACGATCATGATGACCGCGTTTTTTACGGAGGAGAAAAAATTCCAGACGTGATCGACGATTGTTTTCTGGAATGTTTGGGAGCGCCGCGCCGCGCCCTCATACCGCATATCGATGAACTGAGTATCGCCTTCATTTCCCAGGGGAATCCCACAGGATTCACAGAGTACGGTACCGACCGGATTGGCGTGCCCGCATTCGCATTTCACATTCTCTATCATATTCCCACCTCTGTTTTTAAGGAGCTATCTTCTGCATGTTGTCCCGAATCGTATCGATAGACATTGGGCCTCCTTCGACTTTTTTATAAAGGGTTCCGTCAGGCTTTATAAAAAACGTCGTTGGAAGCGGCCCGATTTGATATTTTCTCGTAATTTCTTCCGTAGAATCGAGCAGAATAGGGAACGTCAAATTATACTGCCTGGCGAACGAGCGGACAGCAATCTCTCCTTCCCCATCGTTCACAGCGAGAACAACAACCCCTTTATCAGAAAACTCCTTTGATGCTTTCTCCAGGTCAGGCATTTCCTCCCGGCACGGCGGGCACCAGGTCCCCCAGAAGTTTAATACAACGCCCTTTCCCTTCAGTGTGCTGAGCTGCACTTTCTCCCCCATTGCTTTCGGGGCGATAAAATCAGGTACAGGCTTACCGGCCTGCACGACAGATTTATCCTGAATAAACGCACGATAAAAAGTCCATCCCACGGCCAGTAGAATAACCAATAGTACAGCAATTCTGATAAACTTGCGCGACCTCATGGAGTACCCCCCGGTTAATGGCAATCGCTACTGTTTCCATTGTCAATTTAAGGTTAACAATAAACATTATAACGTGAATAAAAATTAACGTTCTCACAAAATTTCGAACGTTATGTGACAGCAACACGAGCTCGGATGCATAATTATGTATTTACATTTGTATTTATTCGTTGTAGAATGAATTTTATCTTATACAGACGAATAAAACTATTTATATGAAAGCAAGGAGTGGAGTTATGTTGGTGGCGACAGAAACACAGTGGAACGCTCTGCTGCAGCGTCACGCTACGATTACGATCAGCGCCTGTGGCCGGGTAATAACAGGTGATTTATACAATCTAACAGACAGCCAGGTCATTCTTATCGTCCACAACAAGGATGGCTTGTTTGAAGTTATTGAACGTTCGGACATTGTTGATATGTCCTGGTAATTTTAAAGTCTTACAGCGGGCATCAAACCCGGCGAAGGCGCTCTACTTCTTCGGGCGTCAGCGCGCGGTATTCCCCTTCCGCCACACCCTTCAGCGTTAAAAAAGCAAGGCGCAGCCTCCTAAGGCGTATGACGGGAAACCCCACCGCTTCGCACATCCTGCGCACCTGCCGGTTGCGGCCCTCATGAATCGTGAGGTGAATGACACTCGTTCCCTCGCTTTTATTTCTATTCATGCAAAGCGCCTCTGCGGGGGAGGTCATCCCGTCCTCCAGAAGTACGCCCTGCCTGAGCGTTTGAAGGGCTTTTTCCTCAATCATTCCCTTTACGACAGCCTCATACACTTTATCCATTTCATGCCGGGGGTGCGCAATATGGTTGGCCAGCTCTCCATCGTTTGTGAGCAGCAGCAGCCCGGACGTATCGTAATCAAGGCGGCCTACAGGGTAGATACGCTCCTCTATGCCTTGCATAATATCAAGCACCGTCTTCCTCCCCTGGGGATCCGTCACGCTTGTAATGTAGCCGGCCGGCTTATTTAGAAGGTAGTAGACATGGCTTTCACGCGCGATTTCTCTGCCGTCCACCTCAATCGTATCACGTGTGAAATCAGCTTTATACCCAGGCTCTGTTATAACCTGACCGTTGACCTTCACTCTCCCGGCGGCAATTAACTCTTCGCATTTCCGGCGCGAGGCGATACCGGCCTGGGCCATAATTTTCTGCAATCTTTCCATGTTATATTCAGCCTCCTTTACCATCATACCCCTGTCCATTTCCCGATACAACAAAAATAAACCCTCCCGCCGCTTTTTGGAAGAGGCAAGAAGAGTTTACCCAAAAACGAGGGAAACAATCATGACAGAGGCGATAACGCCAATCAAATCAGATAGCAGGCCGACTTTAAGCGCATACTTCGTGTTTCGTATCGCTACCGCGCCGAAGTAAACAGTCAGTACATAAAGCGTCGTATCGGTGCTCCCCTGTATTGTGCTCGCCAGGCGGCCGATGTAGGAATCCGGGCCATACTGCGCGATTAAATCCGTCGTAATGGCAAGCGAGCCGGAACCGGTAATCGGGCGAAGCAGCGCAAGCGGCAGCACTTCTCCCGGGAAATGAAGAAAGGTGAGAATAGGCTGGACACCTTTAAGCACCAGGCGAGTGCGCCGGATTCGCGAAAAATCGTAATTGCCACCATCATCCCAACAAGGTGGGGCATAATCTTAATGGCCGTCCCAAACCCTGATTTTGCCCCCGCAATGAAGGAGTCGTATACAGGCACTTTTTTATAAATCGCGTAGACAAGGACATAGGACAGCATAAGCGGGATGGCCCATATCGAAAGCTGTGTGATAAAGGCGTACACGTTAGCGCCTCCTCTCTCTTCGCTGATACCACCTGTCAATAAAAATCGCGCTGCAGGTCGCAACAAAAGTAGCCATTAAGGTTGTACCTACGATATCGGCCGGATTGGCCGAATTGTAATTCAAGCGTATCCCAATAATGGTCGTCGGAACGAGCGTCATGCTTGCCGTATTGATGGCAAGCAGCGTACACATAGCAGGTGTCGCTGTTTTCGGGTCGGGGTTCAGCTTCTGCAGTTCCTGCATCGCCCGAATGCCCATCGGTGTTGCCGCATTGCCGAGACCGAATAGGTTTGCCGTCATATTAGACAGAATATAACCGATGGCCGGGTGATCCTTTGGCACAGTCGGGAACAGCCAGCGAACGAGCGGCCCGAGCAGCCGGGCTATTTTCTTTAGCAGCCCCGCATCTTCCGCGATTTTCATCATCCCCATCCAGAAGATGAGGATACTAATCAAGCCGAATGTTACCGTAACACCTGTTTCTGCCCCTTTAAACACCGCCTTATTTACTGCCTCTCCGTGGCCGGTAATAAAGGCGGTCAGTATCCCGAAAAAAATCATGCCCGCCCAGATATAATTAACCACCTACATTCCCCCCAGCGTAAATCGCCAGAATGCGATCCATTCATTTTCTATCCGGTGGCCGATTGCCTGTGCCAGCGTCTCCTGCTCACCTTTAAGCGGCATCCTCCCAATCACCTGTCCCTGCAATAAAACTTCAACGATTCTCGAACCGTCCCCCTTTTTCACTACCCTTTTCTCAATCTGCTGCTTTTCCTCCTTCGTAAGCGGGTAGGAGAAAGCGCGGGTACTATATAATGCAAGCACTCCCTTGTCCGTTTTCTCTTCTGCAATGCGCTCGTTTTCCCTCAGCACTTCTGTAGAGGGGTAAGCAGCAAAACCATAATCCATCCACTTCATCGAATCGTCCCAGTCCTGCGGTGCGTTCAACACAACGATGGCCAGCTGCTGGCCATTGCGTGTAGCGGAAGAGGACAGGCAGCGCTTTGCCAGCTTTGTATACCCGGTCTTCACTCCATCCGCCCCTTCGTAGAGCCGGAGCATCTTGTTTTTATTAAGGAGCTTGCGGTCCCAGTTCTCCCCCTGCCAGGGGATGTATTTCACCTGGGTCGAGACAATTTTTTTGAATTCGGGATTTCTTAGAGCGTAAGCGGTAAGAAGCGCCATATCGCGGGCGGTGGAATAATGCTTGCTGCTGTCGTCGAGCCCGTGCGGGTTTGTAAAATGGCTCGATTGCATCCCGATATACTCGGCCTTCTCATTCATCAGGCGGGCAAAACCTTCAACCGAACCGCCTACGTGCTCTGCAATGGCGACAGCCGCATCATTCCCCGAGCGGAGCATTAAGCCGTACAGCATATCTTCCATTTTCATTTTTTCTCCTCTTTTCAAATAAATAGAGGATCCTTCCTTTCTGTAGGCACTATCCGATGTTGTGATGATATCACTGCTGCGTCCCGCCTCCAGCGCGACAATAGCCGTCATGATTTTGGTCAGGCTGGCAATTCTCATTCTTTTGTCCCCGTTTTTTTCCGCAATCATTCTTCCGGATTGCACATCAATTAACACAGCCGTCTCTGCCGATATCGCAGGCATGCTGGCCACTGCGGCGAACCCGGTTTGAGGCATAAGGAGCATAACGGCGGCCAATAGCAGAAAGAGTTTTCTCACTCATATCCCCCTTACCGTATCGAAAAGTATCTATTCTCTCCGTCTTTATCTGTACATGTATATGGCTTATCCTTGTAATTATGACAGGCTGTCCGGAAAGAAAAACGCAAAAAGGCGGAGGATGTAAAAAGTCACTTTTACACCTTCCGCCTTTTAGGTTTTCCGCTCAAACAGGTAAGAATCTTCATCAAATCCTTCCTCATCCGCCGGGAATTCAGGCGGTGGCGGCAGTTCATCCAGGCTGCGCAGCCCAAAATATTCAAGGAATTCTTTCGTCGTTCCATACAATATAGGCCGCCCTATCGTTTCAGCCCGTCCTACTTCCCGGATTAAATTCTTGCTATTTAACCGGCTAATCGAGCTTTCACACTTCACGCCGCGAATTTCTTCGATTTCAAGCCGGGTGATTGGCTGTTTATAGGCAACAATGGCCAGCGTTTCAAGGGCCGCCTGCGACAGGGTAGCGTGGGAAGGCGTTTGCGCCATCTTCTCGAAATACTCGGCAAACTCGGGCCGGGTCGTAAATTGGTATGCCTGGGCGACTTCTACAATTTGTAGTCCCCGCTGCTGGTCCCGATAATCCTTTTTCATTTCATCCATTAAAGCAATGACCTCGTCCACCTCAAGGTCAAGAATGGAAGCGAGCTGTTTGGCTTCAATCCCTTCGTCCCCCGCTACAAACAGCAGCCCCTCAACAATTGCTTTTAACCGCTCTACATCAATCATGAAACATCCCCCTGCGCTAGTAACACGACAATTTCTTTAAATAACCCATCCTGTTCACAATGAATCGTGTGCTTCTTCATCATTTCCAGTATGGCAAGAAAGGAAGTTACAATTTCCACCTTCGAGGAAGCGTTCTCAAGCAGCTCGGAAAACCGGACTTTCCCTCCCGCTATAGCAAGCACGCTCTTGATTTCTTCCATTCGATCCTTTAATGAAATCTCCTCGCGGTGCAGCTTCGCGGTTAATCCCTTTCGATTGACGCGCTTCAGTGCTTTTTGCAGCGCATCTACCAGATCATAAATCGTCACATTGGATATCGGATTGTCGTCCTCCGGAGAAATAAAGGGCGTAAGATCTTCCGCAGGACGGGTGTATACCTGGCTCTGTTCCCTTTCTTTTTCACGGAAGGCTTCCGCCAGCCCTTTATACTTTCTGTACTCGAGCAAACGCTGTACGAGTTCTTCGCGCGGATCGTTCTCGTCATAGAAATCATCAGCTATATCGTCAAAAAGCGGCTCCTCCCTGCGCGGGAGCAGCGTTTTGCTTTTAATAGCCAGCAGGGTTGCGGCCATTACAAGAAACTCGCTCGCAACATCGATTTGCAGCTGCTGCATAACATACAAATGACTCATATATTGGTCAGTGATTTCCACCATTGGAATATCATAAATATCCACCTCAGCCCGGTCAATCAGGTGAAGCAGTAAATCAAGGGCCCCTCAAACGTATCCAGTTTTATATCGAGCGACACTGAAAGCCTCCCCTTCTGTTTCTATTTTCTCAGACGATAATATTGTAAATTGCTTGCTGGACCCATCTATATGGCCCGTAAAGAATAAGCGCCCCAAAAGCCGGAATAAAAATGAGGAGCAGGAGAATAAAAGTTCCATACGGTTCCATTCTTTCAAAAAAGTGATCATACCTGCGCGGCAGGATATACCGCAGGATTTTCGATCCGTCCAGCGGGGCAACGGGCAATAAATTAAATACAAAGAGTGCCACGTTTATATTAAAACTCCATCCAATTACGTCCCTAACGAGTGTCCAGGCCCAATCCGGCCAGCCGGAAACAACCGACGAATGGGATAGCAGCACACCAAGCTCCAGAAAAGCAACGGCAAGAATCAAATTCATAATAGGCCCTGCCGCAGAAACATATACCATGCCAAGACGCCGGTTCCCCCTAAAATGAAAAGCATTGACCGGTACGGGCCTTGCCCATCCGAACGGGCCGAATAAAATCATCAGCATGCCCAGAGGCTCGACATGGCTAATCGGATTTAGCGTCAGCCTTCCCTGGTCCCTTGCTGTGTTGTCCCCCAGCTTATAGGCAACGAATGCATGCGCCCACTCATGTATAGCAAATGCGATCACAAAGGCGATAATTCGATAAAGAAGCGTATCCAAATCGAAGTTAAACAAAAGTGCTTCCCCTCCCCAAGTAAAGCTGCAACTCATTTTACCATAGGGCCGCAGGGTGTAGCAATGAACGCCTTCGTTTCTCCATTAGACTTCTTCCTCCTCCCCGGTTTCGGCTGCCGGATTATCCAAATCCGAAACGGCCTGCTCCTGCTCTTCTTCCCCTCCAGCTTCCACCGGCATTGTTTCTTCCGGCTCCATCGCTTCTTCGCATTCGATCGCCTCACCCACCGATTCTCCCTTAACTAGCTGCAGCTCGGCGCCTTGTGCAAGAAGGCCGGAATAAAAGCGATCATAACTCCCGGATACATTGTCCCAGTCGAATTGCTGGGCAGCTTTTCTCTCCGCCCCTTTTGACAGCACCCTTCCAAACGTCGGCATCGTAATAATTCTCTCAATGGCCCGGGCAAAAGCTGCCGGATCCTGATAATCCGCGACGAGAATTCCTGTCTGTTCGTCAATGATTTCCGGAATTCCGCCCCGTCTGGAGGCGATGACGGGCAGCCGGCTCGCCATTGCTTCAACGTTCACAAGGCCAAATGCCTCCTCATATTGTGTAGGGCAGACGAAACAATCTCCAAGCCAGTATACTTTGTGCATCCGGTGCGGCTTGACCGGACCAATAAAGCGGACAGGCACTCTGCAGCGCTGCGCTTCCGCCATAAGCCGGGCTTTATACTTCTCACTGTTGCACGGACCGGCAATGAGGAGTCGTACAAAAGGATATTTCTCTCTCACATAGCCAGCCGCTTTGATAAGAATATGGACGCCTTTGCGCGGGACAACCCGGCCTGCATATAGAATATTAAACGTACGTTCGAGGGAGTGACGCGATAATTCCCGATTCTTTCTGGCCATGCCAGGGAAGGAAAAGCGGGTCACATCCACGCCCAGGTGAATCGCGTGAAACTTGTGCGCATTATCGGGGAACTGCCGTTTGTACGCTTCCTGCACGTAATGGCTATTGCAAATGATAGCGTCTGCCTGCTGAATAACTGTTCTTCTTATTTCAATCGGAAGCGCATCTAAAAAGGTGAAGGAATGGAGAACAAGAATAAGAGGCGTCGAGGGGAAATGGACACGTAAATCAAGGATGTACTTCGGGCGGTTTTCTACCTGGATGCAGTCAAATTGGCCTTTCTTTGCATAACGAATCGCTCTCCTTACGTAGCCATTCCCCGGAAGGACTCTTACAAATGTGAGGTTCCTTCTCCGCGAAAAAGCCGGTAATCTCTCACCCTTCCTGCCGAGCACAGTTACTTCATGGGAACGAGAGATTCGCTTTGCGATTTGGTAAATGGCGATTTCCACTGAGCTGCCAGTTGTTGAGGAGACCGGATGCATGGGGGGCGCTATGATGAGCAGCTTCAAACCAATCACCTCCCCGTTTCCTTGTTGTTATATTCCTTTGTTCCTTTATAAGCGAGCCAGCGTTTCATCATCATTCCTGTTTGTTTCTGCCGCTGCAGGAGCATCCGCCTCATAAATATTCTTTGTTTTTCTTTCAGAAAGCCCTTCGGCACGCTGTACAGTGCAGCATCAATCTGCGTCCGATCCAGGCTCTCTATCCTCTTAATCATAGACTCAAGTGCAGGAAGAGAGGACTGCAGGCGAAGCAGCCCTTGCGGTACGTGGTAAAAACGCCACAGTTTTTGCCATAAGGGAGCATCCCATTTTCCTCTCTTCCATTTCCGTGGCGAACCATACAGAGCATGCCCGTGATCGATAAGGTACCAATTATATTTCTCGTCCGTCTGATTCCGGTAAAGAATGAGATTTTTCCCCATCGCCCTATCGATGTTAGCAATCCAGGCATCAAAAACAACAAGCCCGCACAGGTAATCCATTTGATTCACATACTTCTCCGGCAGTTTACGAATCTCTTCACCCGCATTACGCCACGTTACGACTTCAGCAGCCTTGTTTTCTATCGAAACGATTCCCTTCCGCACGCGCCCGTCCGGTCCCCGGACAACTGCGATTTCAAGCCTTGCTACAGGAAAACCGAGCTGCCTTGCGAGCGCTGCCGCAACCCATTCGTTTGCCACCATGGGCCCGGCATAATACCACTGGCTTCTTGTCGTAAATTTAAAATAACCGCGGTCCCCCTCCCGGTTCTCAACAATCCAGACATAGCCCTGCCGCTTTGCTTTCCAGGTTTCTTTAAGCTTCCATTCCTGTTCGTTCATCCTGCCCCCTCCCTGCCGGCAAATAAGATAGAAACAAATTCTGATAAGCGGCAGCCGCCCTGGTCCAATCGTATTGAAGGGCCGAACGGTACCCCGCTTCCACCCGTTTTTTAGTAAGCTCCCTGTTCTTCCACACCCTGTGGATTGCGCCCGCAATGGATGGGCCTGATACTGTCGGAATGACCTCCGCCACCTCCGCATTTACAAAGCTAGAAAGCCCGCCTGCCTGCGTAGCGATTAAAGGGACCCGATGAGCCAGCGTTTCCAGCGCTACAAGGCCGAATGATTCATGGCGGCTGGGAACAATAACAGCCCCATAGGAGGAGTATAACTTCTGTACCACCTGGGGTTTCTGAAAGCCATGCCACCGTATCCGCTTGCTTATTCCGTATTTTCGGGCCAGTGCATTCAACCGCCAGGAGTAGGCGGGTGATCCGCTTCCTACAACATCAAGCGTTACACGGCTGTTACTTTTCGCCAGAAGTGAAACGGCATGAAGCAGTTCCTCAATCCCTTTGGACCGGACCAGCCGGCCGATATAAAGAAGCTTGTAGCGAGAGGCGCCCCTGCTTCCTCCCGTCTTTTTTATCTGGATCCCATTCTCAATCACGTGCAGTTTATCGTTGCAGAACGGATAATACTGTTTTACTTTGGTTCGCTGCCATTCGCTCGGAACGACGATGGCATCGGCAACTTGAAGCAGTTTCTCCTGCCTCTTTGCGGCCGCATCCCTCAATGATGCCTTCCTTTCAATCGTAACAAGGGAATGGCACGTATAGATTACGGGAACGTTATATTTCTTTTTCAAGTACGCTGCCGTCTCTCCAAATTGCACACTATGCACATGGATAAGCTGCGGCGCGCTCCCTCTATTCTTTCTCAGCCAGCCTGAGAAGGCGGAGGGGAGGAAGGCGCGGTAGTTCTTTGAAAAGTACGGCATGGTGCGGGGAAAGCGAACCACTCGGACGCCGTTTCGCTGTTCCTCACTTGCTTTGTGAGAAGAATGTCCGGAATATACAGTGATATCCGTTCCGCTTTGCGCTGACATCGCTTTTGTGAGATTGGTCGCAACAATGCCAAGCCCGCCGATAATGTAAGGCTTATACTCATTTGTCAGAATCCACAACCGCATGCCCGTCACTCCTTGTTTGCGTAGTCATCATAGTACTTGAAGAACGCGGGAAGATGCTGCTCATCTTTTATTGATTTCTCAAGCTTTTGCTCAAGCTGTTTTCGGTACTTGAGTCCCGCATTCTCATAAGAAGCAAGGAGCTTGCAGGCTTTATGAGGAAATTGCAGCCACACTTGCAGAAGCTCATATTCAGCCGGCACTAATTCAGATACGGCCTGATACCCATCAAGGATATTGCGGGCGATGGAAAACTCCCACCCTTTATTTTTGCATGCCAGCCGAACGAGGCGGAACAAATCATACACGCGCAAATCAATTCGCAAGGTTTCAAAATCAATGAGGTAAGGTTCTGAACGTGCGATAACAAAGTTTTTCGGGCCGCTGTCCCCGTGACAGAGGGAACCGGTTTCTCCCGCCTTCTCACAAAGCTCGGTATAATCGGAACGTGCAAGTATATCAAGGGCATGATCGGCTCGCCCGATTAGCCATTCCCCGTGCTCCCGCAGTATTTCGTTTACCCCTGCCCTCTCGGAATTTTCCTTCGCTTTTTTCACATGGCGCTTCAGAAGTTCTGCCCTTGCTCCCAGTATTCGCGGCCATTCGCCAAGAAGGCTGGTCGCTCCGTGTGAAGGAATATCAATGCCTCGCCCCACATGGTGGAACCGGGCGAGTGCTTCCGCACAGGTGTACATTTGCCCGGCAGCATCCGGTTCAGGCGTACATCCGGGAATCCATGGTGTTAAAATATAAGGGTGCCGTTTCTGGCCAACCCTGACAAATAAAGTCTTTCCTGCTCTCGTTTTTGGATTTCTCCAGGCTAGTGCGGAAAAACCTTGTTTTTGAACCATCTGTAACACTTCATCCATCCAGCGCAAACGCTCGGGGGAATATCTCATACGCTTCAAGCAGTACGCCCGGCCGGTGGAAGTGACAAGGCGGTATACACCTGATTTGATAAAGTGAACTTCCTTGGGTGTGATGTTAAATTTACGAACCGTCCGAACAACCTGTTCTCTATTTTTCACGTAGGAATCCCGCTTTCTTCATTTCGCTTTCTTTTATCGTATGAAAACGTCCCATGATTAGGGATAAGGCTGCTGCCTAAAAAATAGGAAAACAAACAAAAAACAGCCAGATTGGCCGAGTCCAATTCGCTGCTTTTTGAAGGATTAGAGATTACCGTATATCGTAACGAGCTGCTTCGCAACGAGGCGGCTGTCATGATAGCTTTCTACAAATTTCCTGCCCGCCATGCCTTTTTGCCGCCGAACTTCCCCCGAAGATAGCAAATCTTTCAATACAGTATAGAGGGTATCTGGGTTTGCATTACAAATAGGCGGTGTTATTTCATAGCCCGATACCAGGTCATCCCGAATAAATGCAATAACAGGTTTGCCCAGTGCCATTGCTTCGACACTGAGCAGGCCGTAAGAACCACATAATATTTGATCAATAATAATATCAGCTTGATTATACAACCTGACAGCTTCCTCGTGACTCATGTTCTCTATACGCTTATATTGGAAAGTCGCAACCTTTTCAAGCTCCTTAATTACCTTTTCTACTGCTGCTGTGCCTTTAAATTCCGGGTTTGTTGGAGCGTGTATAACAAGGGGTACATTGTTAAATGGCTCGGGGTAGGCTGGGATAAACCTCGTAAGGTTAAGAGCCAGTGGCAGGACAAACACCTTTTTATAATAAGGAGCCACATACGGAAGCACTTCATAATCCTGTACGATCGCCGCTGAAGCGAACTTCCCTATCTTTGTCAACTTCCTATCGATTTCATCCTCAGAGGGAGAATCACCTGTATATACATAGGAGTTGTTTAGCAGGGCAATGCTTGTTTTACGTACATCATTTCCCCAGTGATGCATAATGATAGGTTTTCCGATCCGGGCTAACAGTTCCAGGTCCTTATAATCGGGTAAGAATGTTGAAGCATAATGAAAATGGAAAATATCAAAATAATTAATAACGTCCCCCGCAATTTTTCCGATTTCAAATAGGTCGGAGTTGATAATGTTTTCTTTGTATTGCAGATAGGTTTGGAAGTAATTGTACCCGTATGCATGGTGGCCCATCTCTTTTAAAGCCCCGCAAAGAATTCCCATCTGACCGGCAATTTCAATAGGACCATGAATGATTTTCATTTGCCTCACTCTTTCCTTTTTCTTATGGCAACAGCCGGCCGGGGTTTCCGACAATCGTTTTCCCCGCCGGAACATCGCGTGTCACAACGGTTCCAGCGCCTACAATGCTCTTCTCTCCGATTGTAATTGCGGGCAAGAGCGTAGCGTTATTTCCGATTTTAGCCCCCCGTTTTACTATCGGTCCCTGGTGTTTAAAATTCCCCATTCCCATATATTTGTCGTTGGAGGAGGAGCAGCAGGGACCAATGAATACTTCATCCTCAATAACCATATCTGCAGTAATATAGCTTCCCGTCTGTATCGTCACACGGCTTCCGATCGTTGTATTCGGCTCTACGATAACATTGCGTCCAATAATGCTTGACTGGCCTACATAGACCTCTTCCCGGATGCTTGCTAAATCGCCGACCAGCACATCATTATCCAATACAACACCGCAATAAATAACCGTATTGCATCCGATTTTCACATTGTCTTTAACATGTAGGGGAGGAAGTGTTTTTTGCGGCTTACGGGCCATTTTTTTACTTGACGCCGGCTCTTTTCCAAGTACGACCAGGTCGCCAATCATTACATCATTACCGAGAACGGTTCCCTTTTTTATCACGACATAATTTCCAATTACAGCATTATCTCCAACCAACACACCCGGTTCAATCACAACATGTTCTCCTAAAACGACATTTTTCCCAAACACGATTGAGGGATCATGGGGCAACTTAATTTCCTCCCAGCTTTTATTGGCTTAGTACCGTCTCATAAATTTTCAGCAGCTGCTGAATAACCCTTGACGCTTCATGGTGCGCCTCTACAAACTTTCGCCCCTGCCGGCCAAGGTGAATGCGGTGTTCTTTATCTTGCGCCAGTTCTTTTAACACATAATATAAAGTCTCAGGATTTGCTGAAACAATGGGCAAATCCTTTGGATAAAGAGAAACCAAATCGGGCCGTATATAGCAAATAACAGGTTTACCGAGCGCCATCGCCTCCACACTTAAATTCCCATACGCTCCGCAGAGAATTTGGTCAATAACAATGTCGGCTTTCTTATATAACTGCAGTGCTTCCTCGTGGCTCATTTGCTCGATCCTCTTGTACCGTAACGGTATCTCTGTTTGGAGCCGCTCGATTACCGCATCTATAATAGCTGAACCTTTAAAATCACGATTGGTAGGAGCGTGAATCACGAGTGGAGGTTCCTTTCTTTCCGCTGTATAAACAGGGAGAACAACAGATGTATCAATAAGCCTTGGCAAAACATACACGTTTTTCCCATGGGCCCGATAATAATCGATAACGTAATAATAGAGCTCGAAATCCTGAACAATGGCCGCCGACATTGTTTTTGAAAAACGGAGTAAGTTCTCATGAATTTGCTCGTCTGGTAAAGAGCAATCCGCATTCACATAAGGATTCACATAGCCTGCTCCTCTGGCAGCCAGGGTTCTCGCACGCACGTCATTTCCTCTATGGTGCATAATCATTTTTTTTCCTTTGCTGCCTATCATCTCAATATCCCGGTAGTCGTCGATAAATGTATACCCGTTGTGAAAGTGAAACAAATCATAGAATTCGATTGCAGGCTCTATTATTTTCATAAGTTCAAATACGTCGACGTTCATAATTTTTTGATAGTTTAAGTACGTAGTGTAATAATTGTACCCGGTGGCATGATAGCCTGCCTTTCGTAAAAATTCGCACAGTAATCCTACCTGGCCTGCAATTTCCAGCGGTGCATGAATTACTTTCTTTTTTTCTGTACTCACCCTTTTCACATCCTCGGTGAAACTAGAGTTGCCGGTAAATGGATAGTAAGTTAGCCGTTACCTTTTCAACAGCATGATACTTCTCTACATACTCCCGGCTTTTTTTTTCCTATCTCATGGCGCAGTTCGGGGTTCATGATTAAATATTTCAATACATCGTGCAGAGTATCCTGATTTGCGATAACGATCGGCAAATCTTCCGGCATTTCTTTGCGAACATCCTCTCTTATAAAAGCGACAACCACTTTTCCCAGCGCCATCGCTTCTACACTGAGTACGCCGTATGAGCCGCACATAATTTGGTCAATGATAATATCGGCGGCGGAATAAGCCTGCAGAGCCTGTTGATGACTCATTTTTTCTATCGCTATATACGTAAATTGAGATTCTTTTTTCACTTGTTCAATCGCCCGTTCAACATGGGCCGATCCTTTAAATTCGCGGTTGGTAGGGGCATGAATAATAATAGGATGCAAATTATCCGGCGATGGAAAAACAGGTGTGAATCGCTCCGTTCTGCATGCTAACGGAAGAACACACACATTTTTATAATAATCACGTACGTATGGATACACCTCGTAGTCTTGAACAATAGCGGTATCGATATAACGAGAAAAGAAGACAAGCTGATGATGGATGCTTTCATCGGACAGGTAGCTGGAGGGAAGAGGGTAGGGGTTTAGTTCTTTAACCCATTTTGAAGTGCGTACATCGTTACCCCAGTGATGCATGACAAGTTTCTTTCCGGTATTTGCAGCATAAGGTAAATCGTTATAATTAGCGACCATCGTGTTTCCATTGTGATAATGAATAACATCGCAGTGCTGAATAATTGGGTCGACGATTTTGGCCAGTTCATACGCATCTGTATTCATGATATTTTCTTTATATCCAATATAGGAATGAAACCAGTTATATCCATTTACCTCCATCCCTGCTTTGCGTAGCCCATGGCAAAGAATCCCCATCTGGCCTGCTATCTCCGTTGGTGCATGAACAATCCGCACACTGATTCCCCCTCGAAGGAAGCCTTTACTATGATGTATTCAGTCTTATGCCAACCCGTCATTCACTGAAAGGAAATTAGGCAAGAAAAGGAAAATTAGGCCAAAAGATAAATACGAATCCCTTCTGCCCTTCATATGCTGTACAAGTAGAATATTAACATTGGAAGGTGTGACATAGGCATGTTAAACACATCACCGTTAGGCTACTTGTCTTCCACGGATTCCCCGATTCAAAATCATATTTGTATGCTGCCATGCGGAGGTTTATTAGCAGGAGATAAACAGTCCTGGAATGCCGCTGATCTACAACCGTATGTTTCTTATATGATTAACGGAAAAGGAATTGACAGAATGTTTGGGGGTTTTATCTTTAATAGTATTTCCATAAGGGAAGGCTATTTTATTTATCCGCTCTACGTTGGGTTTGGGAAGCCTGCCGATCATATCGATTGGCTGCAGTGGATTGAAGCGTTGTTTGCACCGGAGCAAAACTTTCAAGCGCTCCTTCTAACCTCCCCGAAGTCCCCCCTTGATGTATGGGTATCCATTCCTTATCCATATCCGCCCCAAGATAATTTTGGAGTTATAGAAAATCAAAACCTGAATTTTAAATCAGACGATCACAGGTACATCGCTGTCACATGGTGGATTGACCGATTCTTAGACCGCTGGAAAGCGGAAACTTCCCTCCATAGTAAGCTGAATTTCCGCGGTTTTCATTGGCAAAGAGAAGCTATCGATCCGTATGATGCAGAGCTCGTTAAACGGGTAAATGGCTATATTAGAACGAAAGGTTTATACAGTATGTGGCTTCCTAATTATGGTTCGTACGGGGTGACAACCTGGAAAGAACTCGGGTTTGACGTAACCGCTATTAATCCTAACTATTACGGCAATACAAGCTATGATTATCAATGGATTACTTATGCTTCCCATTTCTCTAAATTCTATCACACAGGGTTGCAGATTACCTTTGGCAAGGGATTGCTATACAGCGATACCCACCTGCTGGATTATCTGAATTTAGGTCTTCCGGAAAAAAACAATTATATGAAGGAGTCAATTATCGTCTATCAGTTTCCAAATCAAATAATGAAAGAAATATACCAGACACGATTTGTCGATTATATCCGTTTATATACGTTTATCAGAGGGTTATACACGAAGATTTCCTACCCGGAAATAAAATACTAAATAAGAGAAGAAAAAATGGACACCACGTCAAGGCCCTGTTTCGGTAAGAAACAGGGCCTTTTTTCATCTTTATGTTGTTGTGATAAGAAGATAAGGCGGGTTTTCTTCGCTGCACACCGTGCCTTCCGCATTAGAAAACTTCACATATACTCCATGGTTTTCCAGGCTTCTAAACCGCCAGTCATATTCAAGCTCTTTTATATCAAACGTTGCGTCTTCACCGGAACGTATCGGTTCTGTCGGTTCAATTACAGCGGCCAGAGGCGGTCTATATCCTATTCGCATCAACCCCTCATCCCATCCGGCTGTAATTTCCTGCAACGTTATTTGAGAAAAAAAGGCAGCATCCGGGATAGGTACATGCAGCACCATTGCTGTTATCTGCATATCCGTTGGTATGTCCGCAATATTAAACGATACATACATCTCATCCCTGCTGGTGTACAATCGATTCGGGATAAAAAACATACTTTTTTCAAAAGGTAACACCGATGTCCCCTCCTCTACCGTTGTAATTCAGAATAAATGGCAAGCAGCTTATCGCCTATTACATCAATGGCGTGATATTTTTCTGCGTATATTCGTCCTGCAACCCCCCTTTCATATCGGAGTTCAGGATTATCGAGCAGCATTTTTATCTGCTCATAGATCGTATCCGGATTTGCATTAATGACAGGCAGCTCTGATGGAAATGATGGAATAAGATCCGGGCGAATATAAGCGACAACAGGCTTACCGAGAGCCATTGATTCGACGTTAAGCAGCCCATACGATCCGCAGAGGATTTGGTCAACAATAATATCGGCCTCTTTGTACAGCATAACTGCCTGCTCATGATTCATTTTTTCGATACGGCGATACTCAAAATCATGCGTGGCACGAAGCTTTTCAATTACTCTTTCAATGTGGGCAGTTCCCTTAAAAGCCGGGTTGGTAGGTGCGTGAACAATAAGCGGTTTTTCTTGCATTGTAGATGGAAATAAGGGGGTGAATCGCTTTAAATCGATAGCGATCGGAAGAATATGAACCTTTTTGTAATACGGTTTTACATAAGCAAGCACTTCGTAATCCTGTACAATGGCTTCATCAATATATTGGCTAATCTTTGACAGCTTCCTATCCATAACCTCATTGGGCGGGGAATCCCCGGTATATGCATAAGGGTTGTTTATTCGTGCCTGTTCATGAAATCGAACATCGTTACCCCAGTGGTGCATGATCATTTTTTTTCCTTTGTCTTTAATTAATGCGAGGTCAGAAAAATCAGGTATCATAGAACTTGCATAGTGAAAATGAAATAAATCAAAGAAGTTGATGAGGTGGTGATACGTGTTTTCGATTTCTATGACATTTGTGTTAATCAAGTGATCCCGGTAGCCTAAATAAGAATGGAAGGTGTTATACCCAACGGCAATATGTCCCCTTCTTTTTAGCTCACCGCTCAAGATCCCCATCTGCCCTGCAATTTCAATAATTCCATGGAAAATCTTCACACACTCCCCCCTCCTTTAAGCCAATGATACGTCTTGGCAATTCCTTCCTGGATAGAATAACGGGCAGACCATGCTATATCTGTTTGAAGCGCGGTTGGGTCTACTGCACGCCGGTAGACTTTATCCACTTCTCTCCCTGGAAGGAAACGTGTTGGATATGCTTTATACCCCATAATCTGTATAACTGTATCGGCTAACTGGTTTATCCTCGTTTCTGTGCCTGTACCTATGTTGTAAACTTTCCCCACTGTTGTTGGATGTGTGCTGGCCGCAATGACAGCATCGATAGCATCTTCAACAAACGTAAAATCTCTTGTCTGTGTCCCGTCATCATAAATAATGATAGGATCACCGGACATAATCGCTTCAAAGAACTTAGCGATAACACCGCAGTATGGATTGGATGAAAGCTGGCCAGGACCATATACGTTGGAGAAGCGAAGGATGGTGACAGGCAGGTTATACATATGATAAAACACCTGGCAGTAATGTTCGGCGGAAAACTTGCTTGCTGAATAAGGGAGGGTAATGCGGTAATAGGATTCAGGCGTTGGGATTGTCGAAGCATTACCGTATACGGAAGCGGTAGAGGTGTAAACAAATCGTTTTAAATTCGGGCAATAGTCTTTCGCTTTTTGCAGCAGCAAAAAGCCGCCAAGCAAGTTCACATCTAAATCTGACCGTAAGTCTTGTGCTGATAAAACAAGGTTACGGCAGGCCAGATGGAAAATCCATTCTACTTTAGGAAGCACTGTCTCAAGCAGCTTTTCATTCGTGATGCTATCTTCGTAAAACGTAAGATTAGCGGCTTTAGGCAACGATGCCCGATTACCTGTGGAAAGATCGTCAATTACGTACACGTGCTTCGCTTTAGTCACAAGCCTTTGCAGCAGTTGGGAACCAAGGAATCCAGCGCCGCCTGTAACAAGTACATTGCCATATTTCATAAAAACCACCCTGTTTCCCCTGCCATATTACTCGTTGAAAACGAGGGAAGGGGCAGTGGTACAGGCTGACGTGTAATGGCTGATTGGTATAAGCCAAAAATCGTTTCAATGGCCCGCTTACCCTCATTGGCATCAACAAGGACGTGTTTCTTCTTCTTTGCGAGAACGTGAAGTAAATCTTCATACATATAGTAATGCTCATCCCGGTTTTGCAAAAGCTGCTCTAAGCTCTCTTCTGTTTCCGGATGATCCGCGATAGACCAGCGGTAGATTTTATCAAAGGAAGCTCCGCCAATGGAAATGGTGCCCTTTTCCCCAAACAGGGAAATGGCGTTATCCAGATTTTTCGGGTACGTAATCGAATTTGCTTCAATAACCCCTTTGGCTTTGTTTTTAAAGGTAAGAATGCCGAGTGCCACATCCTCCGTCTGCTTGGGAAGTGCTCCCCTGGTCATCTCTCCATAAATTTGCTGCACATCCCCTAAAAACCATTGCAATAAATCAATAAAATGAATCCCCTGGTTGATGAGCATTCCACCGTCTTCTGCCCAACTCCCCCTCCAGGGGGCAGCTGAATAATACTCGGGGGAGCGCTGGATCCGCATGGTAACAACACCCAGATATATTTTTCCTATTGCTCCGCTGTCCACTAGCTGTTTGATTTCACACATAATGGGCCGGTAGCGAAGCTGCTGGCATACTAGAACATGCCGTCCGTTATCCTGTGCAAGTTCGATAATATCGTTCGCATCTTTCAATGAAAGCGCGATTGGCTTCTCCAGCACGATATGCTTATTCATGAGAAGCGCCTGTTTCGTAATGGATGCGTGAAGGCCGGACAGCGTTGAAATGACAATCACGTCAATATCTGGATTGAGAAGCAATTTGCTGTAATCTGCGTATTTGTGAATGGGTTTACTTTCACTCGTAAGCGTGCTGTATAAATGCTCCGCCTCATTCATTCTCTCTTCCTGAATATCACTAACAGCAATAAGTTCCGCTCCCTGGCACCGGGATAACGTTCGGATATGCCGTTCGGCAATTCTTCCGCATCCAATCAGTCCAAAACGCACAGCCATTTCTACTCACCCCCAAAACGGCGCAGCGTCTCGATAATATAATCCTGTTCACCTTCCAGCAGGAAAGGACTCATCGGCAGCGCCAAGAGCCGCTCAGACATTCTCTCTGTTACAGGAAAATCACCCGGCTTATACGAGAGATTGGAATACACTTCTTGAAGGTGAAGCGGGCACGGATAATAAACACCGCTCTGAATCTGGTGGCGGGTCAGCCATTTGATTGCTTCGTCCCGCCTGGAACTCTCAACACAGAAAAGATGGTAAATGTGTGTCCGATCCCGTTCTGCGGGGGCAATGTGCAGAAAGGATAGATTGTGCAGCTTTTGATGGTACCTTTCAGCTAACTCTCTTCTTTTTTCATTCCAGCTGTCTATTTTTTGTAAACAGAGCAGCAGTATAGCGGCATGCAATTCATCTAAACGGCTATTGGACCCGATAGAATCATGGTAGTATTTTTTTGTGCTGCCATGGTGGCGGAGTTTACGAATCCTTGCGGCGAGCTCTCCGTCTGATGTCGTAATCATTCCGCCATCTCCCATGGTCCCTAAGTTTTTCGTAGGGAAAAAGGAGAAACATGCAGCGTCTGCCAGGCTTCCAACCGGGCGCTCTTTATATGCAGCGCCAAAAGCCTGGCACGCGTCTTCAATGACGCGAAGGCCATGCTTGCGCGCGATCTGATTGATTTCATCCATATCAGCCGGCTGGCCGAAAAGATGGACAGGAAGGATCGCCTTTGTTATAGCTGTGATCCTCTCTTCTATTTTGCTTACGTCAATATTGTACGTGTCAGGATTAATATCCACAAAAACAGGAGTAGCCCCTACCCGCGAAATCGCTTCTGCTGTAGCAAAAAAGGTAAAGGGCGTGGTAATCACTTCGTCACCCGCTCCAATTCCATAGGCTTCGAGCGTGAGAACAAGCGCATCTGTGCCATTCGCTACGGAAACAACCTCACTGACACCTAACCTATGGGCAATCTTTTCTTCCAATTCGGCTACTTTAGGTCCAAGTATATAGCGGCCGTTTGTAATTACATTTTCCATCTCCCGTACGATGTCAGCTTTTATTGATTGAAATTGCCTTTGCAAATGAACCAACGGAATCATTTAGAAACTCACCTTCTTTTTTAAAATAGCCTTCTCCAGTTCCGGCCATATTTTCTTTAGTTGACGATCATACGTATAATTTTGAAGCACTTTTTCCCGGGCCCTTTCGCCGATTTCCTGCCTTTTTTCCGGCTGTGCTAAATAATGCGAAACAAGCTCGATTGTCTCTTCCGGACCACCTGATAACACAATGTCTATGCCATCTGAAAACAGGCGGCACAGCTCGGGTGTTTTGCTCGCAATCATGAATCCCCCTGCACCGAGAATTTCAAACGTTCGCTGCGTAACCTGATCCAGTGCATTCTGCACACCCAGGATCATTTTTGACTTATGGTAAATTTCTGCCGTATTTTTGTAGGGGAGAAAGCCATGTATCCATTCCTGCGGAATCTCAACTTCAAAGTGCCGGGCGATAACGTCTTGTTCCTCTTCCCAGCCGTATCCCCATATATCTGTTCGGATATTCGATTTCACAAGGGGGATAAGCAGTTGGCGCAAGCTGTCGTACCGGTATGTCTTTTCGCTAAGATGAGTCGTACCAATAAAGGAGATGTCATAATATTCATCGTTGGAAGGAGATTTTGCCGGAAAAAGGCGGGGATTGAAGCAGAAGTTTAAATAGCTGGCAGGAATGTTAATTGCCTGATAGCTTTCGGTACATTCAGGATGAATCGTCCATACGTAATCTGGTTGAACCCTCCGGACAAAAGGAAGAGACCATCTTTCGTGGTGAATTTTGTCTTCCGTTGCCCAGTACAAATGAAACACGCCATATTTCCGACAGATATCCGGAAGTGAATCGATGGAAGGAACGTAAAGCGGGCTGTCACATCCTGCGGTAATTAAAATATCCGGTTTAAAATGAGAAATCCCTTGCTCTATCTCCTCTATTCGCCATGATGATTGAAAAAAAATCTGATGGCCCAGCTGACCCAGCGCGTCACCCAAACTATTAATATAGTTAGAGCGGTGGTCTAAAAAAAAGATTTTGCACCCTTTCATTGTTTCCCCCCACCTATCCGGTTAAATACGAACGATGCGAGCATCCGATAAATGCTTCGTTGCATTACGCGTATCAATGACACGGCGGCTATGCTTGACAACCTGCTTCCAATCTACGAAGGAATGATCAACAAGAATGAGGGTGATATCAAATCCGCCTAATTCCTTTGCAGTTAATGAGAAGCGTTCCGTTCCCTGCCGGACATCCTCCAAGTAGACAGGATCATGTATCGACACCTTCATTCTCCTGTGCTGCAGCAGTTCAATTACTTTCAGCGAAGCCGACTCCCGAATATCATTCACATCTTTTTTGTACGTAAGACCGATAACGCCGATGTTTGCCCCCTGTTCGGGGATACTGTTAGCAGACAAAAGATCGGCTACCCGATGGACAATAAAATGGGGAATCATATCGTTAATAAGGCCGGCCTGGTGAATCATTGTAAGGGGAACTCCCTCCTGCATTCCTACCCACGACAGAAAAAACGGATCGACAGGGATGCAGTGCCCCCCTATACCGGCACTCGGATAATAAGGAGTGAAGCCCATCGGCTTTGTCTTTGCCGCCTCAATAACCTCCCACAGGTTGACCTTCATCTTGTTGGCAAGCAAATTCACTTCATTTATAAAGGAAATGTTAATCAACCGCTGGCTGTTTTCAATCATTTTTGAAAACTCCGCCACCCGGGGTGAAGACACCTGGACAACTTCCTTAAATACCGCGCTATACAAATCATCTACTCGTTTTAAGCACATGCTTGTTACACCACTAATAATTTTGGGAATTTGCGCAATGGACATTTCTTTATTTCCGGGGTCCACCCTCTCCGGTGAATAGCCAAGAAACAGATTTTCCCCTATTGTAAACGTTCCGTTTTCCAGAATAGGCTTCACATAATCTTCTGTTGTTCCGGGATATGTCGAACTCTCCAAAATAATTAATTGGTTTGACTGCAGGTGGGGGAGCATGTTTTGTATGGCGGAGTCGATGTAGGATAGGTTAGGCTTTCTATCATGCAGAGGAGTCGGCACGCATATAATCACACTGCCTGCCGATTGAACGGCAGCATAATCAGTCGTCGGGGTAAATCGCCCGCTTTCCATTAGGGCAGCAATTTCCCGGTCTTCCAGATCGGATAAATAGCTTTTTTTATCGTTCAATCGTTTAATCTTTCGGCCATCCAGGTCAATTCCAACTACGTAGCAGCCCTTTTTTACAAACAAGCCTGCAAGGGGAAGACCTACGTATCCCAATCCAATAACCGCTACAGACTTGCTGCGCGGCATATGTTCACCGTCTTTTTTTATGAGGCACATCCTATGTCCCTTCCTTTATTACCTGTTATATTTTTTAAGTCCCCCCATTTTTTCTACAGCGTATTAATGAAACTTCTCTTTCTAATTGTATCGGTGAGCAAGGAACGGCTCCCTCGTATCGATTGAACGTATTCCAGAGCTTCGAGGTGGTCGCCCAGTATCATATTTTCTACTTCATTTACTTCACCAAAATGAACGTCCCTTCGCCTGTTTGTTTTAAATACATTTACGCTGCCCCCATGCTCAATCTTTAATCCTTCCAGCGCAGCAATGGCCTGGGCTTTCGGGGGAACGGAAAGCTGCTCAAACCCGATGGCTTCTGCTGCTTCTTTCTTCATTGCGTGAGGAATTGCCGTAAGGGAAGAGTAGCCCAGATGCGGCAGCAGAAGTGCCCTGTTTAGAAAAGCTTTGGCCATGCTCACATAATCAATCATAGAAGAGCGTGTATAAAATAGGTTCAGGTTATTAAGCGCTATATCTGCCCCGGAATAGCATGCTGTGATAAAGGGGGCGAGTTCTTCTGCTTGAAAAGCAATATCGGCGTCCAGAAACAGCAGCACTTCCCCGGTCGCCTTTTGCGCGCCGATAGCCCGGCCAACGTCATGCCCTAATGTAAAACAATACGAGATACATTTCACATGCCGCTGCTGGCAGATTTCTTTTGTCTTATCGGTTGAGCCATTTTCAATGACAATAATTTCTTTTGGAAATAGAGCATATAAATTCGTAAGCAGTGGACCTATTGTTTCTTCTTCATTTCGTGCGCATACAATAATAGAAAGCTTTTGTGAGTTTTGCAGCAGAAGTTCAAGATTTTTCAGCCCTTCCATTACCATTCATCGCCTCCTGCCCCGCATGAACAGTTGTTTCTTCCTCACGTTCTGCGCATAAAACGTCCCTTTTTCGCAAAAAATCCGTGAATCCTCCCCTCTTTCCCTGGGATGAAAGTAAATAAGCAATCGCCTCGCAGTGGTCGCCAAGCACAAGATTCGTAACTTCCTCTCTGCGTGCCGCTCGCTTCTTATTTAATTTTGCTACATTGATTGTATCTGTCCTTGCAATTTTAAGTCCGGCAATGATCGCCTTTACCTGTGCCTGCGGGGGAACGGCCAGCGATTCATATCCAATAACTTCAAGTGCCCTTCTGCTTATCGCATGGGGAACCGTTGTCATCGAGCTCCCTTGTAAATCGGGGCGGCCGGCCATTTTATTTAACAGCCTTTTTGCCTGTGACGTTGAATGAATCGTCGTCTCCGTCCGGGATCCTGAATAGCCATTTAGCACAAGATCTGAGCCGCTCTTTACCTCCGTCACGTATTTGCACAATAAAGCAGCAGGGATAGTAAAATCAGCGTCAATAAACAACAGAATGTCACCCCTGGCATGTTTCGCGCCGATGGCTCGCCCAACATCAAGGCCGACTGCCTCTTCAATCACAAGGACCCTCGCCCCTGACTTTCTTGCTAAAGCCGCTGTTCTATCCGTTGTGCCGTTACAAACGACAATCACTTCCGTCATATCAGGCGAAATGCTTTTCGCTCCCCGGATGACCTGCACAATCGTTCGCGATTCATTTTTTGCCGGTATGATAACCGATACGAGTGGCGAACGTGAAACCTTCTCAATTCCCACGTCCCCTATCTTCACCTGCCCCATCTCCTTGTCTAAATTTATTTCCAATTCGTTCCTTACATACATTATGCCATTTGCTACCATATGGCACGGCGATTGTCCTGTGATAGATAAATATATGCACATAAGAAAGAGAGAGCCTTTTACAGCTCTCCCTTTACCTCCTTGCTTATTCAATTGCTCAGGTATCGAATACCTTAAGCTTTCTTATTCTGCATCAAATACTTCTACTTTCTCCATTTTATCTCCATTTCGCATAGCCTTAGCAGTCTCAAGGCCTGAGGTAACTTTACCGAAGACAGTATGGACGCCATTCAGATGGGGCTGCGGCTCATGGACAATAAAGAACTGGCTGCCGCCTGTATCTTTTCCTGCGTGTGCCATGGACAGGGAACCTGCCTCATGCTTATGAGGATTTCCTTGCGTCTCACACTTGATTGTGTAGCCTGGTCCACCCGTCCCGGTTCCATTTGGGCATCCCCCCTGTGATACAAAACCAGGGATGACTCTGTGGAAATTAAGGCCATTATAAAAGCCCTCATTAGCCAATTTCTCAAAGTTAGCTACTGTGCCAGGAGCCTCATTAGGGTAAAGTTCAAATTCAATTTTTTCTCCATTCGTCATCTGGATATATCCTTTTTTAGCCATTAGCAACATCTCCTTTATATGTAAATTCAATTGGTCAATCTTTATCATATCATTATTTGAAACATAAAGAAAAGGGAGGGGCTGCTTAGCTCCCTCCATTTACCAGAAGTAATCATATGAAATAAGGGCAAAGTAAGCACACGATCCTAGGTTCTGCAAAAAGGAGGAGCGGACAGTTGATTATGAAAAGCTTACTTGGTGCATTTATCCTTCTCCTCATCACTTTTCCCCTTCCTGTGAGCGCTTCACACAGTATCCACACCCCGGTTGATATCCTGATTGATGTCGGGCACGGAGGAGTTGACGGAGGAACATCGTATGGGGACGTGGTGGAAAAAGATATTACACTGGAGATTGCAACGATATTGTACAAACAGCTGGCAAAGAAAGGCTACACGGCTGCCATTAACCGGACAGGCGATTACGGGCTAAGTGAAGAGAACGGATGGCTTAAAACCGATTCGCGGCATCGAAAAGATTTGGCCCAGCGAAAACACCTGGCAAAGGAGCTGGCGCCAAAAATCATGGTCAGCCTTCATGTCAATTTCTCTCCCCGTTCCTCGGACAGAGGAGCCCTCGTGTTATATCAAAAAAACAACCAGAGCTTCATGCTTGCGGATATGGTCCAGCATTCATTAAATAATTTGTACAAAACGTCGGAGCTTCCCCGGAAGAGAAGGAGTTATACATACTGAACCACTCTATATGCCCGACTGTGCTTATTGAGATGGGATACATTAATAACAAGCAGGACTTAAAGCAGTTGACGGATCCGGCGCTTCAGCAGCACCTGGCCCACTCTATAGCATCGGCTATTGATTCTTACTTCTTGCTTCTGAATGACAGCCCGTCAATCGATCCGCCATCAGGAGCGAAGCCGTAGCAGTTAGTTGCACCCCGTCGTTCCTTTGCTAGGTAAACAATTTCAAGTTATTCATTTTTAGAAAACGAAAAATAAGATACGCGGTCACTCCCCCGTAAAAAACAAGCATGTGTGCTGCGTACCGAACAAACTCCAGAAGAGGAGGACTTACATGAAGCATAAAGTAATTTATCGCAAGATAGTATGCAAAACCGCCAAAAAGTAATAGCAGTGTTTCAAAAATCAAAGGAATCAATAAGAATATGGCCCTGTTGTCCCGTTTCAGAACCGCCATATTCCAGATTACTGCGACCACTTCCATTGAGAGAATTCCAATGACTGCCCCCTCATATCCAAACCCCGGGATTCCACTCAGCAAATAGCAAAGGGGAATCGAAACGCATGAACCGAGAATCAAACCGATGATGGGATCTTTCTGCCGCTCCTGTGCCCATAAAATCGTTGTTGTAATTTCGCGTACCCCTGTAAGCACTGGGATCAATGCCATATACCGGACCGCCATCACAGCCTGCTCGGTGCCGAATAACAAGCGGGAAATCTCATAAGGGTAAAGATAAAGGAAGAGAGAAGAGCCAATTCCCCACATCCACCCGAGGTTAATCGCCAGCTGGCACCGCCGCAAAAACTGCTTGCTTTTCTTATTTTTCCAATCCCCTGTAATTTTCGCTGCCAGCGTATGGGACAGAGCGGCCGTAATTATCGTCGGGAGATGCACGACCGTTGTCGCCATTCCTGCAATTTCACCGAATACGGCAGTCGACTGGGAAACCGTAAGGCCCGAGGCCTGCAGGCGGTGCGGAATAATAAGGACGTCCAAAAACTCCAGCGCTGGAACGATAAGGCGTGTCGTTAGAATCGCCAGCGAAGCCTGGAAAAGCAAAGAAAAAAGGGCCGGCGTACTTATCGTTGTCCTCTCCCCGCGTTTTCCGGCGATGTGAGCAGGGTTGTCTCTAAGAAGGATAAGCAGGAAAAGCAGCGCGACAATCCCGCCTGTAAATGCCCCGAAAACCGCCCCGCCTACGGCAAATCCATTCCCATAGCCCACCCAGAGAGCCGCAAGTGCCAGCATTGTTACGACGCGAACTACCTGCTCAATAATTTCTGAAATGGCGATAGAGCCGTACAGTTCCATTCCTTGAATGAATCCACGGGTAAGAGCGAGGAGAGGAGCGATAACAAGCGCCGGAGCGATACACTGGATGGCGGCGGTTAACTGAGAATCCCCCAGATAAAGGGCAATATCCGGGGAGAACTTATAAGCCAAAAACCCGATGACCATTCCTAAGATCCCCAGTAAAGAAAAGGAAAGTTTAAAGAGCCTGGCTCCCTGATTTGCATTTTTTGCTGTCATCAAAGAAAGAGCAGTGGGAAATCCACCAGCAATCAGGGTGAGGATTAATCCGTAGAACGAGTAGGCCATCTGGTATAAACCTACCCCTCCGCCCCAAGCAGTCGAAACAAAGGGATTCGAGCAAGAGCACCTAGCACCTTTACAATAAAAATGGCACCTGTTCGAAGTGCCATTTGCTGCAAAAAAATCGGAAGCCTCATTTTCCCCCTCCAACTCCCACCGAAGCGTTGTCCTACTCTAAAATATGACACGTGCGCTGGGAGTATGTCTTAGAGGGGAAAATGATCAGTCTCTGATATGAATGAGCACAAATTTATTCGTCTTATCCCACCCCAAATCCCAGGGAACATGATATCTGTCCCCTGTGTGAGAGTCGACAAGGGGGTATCCATTGCTGTCTCGCTCTACAACGATAGAGAAATGATCGACATCGCCGTGTGCTTCGTACCCAATTAAATCTCCAGGTTCCAGTTCAGCGAGAGCGCCTTCAGGGTGGCGGGAGGTTGGCTTTAGAAGATCAGGCAGGAAGCCCCGGGCAATCATCTTTCCATACCCGCTCCAAAGAAGAAAGTTTTTGAATGCATCTGTTTGGACCCAGGCTGTGCTCCCCCCTGCCTGTACCTGTAATACCATCCCCCCTGCATAGGCAGGCCTCCCCCTTCTTCCTTATCACCAAGAACCTGGGAGGCGAAGTTTGTACAATCTCCACCTATATAGTGGTAATCCTTATACTTACGGTTATACCTATTGTTATTCCCTGCTCCCCATGCAATTCCGGCATATTTATCAGCGTAGGCTACCGCTTTTTCCCTATCATACCTTCTTCCTGTCCCCATCCGCTTTTTTTGCAGAGTGGATTCCGTCTGATGGCTTTGGCGTGAACTCTGTACAATGCCGTCCGCAACCAAACGCTCATCCCCTTCAAGCGGATCGGAGTACCATTCCCTTAAGATATTCCAATTATTGTTAACCTTTTTTAACGTAATGCCGTGACGCGTTCCAACTCCAAACGACTGAGGCTTCAACTGTTTCCCCTCGTACTCATATGTGAGTTTTAAGGAATACAGTAACGACACTTTTGCCGTGTCTCCCTGTACATTTGTACGGACAATCCGGGTGTCTCCTACGGCTTCGGTAAATTTTACCCCCCTTTTTTTTGCCCAGGTACTCATATATTTAGCCCTTGTTATTTCATATTCCATTGCGTAACGACTTGACTTTTTACCGGTCGCATAGAAACTCTTTATCGTCTCCGGATTTTGATCAAGGATTAACCCGTTGCGTGCCTCGAAAACATTTTTTAAAAAGGAAGATATTTCCTCCTTTTGGTCAGGTACATTTTCTGCCAAAGCGGATACAGGGCACGTAAAAAGAAAAAGAGACAGCATAAAACAACAAATCATCCTATGTACCATTATATATTCCTCCCTTATTTTTCCATTACAATTGAAAATAAATTATAGAGATTAGCGTTCTCCTTGCTTTTTCTGTGTTAAAACCCTTCATCTAGTTTGCTCAGGTTGTGCAACTGTAGTAACGGAAATTTCAGGGAGAAAAAAAAAGCCGCCATAATTGAGGCGGCTTTTTCCATTCTGTATTTATTTAAGCATCCTGATTATAAACCTACCTTTGCTCTAGCTGCTGTTTCGATTTCATTTTCACTCCGCTTCGGAAAAATCACTTTATCATTGCGGGCAACTATGCAGCCGTTTTGATCGCGCAGTTCTCCTTCGATTTTAAGGATCCGGTGGTGGGCTGGTACCTTGATAGATGCCCTGTCGAAGCAGCGGGAGGAGTCCTCTTCAATCACCGGTGCAAGCACGATTCGTTCCTCAACAACGGTTCCGTTTTCATCCAGGAGACGGTATGAGACCTCATGCCCTTCCAGCTCCCTTCGGAAATCGTTCACAATCCACGCTTCCATTGTTACACGCGTGCTTTGTTCCCCTGCTTCCATCTCGCCCGCAAAGGAAAGCTGCAACGGCTCAAAAGCTTTTGCTACAGCGTAAAACGCCCGTTTCGGTTTCCGGTAGTAATCAATAATAGACCAGTCAATGGCCGGCCACGTATTTACGAAGTGGAATTGCAGGATCCCACTTACGTTTTTATACTTCTTTCTCCGCAGCGCTTCCGTGTGTTCTTTATAAAACCGGACCTGGTATTCCTGTGTGCGCTCAATCATCTCGGTAAGCGTAGCGGGATAATCTCCCATCATTTTCGTATAAATGTTATCTTGAAAGCCGCGCATCCGCCATGCGTCCAGATCCGCCGGCCACAGCTTCTCTTCAGAAATAAACTTGCGCAGCGATTCCTCATCCGGCAGCGACTGGGTCCCATACTCGGTTATGAAGAGGGGGTTGTAATGCTCGGCGTCGTTGATTTCACCCCAGTACCAGCCAACCCAGTTTACACTTAAATGGTTGGGGACATAGTCAGCGAAATCATCCCACGTTGCAAAAAAATCAGGAAGCTTCCCTTCGGCGGCGAGTACCGAGTTTCTGTGAACCGGGCGCGTCCTGTCATTTTGCTGCACCGTGCGCAGCAAAACGCTATCAAGCTTATTGTAGTCGTGGTACCGGGATTCGCTGTGACAGCACCACAATACTACAGACGGGTGATTGTACAGCATGCGGACGAACCTCGCGCTCACATCCGCCGCCCGGTTGATGAATTCTCCATCTGACCGGTATCCCCATTGGAACGGAAGATCCTGAAAAACTAACATGCCCTGTTCGTCGCAAAGGCTGTAGAACTCTTCACGTTCAGCGTGGGCAAACAGGCGGGTCATGTTCATGTTCGCCTGCGCCATCAGGTCAAGGTCCGTCTTATAGCCTTCCTCATTCATTATGGAGAGGAACTGGTCCGATACATAGTTGTTTCCTTTAATGAAAAGGCGCTTTCCATTCAAATAAAGGCCCCATGATTCATCAAGCTTTATTTCCCGGATGCCGAACGTGTGCGTCCGCGAATCAAGAAGCTTTTCATTCTGCCATAGTTCTGTGACGGCCTGATACAGATGGGGAGTACCGAGTTCCCGGCTCCACCACAAACGCGGCTGCTCCACCGTGAGCCTCGTTGTATGCTGGAGAGTACCCGGGCACTGCATAACGGTCTCTGTGAGAGAAATTATTTCATCGCCCACAAAGTTGTGTGGAATTACGCGTGTGCGAATTTCAAGCTCCTGTTCGAACCATGCCTCATTCTCGATTGAAATGTCCACATATACATTTGCTTTTTCATAATCGTCCTGCAGAAGGCTTGTAACGCGGACGTTATGAATGTTAGCCGCAGACTTCTGCAGCAAGCGAACACCCTGCCAGATTCCTCCCGGATTTATGAGCGGGTTTGGATACTGAGCATTCGCAGCCGAAGGCACCTCGGGACAATCCTTCAGCCCTTCCTGCCTGACGGGAAGGCAATCCCAGTGGTAAAGCCCCCCCTTGGCAATCGCTTTGCGTTCCGGGTTGTTATCTATAGTTGAAGTTACTTTTACAATGAGCTCATTATCCTGCTTTTCATGCAGTATATCGGTTACGTTGAATTGAAAACTGTCGAAGTCTCCTTCATGCGCCCCAAGGTAAATGCCATTCAGCCATGTTTCCGAGAAATAGTCAACAGCGCCGAAATAAAGATAAAAGCAGGTTCCGGCCTGCTTTTCAGGTGCGTTAAACTTCTTCCGGTACCACATGACACCCTGATGGTCTTCGAATCCGGCCTTCTGCCAGTGAGAAGGAACCATAATGTCATGCCATATCATATCATTTGAAGCATATACAATTTGATTTTCAATGCTGCCTTCCAGCACATTATCCACGTCAGGCAGGCATTGCCATATGCCATTTAAGTTTAACTCTTGATGCATCGTCGTCCACCTCAATCTGAGGAATTAATCAGGTGATAACCCGTCATTTTTTATCTGTTTTACCTATTGTTATGCTGTATATTTGTACTATATAAGGATGCGGCACCCTTGTCCAGCAAAAAAATCATACAGGAGTGCAGCTGTAAAACAACCGTTTCAATTCCGGGCAAGTGGGTGGTAAAATAAAGGGAACACAAAACAGAAAGGGTGATCGTATGTCACTTGATTCCACTTGTATTTTTTGCAAAATCATTCAGGGAGAAATTCCATCCGCAAAGGTTTATGAAAATGAAAAGGTGCTCGCCTTCCTCGACATTAGCCAGGTTACAAAAGGGCACACACTCGTGATCCCTAAGGTTCATATGAAGGATATTTTTGAAATGAGTACGGAAGTGGCTGCAGACCTGTTCAGCGTAGTTCCTGAGATTGCCTCCACCATTAAAAAGCAGTGTAACGCCGATGGCGTAAATGTGTTGAACAACAATGGGGAAACGGCAGGCCAAACTGTATTCCATCCTCATATTCACATTATTCCGAGGTATGGCAGACAGGACGGATTTCACCCAACGTTCCAGGAAAATAACAACAAATATACAGGCGAAGATTTGCAAAAAATCGCCGCTCAAATCGCGGCCGGATTCGAATTATAACGCAGGGTACATACATAAAACAGGCAGGACGCCTCATGCGTCCTGCCTGTTTTTTATTGCCTGTAGATTTATGATTTACTTAACACGTTCTGGCGAACCCGATCCATTCTTACAAGGTCTTCGTATGATTCTCTTTCCACAACCAGCTCCGCGCGGCCGTCCTTCACGAACACAACCGCAGGACGCCGGATCCGGTTATAATTATTAGCCATTGAATAACCGTACGCACCGGTGCATGACACCGCCAGAATGTCCCCTGGCTTTGCTTCGGCAAGCGGGTAATCCCAGATAAGCATATCTCCGCTTTCGCAGCACTTCCCTGCAATCGATACAACTTCCTCCGCATCGTCCGCCGCTCGGTTCGCGAGCAGCGCTTCATACTTCGCCTGATATAACGCCGGACGGATATTGTCGGACATTCCTCCGTCAATCGCTACGTACTTGCGGATGCCGGGAATGTCTTTAACGGAGCCAACCGTGTACAGTGTCGTCCCCGCATCGCCCACAATGCTGCGGCCGGGTTCAATCCATATTTCAGGAAGGGGATAGTTCCTCTCAGTGAACTGTTTCTTCACTTCCGCCGTGATGACCTTAACGTATTCACCTACCGGAAGCGGGTCATCCTCCGCCGTATAACGGATGCCAAATCCGCCCCCAACGTTCAATACTTTAACTTCGTAGCCTGTTTCTTTGCGGACGTCCTCTAAAAAGCTGCCCAGCACTTCAACCGCACCGACAAATCCGGCCGTTTCAAAAATTTGTGAACCGATATGGGAATGAATACCGAGGAGCTTATAATTGGGTTTATCGAGCGCAATTTTAACAGCCTGCAGGGCGTGCCCGCTGCTCACACCGAATCCGAATTTAGAATCATCCTGTCCGGTGGAGATATATTCATGCGTATGGGCTTCAATCCCGGGTGTCAGGCGAAGAAGAATAGCAACAGTTCGATTCTGTTCGCGAGCCAGTTCATGCAGAAGCTCCAGTTCCAGGAAGTTATCGACAACAAAGCAGCCAATCCCCGCTTCCAGCGCCATTGCCAGCTCTTCCAGCGTTTTGTTATTGCCGTGGAAATGAATGCGTTCAGCGGGGAACCCGGCCTGCAGCGCTGTATAAAGTTCACCGCTCGACACGACATCAAGCGACATATTTTCCTCCTCCACAAGCTGGCACATAGCCATGCACATAAACGCCTTGCCAGCGTAAGCTACTTGAAAAGGAACTCCGCTCTCCCGAAACGCTTCCACAAAAGCACGGCATTTGTCCCTGATAAGCACTTCATCGTATACGTATAGCGGTGTTCCGTACTGCCGTACAAGCTCCACAGTATCGCAGCCGCCGATTTCCAGGTGGTTCCGCTCGTTAATTCTGCTTGTTCCATGTAAAAACACAATGGTTCCCCCTTACATGCATCTCTTTATATAATGAAAGAAAGGCACCTGACAATTGATTACGTCAGCTGCCGCTACTAAGCTACGTCTGTGCCTGTTTATGCGCAAACTTTATTATGCAAAATTCCCTGCCCTATATGAATATCTTATACCGTACCACATTCAATCAGGCAATGACAACCCTAATTTTTATGTGCCTTCCGGTTGTAATGACCTGTAGCCGCTCTTTTCAAGAATGTACTCCACGGCTTTCGTCGTAATCGGACAGCCGTAACAGTGATCATCACGGCCCCTCATTTTCCCAATATCCCCGATTCCAACAATGACAGGAAGTTCGAGCATGTTCAGCACATCTACTGTGTCTCCCACAATATATGCCGTTGTCCCCCTCTCGACGACCCCATTTTTGTCAACGCGGTGTTTGACTTTCCTGCCATGCCTGTCGATACATATATCCACTTCTACACCATGTGCACCTTCCGTTTTAGAGGCAACGGCAACCGCTCCCAGCACTTCAATATCCGGGTGGGTAGAAACATAATAGAGCGCTTGCTCTCCCTTTCCCATGTAGGAATTGCCGTTATCATCGAACATGACAAGCACCGGGTCGTACAGCGCCTGTTTAATGAGTGCAACGAGCTGCGGCCCATCGAGCGGGGTTGGATTTCCGGAAGAACGCGAAATGCACCGCCCCCCGATTCTTCGCGCTACCTCTTCGACCGTACGCTTTGCTGCAAGGTCGCCGTCTGTTATTAAAATCACTTTGCGTTTAGTTTTCATGTGGCACCTATAAATGCTCCCTTCCTTATTTTGCAAAAAACAGCCAGTGAAACAAAGAACCCGCTATTTTTCCAAAGGCCATTGCAATAATAAACAAATATAGATATTCGTACATATGCATTCGCTTGGCAAGAATCGGAATCACGTTCAGCACTTCTGTCAGGGCTGCTGCCAGCAGTCCGACAAACAGCCCCATAAAAAAGCCGGGTATGCTTAGCCAAACCGGCTGCAGCCCAAGCATAGGCGAGAAAAAATCAAACAGGGTCGCAAACAAAGTACCCAGGACAACGGACCACTGGAAATAAATAATGTACCGGTTTGACTTCGTAATCTGTACCAGCCGGGGAATCAAATCAAGCACGGTCAGGAGGGCGACGGTCCCGCTCCCAACGATTAATCCGCCGCTCAGCCCGACAATCACCAGGAGCAGTTTACCGATCATGACGCTCTCCCTCCTTCTTCTCATGCGTAATAACATACTGATCAAGGTTTTGCTGGTACAAGAACATTTCAAGTTCCAGTGGGCTTGGTTCTTCATTAAATCGCTTGCGAAAAACGTGGTTAAAAAATAAAATCATTCCCGCCCCCACTCCGATGGAATACGGGATTTGAATGATTAATGGATGTTCGTTCTTTGCTCCTGTCACTAACTCGTACAGCCGCTGGTGAACCTTCATCATACTGACATCCGTATGAAAATTCATGATCGCAAGGCCGGATCCAATAAAAAGAACAATCCAAATGAACGCCACAAGAAGGATATTCATTTTTCTTTTCGGGTATACAATTTCAACAAGCGTTTGCTGTGAGCCCACAGGACAGACAACAAGACCGGGATCAAGTGTATGGATTACCTGAATTACCTGTATGACATCAACGACGTGCCGATTCCCGTCCCGTATGCTTAACATGTGAAGCGGCAGTCCGCGGATTGCTTGTTCCTGCTCACTGTTTGTAACGAGCTCAGCTACATGGTGGATACGTATTGTCTGCTTCGGCGGAAGTTGAACCTTTGCTTTTAGTTTAAGATAAATGTGGTCGCCCTCAGCCATACATCAACCCTCCTCATGTATGCCTATTATTTGTTTCCTGCATAGCTCCTATGCCTGTAGAAAGAAAAAGACCAGACGAGAGGCTACCTCTCGATCTGGTCTTTCATGGCACGCAATATTTTCTTCTCCAGCCTTGATACCTGAACCTGGGAAATACCGAGCCGCTCAGCGACCTCTGACTGTGTTTGGTCCTTGTAATAACGCAAATAAACGATAAGCTGTTCCCGCTCGGACAGCTTGCTAATGGCTTCTTTTAAAGCCAGCTGGTCGAACCATTTATTTTCGTCTTTGTCTGAAATCTGATCCATGAGCGTAATGGGGTCGCCGTCATTCTCAAACACGGTTTCATGAATGGAGGAGGGGGCACGATTTGCCTCCTGCGCATAAACGACTTCCTCCGGGGTTAGCTCCAGAACATCCGCAACTTCTTTCACTGTAGGGAGTCTGCCCAGTGTCTTGGATAATTCATCCTTCGTTCGCCGAACTTTATGGGCAATTTCTTTGAGCGTCCGGCTTACCTTTACCGTTCCATCGTCCCGCAGAAAGCGCTGGATTTCTCCAATAATCATAGGCACAGCATACGTTGAGAATTTAACATCAAAACTTAAATCAAACTTATCAATGGCCTTTAAAAGTCCAATGCAGCCGATTTGGAATAAATCGTCTGCTTCATACCCGCGGTTTAAAAAACGCTGGACAACGGACCATACCAGGCGAATGTTGCTGTTTACCAATGTATCTCGTGCTGTTGAATCTCCCGCCTGACTTGCAGCAAGCAACTGTTTTACCTCTTTATCTGACAAATAAGGATGATTGGCATTCCTTACATTGGTCTCCATTGGCATATCTCCTAATTACACAACGCTTCATTCTTTGTCAGTTTCTTTACTAAACGTATTCTGGTTCCCATTCCGATTTCAGTTGTAACTTCCATTTCATCTGTGAAATTTTCCATAATCGTAAAGCCCATACCCGAACGCTCCAGCTCCGGTTTGGTTGTAAACAGCGGCTGTTTTGCCTCTTCAAGATTAGCGATCCCGATTCCATTGTCCTCGATAACGATTTCAATCGCTGTATGGTCATAAGAAGTGACAATGCTAACCGTACCATTCTCATCTCCCTCATACCCGTGGATAATGGAATTGGTAACGGCTTCAGACACAACAGTCTTAATCTCCTCGACTTCCTCAAGGGTAATGGGAAGCCTCGATAAGAAAGAAGCAACAGCAATGCGGGCAAACCCTTCATTTTCGCTGCGAGCTGCAAAAGCCAGTGACATGAAGTTCCGCTCACTTTTGTTTATCACTTAAGCCACCCCCAATACAAGGAGAGCTTCCTGCTCGGATTCCTTGATTTTTATAATTTTAAACAATCCCGAAAGCTCAAACAGACGATAAATCACCGGGTTAATCGAGCAGACAACCATGTCTCCGCCACGTGCTGTAATTTGTTTGTAGCGGCCTAAAATCACACCGAGACCGGAACTATCCATGAAATCAAGATGAGCCAGACTTAATAAAATATGGTGAATATCAGCTTGCTGTATGTGCTGCTCCATTTCAACGCGCAGTTTATCAGCCGTGTGATGATCCAATTCCCCATCCAGCCTTACAATTAAAACTTCGCCAATCGTCTCCATGTCCACTCGTAAGCTCATGCTCAGCCCACTCCTTCACTAAAGGTGATAAATGGGAGATTCTACAGCTGGACTGGCAATTCCTGCCCTCCGACAAAACTAGAAAAAAACCGGGAAAAGGCGTCATATTTCTTCCTTTCCCGATTTTGTTTTTATCCTCCGAACATTTTTCTCGTTGTTCTTTTCATGAGGTCCCACCAGTTCGCTTGTTCTACGCTGGAAGCCGCCACAAGGTCAACCGTGCTGACTGTTTTGCCGTCCTTTCGGATGACGATTTCGCCCAGTTTGGCCCCTTTCTTTATAGGTGCGACAAGCTGGCCATTCAGCTGGACAACCTTCTCGTAGTGTTCAGCCTTTTTCGCCTTTTTTCACAAGCATACTGAACCGGTAGGGAACAACCACATCCACTGTCTCCTGCTTGCCCTTGCCAACCCGCACGGTTTTTACGACTTGTTTTTCCTTATAGAGCGGCTGGCTGTCATATTGATTAAACGCATAATCCAGCATCGCGCTTACTTCCTGGTTGCGGATTTTGGAATCAGGCTCCCCCATAACGACAGAAATAGCCCTCATGTTTCCGCGTTTTGCCGTTGCTGTGAGACAGAATTTCGCTTCGGACGTGTACCCCGTTTTCAATCCGTCCGCCCCTGTATAAAACCGGACGAGGCGGTTTGTATTCACAAGCCAGAAAGGTTTTTTCGAATCTTTGCGCAGGTAGTCCTGGTATAAGCCTGTATATTTTGTAATCTCTTCATGCTTCAATAGTTCACGTGACATTAAAGCGATATCGTGTGCAGATGAAACATGGCCGGCTACGGGAAGCCCATTCGCATTTTTGAACACCGTGTCGTCCATTCCAAGCTGCTTTGCACGTTCATTCATCTTCTTGACAAAGGCCTCTTCGGTTCCGGCCAGGTGTTCAGCCATCGCCACGGACGCATCGTTTCCGGAGGCAAGTGCAATGCCTTTTAGCATGTCATTTACGGTCATCTCTTCTCCCGGTTCCAGGAAGATTTGCGATCCGCCCATGGATGCGGCATATTCACTTGTCCGGATTTTATCTGTCATTTTCAACTCACCACGGTCTAGTGCTTCCATAATAAGCAGCATGGTCATCACTTTAGTGATGCTTGCAGGCGGAAGTGATTTATGCCCGTTTTTCTCATACAGAATCGTCCCGGTATCCCTATCTATTAAAACAGCCGACACCGCATTTGGCGCAAGATCAACACCTTGCTTCGCAGGCACTTTCGCCTTTTCCACCGCCTGGGCAATGCTGCTGATCGAGGGAAAGAATAATGTGAAACACAGCAGTACAACAGGTAACTTCTTCATGCAATAGACCCCTCCATTCAGACTTGTTACCTATTGTCGCCAGCAAGTTTGCCATTATATACCTTTAAAGCAGAAAAAAGTTCTGCGGTGCCTAAGGCCGCAGAACTTTATTTCCCATTACTTCTTCATTATATAAGTGGCAGGCCACGAAATGATCCGGTTTTACTTCCTGCCATACCGGTTCTATCTTCGCACATGACTCCATCGCGCGCGGACAGCGTGTGCGGAAATGACAGCCGCTTGGCGGATTCATCGGGCTTGGTACATCCCCTTCAAGCACAACACGCTGGCGTTTTCTTTCCACTTCCGGATCCGGAATCGGGATCGCGGATAAAAGCGCCTGGGTGTATGGGTGAAGCGGGTTCTCGTACAGTTCTTCACTCGCTGACAGCTCGGCCATCTTACCCAGGTACATAACAGCAACCCGATCACTGATATGTTTAACCATGGATAAATCGTGGGCAATGAATAAATAGGTAAGACCAAATTTGTCCTGTAAATCACTTAATAAATTCACTACCTGTGCCTGAATAGAAACATCAAGCGCAGAGATCGGTTCGTCACATACGATGAACTTAGGCTCAACGGCAAGTGCGCGCGCAATCCCAATCCGCTGGCGCTGCCCGCCGGAGAATTCATGAGGAAAACGGTTGATATGCTCCGGTCTTAGACCGACCAGCTTCAGCAATTCCTGAATGCGTTCCTTCCGCTTTGCCCCGGAAGCAAGGTGATGAAGGTCGAGCGCTTCGCCGATAATGTCTTCAATGGTCATTCTTGGATTTAAAGAAGCGTACGGATCCTGGAAAATCATCTGCATATCCCGGCGCAGTTTCTTTAATTCACCGGAACCTGCTTTGTGAACATTTTTCCCCTCAAACCATACTTCTCCTTCAGTCGCATCATAAAGGCGCAGGACGGTTCTCCCCATTGTTGATTTACCGCAGCCTGACTCACCTACGACACCGAGCGTTTCTCCCTTTTTTATCGTAAAGGAAACATCGCTGACTGCTTTGACAACGCCGCTTCCCGTATTAAAATACTTCTTCAGGTTGCGTACTTCAACAAGGGCTTCCTGGTTATTTTTCGTCTTCACGGGGGAATTATTTAGTATTACTTTCATTTATGCCCCTCCTCTTATTTTCCTGCTGCCACTTTCGCCATTGGATGGTGAAGCCAGCAGGCGGCAAATTGTTGTCCACCCATGTTTTCCAGCTGCGGCTTGTGGTCCTTGCAGACGTGCATCGCATAGTCGCACCGTGCATAGAACGGGCAGCCGACAGGCGGGCTAACCAGATCCGGTGGTGTGCCGATAATCGGTTTTAACGGTTCGTTTTTATTCATATCAAGGCGCGGGACTGACTGTAAAAGCCCTTTTGTGTAGGGATGCTCCGGACGATAAAAAATATCGTCTACTGTTCCGCTTTCTACTACTTCTCCTGCGTACATAACGATAACCCGGTCGCACATTTCAGCAACAACACCTAGGTCGTGTGTGATTAGGATGATAGACGTTCCAGTCTTTTCTTGAAGTTCCCTCATTAAATCAAGAATTTGCGCCTGGATCGTAACGTCCAGTGCCGTTGTCGGTTCATCCGCGATGAGAAGCTTCGGCCTGCAGGCAAGCGCCACAGCAATCATGGCACGCTGCCGCATCCCGCCGGAGAATTCGTGCGGATACTGGTTTGCCCGCTTATCCGGCTGTGGAATTCCTACAAGCTTAAGTGCATCCACGGCACGCTTATGAGCTTCAGAACGCGACAGCTTCTGGTGCTTAATTAGGCTCTCTGCAATCTGCTGTCCCACCTTCATTGTGGGGTTTAAAGACGTCATCGGATCCTGAAAAATCATCCCGATGTCATTCCCGCGGATTTTCTCCATTTCTTTTTCTTTCTTCTTTAACAGGTCCTGGCCATTAAAAACAATCTGTCCCTGTTTATAGTGGGCAGGCGGCTTCGGAATCAACTGCATAATCGATTGAGCGGTTACGCTTTTCCCACAGCCTGATTCCCCTACGATTCCGACCGTCTCGCCTTTTCTCACTTCAAAGTTTATACCACGTACCGCCTGTACTTCGCCCGCATACGTGTGAAAGGATATATGAAGATCTTTGACCTCTAATATATTTTCCATCGGTGTTCCACCTTCTTTATCACTTTATTTACGCATTCTTGGATCAAGTGCATCGCGCAATCCGTCTCCAAACACGTTAAACGCAAACATGGCCAATGAGATGAGGAGTCCCGGTATAAATAGCTGATATACGGTTCCAATCAATAAACTATCGAGCGAATCACTTGCCATCGTGCCCCAGCTTGCCTTCGGTGCCGGGATTCCGAGCCCGAGGAAGCTTAAGGTCGCTTCATTAAAAATCGCAGTTGGGATGGTTAATGTCATATTTACGAGAATCGGGCCCATTGTATTCGGGATAATATGCTTTTTAAGCACCCACCACGTACCGGCACCCAGCGCCATGGAAGCGTGAACGTATTCCAGCTCTTTTAACTGGAGCACCTGGCCGCGCACCAGGCGTGCCATCGGAATCCAGCCTGTTAGCGACATGGCAATAATAATCGTCCAAAGCCCCGGTCCCATAACAACCATCAATAAAATAACCATCAGAAGGTAAGGGATGCCGTATAATACCTCGGCAATGCGCATCATAATATTATCGATGCGCCCGCCTTTCAATCCGGAAATCCCTCCATAGACGACACCGATAACGAAGTCAAGGAATGCGGCCATAAAACCGATAAACAGGGAAATTCTTGCTCCATACCAGGCACGGGTAAACAAATCACGCCCCGCACCATCCGTACCAAACCAGAACTTTGCATCGCCCGGCTCTATGTTTTGTGAAGCGAAGTCCTGTTCATAGTACGTGTGGCCGCTGATCATTGGACCGATAATTGCCATAATAACGAGTCCCACAATGGTGAACATACCAAGCATCGCTAATTTATTCAGCCGCAAACGGCGCCATACATCCGCCCAATAGGAGATGCTGCGGCGCTGAATTTTTTCAGCGTCTTTAAAATTATCAGGTGCGGGCTGGAACATTTCAGGAGTTAATTTTAGATCTGGCTGCATTACTTGTTCCCCCCTGTCAGCTTAATCCGCGGGTCAACCCATGTATAGGCAATATCCACAATGAAAATCAGGAAGATAAGGATTGCGCTATAGAAAACGGTAGAGCCCAGAATAACGGGATAATCACGGTTGAAAATCCCCTTTACAAACAAGTCGCCCAATCCAGGAATCGCAAAAATACGTTCAACAACAAAGCTTCCCGTTATCGTATTTGCCGCGATAATTCCAAGTACGCTTACGACCGGAAGAATCGCATTTCGGATCGTGTGCTGTAAAATGACAATAAAACGGGTTAATCCTTTAGCCTTAGCGGTTTTAATATAGTCCTGATTTAATACTTCAAGCATACTGGAACGCATTAAGCGTGCGATGAACGCCATCGGCAGCGCGGCGAGTGCAATCGTAGGCAGAATCGTATTCATGAAGGTTCCCCATCCTGCCGCAGGAAAAATCGGATTGTTCACCGATAAGTAGTTAATGAGTAAGCTGGCGAGCACAAAACTAGGAACAGAAATCCCTACAATTGCTAAAATCATCGAAACATAGTCCGGCCATTTATTATGAAAGAGGGCAGCTGTTACACCGAACAATACTCCGAAAACGACCGCAACAACAATCGCCTGAAGGCCGAGCTCTAACGATACAGGAAATCCCTGTACGATCATGTCGTTCACTGTCTGGGTTTCCGACTTAAGAGACGGACCGAAATCAAAATGAAGCAGCGCTTCCAAATAGAGTCCATACTGAACAATTAACGGCTTATCCAAATGGTAATATCTCACCAAGTTTTGATAAACAGCCGGCGGCATATTTCCTTCCTTAGCGAAAGGATCCCCGGGGATAATATGCATGAGAAGAAAGGTAAGTGTTACTACTGCCCACAGCGTTAACAGCGCCCATCCAAACCGCTTTATTATATACGTAAACACTGGCGTACCTCCAAATCTATCAAATCATTCGTTTATATTAACGCTTGCTTTCTTTTTTCTTTAATAGACAGCTTAGCTTTTAATAAGGGTATGCCCACACTTAGGCATACCCTTACCATGCTGTGTATAATGTATTACTTTGTAATTTCCGCGTACATTACGTCCGGATAACGGTTAGAGGTACAGAACACACCTTTAACATTTGATTTTACAGCATATGGCTGCGTATAGTAGTAGATCGGAATAAGCGGCATTTCTTCAACGAGAATTTTCTCAGCATCATGCATGTATTTCAGACGTTCTTCCGGGTTTAATGCTTCATTTGCTTTTTTAACTAAATCATCATACTGCTTGTTGTTGAAACCAGAGAAGTTCTGTGTGCTTGTTGAAATTTGCTGTCCGAGGAATGTCATCGGATCGATGTAATCCCCATTCCATCCGTCACGTGTGATTGCATAATCATGTTTATGGTTGCGTTCGAGCCTTACTTTCATTTCTACGTTTTCGAGTGTAACGTTAAGGCCGAGATTCTTACGCCACATTTCTTGAACCGCTTCAGCAATCTTCTTGTGAAGGTTCAGTGTGTTGTAAAGAATAGGGATTGGCGGCATCGCTGTGATGCCTTCCTCTTTCATGCCTTGTTCCAACAATTTTTTAGCCTCTCCAACATCTTCCTTGAAGAGAGCCCCTGTATTATCAGCAAATTCCTTGCCGTTTGGCTCTACATAGCCGTAAGGAACATAGCCGTATGCCGGTTTTTGTCCACCCTGTGCAATTTTTTTCCGTAATGGTTTTACGGTCGATTGCCATCGCGAGTGCCTTACGAATGTTCTTATTCTGCAGTACTTTGTATTTCGGATCTTTAGACTTTAAGTTGACGTCGTAATAGTATGTTCCGAAGTTCGGCTGTGGGATTACAGTCGGATCTTTTGCCGCCAGCAGCTTACCGGTAACTTCAGTCGGCATTGGGAAAGCTACGTCCAACTGTCCGGATCTATACATCTGGTAAACCGTATTCTCATCCTGAACGATAGCCCAATCGATTTCGTCTAACTTGATCTTATCTTTATCATAGTAGTTTTCATTTTTAACCATCTTCATGCTTTGCTTGTGCTTCCACTCAGTAAACTTGAACGGTCCATTGGAAACGTATGTTTTCGGATCATCTGCCCATTTCGGGTTAGCTTCCTGAACCTTCTTGTCCACAGGGTAGAAAGTAGCCTGCGTTAACACGTCCGTAAAAAACGGAGTTGGATTTACGAGCTTAACTTCAAGCGTCTTATCATCAAGCGCTTTTACGCCAACAGCATCCTCTAGCTTCTTCAGCTTTGCCGCGTCTTTTTCTGTAGAAGTGTTATAAGCTTCTGCTCCCTGGATAAACATCATCTGATAAGAGTACGGAGAAGCAGTTGCGGGGTTGATCACATACTTCCAGGCATATTCAAAATCGTGGGCTGTTAGCGGGTCTCCATTAGACCATTTCAAGCCATCGCGCAGGGTAAACGTATAGGTTTTTCCATCCGCGCTTACTTTCGGGTCTTCTTTCGCCATACCCGGTACGATTTTTGCCTCCGGTGTCTTCGTCATGAGCCCTTCCATCATGTGTTCAATCGGATATGTTTCAGTCATGGCCTCGGCTTTACCTGGGTGCAATGTGCCTGGCTCATCACCGTCGACGATGCGGATAACTTGCTTCACATCTGAACTTCCAGCCTGCTGGCTTCCGCCGCCGCTTGTCTGCGCAGAGTTTCCGCCGCAGCCCGTAAGCGCAAGAGACATGGTGAGCACCACGCTTGATAAAACTGCAAAAGGTTTCTTCACTGCATTAACCTCCATATTGTTTAAATTTATATGAGCTAGGACCTATGTAAGTTTATGAGCCTACCGTGTCCTGTAACCCCTCAGTTGGAACATACGAGAATGAATCCTTATACTGCTTTAGTTCAATCGAAACCTCGGCAGAAGCGATTCCTTCGATTCTTGAAAGATCTTCATTGACAAAGGCAACGAGATCTTCGTTGGAACGAAAATAGGCCTGAATAATCAGATCGTTTCGGCCGGAAAACGCGCCGATAAAGCGAACCGCTCTTAGCTTGCCCAACTGTTCGGCAACTTTTTCCTGCTGCCCCAGCTTTGTCGACATGCTGATAATGGCCTGTACATGCAGCCCTACCTTAAGAGGATCAGTATGAATAATAAATTGGAAAATGCCATCTTCCAGCATCCTGTTAATTCGTGACCGAATCGTTCCCTCACTGACTCCAAGGTTTTGTCCCATATCAGTATATGCACGGCGGGCATCAAACTGAAGCATTTGAACAATCTGAAAATCAAGTAAATCTAGTTTTCTCAATTAGGCACCCCCTCTCGGCCCTTCAGCCTGCGGATATGAATAATCATTCAGAAAGCTTCGCAATTACGATTATAGCACTCTTTTCAGAAATATCTACGCTTTTCGAAAGAAAGTTTTCTGAATAAGCATTATAAATATAAAATAATTAATAGTTTTTGTAAATAGAAAATCCTATAATTTTTCATTTAGAAAACGCTTGCAAATAAACGATTGCCAGGGGGTTATTACAAAAAAAGAATCTCCCATTTGTCTGAGAGATTCGTAATGTAAGAAATTACGGTTTTGAAGTTACAATTACTTTTTCAATCAGCTTTGGCTGAACAGGTTTATTTTGCCTGATTTGATAAGCATTTTGGACCATAGCTGCCGCTTCTTCCAGGTTTTCCTCATTATTACAGTGAATTTGAGCAATAACATCTCCTGCTTCTACCCTGTCACCTATTTTTTTATGAATCACAATGCCGACTGCCATATCGATTGCGGATTCTTTCGTCTCCCTTCCGGCTCCCACCTTCATGGCTGCAACCCCGATTTGTTCGGCAGCAATTTGTTCTACATAGCCGGAAGCAGAAGCGCGGATCGGCTCAATGCGGGAGGCTTTCGGCAAATGTTCATCCGGCCTGTCGATCGCCTCCGGACTTGCGCCCTGGGCTGTGATGAATTGTTTGAACACATCCAGCGCCTGGCCCGTTCGAATAATCTCCTCCAGCTTTGAACGGGCCTCTTCATAGGAGGACGCTTTTCCGCCAAGATGAACCATATGCGCACCTAAGACAAGAGAGAGTTCAGTTAAGTCTTCCGGTCCTTTTCCCTGCAGCGTATCAATCGCTTCTTTTACCTCGAGGGCATTCCCGACAGCAAAACCGAGCGGCTGCTCCATGCTGCTGATGATCGCAATGGTCTTTCTGCCAACCTCCTCGCCGATGCTTACCATCGTCCGGGCAAGCCGCTCGGCTTCTTCCGGCGTTTTCATAAACGCCCCGCTTCCGTATTTTACGTCAAGCACAATGGCATCCGCACCGGCAGCGATTTTTTTACTCATGACGGAGCTGGCAATAAGCGGAATCGTATCAACCGTTGCTGTTACGTCCCGCAATGCGTATAGCTTTTTATCCGCTGGAGTCAGATTGCCGCTCTGCCCGACAACAGACAGCTTGCACCGGTTTACCGTGTTAATGAATTCTTCCCGTGTTAGCTCCACGTGAAAGCCTGGTATCGATTCCAACTTATCGATCGTCCCCCCGGTATGGCCAAGCCCCCTGCCTGACATTTTGGCTACAGGCACTCCCGCAGTTGCCACGAGCGGGCCAAGCACGAGCGTAGTCGTGTCGCCTACTCCGCCGGTGCTATGTTTGTCAACCTTAATTCCGTGGATAGGCGACAGATCGATTTGATCCCCCGACTTCACAATCGCGTCTGTCAGGACGGCGATTTCTTTTGCGTTCATTCCTTTAAAATAAACGGCCATCGCCCAGGCAGACACCTGATAGTCAGGTATTCTGCCTTCCGTGTATTCGGAAATAAGAAAGCGGATTTCAGCTTCGGTTAACTCTTCTCCATTTCTCTTCTTCTGGATAATGTCGACCATGCGCATTAACCGTTCACCCCCGGTAAAACGGCCTTTACAAGAGAAATGAAGTGCGGACGCGTTCTATTCGCTACTTGTACTACCTGCTCATGTGTAAGCGGCTCCAATTGTTCACCGATTGCCATATCCGTGACACAGGAAATGCCGAGCACCTTCAGCCCTGCATGCCGTGCCGCGATGACTTCTGGAACCGTAGACATACCGACTGCGTCCGCCCCCAGGCGTGCCAGCATAATTAATTCAGCCGGTGTCATATAAGTCGGACCTGTAATGCCCGCGTACACCCCCTGCTGTATAGTAATGGCAAGCTCTTCCGCTTTTTCCCTGGCAAGCGCGGTGTATTCCCTGGAATACGCTTCAGACATATCAGGGAAGCGCGGCCCAAGCTCTTCCAGATTCCCGCCAATCAAAGGATTTGCCCCTGTGAAATTCAGGTGGTCTGTAATGAGCATCAAATCGCCGGGTGCGAATGCCGCATTCATTCCACCGCAGGCATTCGTAATGACTACGGAGTGAATTCCGAGCTTCTTCATCACATAAACAGGAAAGGTAACCTGCTGCATCGTATACCCTTCGTAGAAGTGAAAGCGGCCCTGCATCGCCGCCACTGTTTTTCCGTTCAACCGGCCGATGACAAGCTGGCCCGCGTGCCCTTCTACGGTGGACACCGGAAAATGGGGAATTTCGTGGTAGTCGATTCGTACCGCCGCTTCTATTTCATCAGCAAGCACCCCAAGTCCTGAACCTAAAATAAGGCCGATTTCCGGCGCCATGCTTACACGCTTTGCAATATATTCGGTTGCTTCATTGATTTTCAACATAGGGGATTCCATCTCGTGCCCTCCTCATCAATTATGCAGGTTCTTATCCAGTAGAAAAGCCTGAAACGACTGTTTTGTCAAACCACGCTCGTCTCAGGCTTTTTTATGCAAAAAGTTTACATCGCTTCAATAATTCCTTTGACCAGTGTTAGGAAAGTATGCTTTACCTTTTCCGCCGTTTCCATCACCTCTGCGTGGGAAAGCGGCTGCGGCAGTATTCCTGCAGCCATGTTGCTAATACAGGAAATTCCGAGCACACGCATTCCGGCATGGCGGGCAACAATGACTTCCGGAACCGTAGACATGCCGACCGCGTCCCCGCCAAGAATGCGGAGCATGCGGATTTCAGCCGGTGTTTCATAGGATGGACCCGTCAGCCCCGCGTACACACCTTCCTGAACGGATATGCCGTGCTGACCCGCAACCCTGCGTGCTATCTCCCGCAATTCAGGGCAATACGCCGCGGACATATCGGGGAAGCGTGCGCCAAGGCTTTCGTCGTTCGGTCCGATTAACGGGTTGCGGCCTGTGAGGTTAATATGATCTTTGATGAGCATTAAATCGCCGGGTGCGTAAGCTTCATTAATGCCGCCCGCCGCGTTCGTAACGATGATTTTCTCCACACCCATCGCTTTCATTACCCGAACAGGGAAGGTAACAACGTCCAGTTCGTGTCCTTCATAATAGTGAAAGCGGCCCTGCATCGCTACTACTGTTTTTCCGTTCAGCGTCCCGATAACAAGCTGGCCTTTATGCCCCTCCACTGTAGACACTGGAAAATGAGGAATTTCATGATAAGGAATAATCGTCGGATTTTCGATTTCATCCGCAAGAACCCCAAGGCCGGAACCAAGGATGAGGCCGATTTGCGGCCGATAATCTGTCCGGTTCTCAATATACTGTGCTACCTCAACTGTTAACGCCTGATTAGACATAGCTGCTCTCTCTCCTTTTACTCTTCTGTTAACTGCTGTAAAAAGCTCGTGCCGATTTCCGGCTGTGTAACCTGAAAATTATCTGCAATCGTTGCACCAAGATCCGCAAACGTTCCCCGAACACCGAGCGATTGTCCATGTTTCATTCCTTTGTGGTATACCATAAGCGGCACGTATTCCCGGGTATGATCCGTTCCGTGGTGTACCGGGTCATTGCCGTGATCCGCTGTAATGATGAGCAGATCATCTTCGCGCAGCGACTGAATAATTTCGGGCAGCCGCTTGTCGAACGCCTCAAGCGCTTCCCCATATCCAAGCGGATTGCGGCGGTGGCCGTACAGCGCATCAAAGTCAACCAGATTAACAAAACTCAGGCCTGTGAAATCCTGTTTCATTGTTTGCAGCAATTTATCAACTCCATCCATATTGGATTTGGTTTTCATCGATTCGGTTACCCCTTCACCGGCGTAAATATCGGAAATTTTGCCAATAGCAATCGAAGCATAACCAGCATCCTCAAGGGAGTTCATCACTGTCTTTCCTGGGGGTGATACAGAATAATCGTGGCGGTTTGCCGTACGGGTAAAATTCCCAGGCTGTCCGATAAACGGACGCGCAATGACTCTTACGACAGAATGTTCATCATCAAGCGTAAGTTCACGGGCCACTTTACAAATTTCATACAATTCCTCAAGCGGGACAATTTCTTCATGAGCCGCTACCTGGAAGACGCTATCCGCCGATGTATAGACGATAACATCGCCCGTTTTCATATGCTGTTCCCCAAGCTCGTCGAGGATTTCGGTTCCCGAAGCGGGTTTGTTGCCGAGAACGTCCCGGCCAATTTTTTCGGTAAATGGACCAATCAAGCTATCTGGAAAACCATTGGGCCATGTTTTAAAAGGAGTCTCAACTTTCAGACCCATGATTTCCCAGTGTCCGGTTGATGTATCTTTCCCTACTGATATCTCTTTCATTTTGCCAAAGTAACCGGCTGGATTCTCTTCCGCCGGCACACCTTGCAGCTTTTCTATGCGTCCAAGGCCAAAGGAAGCCATGTTTGGGACAGTAAGCCCGTTCATTTTTTCAGCAATATGTCCGAGCGTGTGGGCGCCTGTATCGTTATACTCTGCCGCATCAGGCAGCTCCCCGATCCCCACGCTGTCCAGCACTATTAAAAATACACGTTTAAACTTCTTCAATTGAATTCCTCCTAACTGTAAAAGAGCGGAAGATGCTAAGAAACATCCAACAGCTAAAATTTCCGCAAGAAAGCATAAAGAAGGTACTTCTTTGTCGTTATGAAGTACCTTTTCCTTTCTTATGCCCTTGGATGAGCCTTTGCATACACTTCCTTTAAGCGTGAACGCGTCACATGCGTATAAATCTGTGTAGTCGAAATATCCGCATGCCCCAGCATTTCCTGAACAGAACGAAGATCCGCTCCATTCTCAAGCAGATGCGTAGCAAATGAATGGCGCAGGGTATGCGGCGTAATCTCTTTCTCAATACGTGCCAGCTGCGCGTATTTCTTAATAATCTTCCAAAACCCCTGCCGGGAAAGCCTCCGGCCGTGGTGATTAAGAAAAAGCGCTTCTTCCTGCCCCCGTTTCTTAAGAATCGAACGGCTGGACTCTATGTAGTTCTGTACATTCGAAATAGCGAGACGGCCGAGTGGAATAATCCTTTCCTTCGAACCTTTCCCCATACACTTGATAAAGCCCATTGATAGATTAACATCCGTAAGATTAAGTGACACAAGCTCGGATACCCTGATGCCTGTCGCATAGAGCAGCTCAAGCATTGCTTTATCACGCTGTCCCGCAGGCAAGCGGGTATCCGGACCGTTAAGCAGCATCTCTACCTCCGTAACGGACAGTACATGCGGCAATCGTTTCTCGATTTTCGGCGACTCCAGATTAATGCTCGGATCTTTCTCAATAAATCTTTCCCGTACTAGAAATTGATAAAAAGCGCGAATCGAAGCAAGGTTGCGCGAAACGGTAGCCGTTGCCCGCCCCCGCTCCCGCAGATTGAGCAGGTACCCCATAATTTGCATTCGGCTTGTATGGTTTAGGTCGGCATATCCTTCCTCTGCAAGGTAGCTGCAATACGTGGAAAGATCCCTATGATATGATTCAAGTGTATTCTTAGCTAACCCTTTCTCCACAGTTAAGTAATGGATAAACTGGGTAATTAGATTTTCCATTGCTTTGTTCTCCCTCAAACTACCAAATGTATCGCTTCTTACTCCCAATGGCAGGAAGAGCGATAGAGAAATATTCTCCCATAAACTACTTAATTCCACAATAGACCGCCGTTTCCTTCCTAAGCATAAAAAATTATCATTCACCATACCAGTAAAAAGCAAACAGCCGCTGTTTCACATCTTCATACGCTAATTCACTGGAATGCGCCTGCTTGATTACTTTGAGCGCCTTGCCTTCCGGTTCTTTGTACGGCTCTGCCGGCCGAATCATTCCACTCATATAAGTAACGACACGATAAAATATAAACGTTAAAACGAGAAAAACAACAACGAGCTTCATCGCTTCCCTAAACCTGTTATACGTGATATACATTAGCATCACCGCCCGGACAAGATGTTTTACCAACATCCTATTCATCCTGGCAGTTTTTTATACCATTGTTCTGTTTTCATTTAAGTGGGGGCATGTTACAATTTATTTTTGAGTCAATTATTTGAGTAAGGTGGGTACAACGGTGTATAACCATGAAGAAAAAGGAAACCACAGGGTTAAACAAGTATTCAATCGACTAAACGTTCTCCTTGTGCTCGTATTTTTAATTTTTGCCCTCGTTATCTTCCGCCTCTCTTACGTGCAAATCGTGAAGGGAGAACAATACAGCCAGGAGGCGACAGCAAAATCGGATATCCGGATTCCAATTCCTGCGCTTCGTGGAAACATTTACGACAGATTTGGCAACCTGATTGTGCACAGCAGCGGTTCATTTACAGCCATCTTTGAGCATAAGGACTATATGACAAAAGAATATTATTTAGAGCTTGTTACCAAGCTGGAAAAAGTTCTTAAAGGGACAACAAAAGAAGACTTATTGAAGAAAATGGACGTCGGATACGAGCTTAAGAATGGCAAGCTTGAAAGAGTGCCACGCCAGACGTCCAAATTCCTGGAAAGGGATTTAAAGCACGACCTTTCCCAGCAGGAAATCGCCTACCTGGCAGAGCACCGCAGTGAACTGGGCGGAATTACGGTAGCAACCAAGCCGATTCGCAAGTATGATCCAAAGCAAGTTGCCGTCCAGGCTATCGGGTATGTCCGGCCTTTCAACGTGGCTGTGTCTGATAGTAGTAAAATCAAGTTCTATATGGATCAAAAAGACTTCTATCTTCCTACCCAAACGGTCGGATTTGACGGAATTGAACGGAGTTATGAAAAAGATTTACGTGGTGAGAACGGATACCGCGTGTACCAGGTGGCAGCCAATCAGACGATCCTGCAGGAAATTAGCGAGATGCCTCCGAAGCAGGGGAACAATCTGTATTTAACGATTGACGAGCGGGTGCAGCTTGAGACACGCGATTTCATTAAAAACTTCCTGCCCAAGTTACGGGCAACAGGGAAAAATGCGTCCAACGCCAAAAATGCCTACGCCGTTGCGATGGAAGTAAAGACAGGGAAAATTGTCGCCATGGTAAGCTATCCAGAGTACGACCCAACCATATGGACGAACGGGCCGGATAAGAATACATATTATGCAAATATGTATTCAATTACAAACGGAACGATCCGTGAGGCAACGCATGATGTTCGCCCGAAAACAGGAAAAGATGCTGAGAAGGAAGCTCAGAAACACCCGGGCTCTATTGTGCCGACAGGTTCTGCTATCAAACCGGCTACCGTTTTACTGGGGTTATCGGAAGGTTTAATTACACCGTATGATTACTGGCCGGATCCGGGCGTATATGTATATGGCAGAAGTGATAAAGTACGGAATGATAGCGGCCATAATTATGGGATGCTGACACCGCAAATTGCGCTTCAGAAATCTTCCAATACGTATATGGCGCGCATTGGGGAAGCTTTTTCTAAGAAATACCACAAAAAGTCCGCTGCCATATTGCAAAATTACCTTCACTCCTTTGGTCTCGGCACAAGCACCGGAGTCGATTTGCCCGGTGAGAACACCGGAAATGAAGACTATATTAACATGAACAAGGAATATGGTTCGCTCGCGGCCATGGTGCAGGCTTCGTTTGGCCAGCAGGAAAGATATACGGCGATGCAGCTTGCCCAGTATGTCGCTACAGTAGCAAATAAAGGAGCCCGTATGAAACCCCAGCTTGTCGACCGGGTTGTTGATAAGAACAACAAGGTTGTCCGTCCGTATAAACCGGAAATACTAAGCACATTAAAAGAGCCGGATCTTTATTGGAGAACGGTGCAGCAGGGAATGGGGCTTGTTACTTCCCCCGGCGGTACGGCTTCCGGTATATTCTCCGGGTTTCCTTACAAAGTCGCGGCAAAAACAGGGACTTCGCAGCAGGATATTTATATTGAGGCTGACAAATATATCGACAAAAAAACAGGCAAGGAAAAGTCCCACTGGAAAAAGTATAATGCTGTCAATAACGGTGTTTTCATCTCTTTTGCACCGTTAGACAATCCGAAACTTGCTGTAGCCGTTATCGTACCTGAAGGCGGCTACGGGGCATCATCTGCCGGCGCAATCGCACGTGCTGTCTATGACTCGTACGATAAACATATCGGGCTGGGCGCAGATAAGCCGTATGCTCCTGCTACTCCCGCACAGCAAACAGCCGGGCCAAAAACACACTAATATTTCAAAAAGGGCACTCATTGCGGTGAGTGCCCTTCTTATTACTTACGTCTTCGATTGTATATTAATTAAAATCAGGGTTTGTCCATTCCATCAAAACCGCATGGTTGGCTTGGTCCTTTGGCTCTATATGAAATACTACAAGGCTTGCAAAGCAAAACAAAAGAGCAGCAACCCTTTCGAGGCCCTGCTCTTTAGCTCGGAATGTTTGTTTTAACATTCGTAATATCATTAATATCAACTTTATCAATGCAGCGATGGCAAACTCCATGGAATGACAGGCGATGGTCAAGAATGTGGAAATGAAATTTATCACTGACAGACTGTTCCACTTCCCCAAGTAAATCGTCGTGTATTTCATCGACCGCACCACACATAACACAAATTAAATGATGGTGGTGGTGCTCTGCGTTCTCATTACGGAATTCGTAACGGGCCACCCCGTCCCCAAAATTAATTTTGTGCAAAATGTGCAATTCGCTCATTAGTTCCAACGTACGATAAACGGTAGCCAACCCTATCTCAGGAGATTTTTCCTTAACAAGTAAATAAACATCCTCAGCGGACAGATGATCCTCTTCATGCTCCAGCAATACGCGGAGTGTAGCTTCACGCTGCGGAGTTAACTTGTAGCTATGTGTATGCAGCTGTTGTCTGATTCTATCAATTCTCTCTTCCATTCCAGACCCTCCCGAGCGGCTTAGTACATCACCATTATAGAGGAGTTTTGGATACCAAGTCAAATATAATTCTTATTATATAATAATTATTATAAAGTTTAACAACGTAGCGCTTGCATGCTTCATCAGCGAGGGAGATACAAACGCTTCAAAAGCAGCGGCAATGGCCATAATCGCGCCCATAATAAGGATGAGGCTGCTGTAGGCAAGAAACTGCGGATAAATCGGGCCGCCTCGTTTCTTAAAGCGGGACTGGACAAGCCGTAAGGAAAAAGAAACGCCCGCGGTAGCGACAATAATGATAGCCGGAATCACCAGTAGATTTTGCGGGAGAACAGAAACAGCTGCAAAGTAAAGCCCCTGCCATTTTAGCTGGTTCACAAGAAACCCGACCGTAAAACCAACGACGACCCCCTTCAGAAAAACCATAATAAGAATTAAAGGAAGCCCGATGATAGAAAGGCCAAGAATCCACATAAGCCCGACATATTTTAAATAGTGTCCGAGCGAGCTTTGGAAACCGCGCACAGGATCGGTAATATTATCACTCTTTAATTCATGAAAAAATTGGCTCACATACATGAATAGCTCCTGCTTCTGCGTAAGCCCCAGGGAGTTTACCACAATCGCGCCAAATCCCACACCCATAATGAACAATACGATGGTAAATAAGTACAGCGAAGAATTCTCCCGTATATTTTGCTGTAGTGTTTGTCCAAGTTTACTCCTTACCACTGGGTATCCCCCCTGTCCGTCTCTTACAACCAGTGTATGACAGACAGGGGGTGAATATTACTCCATGCTGATTTTGCCGTAAATCCCTGCCCCTCCCTCCAGGAATGTCACATCACCGGTGCGGCTTCGTTCAATACGGGCAGCCAGTTCCTCCCCCACTGCACCTTCCAGCTGCTCATAAGAAGCATGGTGCAGGATGTTCATCTCGGTGCCGAACGCTGCAAGCAGCTTCTTCATCCGGCCCGGTCCTAGGCCCGGGATGAATTCAAGCGGGATGTGGTACCGATACGGCGGGCGGTGGGGCGGATGTGTTCCGGGCGCCTGTGTTGAAATTTCCAGAAACCGTTCATACACGCCCTTCGTGATAACGCTTTTCCCTTCTTTCCCACAGTACGGGCAGCGAGGTGAATCTGTTTGCGCGACCAGCTCATCACAATTCGTACAGCGGGTGCGATAGTACTTTCCAAGCTGGGGATGGAGCCCATAGTTTTCCGCCACACATCTGCCCCCCTCTCGGCGAAGAGCACGGACAAGCTCAGTGAAATTCGCTTCTTTTATATAGAGATTTTGATATTCCCGCGCAATTTTCGCTGTGGAGTGGGCATCAGAATTCGTAACGAAAGTAAGGCTTCTTAGTTCGCCAATCCCATCGGCGAGCCTCGAATCTGAACTTAAACCGAGTTCGATCGCAGCCAGCCTGCTTACATCTACCACCGACGATAGCTCATCGACGCATGCGCCATAGATGCTCTTGTGGGGGGTAAACGCATGGGCGGGCAGGATAATTCCTCCATGGATTTCTACCTGCTCAATCAACTGTGCAAGATCAGCGTACATGCGCTGTGTGCTTAAATGGACGTTTTTTACCTTTGTCGCATACCATTGCCGGAACGACGCAAAGGAGGTGCGATCCGGAAGATATGCGAGGAAATGGGCGGCACCTCTGCCGATGCGAAGCTCAATCTCAACCCCAGCGATCATCGTGATTTCGCCTTTTTCTGAGGTGTAGCGGTACCCGCCCCCTGGAAGCTCCCGGACAGTCCCCTCTTTGATTCTCAAATCGATTTCTTCCTGCACCTCTGGAGAGTGGCAGTCAATTACGCCGACCATATGCATTCCTTTGTGATGCAGTGCTTCTTCCATAATCGAACTGATGGTCAGGCTGCGGGATGCTGTTATTTTTACGGGCCGGTTATGGATGGTCCTTCCCACATGGATGTGCAGATCAGCGAAGCATTCCTTCATAAATTCCATACGCTATTTAGGGTCCAGCTGCCAGGCATACACAGCCATGATCGTTTTCGCATCCTGAATTTCTCCGCTCGCAATCATGTTTTGCGCTTCTTCCAGCGTAACGTGAAGCAGTTCCACAAACTCATCCTCATCCGGCTGGGCCTCTCCCCCTGTTAGCCCTTCAGCGCGATACATGTGAATGATTTCGTCAGCAAAGCCGGGGGACGTATAGAAAGATGCCAGCAGGCGTATGCCGGAGGCGGTATATCCTGTCTCTTCCATAAGCTCCCGCTTCGCACAGGCTTCGGGGTCTTCATTTTTCTCAAGCTTACCCGCCGGTATTTCGACAATGATCCGCTCCAGCGGTTTGCGGAACTGCCGGACCATTACCATTCGGTTATCATTCGTGATGGCCATTACCGCTACGGCACCGGAGTGGTTGACGATTTCTCTCGTCGCTGTTTTTCCGTTCGGAAGTTCAACTTCATCGACTTTCAGCTTGATTACCTTCCCGTCATAGATCGGCCGGCTTACTATTGTTTTCTCAATCATTGCTCCTTCACTCCATTCGTTTTGCTCATATGTTCTCTGTCTTCTCTCTTCTATTGAAGCACAGTCAGGAAAACAAATCCATTGGGGCCGCGGCCTTGTTGTGCTGCTGTATGGCACAGGCGAATTGCGCGGCATAATAAGCATGGGCAAAAAAAACCGGGTCTTCTTTTATTGTTCTACCCATTGTTGTAAGAGGCAGCGGGTATTTATCCGTTATTTGCTGCCACAATTCTATGTCAAGCGGCTCGTGCTCGATAACTGTATGGCACTTGGAATACGGTACTGTTTTTCCTCCATCCAGGAGTGTCTCTTCAAAATTGAGAACAAATGGGACATGGGCAGCATAGCGAACGATCGTTTTTGTATGGTGGCTGATCCCCAGGTGGCGCTGCCGGCGCTCACTCCCGCTCACCCTCGGTACCATCACCGGAATGCCCTGGAGCTGATGAACGGCCTGGAGTATAAACACCTGCTCGATCCCGCTAAAACCAAGCGGAGTACCTGTTCCGACAATACCCGGTCCGGGCATGACAAGCACGATATCGGCCTGCCATATATGAACCGCCGCCAGGAGCGCGGTGTAAATATTAATACATTCCGTTTCGCCGCCAAACGCATGGCCGCACGTTATGGTTCCTGTTAGCAGACCACACTCCCGGAGCACGTGAACATGAGAGCTGAGTGCCATCGGAAGCGCCCCGCTGTCCGTCATAATATAGCAAATACGCGGAGGCTGCTCCCTCCCCCGTTTTCTGTATATGTACTGGGCAGAAAGGCAAATCGCCGGCAGCATGCTGTGCAGTTCCCCAACGAGTACAGGAACGCCGGACAGTTCATTGCCCACTACCGTTTGAAACCGCTCATGGTGGGAACTGTTTACCTCTTCCGCTGCACAGATAGCCAATTGAAGCGGTGTATACCGAAGCTTCATAATATGCCCTCTGTGCAAGGTACCGGTTTGCATAAGAGGCTTTCCCTGCCGTGAAAAGCGGGCCGCAACATAATGAAAACCGCCTGTTCCAAGCGATAGACAATGGGCCGTCGTGTTAAGCACCACAAGTTCTCCTTCTTTTATTTTCCCCATAAGCGCCGGATAATGCAGCGCTTTTACCGTCTCAGATGGCAGTTCGACTCTAATCTCCTGCAAGCGATCCGTTTCGTTCACGATTTCAGTGACCTGCCCTGCCGACCACATAATCATCTCTCATTCTTCCCCTCCCTGAATGGTAGTGAAGACAGCGGGAAAGCTAAGTATAACTTTACTTGGAGGATATGTAACGATGGATAAAAAAATCCACGCAACCTTTGCGACACAGGAAGAGGCGCAGCAGGCCAAAGAATACCTGGCACAATTCGGATACGAGCACACCCATCTGGAAGAGGGGGGCACGCACTCCTTATCCGTTCCTGTTACTTCAGATAACTGGGAAGGCGCCTTTCAAATTCTGAACGGGTTCGGAGGCGATCCGCTCGCTGTGAATAACGGTGAGTTTACACAGGAAATGAATGAGTATTACAATTTAAATGAGAAGAATGAGGAGCAGCCGATTCCCTCGTTAAGTAAAGACGCCTTTTTCGATCCCAATATCGGGCCCGGCGATACCGAGCTAAAGGAGCCTTATATTCTGCATACGTACCATGCAATAACGGAAGAAAAAAAGGATGAACCCATGTCTTAGAGGGTTCATCCTTTTTTCTTCTTACCTGGTTGCTTCCTTACAAAGAGCGACCACAAGCTCAGCTGCTTTTACCAGTTCCTCGACTGGAATCTTCTCATTCGTCGTATGAATATCCTCGTAGCCTATTGCCAGGTTTACCGTCGGGATGCCATGCCCGGCAATGACATTGGCATCACTGCCTCCGCCGCTGGCCAGAATGCGATGTGTGCGGCCTACCGCTTTCACCCCGTCCATTGCTTTCTTCACAACGAGATCTTCTTCGGAGAATTTAAAGCCAGGGTACATCACTTCAACGGCAACCTCGGCTGTTGCGCCAAATTCCTGCGCTGTTTCTTCAAACGCCCGCTTCATTTTCTCAGTCTGTTCCACCATTTTTTCATGCACAAGGCTGCGCGCTTCTGCGAGGATCTCGACTTGATCGCACACTACGTTCGTTGGTCCAATCCCCTGGAAGCTTCCGATATTCGCCGTTGTTTCTTTGTCAATCCGGCCAAGCGGCATGCGCGACACCGCCTTGCTGGCCACCTGGATGGCACTGATGCCAGCCTCCGGCTCAACGCCTGCGTGTGCAGATTTGCCCCGGATCATCGCTTTTACCTTAGCCTGGGTAGGTGCGGCCACAATAATGTCGCCTACCTTGCCGTTGCTATCCAGCGCAAAACCGTACTTCGCTGTAAGGTGTACCGGATCCAGTACCTTGGCCCCCTGCAAGCCGGATTCTTCCCCTACGGTAATGACAAACTGGATCGTTCCGTGCTCGGTGCCCTGTTCTTTCAAAATCCGAATCGCTTCCAGCATGGCTGCGATGCCCGCTTTGTCGTCGCTCCCAAGGATCGTTGTACCGTCTGAAACGATATACCCGTCCTTCACACTCGGCTTAATTCCTTTCCCTGGAACAACTGTATCCATATGACACGTAAAGTAAATCGTTGGGCAATCATCGACCGTTCCCTTTAATGTCGCGATGAGGTTTCCCGCGGCATGGTCCGTTTTTTCCGCTGCGTCATCCTCCATCACTTCAAGACCCAATGAAGAAAACCTTTCCTTAAGAACATTGCATATTTCACGTTCGTTCCGCGTTTCACTGTCCACCTGGACGAGTTCCATGAATTCGTTCACGATCCGCTCTTGCTGTACCATAAAAAACACCCCCGGTTGGTATATGTACACGAACAGGCTACCTGTCCATTATACACAACAACCGGGGGCGTCTTCTAGTTTTGCCGTACTGCCGTCTTACAAAGGAATGTTCCCGTGCTTTTTGGCAGGCCGGGTTTCTTTTTTCGTGCGCAGCATATCCAGCGCTTCACGCAGCTTTTTCCTCGTTTCCCGCGGGTCGATTACATCATCCACCATGCCGCGGCTCGCTGCGACATACGGGTTGGCAAACCGCTCGCGGTATTCCTCGATCTTCGCTTCGCGTGTTGCCGCCGGGTCTTCGCTGTTCTCAATTTCGTGTGCAAAAATAATGTTGGCTGCGCCCTGCGCTCCCATGACGGCGATTTCTGCGTTCGGCCAGGCAAATACCATGTCCGCGCCAATCGCTTTTGAATTCAGCGCTACATAAGCTCCGCCGTATGCTTTCCGAAGGATAACGGTAATTTTCGGTACCGTTGCTTCCGAGTAGGCATACAGGATTTTAGCCCCGTGGCGAATAATGCCGCCATGCTCCTGATTGACGCCGGGAAAGAATCCGGAAACATCCTCAAACGTAATGAGCGGGATATTAAAGGAATCGCAGAAACGGATAAAGCGGGACAGCTTATCCGAGGAGTTAATATCGAGGCCCCCGGCCATAAACTTTGGCTGGTTGGCAATAATCCCTACGCTGTGCCCGTCAATCCGGCCAAAACCGACCACGATATTTTTCGCGAAATCAGGCTGTACTTCCATAAAATCCTCGTTATCAATAATTTTATGGATAACCTTGCGCACATCGTATACTTTCGTTGCCGCAATCGGCACGATTTCCGCCAGCTCGTCGTCCCATCCGTTGTCCGGTTCCGCGGGAAGAACAGGAGGTGCCTCGTTGTTATTCAGCGGCAGAAAGCTGATTAAACGGCGAACCTCTTCAAGTACTTCCGGTTCTGTCGGCGCTGTGAAGTGCGCATTCCCGCTAATGGAAGCGTGGACCTTGGCCCCGCCGAGATCCTCGGAGGAAATCTTCTCTCCCGTTACGGCCTCGATTACCTTCGGCCCGGTAATAAACATCTGGCTTGTTTTCTCCACCATAAACACAAAATCCGTAATCGCGGGAGAATACACCGCACCCCCCGCACATGGACCCAATATGACGGAGATTTGCGGGATGACCCCGGAATAAATCGAGTTGCGGTAGAAGATGTGGCCGTAGCCGTCAAGCGACTCGACGCCTTCCTGGATGCGGGCGCCGCCGGAGTCATTCAGGCCGATGACAGGCGCGCCGTTCTTCGCGGCCAGGTCCATAATGCGCGCAATTTTGAGCGCGTGCATCTCGCCGAGGGCACCGCCAAATACTGTGAAGTCCTGCGAAAAGATAAACACGAGCCGGCCGTTTACTTTTCCGTATCCGGTAACAACCCCTTCGCCCGGTCCTTCCATTTTGTCCATGCCGAAACTGGTCGCACGGTGCTCAATAAAAGGATTCATCTCCACGAATGTGTCCCTGTCAAGAAACAGATCAATTCTCTCCCGCGCCGTCAGCTTCCCGCGGTTGTGCTGGGCGTCGATTCGCCTATCGCCCCCGCCGAGTTCCACTTTTCTGCGCCGTTCGTACATCTCATCGATTTTCTCATACATGCTGCTCATTGATTTTTCGAAAGCCTCCTATCCAAAGAACAATCTCTATCTCTTTATCATCGTGTAAAATAGCGTGTATTATTTATGGCCGTCTGCGTGGCCTTGTAACTCGGCTTTTTCTGCCTGCTGGCAAAGTTCAAGCAGAACGCCGTTCGTTGCCTTCGGGTGCAGGAATGCGACCATATTGTTATGGGCTCCGAGCTTCGGCGTTTCATGGATGAGCCGCACACCCGCGTTCTTTAAAGCATCTAATCGCTCCTGCTGATTGTCAACGTTCAGGGCAATATGGTGGATTCCTTCTCCTTTTTTTGTGATGAATTTAGCGATCGCGCTGTTTTCGTCTGTCGCTTCCAGCAATTCGAGGCGCGTTTCCCCAATTTCAAGGAAGGCTACGCGCACCTGCTCGCTTTCTACTGTTTCGAATCCCAGCAGTTTTAGCCCGAGCATTTGCGTATAAAATTTAACGGCTTCCTCTAAATTCTTCACAGCAATCCCGATATGTTCAATCTTGTTTGGCGAATCCATAATCGGTGCACTGATACCGTCTTTTTCGTCAATTTTATGGCGGATAAAGTCGGCTGTATCTTTTGTTTTTGTTCCCGGCGTAAATACTTTCGCGATGCCGTTCTCCTCAAGGAATGGGATATCCTCATCCGGGATAACGCCCCCGCCGACAACAATAATGTCCTCCGCTCCCTGCTCTTTTAGGAGCCGGACAACCTCAGGAAAGAGTTCATTATGGGCTCCGGAAAGACAGGAAAGGCCGATAACATCTACATCCTCCTGAACCGCACTTGCTACGATTTGGGCAGGTGTTTGGCGCAATCCGGTATAAACGACTTCCATTCCTTCGTCACGCAGGGCCTGTGCAATGACAAGCGCACCGCGATCGTGCCCGTCAAGACCTGGTTTCGCTACTAAAACACGTATTTTTCTCTCCATCCTATTTCTACTCCTCCCCTGTTATACTGCGCGATACTCGCCGAATTCTTCGCGCAATATCCCGCAGATTTCGCCGATCGTCGCATACACTCTTACCGCCTCGAGAATGAGCGGCATTAAATTATTGCTGCTGCGTGCCCCCTCGCGGAGCGCCGCGAGCTGTTCCTGCACCTTATCATTGTCGCGGCGCGTCCGGAGTTCTTCCAGCTTCGCCCGCTGCACCTTGCCGAGGCTCGGATCAACGCGAAGGAGTTCCGGCTGTTTCTCGCCTTCAATCCGGAATTTATTAACCCCTACGACGACTTCCTCTCCGCTTTCTACCTTACGCTGGAACTCATACGCCTTGTCATGAATTTCACGCTGCATATAGCCCTGTTCAACAGCGGCAACCGCACCGCCCATGTCCTCGATTTTCTTAATATAGTCAAGGACCTGTTCCTCTATTTGATCGGTCAGGCTTTCGACATAGTAAGAACCGGCAAGCGGATCCACCGTATCGGTTGCTCCTGTTTCATACGCAATGATTTGCTGGGTCCGCAGCGCAATGCGGGCCGACTCTTCTGTAGGCAATGCCAGCGCCTCATCGCGCGAGTTTGTATGGAGGCTCTGGGTTCCGCCAAGGACAGCAGCAAGCGCTTGAATGGTTACCCGCACAATGTTATTGTCCGGCTGCTGGGCAGTCAGCGTCGATCCGCCTGTCTGCGTATGGACGCGGAACTGCCATGATTTTGGATTTTTCGCACCGTATTTCTCTTTCATGAGACGCGACCAGATGCGGCGTGCGGCTCTAAACTTCGCAATTTCTTCAAAGAAATGGTTATGTCCGTTAAAGAAGAAAGAAAGCTGCGGAGCGAAATCATCCACATCGAGCCCCGCTGCCACGGCTGCGTCTACATAGGCAATCGCATCAGCCAGTGTAAAGGCTACTTCCTGTACAGCGGTAGACCCGGCTTCGCGAATGTGGTAGCCGCTGATGCTAATCGTGTTCCACTTCGGCACGTTCTGTGCGCAGTATGCAAAAATATCTGTAATTAAACGCATAGAAGGTTTAGGCGGGAAAATATACGTGCCACGCGCAATGTATTCTTTTAAGATATCATTCTGTATCGTACCTGAGATTTTATCCGGAGAGATACCCTGTTTTTCAGCAACAGCAATGTACATTGCCAGGAGCACGGAGGCCGGTGCGTTAATGGTCATCGAGGTACTTACTTTGTCCAGCGGAATGCCGTCGAATAGAATCTCCATGTCTTCCAGCGAATCAATGGCGACCCCTACTTTGCCGACTTCACCGGTCGACATCGGATCATCCGAGTCATACCCAATCTGGGTAGGCAGGTCGAATGCGCAGCTGAGGCCGGTCTGTCCCTGTTCAAGCAAATATTTAAAGCGCTTGTTCGTCTCTTCCGCCGAACCGAATCCGGCATACTGGCGCATCGTCCAGAAGCGGCCCCGGTACATCGTAGGCTGCACGCCCCGTGTATAAGGGTATTCCCCCGGAAGTCCGGATTTTTCCATGTATTCTTCTGTAAGTTCTTCCGGTAAGTACACGCGTTTCACTTCAATGTCGGAGGACGTTTCGAATTTTTCTTTGCGTTCCGGCGCTTTTTTTAGCCGCTCTTCTACTTTATCCTGCCATTTCTCGAACGCTTTCTTTCCCTGCTTCTTGCTCATGGGTTTCACTCCTTATAGTACAGTGGTCTCTTCTCTCTATCCGTATTATAACAGGATAATTATTTTAATCTTTCTACATATTCGTCTCCGGCCTGTAAAATCCTCCTTGATTCGACATTTTTTAAGGGTGGAAAAAAGAGGAGGCGGACCGCATTCGGACCGCCTTCTTGTGTTTTCTTCCTAGTATATTGACGTTTCGGGACCGTACGATTCCATTTTCTTCTTCACGCTCTGGAGGAATTTGCCGCATACGAGTCCATCAAGCACTCTATGATCAAGAGAGAGGCACAGATTCACCATATCCCGTATTGCGATCATGTCATCGATGACAACCGGGCGTTTAACGATCGATTCGATGCTAATAATGGCAGCCTGGGGCTGGTTAATAATCGGCATCGACTGGACAGAACCGAAGGAACCTGTGTTGTTGACCGTAAAAGTCCCTCCCGACATATCTTCCATGGATAGCTTGCCCTGGCGTGTTTTTGCAGCAAGCTCATCCACTGCATGGGCGATGCCGTAAATGCTTCTCTGGTCCGCGTTCTTAATGACAGGAACGAACAGCGCATCGTCTGTCGCTACTGCGATTGATATGTTAATATCTTTGCGCATAATAATTTTGTCGCCGGCCCATACGGAATTCATAATGGGGAACTCTTTAATCGATTCAACAACCGCTTTAATAAAGAACGGAAGGAAGGTTAGGTTAAATCCTTCTTTTGCTTTAAATTCGCCCTTAACCTTATTGCGGAACTTAACAAGGTTCGTTAAATCCGCTTCCACCATCGTCCACGCATGTGGCGCTTCGTGCTTGCTCTGCACCATGCGGCTGGCAATGGTTTTGCGAATGTTGCTTACCGGGATTTCTACATCTCCCGGATAGGCAGACAATGCGGGGGTAGAAACAGCCGGACGGACCGACGGCGGCTGGGTCACCTGTTGTTCAGGAACAGAAACCTGCTGTTTCTCCTCTACTGGAGACTGCGCTGCCGGCTGGACAGAAGGCTGTGCCGCCTGCTGGGCAGCTCCGCCATTTTCAATAAAGGCAAGCACATCTTTACGTGAAATCCGGCCTTCTTTTCCTGTGCCGTTTACAAGATTCAAGTCAATATTGTTTTCCTGCGCAAGGCGCATAACAGCAGGGGAATAACGTTTCCCGGCCGCCTTTAACACAGCTGAAGAAACGGTTCCCTGGGCTGCTGCGGGTGGCGCGGTTTTCACATCTGCCGGCGGCGCGGCCGCTGGCTGAACAGCAGCGGGTTCTTCACCCGTCCCTTCCGTTTGGATGTAGCAAATTAAATCGCCAACCGCCAGCGTATCTCCTTCGGCGGCGACGAGTTCGGTTACCGTCCCTTCCACAGTGGAAGGGACTTCGGCATTTACTTTATCTGTCGTTACTTCACATAACGGTTCATACTTTTTCACCTTATTACCAGGCTTTACAAGCCACCGGGCGATTGTACCTTCTGTGACGGACTCCCCCAGCTGGGGCATTACGACTTCCGTTGCCATACGTTTAACCCTCCTCGGTTCTCCTGTGCTTAGAACTCGGCCAGTTCTCGCATTGCGTTTATCACTTTCTCCGGATTAAGCATAAAGAATTTCTCCATCGGAGGACTGTACGGCATGGCCGGTACATCCGGTCCTGCCAGGCGCTTAATCGGCGCATCCAAATCAAATAGGCATTCTTCAGCGATGATGGCGGCAACTTCTCCGCCCAGTCCGCCTTCCTTGTTGTCTTCATGGATGATAAGAACTTTTCCGGTTTTCTTGACGGCTTCGACGATGCTTTCTTTATCCAGCGGATAAAGAGTGCGCAAATCGAGAATATGTGCGCTAATTCCTTCCGCCTCCAGCTTTTCTGCCGCCTGCAGCGCGAAATGAAGGGTCAGCCCGTAACTAATAACCGTAATATCCGTCCCTTCCCTTTTCACATCGGCTTTGCCAAGCGGCACGGTGTAGTCCGTTTCCGGCACTTCTCCTTTAATCAGGCGGTAGCAGCGCTTATGCTCGAAAAACAGGACCGGGTCTTCATCGCGAATGGCCGCTTTCAGCATGCCTTTGACATCATACGGTGTGGAAGGGGCAACTACTTTTAAGCCTGGTGTGCTTGTAAATATCGCTTCCACACTCTGGGAATGATAGAGCGCGCCATGTACTCCGCCACCATACGGCGCACGGATAACAAGCGGGCAATGCCAGTCGCTGTTGGAGCGATAACGCATCTTAGCTGCTTCACTTACAATCTGGTTTACTGCGGGCATAATAAAATCTGCAAACTGCATTTCAGCTACCGGCCGCATTCCGTAGGCGGCAGCACCAATCGCTACCCCGGCGATGGCGGATTCCGCAAGCGGTGCGTCAATGACACGCTGTTCGCCGAACTCTTCATACAAGCCGTTCGTTGCGCGGAAAACCCCGCCGCGCACGCCTACGTCTTCCCCTAGAACAAAAACACGTTTATCACGCTGCATCTCTTCGCGTAACGCCTGGGTTACTGCATCAATATATGAAATCATCGCCATACGTACAGCCTCCTATTCTGCGTACACGTGACGCAATGTAGATTCAGGTGCCGGATACGGAGCGTTCTCTGCGTATTCGGTCGCTTCCTCTACCTCGTATGCGACCCGGTCGTGAATTTCTTTTTCCTTTTCCTCGCTCATTACGCCCGTTTCTCTAAGGTACTTCTGGAAACGAATCAATGGGTCGTTTCGCTTCGCTTCCTCCACTTCTTCACGGGAACGGTATGCCCTGTCATCGTCGTCACTGGAGTGTGGGACGAGGCGGTAGGTTACCGCTTCAATTAATGTTGCTCCCTCTCCCCGGCGCCCGCGTTCTACCGCTTCTTTCGTCGCTTTATATACCTCGATCGGATCATTTCCGTCGATCGATACGCCCGGGAATCCGTATCCCTTCGCCCGATCGGCCACGCTTTCACAAGCGATTTGCTTGGAAAGCGGGACGGAAATTGCATATTTATTGTTCTCACAGAAGAAAATAACAGGGAGTTTGTGTACACCGGCAAAGTTAGCCCCTTCATGGAAGTCCCCCTGGTTGCTGGAGCCTTCTCCGAAAGAGGTGTAAACAGCCAGATCCTTGCCTTCCATTTTGCCGGCCAGCGCAAGGCCTACCGCATGCGGCACCTGTGTAGTAACCGGGCTTGATCCTGTAAGGATGTTGTATTTCCGGCTGCCGAAGTGCCCGGGCATTTGTCGCCCGCCGCTGTTCGGATCCTCCGCTTTAGCGAAGGCGGACAGCATCATATCGCGCGCTGACATGCCGAACACCATGACAACACCCATGTCACGGTAGTACGGACAAGCATAATCTTTCTTCCTATCAAAAGCGAACGCTGCGCCAACCTGCGCCGCCTCCTGCCCCTGGCAGGAAATAACAAACGGGATTTTTCCCGCCCGGTTTAGCAGCCACATGCGTTCATCTACCTTGCGCGCGACCAGCATATAATAGTACATATCAAGCACCTGTTCATCGGTTAATCCAATGGATTGATGACGATTTTCCGCCATGAAGGACCCGCCTCCTTTGATTGTTTATATCGTGTTTCTTACGAATGAATCGCTTTACCCTCCACCGCGAGCGCTGCTTCACCCATGATTTCAGATAGGGTGGGATGCGGGTGAACGGTATGGGCAATTTCCCACGGCGTCGCATCGAGAACACGGGCAAGCGCTCCCTCCGCAATTAAGTCCGTAACGTGCGGACCAATCATATGAACGCCGAGCAAATCATTCGTTTCTTCGTCGACCACCAGCTTGACAAAGCCATCATGCTCGCCATAAACGAGCGCCTTTCCGATTGCACGGAAATTAAATTTACCGGTCTTTACTTTGTGTCCTTTGTTTTTCGCTTCCGTCTCAGTTAATCCAACGTTCGCGACTTCAGGACGGCTGTACGTACACTTCGCGATCATTGTATAGTCAATTGGTTCAGGGACCAGGCCGGCCATATGCTCAATCGCTGTAATTCCTTCGTGCGAGGCTACATGCGCCAGCTGCAGGCCGCCAATTACATCTCCAATCGCATAAATGTGCGATTCCCCTGTTTGGAACATGCTGTTCACCTGGATAACGCCATTTTCGATCCGGGCGTCTACGTTATTAATCCCGATGTCTTCAATGTTTGCCTGTCTGCCGACGGAAACAAGGATTTTATCTGCGGTGAATTCCATGTCTTTTCCGTTTTGATCGGCTTTAATTGAGACGCCGTTTTCAGTATGTACAAGCGTTTCAGGGAGGACCCTGGCGCCGGTATGAACTTTAATTTTCCGCTTCTTCAGAAGTCTTGCCATTTCCTTGCTAATTTCTTCATCTTCGAGCGGAAGAATGCGATCGGCGAACTCAACAACCTCGACTTCTACCCCAAGATCATTGAAAAGAGAAGCCCATTCGATGCCGATAACACCGCCGCCAACGATAAGAACGGACTTCGGCAGCTCCTGCAGCTGAAGCGCTTCATCGCTCGTAATGATTCTTTCCTTATCAATCGTAAGCCCCGGAAGCGTACGCGGGCGGGAACCTGTCGCAATTAACACAAATTTTGGAACGAGGATTTCCGACTCGCCGCCGGCATATTCAACCGTGACTGCACCTGCCTGCGGGGAGAAAATGGAAGGTCCCATAATGCGCCCGGTACCTTCATATACATCGATTTTTCCCTGCTTCATCAGATGCTGTACCCCTTTGTGAAGCTGGTCTACGATGCTCTGCTTTCTTTCCTGCATGCGTGCAAAGTTAATGCCGACTTCACCGGTTACGACACCAAATTGTTCGCCGTTCTTTAGCGTGTGGAACACTTCTGCGCTCCGAAGCAGCGCTTTGCTTGGAATACAGCCGCGGTGAAGGCACGTTCCGCCCAGCTTCCCCTTCTCGACAACCGCTACTTTCATGCCCAGCTGCGAGGCACGGATGGCGGCCACATAGCCGCCGGTGCCTCCGCCGAGTACCACTACATCATATTCATTCGACATGGTACCACCCCCGTATTTTCCTTCGAGCACTTCTACTCTACGTCTATTTTACATTACTTGTTATGAATGCGGGATAATTCATGCTTTCCGTTCTGCAGGAATGTACTGCGCGATTTCTGTACGCTTGCAATCCGCTCTTCACACATGCGGTCGGCTGCTTTATATGTCGGGATGTTGTCGCGCTTGGAGATTTCGATAACCTTCTGAATGTTATCGTAAATCGTTTCCACTTTCTTCATCGCCCGGTCAAGGTTGTAGCCCTGGAGTTCGTCCGCTACGTTAATAAGGCCGCCGGCATTGATAATATAATCGGGAGCGTAGACAATTCCCATTTCCTGAAGGGAGTCTCCATGGCGCTCTTCTTTCAACTGGTTATTTGCCGCGCCGGCAATCACTTTGGCCGTAAGCTGCGGCAGCGTCTCGTCATTAATAATGGCACCAAGGGCACACGGGGAGAAAATATCACACTGCTGCTTATAAATATCCGCAGGGTCAACCGCCTTTGCACCAAACTCATTAGCCGCGCGCTGCACATTTTCCTTGTTAATGTCGGTTACAATCAAGTTCGCCCCTTCTTCATGCAGATGGCGGCACAAGTTGTACGCCACGTTGCCGACACCCTGGACAACGATGGTTTTCCCGCTCAACTGGTCGCTTCCGAACGCTTCCTTCGCGGCCGCCTTCATGCCGCGGTACACACCGTAGGCAGTAACAGGAGAAGGGTTTCCGCTGCTGCCAAACGCAGGCGATACGCCGGTAACATAGTCTGTCTCCATATGAATCAAATCCATATCAGCCACAGTCGTGCCCACATCTTCAGCTGTAATGTAACGGCCATTCAACCCCTGGATATAGCGGCCGAAAGCACGGAATAGTTCTTCGCTTTTGTCCTTTCTCGGATCGCCGATAATGACGGTTTTTCCTCCGCCCAAATTCAGGCCCGCTCCCGCCGCCTTATATGTCATTCCACGGGCAAGACGCAGGGCATCTACAATCGCATCCTCTTCTGTATCATATGTCCACATGCGCGTACCGCCAAGCGCCGGGCCGAGTGTTGTATCGTGAATGGCAATAATCGCCTTTAGTCCTGAGTTTGTATCCTGACAAAATACAAGCTGTTCGTAATCATATTTCTCAAGGTATTCAAAGATTTTCATTCGCTCGCTTTCCTCCTGGGTTTTCGTTTATCCGATTTTCACGAATGCACCATATGTTTTCCTATATTACCTTATATGCAAACAACATGCCAAAAAAACATTGAAAACGCTTCCTTTAGATACAGCATTTCCCTTGAAGAAAAAGGAACTCTTTTCCATAATCCGAAATAATTGCATGCAAAAAATTTCACACCAGGCAACTTTTTGCATGCAATTACATTCTCACAAGCCGTATTTTTCGAGTTTATAGTATAGGTTGCGTATGGAGAGACCGAGTTGTCTGGCGGTTGCTGTTTTGTTGCTTTTATTGTGCAACAAAGCATTTTTAATTATTTGAGCTTCCACTTCCTCCAGCATTTCGTTCAAGGTGCGGCCATTTTCTAAAGGAAGTTCTGCGTCGCCCTTCGTCATGCCGCGTGTCGAACCCGGCACATCGCCCGCTGTCAGTTCCGGCAAATGGCGCGGGAAAATGGTCGTCTCCTGAAACCTCATATTAATAAGCGAGCGGCTGATTACGTTTTCCAGCTCCCTTACGTTGCCTGGCCAGGCGTACGCTGTAAGAGTATCCAGTACTGCCGGAGCAATATCCGTTACCCCTCTGCCATATTCCTGATTGTATTTTCGGATCAAGTGGTAGACGATTTCTTCAATATCCTGCGTGCGGTAACGCAAAGGCGGAATGACAATCGGGAGTACATTGATGCGGTAATACAAATCTTCGCGGAAAACACCGGTCTGAATGGCCCGCTCCAGATTGACGTGTGTAGCGGCGATAACCCGGACATCGACCGGGATCGCCTTGTTTCCGCCAACCCGCACGATTTCTTTTTCCTGCAACACCCTCAGTAATTTCGCCTGGGTACTCATGGACAGTTCGCCAATTTCATCGAGGAAGATCGTCCCGCCGCTCGCTTCTTCAAACATGCCTTTCTTGCCGCCCCTTCGCGCGCCTGTGAATGCTCCCTCTTCATAGCCGAACAATTCACTCTCCAGCAGGTTATCCGGTATGGCGGCACAGTTTACCCTTACGAACTGATTGTATTTTCGGCTGCTCTCATTGTGAATCGCATGCGCAAACAATTCCTTGCCGGTGCCGGATTCTCCGCGGAGCAGTACGGTCGCCGGCGTAAGCGCTGCCTTTCTTCCCTGGTCTACCGCGTGCACCATGCCTTCGCTTTTCCCGATAATGTTGTCAAACGTATACTTAGCTTCCAGTGTCCGGATGAGCCTTTTCACGTTCTCCAGCTCATCTGTAAGCTTTTTGATTTCCGATACGTCATGAATGACACCGACGCTCCCCTTAAGCACCCCATCCACAACAACGGGGGCTACATTCACAATAATATCCCTTTTTCGCGGCCCGACTTTCAAAGGAACTCCGCGGACCGGTTTTCCCGTCCGCAGCACTTGCAGATGCATGCTTTCGCCTTCGGAAATGTCCACATCCGCCGGCTTTCCAATCACGTCTTTTTCTGTAAGGCCGGTCAGCCGGGTGTAGGCCGGGTTAATCATCAGCCCATTCCCCTGCGTATCTACGACTGAAATTGCATCGTTCGACGACTGGATAATAGCCTGGAGTAAGCTTTGAATGTCTTTTAAATCGGTAATTTCATCCGTTAACGCGGCTACCTGGGTAACGTCACGAAAAACGGCCACCGCACCGACTACGTTCTCGCTCTTGTCAAAAATCGGAACCCGGTTGGTTACAATGCGTTGTCCGCCGGTCAACCTCTGTTCCTGGTTAAGTTCGGCAACGCCCGAATCAAGCACAGCATGCAGCCGTGAGTTAGGGATGACGTCCTCAGCCGCTTTGCCGAGGGCCTCCTCCCTGGAAATCCCCAGAATCCGTTCTGCCGCTTTATTGTAAAGCGAAATAACGCCTTGCCCGTTCACTGCCACCATTGCATCGTGCGTTGAATTAAGAATGGTATCAATCTCACGCTGTTTCCTATGCAGTACATCGATCAATTGTTCTCTTTCATCTATCAGTTTCATAATCACGGAGGAAACGGTACCAGGTATGATAACCGATCCTTCCGGTTTATCGCGCTTTAACTGTTCATATACTTCACGGTTCCCTGTCGCTTCCAGTACCATATGGATTTTCTGTTCGAAGAAAGGGCTATGGGATACAGAAACCGGAACTCCCCATTCCCGGGCCAATAAAATCCCCGGGGCCGTCTCATCTTTATCCACAACACCAACGATCCGGGTGCTCTCCATCCTGTATAACAGCTTTAGCAGAGCGGTTCCTCCCCGGCCTGCGCCCACGATGACTATATTCATCTTACCCTCTCCCATGCTATGAAAAAAATTGCACACTCCTATTATTTAACCAAACTTTCCGCCTGTACACAATGGTGGACAAATAACAGGGAAACGGATAAAATCATGTCGTAAAAGGAACAGGAAAGCAGGGAGATACATGCTGTTACGCTTTATCGCTGTTATGATTATTTATGTGATTCCCGGCGCGGTGGCCGCCTATGGATTTAAAACGATGCGGGACACACTGTATTTGTACTTCGACCCGGCCATTCACCATTTCCTTCTCGGGCGCTTTCTCACCGGTCTTGTCTTTTTCATTCTCGGTGTCGCTTTTATAGCTGGATTTATCCTTCATAAAGACCGCAAAAAAAACCTTGTGCAGAAAAGGTTCCGCAGGAAAACAGACGTTTAATTTTCCGCTTTTGCTTATCCGCTTCTTCCCCATGCATCCATCCTGCGAAGAAATCGATTGTTTTCAATCGCTGCACTAATAGAGGCCCGCTCCGCATAATAATGGAGCACCAAAAGAAGAACCAGCAGAATGATTTTTACATAGAGGTTCAGGGAATAGGCACAAAGCGCACCCGCCAGAAACCCGAGCAGATTGGCTCCGCTGTCCCCAAGCATCGCCTTTGCTGAGAAATCAAACGGTGCCATAATGACGGTGAGCAGTAAAACATAGTACGTGAACGGAGCAAGGGCCGCCGGTATCGTTCCGGCAGTGAGGCAGAGAGACTGAAGCAGCCAGAATCCTTTGAGCGCACGCCCGGGCCGAAGATCGAGCAGGTTCATGGCGTTCGTCGCCAGCGTGATGAGGAGCGTATCGACGGCAAAATCCCCCATTGCCGTATAGAAAAAAGAAGCTGCGCAAACAGCAAACAGGAAAGCAGACACCGCTTTCAGCATACCCGTCGTCATTCTTCTCTCTTTCCATAATGCAAGGAAGTGACCGCGCAATCCTTTCGTCCCTTTGTCTCCCATCCGATCGTCTATCCATCCGACAAGGCAAATCCCGGCGGCGCACACGACGAGGCGCTCCGTCGCTCCGTTCGGAAAGAAGCCGGCAAATAACAGGAAGCAGAAAGGAAAGAGAATTCCGCAGCCGTGGGGAACTTCTGTCTTCTTATAGTTAAATGAAACCCAGCCTTTTTTGCGAAACACGCCGCACAGGCCGATCATCATCCCATATGCGGTGATCCCGGCTGCTGCCAGAAAAACGAGAAAGAAGCTATCCTTCATTTTAATGCCGCTTGCTTTTGTTTAATGGCCCTGCGGATATGCAAATACTGTTTGCCACGGTGCAGGAATCCGGCGGCTGTTTTTCCGTACGATCTGTGCGAGAATGGAATGGCCGTTTCGCAAACCGACAGGCCGGCGTGCATAATATCAATCGTCATTGCGACCTCAATCCCGAAACCGTAATCCCACGAAGAAACCGCCTCAGATGCGCGCCGCGTTAAGGCCCGCTGCCCCGATAACGGCTCCTTTAGAAACACGCCGGTCATCTTGCTGATCTCCCGCTGTGCCATTCGCTTAACAAGGCCGAAACCTTCTTTTTTCGCTGCCGGCGGACAGCCGATTATCATATCAGCACCGCAGGCGTGTAAATTTTCCAGCAGGTAGCTCGCAAGCACCGATGTTTTTTGTAAATCGGCATCAAGAAAAAGCAGCGTATCTCCGGAGGCGGCCCGGGTCCCCTGCCAGAGCGCAAAGCCCTTTCCCTTCCTTTGTTCGCTCCTTATTACCTGGTCAGCCCAATTGGCAGCCAGCTTTCTTGTCCCATCTGTGCTTCCATCATCCACAACAATGAGTTCGAGGTGTCGGAGCAAAGGATGCGCGCGTACGGCCCGGAGCGTTTCCCCGATAAACAATTCCTCGTTGTATGCGGGAATAATGATGCTGGCGTTCCACATTAACGTATCACTCTTTCCTTTTCTGCCGCTTGCTGTACAGCAAATGAAATCCTTTGGCGTCGATCACTCTGTCGCCAACCTGCATCCGAACGAGCAGCGTGCTGGCCATTCCCTGCCTTCCTTTCTCTAAAAACTCCACCATGTTCGTATGAGTCCCGACGCTAACGAGCCATTCAGCTCCGTAATGATACGCATAAAGCATAGCGGCATCCTCGCTTATGCCGGGCGCACGTAGTTTGTAGTATGGAATTCCAAGTTCGCGCACTCTTTTCTCGCCGGGCGCCGTTCCATCGTAGTAAGCATGGATAATCACATCCTTTGCCGCTGCAAGGGCATCGTTGCTTACACTATCCATGTCTCCTATTACAATATCAGGGACGAGGCCGTTTTCAAGCAGCGCGTCAGCCCCGCCGTCCACTCCGATGAGAATTGGCTTTTCTTTCAGTATGTAAGGCCGGATCGCACGCAAATCTTCTTTATAGTATTTGCCCCTTGAGACGATAACAACGGTCCTGCCGGCAAGGGGCGTATGAAGCGGCAGCGGCGGCAGCGGAAGCATAATATGCTCTTTTTCCACTGCTGCATAGGCGAGCGTGTTCTCAACAAAACGATATAACCGCTCATTCATCTTTTGTTCGGCAGCCGAGCAAGCCTGCTGCCAGTATTCCTTTGTTATCGGGCTTAAACGCGCCAGAAGATGGCGGTCTTTTTTTCGAAAGAGGTAATGCCCGTCGATGATAATCTGTTCGCCGTTGTGTAATTGTTCGAATACATTGTCCTGTGAATCGCAATCGTAGAGCGGAATATGATGGTCAAGCAGGATTTTGGCTCCGCGCGCCATATACTCCCCTGTAAATGAAGGGGCACAATTCACAACAGCCTTGACCCGTCTTTCAAGTAACCCACGGGCAGCCAGCTCGTCGATGTCGGTATGGGAAATGACGGCAATTTCTCCGGGCTTGATGGATGCTACGAGCTGCTTCGTAAGCGCCCCACACCTGACGCTGCCGTTCACTGTGCGATTTTTATTCATCAGGCGGGAAAGCAACGTAATCATCTCCTTCTTTTCCTAGTATGGAAGTTACGAATCTATTCCATACGGATTTGAAGAAATCCGGAAATCTTACGGGAAGTCGTCCGGCGGATTTTCTGTTCCACCTGTTTTAAGGATGGGAGAGCGATTCGGATTAGTTAGCAATAGTAAGTGAAGCTGAATTCGAGGAATTTAGGTTTTCGTAGGCGATTTAGCATACCATTGATTACCCAAACGCGGACTTGAAATCTAATATTATTGCCGATATGTATGTAACTCCAGGAAATGTATATGATTTGGCTCCTTGTCTTGAACGGCTGGACCGACAAAGGAACTGCTTTTTAAAGTGGAAACTGCGACACTAGATTTTAGTTATTTAGTGGAGATTTTTGTCCACGTCTGGAAAGACGACATGTAAAAAGAGGAGAGAAATGATTGAGCGAACCCTTGCGGATGCAAAAAAACTCTATGTCCTTTACTTTTACCATTTAGGGGAGGAGAAAATATTTAGAGGTAGACGTTGATGACAGGAACCTGCTAAAAAACCCCAACCACCTAGCCAAGTGAAGATAGGTGGTTGGGAAAATTTTCTCAAAAAATATTTGTTCAAAGGTTTCGTTTTTTCTCCACGGTATAAAAGAGAGTATAGAGAAACTTATGGGGCTTCTCTATACTCCATAGCCAGCCTAATTAAGTTGGCTTTTCATCTGTTCGCAAAAGCAAGGTAGTTATAAAACAATAGAGGTAACTTTATATTCTATTCCGAAAATCTTGCACCAAGAGGAACATTAATTACAGCGTCTTTGGGGCTGTAATTAAATTCTATTGAAGGAGGATAAGAAACCGCTATAGTAAAGGAAACTTGGGTGTCTGTATAGGTATGAGCCAGTTCCCCTTCGGCATATCCTTCCTTACCTGATTTTGTCTTTTTGTTTGTAACTACATTCAACGATACTTGCGGAGGAACATAAGTAGAGTTATAGGTATCATTGTAATAGAGTGCCACCTTATTTGCCTGATAAATATGACGATTTTGGCTAATGTTTACAGTAGAATATCTGTCTGGATTAGTACTGTAATCTGTATAGGTTACAACCCCACTATATGATTCAACATACATCGGTTCACTAGATGACCATCCCATAGAAATATAATCTTTTGCACTATCACTTCTGTTCGGTATAAGAGATATACCACTACACGCGTGTTGATTATCCAGTTTCAGGAAGAATATTCCCGTATAATTGCTGATAGTCCTTTACGAATGCCTGGATAATAAGCTCCCATTCTACAGGAAGTTGTGCCTCAATAAACTGGCGGGTAAAGCTGACAAAGCTTGCGCTTCGAATGAAGGGATGCTGTTTCCCTTCTTCATAGAGTGTTTTCAATACTACATAAGCAAGGAGTGCAGCGTATAGCTGATTAAATACGGCATTCCCCGTTGTGCCAAACAGGGTGGGGATGTTCAGATGCTGCTTTATCCAACGGAAAAACACCTCAATGGCCCAGCGGGCCTGGTACATAGAGGCAATCGTTTCGGCATCTACATCATAAAGATGGGTGACGACGCGCATCACTTTCCCTTCCATGTCGGTGAATTCCACAATACGATGGCGGGATTCAGAACGCGCTTGCGGCGTGCCGAGTTTACAGGTGAAGTCACCTAGAATATTGGAGTCCGCCGGACTCCATCGCCGTAATGACTTTTTTCTATACAGGGCCACATTCATCTTTAACCGAATGACAAACGGCTGGTTCGTTTCTGGTTTTACAAAGGTATCGATCCGCTTGATTTGAAAATAAGCACGGTCAGCCACCAGGATGAATTGCGGGTCAACAAACTCGTTCATCACAGGACTATCATGGCATAGGGTACATCGCTTGTTTTTGTAGACAGGGCTGAATAATGAACCTGCGGAAGTCCGTAAGCCGTAGCCACATCAGCCGTATGGCGAAAACTTTTCCATTCATGTGTGGCCGCCATCATAAGGAATCGCAACAACATGGAAACAGAAAGTTTGCGGGCTGTATCCTTATACTTGTGGGTCTGTAAAATCTCTTGTATTTCTTCTTCGGTAATGAGGTGTTCCAGGACGTCCAAAAGTGTGATAGACTTTTTCATAGGAGGTCGCCTCTTTTCGTAATGAGTTTGTAGTGGTATACAAACTCTTTTCCCGAAAAAGGCACCTCTTTTTCATTTTTCCGCTTACTTTTTTTGGTTAATCAACACCCGTGATTGTATAAGTTTCATTGTATAAGTTTCATTGTATTTATTTACTCATTTATACATTTATTTACTGATATAATATCTGCTAATTGTACAGTCGTAAACTAAAACAACCGGATCTATTAATCCGAGCCAGTTACCAAGTTATCGAAAAAGTCTGGACAACTTTATCACTTCATTCTATTCTTTGTATGGGCACTAATTTGGTGAAAAATATTTTTGAAAACCTTCGATTTTTCTCCCTGATATAAAAAAGAGTGTAGAAAACCTTGCAGGTTTCTCCACACTCCAAATAGAACGAATAGGCACTCTCTTTACTTCTTAACGGTTTTTCCTTTCCACTGTTTCATCCCACCGGAAACATTGTAGAGATTGGTGAACCCTTCCTTCTTCAGGATGCGTGCAGCCTGTCCACTTCGAAAGCCGCTCGCACATACGAGGTACGTTTCCCTATCCTTTCGAATTCCGCCTGTCGCTGACTTAATCTGGCCGAGCGGGATATTCCGAGCCCCGTGGATATGACCGCCTCTATATTCATCCGCCTCGCGGACATCAATAATTTGCTTGCCCTTTGATTCTTTCATCGCTTCCTCGAGCTGCGCTGTGGAAATCCGTTTCACTCCGCGCGGCGGAAGAATTCTAAAGAGAATAAATGCAACAAAAAATGCCAGTATAGCTACCGTTAACCAATCCATCACTGTCTCCCCTTTTCAATCATGCCAATAAGAATATCGTACTACACGATATTTTCACTTGCAATAAACCAGGGACAATAATTCGGCTTTTTTTATAAAAAAGGAAAAAAGAAAGTTCAGTCCACTTGCCTTTCCCTTCCGCGAGGAAGGAAGAACTGTCCGCGTGGTCTGCCCTTCCTTTTTTCAAACATTTTTGACCTTTCGGTCTTTTTCTCTACTACTCTAAAGCAATATATGCTTTCTACTAAAAAACCTGCAATGCTGGCATTTACAGCATTGCAGGTTTATGACTAGGATTGCTGGCTTTCCTCTTCTCGATTTCCCGAAGTCTGTCCTGAAGACGCTCCCTGATCAGGCTGGGTTCCGTAAGCCGGGTATCCCTGCTGGCTTCCCTGCTGTGTCCCCGGTATCGGGGTCCCCTGCTGGTAGCCCGGCTGTGTGCCACCATACGGTGAAGACCACTGTTGATCCCCTTGCATCATGCCGCCTCCCTGACCGCTATACGGTTGCTGCCATGGGGATGTTTGCGGTAATTGCTGGCCATACGGAGGGTATGTAGCCGTCCCTTGCCCCTGCGGCATTGCCTGTTGCGGTGAGAAAGGCATCTGCATCTGCTGTTGCATTGGATTCATAAATGGAGCAGATCCGTGCCCCTCCTCCATATACATTGCATGGCACTGCATTTTTGCCAGATTCGGAATGTTTACCTGGTCCCCGGCACTAAGCGCATTCGGGTTTTGAATGTGCGGATTCGCAGACGTCAGGATAGGGAGCGGGACGTTTTGCTCCTCTGCAATTGTCCCCAGTGTATCACCCTGTTTTGCAGCATAGATGCCGGCATTTGCCCGTAGTCCATCCTCTCCATCTTCTCCTCTGAACAGGAATGGAAGAAGAAGGAAGAACGGAAGCAGGCGCGGACGATAATATCCATAATATGGATACGGATAATAATACGGATACGGATAATACCCGTATGGTGGATAGCCATAATATTGACGCATGTTATTTCCTCCTTTAAATCTTTATCTCCCGACGAAATTATCCTATGTAGGCGTGAAAAAAATGTGCATTTGTCCCGGTTTTTTGTTATTCCGCCTCTTAAAAAAATAAGAAAAACCTCTTATCGTACGCGAAAAGAAATATTTTCGCCTTGCGGTAAGAGGTTATGATAAAGAACTGCCAGATTTATTCCTTTAAGGACCAACATAATGTGAAAGTGCCGGAAGGGTTCGTACACCTAGCGCCATAGCTGATTGGCATAGAGGACAGGTAGGCGTATCCGAAAATGAAAATTCGCGGCGCATCCACCCGTTGCAATCTTCACTGCCGCAGTTCCATACGTCGAACTCGAACGTCTCAATCTCCTCCGGCTGCTGTCTTCCGCGCATAAAAGCCATAATGTACCACCCCTTTACATACAATAACGTTAGTATACCGGGAAGCGGCCTTTTTATTCCTGCTTTGTCGAAATCTCGAAATAACACTTGTTTTGATAACCTTTGTCGATAAGGTAGGAACTGCCTCATTTTTGACGTATTCTTTTTGTAAGCAACCGATTACAAAGGGGGATACGGATGATGCCAGGGAATAGCATGTGGATGGCTTCCAAAGATGTGGCGGAAAAACTTGATATACACGTTCGTACCGTTCGCAATTGGATTGATACGTTCAGCCCGTATATGGTGCTGCAGAAAAACAGCCAGGGGCATTTTCTTCTTAGCGAACAGGCCTTTAACTTATTAATCGAGATTAAACGGGTAAAAGATTCCGGCGTACAAACACTGAAAGAAATAGAAGAGGTCCTTCTGGCGGAACACATCCTCCCTGAACGTAAAATGCTGAAAACAGAGCCGGATGAAATGATCCAGACGCTCTCTTTCCCGGAGGAAACTACTTTCCTTCTGATGGAAAAAATAAACGAATTGGAATCCCACTTAAGCAGGCAGTTGTGCGATACGTTAAACGAACTGACCCAGGCACACCGGCAATCAGCTTCTCTGCAGGAACATACGCCACTGGAGCCTAATTTAATGTTCACCCAGTACTATAAAGAAATCCTCCGCAAAATAGATGAGATGGAGAAAAAGCAAGATACATTGCGCCTTGAAATGAGAAAAATGAATTTTGAGGTTCAGATGCTCAGCGTGACAACAAAACAGGAGGAAAAAAAGAAAAAACGCTTCATATGGCCTTTTTCCCGTAAGTCACCCGATATATCCTCACCCTCGTAAGCATGCGCGCAAACGATAAAAGGCGCATAATAAAAGACCTTCCGAAAGAAAGGTCTTTTATTATGGAGTGACAGGGGATTAGCCGCGGCGTTCCCCTGTATAGGTTTCACCCTGTTCTTGTTCCTTTAGTTTTTCCAGTTCATCTTCTTCCAATCGCCGCAGCGTAAGCCGGACAATACGCAGATGATCAACTTCCGTCACCTTAAATTCAAAGCCATGTGAACAAATCGTCTGGCCGACTTCCGGAGGAAACTCAACCTGGGAAAATACCCAGCCGCCGATCGTATCATAATCCTCCGAATTGACATCCAAACCAAAGCGATCGTTTACTTCTTCAATAAGCAGGCGGCCGTCCACTGAATACGCTTTGCCTGCCCCTTTTTCAATATGGGGCCTTTCTTCATCAAACTCATCCTGAATCTCGCCCACAATTTCCTCCAGTATATCCTCAATCGTCACAAGGCCTGCCGTCCCGCCGAATTCGTCAATCACGATCGCCATGTGAGACTTTTTACGCTGCATGAGCTTTAGCAAAGCACTTATTTGGATGGATTCCGGCACACGTTCTACAGGGCGGATAATCGAATCCAGATCATTTTTTTTATCGCTCATATACAAACTGTACATATCCTTAATATGTGCAAAGCCGATAATATTGTCCTTATCGCCGGCGGCTATCGGATAGCGTGTGTGCATTTCCTCCATCACAATGGCAAAATTCTCATCGAAGGTAGCCTCTTGAAACAGGCAGACAATTTCAGTACGCGGAATCATAATTTCACGCGCATTGCGTTCCGCAAATTCAAACACATTGTCAACAAGCGTTAGTTCAGTCTGATCAATTAACCCGCTCTTGTGGCTCTGCTTCATAAGAATACGGATTTCTTCTTCCGTATGCGCCGCAATGTGATCGTCTGTCGGTTCAATCCCGACAAAGTGAAGAAAGAAAAAGGCTGAACGGTTCAGCAGCCAGATAAAAGGATAGGCAATTTTATAAAAGAACATAAGAGGCCCTGAGGTCCACATTGTAACAGTTTCCGCTTTCTGAATGGCCATTGACTTCGGAGCCAATTCCCCCAGCACAATATGCAGGAACGTAATAACGGAAAACGCAATAATGAATGAAATCGTATGAACGACCGTGTCCGGCACATGGAGCTGTTCCAGAAGAGGTCCGACGGCTGAAGCAATCGCGGGCTCTCCGATCCATCCAAGCCCGAGAGAGGCCAGCGTAATGCCAAGCTGGGTAGCGGAAAGATATGCGTCTAAGTTCTCGACAAGGTTTTTCGCCCGTTCTGCCCGCTTGTTCCCTTCTGTTGCCAGCTGGTTAATTCTTGAACTCCTTACTTTTACAATGGCAAACTCTGCCGCTACAAAAAATCCGTTTAAGAAAACGAGAAGGAAGACGGCAGCAATATAAAGTATGACGGACACTGGGTCAGTACTCAACTAGTCTCTGTCACTCTATAGAATGACAGATACACCTCCTTTATAAATTGCAAAAGATATGTTATTTATACCACATACATACTTATTTATAAACGGACTGCCTAAGCAGCCCGTTTTCTTAATCGTCATCACTGGAATTAAAAATCCAAACGTACTCCAGCAGCTGGAGTACGGACATGAGGGCAGCCGCTACGTATGTGAGCGCAGCAGCCCCAAGCACCTTATCTACACCGCTCTTCTCATTGCCGCCAATGATTCCTTCCGCCAGCATCAATCGCTTCGCCCGGGAGCTTGCATTGAACTCAACTGGAAGGGTAACAACCTGGAAAGCAACGGCCGCTGAGAAGAAAAGAATCCCGATCAGCAACAGGCCTGGCAGTTTAAATAAAAATCCTCCGAGCAGCAGAAACGGGGCAATGCCGGATGTCAAATTAACGAGCGGAAACATCCGGTGGCGCAGCACAAGCATACTGTAGCCTTCTTTATGCTGAATCGCATGGCCCACCTCGTGCGCAGCCACAGAAATCGAAGAAATTGAATCCCCGTAGTATACGGGTTCGGAAAGACGCACGACCTTAGAAATCGGATCATAGTGGTCGGTGAGCGCTCCGGGAACCGGTTCAATCGGAATGCTTCGCAGGCCGTTATCGTCAAGAATGTGGCGGGCGACATCCCGGCCCGTCAATCCGGACTGTGCAGGAACCTGAGACCATTTGTTGAAGTTTCCTTTTACTTTAAATTGCGCCCATACCGTCAGGGCGAAAGCTGCTAAAATAAGCGGAGTCATCCACGTAAACATCACGTCTTATCTTCCTCCTTTGTCCTCTTGCTTTCTGTTTTCTACCACGGGGTCTCCCCCAGCAAAATCATAAGTGTATGCAAAAACGAGCCGCCATGTATGGAGATTTGCCTCGCTACCATTTTCGCCTGTTTCTCATCCATTGTTTTTAAACGGGACATGAGTTCCAATAGCTTCTGTTCTAAATCGCTCATGTTCAGTTGAATTTCCTCAAGGTCCTTCTCCACATTCATGGGATCCACGGCAATGGATCGGCTTTGCCAGTGCTCGATTCGTTGTTTAATTTCTTCAAGGGTCAGTTTTTGTCTTTTTAAGCACTCAATGAACCGCAGCCTCTCTACCGCATCATCGGAATAAAGACGATAGTTAGCATGCGTGCGCTCTGCCTTCAGCAGGTGTAAATTTGTATAATAGTCAATCGTTCTTCTGCTTACGCCTGCCAGGTCTGCTAATTCGCCTATGCGATACAACTTCCCATTCCGTTTCACCCCTTTCTGTCTATACATTGATTTTACCACAAATCGAACAAACCATACAGTGGAACGTTATAGTTCTCTTTACAGACTTACATCATTCATGTAAGGGTTATTTCCTTCATCCGGCCGGTTTGCTTTGAAAACAGCTGCCAGTTTTTGCGCAGAATCTTCATCCCATTCAATATGAAGCAGCTCTCCCTTTTCATAGCCGATAATCGGGAAATACCCGCTTAAGATAGGATGTTCTTCCTCAAGCCACTGGTATTCCGTAATCGACATAAAAAGGGTCGCCAGAGGATTTTCTTCGATCTCCGAAAGGTTGATGATTTTGTATACATCAAGCAGGGGGGGACTCATGGTTACTACAAGCAGGTTCGTGTCTTCCCCTCCGCGGTTTTTTCCGTTCTTTTCCCCTACCCAGATTAGCATCTGCGCCTGTCTGGCCTCAGGGTTTGGGTGGCGCCGCATCATCCAAATGGCCCGGTATACCGAACTCATCACGCTCTCTCTCGCCCCTCCTTCCCCGAGGCGGTTCTTCATGGCATCGTAATCAAAATAAAACGAAATCCCTTCCTCTGCGAGACGCTCCATGTGTATCGCCGAGCCGGAGAGCACCCTCTCCGGTATCTCCTCCTCTTCCAGCTCATCCACCCTGTGTTCGTATGCGGCAAGCAGAAGGCTTTTCGCCTCTTCTTTTTCATCGTCAGGAAATGAGATCGCTTCGGAGTAGACGTGGATCAGTCCGGAATTGTCCAGGGCAAGGTGATGAATCCATATGCTCTCCTGTTCAAGGAAACGAACAGCAAGATAGCGCATTGTTTCGTCCTTTGTGTCAAATTGAAGCGGATACCCGAGCGGGTTGTCCGGGTCCGTGACTGCCCACAGCACAGCAATCCAGCGGCTCGCATGGCGTGAGAAATCAAGGTAAACCTGTGCTTCGGCTTGCTCTCCAAAGCTCTCGATATCATCGTAAATGATATAAATCTCCACATCTCCCGCGCCATTAAGCCGTGGAAAATACCGTATCCCCTCCTCCTCCACCGCATGGTAAATGTCATGGAAGGAAAGCCGGTTTAACGGCTCGCCCATTGTTTCATGTTCAGGCGAAATCCGGCCCATCGGTAAGTGAATTCCCGGTTTTATCAATTGCAGTGATTCATCCACAAAACATCCCCCACATCATTTTTCATTCATCGGATTTTTTTTAATTACGCTCCAGGTCTCCATCTGCTTTAGAAAGTTATAGTCCGTCGAGTCAATGTGTACCGGCGTTAATGTAATATACTGATTGCGTATCATATGATAATCATTATTACGGATGGTCCGTATTTCCCCATATTCCCTCTCCAGCCAGTATTCCGGCACTCCGGTCGCATCGGGTTTTTCATCCATCCGGTCGCGGTAATGATGCAAATCAAGCCCGGTTACCACAACACCCCGAAGTTGCTCTTCCTTTATATGGGGAATGTTAATGTTCACTAGAACATCAGCCGGAATGTCATGAATTTTTATGTCTTCTAAGATCGGGCGCAGGAGCTTTTCCACCTCACCGAAATCATGCTTATGAAAATGATTTTCATACGAAATAGCAATGGCAGGGATTTCATAAATAACGGCTTCTCTGGCCGCGCTCACTGTGCCGGAATAATAGATGTCCTTACCTAGATTCAGCCCTGCATTAATCCCGGAAATAACAAGATCAGGCTTCTCGTCAAGAATGACATTGAGCGCCATCTTCACACAATCAGCCGGTGTACCACTGACTGCCCATGCTTGTACATGCTCCATGCCATGGAAGTCAACTTTTTTTATCTTGAGCCCTTCTCTTACCGTTATGCGCTGGCCCTCCGCACTTCGCTCCGTATCAGGAGCAACGACAACGACCTCCGCCAATCCGTCAAGGGACTTCACTAGTTTATGTATACCCAGGGCTTCAATTCCATCATCATTCGTCACAACGATTTTATACATGATCGCCTTATCCTCCAGCTCGATTTTATTTTCTTCCATTGTACCGTTTCTTCCATTAAAAAGCACGAACACAGGCTTTGTATCAGAACAGTTTAGCGAAGGAGTGTACACGAAAAACAAATCTAATTGTTCACAAATTGTTTGGAAAAAGCATTTGATAGCTTTGTAAAATCCATGTATATTGAGTTAGGAATAGATATTATCAATCCATGCTAACATCCCACTATGGACTATTTTATGGATGGAGAGGAATGAAAATGAATCTTCTGGATGAGTTTGAACAAATTTTCAAGCAGAATGAAATCCCATATACACTGGAAATAAAAGCTGAAGGGCATTATGCCTACCGGACAGATGAAGAGATGCGGGATGCCGGTATTGCACCCGATAATGTCATTCTTGATATCGTTTTAGATGAAAAAAATGAAGCGCTATTTCTTGGTATGATCAGGGTTCCTCATAAAAAACGGGGCCAGAACATAGGCGCCCGTCTTGTTCAGGCTATGAAAAATTTCGCAAAGGAAAACCACTGGGTCGTTATCCTCGAAAGTGCGCCTGAAAATCTTCTGTTCTGGCAAAAAATGCATTTCTCGAGTTTTATGTACGAAACATACGGCTTCTGGATGATGGGGTACGGCGCAAAGAGCAAGCTTATCTTTAAAGTAAAATGGACACAGATGAAAAAGAATTTATACGCGGAAGTGTAAGTCTACAGCAATTTGTCAGAAAGTCTTCAGAGCAACTTTCCCCGGGCACCCCTCCTGGCAAAAATCAACTTCCCCTCTTAACGGCTCAGCAGCCGCTATTTAATGTGCAAAAGCCAGGCACTTAAAAGACAATCCTGCTTTCCATTCATTAAATTTCCTGTAAAATAAGAAAGACAGAAAAAAAGGAGTGAATGGAATGAAAGCACAGATTATTCGATCATTTGGAGGTCCATCCGTCTTTCAACTAGAAGAAATTCCAACACCGGAAATTAGACCGGGACATGTCATCATCCAGGTAAAGGCAACAAGTGTCAACCCGATTGATACGAAAGTCCGCGGCGGTGCAGTTCCGGCTGTTTCCCCTGCGTTTCCAGCTGTTCTGCACGGGGATGTGGCAGGCATCGTTACCGAAGTGGGCGAAGGCGTTACTGAGTTTACACCGGGCGATGAAGTATACGGCTGCGCGGGAGGTTTTAAAGGAACCGGGGGGGCACTGGCGGAGTTTATGCTTGCAGACGCCCAATTAATTGCTCACAAACCGAAAAACTTAGGCATGGAAGAAGCCGCTGCTTTACCGCTTGTTGCGATTACAGCCTGGGAAGCGCTATTTACCCGCGGACAACTCTCGGCCGGACAAGACATCCTTATTCATGCGGCTACCGGCGGCGTGGGACACGTGGCCATTCAGTTAGCGAAATGGGCGGGAGCGAACGTCTATACGACGGCTTCTTCACAGGAAAAGCTTGAAATTGCCGCACGCTTAGGAGCAGATGCAAGAATCAATTATAAAGAAGAGTCTGTTCAAGACTATGTTCAGAAGCATACAAATGGCAAAGGTTTCAACGTCGTGTTTGACACAGTCGGCGGTGAAAATCTGGATCGATCCTTTGAAGCCGCTGCAATGCATGGTACCGTTCTGGCGATTGCCGCCCGTTCGACCCATGACCTTTCCCCCTTGCATTCGAAAAGTCTTTCCCTGCATATCGTCTTTATGTTATTAAAGATCATAAACGAAGAGTATCGTAAACAGCACGGTGAGATTTTAAAGAAAATTACCGGGATAGTGGAAGAGGGTAAGCTTCGCCCCCTGATCGATCCAAAAGTATTTACGTTTGAGGAAGCAGACAAAGCCCACGAGTACCTTGAGTCCAAACAGGCCGTCGGAAAGATCGTGCTTAAAAACGCCTGGTAAATTATCAGTATGTTTAGATGCTTGTAGAAAATATATGGTTAAGGCATATCATTGTGATATGCCTTATTCAGGCTGTCGAGAAATACCTATCTTCAAAAAATGAAGTAGATTATGTAGATGAAAGAAAAGGGAAAATAGCAGATACTACGTTTGATTATTTACGGGTGCAACCTTCTTGATTTCGATACGCTTGATTTGTAATCCTTCGGTCTTTTGAATTTTAAACTGCCATCCTTCATGTTCTACTTGTTCTCCTTCGCGAATTTCAGTAACCTGGGTGGCAATCCAACCCCCAAGGGTATCGAACTCAGGATCAGCCTCAATTCCTGTCAGCTCTTCCACTTCAGAAAGCAGTACTTTATTGCCTACCGTGAAATGATTCTTTCCTAACTCTTCGATCGGCAGTCGTTCGTTTATATCAAATTCATCATGAATCTCCCCTACAATTTCCTCAAGGATATCTTCCATCGTCACAAGCCCTGCCGTTCCCCCAAACTCATCAATAAGAATGGCAATGGAGTTTCTCTCTTGCTGCATCCTTTGCAAAAGTCCTTCTATGGGCGTCGCTTCGTTAACAAAGAGAACAGGGCGGGTAAGATTCTTTAAATTTACATCTTCACCCTGTAAATATCTCATAAGCAGTTCTTTTGTATGGAGAATTCCAATGATATGGTCTTTATCCTCATCGGCTATTGGATAGCGTGTAAACCCTTTTTCTTTAATAGTCTTCACATTTTCCTCCCGACTAGCGTCTATATATAAACAGGCCATTTCCGTTCGTGGAACCATAATTTCACGGGCAATTCTTTCGTCAAATTTAAAAATATTATTTACATACATGTACTCGATCGCGTTAATCTCTCCACCTTCTAGACTTTCGGTAAGAATAAGGCGAAGCTCTTCCTCTGAATGGGCATGCTCGTGCTCGTTGGCTGGTTCCAAGCCAAATAAACGAGCGAACATTCTAGCCGAGCGGTTTAACAACCAAATAAACGGAAACAAGATTTTACTAAAGGCGATAAGGGGTCTTGCCACTCCTAAACTAATGCCTTCTGCTTTTTGAATGGCAAATGTCTTGGGTGTTAACTCTCCAAGAACGACATGAAGAAATGTAATAAAAGAAAAAGATAAAACAAAAGAAAGCGTATTTGCTACCTCTTCGGGAATGCCATAGTGAAGAAATAGAGGTTCAAGCAAATGGTGAACGGTCGGTTCACCCAACCACCCGATTCCGAGTGCGGTAACCGTAATGCCAAGCTGACAAGCAGATAAATATCCATCCAGGTTTTCAAGGACTCGTTGGGTGGCTAGTGCCGATTTATTTCCTTCCATTGCTAATTGATTAATTCGGGTAGGCCGTACTTTAACCAATGCGAACTCTGCCGCAACAAAGAACGCGGTTCCGACAATTAAAATTCCGACCCAGAATAAATTGATAAGATAAGTCATTTAGCTCCCGAAGGTTCACCTCCACAACTTCCTTATATATGCATGAATAAATGTCATTGTCATTTTTGTTTCTTTATTTCTTAGTTTGTACGTACTTTTACTTTTTATGTTTTACAGAGCCTTGTTCCATTAACTCATAATTTGTTCTCAAACAAAAGATAAGCAAAAGAAAGAGCCGGTTCCCTACTGGGCGGCTCTTTCTGATTAACCTAAAAATCTTATTGAACATAACTCTGTTCCTTCATTTATCTTCCTGCCTGCAGGCGTTGAATACGGTCATCCAGGTCAGGGTGACTTGCAAATAAACCAAGCCATCCTCTGCTTCCGCTAATTTTAAACGCTGCAACGGACTGCTGCTCTGTATCTATGAGTCCAGTCGTCTGTTTCAATGACTGCAAGGCATGAATCATTTTATCTCTTCCAGCCAAGCGCGCTCCACCAGCATCCGCATGGTATTCACGGTAACGTGAAAACGCCATAACCACAATGCTTCCCAAAATAGAGAAGAGAATATCAAACACGATCGCTGCAATAAAATTCACAATAGGTGCTGCTTCTTCTCGAACAAAACGTGAGGCGATATAAGCACAGATACGAGACAAAAAGACAACAAACGTGTTAACAACACCTTGCAGCAACGTCATCGTTACCATATCACCATTGGCGATATGGGCAACTTCATGCGCCAGAATGGCATCTACAGCATCGGCGTCAAAACTGTCTAATAGCCCACTGGATACGGCTACGAGTGAGCGGTTTTTAGTTGGGCCGGTCGCAAATGCGTTTACTTCCGGAGAATGGTAGATACCTACTTCAGGCATCACTTTTAGGCCAGCTTTGCGTGATAAACTATATACTTCATCAAGTAAGGTACGCTCATGTGGATGCAACGGGCCGTTTGGATCAATCACCTGCACGCCCATTGCCCATTTCGCCATCACCCGTGAAAGGGCAAGTGAGATAAGCGCACCAGAGAAACCAACCACAGCACTAAACACTAATAGTGCATTAAAGTTGATCCCCTTGTCTGTAATATAGTTTTGTACACCGAGAAGACTTGTGATAATACTAATGGTAATAATAACAAGCACATTGACTAGTAAAAACAATCCAATTCGTTTAAACATGATTTCTCCCTTTCCTTCATTATGATTGTTGAGATGTTGTTAGCTTTCTGACTTCAATCCGCTTAATTTGCATACCATCTATTTCCTGTATCTTAAATTGCCAGTCTTCACATTCCAATTCTTTTCCTTCTTCAATTTCAGAAATGTGCGCAGCAACCCATCCGCCAATGGTATCAAACTCTTCTTCTGCAGAGATTCCTGTTAATTCCCCTATCTCTGTTAGAAGCACCTTATTTTCAACAATAAAATGATTTTTCCCTACCTCTTCTATTGGCAGACGTTCATTTGTATCAAACTCATCCCGGATTTCTCCCACGATTTCTTCCAAAATGTCCTCCATTGTAACAAGCCCTGCGGTTCCACCATACTCATCGATAAGAATAGCAAGGGTCGTTCTCTTTTGCTGCATCTCTCGCAGCAGGGTTTCAAGAGGAGTTGCTTCGTTCACAAACAGTACGGGTCGAACGAGTGCTTCCAGGTCAGGATTTCCGTTATCTAAATATTTCATGAGTAATCGTTTCGTGTGAATAATCCCAATAATATGGTCTTTATCCTCTCCTGCTACTGGATAACGAGTAAACCCTTCTTGACGAATCGTCTTTAGGTTTTCTTCCAAGGTTTCGTTTATATACAAGCAGGCCATTTCGGTTCTAGGAATCATGATTTCACGGGCAACCCGCTCGTCAAACTTAAAGATATTATTCATATAGTTGTACTCGGCAGGATTAATTTCCCCACTCTCCAAGCTCTGTGCCAGAATCAAACGAAGTTCCTCTTCTGAGTGAGCCTGTTCATGTTCATTCGCAGGTTGTAAGCCAAACATCCGTACCAATAGTCTAGCTGAACCATTTAATGACCAGATAAACGGATACATGATTTTATAGAAACCGATAAGCGGCCTGGCTAGAAGTAAACTAACGCTTTCCGCTTTTTGAATCGCAAGTGTCTTTGGCGCAAGCTCTCCAAGTACAACGTGAAGGAACGTGATGAACGAAAAAGCAATGATAAAGGAAAGCGTATTGGCAAGCTGTTCAGACACATTTAATTGCAGGAACAATGGGTGCAGTAAGTGATGAACGGTTGGTTCTCCAAGCCATCCAAGCCCTAGAGCAGTGATGGTAATGCCAAGCTGGCAGGCAGACAAATATCCATCCAGATTACCTATAACGCGCTGTGCCGCAAGGGCCGCCTTATTCCCTTCCATTGCTAATTGATTAATCCGAGTTGGCCGCACCCTTATCACTGCAAATTCAGCCGCCACAAAAAATGCGGTTGCAACAATTAAAAATGCGACCAAAAGTAAGTTGATGATACTGTCCATCTATTCCCCGAAGGGCCACCTCCATAAATTTTGAGTAGTATCCAAAGACGATCTTCATTTTGTTTCTTAATTATTTTAAATGATTATTCGTCTTCTCCACCGAACATATCGTCAAAGAAGCCGCCTTCATCCGCTTCCTCTTCTCCTCCACCTAACGCCGACTCCGTTTCTCCTTCGTCACCGCCAAACATCCCATCCATTAATTCAGAAATGACCATACCACCTAAAAGCCCTGCAGCCATCCCGCCTATTGCACCGGCAAATCCACCATGACGGTGATGCTCATGCCCGTGTCCCCCATTTCCATATCCAAAGGAGTGACGATGATGCACATAAGCTTCTGGATTTTCGACCATTTCTTGTAATACCTGTTGAAGATAATCTGCAAGCTGCTGGACATTCGAGAGCAAGTCATTAGGCAAGCTAATTTCTTGTTTAATCTCTACCTCTTTACGGCCATAGGAATAAAGCTCAGCCTCGAGTAACAGGCGAATTCTATCTCTTTCAATGGCGGCGATGAACTCCACTTCCTGGACTTGTTCACGTAAGAATGTAGTCGGGAAAAATTCGAATTCCTGTGTGTACCCATCAAAGGAGCGGGAATCATGCTTCTCACGTAATCCAAGCTGTTCAAATGCGGCAATAATATTATTAAACCGGGCAGGGGGAACGACACGGATATAATCATTGTCCTGGTTATCTACCCCACCCGCAATGTCTAGATTGGTTACAAAGTAATAAGAAACCATGTGGCTTGATACCAATAATTCCTCTGATAATTGGAAAGTAAAAGGAATCGCTTTCCTTTCGGAGGCATGAATGGTAAAGGAGGAATACAACGGAATAGAGGAAACGACTTGTTTATGCTCCTGCTTTTTTGTGCGCAAATTCATAACAAAATCAACATCGATTTTATTAATAAACTGCTCAACAGCTCCTCCTTGAATCACCAGTTCCCCCTCAATTCTGTCACCCAGGGCATACTCATTATTGTGTAAGATAAGGTCAACCTTTGCAGAACCAATCCCCATCTTCGCCATGATTTTCTTTAACATCTTCCTACTCCCTTTCACCTTGTTTGTTGTCTATGATTAAAAACTTATCCCAGCAGTATCATTAAAAGTTGGGAAAGTGAAACACCTTGTATGGATAGTTTTTGCAGCAGGAGCCTACATTGTTTTTCATCTAACGCAGACAATAGAGGTCTAAGCTCCAGTAAGATTTCTTCCACTTCACGCATTTTTTCCTCGACAGTGTCAATTTTCTGGGAAACTTCCCCTAAAGACACCTGCGGATGCTCCAATACTTCTAAGCGTTCTTTAATTTCTTCCAGGGAAAACCGCTCTTTTTTATAGAATTCAATAAGCTGCAATCGTTGAAATGCCTCATCTGTGTAACATCTATAGTTTGATTCTGTTCGAGTAGGAGTAAGTAGTCCTAACTGCGTATAGTAATCAACCGTTCTCTTTGAAACATGGGCTAAATTAGCAAGTTCCCCTATACGATACAACTTCCCATCAGTTTTCACATCTCTTTCTTTATTTCAAAATATAATCGTTCCCTTAAACAATACAGTATAACGTTATGGTTTTTCTTCACTATGGTTATACGTATTACACAAATGATGAGTTTCACTTTTTTATAAAAATCTTTATTAAGTTTTTAAATCACCAGTAAAAAATGCCGCCTATTTCCGGGCGGCATTTTTTAGCTAATTTTTGTTTAGTTATTAGTTCCCAGCAATCTCCGCTTCATCCAGTGGCTTATGCCTTTTGGAATCAGACAACGTTACTTTGCCAAGGAAGAAGGAAAGTACGATCCCAATCCCTACAAACACCAATCCATACAGGAAAACTTGCTGCAGTGTATCCACTAATGTACTTTTTAAAATTGGAACAATAATCTCCTGGACATTCATCGGAATCTTCGCCATCGTTTCCGGACTTAACAGCGAGGAATACAGCCCCTGCGGTGATTTTTGAATCATCGATTCAAATTGCTGTACCATCCCGTGTGCTTGTGGCGGGAACTTCTCAAGTGTTGGAACCAACTGAGCATTCAAAAGCTTAGACGAGTGGTGGTTCATAACCGCACCGAGAATGGTCATTCCGAACGTCCCCCCGATTTGGCGGAAGAACTGGCTGGAAGAAGTGACAACACCTAACTCAGACTTCGGAAAGCTCTCTTGAAGAGCAAGCGTGAGAATGGGCATAACAAGACCCATACCAAGGCCGAGAACCGCCATGTTCACCATCGCTGTCCATTTTGTCGTGTCCATGCCCATGGTGGATAATAAGTAGAATCCGGCACCCATAAGAATCATCCCGGCTGCAATTTGCGGACGGACACCAACTTTACGAACCAGCTGGCCCCCCAGAATGCTGGCAAGCATCATCGAAAGCATCATCGGAAGCATCGCCGTACCGGATGCGGACGCGCTCACCCCGAGTATCCCCTGAAGGTACAGTGGAACAAACATAATACTTCCGAACATCCCTACAGACATTAAAAATCCAACCCCATTAATAACAGTGAACGTCCTGCTCTTAAATAAATGCATTGGCATAATCGGTTCACTAACGTTTCTCTCAATCACAACAAAAGCTGCGAGAAATACGACGGCAGCCGTAAATAGCGAAAGAATCTGCCACGAACCCCACGCATAGTCTTTTCCGCCAAACGTTAACGCAAGCAGCAGTGCGACGACACCCGCCACCATCGTAAACATGCCGCCAAGATCAATCTTAACGGGCCCGCTCACACGCTGGTTTTTCAAACCCATGCTGATAAGAATGGTTGCCAGAACACCAACAGGAAGGTTGATGTAAAAAACCCAGCGCCAATTTAAAGAGTCGACAATCCATCCGCCCACCTGCGGGCCCAGAATAGAAGAAAGGCCGAATACCGCCCCGAAAACCCCTTGCATTTTCGCTCGGGCTGAACCTTCGAAGATGTCCCCAATGACAATCATCGCCATCGGCATCATTACACCGCCTCCGATACCCTGGATGGCACGGAAGATAATGAGCTGATTCATCGTATCCGCCATGCCGCAAAGAGCGGAACCGGCGATAAAAATGACAAGGCCTGTAACATAGACGGATTTACGGCCGATTAAATCGGCTAATTTCCCTGCAATAGGAACGACGGCCGTGGAACAAAGCATATAGGCTGTAGTCAGCCAGGTCATGACACTTAGTCCGCCGAGATCCCCCACAATACGCGGCATAGCCGTACCGACAATCGTATTATCCAGCGCTGAGAAAAGCATGGCAACAAGAAGCCCAAAAACCAGTACGCCCCGTTTCTCGTTCCCTTGCTGCAGGCTTATCGCAGCTGTGTCTTGCATTGTACTCAATTACCATCATTCCTTTTTTCTGTTGTTATCCGAGCCAGCTTCTCGTAAATGCTTACGAGTGACTCCAGTTCTTCTTGCGAGAGGTGCTGCAAATACTTCTTGATGACTTCTTTTCGGTTCTCCTCCGCTTGCTTCAGCGTTTCCCGTCCTTGTTCTGTTAGTAACGTATATACGATCCTGCGGTCCTTTTCGTCGCGTTCACGCCTGACGAGCCCGTTTTGGCAGAGTCGGTCAATCATGACGGTGATGCCGCTCGGCTTTACACCCATCGAATCTGCTAATTCTGTGACCATGCATTTTTCTTTCTTTGAAAGAAGATGAAGGATAAAGAACTGCGGACCCGTAAGGCTGGACTCCATCCCTTCAATCAATTCAGGCCTCAGTTTTCTCATGGTCGTTGTAAAAGCTGATTCCAACCGGTCCATATAAGAGTTTAAGTCATCCATAAAAATCTCCCTACACTTTTCATTTATATAAATTAAAATTTATATTATATATTATTTAACACACCTAAATAATATTACAAGTTATACCTTTCGTCAATAGGAACTACTAAAGCCTGTACAATAAAGAAAACTTGGCTAGTGTCAAGCCGCAGGCGCTAACGATAGCTTTAGTTGCACTTCACCTTGTACATCCGCTAGGTATTTTACTACGGTTGATACGAGCGGCGTTATATCATTTTGCCCATTTGAAGTAGGATTTTAAATGATAGTCCTTTATGAAGGCTTGGATAATAAGCTCCCATTCTACAGGAAGTTGTGCCTCAATGGCCCACGGGCCTGATACACGGAAGCGATCGTTTCTGCACCTTCAATCTCTCAGATTAGTACAAAATAATTGTGCTAATTCCTACCAAGACCATTACAATACCTATTATCGTTATCCTTGTGATTCCCTCCTCATTTTTCAGCAAAAAGTAGCTGAGCGGGGCGACCAGCAAAGGGGTTGACATGGTAATTAAATTAGCAATCGAGATGGGCATGTACCACATAGAAGCAATGACGAGAATTTGGGCTGTAATTGTTAGAATTCCGCTAATTACATAGAGAAGAACCCCTTGTCTATCCGCTTGGTTTAGTTGTTTCCAAACATTTTTTGTATTTGAATTGGTTACGAAATGTAAGAATAACCCCATAGCAGCACCAATTAGCCCTCCCAAAATCGGCTCATTCCAATGCGCAATACCGGCCCCACGCAACACATTGCCGATTGCATAGGAAAGCGTACTAAAAACAGCTAAAAAAATACCGGATTTTAACAATGAATTCCAGTGGAATGCCTTTTTTGTGGTTTTCGGATCGACTTCGATCAGTTCCATGGCAATGGCAGTTTGGTTTCTAGTAAAGGCATGCGGATTATAGCTGACTAAAAACAATCCAAACAGTACAACTATAATAGATACGATGTCAAAGACAGCTAATTTCTCCCCCATAAATGCCCAGGCGATTAGAATAGTAAACAACGGGTTGCTGACTTGAAATGTGCTAGCTTTAGCTGGACCTAAGATTGCAATGGAATCAAAGAAAAACCACCGTCCCAGGTAAGTATTAAAAAAACCCGCAGCTAAAAAAAGGAGAAAACCGAGCATATTCCATTGAATTGCATTTTCTCTGAAAAGTAATTGTCCGAATAACAGCAGCAAAGAAAAGAGAACATTTACCGTAACCGAAATAAGAAACCCTAAATGTAAATTCAAACGAGAAGAAGCTACCTTTGTCAAAATAATGTTACAGGAAAATAACACGAGGGCCGAGATAGCCAAAAACTCTCCCATCCATTACTCCTCCTTTATATATTGAATATTAGACAAATGTTTTAACGCGAAACCACCGAGTCAGGTGAAGCTTCTTTGACATTCCGGTCTGGAACCGTGTAAACCATTCTTGCACATGATAAAAGTAACGAACCGCAGCAATAAGAAAGTGAGTGGAACAAAAATCCTACCTAGTATGACTCATAACGCCACTCGTTTCTTCCTGTGAGTGAACGACTTTGCCCTCCTCTCGTCTATCTTTCTCATCCTCCATGCGTAATGGTTCCTCATTTCCGATTTGGCTCATTCGGGTAAAATATGCCCCTAAAAGAAGAACAACACCACTGAACAAAAAAATCGACGAAACACCAAGTAATCGACCTACAGCCCCAAAGAAAAAAAGGCGAAATAAATTGAGAAGCACGGTTAAAAGTCAAGCGCATCCCCAGAACCTCCCCTTGCCTTTCAATAGGGCTCGTGTTCATCGCATACACTAGGCTAAGTGGCTGTCCAAGTCCCAAGCCCGCGCCTAGAAAAATGGCGATTATACCGAACAGAATAGGCCAAGAAGTCAGTGGGAAAGACATATAGGCAATTCCGCTAATGACTAATGTCGTTGTTAATACCCTTCCACGGCCAAATGCTTGCACCAATCGAAACTGCATAACTCGGACAAAAATGGACATCGCCGCCATAAGAGACAAAACAATCCCGATGCCGCTAGCGGTCATTCCTACGCTGGTTGCAAATACCGGAAAATAGGCTACAAACAAATCTTTAGAATATAACACTAAACCACTGATAATGAGAGCTTTTCGCAAATCATCGTGGCGTAACATCTTCCATGAAGAGGACTTACCTTCCGGATTTTTTACTTCTTTAGCCGCACCGCTTTTCCATCCTTCTCTAGGAATTAGAAAACCAATCAGCAAGGCCACGCCGATAAAAACAGCTGCCGTCATAAACGAAAAGCGAAAACCGAAGTGTTCATAACTAAATCCCGTTACGATTGGGCCAATCAATTCTCCGGTCGATCCAGTAAGACTAAATATGGCAATTAATTTATCCCGGTTCCCCGGCAGATTCCCAACTGTTTTTTGTAAAGAAACAAGAACACATATCTGACAAACTCCCATTAACAATTGGGAGAAAAAGAGAGTGGTCAAATTGGGAAACAAGATGGGAATAAAGACCGCCAACATCATTCCTGTACTTCCCAACAAGCAAATGCTCCGCGCTCCGTAGATATCCAGCCATTTCCCAACCTTAACCGCTAAAAGCATCGGAAAAAATGCCTACGCGGAAACTAAGAATCCGATTACGGCAACTGACGCTCCTTGGGCATCAGCAAATAAAGATACGATAGGGCGTGTTCCCTGCAAGGAAACTGAATACAAGGTTTGGATTAATAAAAAGTAATAGAGAACCAAAACACCCTCCTTCTTTCTACCTGATTTTATAGAGAATATGATATTTAACATATTAATAATAATTTCATTTTATAGGCTATACAAGCACAGTGAACCGTTATACGGAACAGTCATTTTTTTCTCTACTTTCCACCTCAACAGAGAATCACTTAAACTCTTTGCTTGCTGGTTCAAATTAGAATTGGGCGCATACGCCGGATAAAAGATTTGGTTGATTAAAAACAACGAAGAGCCAGGAAGAAAATAACTTCCTTCTCAAGTAGTAGAGTCAGGAAATGAAAAACTCCAACATAGATAATGTTGGAGTTTTTCATTTCTAATTAGACTGTATATTCTTCTAAGGCAGATTTAGCAAAAAGGTCTTCTACTTCCAGTTGTTTCTTAATCATGCCTTGCTCATACGAATATTAGATCGCCGCTTCGAGTGTTTTGCGGTTCTTTTCCAAACCACACGGCCAGAAGTCATCCCCCATCAGTTCTCGCGTTCTCTCCACTTCTGCAATGAGCCAGGGCAGGGTTGCTTTCGCCGCTGTCGTCTGATAAAGGTCCTGGTAAACCTTGTTTTTCGCTTCAACAAAGGCCTGATATAGATTGTAGGCCACCCAGGGATGGCGTTCCAGGATTTCATCCTTAACGTCCTTTTCTAGCTGTACCTTTTATGGTTTCATTCTATTTAAAAATTGAATTACCTGGTCAGTGAAGGCTTGTGTCTTCTCGATTTGCGTCCAATGTCCGCATTGTGAGAATACATGAAGTTCTACATCTGGCAATAGCTGTGCCATTTTCCAGCTTGTTTCCTTCAGTGGGATGATACGGTCTTCTCTTCCATGAATCAACAGGGTCGGAATGTTTAATTCTCTTAGTGCACCCTCACTCAGAGCTAGAGCATCAACATGCCGTTGACGTGGAGCTGGGAACATAGCTGAATAGGCTTCCTGGAATCCTTCCTGGATACTTGCCTGATAACGTAGTTCGACTAAATCATCGTTATCTGCCATCGACTGGTCATAAGAAAAGGTGCGGATAAGGCGTTTCATATTTTCAAAATTAGGAGTGTAACCCCAAACATGGTCCAATTCTTCCGTAATTGGAAAGGATAAGCCAACGCTTCCCATCAGAATAAGTTTACGAATTAAATCCGGGCGGCGTTGGGCAAGATGAAGCGCCAAAGCTCCTCCCATAGAATTACCGAGAATTGATACATTATTCAGCTTCATCGCATCTATAAAGGAAATCATGTGGCTTACCCACAAATCAACCGAATATTGGATGCCTTCAGGCCGTTTCGTGTAGCCGAATCCAACGACATCAGGAGCATATAAATGAAACTGGTCAGACAAGATTGGAAATACCAATCGCCAGTTCGCCCAGGCTGATACTCCTGGTCCAGATCCATGAATTAACAGCAGTGGCTCCCCTTCGCCCCCTTCATGATAATGGGTTTGTATCCCGCCTGCCTCCACATACTTTCCTTGTTCAACCATTCACCCAACACTCCATTCCTTAAATTTTTTAGAAAAGATAAATCCGACATTATAGGAAGAAGCGAAGCATCTGTTAGAGAAAACGGATGTTTCGCTTCTTCTGTTTGTTCATTACATGGTGATTATCAGGAATAAACAGTTTTACTTTTGCTTTTTGATTACAAAAGAAACAAGAGATATTCATGTTTTCCGGGATTCTTTTGACATGAGGAACAGGAAGTTTCCGTAGACCTTGAGTAACATGGTCTTGGCAAACCATAAGCATTATAATGCTCCCCCCCACATATTTATCTATTCGATTTCCTACAAGATAAACTTCTGTTTTTCTCCTTTCCGCCCGAATCTCAATCTTCTATACTCAATTCTCCTAAGACAATGAGGGATTGTAAGGCCAAGTAAATTTGGTGTCCTATATGTGTCTCACTAAAATCCAATTGCAAGATTTGGTTTAAGCGTTGGAGCCGATACCGCAAACCACTAACTGAAAAATTCATTGTCCGTGCAGTCTTGTGTACATTGCAAGAATTATTTAAGTAATGGTACAGTGTTTTGGTAAGTTCCATATTTTTAAATTTATCTTCTTTGATTAAATTTCCAAGTGTTTTATATGCAAATTTATGCAAGGTATCCGAATCTCTAGTTTGAAATAAAATGCCCACAATGCCTAGATTATCAAAAAATACAATGTCTTGGTTCTGAACGGCAATTCTCAGGCAAGCCATGCTTTCCTCATAGAGGTTTAAGGCGTCTTCTATAAAGCGGGAAGTTGAACTGATTCCCAATTTAAACTGGCACTTTGAATGCTTTCGCATGCAATAGCGGATTAATGTTCGGCATAGTTCTTCTTTTTTCGCTTGTTCCTGTAACTCTTCATTCTCCGACAATAAAACAATCACATTTCCAGATTTCTGACCAACTAATACGTTCATGTTTCTTTTTTTAAAGAAGGTAGCTATTCCAGTAATAAGCTGATCATTAAATTCCAACTCTTCTTCAATCGTTTTATGGTTACTAAGCCGATTAAAGGCAATCATGAAGAAACCGCTTCCATGTACATGGAAATCAATGTGGTGGGCTCTTTTTATAACCTCATCAAGCGTAATTTGCTTGCTTAGTATGTCTTCCAATAAACTTCCTCTCATCCGCTGTTCCGTATGAATTCGTGTCCGTTCATTTAATAGATAAAGAGAACAGGCCATCGTGGCATGTTCAAGGACCATTTTGTCTACTTCCTGCAAACTCTCCTGCTTATAGAGAAAGGAACAATAACCAACAATTTTCTGGCGAAGGTAAATAGGTGAGATGATTCGCCTATGTGTGGATGATAATTCCAGCAAAATGGTTTTCTCCATATGGCTAATAGAAGTTGAATGATTAATTGCCCTGTGCTGCTTTATTTCTTCTGAAAAATTCTGGGCTTCCCGTAACGTAATCCCCCCGCAGGATATAACATTTAAACCTCTATCCTCAATAATGACGGGCATATTGGTAATCTGGTATAATACATTGGCTATGGATGTTAAATCGTGTTCCCGCAAGATTTCTTTCATCAATTTTTGATGGACGCCATAAGCCTTATTTAAATTATCTCGCTCAACCTTTAATTTTTTATAAGTTTGATCCAATTCGTCAATAATATTATTTACTTCGTAATATTTTAGCTCTTCACTAATGTCTTCTTGCCATTCTTCTATAGTTTTGCCTATCCAATGACAATGTGTATCTCCCATCCCTTGACATTGTATTTCTTTGACGATAACTTTCTTTCCCATCACTGTTGATAGATAACCACTGGCATAACCAATTAAAGTATTACAAATGGGATAATCACTATGACCAAAAAGCTTTACATGTTCTTGTGCTTCATAGGAATTCTTCCAATATCCTTCAAAGTGCAGCAATCCCTGGTTGATATCAACCTCGGTGACTAAAGGAGTAACTTGTACATACCCGCGCAGGTATGTAGTCGAGGACCTGCTAGCAATAGCTCTCGCTCATCGTCCCACTCCATTTGTTTTGCCTGTAAGCCGTCACTTACTCCAGAATGCCATCCATAACGTAAAAGGAATCCTTTGGTGCGTTCGAATCCTATTGTTTCAATTAATTCTCTTCTTAACATACCCAAGGCAGATGTCGGAACTGTAATTACACGCTGATTAGCTGGTTCACTTTTGTTCTGAAACGCATATAATTCCTCAAATGCTAATTCATAAGCCTTCACTTCAACCACCGCCATCGAGTTAAGAATTATGGGCTATCCGAAGACGAACTTTCATATCGCTACGAGGATACGTTTTACATGCTAATGTGAATTTTAAAGCTCTTTCAGTGTCAGGTAATACTTCTTTAGAGCTTGGTCCTCTTTCGAATGCGCCTTCCTCAATATTAATTTTACAAATCCCACACCCTCCTCCTTTACAAGCAAAGGGAATTTTTATTCCTTGCATTCGTGCTGCATCCAGTAAACTTTGCTTGCTATCACACATAAATTGAGATTTATCACTATTGGGGTCAACGATATCTATTCTAAACATTTAGTAGATTCCCCTTTTTTAACAACTTAACTCACCTACTACTTTTTAGTGTAAATGCTCTCCCACCCTTAAACCTGTTAACTTTCTAATTTATATCATTATAAACGGTTTATTTTGTGCACCATCCATTACTTAAAATTCATCATAGAGGATATCTGAACCCTTAATTCCACCTTTGCTAATTACGTCTATCGTTGTTTCTATCATAATAGGAGGACCACAGAGGAAAGCCTCCATATTTTCAAAGCGACTTACGGTCCGTTTGACAACATCTGCAATATAGCCTTGTTCACCCTCCCATGAATCTGAAGGATCATGTTCAGATAAAGCTGGGATAAAATGAAAATTGGGATACTTTTTTTCTATTTCTCTCCACTCAGTAAGTAAATATAAATCTTTAACTGTACGGGCTCCGAAAAAAAAAATAGGCATTGCCTTCATAAGGTTCAGAATACAGTTCTTCAATGAGCGCTTTAATCGGCGCCATACCTGAACCGCCAGCAACAAATAGCATGTCTTTGTTACGGTTGCGTAATTGCATTCTTCCGTATGGGCCTGAACCGCTTACCTTATCCCCTGGTGCCAGATTACACATATATGCAGAACCAATTCCATTCTTGATCCGTCTAACATGAAATTCAATTATGCCATTCATTGCAAACGGATTCGCCATTGAGTATGCTCTTGTATCCTCCAAATTTGGAATATCAAACTCAAAAAATTGTCCTGCTGCATAATTAATTTCTGAAGGATCTGATAATTTAATTATAATTTTGTGTATATCAGCAGCGCAAGCAACATTTTCTACCACATCTGCTTGAAAATCATAGACAGGAAAGAAGGGGGTATCTGCTTCTTCTTCCTCAATTTCGATTACCATATCACTCTCGGCAACCGTACTGCATGCTAGAATGTACCCCTCTTCCCTTTCAAAACTCATTAAAGAATAATCTGAAACGCGATCCATCAATTGATAATCACCTTCTAGCACTTGTGCTTTACATGCGGAACAACTTCCGTGGCGGCATCCATAAGGAATCTGGATGCCGTTTCGTATTGCCGCATCGAGTAAGGTCTGACCCTCCTTTACCACCATGTTTTTTCCGCTTGGTTCCAAAGTTACTTCATACATTGCCAATTCCGTCCCATATGACCTCATATAATCGTCTCCTCTCCTACAGAGCTTACGTCTTCTCGTTGTTACTAATCCGGAAAATGGTACAGGTTCATTAACATGCGATAATTTCTAAGGGATCTCCATTTCGTATTCCGATTTCTTTAATATTTTTTTCAGTATTTATAGGAATATCGATATATTGCTCAGCACGAACCAAGCATAAACGATACGTCTTTTCTTTATCGAGCTGCCAGGCATCCAGACATGCATCAAGTAATTCCTTGCTTGTCATATTGTACCTGGCTCTTATGCCGATATTACAAAAAAACAAGTCGTTTTCCGTTACTTCCTTCCATACCGGCCATACCAACAGGTGATTTGTATTTTGTAAATAGTTTGCCATTCATCTTTCCTCCAATTTCGAGTTATCTACTAACCACAATTCTATCCAATCCCAGCTGTTTTCGGCGCTCAAGCCAGCGAGTATGTTCATTAGATGTATAATGTTCATTCGCTTCTTCCGGTGAGAATCCGAAGTATGGGAACAAGTCGCCTGGAATATTTTCACCGAACTCTCCACTAATGTAGGCTTCCGCCGGCCACCAGAATTGCATATATTTGTGTGGCTCCTGGTCAAAAATATGTTTACATCCCGGAGAACAGGTCATGTATGTTTTATTGTTATATTCGCTATATTGTGTCCACAACTTCGTTGGATTGTCAGGGTTAGGAAACTCCATGGGAATCTGGCATACTGAACAAACAGCTGGCAGTCCGGGACTCGCTACAGCCAGCACATGATCGTCCATCCGGCGGAAGAACGTTGCATAATAACGGTCAAACGTGTCTGGATATTCATTCGCCAGCCATTCGTAATCATCCGGCTGCAATTTAAAACCACGAAAGACGTTAGCATGTTTGTAATGATTAAGAATACGCATGACGGTATGCGAGTAATGTTCTTTTTCCTTAATACTGTCTTCCGCATGCATCGGTAGACGAATGCCATACTTTCTTAAATCTTTGAATAGGCCATCGAACACTTGGTCTTCAACATAAATTTCAAACGCTTTCTTCCAGGAAATCGGACGGATGCGCGGATAGTAATCAACCAGGGTAGAAATGACCGAGAAAATGCGATACGCTCGCCAATACCACTTATCTAGCCATTTCTGGATAATCGGCACATTTCGGTCATCTTCTTCGAGCAGCATTTTCAGTGCGGACATGCCAAGTGCCATATGCCTAGACTCGTCTGATTGTACAGTCTTACCAATTGCAACAAAGCTTTCATCTCCGACCGCGCCAGCAGACGAAGCGAACGGGAGAAATAAAATATTCGTAAACACATATTCAAAGGAGAAAGAAATCGCCATCAATGCTTCAAATGGGCCAGACGAGAGTGCATCATCAAAGAATGACTTCGGTACCGTATTAAACCAAAGATTTTCGTTTGTTTGTGCATATGCATGAAGACCGTCAATTTCCTTGCTCATATGGGCATAATGCTTAATTTCAATTTGTGCGTGGCGCAATTCATCGATCGCCTGGTTAAAGGTGGCAAAGCGAATCGCCTCGATCGGAATATTCCTTCCAACATAGGCCATCAGACGGTGGGCAGAGTATTCCGCTGGCTGTACAGCAACCGCAAACGCTTTCACTCCTTCATACCAACGAGAATCAATGACTTTTGCATGCCCGTCACTTGCTTCAAACGATCTTCTCACGGCATGGTATAAGAGATCCTTTTCCGCTTGAATCTTTACATATTGGTTATACGCCATGCGGAATGGGTCTTCCCAACGGCTTGGATCTTTAAGGATAATCCCCTCTTTCTCTAACATCGGGTATACCTTTTTCATGTCAAAGTCTTTTGGTTCCCACATCAAATCTCTTGTCATGGCTTGGTATTTCTGCTTTGCATTCATTTTAGCTGCCATGCGGTTGCCCACCCCTATTCTTCATTTTCCCAATGGATAATAAGCTGGTCTTCATCCCATTCTTTAATAAAGCCAAAGTATGAAGACATATAAATATGAATGCGATCCATTTCCCAATCACTGCCGAGTAAATCTTCCACTGTTTCGCGACGAAGCACGAGTTGCTTCGGTGCTTTTACTTTCTTATAAACCATATAATCTTCCACCACAGCATCCTTATTATCCTGTTTAATCGCGTCAATAATCGCCTGTACAACTTCGCCACCCGTAGTGTCTAAGTCCATCCCTACATACGCCTGCTTCGTTTCCATTTACTCTCCCCCTTATCCCACTTCATGTGGGTGATTCGTTTTAAATGGCAGATTATACTTCTTAAAAGTCGGAATCACGGTTTCTTCTTCAATCTTCTTGAGAGAAGCTTGAACATCGATCGGAATCCCGTGCTTTTTGAATAAAAGAGAGAGGGAAGAAATTGCATGGTATGCTTTAGGGTACCACTTGTTCACCCATTCCTGGATAATTTCCGTATTGGTCATTTTCTCTTCCGGCGTTTCTCTTGGATCGCTTAAGATTGAACCCCAGCGGTAATCTCCAGGCCAGTTTTCATAACCAAGTGACTTCAGGTAATCCCACCTGCTTTCCGCTGTATCTTGGGTTAGGTACTGGAATAAAGAAAATGCCCAATCACGATGCCAATCTAACTGTTTATTGATTACTAGGTTAAGAATAGATAAGTGAATATCACCTTGCTTAACTGCCTCTTTGTTAAATTCTTGGTACATCAAATTGCCCAGCAGCAAATCCAGTGTCAAGTTCTCGGCAACGAGTACTTCCGCCCAGTCTTCCGTGATGAGGATTTCTTCCACATACCGGCGCAGTGGCTGGTACGCAGGGTCTTGCTCCAACATTTCTTTACCATGGTTTAGAAAATCACCATGATGTTCTTCCATGTTCATAGCCCATAGTGAAATCCACTGTGCCCGCCCGGTTTTATCATAGGCTTGGAAAGTGGCACATTGTTCAATTGTACTCCCCAAAGCATAGCGAATCACATGCTGCATTTGCACATTCTCACCATATTCGAGATGGCGTAATGGAGTATATAAGTCTCTAAGTGCATTTACCCATTGGGGAGAAAGAGTTTGAATGATTTCTAGGTGTTTTGCATATTCAAACCCATTTTCCACTTCTTCTGCCAATTTTTTTCGATTGCTGACATACGTTGTATACCAGTATTTTTTTGGATCACGAAACCCTTCCCAATTAGAACTTTTCAATCTTGTATAACGAGGATCAAAGATATCATAGTCTCTCTCATCATAAATATTCCGGTAGTGACCGTGTATATAAGGCTGCTGCCTAAGGGTAACTTCCTCATATTCATTCTTTGTCTTCCAGTCCCAAGGCTGTTCCCTTAGCTTTTTTTGAAAAGAAAGTTCTGTTGTCATTAGGATCTCCTTCTTCTATATTGGTAACGTTTTATACTACAATGAACTTGCAGGATTATGTCAGCGCAGAACCGAAAGATTCTATTAATTCTCTTCGATGATAAAAGATGCCTTGCCCAATTTTATCCTCTGTCCAGGTAATTGTTGGGAAATCATGATACGTAATGTATCCGCCTGTAAAAGCTTCATTCCTATTCCCAGATGGATCGAAAAAGTAAACAGTTTCTCCACGGGTAATACCGTGACGTGTCGGTGTAACTTCAATTTGCACTTCATGGCGCGTAAGGATGTCGGCTGCTTTTAGCACATCGTACCAATTATCCACAAAGAAAGCAGCATGGTGCAGTTTTTTATCAGGCCCTTTAATAAACGCTAAATCATGCGGCTTTCCATTTCTCGCATGCATAAAGCTACCCACCATTACCTGTCCGTCCACTGTCATAATTTTTTCGCTCTGATGAAAATCTAATACTTCTATAAAAAGCCGTGTTACTGACTCTAAATCTTCACCAGTTAACAAACAATGGTCCAGGCGGTGTGGAGCGATTCCGCGTGTCACTTCTGGCCTGGCGTGCGGATTTAAAATGCCTACATCCGTACCAACGTGCTCAATATCATAGTACAATTCAACTTGATGCCCCGTTGGAATTTCGAATCGGACTGCTTCCCCTTCTCCTAATCTTTCACCTTTTGAAATTCTCCTCGTCGTACAGCCAAATTGCTCGATTTTTCTCTCAAACCTATCCAAATCATCTACTTTTTCCACTTTGAAAGCCATATGTTCTAAACCCGGTGATTCAGCTTCTTTAAGAATAAGACTGTGATGATCCCACTCATCCCATGCCTTTAGATAAACCCTTTCGGCATCCCTTCCAACTACATTCAAACCAATGATATCCGTATAATAATCTACTGATTTTTCTAAATCCATCACTCGTAACTCTGCTCTGCCAATCCGCATGACTCCCATTCAATTCACCCCTTAAACTTTTGTAACCGCATACATATCATACAATAATGTTAATTCTGAATATACAAATAATAATGCTGAAATTTTGTTTTATTTCGTACTATTCATACAGATCTGTTTCTTTAAGCGCTCGATATCTGATATCTCTTTTATTATTTATAATTATGTACAAACATTAAAATAGCCTGCGTCCAACAAAATTTCGGACGCAGGCTATTTGATTGATTATATTATATTTGTTCAGAAGGAGTTGGAATGGATACCCCTTTGTCTTGTTGTCTTAGACTGGACTGGCATTCAAATGTCATGACGACATTTGAACTGCCTGAAGATTGACCATAACCATAATATTTACTTTTATAAGGGACGGGGATTCTGCTAGCACTCCTAATAGCATTGCCAGGTGACGACCTCCGGATTCAACACCAGCCGCCTTGGCATACTGGGGAAGCATGTTGCGCGCAGATTCAAGATCGTTTCCTTTTAAATATTCCAAAAATTGATTATCCAACGCTTGCTCTGCAAGGGTAGGCATAAGATGCGGCCCTCTTAACAGATTATGGGCAAGGGCGCCGCTGCTGACAAACATGACACGTTTATCACTCTCTCTGAGAACCTTACCGATTTCCTGTCCCCAAAAATAGGTTTCTTCCAGGCTAGCCGCCCATGTTACCGAAAGGTCAACGATGGGGATATTGCCTTTCGGAACCAGATAGCGAAGAGGTACCACAGTGCCGTAATCCCAAACGTAGGTTGAATCGTCAACCTTCACAACAGGAATTCCAGCCTTTTGTCCGGCTTCAACCAACTGGCCCGCAAGCTGGCTATCACCCAGGTGATGATAAGGAACATCGGAAATCAACTCAGGGCATTCAAAGGCCGTTAACACACCTTTATGTTCAGGTGTTGCATCTACAAAGTGGTGAAAACTGGAAAGCCAGTGACAGGAAACAAGAACGATAGCGTCCGGTTGAACGCTTTCAATTACTCGTGCAACTTCGTGCATACCTTGAATCAATTCTTTTTGAAACTCAGGAGCGTGCTCTTCATGACACATCCGAGGCGTATGAGGCACAAGCATTCCAAGTTCAAGAGCCATCTTTTGTTCCTCCCCTTTATCAAAAATAGATTTTCCTATCTACCTGGTATATCCGACACAGCCGTCCCGGCAATGCCCCAGTGTGTTTTTGGAACTTCCGTTACAATAACGCGAATATTTTCTTTCGGAGCGTTGAGCGTTGCCGATACGGTTTCTGTTACGCTGTGTATTAGCTCTTTTACTTTCTCCTCTGGTCTACCTTCCATAATTTGAATGTTTATAAGCGGCATAGTATCCTCCATCTACTACTGAGATTTCCTATTCAACAACTTTAAAGCCAACTTCTCCTAACCCATCGAGTTTAGCAGAAACCGTATCGCCAACCGCCAGCATGACAGCTCCGGTTACACCTCCGGTCAAAATAATATCACCTGCTTTTACCTTATCGCCTTTTCTTGCGAGCATGTTGGCCAGCATCGCGACCGAATTAGCCGGGTGTCCAACCACGGCGGCACTTGCCCCTAAATCTTTAATTTCTCCATTGATTGACAGCGTCACACCTACAAGGTCTAACTCTAAATTTTCTGGGTTAATTAGACGGTTGCCTAACACAAATCTTGAGGAAGAAGTATTATCCGCAATCACGTCCGTCAGTGTAAATTTGAAATTCTCGTATCGGCTATCGATAATTTCTACGGCTGGCACCACATAGTCCGTTGCAGCAAGAACCTGTGCTCCTGTAATACCGGGTCCTTCAATATCTTTGCCTATCACAAAGGCTATTTCGGCCTCTACCTTAGGGTGAATTAATTCATGCATCCTAATTTCTCCACCATTAGGAACCAACATATAGTCAAAGACATAGCCGTAAATGGGTTCTTCAACATCCATCTGCTTCATTTTCGCTTGGCTAGTCAACCCCATCTTCGGTCCAATAATTCGGTGTCCCTGTCGAAGCTTAATCATAACCAATTCTTCTTGTATACGATAAGCATCTTCAACCGTCATATCCGGATAATCAGCTGTAATTCGAAGAACTTCCCGTTTTTCCGTTTCAGCCCTATGTAAAAATTCGGCTGTTGATCTGTAATTAACAACACTCACGCTTACTACCTCCCCTAACGGACCACAGATTCCGGTTTTTTCTTTGCAATTTCTGCTGCTACATCAACGATCATGTCTTCCTGGCCGCCAACTACCTTACGCTTGCCAAGCTCAATTAAAATATCACGGGAATCAATACCGAATTTATTTGCGGCCCGTTGTGCATGAAGCTGGAAGCTGGAGTAAACGCCTGCATACCCTAAAACAAGGCTGTCTCTTGTGATTTCTTGTGGTGTTTTAAGGATAGGTGCAACAATTTCCTCTGCAAGATCCATCATTTTATAGAGATCCACCCCTGTGTCAATTCCCAGTCGATCCAAAACAGCAATGAGTACTTCCGTCTGGGTATTTCCGGCACCTGCCCCTAAGCAGCGAACACTGCCGTCAATCCTTGTCGCTCCTTCTCCAATTGCAGCTAAAGTGTTTGCCATCGCTAACGATAAATTGTTGTGGCCGTGGAAGCCGATTTCTACCCCTACATGCTGGCGAAGAGCGCGGATTCTCTCTGTTACTTCATGAGGAAGGAGTGCACCTGCTGAATCGACTACATAAACGATGTCTGCTCCATAGCTCTCCATTAGCTTCGCCTGTTCAACTAGTTTATCAACCGGAGCCATATGGGACATCATCAGGAAACCAACAGTTTCCAATCCCAGTTCCTTTGCTAAAGCAATGTGCTGAGCAGAAACGTCCGCTTCTGTCACATGTGTAGCCACCCGTGCCATTTTAGCACCAAGGTTCGCAGCCTGCTTTAAATCTTTCATCGTACCGATGCCAGGCAGAAGCAATACAGCTACTTTCGCCTGCTCACAAACGGATACCGCTGCCTCAATGAGCTCGAATTCATTTGTGCGGGATAATCCATACTGAAGGGAAGAACCTGCGAGTCCATCTCCATGCGCTACTTCAATATAGGGGACTCCTGCATCATTTAATCCTTTTGCGACTTGTAGAACTTGCTCAACCGTATATTGATGGGCAATGGCGTGACTTCCGTCACGCAAAGCGACTTCGGTAATAGTAATATGACGTTCTGTAGACATTTTTGCTCCCCCCTATACTAATTGTTTCGCTACCTGATGCTTCGCGAACTCTTCCGCTACTTTGACTGCAGCAGCTGTCATGATATCCAAGTTTCCTGAATAAGTAGGAAGATAATCTCCCGCCCCTTCTACTTCAAGGAACACGGTTACACGGTTACCATCAAATACTGGCTCGTTACGCAAACGATAGCCGGGTACATAGGATTGAACGGTTTCTACCATGTCATTAATCGACCTTGTAATCGCTTCCTCATCCATTTTCCCATCTTCAACTATCGCATGGACGGTATCTCTCATTAAAATCGGAGGTTCCGCAGGATTTAAAATAATAATCGCTTTTCCCTTTTTGGCTCCGCCAATGACTTCGATTCCATGTGAAGTTGTCTCTGTAAATTCATCAATATTGGCACGCGTCCCAGGACCCGCACTCTTACTCGAAATCGTAGCTACAATTTCAGCGTAGTCAACCGGGCATGCACGGTTGATTGCATGAACAATCGGAATCGTCGCCTGTCCACCGCAGGTAATCATGTTTACATTATCAACCTGGCCAATATGTTCATGAAGATTAACGGGTGGAACCACAAGGGCACCGCGAGCAGCCGGAGTCAAATCAAGAGCGAATTTACCCGCTTCCTTTAACTTCTTCGCATGTCGAACATGCGCTTTGGCTGAAGTAGCATCGAAAACGAAATCCGCCAACTCCGGACGCTCCAAAAACCCGTCAAGTCCATTGTCAATCACGACATAGCCGCGTTCTTTAGCACGCTGTAACCCGTCCGATTCCGGATCGATTCCAATCATGGTGGTCATTTCTAAAAATTCAGAGCGCTCTATTTTCATCATTAAATCCGTACCAATATTTCCTGAGCCAAGAATGGCTACTTTCACTTTAGACATACCATTCACTCCTCTCTTATCTTCCAGTTTCATTTATTGTTCACTGGCAAAACGAACACTAACTTCACCCAAGTGGGCAAACCGCGCTTGAAAATGATCGCCCGGCTCGGCACTGACTGCAGCAGAAAGTGCGCCTGAAAGAATCACTTCCCCTGCTTTTAAGGTAATGCCAAATTCAGACAACTTGTTTGCTAACCATGCTACACAGGTAGCTGGATGACCCAGCGCCGCTGCACCAACCCCTGTGTTGACGATTTCACCATTTTTATAAAGGACCATGCCTGCTTGTGCCAAATCGAATTGGTCAACAGAAAGAGGTTTCCCCCCCAGTACATAGAGGCCGGAGGAAGCATTATCCGCAATCGTATCCTGCAGTTTGATTCTCCAATCTGCTACGCGGCTATCTACAATTTCAAGGGCAGGAAGCACATAATCAGTCGCCTGTAAGACATCCATAATAGTTACTTGTGGTCCTACCAAATCCTTTTTAAGTACAAAAGCAATCTCACCCTCTACTTTTGGTTGAAGAATACGCTCTGGGGAAATGACCCCACCATTTTCAATCACCATATCATCCAGAAGATGACCGTAATCAGGCTGATCCACCCCCAACAAATTTTGCATCGCCAGAGAAGTTAATCCAATCTTTTTACCAACGATGCATTTGCCCGTCTCAACTCGCTTTTGAATCGTGTGCAATTGAACTTGGTAAGCTTCCTCTACCGTAAGATTAGGTTCGAGTTCCGTAAGAGGGACAACCCCTTTACGCTGAACCTCTGCCTGGGCAAGGTGATCAGAGAATCGTACTGCTTTTTCCACATTGATTGAACTCAAAGTCATGCCCTCCTATAATTTAATACAAATATTTGTTAATTCACTATAAAATTCGAAGCTGTGCATTCCGCCCTCGCGACCAATTCCGCTTTGTTTCATTCCGCCGAATGGTGTACGCAAATCCCTCAGGAACCAGGTATTAACCCAAACAATCCCCGCTTCAATTTGTCCAGCCACTCGGTGAGCACGGCGTAGATCGTTCGTCCAAATTGAGGCACTTAATCCATAGTGGGTATCATTGGCTCGTTCGATGACCTCCTCTTCTGTGTCAAAAGGAACCACCGTTACAACCGGACCAAAGATTTCTTCTCGAATCACACGACAATCCGCTGTTAATCCTACAATGATGGTCGGCTCTATATAGTACCCTTTGTCCATTCCTTCCGGACGTTTTCCACCAAGTAAAATTTGCCCGCCCTCTTCTTGTGCAATTTGAATATACTTGGTTACGCGCTCGTAATGCTCTTCTCCAACAAGGGCTCCTACTTTAGTCTTCGGATCAAACGGATCCCCAACTACAAGTTCTTTGGCTTTGGCTGTAAATTTTTCTAAAAACTCGTCGTATACGGAACGCTCAACATAAATACGCGAGCCGCATAAACATACTTCCCCTTGGTTGATAAAGCTCGATTTAAGCGTCGTCTCAATGACTTCATCTAAGTCAGAATCTCCAAAAATAATGTTCGGGTTTTTGCCGCCCAATTCATAGGAAAGTTTCTTCAACGATTTTGCAGCCGCTGACATGATAATTTTCCCCGTTGTGGTTTCTCCGGTAAATGAAATCGCATCCACATCTGGATGTTCCGTTAGAGCTGAACCCGCGGAGTCAGGTCCAAAACCATGAACAATGTTAACCACTCCATCCGGAACGCCTGCTTCGCGGCAAATTTCACCTAGTAAGGTAGCTGTCATTGGTGTTAATTCCGCCGGTTTAATGACCACTGTATTTCCGGCCGCTAGACCAGGGGCCATTTTCCAGGTAAGCAATAAAAGAGGTAAATTCCATGGATTAATCATTCCTACAACACCTACAGGACGACGGATTGCATAATTGATGGCTTGGTCATCTGTTTGGTATGCCTCGGTTCCCACTGCTCGCAGATAGTCCGCAAAGAAATGAAAGTTATAGGCAGCACGTGGAATATCCACGGTGCTCGAAAGCCAATATGGTTTTCCTGTATCAAGGGATTCTAATGTAGCTAATTCCTCTTTTCTTTCCAGGATAATGTCCCCGATGCGTCGAATTACAGCAATCCGATCATTCGTTGTCATTTTCTTCCAAGGTCCATTTAACGCTTTTTTTGCGGCCGCCACAGCCAAGTCGATTTCTTCTTTTCCGCCTTCGGCAACCTTTCCTAATACTTCTTCGGTTGCTGGATTAATGTTTTCAAACGTTTTTCCATTTTTTGAGGAAACATATTCCCCGTTGATGAAATGGTTACAATCGATCGCTTTTACCCGTTTTTCTAATATTGAATTTGCTTGCATAAAAGAACCCTCCTCATAGTATTCAAAATAGTATTTTAAAAAAAGATAAAAAAACTAATAACATATTATTTTCTAACTTGTTGTAACTTATAGTAAATTAAAAGCAGTTTGCTATGCAACACGCCAGTTCCTCTATACGCAACAATATTCTTTTTTTTAAAAATTTATTAATTATTAATCCTATTCTATTTAATTTGGATTTGTGTTAAGCTAAATTTAACGTCATAGAAGAACGATGTTCCTATATAAACAACAAAATGAGGGATGGTAATGGAGACCACAAAGGAAGAATACCTTCTTTCCTCTGTAAAAAATGCGTTGCGTCTTTTACGCAGCTTTTCTCTAGAGGAACCAGAAAAGAAAGTAACTGATTTAGCTCAATCTTTAGGATTAGGAAAAAGTACAGTAAGTCGTATGCTAGCTACCCTTGCCAGTGAGGGATTTGTTTTAAAAGATCCAGAGACACAAAAGTACCGTTTAGGTTTGTCTATCCTTGATTTAAATACGATTGTGACCTCAAATCTTGAAATTAATCGTGAATCTCAGCCCATTCTCCAAAAACTAGTAAATGAAATCGGGGAGACCACCCATATTGCTGTTTTGGAAGGAATGGATGTTGTCTACCTAAATAAAGTAGAATGCAAACACCCCGTACAAATTTTATCTCATGTAGGAAGAAGAAATCCGGTGCATTGTACAAGTTCAGGCAAAGCCATCCTTGCGAACCAAGAGGAAGAAGTCATCGAACAATTCATTCAAAACGGGCTTTATAAACATACCGTAAACACAATCACGGATCCGGACGACTTTCGTTCAATTCTAAAAACAGTAAAGGAACAGGGTTATGCGACCAGCATTGAGGAAATTAGTGACGGTAGTGCATCCATTGCCGCGCCTATCTTCGATTATACGGGCAGAGTGGTTTATGCCATTAGTGTGATTGGACCAGTTCACCGAATGAACCCCTATAATATTTCGATTATCAATAAGGTAAAAAGTGCTGCTAAAGAAATCTCTTCCAAATTAGGTTATATGGAGAGGTTTCATTATAAATAAATAAATAAATAGAGGAGCGTGATTGCTTTGTTTGACGTACATACGCATTTTATTCCGCCGGACGTGTTACTTTGGCTAAAAGAAAACCAAAAGGTGGTGGACGCAAAATGGGAGAAAAAAGGGCCAAGCGAAACAGAATTTCTGACTGTCAACAATAAATGGGGGTTTGAGCTTAAAGAATCATTTATTAATCCTGCATTATATTTACAGGAACAGAAACAAGCGGGTGTTTCTCATTCTCTTGTTTCGCCAATACCACAATTGTTTATGTATGATTTTCCTGAAACGCTCACGGGTGAGATTTCCTCTGTCTATAACCACGCTCTGGCCAATTGGGTTCAGAGTAATAACAAGCAGCTGTCTGCATTAGCGACGCTCCCGCTTAACCATCCAGAACAAGCCGCAATTGAGTTAAGGCGTGCAATGAACTTAGGGCTAAAAGGCGCCATCATCGGTCCTGGCTTATCAAGCAGGATGTTAACCGATGAGTTTTTTGCTCCTTTTTGGGAAGAAGCTAATCATCAAAAAGCCATTATTTTTATTCATCCTCTTCTTGCAGAAGATCCTCGATTAAAGAAAAGAATGATGCCAAACTTGATTGGGGTGCCTTGGGAGACCACCATTTGTGCTGCAGATTTATTATTAAGTGGTTTACTCGATAAATATCCAAATACAAAAATTCTTCTAGCCCATGGCGGTGGTTTTCTTCCCTACCAAATTGGCCGATTGAACAAAGGATATGAAAAATGGACCGGGGTTTCGTCTTCCTTAGAAGCTCCCCCCATCGAATATTTACGTCGTTTTTGGTTTGACACTGTCCTTTGGAACAACGAAAGTTTAAATTTTCTTGTAGAAGTGGTTGGAGAAGAGAAAGTGGTTCCTGGTTCTGATTTCCCCTTTGATCTTTGTGCCTGGCCTCCCGTATCTTACAGTGAGAAAGGCGTTCATTCCCTGTTAGGGATGGAATCCCAAACGGAAGTAAATAGTAAAGGATAATCGTCATCGAGATAAAATAAAGGAGTTACAAATCAGCAGGTTTGTTTGCTGATTGTAACTCCTTTTGTTATAATTCGATATTAATATCTTATCCATCTCCATCTCGTACAGTTTCTTTCCTAACCCTTACCCTGTAAAAAACTTTACTCCAACATAATATTAACTGTTTTTACCTGCGTATAGCTTAAAATCTCTTCCAGCCCTTCCTCACTCCCAATACCACTATCTTTATATCCTTGAAAGGGAACACCAATAAAGTGGCGAGAACTACCATTAACCCAAACATACCCTGCTTCAAGTCGATCCACTGTGTTCAGAGCCGTATTCAAATTGCTCGTCCATACTGCACCCGTTAAACCAAACGGTACACTATTTACTTGGTGTATCATCTCATTCGAATCATTCCAGCGAATCACTGACAACACGGGTCCAAAGATTTCCTCCCGAAAAATCCGCATACGTTCCGTCACATTTACAAAAATCGTGGGTTCAATAAAGAAACCTGTTTCAAATTTTTTTCCGTCCGGCTTTCCACCCCCAGCAACCAACTTAGCTCCATCTTCAATACCGTAACTGATATAACGAAGAACTTTATCATATTGCGCTTGCGAAACGAGACAGCCCATCTCCGTGGCGGGATCGGTCGGTAGCCCGATTTTGACTTCCTTTATCCGCTTTACTAACTTTTCCATAAACACATCATAAAGGTCCTCGTGCAAAAACAAACGAGAGGTGGAACCACATGATTGACCTTGGGACCACATAAAATTCATTCCTCGGACAGCACCTTCCACGGCTTTATCAAGATCCGCATCCGGGAACACAATCATCGCATTTTTCCCGCCCAACTCCAAAGAAAGATGCTTTATTCCCACTTCGGCAGAAGATTTCAAAATTACTTTTCCTGTTTCTACACTTCCAATCAATGCCACACGTTTGATACCCGGATGACGTACCAACGCATCTCCGGTCATGCGTCCGTCTCCACTTACAATATTGACTACTCCTGGGGGAAGGACTTCCTGACAAAGCTCACCAAATAACAGGGCTGAGAGTGGGCATTGATCCGGGACTTTAACGACTACAGTATTTCCCGCAATTAAAGGAGCTACTACTTTAGAGGCGGTCATCATAATCGGATGGTTATAGGGGATAATTCGAGCAATGACACCATACGGTTCGCGGCGGGTCAAATGCCAATTGGAACCCACGCCTGGTAATGTTTCGCCCTTGATTTCCATAGCCAAGCCAATCGCATATTCCATCATCCCTGCTGCTAGTTTTACGTCCTCTTGCATAGCGGTGACCGGGTTTCCACAATCAATTGCGTCAAGCAATGCAAATTCATCCATCCATTGCGTAAAACGAACGACTAATTCCTTTAATAACTTTGCACGCTTCATCGGAGAAACCTTTTTCCATGTTTCAAAGGCTTGAAGCCCAGCCTCTACCGCTAGGTCAACATCCACTTTCTGAGCAAAAGGAACCGTAGCCAGGTATTCGCCTGTAGATGGGCTAAAGGTGTCATAGGTTTCTCCTCCCTGGGCGCTAATTAATTTTCCACCGATTAACATGTTCCATTCCCGATTGAGCATTTCAGTTTTTAATCTTTGCCAATCACGTGGCCTGGTCTCTAATTCTAAATCCATTTTTATTCCTCCTAAATAAAAATTTTATAGAATCGTTATTTTGCAACAGCCGGGATCGCTCCGGGAGGTAACCCTTCCCACCGGTCTTGAATCACATCAATAATGGCTGGTTTCCCCGAGGCAATGGCTCTTTCAATAGCCTCATCCAGTTGCCTTGCGGATTCTACACGTTCTCCATAAGCCCCTAGCAGCTGAGCAAATTGGGCAAAATCGATATTGTTATAATGAATCCCGATGTACCGGCCTTGATGCGCGGTTTTTTGTCGGTCACGCGTATTTCCAAAACAAAAATTATTCAATACAATGTTAATCACAGGAATATTTTCTCGCACAGCAGTTTCCATGTCCTGGGCAACCATCCAAAATGCTCCGTCTCCCGTTACATTGATGACCTGTTGATTTGGATGAGCAAGCTGAATTCCCATGGCAGCCGGAAACCCCCACCCCATGGAACCTCCTGCGGCTGCATAGTATTGACCAGGTTGAAAAGAACCGTATCGTGTTAGCCACGGGCCAAACGTTGCAGCATCTTCTACAAGAATGGCGTCATGCTTCTTCATCATCCGATTTATCGATTCAATAATTGCGGAAGATGGCACCGGCGTTTCCTCTGTCCATTCAGGAAGTTGGGTGTCCAATTTATATCGCTCCTTATAGGAAGGAAGCAGAAGACGGCTCTCTAGACCTATGCGCTCCCCGCCCAACTGACGCAGCATCTCTGATAATGTTGCTTTCGCATCCCCTAAAAGCGCCACTTCTGATATGTATACCTTGTTTAGTTCATTTTCATCTATATCAAGATGAATAATTTTTGTGTGTTCTGAAATCGCGGTCCAACGGTTTGTAGAAAATTCCGAAAAGTGTAGGCCGATTGCAAGTAAAACATCAGCCTCTTTCAAGATGTCCCAACTTACAGGAGAACAACCAGGGCCTAAGTTGCCGAAATAGAGTGAGTTTTCATTCGGAAAAACATTCGCTTTTCTCCACGTTGTAAGGACGAGAATTGTTAAATCTTCCACCAGTTGGATTAGTTCGTTGGAGGCACCTGACAAAGCAACCCCTCCACCTGCTAAAATAACCGGGTTTTGCGCGTGCTTTAATAAAGAGACTGCCTTTTTAACTGCTTGAACGTCGACAATATGGTGTTTGGTTTGAACAGGAGGGTGAAAAGTAAACTCCGCTTCCTTTAGTTGTACATCAAGAGGAATCGAAACAGCAACAGGTCTTGGTCTGCCAGAAAGCGACGTTCTAATCCCTCGCTGTAGCAATTCAGGAATTCGATGGGTATTGTGAATTTCCATGGACCATTTGGTAATGGGTTCGAAAAATTTAACCAAATCCATTTCTTCAAAAGCATCACGGTGGTAGACTTCATCAGAAACCTGACCTAACAAAGCAACAACAGGTACCGACTCTGCATAGGCATTGTGAATCCCAATCGTTAAATTAGCGGCCCCTGGACCCCTGGAGGCCATACAAACTCCTACTTGGCCGGAAGAGCGGGCAAAACCATCGGCCATAAAGGCAGCTATTTGTTCGTGTCGAACAGAGATGTAACGAATTTCATCTTCCTCATATAAAGCATCTAACAAATGCATAATGGTAGTACCAGGCAGACCAAAAACATATTTTACCCCTCCCTCTTTAATGTTTCAATCACTGCCTGCGCTCCATTCATTTTAACGGCCTCCTATTTTTTATTTTGACAAAATAGCGGGTACTTCCTACCAGATAAAAAGGTATCTGTGTAACCAGATACCTTGTATAGTAATAGGAAGTACCAATTTCAATCTACTTTAAAATTCCCACTTCTTTATAAAACTTTTCTGCGCCTGGATGAAGAGGAGCACCCATTACTTTTGCTATGCTTTCTTTCGTCATATCTTTGAAAGAATGATGCACGGTGTATAAATATTTAAGATTGTCATAAATCGCTTTCGTTGTCTTATAGACTACCTCATCCGGAACATCGGCACTGGTGATCAAAATCGTATCTACAGCAGCTGTAGGTATATCTTCCTTTACAAAAGGATAGGTACCCGCTTTAATGGTATAAGGTTTTGCACCTACTTTTTCTTCTAAGTTTTTAATGGCGTTCTCATTCAATGGCAGTAATTTAATAGGTTTACTCACATTCAACTCGACAAGGTTAGCTGCCGGAAGAGGTAATGGTGATATTGAAGCCTGCATTTTATTATCTTTTATTAAATCATTCGCTTTCGATATCGCTAAATATTGTATTTTCCCTCTATTATTTTCAATGTCTTTATAACTGCTGCCATAGCTTTCAAAAACAACACGATTGGTCATTTCCATGGGAGAATTTTTCGTATTCACGGCAGCAACTAAAGGATATTTTTCCTTCACAATTTGCTCAATGGAATTAATTCCAGACTCTTGAGAAACGGTAAAATGGTAAGGCATAGCATGGAGGAACGCGACGGCTCTCACTTTTTCTACTTTAGAAGGATAAGGGTCTTTTCCCTCATAGGCCCACTTTGCAGAAGGGGTACTCACAATTCCAAATTGGGCTTGTCCTTGCATGACCGTAATAACATTGGCACCATCTTGACCAGGAGTGTACGTAAAGGTTGTACCTGGATACGTACGCTTTAATGTTTCTCCAATCCCTTCTCCGACTACACTCCAAAGACCGCCCGCAGACCCCCCGACAACCGTTACATTTAATGGGCCGCCACTATTTCCTCCGCCGCTTGTAGCCGCTTGTTTCATTGTAGATTGCGCGTTTAGGTTCCCACTGCATCCAGAAATCGCTAGCATAAGAAGAGACAGGATAAATATAATTCTAATCTTCATTTGATTTACCTCCTCGTATTTACATCCTAAATTTACATAACATTAACGTTTTTAGCTTCTTTCAGCACAGTTTGGTTACTCTTCTTATTTGATTTGAAATCAGCAATAAAAGATGGAATTTTTCTAGCTATCATAATAGCAATTACTAATATTGCTATTATTTTGACAATAGAAAATGGCAAGAAAGCCAGTAAACTCATTACACCAAATAAAATTCGTTCCCCTTTTGAAATCGTCTTGCCAAACCACCCTTCCATACTAATAGAGAGAGCAACAATGCCAATTAGTGTCGTAATGACTGATGTTACAATCCCAGCTACGGAATCCATTAGGAGTAGACCGGGCTGGTAGATAAACATAAACGGAATAACAAACCCGACAATCGCTAACCGGGAACCTAACAATCCAATTCGCATCGGATTGGATTGCGAAATCGCAGCCGCCGCGAAGGCAGCCACCGCCACCGGTGGAGTAATAGCAGAGAGACAGGCATAATACTCAATGAACAAATGTGCTTGCAATACCGGTACGCCTTGTTCGATTAAAATCGGGGCAGCTAATACGGCTGTTAAAACATAGGCGGCTGGCGTAGGCATCCCCATACCGAAAATCCCACAAATCACCATGGTTACGAGCAAGGAAATAAAAAGGTTCCCATTGGATAATGCGTGAATCAATATCGAGAATTTGCCTCCTAAGCCAGTAACCTGAATTACCCCTGCCACCAGTCCCGCCGCTGCACATACAGAGATTAAAGGCGAAATGCGCGTTACCGTATCGTTTAACGTTTTAAATAATTTGTTAGGTGTCAATCTTGTCTCTTTTTTAAAATAACTCACTAAAATGGTTGCAATGGAAGCAGCAATCGCACCTGTAACCGGTGTAAATCCTTCTTTTAAAAACCAAATTAATACGAGAATGGGTATCGTAAATTGACCCATGTTTTTCATAACACCCCAAAGGGTAGGAAGTTCTTCTCCTTGATAGCCTTGTATCTTCATCTTTTTAGCTTGAAAATGAATTTGTAAAAACATGGCAAAGTAATATAATAAACCTGGAATTAACGCAGCCATTGCAATGGTAGCGTAAGGGATTCCTGTCATTTCCGCCATTAAAAACGCCGCGGACCCCATGACGGGTGGTAACATACTTCCTCCCGTTGCCGCCGCCGCTTCGATCGCACCGGCATACGTAGCTGAATATCCTACCTTCTTCATAGCCGGAATTGTAAACGAGCCGGTGGTGGCGACATCCGCAACAGGACTTCCCGAAATGGATCCATACAACCCACTTGAAATAACAGCTACTTTTGCAGGGCCTCCTGCCACCCGGCCTGTTATGGCTTTAGATAAGGCGTAAAAGAAATCACCACCGCCTGTTGCACTAAACAAATTCCCGAATAATACGAAGAAAAATACGTAGGTTGCAGCCACACTTGCAATGGTTCCAAAGACACCATTCCCTGTATACACCATCTGATCAACAAACTGCATGACACTAAAGGGTTGGTGACCAAATCCCCCAGGGATGAGATGACCGAAAAATGCATACAACACTAAGATAGTCACAATGACCATCATTCCGAATCCAAGCGTTCTCCTGGTTGCCTCATAAACCACGAACAACAGAGCAACACCCAAGATCATTTCTGTAGGAGTTAAAGGGTCTGCGAGTGGCCAACGCGTTAAATAACGTTGTGAGTTAACTATCATAAACACACCAATCCCTACCAAAACGATGGCAATGGCGATATCGTAAAATGGAATGCTATTTTTTTTACTTCCCGCCCTGCTGAATAGACAAGAAATGTAATCGCTAACATAAAAGAGATAAAAATTGAATTGTGAAGAAATGGATCCAATGCCCCAAACAAGGCAGCCCAGAATTGAAAGAGAATGATACCAACAATCATAATCAGCATTAGGACCTTTACCAAACCAGATGGTTCTCGGATTTCGCCGGTACTAAACATTTTCCCTAGAAAAGTCTTCATTCTTTCCCTCCTCTTATACATGAATGAAATGTGCGATTTACGTGATTTTTAGGTGCCAAACCATCAGTCTTGAACGGGGACTTGATATGATAGATAGATTTCTTTTCGTTGTTTCGAGGATTCTAAGGCAGCTAAACAAACCTCTAAATTCGCTTTTGCCCACCGTCCATCATGAATAGGAAAACGCTTACCAATCACTGCATCATACAACTCTGCAATCACAGCATCCCGGCCGGTTTCTTCCTTTGGTAAAACAATCTCATATTTTTCATTTTCTCCATAAACCAATAAGCCATTGGGGGATTGTCGAATGTCTCCTTTTTCACAGCTTACGACCGTCAAGCCGAAAAATGGATGCTGTTTCTCCTCCTGGACATAATTTTTGGATCGTGAACCTCCATAGCCTGCCAGGCTTTTCAATTGACTTTCATTCTCTGGGTTTCCCCCCTGCTCTTTAAGTGTTCGGCGGGCTCTAGCATAAATATCGGATTCAACGACCGGCCCACCTTCACTAATCCCATACGTCAACTCCGTGGAATGAAAATGATCATACCCATTATATACCGCTGTTGCCACCGTTCCATCTTCAAAGTCAAGAAAAACACTATGGCTTCCTTCTGTGGGTCGTGAGGAATCCCATACGCCCGTCATCGCTCGCACGCTTCTCACCATTCCCCCACCAATCAGCCGAATAATATCAAACTGATGCGAACCTTGCCGGAAAGTCACCCCGCCGCCCAAATGAGTATCAAGTTCTTCGGGTGTGCGCGGACGATACATCCAATCATTAAAGTACCAATTATGTATCATTCGTACTTTCCCCAGTTCTCCACTTTGTACGATGTCTCTGATTTTTCCGATAGGAGGTTCAAAGCTGTGAGAATGACCAACGATCATGGTAACGCCGTTGCATTCAGCGGCATTGATCATCTTGTCGGCATCATCGAGCGTAATAGCCATGGGTTTCTCAACAATAATATGCTTTTTATTTTCAGCAGCAAGTAGAACATGTTCTGTATGAAGCTCCGTTGGTGTCGCAATGTAAACGGCATCAATGTGCGGACTCTTACAAAGTTCCTCTATGCTGGAATATGTTTCAGCCTGAAAATCACTGGCAAACTTCTCACGTCTTTCCCTGTTACGAGTACTCGCCGCTGTCAACTTTACTTTTGGATGCTTTAAAAAAGCTGGAATAATCGAGCTACCCGCAATTCCTAATCCAGCAATGCCAATTCTAAGAGTAGTGGATTCAATTTGTTCCGTGTGAATCATTGGTTTCCCCTCTCCTCTTCATGAAGCTTTTTCACGTAATAACGCCATGCCCAGTAATCATTAAATTGTGAACCCAAGTCAGGAAGTTCATTAATATCCTCCTGAGATATGGGAGCTGCTTCCCTGCCGGTTTGTGCCACTTGCATCGTCACTTTTGCTAGAATGTTAAAATTGAGTGCGCGAACAGTAGCCTCCTCTACAGTTTGTCCAGTTACTGTAATTCCGTGTCCCTTCATTAAACAGATATTCTTATCTCCCATGATTTCAAGCATTGCTTGGGCGAGGTCAGAACGAGTAATCAAACAGGAACGCGGGAAAACAGGAATGCCCTCAAGGGCCATCCGCATCGCCGGAATGTTAAACGCACCAAAAACAGGGCGGAATTCTAATTGGGTGATGCCGCATATAAGCGCATCGGGCGGATGAGCATGAATGACACATCCCACTTCAGGTCGTGATTTATAAGTTTCTCCATGAATGGACAATTCTTTAGGAACATGGTACATCCCCATCAAATCTGAACCATTCCCATCAAAGTCTACTAAACGAATGGCATCTGCTTTGGTATAGCGCACGCCATTTTCCTGATTACCACGACAGCGGATGAGCATTTCATTTGTTTCAGGTACCCGAACGCTGACGTGTCCTAAAATACCATCGACTAATCCTTCCATCGCTAAGATTCTGCAAGAAGCTGCAATTTTTTCTCGAAGCTCTTGTAAAGATGCACTCAATTTCTTTCCACCTCCTTGTAAGTTCTTTTTACCTCTGCACCAGTTCTGGTGCTGTCACTCTTGTAACTTCGATGATTTCCCCCATCCAAGAGCAATGGCTGCACCAACAGAAATGAGCGGTATCGGAGGAAATCCAAAATTCATTTAATAGGCTATGTGGATCCAGCAAGGATTCTCCACAGTTTGGACAAAATTTATTTTTCATTGTTTTCCCCTTCCACAATTCCATGTTACCTATGAGAAAGAAGGCTCCTTCCCGGTCAAGTCATGTTAAGAAAGAGCACTTCTATTGTCTTCACTGTTTACCATGACTAAACAGTAGAAGGTATTCTTCCATTTCTACATATGTCAATGATTTCATCAATGTTCGGTGCGTATCTGGTATTCCAATCCTTTGCTACATTGGAGAGTAGGGCACCTTCACTAAATTTATCCTCTTCTTGCGGGAGTTCAATGATATGGTTTTTCGCCGGATCTCTAACAACACATATGGGGTCTTCACCCTTTTCAAGTTTTGACAGTTGTTTGAGTAGCATTTGACGATACATAATAATTCCTTTATCTGAAGTTCCTAAACGTTCCATCGTTCGGTCTGCAATTTCTCCTTGTGTCACCCAGGCCATCATATCCTGGCCATCGATGTAGTCCGTAATATAGGTGCCTGTTTCATCCTGAAGCGGGCATTCATACAGCGAAATGGGATAGTTTTCTGGAATTTCTATTCCGGGTTTTGGCACAAAGCAAGTGTACCAAATATGATACGTATGTGTATCATCGATTGGCACGCGGATTTGGAAAGAATGAGCCCCTTGGTCCCCAACGCGAAGGATATTCGGAAATACGACAGGGTGACCCACACGCCAGTCCTCACATTCCTCCGTTTGGCCTTCAAGCACCCGTTTTTTAATAATCCCATGTTCAAATTCCTCAAAACCAATCTTGACATGATGTTTGGTAATTGGCCACTCGTTTACGGGACGTCCCTGTTTTTCAAACATGTATTCAAAGTAGTGTCCATGGAGCCATTCTAAATGGACGGGATCAAGGGAATTTTCCATAATTTGCAGCCAGTTACATGGAATAACAGCATGACCAATGGTACGAATGACATTCCCTCGAACAAATAAATCATAATTGGGAAGGAGAGGGGCTGGTTCTGTACCCAAATAGGCAAAAATCAATCCACCCAATTCTTCAACGGCATAGGATTTTATCTTAATACGGTCTTTAAATGTACTTTGCTCTGGTTCATTAGGCTGTTCAGTGCAAGCCCCCTGGTTATTAAAACACCAGCCATGATATTGACAACGGATACCATCATCTTGGGGAATTCCATAAACGAGTGAGACCCCTCTATGAGGACAACGCTCTTGTACAAGCCCAAGCTTTCCCGAACGGTCACGGTACAGAACCAAATCCTCCCCTAAAATCCGAACCGGTTTCGTCCCTGCCTGTGGTAATTCAGAACTAGCTGCAATCGGATGCCAATACTGGCGCAAGAGTTTCCCCATTGAAGTACCTGGTCCTACTTGAGTTAATGTTTCATTTTGTTCCTTAGTTAACACAACTTTCCCCTCCATAAGCAATCCATATTTGTCGATTGTTCTAATTATTTATACTGTTTTCATTGTTTTAAACTTACTTTCATTTTAATGTGGATTTGTCTCCTATAAAACAGCACCGTCTCGTTATGTGAGACAAAATAAAAAATTTTTATATTTAGATTTTTCTGTTCCTTGTAGTATAATTTGTATGTGCATAAATACATGAGAAAACTATTTTATATACAAAGGAAATAGGGGGGCTATATGGAAAAGGTTTCAGAAAAAAATAACGAAGATAAACATCTTTCTTCTGTGAAAAATGCGCTTCGTATTTTACGCAGCTTTTCTTCAGATAAAACCGAAAAGAGAGTGAGTGAACTTGCTGCTGAATTAGGAATAACCAAAAGTACAGTCAGCCGTTTGCTTATCACCCTTTCAAGTGAAGGATTTGTTAAAAAAAATATAGAAACTCAAAAATACAGTTTGGGATTGAGTGTTTTATCCTTAGGAGGGATTGTAAAAAAACAACTGCACCTTACTAAAGAATCACGCCCAGCATTGATGAAACTTGTAAAAGAAACCGGTGAATCAGCCCATCTTTCGATACTCGAAGGTACAGAAGTAATTTATATTGAAATCATTGAATCTCCTCATCTTATAAGAATTCTTACGCATGTAGGTAAAAGAAATCCGGCCTTTTGTACAAGTTCTGGTAATGTATTACTCTCTTATCAAAAAGAAGAACTTATCGAGCAAATTATTAAAAATGGCCTTCACCAATATACTTCAAAAACGGTTACTGACCCTCAACAATTCCGAAATAAAATTAAGAGTGTTAGAGAGCAAGGCTACTGTATTAGTGTTGAGCAAGTGCTAACTGGTGTTGTTTCCGTCGCTGCTCCGATTCGAAACGACACAGGTGAAGTCATTGCTACAGTCAGCCTTGCTGGTCCAATTCAGCGAATGAATGAGAAGTATTTCCCTTCCTATAAATCAAAGGTGATGCAGGCTGCGAAAGAGATTTCTGAGGCTTTAGGCTATTACAGATAACATTGTAAGTGCTAAAAAACGTGGAACCTTACTATTGAACAACAACTTCTACTTCTTTTTGTACAAGTTGTTGTTCAGGTTATAATAAAACAATCATACTAATACCCGTGAAAACCAAAACACCTCCTAATATAGTAAACCTGTTAATCCCCTCTTCATTTTTTAATAAAAAGTAACTGAGTGGAGTCACAAGAATGGGTGTCGATACGGTAATTAACGTAGTATATGACATGACCTTGATTCGTTAAACATATCAAAAACAGTTATCCATGGTTAAAAAAGAGGCTCCTTTCCCCATGCTTTTTTATGATAAACAGGTTACTTAATGAGTGATTTTATCCTTGTTAAGAACCACTTGCACTTGATACCCCTTTGTCTTCTTGCCTCACTGGCATTCAAACGTCATGACGACATTTAAACTGCCTGAAGTCTGAAATTTGTTTTCTTCCTTCGATAGTTCCCTAATTTGATTGAAGTTCTAAAACCACAAAATGGCAACGGCTAATATAAGAGAAAATCCGATAACATAGACGATACTCCATCTAGCAATACGTAGGGGACCTACCTCAATCATAGAGGATATAAGGCCCAGCGTCCCGCTAAAAGGACCCATAAAAAATGTCATAACGGCACGACCCAGAAAAGCAACGGCTATCTGTTCGGTTGTAATTCCCAAAACACCTGGTGTCAATGATTGGGCTAGCAAATTGACAACCACAATCGGATGCATACCAACATAAGATAAGAATAAAGTAATATACGGGAGGAGAAATACAAAAAAATGAACGCCAACCAAACCTTTTAGTTCAACAAATAGCTGATTTACCAGTTGATCATTTCCTGAATAGTGAAGAGCCTCCACAAAGAAACCAGCGCTTAAAAAAACAGCAAACGACTCACTCATTTCAGGCATTTTATACTTAACGTGATTTTTTGCCTCCAACCAGAACGCGTGGCTTTTTCTAAGGAATAGGCACCACAACCATGCAAAGGGAACGGTTAATAACGTAACGATGATCACTAAGCCTAGTGATGAAACAGTATCGATGCTTACCACCAAAACCAAGAGCAATACAATTGCAGCCACGATCTGAAGCAACATGCCTCGAGTGGAAAAGTGTTCCTTTGTAAACTCATATTCTTCCGCAGCGGCTGTTTCCTCATGTGCAACCCGCAACTGTCTATCACCTTCCATCACACTGAAAATAACCCAATTTAAAATCAATGTTGCTAAACTAATAAGAAAAAGCAAAGGGAAAATGTGTAACCAACGAACATGGGTCACATAAAGGACAACCCCGACAATCCCAGAAAAAGGCGTCCAAATAATTGGCAACGAATACCCTTGAATAATCCCGCTCGCTAAAAAACGTTTGGGATTTCTAATCGGCCAAGCTTCCACAACAGATTTCACACTGGAATGGACGATTGGAATTGTAGCCATGTTTAGAAAGGTTCCAAGAAAATAAGATAAGGCTGTAATAATCCGATACAATTGAGAAACAGATTGAACTCTCCCCTCAAATAACTGTTTAAAAACCTCTCGGTATCCTCCAACTTGAATCGGTATAGACAATAAAGGAACAATGGCAAACAAAGAAAGCAAATAGAGCATATCGCCGTAAAGCCTCACATAAGAAAGAAAATCAATTCCTTTCTCCCAAACCATCCAAGTACCTGAGATCAAAAAGATAAGAGAAATCAGTCGAGTAAAAAATTTGCATGAGGAAAGAGAAAGAATGATCGCCAATATCGAAACAAGAGCCACGAGAATGCTTAACCCATTCCATTTAATCAACTGATTAGCCAAAAAAAGGACGATGGCAAGTGTAAAAATAATAGATTTTCCGTAAAGGAAGATATTCTGTGTTCTCATCCCATTATTCTAAAAAGGGAAATCGATGATTTCCCTTTTATCCTTTCCATTAAATTTTGCTTTTGGATTTGGGAGATTCCCTGTTTATCCAAGCATGTAAATAGTAGAAAAGCTTCTTTGGCTGAAAGCAAAGAAGCAAATTTGATTACCCGAGGGTCTATCTACGCCCCTCCTCTTATCCCATTAAAACCATCCTCAATCTACTATATTTCCTGGATTCCAAATCCCTATAACCACGGAGAAACAGTAACTAACAACGGAAAAGGTTCTCCCTCTCCTCCAGCAGTCCTCAATGCCAAATCAGTATCGCTTAGCTTATAGTTATGGGAATTCATGATACTTAGAGGGAATTTTCCTGAAGAGACAAACTCTACTGCCATTTGTACAGATTGATAACTATGTCCACGAACCCCTTTTATTGTCAACGTTTTATTGTAAATAATATCTAGATCAAATTCATGGAAAAGTTGATTTTTCAAAGCACCCAATAGAACTGTTCCCCGTGTTTTGGCCACTTCTAAGGATGAAATAACAGGCTGCGTTCCTCCGCTGGTTACGTCGATAACCAAATCGGCCATTTTTCCGTTGGTTATTTCAGCAACCCTTTTACTCAAATCTTCTGAACTCGTATTAACCGTATAATCAGCGCCCAATTCCCGAGCGAGTTCCAAGCGTTTTTGACTACTGTTTCTTCCAGTCACAATGACAGTTTCAGCTCCGGCTGCTTTTGCCGCTAAAGCACATGCAAGCCCCTGTTGACCAGGCCCTTGAATGACAACGACATCTCCAGGCCCAACATCACCGATAATTCTCATCCATTCAAACCCGTTTGATAAAGGCAATATTAATGCCGCTTCAACTGATGGAACATGGTCAGGGAGTTTGTGGATAACAGCATTCGGATGTAAATACATATATTGGCTAAAACCACCATAGAGAGCTGGATTTACGCTCATCGGAGTAGCTCCATACCGGATCCCGCCTAAACTTGGATTCGTATCAGGACATAAGCGATAAAAACCGGAACGGCACGAGGTGCATTGTCCGCAAGGAATGTACTCTTCCATCGCCACACGGTCACCCGCTTTGACTCCCCACCGTTTAGAAGCCGAATCACCAATTTTATAAATACGACCGATGACATGATGACCTAAAATCATGGGTTCTTTTAAATTCCGGTAATAGGACACATCAGTTCCACAAACACCGACGATTTCTATCTTTAAAATTCCTGCATCGGATTCGATATAAGGTAAGTCTAATTCTTGAATCTCTGTATATTTTACATCGGTTGCCACCGCAGCCCACGTTTTTTCACTCATATTCATCCACCTCCAATAAAATAACTTCCTATATATTCATGTAATTTCATAGATTAAACAGCCTCAAAGTCTTTTTCCGATAACTTGAGTGCTTCCTGTGCCCCTTCATTGAAAGGAACTCCCTTTGCAAGTAAAACGGAAGCTGAACGAACCTTGTGGCTCTCGGGATTCAATCCTGGTAACGGTTCTCCTTTTTCCAAAGTTTTTACTGCATTTAATAAACAACGACGAGCTTTTATTATGGCGGTGTCACTTGTTCCTAATTTTTCTTGTGAACGATCAACGACAGGCCCTGCACTAACTTGAACAGTATGATCCTCCATTCCGAGACCAAAAATACCTGCAAAGGATTCCCCTCTTTTTTGCATTTCCCGATCAATGAGAAAATCATTATCTTTATTCGCTTTGGTACGGAAAGTACCGGGAATTAATAATGAATGAATTCCTGCACCCGATTTCATCTGTTCAATTTCCTGTTCTGTTAAATCGCGATCCGGAGTCCAACTCCAGCTCCACACCCAACAATGTTCATCATCAATGGGTACCCATGCATGCCCACCACGTGGAGCACCGCCAAAAGGAGGAATCATCGTATACCAAGGCATAATAAACTGGGTAATCCTCCAATAAAATTGATTATCATCCGCATTCCGTCTGGCTCCGATTAATAATCCATAGTCGGTGTCCATTACTTCAAAACGTGGGGCAGCATCTTGAGCTAATAATGAAGTACTGCTACTTTTTTTAGAAACCCCTATGCCGCCAACCGAGCCTGAATGAAGAATGGATACATGGCTGGAGTCAATCCCTCCCTCTAACGCCTGGAAGTAATTACATTCTTGAATTTTTTTCGAAATATATCGTTGACTATTCGAAACCATCATCCATTCTTGCTCAGGTAATTCGGGTTTATGCTCCGGCTCACCCATAAATGTCCAAATCACCCCACCGCGTTCCTCACAAGGGTATGACTTAATGTTAATATTATGTTTAAAATTGCTTTCCGGTGGTTCAGATGGCAAATCTACACAGTTTCCGTCAAAATCGAATTTCCATCCATGATAGGCACATCGAAGACCGCAATCCTCATTTCGACCATAAAATAGGGATACCTTTCGATGGGGACAGTACTCATCAACTAACCCAATTTTTCCATTGGTATCTCGGAAAGCAATTAATTCCTCACCTAAGAGTTTGACTCGTACCGGTGGACAGTCCGGATAAGGAAGCTCCTCTACCATAAGCGCTGGAATCCAATATCTTCTAAGTGTTTTTCCCATCGGTGTTCCTGAATTTGTTTGAGTTAATATTTGGTTGTCTTGATAAGATAACATTTCCAATTCCCCCTACTAGATGATTTATATTTACATTTTTACGCAAAAATAGAGCGTTTTCAAATTGATTGTTTTTATCCCACCTATACAAAACATTAATAATGATGTATTTAGATTTTATATAGGGTAAATTAAAATCATTAATTTGAAAGACTATGAATCTTACATTTATAATTAAAGTAGGAACAGTCGATGAGTGCGAGTTTGATATTTTTTTAAAAGAGGGGGAATAAGAGTGGACGATAGAGAGTTTGAAGCATTAATTTTAAAATGTTATCAAGGAAAAACGGTTGCGATTCTCGGCTATCAAAATGAAGAAGGACGCACACGAGCAGACTTTTTAAAAAACCACGGAATTGATGTCATTATTGGCCTTCGAATTGATGATGAAGATTGGGAACAAGCCGAAAGAGACGGTTTTACGGTATTAACCGTTTGGGAGGCTGCAGAACAAGCTCAAGTGGCTCAAGTGTGGTAAAGACCAAACAATAGAAGTCTATAGTATACATAAGGCTACTGTCTTTTTTACCTATAGATGGAAATACTTTTAAAAAGATTATGATTCTGAATAAAAACGGTAGGCCTACATCCCTTGGAGTGGCTTACCGTTCTTTTATATAAATATTTTTATTTTCTTTCTAGTATTCCCTGGCACACCTTACTCATCTTTTGCCGTTCTTTTTTTGGTTGCGACAACCTGAGTTAAACTTATCCTAAAGGAAAAAAGTCACCAAACGGCGACTTGAATAAAACACTTTTCGAATTTCTCGTGTGAATAACTATGACATTTGGGGTTCTTTGGTCACAGCTACCTCTTCCTCCACCTTTAGCACGACTGCACTATTCTCTAGTTTAACAAATAAGATTGCAAAAGCTCCTAAAACGGGTCCTATACCTAAAGTAGCAAAAACATAAAAGTAATTATGTGTTGCATCAATTACAGCGCCTACAGCTAATGGTGCTATTAGTGCACCTAGTTGCCACATGGCATTTACTAATCCAGATGCAGTTCCCACAAATCTTTTTTCTACCGAATCACAAATCAATGTATTCAAGGGAGGGTAAAATGCATAACCCAAAACCCCTATAGCCGGAAGTAAAAAATATAAGTAGGATTCATTTTGATTAGCCCCAAACCATAATAACATCGGACCTAGCAATAAGAGAATCCAAAATGATAAAACCTTGCGATTAACGAAGTCAGATAAAATTCCTGTAATCGGCTTGCATAATAAGGCTGCCATTCCAAAGAAGGACATGAATAAACCTGCTTGTACAAGAGAAAGGTGTAAAGATTTATTTAAGTAAGTATTTGCCCATGTGGCAATTCCTAAAGTAGCCCATTGTCCACCAAAACCAGCTATCCCTGTTAAGAGTAGATTTCTATTTTTAAATAATAAAATAACATCTTTCCAATAACTTTGATTATTTTGCGGCTCTTTGGTCTTTTGCTCAACTCGAGGACGTTCCTTGAGGAGAAAATAAGCTGCTATTAATCCTAACAAAGGAAGTAGACCAGACACCAAAAATGCAGTACGCCAGCCATATCCTTTTGACAATGTTGGAACATATAAATTTACAAGTGAAACACCTAAAGAGGTGGAAGTCATGAACAATCCATTTGCCATGCCGCGTTTGTTTTCAGGAAACCAATCTGTTATTGCGAGCAGGCCAGCTGAAAAAATGGCCCCTGATCCAATACCGGCTAAACACCTAGTTGCAAGCCCTAAAGTAAAACTATCAACAAATCCTGTAAGTAAGGTAGACACACTAATGATAAGTAATGAACCCAGTAATACTTTTCGATAACCATATCGATCTGTTAAAAACCCCCCTGGTATTTGAGTAATGACATATCCAATATAAAAAGCTGTCATAAAACTTCCAGCTTGTGCAGCATTTATTCCAAGATCCTGTGATGCTAAAGGGATGATAGGTGGCCACGACATTCTACTCACATAAGAAAATAAATATACCAACCATGCAAAAAACAAGGCTATAAATGCTGGTCTCAGCCCATTCTTCATTGATTAAAACCTCCTAATAGGTAATTATTTTATTTTCCGCCCAATTGGGTTTTTTACTTAGAAAAACGCTAAATAGGAATGCACACCTTTCTCAACTTCCCTCATTCGGTATCGCCCTTGTATTTTTTCTAACATGAGGTCTACAGTGTCTAGCGAAGATGACTTATAACTTTCTGCGTACCCTCTTTAAAAACGGCCATCCACTATTCACATTGTAGCGCTTACAATTCTAAAATTAGTAAATGCCTTTCCTTTTTCTTTTTGTCTCTCTTTCTTCTAGCAGTTAATTTTGTAGATTTCCTCCTTTATAAACTAGAAACTTTTTCTGCAATCATATCATCAACCCCCTGAAGAAATACGCGGTTTTTTATCATTATTTATAAACAAATATTTTCTGAATTTTTGTTTATTGCTTGTATTTAGAATAAGTAATATAAAATGATTTTACAAATTGATTGTTTCTATAAAACCTATTAATATAATTAATAATGTCTTAAAATTATAAATTATATATAAAAAATAGAGAAGGAAGAATAATTATGCAATTAAAGAACATTGAGGCGTTTCTAAAAATTGTGGAAAAAGGGAGTTTCTCTGCAGCAGCAGATGCTCTATATATTAGTCAACCGACCATCAGTGTTCGTATCCAACAACTGGAACAACATCTAAATAGTCCATTGTTTGAACGGGTGAATGGTAGAAAGATAGAGTTGACGCAAGCTGGAGAAAAGATTTTCCCCTATCTTAACGAAGCCTTCAAATTAATCGAGAAAGCATATGATGAATTAAAGGAGATACCTATTGAGGCGAAAAAAGTAAGAATATCCTGCCCCAATCATATGGGTGTAGAAATCATGCCTGAAGTACTGAAGGTTTTATACAATTGTTTTCCAAACTTTGAATTTCCAGTAAAAATCACTCCAACAGATCTGCTCGTAGAAAATATCCGCTCTGGCGAAGTGGATGTTGGGTTTGGTTATATCCAAGCGGAAGAAAACTATCAGGATCTTTTCATAATCAAAATTGCAAACGAACAAAATGTCCTTGTTTGTTCACCTAATCATCCTTTAACAAAATCAGAAAAGATTGTTCCGTCCGATTTAAGTAATGAACGTATCATCTTATACAACCGCGAATTTTTTGCAACAAAAAACGTAGAACAGTTTCTACAGAAAAACCATCTGAAGGAACATAACCAAGTTGAAATGGGTAATATAGGATGGTTGAAGATGATGGTTCGAAAAGGTTTGGGAATTGCTTTTTTACAAGAAGTTATCGTTCGGGAAGAACTGAACAACGGAAGTCTTGTAAAACTTAATCTTCGCAAATCTCTTCCCTCGACGCCCATTTACTTAATCTTTCATACATCAGTAGATCAAAAAATTAAAGATACCATTATAGAAACGTCAAAAAAAATATTTTCTATATAATGATAAAAGCCGGATATCTCCGGCTTTTATTTGTACAGAACACATACCACAATTATTTTTTGTTTATATCTGACAAAACAAGTAATGAACAGCCCTCCAGATGCCTAAAGTAGGGGTCGTAGACAATGCGCAAATAATTCGTGAAGATATTTAGCTCTTTCCACAATTGGGATTGGATCTGTAACATTCACCTTAAATATTGTGCCAGTGGTGTTTATCTACCAAACTTGAATGATATCCGCTTCCTCAACCGCTTCCCATAATGTCCTTACCTCATGTCCGTCTCGTTCTGCCACGGACCATAAATCATCCGCTGGACGCAGTCCAATTACCACTTGAATTTGATTCTCCATTAAAAACTGGGCGTAGGCTTGTCCCTCAACACTGTATCCAAGAATGGTAATTTTTTTTCCAAGCAAATAATCTGGCACTTTAAATAAATTCTCCTTATGTACCATAGCTAACCTCCTGAATCAAAAATGTTCTATTATTATGTTATCTGTTTGAGTTAGGATAAGGAGGTATAAGTTCTTCTATGCGGCACAAAAATAAGGAATAATTTATAGAATGATTAAGAAAATAAGCCTTCGCTAACAGCAAAGGCTTACAATGGAAGTAGAACCGAAAACGACGACTTTATCGTAATAAATAGGCTCGTTTTTACCCATATCAATAAAATCAAGGTGCCGCATGTACTTTACTGTAATAGTATGATTTCACATCCGTCTTTCCAGTTCTTTTTTATCCATGGTAAGGCTCACATACTTGGCTCTCATATCCTCCTTTAAACCTTCTCTCCAGTCCACACCGTGGGGCAAAAACCGATCACATGCCCGCACATCTCGATACGTCTCAGGCTCCACTCCTTTGGGTGATAACCCGCTCTCTACATCTCTTGTTGCCTCCAGCAATAATTGTCGCGCGGCAATTATTGCCAAATCGGCTGTTCCTAAACGTTCCTTGCTTCGGTCTGGAAAAGGTTTTTCCATGGTTTCCTGCAAAGCATAATCCTGTGTATTAATCCCCTGAATCCCTGTAAACGTTTTTGTACGCTGCAACTCACGATCAATTAAAAAATCATTTGAAGGGTTTCGTTTCAATCGATATCCTGGGAGCATATCACCTGGTCCTCTTCCAAACAGAATTTCTTGTTCCAAAGAAAATTTCGGTTCAAGAAAGATAGCAGGTTCGCTGGTGTATTTGAAATTCCATACCCAGACACTCTCATCATCGACGGGTACCCAAATATGCCCACGGATCGTCGGATAATCTTCCTGACTTCCGTCATGCCATTTAATCATTTGACCACGCATTTGCTGGGACGGCATAATGTATTGGTATGCTCGAATATAGTTCCCGTCATCCTTTAAATTTCGAATACCAACATATTTGAAACCGTAATCCGTTTTTTCCACTTCCAGCTTCGGATTGGTAGCGCGATTACGCAACGATTTATTATCTTGTATATTATTGTTATGTGCAAAGGAAGAGTGCGATGTGTCAATCCCTCCCTCAAGTGCTTGCAACCAATTGCAACTTTCATATGTCTTGGAAACTTGGAAATGTGTTTCTGGCGCCCTTAACCACTCATAGTCCGGATAGTTTGGTTGTTTATTCTTTGGCCCCATATAGGCCCAGATAATCCCAGACTTTTCCCAAGTAGGATAGGCTGTTGTTGTAACCTTGTGCTTGAAGTTGCTGTTATCAGGTTCATTCGGCATATCCACACAATCGCCTTCCCGGTTAAATTTCCAGCCATGGTAAACACAGCGAATTCCACATTCTTCGTTTCGTCCCCAGAATAAATGGGCCCGGCGGTGTGGACAATAGGCGTCTAGGACAGCTACTTTCCCTTCGGAATCACGGAAGGCTACTAAATCTTCCCCTAATAACTTAAGTTTGACGGGTGGGCAATCCGCTTCCGGTAGTTCTTCAGTCAACAAAGCTGGAAGCCAATAGCGCCTGAACACTTCCCCCATCGGAGTTCCCGGACCGGTTTGACAAAGCCTTTCGTTATCTTCCTTCTTTAGCATAAATCTCTCTCCTTTCTCATACAATACGTTTGAATTGGTTTCATAATCTTATTATAAAACGAGCCTTTCTCCATCCATATAAACGGTTCTTTTATATGGAACACCAATAAGAAATCTATGATTTAACCAAAAAAGGGACAGTGCTCCTCACTGTCCCTTCATGACTAACGATGCCGCCATGGTGCTAATTTCTTTTCTAGAACCTTTAATAGTTCCGTCAAGAAAATGGATAAAACCATGAGAATAACAACATAAGCTAAATACTCAGCATTTTGAAACATTTCAGAGGCATGCCGGATGGCAAAGCCAATTCCGATATTTCCCGCCAGCATTTCAGCAACCACCACAGCGATTAAGGCCCGCCCGATGGCCAACCGGATTCCTGTGATTATAAATGGAATGGCTGAAGGAAAAATAACTTCTTTAAACATTTGAAATTCACTTGCCCCATAAGAACGCGCCGCCTTAATCAGTGACAAATCAGTCATTTTAACTCCTGACATGGTATTAATCAAAATTGGAAAAATAGATAAGGCAAAAACCATCATGACTTTAGACAGGGTTCCCAAACCAAACCATAATACAAACAATGGAGTTAAGGCAATCATTGGAGTCGTATACAGCGCTGTAACAAAAGGATCGAAAGCCATTTCAAGCTTTTTCCAGTATCCCATCATCAGTCCAATGGGAATGCCAATTAGCGCCATGACAAATCCAAAGCCTACTTCCATTGCACTCACCGCAAGGTGTTTAAAAACCTCCCCGGAGATAATAAACCCCCATGCTTTCATCAAGATGTTGCTTGGCCAGCTGAACATAAATGGATCAATGAGCTTCAACTGTCCACATAACTCCCAGACCACCAATATAACAATTAAGGTTACTGTCGGATAATAAATAGCCGGAGGAATCCGCCTTACCTTATTTAAAGAAGCGGAAGGAACGATGATTTTTCCTGGAACTTCCGTTTTTTCCATTATGCTTCCCCTTTCCTGTATTGTCTTCTTACTTCCCCTTTAAGATGGTCCCAAATCGTTTGCTTATATTCTTGGTATTCCGGTAACGTTTTGGTTTCCAGCGTTCTTGGATAAGGGATATCAATTTTTACTTCATCAACAATTTGCCCGGGCCGAACCGACATGAGAAAAATTCGAGTAGATAGAAATACCGCCTCATCAATAGAGTGAGTAATAAAAATCACCGTTTTTTCTCATGAAGCATAATCTTTAAGACTTCTTCCTGCATAATTTCTCGTGTTTGTTCATCTATCGCAGAAAAGGGCTCATCCATGAGCAGTACTTTCGGTTCGACTGCAAAACCACGAGCGATCCCCACCCGTTGTTTCATTCCCCCCGAAAGCTGATGGGGGTATTTTTGTTCAAACCCTTCCAAACCCACGAGGTGTATATAGTGCATGACCCGGTCACGAATCTCACGATCCGGTTTTCCTTCCAGCCGCAAGCCAAAAGCAACATTCTGATATACAGTTTGCCATGGCATTAAAGCAAAATCCTGAAACACCATCGCCCGATTACGATCTGGTCCATGTACAGGAGAACCGTTTACAAAAATGGTTCCGGATGTAGGCTTAAGCAAGCCATCCAACGTATGAAGCAACGTACTCTTTCCACAGCCGCTCGGTCCGATGATTGAAATGAATTCCCCTTCATGAATTTCCCCAGAAACATTCTTTAATGCATGAACTTGGTTATGTTGTCCCTCATTATAAATGACATTAATCGAATCAAATTTTAGGATTGGTGTGTTCGTTCCTGTCAACGTTTCAATCATTCAATTCACCCCTATCATGTAAAATTAATCTGCCCTCTCCTTAATTAATTTGCGTAATCGTTTTATCAATCAACTGTTCAACAGATACATCCCCCTTCAGTATGCCAGCCTGTTTCGTTGTATCAATGGCCCACTTTACCCCCTCAAGATTGATTTTTTCTTTATTTGCTAATGCAGGCAGGACAAAATCAAATGACTTTTGGGCATCTTCCTTTTTCATTTTCAATTGCTCCATGATTACTTGAATCATTTCCTCACGATTTTGTGGATTTTTAGCGTAATCAGTGGCTTCAGCCATGGCAGTCATAAACCCTTTTGCCGCTTCTGGTTGGCTTTTTAAGAAATCACCATTAGCCATCAGCATATTATGATTGTAACTTTTCAATTCATCCCGCATTAAGGCTAATTTCTTCATCCCTACGGCATCTGCCTTTAAGTCAGTTGGCTGGCTTAAAATCGTCAATTTCGCCTGGCCGCTGATTAATGTCTGAAGACGAGTAGAGTTTTCTCCCGCTTCAATAATACGAACATCTTTATCCGGATCCAAACCATTCTTCTTTAACCACCAGCGCAGCTGAATATCCGTTCCGTTACCGGGACGATTAGTAGCCACAACTTGTCCTTTTAAATCCTGGGGACTTTGAATATCCCTGGTAGAGTAAATCGTATACATCGATTGGTCGTCTAGCGTTCCAATCATCTTAACATTTGCTCCTTCCGCCACACCTGTAATTACAGATTCGGGCAAACTGGATATAATTTGGAAATCCCCTGACTGGAGTCCACGAAGGGCTGTTACCCCACCCTGTACATTGGTAAACGTAACGTTAACATGGTGTTTTTGAAACAAGTTATGCTTTTCAGCGACAAAAAACGGAAGATAACTGGCATTTGAAGAAGGAAGGCCAACTTTGATGGTCGTCATTTCATTCGAAGTATCCTTTGCTTTTTCAGCAACCTGCGTCTGATTGGTGGCACAACCACTTAACATCATTCCTAAAATGAGAAAAGACATAGTCATAATTGAAACCAAGCCTTTTTTTGAAAATCTCTTCACAGAATACTCCTCCTATGAGCTTATTTTTTCAATAAAAAAAATGTAAATACGGTTATGCTATATTTACAGCCTTCTCAAACTTTCTCCCTCCTTTTTTGTAAAGAAACCGCTGTCATTAATTGATCCAAAAGTTGAAACAATAGCTTGGTAAACGCTACATACTCCTTCCTTCTGCTTTATAATTCATAATCTTTAAAATTATATTTTTATTTTGACATAAAACATATAAGTATGGTTAAAACTGTTTCTATATATGGAACGCCTATATAAAAAATTTCCTTCTAGCTAATTCGTTCATTGAAAAAAGCCGACAGCGGCAAGGATGCCTACTGTCGGCTTATGTAATTGTTTTATCAAAGCCGTTGGATAGAGGATAAAGAGAAGAGAAGATGAGAGAGTCATTATCAAGGATTTAAACCTAATTGTTCTGTAATTAAGCGGCTATAGATATTCATTTCTTTAACATAATACTGAATTTGAGCAGGATAAAAGTGGGATTTGTTTCCTGTAACACTAATGGCTGCAATTACTTTGCCGAGATCGTTGTAAACAGGTACAGCAACTGAGCAGATTCCCAAACGTAGTTCTTCATGAGTAACCGCTACCCCCGTTTTTCGAATCTGGGTCAATCGTGTTTTAATTACTTCTGGTTGCGTTATAGTATGCGGTGTATATGCGGTCAATTCTCCTGCTAACACCCGATCGATTTCCTGTTTGCTTTGAAATGCCAAAAGGATTTTTCCTACAGCAGTGCAATAAACAGAAACACGATTGCCAATTTTGGATTTGGTAACACTCCTCACCTCAGGAGAGCCTTTATATAAATACACAACACCTCCTTGGTCATAAACGCCTAGGCGAACAACCTTTCGCACCGAATTCATTAATTTATCCAATAGAGGAACCGCTACTCGGCGTAACTCCATTGAGTGATAAACCATGAATCCCAATTCAAATGCCGCAATGCCTAACTGATACTTTTGAGACTCTATATTTTTTTCAACCAGATGCGCTTCATTTAATGTTTTCATCAAGCGAAAAACTGTACTCTTGGCCAATCCTAATCGAGAACTTAATTCGCTGATCCCCAGTTCTCTTTCCTCCATTGAAAATGCTTTTAAAATTCGGATCGCATTATGAACAGAGGAAAGAACTTCTTGTTGCTTCACCCCTAATAATTCTTGTCCCATGTATTGACCTCTCCTTCCTTTTCATCCCCTGTATGATAATTTAGTTAATTTAAACATTTTTTTATTTTCAATTTATCAGAAAAAAATAACATTATCAATGAAAATACTTTCTATATAATGTAAAAGTCACATTATCATTTCAATATCCATCTATCGTTTTTCTTTTTATTCTTTATAAAAGCTTACGGTTTTGTTTAGTTCCTTTCTCTAACTGGAAATGGCTTGCTTGCTCTGAAACCAATAGAACGTTATATTATCTATAAAAATTTTAGTTTAATCCATACCCTCAGATTTTAAAAAGCACCTGTTCCTTAAGATTATAAAAACAAGTAAAATTCCTTTCATACAAAAGGCAGCCCT
>NZ_BBWZ01000006.1 GCF_001015055.1 Aneurinibacillus tyrosinisolvens | reverse complement strand
CCGTTTGTCCTGGTTATGCCTATTTTCCTGAAAATGACCTTCGATCGTGCAAAGTATAGAGAAACCCATAAGTTTCTCTACACTCTGAGGCTCTATCCAATTAGGGTAGAGCCTTTTATCCTCCGTCTCCACAAAATTAAAAATAACTAATCACACCATATCGCACTTTTCATTTTAATGTAAAAATAACTTCTACAACCACTTTCTATATCTACGGAGGGATTAAGTGTTATATTGTTTCTTTCTCCTATTATTTTATATGTGGAGTTGTGTTTTTCACCAATAAAAGAACCATTTTGAATCTATGCCCACTAGGACAACGAAATTTAATTCATTTTGGACTTAAGCTTCTTTCACGATTTAATAAAGTAGGAAGTGGGTCTTTCGCTATACATTTGATGAACAGGCTGGAAGTAATTCCATAAACTTATCAATATCAGTACTGTCATTAAACAAATGAAGTGAAACTCGCAATCGTCCGTCCCCGCCCCATAGATAGATGTTTTCCTTTTGTAACCGGTCAGCAACTATTGCCGCATTTTCGCACACAATAGAAATATTCCCTGCCCGTTTGGATGGTTTATTTGGCGTCATTATTTCAAAACCCGTCTTTTTCAACCGTTCAATTAAGGACCCACCCAATTCCAACACATGTCGCTCCACTTTCTCGATGCCAGTATCAAGAAGTAATTCTGTACTGCTGGCCAAGGAATAGACTGTCGAATAACTGGGGAAGCCCTGCTCATAACGGCGTGCATCATCATGGAATTCAAATGATTCAAATCGGGTGGAACTAAACATGTTCTGTATGCTTCGCCACCCCGCACTAACAGGAACGATATCATGTAAGCGCTTATGATTTACACCGAGAATGCCGGCACCATGTATTGATAACAGCCACTTGTATGAACTACAGACCACAAAATCCGCATCCTCCATATTCACGGGCACAACCCCCAGTGACTGGGTTGCATCCAACAGGAGTAGAGCATTGGTTTGGTTTAATTCTCGATATAGCTTTTGGTAATCCAATCTAGCGCCAGTCATATAGCTAACATGACTAGTCATGACTAGCTTTGTACGATTATCCACCAAAGCGAGAATGTCATCGGGTTCAATTTGCCAAGCCTGAGCCCTGGCAATTCGCACTTCCACTCCTCTTTTTTTCAGTGCCAACCATGGTAGCACACCTGAAGGAAACTCCAATGTATTAATCACCACGTTGTCTCCCTGTCGAAATGGGATTGCTTGAGCGATTATTGAAATCGCGTCGGAAGAATTGGATATGAGTGCGATATCCTCTGCTTTGCCGCAAAGCAATTTTGCTACATTTTGTTTACAGGTTGACTCAATCATGGCATTTCGTTCCCGTCCAAGAGGACCTAAACTTCTCGACATGAAGTAATCATTCACAGCTTCTACGCTTCTGCGCAGCGTAGGAGTTTCTGCTCCACTAAACAACCAGGTGCAACTATCTAGACCGATAAAGTTCGATTTGTCGATTAAGGAGTTCATATTTCGGTATTCCTCCCTGACGAGCCTCTTGCACGACTGTCACGTATTGTTTTGCTTTGTGGGTAATTTTGGTATAATCAACAGATTCTATGGCATATCGGTCTATAAGATGCTCTTCAATTCTGACAGTTGCCACTCCCTCCCGCACAAATGATGCGATATTCCCAAGGCTTACACCTCCAGTTGGGATGACAGGAATATAAGGAAAAGGAGCTTTTATATCTTTGATGTATTGCAATCCAAGACCGTTTGCCGGAAAGATTTTGACCAAATCGGCACCCCATTCGATAGCTGTAATCATCTCCGTCGGCGTCATCACTCCTGGGACGGCAATCTTGCCATAACGAAGGGTAGTTTGAATTACCCCTTGGTGGAGGCTGGGGCTAATAATAAACTCAGCCCCACTTTGGACTGCTAATCGAGCAGATTCACTGTCGATAACTGTGCCCGCACCAATGATTGCTTGTTCTCTCCATTTTGCAGAAAGCTTATTTATAACCGTAAATGCTCCTGGCGAGTCTACCGTTACTTCAAGTGCTGTAATACCTCCTTCGATTAGGCTCTTGGCAACTTGTTCAACCTGTTCTTCTGGAATTCGCCGGAGTACAGCGATTACGCCACTCTCCACGAATTTATTTAAGAGAATCACTTTTGGTAACATTGTTGCCCCTCCTTTTAACTGAATCTGCTAACGTAATACTTCTTTTGTCTTTTCACCGAGCTTTATAACGACCGTGTTAGTACTGCTCTATTTATCAATTATTTGAATCAATTTCATAATTGCTTTTTAAAAATTTCAATACCCACAGAATTTTTGTATTCAATTTTAAAAACGACCGGAGGTCGTATTCTGCTAAGCGGCTTTAACGTTCAATTTGGTGTTAATACGATTGACAGCTAATTTAGAAGCATTAAACAATAGACACAGCAAATCAACCTGGACTTTCGCTAATTCTCCAGAACAATAGCGGATATTGTTCAGTTGAAAATACTCTTTTAAGTACGCGTTCACTCGTTCAACAGAAGTACGTTCCTTGTAAAGCTCTTTCCATGACTTACTTCCACGAGCGGGAGCTGGATACCGGCGCAAATCGGCTGTCTTTTTGATTTTCATGCTCTTTTGACAGAGCGTGTCACGAGCAAGCGGACAGTCCGCACATTCCTTTGGTCTTGTATACTTGAGTGTTTCGTATTTTTTATCATAGCTGTCATAACGGTAGGAATACTCACGAACACAGGTCGGTGCAAAATACTTATCGACACCGATAGGTGGCGCTTCGTTCCGCTTATTATAGGCAATGATACCGTCCGCTTTCATGCGGTAAATTTGCTCATAAATCGGGTTGTAATCATATCCAGCGTCCGCCATCACTTTCGTGATGGTAAGCTCAGGAAAACACGCAGCGACTCCTTTTAACAAAGGAATGGCAGCTTTCGCATCATTCATGTTTCCGGATGAAAGCAGATGGCCTATCACATACTGGCTTTTTGTTTCTACCACTAAATGGAGTTTGTAGCCGTACCAAAAAACGTTTTTTATTTTCAGAGTTCTTTTTAATTCCCCACCTGGGAGCGTTTGGCATTTCTTTTTGAAGCTCATCGAAGGTGTAATCCAATTGTTTTTCGATTTTCTGCTCAAAAATAGGCAGGTTATTTTGGATTTCTTCCTGTTCTTTTTTCCAGGCCTCATAGTCTTCTTTCTTTTTGCGGCCTCGTTTTTTCGGTTCTTTGACAGCGGGTTCCTCTTCCCCTTCTTCCTTTTGTGGAGCTTGATCTCGCGCCTCTATATGCGTAGCGTCAATGGCAATATGGCTGCCATCAATAAAACCTTCTTCCATCGCTTGGGATAGAAGTTGATGATTCATTTCAACCAATGCGTTTGAGATTTTGATTTTTCGAATCAAACGTGAGAAAGAAGATTCAGATGGTACCCGATCAGAAAAGGAAAAACCACAATCCAGACGGAAAAGAACATCTTGTTTTAAGCGGCGAACAAGAAGTTTTATTGTTGGGATCCCCTCTAAAATACGAGCCAGCATGGAATAAATCATCGCTGGATAATTAAGCGACTGAGGGGCACCATCACATGTTTTCTTAGATGTAATTTTAAGCAGTGGCATAATATTAATGCCTTCAAAAGTCGCCGTGTAACGTTCGGTAGGTTCTAAATCTAACAAATCTTGCAGGGAAAACAAATGACCTTGGCGAATAGAGTACATGAGGAGACCCACCTTTCTCATTGAGTTGTGGTAGCAACTACTCTATTCGAGATTTAGGGAGGTACTCCTTTTTTTCATGTTCATTGAACCTTACGGTTCAAGGGCTTTGAGTTATGAAATTGATTCATTTATTAAAAATTTTGATAAATTCATCTAGATTGTTTTGAATGAGGGGTACATCACCGACAATATTTACACTACCCATGTCTTTCAATCCATGTCCGGTTAATATGACAACAACATTATCATCTTTGTGAATCCGATTGTCTTTCAAACTTCTTGCTAGACCGGCAATGCCTGCTGCAGCAGAGGGTTCCACGAATAACCCTTCATCTCGCAGTAGCCACATTTGAGCTTCTAGAATGTTGGAATCAGCCACATCAATGACAAATCCATTGGATTGTTTTACAATCTGCAATGTATAGGTTCCATCTTTTTCGTATCCAACTAATCCGTCTGCGATTCCGCCAGCGATTGTACGCGGATTTGGTTCTGAACACACGACAGATTTTCCATGCAAAAATGCAGATGCAATTGGATTGTTGCCTTCCGCCTGGATTCCTGCCATTCTGGGCAGTTTTTCAAAGGGATGAAACTGCTGGCATTCCTGGAAGCCCTTATAAATACCAACAAGTAGGGGTCCTGCACCAATAGGTACATAAATGACATCGGGGATCGAGCCATTCAATTGTTTAAACAACTCATGTGCTACGACTTTATCCCCCTCCACCGTATAAGGATTCAAGAACGTCGTGGTCAGATTAAAGATATTTAATTTCTCTCCAATTTCTTTGGCTAAAGAAAAACAATTGCTATATGGACCCGTAACACGTACTACGCTTGCACCATATGCGAGAGTCTGTTTTACTTTTTCCACGGGAGTCGTATCAGGTACTAGAATGATAGCTTCAAGGCCGGCGCATGCACTATATGCGGCAACCGATGCAGCTCCGTTTCCGCTTGAAGCGGCAATTACCTTTTGAAACCCAAATTCCAAAGCTTTCGAAATCCCTATGGATACGGGTCTATCCTTAAAGGATCCAGTCGGATTGGTAAATTCACATTTGAGTAACAACGTTTTCAGACCTAGCCTTTTGCTAAGGTTTTTGGCCAAAAGCAACCCGGTTGCACCTTCATCCAAACTAATCCGTTTTTTGCTAGTTATAGGCAACAATGCGAATGGGTCTTTGGCTTTACTGAAATCATAATAAACTTCCAGAATCCCATGGCATTTATCGCATTCATAAAGTGGGTCAAGCGGATACATAGTATGACAGATAATACATCTCAACCCGACAGCCTGCATCTTTTCACGACCTTCTGTGATATATATGAACTTCGTCGACCAACAGGTTTGACGCCATATGCATTCCTTCTAGATAACCTTTCGTAAAAAGGTTTGTGTCCGTTCATTTTTGGGTGTTTGAAAAATCTCTTCTGGCTTCCCTTCTTCAACAATGTATCCCTGGTCCATGAAAATCACCCGGTCGGCGACATCCCGGGCAAAACCCATCTCATGTGTCACAACAACCATTGTCATTCCTTCACGAGCCAAGTTTTTCATTACCGCCAATACTTCCCCAACTAATTCAGGATCAAGTGCCGAAGTGGGTTCGTCAAAGAGCATAAGCTTGGGGTCCATTGCCAATGCCCGCGCGATCGCTACACGTTGCATTTGCCCCCCTGAAAGGTTCCCAGGATAAACATCCGCTTTATCCTTCAATCCGACCTTATCCAGTAATTCCAAAGCCTTTGTCCTCGCTGCTTCTTTGGAAATCTTATTTACGAGCATTGGGCCAAGCATCACATTCCCAATAGCTGTCTTGTGCGGAAACAGATTGAATTGTTGAAACACCATTCCCACTTCCGCACGTACCCTGTTGATGTTCGTTTTAGCATTGCTTAAATCATATTCACCAAGCAACACTTGGCCACTTGTTATCTCCTCCAATCGGTTCAGACAGCGAAGGAATGTGCTTTTTCCAGAACCAGAGGGGCCAATGACACAAACCACTTCTCCCTCGCGAATCTCACAGTCAATTCCTTTTAGAACCTCCAGCTTTCCGTAACTTTTATGCAAATTTTTCACTTCAATGTTCATCCAAAATTTCAACTCCTTTTTAGTGCCTTCACAATTGTCCTCTAAGCTGCACTATGAAGCCCAACTCACGTATCGGACTGCAAAAACTTTGATTCGAAGTAATAGGAAGCCTTTGATAGCCCGAAACACAGAACGAAATAAACAGCTGCAACGACCAAAAAAGAGGCAATCGGGTTATAAGTTAAATTGCTGACGACTTTACCTGCCTTTGTCAAATCAATGTAGCCGATGACAGAAACCAATGACGAATCCTTAATCAAAGCAATAAAGAATCCAATTCCCGGTGGTATGATAAACTTAAGTGCTTGCGGTACAATAATATGTTGGAACTTTTGGGCGTACGTCAATCCTAATGCATCTGCAGCTTCAAATTGTCCTTTCGGTACAGATTGAATCCCTCCCCTTACAATTTCCCCTAAATAAGCACCAGCATAAATCGAGAGCGCCATAACGGCGGAAAAGCTTTTGGAGAAATTGATTCCAATCTCAAGCATTGGCAGCGCAAAGTACACCATAAAAATAATCATAAGCAAGGGACTCCCCTAATCAGTCTGATATATAAGGAAGAAAGGGCTTTCGCTAGCTTACTTTTGGACGTCGCTCCTAATCCGATAACGATTCCAATTAGGCTTCCAAAGAGTATTGAAAAGAAACAAAGTTGTACGGTTAACCATGCGCCCTTGAGGATTGGAATGATATGAATCCAACCAAAATCTTGTGTTATCACTGTTATCCCCCCATTACCATTTGAACACTTTCTTTTCTAAAACATTTGACAGATAGGCAAAAACGGATGAGCAACTGTAATATAGGACTGCAGCTATTATTGTTACTTCCAGTGTTCTCGCCGTTTTTGATTCAATATTCATAACCTGGTAGGTCAATTCTTCCAGTGAAATGATAGAAGAAACAGAAGAAAACAAAAAAAGTAAAATAAGTTGATTGGTTAAGGCAGGGAACGCCGTTCGAACCGCAGGGGGCAGTATTACATGTCTGAAAATCTGCGTCTCATTCATCCCTAATGCACTTCCCGCTTCGTTTATTCCTCTGGGTACACTACTAAAACCGGCCCGGAATATTTCAGCTGTATACGCACCATTATTGATGGTAATTCCAATCAGAGCTGACCATACTGGACTGATATCGATATGGAGTTGACCCAATCCAAAATAAAGGAGATACAATTGCACTAGAAGGGGGGTATTTCGAATCAATTCGATGTACGAATTACCCAAAAAGCTGATAACAACATTCTTACTCGATTTGCATAAAGCTACAAAAAGCCCAAGTAAAGTTCCTGCTACCATACAAATAATGGTAATATATAAACTTGTGCCTAACCCTTTAAATAAGAGGGGAAAATAAGGCACAATATCCTGAAATACTAGGTCCATATATCAATCACCTCATTTTAGGGTGGATCAGAACGGGGGGTTCCCCGTTCTGATTGTTGTCGAGCAGATTAAGGATTAATAGGTCATCATTTTTGGTGCATCGACGCCAAACCACTTCTTGTACAGTTCCGCACCTTCACCGGAATAATTTAGATTACGTATAAAATTGTTTAAATAATTCAGCCATTCTTGGTCACCCTTTTTCACACCCATGGCAATATATGCAGGTTTAAACGGTTGACCCGGCATTAGTTGGAATTCCGGATTCTTTTTCGCCAGATCCAAAGTAATTCCGTCTTCTTCTGCGAATGCATCAACTTTTCCAGTCTTTAAGGCCATAAAGGCATCTGCCACTGCATCAAATTTAACCAACTCGGCCCCTTTAACATACTTGGTTATTGCCATATCTGATGTCGTACCCCGAGCAACTGAAATCTTTTTTCCTTCTAGGTCTTTCCAACTGTTGATTGGTTGGCCTTTTTTAAACATCGGAACTATACCGGCGGCGGAATAAGGGATGGTAAAGTTAATCGATTTTGCACGTTCATCGGTTGGAGTAAATACCGAAATCGCAACGTCTGCTTTATCTGACTCGAGGAGGGGGATTCGGTTTACCCCATCGGTTGTTACAAATTCAATTTCTGCTCCTAGTACTGCCGCGAGTTTACGAGCAATATCAGGGTCATAGCCCTCGTACTCTCCTTTTGCATTTAATACACTCCACCCGGGACTGTCGGCATAGGTTGCAATTCTAATTTTTTTCGATGAAATGATTTTGTCCAACCGACTCTCGGTATTTTTAGATGCTGTTGCATTTGTTTCGGAACTACACCCAGAAATTAACAAAAAAATCGACAGAGCTAAAATAAGAATGGCACTTGTCTTTTTAAGAAACATGTTCAGAGTCCCCCTTAACAATATTTTTTCTTTTTTGTCTTACAAAATTACAGATTCGCGAAACGCCTTCGAATAACTTGGAATCCTCAGTCGCAAAAGAAATACGGATCATCTTTTTTGTGGTCGAACCGAATGTCGCACCCGGTGCCACTGCTACCCCTGCTTCTTGTAACAATATAATTGCTGGATTTTTCTCATCTGGTATAACATCAGAAAGGTCAACCATCATGTAAAAAGCTCCTTTAGGCTTGTATGCATTAATCCCCGCTTCTTCAAACAGTTTGTATACATGATCACGGCGTACTTTGTAGATGCTGCGCATTTCTTCTACAAAATCTTGCGGACAAGAGATAGCTGCTTCAGCAGCTTTCTGGGAAACAGAGGATGCACACGATACCAGTGGCTCTAATACTTTGGCAATGGTCATAGCAATATGCTGTGGGGCAACTGCGTATCCCACTCGCCACCCTGTCATCGCGTAATTCTTGGAAAAGCCAAAAATGCTGATTACTCTTCCTTCTGTATCGTATAACAGAGGACAAATGTGTTTGCCTTCAAAAATAATTCCGTCATAGACTTCATCTGAAATCACATAAAGGTCATGTTTAGAGGCAAATGCCAGCACTTCTTTAATGTTCTCTTCACTCAATACTCCGCCAGTGGGATTTCCAGGAGAATTAATAATAATTGCCTTGGTTTTCGATGTTACTACCCGCTCTAGTTCTGTTGTGTCTGGAATAAAGCCTAATTCCGGATTTAACTTGTACCGCTTAGGGATAGACTCCTGGCTTAAAATAATCTGCTCATAGTTAGGCCATCCCGGATCCGGAATCAGCACTTCTTCTCCAGACTCAACTAGCGAGAGTACACTGGCTGAAAGTGCGTTCACCGCTCCTGCAGTCACGACAATTTCTTCAACTTTACTATTCAAACCATATTGTTTTTGTAAATGTGTAACAATTGATTCACGAAGTGTGTTCAAACCCGCATTTGGAGTGTAGTGGGTAAAGCCTTCGTTCATTGCGGCATATGCTGCTTCACGGATATGAAGAGGGGTATCGACATTGGGTTCCCCCACTTCAAGATGGATTACATCCGGAATGTTCACTGAATAATCCATAATTTCGCGTATCCCTGAACGAGGTAGAGCACTCCGGGTTTTAGATAATCCTTTCATAATTGATTACTCCCCCTTGGATTTTAGCTAATTGGTATAAAAGTGATTCAATGGCTGGCTCCAATGTCCACCTCCTTTCCCCTATAATTTAGAAATGATTTTGTCCCATCCTTAGTTTCAATCCACTCTTCAACCGAATTTTTATTAAATGAAGCGCTTTCAAATTGATTTTCAAATAATCATTATAGGTAGTTATTGTAAATCGGGCATCCCTCTCGCTTTCTTTATTCTCAATGAAATGTTCAAAATTCTTTTGAATAAATGCATCTTTGATAACTTTGTAAATTAATCACTCTATAATTTCGGCGATAACATCGATTTCAATCAGAATATTAGCCAGTTGACTTCCAACTGTAGTACGTACAGGAAAAGGCTCAATAAAAAATTCCTTATAAACTGAATTATATGCCTCAAAGTCTTTTAGGTCAGCTAGATGTGTGGTTACCTTAACCACATCTGTCATTTTAGCTCCTGCTGCCTCCAAAATGTATTGAAGATTTTTAAGAACTTGCCTTGTTTGTTCCTCTATGGTCTCAGGGGTTTCTCCAGTTACTGCATTTTTAGGGCCCTGACCAGCCACATAAACGCTATTTCCGATTTTAATTCCTTGAGAATATGGACCTGCAGGCCATGGTACAAGGTTTGTAGAAATTTCTTCTTTCATTTTCGTTACTCCTTTTCCATTTATAAATTTTATTTTTCAATCACTGAATGTAGAAAGTTTTTTATTCTTTCTTCCTTCGGCGATGTGAAAATTTGTTCGGGGGGTCCTTCTTGAATTTCATTAAAAAATTCCCCCTTTATTTGTTTTTACCCCTGGCATCAACAGGAATACTTTGAATTATTTCTCCCCCTCTAACACCTATCAATTCATCACATAAATTAGGAATAACACAGGCATGATTTGGAATTATAGTTAACCGCTGACCAATATGGAGTTGAACAGATGGGTCAAAGCGTAAAAAACCATGTTCTTCATTTAGTTTGAAAATTTCGACTCCCGGGTGTTCAATTATGTAACCAAAACCATTCCCAAAATGAGTTGTATCTGTAGTTAACGTTTTCGAACCTGCATCAATGATGGCTTTTCCTGGTGAAGGTGTACTTACCACCGTTGCTATTACACGTAATGCACACTCATCAATTGTTACCATACCAGTTGAAAGCTGTGATACATCATTGAAAATATAATTACCAGCTCGAACTTCTGTAACACCCTCCATATTTTCCACAAATTTAGAGGAGATAGATGACCCTGCGCTAACTGCTTGTATAGAGAAACCAGCATTACGCAGAATATCTGCAGTCTGTTTAATTGTTTTAGCTTCCTCCTCAGCCATTTTAGCTATTTCATCAAAAGTTCCTTTACTGTAGATTTGACCGGCATATGTTAATAAACCAATAATCTTTATTCCAGGTAAATTTTTAATTAAATTAGCGAATTGGAGTGTATCCTCTCCTGGCTGTCTGCCACAACGATGAATCCCTCCATCAACTTCAATATAAACTTGTATAGGTTTATTTAGCTTTGCTCCAATATTAGATAGGGATTGAGCCACATCTATACTATCAATACAAGTCCTTACATTTATCTTTTTAGCCAGTTGATAAAAACGTTCTAACTTGTCTTCGCCAACAATCGGGAATGCTATCAATATATCGTTGAATCCAGCCTCTGCCATAATTTCGGCTTCCCCTAACTTTGCGCAGGTGATTCCCGATATACCAGCACGTTGTTGCATCTTGGCAAAATAAACCGATTTGTGAGTTTTTATATGTGGTCGATGCTTTATGCCTGCTTTTTTTACTTTTTCGGCCATCTTACTAATATTTTTCTCAACGATATCTAAATCAACAATAACCACTGGAGTTGATAATTTATTAACCATAACCTTCCTCCTTCTCCCAAGTTTAATAATTTTTTTTGAATTCTTATTTTATCTAAAAAGTTACAAAATATGGGCCTTGAAACATAAAAAATATAAAGCGTATTATGTAAAATCATACGAAAGATCTGATACATCAGATCTTTCGTATGTAATCATTGTAAAATATTTTTAGAAATTGTCAACAATTTTTTAAATATTTATTATAATCAATATTTTCAGTTTTCATTTTCGTTTTATGTGAACAATTTCCTAACCATAAAGATTTATATGTAATATCTAATATTTTGCATCGTAGGTGAATTGTATATAATTATAAAAAATGTTAATAATGCTGTTGCGATTATAAAATTGTTCGGCACTTTTGCTTTAAAACATTATGATTGACTAAATAAATGCATGAATTACACAAGGCAAAAGTCTGTCCGTTTTCCAATTGATGGGGAGGTTAAATAAATGATTGATACATCGAATCTTACTGATCGGGTTTACCTAGAAATGAGAAGCAAAATTATCAATAAAGAATTAGAACCAGGAGAACGGATTAATTATGATTTACATTGTGAAGAAATGGGCATTAGTCCTACCCCACTAAGGTATGCCATTAACCGACTTCAACAGGATGGACTTGTTGAAGTTAAACCTCGTTTAGGAACGTTTGTTAGTAGACCTAATTCCAAAAATATTATGGATGTTTATGATGTTAGGAAAGCAGTAGAATGTCTGGCGTTGGATTTATCTTTTGATTCTTTCTCTGAACAAATGGTAGATGATTTACTAAGGGAAGTAAACTTTGCTTCTAAACACTTACTTGAAGATAATTATCAGGGGTATTTTTCTATAGATAGGAATTTCCATTCTACTATTATTAATCTTTCAAAGAACAACTATATTTTTAAGATTATGGGGAGTTTAGAGTACTTAATCCAATGGTTTTCTGTTCTAACAAGTAAAAACGTTGAACGACCCTATTCTTCAAATGAACAGCATAAAGAAATATTATTTGCTATACAACGTAAGGATCGCAAAAAAGCCGAAGAATTGCTAGAAGAACACATTGAGATTGCAAAACGCACTATGTTAGAAGATTATGGGGACGCATAATGAATTTTTCTTAAAAAACAGTCTTTATAGTTCTTAAATTGTGATTGTAATTTGCAATACCAAAAAGATCTTAGGCATTTTTTAACTCATATAGTGTTTGATAACGGCCTGTTCGGTAACATATCAGCAGTCTTCTTGTTTATACACTCATAGATATTTCATGTATTTATATGCAGATTATTTACCCTCGCTTGCCCTTCAAAGTCAAGTAGGATGTCTGTCAGGATGTCCGCTGTATTTAGTTTTTATCTAGATTTCATCGTTATCTTTCAACCATTAGTAAACAAATCAAAAGAGCAATCAATACAAGCACAGAAAAAAACGGTAAAATAATCACTTTAAAAAACTATGTATATCTGATGGAACTGTAACCTGAATAAGGGACTTTTTTAAAGTGTACTTTATTCGGGTTACAATTCATACAATGTTGGGTGTTTTTTACTCTTGATATTTACCACTCTTCCTCTTTACTATCTATTCCGAATTATCATAATAGGTCCTAAAACAATTCCTGTTACTCCTATTAACCCGAATGTAATTCCTTTAGTGAAATTCGTAATATTTTCCCTCGTTTTAATCCAACCTTTCTGATGTGCTTTAATAAACTTCTGTCATATCATATCAGGGATCGATAAAAAGGAAAAATGTGGATTTGGAATCCGAACTATAATTAGGCAATTTAGAAAAGGTATTTTGTATTTATGGGGACAACTAGAGTACATTATTTAGCAGAAGTAAAGTGAAATTCGCTCAAGATGAAAGAGTACGGGTACACCACTCGTGCATTCATGAATAATCTGCTACATTCCTAGTGTAAATTCCCTTTCTTTATTAGCCGTGCCAGGCCGAAATTAATCACTTATACGACGACAACAGGAAAGGACTGCGATAACGATAACTGTTGTATAAAGGCAAACAATGTCATTAAGGGGTAAATCAAAACTTCTCACCTTATCGGAGACAAAAACGAAATGAAAAGCCGAGAACGTATTTGTGTATTAAAACTAACCGTCGGCATAGATTAAAGCGAATTTACGGAAGATCTTCCTCCTTCACGTGGGCTAAGCTGTTCAGAAATTAAACGACTATAATATTTCATCTCTTTTACATTGGCCTGCATTTGTGAATGGGAGAACAAGTTTCTTGGTCCTGTGATACTAATTGCAGCAATAATTTGTTTGGTCATTTCATCAAAAATAGGTACAGCTACCGAGTACATCCCGAACCTAAATTCTTCTTTGGATAGGGCATAGCCCTTTTCTTGGATTAGATTTAATTCGTCTTCAAGTTCTTTCTGGTTGGTGATGGTATTGGAAGTGAGCGGTTGGAGTTTCCCTGAACATACCCGCTCCCTTTCTCTTTCATTCTGAAAGGCCAATAAGACTTTACCAGAAGCCGTAGCATAGGCAGGAACACGCTTGCCCATTCGATTAAAAATTTGTGTTTCTCGGTCTTCGGGCAGTTTAAGCAAATAAATGACGCTCCCATGGTCATACATAACAAGTTGGATGACACCGCGAACAGTATTCATCAGTTTGTTCAGTAGAGGAAAAGCCACTTGGCACACTTCAATATCATGGTAAACGACACAGCCAATCTCAAAAGCAGTGATACCCAAATAGTATTTTCGTGTTTTCGGATTTTGCTGAAGGATATCCTCTGCACATAAAGTTTGTAAAATCCGGTAAACGGCACTCTTTGATAAGTCCAACCGATGGCTTAACTCTGTAATTCCTAGCTCTGGCTCATCAAAGGAAAATTCCCTCATAACTCGTATTGCATTCTGAACGGAAGCAAGTAATTCTGGTTGTCCCATTCGTCCTTTCTCCTTTCTCCATTCCCCCCAAAAAAAATACCTATTGTTTCGGATAGCGAAAAACACATATTTTTATTATTGTAATTGATTTTATAATGTAAACAGAATTAATTCAATGACTATTCAGAATAAATCAAGAAAGGAGGTCAGATATGAATTTTTTTGCAAAACCAATACTAGCGATTACCATCGGAGATGCTGCCGGAATTGGGCCGGAAATTGCCCTAAAGGCTTTACAAGAGGAATGGGTATACAGATCATGCAATCCTGTATTAATCGGAGATCGAAACCTGCTTTCCTTTTATGTAGAAAGGTTTCAACTGCCGCTTCAACTAAATCCGATTATCAAAATCAGCCAAGCAGAATTTACACCAGGTGTGATTGACCTGTTCCATTTGGATACAATCGATATGAGCCATTTCCAATTCGGTGAAGGGGACTCCATGACAGGCATGGCAATGGTCGATTATACGAAACTAGCTGTAGATTTAGCGGTAAAGGGCGAAGTGGATGCAGTGATAGGCGGTCCGCATACCAAATCGGCCGTAGAAAAAGCAGGACTTTTCTTTGACGGGTATCCCAGTTTAATCGCCCGACTAACCGGAACAAAGGAAGAAGAAACGTTCTTGATGCTGGTGAGTGACCATTTTCGTGTGGTTAATGCTACCCTTCATGTGCCGATGCGAAGAGCATTGGAATTGGTAAAGCATCCTCTTATCTTCAAGGCTATTCAAGCTTCCGATTATGCCGGCAGAATGCTGGGGTTAGATCACCCGAAGATAGCTGTAGCTGGTCTAAATCCTCATGCAGGTGAGGGGGGGTTGTTCGGTCTAGAGGAACAAAATGAAATTATACCTGCAATTACCCAGGCTCAAGCGGCTGGTATGAATGTTGAGGGGCCATTTGCCAGTGATACATTGTTTGCTGAATTTGGTAATTACGATATTTATCTGGCCATGTATCATGATCAGGCCCATATTCCCATGAAAATGAAAGCGTTTAAACAAATGGCAGCACTAACGATTGGAACACCCATCCTTTTTTCTTCCATTGGCCATGGAAGCGCACCGGATATTGCCGGAAAAGGAATTGCCGATCCAACTGGTTTGTGGAAAACCATCCAGCTACTCAGTACTGTAAAATCCAAAATGAGTGACCGAATAGAAAACCATTGATGAAGGGAGCTTGTTCGATATGACGACAGCAAAAGAACTCAAAAGGAATGATTTGATCTGGCCGAAGGAAGGAGAAAGCCGGATACCTTATCAGGTTTATGCGGATCAGGAAATTTACAAAAGAGAAATGGAAAGCATTTTTAGAGGATCGACATGGAATTATTTAGGCTTGGAAGTAGAAATTCCAAACCATGGTGATTATAAAACCACTTATATAGGGGATACGCCAGTTGTCGTAACGCGGGATACTGACGGTTCCATCCGGGCTTTCGTCAATCGCTGTGCACATCGCGGCGCTACGGTGTGTATGGACAAATGCGGGAATGCAAAAACGTTCACTTGTGTCTATCATGCATGGGTCTATGACACGAAAGGAGATTTAAAAGGCGTCCCCTTTAAAAATGGGGTAAGTGGACAAGGCGGAATGCCGGAAGGATTTGATATGGGAAAACATTCGTTGCAAAAGGTGAATGTAGATACCCATTTGGGCGTGATTTTCGGTTCCTTTGATCATCAAATCGAACCGGTACAAGATTATTTGGGAGAAAAGATGTGTGATTATTTGTCTCGAATATTCAGCCGACCCGTAAAAATTCTTGGCTATCAACGCCAACTAATGAAAAATAATTGGAAACTATATTTTGAAAATGTGAAAGATTCTTATCATGCAAGCCTGCTGCACCTATTTTTTTCAACCTTCGGAGTAAATCGCTTGTCTCAGCGAGGGGGGATTGATTTGGATGAAACGGGTCGCCATCATGTCAGCTATACGTATGGAAGTCTCAATGAAGATACGGAGGCATATAAGAACTCCAATTTGCGTTCCTATTCTTCCAAGTATAACCTGGAGGATCCATCTCTCCTTATAGGCCGCAATGAATTTGCTGATGGCATTACCCTAGCAATTCAATCATTGTTTCCTAACATGATTGTACAGCAAATTCACAATGCCCTTGCTGTTCGCCAGCTTCTCCCTAAAGGGGTGGATTCCTCTGAATTGGTCTGGACATACCTTGGTTTTGCTGATGATGAGGAGGAAATGACGAAAATTCGCTTGAAACAATCGAATTTAGTAGGGCCCGCAGGCTTTGTTTCCTTGGAGGATGGCGGAGTTGGAGAGTTAGTGCAAAAAGGAATTGTTGGTGGGGAAAAAGAACTATCGTTTGTTGAAATGGGCGGAACAGGGGTAGAAAGTCAACCGTTCCGGGCCACTGAGAGTTCCATTCGCGGGTTTTGGAAGAACTATCGACAATTCATGGGTTTATAATATATTGAGAGGGTGAAAAGAGGATGGAAGTAATACAGTTGAAAGAGCTACGAGAAATTCAGGCTGAAATCGAGGAACTCATTCATGCCTATGTTCAATGCATTGACGAAAACCATCTGGAGAAGTGGCCAGAATTTTTTGCAGAAGAATGTCTCTATCAAATTATTTCTCGAGAGAATCACGAACGAAATATGCCGGCCTCGATTATCTATTGCGATAGCAAAGGGATGCTCAAGGACCGGGTTACGGCGCACCGTCAAGCGAACATTTTCGAAGCACACGTGTACCGCCACCTTGTGAGTAGTATCCGCATTGTTGACCGGGTCGAGGATACCTATACGGTCCATACAAACTATGCCGTCTTTCAAACTCGACTTGATGGATATTCAGAAGTTTATAATGTAGGAAGATATATTGATACCGTGATTTTCGAAGGAAACCAGGCAAAATTCAAGGAAAAAAAGGTAGTCTATGATTCATTGGTTATACCGACTTTGCTCGTGACACCGATTTAAAGCACAAAAAATTGTGGAAGTGAGGAGTTCCATCTCGCCTTTGCTTTCCCTCTTTATGTATACCAAGACCTTTTTGTCTTACTTCTGTTGTTTTATTTTAACAAAGTCAAATAAAAAAGGCGGTGTTATGGTGGCAAAGAGCCCTTCAAAACCAATTTGGATTACCGTATTCATCTCATGTTTTCTGGGCCTCATTTTTGACGGCATGGACATGCAAATTCTTTCATTAACTCTTTCCAAGCTAATGCAAGAATTTCACATTAGTAAAGGAGAAGCAGGGTTGCTTGGTACGTGGTCCTTAGTGGGCATGGCCATCGGCGGGATCGCTGGCGGTTGGTTGTCAGACCGATATGGTCGAGTACGAATTGCAGCATGGATGATGGTCGTTTTCTCTATTGGTACAACCTTACTTGCCTTTGCACAAACATACGAACAATTTTTAATGCTCCGGACCATTTCTGCTATAGGGATAGGAGCGGAATATACTGTAATTACGATGCTTATGGCTGAGTATGTACCAACCAAAAAACGAACGACGATTCTAGGTTCACTCCAAGCAGCCTATTCAGTGGGATTTTTAGCAATCACCTTACTGGCTGGGTGGGTCTTGCCGAGTTTTGGCTGGCGATTTCTTTACTTAGTGAATATTCTACCTGTCTTTCTTGCTATCTATATAGGATTTAAGATTCCAGAACCTAAAGGATGGAAAGAAAGAGTACAAAAATCGAGGACAGGTAAGAAAAATCAATGGATCACCTTGTTCAAAGAGCCAAAAACGAGAAGTACTTTCCTGTTATGGACTTTTACCGCAATATTTTTGCAGTTTGGTTATTTCGGTGTGGGGACCTGGTTGCCGACTTATATTGTAAGTGAATTAGGTTTCAACTATACGAAGATGACAGGGTATCTTGTTGGAACCTATACGGCAATGATCTTAGGTAAGGTCATTACAGGCTGGTTGGCAGATAAATATGGTCGTCGTCCTATGTTTGTCATTGGTGGTTTAGCCACTGCAATTGCCCTGCCAGTAATCAATACTTATCATACACCAGGCAATATTATCGTATTGCTAACCATTTTTGGGTTCCTCTATGGTATTCAATACGCAGTCATTGCAACGTATATGAACGAAAGTTTTCCGACCCATATTCGTGGCACGGCTGTAGGTGGTTCATATAATGTGGGGCGATTCGGGGCAGCCATAGCACCTATCTTAATCGGAATCATAGCGGAACACAAGTCAATCGGATTCGGCTTTGCTATGCTAGGCATATCCTATGCTCTAAGTGGGCTTCTTCCTGCACTGTTTATTCGAGAAAAAATGTACGACCCATTCGATAATGAAATAAACATTTCTAAGGAATATGAAAGTGTTTCTGAAAAAAACAATTTGCGTAGAAAGATTCAGCTAATTTCCCCTTCTTTATATGAAGGGGAAATTCACTTTATTTAGGAGGGAAACGGTATCCTTGGTCCGAAGATCCCTTTGAAACAACAAAACGGAAAAATAAACCTTTGGCCTATTCATCATGTGGCGCCCTTATATACTCTTTCGTTTCTTCCTGCAGCTTTTGCTGTAAGGCCATTTTGTACTTTTCTTCGCTTAATCTACGTGTTTGATAGGTTTTTCCCGTCTCTGCTATGATAGCAGGTATAAAACCACGAACAAGCTTACGATAAACCGGCATCTTCTTTCTCCTTTTTTAGGGGAGGATACGGGACAAGATTCGGAATGGCTTTAGGAATCCCTCCACGCGGATCGGTGATATCCCCTTTATAGTGTGGAATCAAATGCATATGAAGATGCACCACAGTTTGTCCACCATAATACCCTACATTTACCCCAATATTGTAGCCATCTGGAAGATAGTTCTCATCAATAAGCTCTTTTCCCTGTCTAATGAGTTGATGTGTTGATGTATAGAAGCGATTTCCTCTGCAGTTGCATCAAAATACGTTTCTACATGCCGTTTCGGAACGATTAATAGGTGACCTTTCTGTACAGGGTACTTATCAAAAAAAGTAAATACCAGCTCATTTTCTAGCACAACGGACGTTTTTTCAAGCTGGCAAAATGGACATTGGTTAGGCATAACTCTTGCTCCCTCAATATTCTAAGTTTTTAACTCAATTTAATTAATAGAAGATGCATACGAGAAAGAGTACAAGGACTCTGACGATTTATCGATGAGAGACAATAATACATCCGCTTTCAATACAAGAATAATCGCCGGTAAAAAGCAGCTATCAAATCACAGCTACGGTATGGGAATCGACATCAATCCGGTACAAAACCCTGAAATCCAAGGAAATAAAAGTCAGACGGACAGTGAAGAGGTAATCACTGTCCGTCTGACTTTAAGGAACCGTCTTATACCGAAGGAGACGTATAGTGGTGAGAAAGTTAGAGATTCACCGCTCCCCTACTCCATTCTATTATGCCAAACTGTACTCGTCTTTATTATCTTCTTCTGCCGGTGGAAGTTGCGCAGCCTGATCTAGGTTATAGTATTGGCGAATCTTTGTCTCAATTGAATAGGCAACATCTTGATTTTCTTTTAGAAATTGCTTCGCATTCTCACGTCCCTGACCAAGGCGCTCCTCGTTATACGAGTACCACGCGCCACTCTTATCAACGATATCTAATTCAGTACCGATATCAAGAAAGCTTCCTTCACGTGAAATGCCTTCACCGTACATAATGTCTACTTCAGACATTTTAAACGGGGGTGCCACTTTATTTTTCACGACTTTAATTCTCGTACGATTTCCAACCATGTCATTCCCTTGTTTTAACGTTTCGATGCGACGCACATCAAGGCGTACGCTGGAATAGAATTTCAGCGCTCGTCCGCCTGGCGTTGTTTCCGGGCTGCCGAACATAACGCCCACTTTCTCCCGCAGCTGGTTGATAAAAATGGCAACTGCCTTAGATTTATTAATGGCTCCGGCCAGTTTCCGCAGCGCCTGTGACATCAGACGGGCTTGTAAACCGACATGGGATTGGCCCATATCGCCTTCAATTTCTGCTCTTGGTACGAGGGCTGCAACAGAGTCTACGACAAGGATGTCAACCGCACCGGAGCGAACAAGCGCTTCAGCAATTTCTAGTGCTTGTTCGCCTGTGTCCGGCTGTGACAGAAGCAACTCATCAATGTTCACCCCCAGCTTGCGTGCATACACGGGGTCCAAAGCGTGCTCGGCATCAATAAACGCAGCGGTGCCACCTGTTTTCTGCACTTCGGCAATGGCATGAAGCGCAACCGTCGTCTTACCAGACGATTCCGGTCCAAAGACTTCGATAATCCGGCCGCGCGGATACCCTCCAATTCCAAGTGAAATATCTAAGGCAATCGAGCCACTGGATACCGTTGATATTTCAGTATTTGCAGCCATTTCCCCTAATTTCATTATTGAGCCGGTACCAAATTGTTTCTCAATCTGGCGCAAGGCCATATCTAAAGCAGTTTTGCGATCAGACAAAGCTATCGCTCCCTTCGTTGTATCATGATGTCCATTCATCAGGTGAGTTACTTGATGAATAGAAATAGAATCACATACCCATCATTCCAGGTTTCCCCTAGGAAATGTATAGGTGTGTTTATTATCATCCAAAATAAAACTCCGATTATCTTGTGATCTTTTAACACCATAACAGGAATGTATGTTCCCATTATAACATAAACGTTCTTATTATGGGATAAATGTTATACAGCAACAAATGTATGTATTTCCAAAATCTAACTGCGGACTTTCTTTATCTCATTTAATAGTCAAATGTGCGTGCGAACAGATAAGAATTTCTTTACTTTTGTCTCCACGTTGAACACGAGTGTTCTGCTTCTTCTCTTGTCCCTTCTTCTCATCTCTTTTCTCATTTATAAGAAAGGAAAAAAGAGACGGTTTGAGAATTTCCGGACTGAACTTTATACTTCTGTAGTGATTCAAAAGGATGCTGTTCAATGTTCCCAGCCCATTCATCATTCAGGTAATGAAGAAAAAGAAGTAAACATGAAAAAAGCAATCCCTCCCCTGACTTACAGGTAAAGATTGCTTTTGGTTCACCATTTTTAGTTCTCTTTGGAATTAATACTAAAACATCCATTTCCCCTTATACTTGCATTTCAGTTATCATAACCCCTATTTCTAAAGCAGCTATCATCCCCTCATAGGTGGCTTCTTCCAAAGTGCGGGGCGCGAGACAATCCCCAATCTGCCGAACAAAGGGGGCCATTCCCTTTACTTGTTCATAGAGTTCAATATTAGGAATTCGTCCCAGTGATAAGACAACGGCATCCCAATCTTGCACCAGATCTGTATCATGTGAAAATAGATTTCGGATGATAACATCACCGTCCTGAATACCGCCAAAATCATAATGCGGCCGGAGGGGTACTTTCAACTGATAGAGTCTCTTCAAATATTCATTACGAAGATACTGGTGAACCTCTTGCCCAATATGGAGCTTAGAGGAAATCAACGTTACGTCATGACCTTTTTCTGCCAGGAATATAGCGGCTTCTATCGCAGGCCAATCTCCACCAAAATCAAATACCAGGACACGATGTCCTACCGCTTTGGGAGTACCGCTAAAAAGACGTTCAACCAACATAACACGAGAATCATGGATTCCTTCTACATGTGGCAGGTAGGGTCGAGAACCCACAGCACAGATAATCGCATCAGGTTTTAGCCCCGCTATATTCTCACAGGTAAGTTTTTTCCCCAGTTGGATATCAACATTACTTTCGACTAACTTTCGTGAATAGTTATCCAGCATAGATTCCGCCAATTCCTGACGCATGGGTGCTCGCCGCATCGTTCGTAATAATCCGCCAATTTCCTTGCCTTGATCGATTAGCGTAACCTCATGGCCTTGTGCATCAGCCGTCAAAGCCGCTTGCAGTCCAGCTGGTCCTGCCCCTACGACGATGACACGCTGTTTTATCCTTGATTGCTGTATAAGCGGCATCAACTCTGCCTCTTTACCGGCCATCGGATTCTGTACGCAGCCAATCGTAAGCCCCTTGTGATAATGGCCAATGCAGGCTTGAAGACACCCAATGCAGGCGTCAATGGACTGAACGTCTCCCCTTATGGCCTTATTCGGCATCTCGGGATCAACAATCAAAGCACGCGTCATCCCTACGACATCCGCCTTACCGGCAGCCACAATTTGCTCCGCTTCTACAGGGTCAATAATACGCGATCCAATAAAAACAGGAACAGCACCTGCCATCCGAATTTTAAATCCATGGGGGGAAAGATAAGCATGCTTTATAGGGGACGGCGGTGCAATATGAGTAGAACCAGCATAGGTGCTTGAGTCCCCTGCCGTAACGTTAATAAAGTCAAGTCGAACCCGGTCTACCAAGTATTCAACAATCTTTACCGCATCTGCCAGGTTCGTACCGTCCATGGTCATCTCATCGGAACTTATCCGGATTCCCACCGTGTACTCTTCACCTACTGCCTGCCACACGCGTTCCAAGACTTCAAGAATAAAGCGCATGCGATTCTCAAAGGATCCACCATACTGGTCCGTACGATAATTGGTATGACTAGACCAAAATTGTGCGGGCAGGTATCCGTGAGAACAGCACACTTCCACCCCGTCAAGCCCTGCCTCTTTGGCTAATTTAGCTGATAAAGCAAATCCATCAATGACCTGCTCGATATCCTCAAGGCTCATAGGTTTGGGCATAGCTCCGAATCGCAAACTAGGTTCTGCAGAAGGAGCCCACGCAGCATTGCGATATTCACTCGCTATCACTTCCCTGCCTCCGTGAAATAACTGAGTGAATACTTTTGTCCCATATGGATGTACTTGCTCGGCAACTTCAGAATAAGCGGGTACAACTTTTGGGTCGTATCCTGCAATGGTATGGGTGGTCAGCATGCCAGATACGTGCACAGCCGCCGCTTCAAGAATAATCAGACCAACTCCGCCTTTAGCACGTGCTACATGGTAAGCGGTCATCTCCGAGGTTGGAATCCCGTTTACAACATGATTCGTCTGGTGGGCCGTGCTTAAAATTCTATTTTTAAGTTCTACCTTGCCGATTTCAACTCTACTAAATAAGTTCTTGAAATTTGTCATTACAACTTCCTCCTTCCTGTATAAACATTACAGAAAAACGTTCAGTAACAAATCGAAACAATAGTCGGATGAATGAAAGAGGAAGTAGGTTGACATCCCACTTCCCCCATCCACTAGGTATGCAATGCTAGCTCGTAATCTCTCTGCATTACGATTTATGACGGACTTCTGTACGTTTTATCTTGGTTGCCTGCTGATCGACTGTAAAATCAGCCGTAAGCATGACACCATAAAGATTGACAGCTTGTTCCTTCGAAATAATGTCATCACGCACATCTTGTGCAACAAGTTCCGGATCACGGCTCAGAGGATCGCCCCAGCCGCCGCCACCGGTACTCTCGAAGACAAACGATTCACCGGGCTGAAATTGAATTCCCCCTAGCATTTGCGGCCGCCATGTCCCGTCATCTGCTAATCCACCAATGGTTTCCAACTGACCATTGGAGTTTTTGCGCATTTGTCGTTGTCGCGCTGAGTGTAGTCCCCCATTAACCCCGGGCGACCCTTCGCGTGTTCGTGAACACTCCATCCAGATCATCTCGCCACGCCCAAGGAACTCTACTTCAACGTGCACGCCTACACCGCCACGATAGCGCCCTGCTCCAGCCGAATCGGTGCGCATTTCATAAGCATTGTAACGGATGGGAAACAGAAGTTCAGCGATTTCAGCAGGGAGGTTCTGACAGTTTCCAAGCGGATCCATTGTCACATGCATGCCGTCGTGTGCTGGTGTGCCACCCCATCCCCCAGCAGGTAAATCAGTAAAAACATGTAGCTCACCGGTAGTTGGATCAGTCGCGCTTGCCACGAACCAGTTGGCATCAGAACAGGTTGGAGCTACAATGCGGTCAGGAATCGCCTGAGCCAGGGCCATCCAGATGGCTGCAGTGATTTTGGAAGAGGCTACGGTCGTGCATCCAAGTGTCGGTGCTGGCCAATGTGGATTAAGCCAGGTGTTCTCCGGAATCGTTAAATCGATTTGACGATACATCCCGGCATTTGCTGGTGCCTCGGGATTGAGAAAGAACTTTAAAGAATAATAGACCGCTGAGGCCGTATTGGCATAGGGGGAATTAATCGGACCAATCGCAATCGGATCGCTTCCTGTAAAATCCACCCCAATCCGATCTCCCGAAACAGTGAGTTTAACATGTAACCGGACTGGATCATCGGTAAATCCATCACTGTCAACATAATCGTTCGCTTCGTACACACCGTCGGGAATTCGACTGATTGCTTCTCTTGTCATCTGTTGCGTGTAATCGAGGACTTCACGCATTCCCTGCTGAACAACATCAGCTCCGTACTTGTCAGCAAGTCGTATGAATTCGTCACGCGCCGCCCGTAGTGCCCCTAATTGGGCTTGAATGTCACCCTCAATGTACTGAGGTGTGCGTGTGCCATTCTTGATGATACTAATCAGTTCGGTATTGGGTTTGCCTCCCTTATAAAGCATCAATGGAGGTAGACGCAAACCTTCCCCAGCGATGTGAGTGTCGAAACCACCACCAACATCGGTCCAGTGCGCTCGGCTGACCGCGAAGCCAAGCAGCGCGTCCTTATAGAAGATTGGCATGGTCATCGTAACGTCAGGGGTATGAGTACCACCATCGTAAGGATCGTTAAGGATGATGACATCATCAGGACCTAACTCCTCTATGGGAAATCGTTTGAGTGAGGCACGTGCACTGAAATGCATGGCGGCAATATGAACGGGACAGTTAGCCGTCTGGCCGATCAAATTTACGTCCGGATCAAAAATAGCGTTCGAGTAATCCACCATGTCATAAATAATCGGTGAGAATGACGCCTTTTGTAACACCAAGCTCATTCGTTCGCAGGTATACTCAAATGAACGTCGCAAAACTTCAAAGGTAATGGGATCAAGCAAACGCTGTGCAGATCCTGTATTAATAGTTGTCATAGTACCCCCTCCTCAGTGGAAAGAATGATATTGCCATTTTGACCTACTTCGTTCTCGTTAGAGATAAGGATGTTTCCATACTGGTCTACCTGTGCGACCGTATGGTGTGGAAGTACAATCTCACTGTCAGGTTGTTCGATGATTGCCGGACCTTGAATGATTTGACCCCTGCTGAGATGTGCGGGGTCATAAACTTCCACCAGGTAATGCTGTCCATTAAAGTAAACCTCGCGTTGTTCTTTGACCGAGAATGTACCATTTGGATTACCCATCCCCAGTGCTGCTTCCAAATCGCTGGCCTCTGGTTTAGTTATTTGTCCATACCCGGTGACACGTAAGGTGACAAAAGCGACGGGGAAGGATTCTGATGAGACGCCATATTCACGCTTATGCTCTCCATGGAAAGCAGCAGCTACTTCGGCCACTATCGCTGCATCAAGATTACCATTAGGTACCGGCGTGGTTACTTCATATGACTGTCCAATATAGCGCATCAAGGCGTTGCGCTCAAACGTCATCTGCTCTGCTATGATTCCATCGTTCCCGAGCAATTGACGACATTCCTCTTCTAGCTTGGTGAAGGCACCTGTCAATTCACTCGGATCAAGACCTTCAACGGGCGCATAAAACGTCGCTTCAAGATCATGGCGCACCTCCATTGTGGTGGCTCCAAAGGCGCACGCGACACCAGCAAATGGGGGTATTAGGATACGATTAATACCAGCTGCGCGAGCAACGTTATAGGCATGTAACCCGCCAGCGCCCCCAAAGGCAACAAGCGTCTGATCACGTGGATCGCGACCGCGATCAGTCGAAACCATACGTATGGCACCTGCCATATTCTCACAGACAATCTCGATGATGCCTTCAGCGCAATCGAGAACGGATAAACCCAGTGGTTCTGCAACGGTACGTATGGCGGTTACAGCGGCATCGTAATCGAGCTGAAATTTGCCACTTAAGGTCTGGTTCAGGCGCCCAAGCACAAGATTTGCGTCTGTCACTGTTGGGCGGGTGCCACCGCGACCGTAGCAGGCTGGTCCCGGATCGGCTCCAGCACTTTGCGGGCCAACGCGTAACGATCCACCCTGATCAATCCATGCAATCGAACCACCACCTGCACCAATACTCCGGATATCAAGCATAGGCGTAATAATTGGCATCTCCCATTCAAGTTCATATTCGTCCGTTACCAGGCCACGACCGTTCTCCATTAGGCAAGCCTCAAAACTGGTGCCGCCTACGTCAGTAACAATCATGTTCTGCGTATTAAGTAAAGTACTCAGAAAGCCTCCTGCTGCGACTCCGCCCGCAGGTCCCGACCCAATCAGTTCTTCAGGACGTTCTTTGGCGGTAGTACTGCGCATCATGCCCCCATTACTTTTGACAATGAAAAGCGGCGCACTTGAACCAGCCTCAGCCAAGGTTGCTTCCAATCGGGTGAAGTAGTCGCTCACAACAGGAAACAAGGCAGCACGTATGGCGGTCGTGACGAAGCGGCCTAGTTCGCGAACCTTAGGGCGTGTTTCAGAGGACAGAGCAACACGTGCGTCCGGGATCACTTCCAATATGATTTCACGCATCTCCTGCTCATGCCGACCATTAACATAAGAATTAATAAAGGCGATGGCAATATTCTTGATGCCAAGTGTAGCGATATGTTCAGCCACTCGTCGCGCTTCTTCACGATCGAGTGGCTTTACTGTTGTCCCGTCAGCGCCCAGTTTTTCACTCACCGTAAAGCGGCGACTGCGGCTAATCAAAGGGCGCGGTTTGACTTGATAGGGATCGTAGAGGTGACGGCGACGCTGACGACCAACTTCGAGTGTGTCGCGGAAACCGGCAGTCGTCACTAGCGCCGGTTCAGGATATTTACGTTCAATCAAAGCATTTGTTCCGATGGTCGTTCCATGAATGATGGTATCAATTTCGGCTGGCTTGATACCCGCCACCGAAAGCGCATTCATAAATCCGATTACCGGATCCTTTGGGGTTGAGAGCACCTTTGCCGTACGTACACGGGCGGATCCTGTGGCCTGCTCATCCCAGGCAAAGAGATCAGTAAAGGTTCCACCGACATCAATTCCAACTCGTAACATATATCTTCCTCCTTTTTTATTGGTTCCTGTTCAGCCTCCATGACCTGCTACGGTATCAGACTGACAAAAACCTCCCGTCCATAGTCCAGGTCGTTTATTTCTGCCCACGGAACCGCACGATTCTACTAAACAACGTCTTGAGAATGGATTACTCCATTAAACCTTGTCCTTCCTTCGTTTTCACCCCGAAGGTTCTAACGACACACTAGTAATTTACATTGTTTTTATTATAATCATAATAGTTGTTATGTTCAGTATATTTCTAACCTCACCGGCTTTTCAATACGTATAAAAGGATAAACTTTATAATTAATTTCGTACGATGGGATGAATGCTTATGACAATTACTGTTCGTGAACTGGTCCATAATCCGCATTTACAAACACGGGTTCTCGCGGGTACTGTCGGCCTGGAACGGGAAATCACTTGGGCACATGTATGTGAACTACCCGACCCGACACCCTGGCTGAATGGGGGAGAATTAATTATGACCACCGGTCTGGCTATTCCGCGGATTGCACAGGAGCAGGAGATCTACTTGCAGCGTCTGGTAGCTGCAGGAGTGAGTGGGATAGCAATTGCGGAAGGGATGTACGCTCCTGAGTTGACCAATCCTCTATTGGCTGAGGCCGATCGCAATGCTTTTCCCGTTTTGTTGACAGCCTATGAGATTCCCTGGCTTGCCATTACACGCACGGTGGCAGATGCTAATACACATAAAGAACACGCGCGTGTCGTGCAGACGTTGCGTGTGTATGAGATTGCGCGTCAGTTTATTCATAATACTTCTCCGGCGACAATACTTAATATGCTTGGTGAGATTATTAACTGTAGGCTTTCTATTGTAGACTCGGTTAACAGAAAACCATTGTTCTATGATGTCAAGTTGCAGAACAACATCGAGGACATACTGGACTATATACGTCCAAGCAATATACCGCATTCACCTGTTGTACATCGTTTAGAGCGGAGTGGAACTATAGTGTTGCAGGTATCTGTCCCTGCTTCCCGGCCTGCGGTCCTACTTGCCATTCCTCATTCAACAGATATCCCTCATAACCTCGTATTACGCCATATCGCAACGATTGTAGGGCTGGTAATTGAGAAAGATACAGCAACCCATGAACGTCAGCGACGATTAGGGGCTGAACTTCTAGTAGGCCTGATTGATGGGCGGCTCGCAGCTAATACTGCCTCTCTCTTGCTGGCTGAACATGAACTGAGAGAAGAACCTTGGTGTATTGCTGCCTGCTCCGAGGGAACACAGCCTTTCGAGCATGCATGGTTACATCTACAATTGTATGCTCGCGGCATTCCGCATTTGTTAGCTCACCGAGGAAGCATTCTTCTGGCTTTTCTTCCCGCCAACGCTGATGTACTTTCCAGTTTACAGACCGAATTGCCAGCAGACGTACGCTTGGGCATCAGTAATACTTTTAGGATCCCTACAGGCACACCTGAAGCGTATCAAGAAGCCCTATGGGCATTACGTGCAGCAGAAAGCCATGAAAAAACCATTGTTTACTATAGTGAAGAGTCACCCGTTTCACCCTTCCTGCCTCGAAGTAGGAATGAAGCTCAAGAGTTAGTAGATTTGGTTATCGGTGAGCTGTTAGCATATGACTTCAGACATAACAGCCAATTGGTAATGACACTCTATATCTATTTGCGTGAGAATCGCTCCTGGCAGGGTGCCGCAAAAAAATTGCATATCCATAAACAGACGTTAGTCTACCGTATTAACCGGATTGAACAAATGACGGGGCGTCGCCTTAATTCCACCGGCGATGTCGCTGAGCTTTGGCTCGCTTTACAAGCAGCTATGATGCTTGGTTTGTTGCCAGACTTGTCGTAGTTTGAAGGTTTATGCGGGTGAATCCTAGATCCACTATGGAACGGCAAGAACCATATACACTTTAGCTACTTCTGGGTAAAGGATATAAATTTATTAAAAAGAAAAAGCCCCCATCATAGGAGCTTAAAATATATGAGAAAGTTATTAATTAACCTAGAGAAAAAGTTGCAAGTACCTTAATTTTAGGGGGGAATTAATGGTACATATTTATTATATCGCGAGGTAAAATTAATGTCAGATCCGAATAGTGTTAACTCTTTATTGACTTATATATTTGCCCCCTGAATGGCCTCCTCTTTTTCAATCCTACGTGATACATATGCGTCCAAAATATCCTTTTGATTAACAAATACATTAACCTCTTCAATTGGCAGCACTTTTATTTTAAAGATATTTGACTCTGGTGTACGATATGATACCGCAACATGTGTAATCTCAATCTCTTGCCCATACGCGTTAACATATCTTCGTTTAATTCCTTCTATAATATCGAATGCCATACCATTCCCTCCTTTTTTAAAGAATATTCTCAAGAACAAGAAAAAAGCACTAGCATTATTAGCATAAAGTAATAGGTGGCCTTAATGACCACTATAAACTCTTTCCGACTTGCTTAAGAATAACTACAAAAGGCTTCGTTTTGAGGGATTAAAAAAGTCCTTGCATCGCAAGGACTTTACATGTTCATATTTATGGCGGCCCCGAGAGGACTCGAACCTCCGACTCACAGTTTAGAAAACTGTAGCTCTATCCTGCTGAGCTACGGAGATGCCGAAAAATTGTTGAGCAGGCAGAAAACTCGATGAATTTTATAACTAATATTATTCATTTGCTAATCGTATGAGGCTTTGCATTAATAAATTAACCCCGCATGACACATCCTCAAAGCTGCTCCATTCTTTTGGGTTATGGCTAATTCCATCTTTGCTTCGGATAAAAATCATGCCTACCTCTGTGATATGCGACATAATCATGGCATCATGTCCAGCTCCACTCACGATGTGAAATGGCTTCAAATCCATATCTGAACATGCTTCTTCCATAATAGTAACAATATTTTCTGAACAAAGAACGGGTGGAATATCCATGTTTACTTTTAAATCATATTGTAAAGAACGCTTATGACAGATGAATTCTAACGCAGATTCAATTTTCTCTTTCATTTGATTTCGTTGTTCCTGGTTAATATGACGCATGTCAATACTAAATCGGGCTTGAGCAGGAATAATATTGGCTCCTCCTGGTTCGAACTGGATTTGTCCAATCGTGCCAACTCCTTGATACTCTGTTGCAATTTGTTCCACCTGTAACATCACTTCCGCCGCAGCCAAACCCGGGTCAAAACGCAAATTCATCGAAGTAGTTCCAGCATGGCCAGCTTCCCCATTAATCGTGACCCCCAGCCACATTGGACCCGCAATCCCCGATACAATTCCAACAGGAAGCCCTTCGTTTTCAAGTACCTTGCCCTGTTCAATATGAATTTCAATAAATGCCTTGATGCTGCCAGGCTTTCTGTTTGCTTTTTCATAATCATCCGGATTGAAACCCGCTTGTTCAAAAGCTTGGGCATACGTTACTCCATTTTTGTCTATCATTTGATCTAAATGGTGGCGCTGAAATAAGCCACACATTCCTTTACTTCCAGTAAACCCGGCTGAAAATCGCGCGCCTTCCTCATCTGTAAAAGAAACTACTTCGATAGTACGTTGTACTTTTATATCATTTTCTATTATCGTCCGTACAGCTTCGAGTCCTCCCAACACCCCTAATGGACCGTCGAATTTCCCTCCATTTAAAACGGAATCGATATGGGAACCGACCATCACAGGAGCTAGCGATGGATCAGTTCCGGGTAAACTTCCAATAATATTAGCCGCTTCATCTATACGGACTTCTAATCCCGCTTCTGTCATCCAGCGAATAAGAAGCTCTCGTGCTTCAAGGTCTTCTGGGGAGAGAGAGGTACGGGTAACCCCTCCACTCTCCTGTCTTCCTATTTCAGCAAGTTCAATCAGTTGTGTCCAGACCCGTTCTGCGTTTATTGCTAGGATTGCTGCATTCCCCATGCTGACACCCTCTCTACCAAAGTTGACCAGATTTGTACTCTTTTATATACGTGATAATAATCCAGGCTAATGTTGCAACACTACCAAACACACCTATAAAAATAAGTAAGGAATAAAACCAAAATGGTGCAATCATGCGAATCCCCTCCCTTTAAGCTAAGACCTTTGCCTTGTCTTCCGCTATATTTTCCTCTTTACTTTCAAAATTCCTTAAACGTCTAAAGTTAAACCGTTCAGGTTGGATAAGAGAAACTCCTACAGTAAATAAAAGGGATATCAATCCACCTACGATAATCCCTTGGAAAGCTCCACCCCAAGAAATTGTCGTGATTTGGATTTTAGTGAATATAAGATCAAATCCACCATTACCATAGATAAAGAGGCCAATGATACTACCAAGCAGCGCACCTAAGAAAGCACCATGACGATTGGTTTTGCTCCAGAAAAGTCCTAATGTAATTGGGAATATATACGCAGCATTAATGACACCAAGAAGTAGCAGTAGGCCCATCATGCTATTAGGTTTGCTCCACGCAACAGCGATTGCAATGACGGCTGCTAAGACTGTGACGGCCTTTCCAACTTTGATGAGTTGCTTATCCGTCGCATTTGGATTGATATGAACTTGATAAACATCATTAATAAAAATAGCAGAGACAGCATTTAACAAGGCTGCTACAGTCGATGCGATACATGCCCAAACCAATGATAAGAATAATACAGAACCAAGTTTCCCAGCATAATGACCAACCACTAGAGGGGCAACTGCATCCGGATGGTCCACTTTCATTCCAGTCCCAATTGCTACAAACGCTAAACAACCAATGGCAATCGGTACAAACATCCAACCCAATCCAGCATAAATGAATGTTTGTTTTGTTTTATCTGGTCGAAGACTGAATACTCGTTGCCAGAAGGTATTATCCATAAAGACTTCCCCAATACCCATAATCGGCCCAACAACACAAAACAAGAGTCCTGCAGGCAAGGCAAGGTTCATTTTATCTGGAGCTAAATGAATAATGTTCGTGTATACATCTGCAAACCCAGCATTGCTAAATACCCATGCCGGAAAAATAAATAGAATGGCTAGAATTAATAATGTCTGCATAAAATCTGTACCCAGAACCGATAACATTCCACCGGCCGTTACATAAAGGGTAACGATACCAATGGTTAAAATAAGTCCTGTATGGAACGGAATCCCGAAAATCGATTCTAACAGCACGCCAGCTCCCAATCCCTGTGTTAACAACCAACCAATATCCCAAATCAATAACATAATTAAAAATAAATAGTAATTCTTCTTATCAAAACGGTGACGGAAAAAATCTCCAACTGTGCGGCCTTGTGGCATAGATATCCGAATTTTCTTCGCCAATGGGGCAAAGGCAAGAACACCAAGACCTCCAGTTAATGCATACCCAATGGTACCTAGAATGCCTGTAGAATAGGACATCTCAGCTGCAGCTAAAACGGTATTCCCTGTAACCCAGGTAGCTAGCAATGTAGCTGCACCAAACGCAACCCCTACATTTCTACCACCAACCATATAGTCATCTGCCTTTTCAACTTTCTTGGCCACTTTTATCCCAATAAAGGCCCAAATAAAGCCAAGCACGAGAACAACTAAAATCCCAATAGTCTGAAAGCTCATTTTATCACTCTCCGTCATCAATATACGTTAATTTCCCGCTTGTTGCCATGTAGATGGTTCCAAATAAAGCAATAAGAAAGATAAGTCCAAGAATATGCCAAAGCATTTATTTCACCTCGCTTGGTCTTTTCAATTCATTCAATACTTGATCTGTGGAGACTACTCTTGCATAGGTATGTCCAAGAACATCAATAGCATTTTCATGTAATTCCTTCGTAAGTGCGGCACATGCATCCTCAGGCAATGTCACAAGGAATCCTAAATCTGCTGCCATACGTACAGCATTTTCAATGCATTCATTTGTTACTACCCCTGTAATAACCAGGTATTCAATGCCTAAATTACGCAGGACATATTCAATGTTTGTTGAACCAAATATACCTGAAGCCGTCTTGCTGAAGACAATCTCGTCCCCAATCGGTTTAACTTCCTCCAAAAAGTCCGCTTCTTTTGATCCCTTTGGTGCATGCAATCCAAGAAGCTTATGCTCAGGGCTACGATCACGTCCATCCTGTGTTAAAGACTCAATCTTTGTATGGATAACTTCGAGATGTTCCATTCTAAAAGCCTCTTGTAACCTTCGAATATTTGGAATGACATGTTCTTGTAAACGATTAAAATAATAATCGAGAGAACTTTCTACTCCTAATTCTGCAGCCTTAGCAAATAACCCGTATCCTGGTGCAGCATCGAGATATTGCATATCAACAACAAGAAGCGCTGTTTTTCCTTTTACAAACGGAATATGCGCAATAGGCTTATACAGGACTTTCAAAGGATCTAAGTTTTCCATAAACATCCCTCCAATTCTTATTTATCTGTATTTTACAACAATTTTATTACATGATTTTTTGTAAAAAAATGAAATTTAGGAACTCATTTTTTGAATAAAATAAAAAACGGCTAGTATTAGCCGTTAGTTTTTTTCTAATATTTCTTCCTTGATCCCATAGGTTTCGAGTATTTTCCATGCAAAGGATAAATTAAAATAGTTAGAGTAATCATCCATAGAAAAGCCTAAAATCTCTTCAATTCTTTTAATCCGATACACTAATGTATTAGGAAGGATATTCAATTCACTTGCTGCTTCCTTAACACTTCTCCCGGAAACAATATACGCATCTAACGTTTTTAAGAACTCTATCCTCTTTTGCGTGGGATATTGCAGCAAAGGGGACAACAGATCATTTACATATGAAACGAGGTCTTCCCTGGAGCGATCCAGCATAAATCTTACAGCGCCAATTTCTCTGTAATCACGAAAAATATTTTTACCATTCTGACTTTGGATAAGAGTGATACATTGCTTTGCTTCCTCATAGGATTGTACAAATTCCTCTATCTTTTTACACATTCTTCCTATACCAATGCAACACTCTATGTTTGGATATAAACGTTCCATTGTCGTAATGATTCCATTTGCTAGTCCTCTGCTTCGTTTGATTACACTTTCTTGCGTTGTTTTCTTTGGCCAACCTACTAGAATAATGGAATGATTATATCTATTTACAACCAGGCTATTCGGATTTCGGTTAAGTATATCTTTTTCAATCATTTTTTGAATATGATGAAGGAGAGTATTTGAACTTCCCTTTAATTGAAAATTAACGATCATAAAAAGATATGCTTCCTCCGAGCTAAGGCTTAATATTTTTGCCCTTTCCTTTAAGATTTCAATGTTTTTTTCTGAAATTAAATCATCTAGAAATTCTCCCTTATAACGTTGCTCCGTTTCATAAATAGCTTCATGATTTAAAAGGTCTAAAGCGAGTACAATTCCGCACTGTTCAGCTAATACCATATCCTGTTGTTCAAACTCGTGATTTGATTCTAATACCGCTAAAATCCCTAGAATCTTTTCAGATGTTACAATGGGAATTAACATGACCGGACAGGATAACGGCACTTGAAGACTAGGAAGAATTCTTTTTGGACTCCAATCATTTAACATTTTTTGAAGATGCGAAAGAAATGGAGGGATTTTTGCTTGGATATCTATAACCCCACATTCTCCTACTACGCATAATAAAGGGTCATAAATTAATATTGGATTTTTTAAAATGGTATGGATGGAAACAGCCATATCTTCCAGGGTATCCCCACTTAACACCTGTTTCATGAGCTGCTGATGAGCTACGTTAATTCGGAACAGTTGATCACGTTGAGCCTGAATAATCTGATTAAGTTCTTCAAGTTGTTCTCTTCTGTTTCGTTCTGATTGGTATAATCGGGCGTTCTCTAAAGCGACGGCTGCCTGGTTTGCAAGTGTGACCAGGAGTCGTAAATCTTCATTTGTAAAAGAAACATCAGATGAAAAATTATCAATAGTAATGACACCGATACAATCGTTTTTTATTAGTAGCGGTGTACACATCACGCTACGTAAAATAAGTTCACCGCCATGCAACTTACGTATAGATTGTAGAGCTCGTTCGTAAAAAGGTTTGTTTTTAGGATCCATCGTATGCATCCCTTTATCAACATCGAACGTTCTCTCGTAAATTTGTGGTAACTTTTTTTGATACGTATACCCTGTCATAGATTCGCCTGGTATAAGTATAACGTTACGAAGTTCTTCCCATTCAAATCCTGCGCAAGCGGCTGGACGTAACACATTGTCCTCTTTGTCATATAAAAAAAGGGCTCCTGCATCAGCCGCTTGAATAACTTGCAATGATTTATCCAATATTTGTGTCATAATTTCATCAAAATGAAGACTTGAAGCAAAGGATTCGGCTGCATCTTTCAATAGTTCAGCTTGCAACAATTGTTGTCTTAACTGTATCAACTCTATCTGCATTTGCATTTCCCCTTCATGCAAAACTTTGTATGTGTCTTAATATAAAATAGCACTAGTGTTGCATTAATTATATTTCAATATTAAAAATCATCCTACTATTGAAATATATTGTTTTTGCCAATAAAAAAATCCTTTATAATGGAAAGTACAGGTGGTTTCCTGTCCAAATCCAATATAAAGGACCATCGTTATGGACAAGAATACACGAAATTCTTCATTTGGTAAATGGATTTCGCCCATAAATTTTCAAAAACTATATGAACAGGTCGAAATCCTCAAGCAAGATGATTATACAAAAAAACGGACGACTGAATCTTATCTCAAGCTTCTTCTTTTTTCGCACTTAGAAGAGACGGAAAGCCTACACGCCCTAAGCGATGCTTTACTGGATACAGACCTTCAAAAAACCGTAGGTTTTGAGTCGATTAGTGTCTCGCAGTTATCCCGAAAAAATAATCGCGTAGAACCCGCCCTACTTTCCCGTGTGTTCTTAGATCTCGTGCAAAAAATCCAACAGTTTCATCAAAAAAGCGTAAAGCCGATGCCGTTAAAATTCATTGACTCCAGCATCTTCCCCTTGAACCTCACTCACTATAAATGGGCGAAGTTCCGAAAAACAAAGGCCGGTGTGAAACTTCACCTTCGGTTCGTTTTCATGGATGAAAAGACGGCCTATCCGGATAAAGCGATCATGACAACAGCCAAGGAGCATGATCGCGGCCAACTGGAAGTGCTCGTCGATGATAAAGAAGCCATGTACGTGTTTGACCGTGGTTATGTGGATTACGAACGCTTTGACTGGATGACCGACGATGGATACTTTTTTGTTTCGCGACTCAAGAAGAATGCCGTGATACGTGAGATCCACTCTTTCTCTCTTCCGAAGGAAAGTACCGTTTTGTCAGACCGAATGGTGTATATCGGAACGACACAGAACCGGGCAGAAAACATCTTTCGGCTTTTGGAAGTCATGGATACGAAAGGAAATCCCCTTCGACTCATCACGAATCGTTTCGATTTAAGTGCCGAGGAAATCAGCGAAATCTACCGGTCTAGATGGGCCATTGAATTGTTTTTTAAATGGCTGAAGCAGCATGTAACGATTAAACAATTTTACGGGATGAGTGAAAATGCCATACAGAATCAAATCTTTTTGGCACTCATTGTGTATTGTTTGCATGTGCTGGTTCAACTGGAGACAAACAGCAAAAAGAAGATCCTTCAGATTAGCCGGTGGCTCAAAGCTGCTTTATGGAAGCCATCTACCCTTTGGATTCGCCAATTTTCTAATCAAACCGTTCCGTAGGAACGAAGGCGTCGTAGTTGCACCTGTTTAATTGTATAAAAATCCCAAATGGACAGAGCGACCTTTACTATAGGCTTTGCCTTTTTGGCTTACAATCAAAGAAAAAATAAATCTGATGATTCTGTATTTATTCATGCAACACTAGTGATAAAATAGTTTATTATTAAAACTATCTTTAGCTGGTTAAAAACACCCCTACGGGTGTTTTTAGTTAGGGGTGCGGGGAAGATTCTTTCTCCTTGTTGCGGAAAAAGCATGAGGGTCATCGGAACCAGAGACCGAAGATCCAAAGAAAGATCTGGGGAGACAAAGGTTTATAATCTCCGCCGTCTTAGCTGTAGTGGTTGTGGGAGGATTCCTCATGAATTACCGGACGTTCTGGTTCCTTACAAACGGTACGAATCAGCGTGCATTGAAAGGGTTCTGTCGAAACTATTGCCCATGATTTAGAGATTATACGTTTTACAACCCTCTCCATCTAAAAAGAATTGCATACTGACAAAGGAGGTTGAATAGCTCATATCGAAGTAGTAGTATTTATTTGTGACAAAACACTTAGCTCAGGGGAGCATAAGGAGTGAGTAGATGAAAATCGGTTTTGATATAGATGATACATTGAATGATATGCGATATACGGTAACACGCATGTTCAATGAAACTCTACAACGGGAAATTACAAATGAATTTGTAGATACCTTCCCTACCCTTCATATTTATGATGCGTTCAATCTCAGCAGAGAAGAAGGCCGTCTACTATGGAAGCAATTACAATCTCGTATTCACGAGGAGAGCCTCCCACTTGAATACGCCTCTAATATACTCAACAAACTAGCAAAAGAAGGACATGAAATTTTTTATCTTACCGCACGCGAAGATACCCTAGAAATCCGCGAAGCCACTACGGAATGGTTGAGAAAACATGATTTCCCTTTCAAAGAAGCTCATTTCTATATTGGCATGAAAGATGAAGAAAAAGCAGGGATCGCTCAAGGATTAGGGCTGGATTTATTTTTTGATGACAAACCACATGTCTTAAGTGCTTTTGAAGGAACCGGAATAAGAGTATACATCAAAAATACCTGCTATAACCAGCATGCCTCGTACCAACGAATCTCCAGTTGGTCAGAATTAGAAAAAATAGTGGAAGAACATGAAAAAGACAAACAATAAGCGTCTGCTTTTTCACGAAACGAGACCAAGGCATGTTCTTAACCTGGTAACTGGAAATCGTATTTTGACGCAGCTACTTAAAATAAAACATCACACACTATGGTTTCGTTAGTTTCTAGGTAGTTACTTCACATCATATGTGGGCATTCGACTTTACATAAGACAAATAAATTTTACATTCAATCAGCCTTTTTTAATCATATCCATAGTTTCAACACCAATCAGAATATAAGTGACTCTCCAAATTCCCTGTCACTCTAGCGGTTAAAAAGGCACCTGAGATCCTCTAAGTCACAAGAAGAGAATAGAAGTTCAAACCTTAACCTTTAGCTTCTCATGGAACAGTGAAAATTGTGAGTCCTATCTTACATCCAACAAATGCGGACTTCCCATAAGGTGCAAAAGACTTAAAAATTATCACCCTAAAATTTATTTAGGCGCAAGTATATTTCCAAGATAGAAAAGCAATAAGAAGGAGGGAAGATGACCTTTCTTGTATAGCAAACCGTCTTCCCATGGTTTTATCTAGCACTCCACATGTTTGTTACTTTTTGAGCTCCGTCCTCCAATACTCCAGCCTCTTCTGTTTTTCTGGTCCATTGATTGTATTCACGTCGAAAGCTTGTCGGGCAAACCTCTATATCAAATGGATAGTCTTTTACTATTGAAATGTTCTTCATAATAGAGGACCCATTAAAAACAGAAACAACTACTTTCACATCTGTAGTAAGCTGCTGCATTCTTCCATACATTTGCTCTAAAGCGCTCGTTGGAATATCTTCATACAAAGAGATGAACGTTCGATTTTTTCCTATAAAATGCTTTTTGAACAACTGTATGATTTCTGCGTCCTTCAGCACATAAAGCCCAATCATGACCAGGGCATCTTCTAGCATGTGCTCAAGTGTCGGTATCCAGGTGACTTTTTTTAACTCTTTTTTATATTCATGTTCAATGATATTTTGTGGAACCAACATCCATGCAGGACGGCTGTTTTCGCTTAAAAATAAGAAGTGACTCGGGTTGATTCCTCCATCATTTGGATGGGCAGTCCCAACGAGTATCGTTGCTGTCATTGTCGCCATCTTCCTTTCTCCTCTCCTGGATTAAAGTGTCAAGCCAAGCTGTTTTAATTGTATTAATAATTTCTTGTAATATGCTTCACTTACTTCCCCCTTTTACTTGTACATCAACAAATGTTGCTCGCTAAGCATTTGGAAATCCTTCTCGTTCAAATAAGTATTCTAATGCCTTGGTGGGAACTTCATATACAACCCCTTCAACTCTTTCCTTTTCCTGTTCGACAACATCGGCTCTGCTTCCATCATTTTCGGTTTTTCGTGTGTACTTTAAGGCAAACCCATCTAAGACATCGATGCCGTATATCGTTGAAAAATAATGCTTAACCCCGCTTTGTTTAAAACGCGCATCATCCATACAGGAACCGTAAGCATAATAAAGAAGAAAAACTAGATTTTTTTGAAGAAATTGATTCAGTTTCCAATCTCCACTCTCTATTTCTCTTCCTAACAAAATGGACTGATTTGCAACATATACATGTGCAATATATTGGAAATTATGTCTTATTCCAGAAGAATATATTGTAGCGGTTCGTGTTATCGGAAATGCAAAACCTTGTAGAAATACTATAATTCCAGGTGTCCATCTTCTTCCTCCCTTACGGTGTCTAGAAAGAAACGGGTTTAACATAGTAGCTTGTGGAAATTCAACATCGGTTAGCGGTTTTGTATCATTGCAACGCTAAATCACTATATCAATTTGGGCTACCGTAGCCGGTAGTTTTTTTCGATCTATCCTATTATTCCCTGAGTATGCATTGCCGAAATAAACTGTTATATAAATTTTTTGTCAATTGCGAATAGGAAATGATCGACAAAATGTTCACTTAGATGTAAATTACATATAAGGGACATTTACATTCCTTTTGGTAATTTCGGCGTCGTGCATTGATAAAAATCTCAACAGGTGTATCTATCATAGGCTTTCTTTTACGTATAATTAGGGAAACTTCTTATCAATGGATGCCAATAAAAACATAAACAAGGAGACCATGATGACACACTTAGAAAAGCAAAGCACTAGAAATTTCGTAGATTTTATCTGGGATGACTGGTTCATGAGTCTAAAGTTAATATATGTATACCAAAGTGAAATGGCAAACCTTACACTGCAGACGATAGAATACCAAAAAGAAGTTTGGACTCAAATAACGGAAAACACCATGAAAATAGAACAAGAAATAAATAAATTTTTCGAAGATATAAAAAATGATTATCAAAACAACACAAAAAGTCCAGGCGGTGAACAGGCGGCTAGAGTGTTTGAGGAATGGAACCAGCTTCTTAATGAATTTTTCAAACGTATTCAGTTGCTTACAGCAACACCTGCTATGGCTAGCCTGACTACAGTAAATAAATCACAGGAACAGATGGAAGCCTCCTTCAAAAGTCTAATCGAACAGCAGAAAAAAATAAGAGAAGTGAAAAATAAGGGAGAACCTCTCTGTGTACCAGGCAGAGAGGTCTTTAGTGTTGACATATTATAGAGTATGGAACATTGATTAGCATAAACATTGGTCCTTTCAAGAAATCACTCCTGTTTGTTTCCCTACGATTTTAAAGGCATCAACCAATTGATTTATATCCTCGTCTGTATGTGTCGCCATCACGGTAAGACGAATTCGAGAAGATCTAGCTGGTACGGCGGGGACGAATAGTGGGTGCAAAAATACCGAGTTCCTCCAAATCCTTTGAAAAAGTGGTAGCTATCTGGGCTTCACCAATAATAACGGCAATAATAGGCGTTTCTCCTTCTACCACATAAAATCCACATGCACTCAATTCCTCACGAATTCGTCTGCTAAGCAGATTTAAACGTTTTCTCCGTTCCGATGACTCCAGGAGATAAAGCGGTAGAGAAGATAAAGGGGCGTGCCTTGTTAATCAAAGGTAACCAGAACCAATGAGCCTTTTGCTTTTAGATTTTTTTTTAATAATTTCTTTATAGCTTAACAAATCGTCGAGTTCACTTTGCACAAACTCCTCCAGATATATGAAAGGCAAGACTGTTCCCCCTAAATTCGAGAATGATCCCTTTTTCTTCTGTTGGATGAATGACACACCTTGCATATTTTCAACAATTATCATGTGCCTCTCTTGGTAAAGTTTAATCACATCTCACATAGGCCTGAGGATTTCTTAAATTAGTAAAAGCCATTTCAACCTGGGATTCTGTATTTCTTTCTATAGAAAGTGGCGGGATTTCATCTTCAGCGAAAAAACCAACCGCACTTGTTTCTGTGCCTTCCTTCGCATGACCCCCAACTATTTCACACTGGATAAACATTTTATATACATGATACGGAGAGGGAGGATGCGGGTGGCACTTTTTATCCAAAACAGCCAGCAGCTTTGTCGCTTTGACATCAAACCCTGACTCTTCTTTTACCTCTTTAACGGCTACTTCCGTTGGAGTTAAACCGATGTCTGCCCAACCACCGGGTAAGGACCAATATCCGTCCATCTTCTCTTTAACCAGCAGGATTTTCTTATTTTTAAAAACAACCGCCCTAATATCGACTTTTGGTGTAGCATAGCCCGTTTCATTAGCAAATAAGTCTTTTATCATCTTCATGTCGGCATTTGTATGTTCTGACATAATCTCCATACTTATTTTTCTTATCTGTTCGAATCTCTCCAGGTCATATACATCTTTCGAATACGTTAATCCTGCCTGTGCAATAGATCGAAGTTGTTTCGCCCAATCAAGCCACTTATCATTCATACCTTCACCCCTATTTACTTTTTACTCACTATTGCTATAAAGATAGTCTTCACCCTGGAGTAACTCATCTAAGGCTTGCCTCATTCCCAATTGAAGGATTCGATTCACATTATTAGAAATAGATTCAACTAAACAGGGCACCTGATTCAGGTTGGTTCCCCACAAAGCTTCCCTGCCTCCTATCATTTCTACTACCTTTTCAACCTGCTCCCCTGTATCCTCTTTATAAAAGGACCATGCTTCCTCTACAAACACGAGGACTTCGGGCTCATCTCTGATGATATATTCCTCTTCTCCCCGGTAACCAGCCAATTGGTTGTCTGTAATCCGCCGTCCCCGGTAAAGCAAAAGCAGCGCAGCAAAAGAAAAGGTTACCGCTTCTGGCAAACGATTCCTCTGCTGTACTGTATCTAAAAGCGTGGGAAGAAGCCGGACCTTACATTTAGCAAATGAATGAACGGCAATATCAGAAAGAAAATGGTGACTAAAAGGATTAAGAAACCTATCTATGACAGAATCGGCGAATCGCTTTTTTTGCTCTTCATCCACGGAAAGACAGGGAAGGATTTCCTGGTAGATCCCTTTTAAAACAAACTGGCGTAAACTTTCATCTTCCATTGTTTCTAGAACCGTGTTCTTCCCTGCTAAAAAAGCCACAGGAACCATCAAGGTATGAGCTCCATTTAAAATCCTAACCTTACTTTCCCGAAACGGCTTTACCTGTGCCCAGTGAACGTTGAGTCCGGCTCGATGAAAAGGCAGCAACTCTGCCACTTCTTCGTCAGCTTCAATCGCGAAGAGATGGTATGGCTCTCCCACGGTGAGCAAAGCGTCTTCATATCCTAAGCAATTACGAAAATCTTCAATCTGATCTTTGGGATACCCGGTAACAATCCGGTCCACGAGCGTATTGCAGAACTGGTTGTGCTCCTGAATCCACCCGGAAAAAGCATCCGGCAATCCCCAGTCTTTAGCAATCTGGAGAACGGTTTTTTCCAGTAGAGACCCATTGTCCTCCAGCAGTTCGCAGGGAACAATGATCATTGCCGATGCTTTGGAATCACCCAGCACCTGATAACGGTGATAGAGGAAGGCCGTCAATTTCCCTGGAAAGGAAAGCGAGGATCGGCCGGGGATTAACTTTTCCTTTACGTACGTTAAACCGGCTTCTGTTGTGTTGGAGAACACGAATTGAATTTGCGGATTCTCCGCCAGGTTTATGACTTCATTCCAATCTTCATACGGGTTAATTCCTCTGCTAATGGAAGAGATGATTTCCAGTTTATTGATTACGCTTTCCTTTTCCACCCCTCTAAGGGCAAGGGTATAGAGACCATCCTGAGCATTAAGCACAGGAACGACTTTCCCATGGGGAGTCGGTTGAATGGCAACAATTCTCCCGTTAAATAAGTCCTGTTTATTTAATTCATGGACCATCCAGTCTACAAAACCACGCAGAAAGTTTCCTTCCCCAAACTGAATAATTCGTTCGGGCAGCTCCTCCATCCCCTGCTCTTTTTGGAGCACTTGTTTGTTTAACTGCTGCATTCTTCTCCCCTCCTGTACTGAATAAAATAATAGGCTGCCGAGACTCTCGACAACCTGAACACTGAACAAATAACCGCTTATTTTTTCTATAATCGAATTTCCTCGAGCAAGCGTGACAATTCGTGCCAAACCTCGGGATCGATCGGGGTGGTGGCCGCACTCCAGCACTCCTCTACTTCTTTGGCTGAACAAGCCCCAATTAAGGTACAGCTAAGCCGTGGTTGACTAAGACTAAATTGTAAGGCTGAAGCTAAAATATTTATTTTTCTTCGTTTACACCATTCATAAACCTGGATGGCAGCGTCTACTTCTTCTTTAGGCGGTGTCCAGCGGAAGGTGCCAATGCTCCGGGGATCGCGTCCCGACAACAGGCCCATCGCAAGGGCCGCGCCATTCACGACCCCGACGCCATGCGGCTCTGCATAATCACACACACCGGATAGTACACTCTGACGAAGCAAGGTATAATCGTTGACCGTGAGTGCCATATCCAGTTGTCCGGTATCGATGGCCTGGCGAATCAGTTCATGGCTTTGCATACCAATTCCAATCGCCTTAATTACCCCCTGCTGCTTTAAATCCAGCAGCGCCTCCAGCGAACCACCCGGGCCCAGAGCCTGCTCCAGATGCCGGGGGAGCGGATCATGAATCAAACAAATGTCCAGGTAGTCCGTTCCCAGTGTCCTTAGACTGTTTTCCACGCTCCAGTAAGTGCTGTCCGCAGAATAATCCAGGTACCGTTCCCGATGGGTGCCTACCTTACTTGAAAGATAATAACGATTTCTTGGAACCCCCCGCAAAGCCAAACCCATACGTCTCTCCGCTTCAAAATAATACGGCGATGTATCCAGCCAATTCATCCCGAGTTCCAGCGCTTTATCGACGGCCGCTACTCCGTCGGCATCACTTACTTCCCCAAAAATACCGCCGAGTCCTGCGCCGCCTAAGCCAAGGATTGTCACTTCCATGTGAGTTCCAGTCAGTCGTCGTTTTTCCAGAGGGTGAGAAGTCTCCAGCCTTAACACTTCCTTTCAGCTTATTTGTCTATAACCACTTTTCAAAGAAGGAAAAAGCCTTTCTCCCGCTGAATTGATGGGCTCCCTCAAATAGGTCAATCTCCAGGCGATTCTCTGCACCTGCCGCCTGATAAATTCTCTTTAATTGTTCCTGGGCCTTAAGAGAGGCTTCAATGGGAAATCCGTCGTCAAAGACGCCATTTTCAATCAAAAGCGGCCGCGGAGCAATGAGCCCGGCCAGATCCGCCAGATCGGCATACTGATAAATTCCGGGGATAAATTGAGAACCACAGAAGTTTCCCATTTTGATGGCATATTCCTCATAAGTAGTCAGGGCACAGACAATTCCGGCCGCCTTAATCCGTGAGTCTAATCCCGCCGAATGGAGCACCATCGTCCCGCCAAATGATAAGCCAATCGCGCCGATTCGGTTCTCATCCACCTCCGGGCGGCCCATGAAATAATCCATCGTTTTCATGATGTCCCAGATATTTAACGTAATCAAATTGATTCCCATCAAGAGTCCGCGTATAAAATGAACATTACAGCTATCGCGGCCTGGATACAGGTCACCATCACTTCGCTCCCCGAAATTTCGAAAATCAGGTGTAATCGTTATATAGCCCTGCCTGGCGAATTGCACGGCATAATCATAGTTATATAACTGAATGATATCTCTGTGAGCCTGCGTAGATCTGACACCGGCAACAGAATCCTTACCGAAAGGACCATGCCCATGCAGGCAGAGTAATCCGGGATGTTTCCGGTCAACGGAGAGTTCTGCTCCTCGAATCACAAGGGCAGGAATGGAAGCGAACGGTTCAGAATTGAATACAATTTTCTCCTTAATCAGTCCGTTTTCTTCCACCTTCCAGATCGTTTCTGCTTCGAGAGGGACGGATGGAGGAAAATCACCCAGCAGCTCCTGGACTTTGGTTAACAATCTTGGCTGCCACTCCCGCACATCCCCTCCCTGGTACGCTAAGGAAGGTCGTATTTCCGCCCCGCGTTCCATAAAATACGTCCACAGGGAAAAGTTACGGTTAGCCATACTGATTGTTCTCCCTTCCAACACATTATGAATATGAAAAGAGGTACTCCGGGTCATTAAACAATTCTTGTAAAACAAGGGCACCCGAGCCGATAATATTGGCTTCTCTTCCAAGCTCAGAAAATTTAATCCGCACCCTTGCTTTAGGAACAGGGAGCGCTCGCTGTTGAATTTCACGCTCGATCCGCTGGAGTAATGGTTGGCCTAAATTCACCATCTCGCCATGAATGACAATCAGTTCGGGATTCATGGCATTAACCAGATTCGTAATCCCTACTCCTAAGTATTTGCCCAACTCATCGATCGCCATTTGCTCTACCACGGTGTCTCCTTTTTCAATGGCTTCTATAATCCGCTGAATGGAGAGTTCGTCTTCCGCTATAATCATATTTTTCAATACGATCGTCTTCGGCATTTCTTGTGCGACCTTCGTTAAGAGGGCATTCGAAGAAGCATAGACCTCCCAGCAGCCCCGGTTTCCGCACTGGCAGAGAGGTCCATCCATCTGGATCGTCGCGTGTCCAACCTCTCCGAAACTATCATCTTTCCCTCGTAAAATTTGATTATCAATAATAATTCCTGCGCCAATTCCAATATCAGTCATCAGGCTGACGAATGTATTTACATCCTGTCCTAACCCGAATATTTTTTCCGCCAGCCCTAAATTTCTGCATTCATTATCTACCCAAACCGGGGTCTGGAATCGGGACGCCAGGCTGTCTCCGATAGGAAAATTGTTGATGGCCTCAAAGTTTGCCGCAGTCAATATCGTACCTGTACTGGTCTCAATCAATCCAGGGCATCCTACCCCAATTCCACGGACTGAAATCTTAAACTCCTCTGCCTTATGAAAGAGATGTTCTGTCATCTGCAAAATCCTGGTGAGAAGATGATCTCGCGAAATCCGAGGAGTCATCGGTATTTTTTGCTCAAATAAAAGATTGGCTGATAAATCCAATAAGGCTCCTGACAGCATATTGACTGTGAGGTGTAAAGCGATAATCCCGCCTCCCCGCGGATTGAATGCGATAAGTTTGGGTCGTTTACCCCCCTGATCGGTTGAAGTCCCGATACCGGTAACCCTGATATATCCTTCCGAAATAAGTTCATCAACCAGTGTCGAAACCGTGGGGCGGCTGACACTGAGCTCCCTGCTGATTTCAGGCTGGGTGGTCTCCCCACGGTGTCGAATGAACTGCAAAACACTTAATTTATTCGATTGCTTTACATCTATCTTTCTGGAGATCGGAAGCAAGTTGTATCCACTCCTATCAAAGTACATTCTCTATCTTTATTACAGGATTCCGTATTTCTGAAATGCTTCGACTACGCTCATTCCTTCTTCAAGCGCTTTGCGCATTTGATTCTCACCTTTTACTTTCTCCAATGCTTTGATGATGACTTCTTCAGCAATCTGCTGCGGAATAACAGCAATCCCGTCATGATCACCGAAAATCAAATCTCCAGGATGAATGAATACCCCTCCGCATCGAATCGGGACATTGTAATCAATAACGTCGGTTCGACCTTTCGAATCGTATGGACAGTATCCCCGTGAAAAAACGGGAAAACCTGTCCTCTTAATCTGGATGCTATCCCTCGTAAAGCCATCAATGACAGCCCCTCTGGCTCCTTTAACCATCGAGGCCGTGCTCAACAGTTCCCCCCAAAAACCGCTGCTTATGGAGCCATTCGTTGTCGCAACTAACACGTCGCCTTCCTTAAGCTGGTCGATGGCCTCCAGTTCCTTTTGGTAGGGGAAAGCAGGAATTTCATACACATCCGTTGCCAGTACCGTTAGCGCCCGGCCCATAAATTTACACGAGGGATCAATTGGACGAATCTCATGAGACATGATCTGTTCTCTATAGCCTATCTCATCTAAAATGTCAGCGACGACTGCACTATATAGTTTATCTTCAAGCAAGGTGAAATCAAAGGGATTCGACATGTTCGCACCTCTCATTTGGTTATAGGTTGGGAATGGATAGAAGAATCAGCCATCCATTCCCCTGCTGCTGGTTTACTCTGTTTTCTTCTGAAGTTCATCTAACGCGTCCTTCGGAGATTTCTGGCCGAGGAGTGACTGCTGAACGGCTTTAATCGTTTCCAGGCGCATTTCAGTAAACTTAGGGTCTGTAAGCGGATAGAACTTCGCAATCGGAAGCTGGGAAATAAACTGTGCAGTCAGTGGGTCCTGTTTCGACATACTGTCTCCAACAGATTTTGTCGCAGGCAGCATTCCTTCATTTTTCATAAATTCCTCATAACGCTTATCATCGTATAGGAAATTCAGGAATTTCCCTACAGCGTCAGGATGTTTCGTTGTTTTAAAGACCATCAGGAAATCTTCAACCCCCAGGTTAAAGGGTTGTTTGCCCTCATGGATTGGAATTGGGGCAACTCCGTACTTTAGGTTTGGTGCGTCTTTTTTCAGAATGGTAGGCAGGAAGTTGGCTGTAATCATCATTCCAACCTTCCCTGCACCAAATACCTTCTGTAACTCATCACGATTTATCGCTGTTGGTTCAGGATTGGTCACCTTATCTTTTCTTACTAAATCCGTGAGATATTGAAGCCCTTCCACATTTTCCGGAGAATTAAGTACCCATTTACCGTCCTTCTTCCAGTCCCCGCCGTTCCCCCATGTAAAATAGGAGAAATAAGCTTGCCCTTCAAATGTCGTCATCGGTACGCCAAAGCCGTCAACGCCTGTTTTGTCTTTGATGGTCTTCGCTGTTTGGCGAAGTTCTGCCCATGTTTTTGGCGGTTCTTTAATTCCTGCCTTCTCAAAAAGCTCCTTATTATAGTAAAGCCCGCGAATGGAGGCCAGCAGCGGCAGACCATAGGATTTCCCGTCCAGTTCCCCGGCTTTGTAGAAGGATTCATAGAATTTTGCCTTAAGCGCTGGGGGAAGGACCTCATCTAATGGCATTAACAAATCATCACCCGCAAAGGCAGCATAGTGGTTTAAATTCAAAATATCAGGGGTCTGGTTCGTGCTGACCATTGTGTTGACCTTTTGCTCAAGCACATCCCACCCAACTACTTGTAAATTCACTTTAATGTCTGGATTTTCCTTTTGGAAATCGTCGATTACCTTTTTTAAGAACGGCTCGGTTGCATTGCTGTATTGGGCAGCAACAAAGGTGATTTCTTTCTTCTCCCCGCCGCTAGCCGGAGTTGTCGTTGCCGGTTGTGATTGGGTGCCGCTACCACTTGAGTCCTTTGCTGGTTCACTGCTCGAACAAGCCGTTAGGAAAGCAGAAAAAATGAACAAAAGAGTAACAACCATTGATACCCATTTTCCTTGTAATCCTTTTCTCATACTGTTTACCCCCTTCAAAGGTCTTAAAAAAGAAACAATCAACCCATGATAGCGTCGTGCTGAACACCCTTTAGGAACAACCACCCCCTTTCAGTTTGACCAGCATCTCCCCTGCTTTTTTTACTACCATCTCCCCGGCACAGGGCAAAAGTTGGCTCGTTCGGGCGATTTTAATTTCATATCCTCCTTCTTCAAAGGCAAGCTCTGTGGGAACATAACCAATATAGTCATTCGCCATTCCTATTATCATGGTGGGGGAATAGGGGGATTGTTTCTTCAAGTCCAAACCGAATTCCACAAAAAACTCTCCAGGAAGACTCACCAGAGCAGTCTCTCCTACCTCTAGTACTTGAAGTTCTGTCGATAAGGTCTCTTCTTGGTTTTTGCTCATCACAAGGATTTCCCTGGCATAGGCCTCCTCAGGAACCCCATCAAGAAGTGAAGGAATCCGCCAATTCACCTCTTCCAATAACTTAAGCGCTACTTGTGCTTGCTCTATGGTAATGATCCTTCTGGGAAGTTCAATCGTCTCAGACAACGCCCCTAGCACAACCTCACTAGCGTATTCTAACTTACTTAAAATTTCAGTTATTTTGTTTGACAGTTTATTTCCTATACGCTCCGCTTCTTCAAAGCCACGGATTTGGTTTAGATCATGTGAATTAATATGATTAATATTGCCTTCCGCTCCATTGGCAAACAGGACAATGACGTCCTCTCCGAACTGTGCTCGCAAGTTGTCTGTTAAGCTGTGAATATAATCCCTTGAAATCAGCCAATCCTTCCCTACCAAAATCGCGGAATGGAGGGTGAAATTCACCAGCAAAGCGCGAATACGCTGATTCTGGTCGCGGACGGATAGCACAAACAGATCCGGATCGATCGGTCCGGCCGTATGATCGATCTCTGCAGGATCTAGGCCTTCCCAGTTCATCCGGAGTTGACCGTCTTTCATAAAAATACGCCGGTTAAAGCTAAGTGAATCCTCCGTTCCCTTTCCCACCGCAAAAGCCGCATCCCACGTGTTCCCTATACACTTGACGGCCCCATTGACTAGCTTCTCGTGCAGGGTGTCGATAAATTCTTCTACGAGGCGATCGTATTCCTCCTTAAATGCCTTCATCACATCCGGACCGGAGTGTGTATGGGTAGCAAACATAACAATATTCCGAGGCGAAATCCCTGTAGCCTTAGAAATATCAGCTTTGATTTCCTGGGTGAAAGAACGATAAATTCCGATTAAGTCGAGACCAATAAATAAGATCCCATTCTTGCCATCATGGAGGTAGAGAAAATTGGCATACAAAGGGTCGTGAATCCCTCTTGACCGATTATCATCACGAACATTCCCGCCAAGCGGGGTGCCAATCTCCGGTGTGATATCAACCCGATAACATCCTGCCCTCATTTTTCCACCACCTCGCCTGATTGTTCAATCTTTTTTACTTCACGTGTTGTTTCGTAGATACCACCTTCAGTTCTTTCGCTGTCTCTTCACCGGCCCCTATCCATGCGGCTGTTCCGTTACGAATGGCTTCATTCAATCCATCATCCCCTCTGTCTACTCGGCTGGTAAATGGTTCTACTGCCATGGTATAGGCATTTCCATACCAGGGATAATCGGCAGTCCCACCAAAATCCTGCCAGATCCACAGATGCGGAAAGTCCTCCACCGGCCACACCATGCCAACTCCAAGACCCATCCTATGATTCGTTAAGGCATACCACCCTTCCTTATAAGAGGTGGCAAATAACATATCAGAACATGCGGCTTCGCTGCCTCTGATTTGGCGAAGATCCACCTGATTCCCCTCTCTATCGATTCCAAGGGGCCAGTCAAATTCCTCAGCTTTCGAGAGGCGGCTGTTATCACCTGGTTTTTGTAAAGGAATAATTTTACAAGGGGGAAGGGCCAGCGTACATTCTTCGCTAAGGAACGGAGCCCCAAAGCTCGGATGGTGACCCCACATAAAATGCATTCCTTTTTTACCGTAATTGGTGATTTTCTCCTGCAGATAAATAATAGATTTACCTGACTCCAGGCGGATTTTTTTCTCAAGAAGAAAAGGAGTCCTGAGCGTTTTGACCGTCAATAAGACTTCAATCACTTCCGGTTCGTCGACCAGGATGCGGTAGTCCCAGGCACAAGATGCCACTTCTCCGTGGTAACCCAGGTAGGCACCTTGATAGAAACCGGGTCCGCTTCCGGAAGGAAACAGTTCCTGCCACCCTCCGTGATAATGATCCATGAAGACGCCTTGCGGATGGGGGGATCGATGGCAGTGAATGGGGAGGACGAATCCCGATAGGTGACCTCCAGAGGACATCGATATCTTTAGGCTTGTATAATAATTCGAAGATGTCCGAGCCTTTGTCCAGTAGAATCGACAGCCGTATCGTTTGATTCTGCAGGATCAACGTGCGCATCCCTTTATAGGTTCCAAAAGAGTCAATGCGGCATCCGTAATTTCGTTCGCTTCCATGACTGGTCATTTGTTTTTTCCTCTGGCTTCAACAGCAATGATGCCTTCGATCCTCCCATTCCGGATGCCGATTAACTCATCCGCCAGGTTTACAGTAGGGCACACATGATTGGGAATAATATCTACCTCGTCCCCGATTTGGATTTCAAAATCGGGTGGTGTCACGATTACTCCATGTTCTTCAGAGAGCCTGCTGATTGTAATCTCCGGGCATGACTTCAAAAATCCGTATCCTTCCGTATACGTGTTTCGATCAGAGGAAAGCGTTTTGGAGCCTGCATCGACAATTGCACGATCGCTGGATGGCCGGCTAACCACCGTAGCACGTATGGTTAAGGCACATTCCTCCTTCGTCACCAATCCTAAAGCGACCATGGTGGCATCATTGAAGACATAAGTACCCGGCCTCATTTCCGTAATTCCTTCCACCTCATGGGCGTAGAATGAGGTTGGGGTGGAGCCTACGCTAATCTCAGGAATATCAATGCCGAGCTTTTCTTTCGCTACTTTCTTTGTTTCTACAAGCAGGGCACCTTCCTGGCGGCTGATTCGAATCTGCTCTTCTCTTGATTTCTCTTGATAGGAATGACCGGCGTGGGTCATTAACCCGAGAATCCTTATGTAGGGCAGCTGGTTAATCAACTCTATCAGCTCTAGCGTCTCCTGGCCTGGCTCCTTCCCGCAGCGGTCTAACCCTGAATTTACATCGATATAGAGCGGGATGCTTCGGCCAATCTGTTTACCTGCCTGTGATATGCCGCGAGCAACCTCCAGGCTATCGAGGGAAACAATGACATCCGTATCCAGCGCTAATTTTCCCAACCGCTTTAGCTTTTGCTCCCCGATGATGGGATAAGCAATCAGGATATCTCTAATTCCATGTTTTCGCATTACTTCGGCTTCACCCAGTTTAGCCACCGTAATTCCTGAGGCTCCCTTTTCCAGCTGCTTTAAAGCAATGTATGGGCTTTTATGCGTTTTAATATGGGGACGAAGCCGGACACCAGCTTCACGGGATCGTCTGGCCATCTGCTCAATATTTCTCTCCATAATATCTAGATCTACAACCAGGGCTGGCGTATCAATCGATGGGGTCAATAGGATTCTCTCCTTTCGGTTAGTGCTTGACTCCTCCAGCGGTCAGTCCGCTAATGAGGTATTTTTCGATACAGAGGAAAAGAATAACGACCGGAATGATAGCAACGAGGGACGTTGCGAATACATACTGCCATTGCACATCATACATTCCAAAGAAAGCATAAATCCCGACTGTTAATGGTTTCGTCTGTTCTGTGGAAATGAATGTTAAGGCTACAGCAAACTCATTCCATGCAGCAATAAAAACAAAAATGACGGTTGTAATAATCCCCGGAATCGCCAGCGGAATGGTAATCCTGCGCAAAGCCTGCCACCTGGTGCAGCCATCCAGCCAGGCGGCTTGCTCTAATTCATAAGGAATGGTAGAGAAATACCCGCTGAGAATCCAAACGGCAAAGGCCTGGTTAAAGGCAGCATTCGTTAAAACAAGCCCCCATACAGAATCCATTAGGCCAAACCAGTGAATCTCGCGGAAAAGACCAACCAGCAGCACAATGGGCGAGAACATTTGGGTGACCATGATGAGATACATGTACAATTTCTTTCCGGCGAACTGCATCCGGGCCATGACATAGGCTGCCGGAATGGCGCAGATTAGCGTTAGCAACGTAGCTCCGCCTGAGATAATTATGGTGTTTAGGATATAGTCGGTTAACGGAACTTTATGCCAGATGTCGATAAAATTCGTAAAGGTCCATTGATGAGGAAGCAGTGTCGGCGGGATGGAGTAGATTTCTGATTTGCTTTTTAACGAGGTAATAAGCATGATGACATACGGGAACATAAGGATAAGAAAGAGAAGATAGGCAACCACCATAATTACCACACGCTGGATTCTTAATGATTTCTGCATTTATTCTTGTTCCCCCCTTAATGCGATGGACACATAAAGAATAGAAAATAAGAGGAGCAAAAGGAAACTAATCACAGAGACAGCAGCTGCACTGCCCATTTTATGCGAAATGAAGGCCAGTTTATAAAGGTACGTAATAATGGTATCCGTTTGATTAACCGGGTCTCCTTTTGTCATAGACCAAATAATAGGGAAGGAATTAAATACATAGATGGTATTTAATACTGTACTAATCGTTAATGGTTGTTTTAAAAGCGGCAGGGTAATGTGATAGAACTTCCCCCATCCATTGGCTCCATCAACGCTTGCCGATTGATATAAATCACTCGGGATTGCTTGAAGCCCTGATAAAATGACGAAACTGGTAAACGGGATGGTGACAAAAATTCCAACTCCAGTCATGAGCGGAAAGGACGTGGTCGGATCCGCCAACCAATAAATATTTTTATCAATGATATGCAGCTTCGTTAAAATTAAATTTAAAACACCGTAGTTATAATCCAGTATCCACTTCCAAATTACCGACGTGATAATCAGGGATACGGCCCAGGGAATAATCAACGCTGATCGAACCAGCCGGCGGCCAGGAAACTCACAGTTTAATATGGATGCAATTCCAAGTGAGAGAACTGTACTAATACCGACGACACTGACCGTCCAGATTAACGTGTTTTTAAGGGATAAAAGAAAGGTAGGATCACTCCACACGTTAGAAAAATTCTTCAGACCAATAAATCCCTTTTTCACCCCTGCAAGACTGATTTTGGAAACGGAGGTTGAGAACAGTTCATAAACCGGAAAGATGGCAACGACGATGATTAAAATAATGCTTGGCAGTATCCAGAGGTAGGGCGTAATGTTTCCGCTTATCTTCCGTTTGCTTCGAATTTTGGCACGGGTTTTAATCGGTACTACCTGTACTTTTTCAGTATTCATTGGCCCTCCTCGTTGTTTTCGACTTGTGATAAATTATTTTCGAATAGCAACGACGTCGATTTCTACTTTAATCCCCATCAACTGACTTCCAACTGTTGTACGTACGGGATAAGGCTCATTAAAATACTGCTTGTAAACTTCATTAAAGGCATGAAAGTCTGCTAAATCACTTAAATGAACGGTGGTCTTTACCACATCATCCATCGCAGCACCAGCCTGTTCGAGAATATGTTTAATATTTTCAAGTGTTTTAGCCGTCTGCTCCTCAATGGTCTCCCCTGCGACTTGTCCTGTTTCCGCATCGATGGGCCCCTGCCCTGCCGTATAGATCGTATTACCGACCTGGATGCCCTGGGAATACGGTCCTGCCGGAACAGGAGCCAGCTTTGTTTTCAGCTCTTTTTTCATGTTTATGTCCTCCTCATTTTCATTAGCTTTTTGCAACTTACTTCGTTACTCGACAACTCCGCACCATTCTACAATCGTAAGAGCATACATTTTAACCAGATTGAAGAAATCTTCAATCTCGATATACTCGTCTGGCGCGTGGGCATTTCCGCCTTTAGGTCCCCAAATGATGGCTGGCGTATGGCTGTACAGATTAAACATGAAGGAATCACAGGCAAACGGGGCACCCTTTACCGGCAGGCCCTCCGGATAGACTCTGGCAGCAACGTCGGAAAGCACTTCAAGCGAACTGTGATTGTCGGGTATCCCTGTTCCCGGAAGAAAACGAATGAGCTTTTCTATTGTTGGAGCAATATGGCGAAGTATGTCATCCTTCTGTGCCCTTTCCTCATAAAAACTTACAAAGTCACGGTGCAGTTCCTCTTCCGTTGTTTCCGGATAACACTGGATCCAAACATCCATTGTGCAGTGGCTTGGGACACGATCAGACAGTGGCAAATGGACTGGACCGGCCTTAACGCCCTGAACATAAGCAGGAAGAAAAGGAACAGAGGCAAACCATTTGGATGTTGATCGTTTCTGCCCATGATAGCTTTCAAACTGGTGAAAGATATCCAAAAACCTTGCGGCTGCAAAAACGGGATTTACCAGCGTTTCTCCGCTAAAAGCACGTCCAGGGTGTCCTTTAAATGTGATACGAAACATACTGCCGCCCTGGTTTTCCGGACAAATAGCCAGATTCGACGGTTCTGGAACGATAGCCAGGTCTGCTTCATAACCGCGAAGACGGCAGGCCAATGTTCCATTGGCTCCTCCGTATTCCTCATCGACAACCGTTTCGATGAGAACATCTCCTTTAAGGGAAATATTCAGCTCCTCGATGAGCCGCAAGGCCATCATAGCTGCAGCCATTCCGCCTTTCATATCAAAAATACCTAATCCATACTGTTTTCCATCCTTCACTACACCTGCATAGGGATGGACAGTCCACGGATCGTCACCTTTGGGGACGGTATCCATATGTCCGGAGAAAAGGAGGGACCTTCCCTGTCCGTTTCCCCTTTTTCTTGCGACCACGTTCGGCCGATTCTCGTAATTTCTCTCACCCAGGTAGGCAGCGTGGCTGGTCAATCCCGGGACATCCGTTGGAAGAAACATATCCATCTCGCATCCAAGCTGGCTTAGAAACTGAAACACGAACTCTTGAACGGTTTTTTCATCCCCGTTAGGGTAGCGGTTTTCACTTGGAATGGAAACCAGTGATTTGTTTAAACCCAGGATATCCTGTCGGTGCTCATCCACCCAACGACTAATATTGAGATACATCTGGACTCCCCCCTCTTATTCCTGGCAAATCTGCCCTCCATCCACAACAAGCTCCGTTCCCGTAATGAAGGAGGCTTCATCCGAGGCGAGGAACGCAAACGCATTAGCCACTTCCTCCACCTTCCCGTATCGATTCAAGGGAATTTTGGCGGTATAGCTGCGGACCGTTTCCTCCGACATCCCACCCTCCAATGCCAATTCGGTGAGAATAAATCCCGGACAAACAGAGTTTACACGAATGTTGTACGGAGCTAATTCAATGGCCATCGATTTCGATAACAGGATGACCCCTGCCTTTGTCGCATTGTAGTGAGCTAAACCAGGTTCGCCAAGAATGCCGTTTGTGGATCCCATATTCACAATGGCGCCAGATTCCTGTTTTTTCATCTCTTGAGCTACAATCTGGGAGCAAAGAAACACACCGGTCAAATTAACATCTAGCGTATCCTGCCAATTTTTATCTGTAATTTCAAGGAACGATTCAAAGCGGGAAATTCCCGCATTGTTCGCAAGGATATCAATCCTTCCAAACTGCTGGTTTGCAAGTGCAACCAGCTTTTCTACTTCCTCTCTCTTTGTCACATCTGCCTGAATACTATGTACTTTACCAAATGGCTCGAGCTCTTCTCGTGCTTTTTCCAACCGTTTCCCTTCTAAATCACAAATCACTATCACTGCGCCTTCTTGCAGAAATTTTTTTGCGATCGCTTTTCCGATTCCTCGACCGGCCCCCGTGACAATCGCCGACTTCCCTTGTAGTCTCATAGCATAACCTCCGGGTTACAAGTTAGTTTGTAAATTTAACTTTCTAACTAGATTCTAATGTTCTGTTAATTCAAAGTCAACAAAATATTTAGAATATTTATGTTGCGTTATGATTGGGCTGTACCTTCGTCAGCCCCCTTTTTTCTTCTTAACCTAAGTCCGCATAATGAAAAACAGAAGTCCCCAGAGAAACAGTCTCTCTCACAAGCAGTGTTTGGTTATCCGCCCAGGTAAATAGAAAAAAATCTGCGAATGATCCAACCTCTAATAGCCCGGTTTCCTGACCTGCAAGCCTGAATAATTGTGCTGGATGCAACGTGGCCATCTGAATGGCCTCACCGATTGAGCAGAGTCCCCACTTCACAACATTTTCAATTCCCTTATACAGCGGAGTGGCCGATCCTGCAAGAATATCCGGACTTTCTGCGAGATGCAGCAATCCATTCGGCTCTAAAATGACATGCGGATGGAGCGCAGTAACATACTCGCCTGGAGCCAATCCCGCAAGGTTTACCGCATCGCTCGTTAAAATAGCCTTGCTGCCCTTGGCTCGAATCATCACTTTCAACGTAGAAGTGGGGAGGTGATGCCCATCTGCAATGAAACCTGCCCAGAGCCGATCCTCCGCAAGCTGTGCCCAGATGTAATTCGGATGTCTCTTAATATAAGGATGCGCTCCATTTCCCAGATGCGTACTCATGGACGCGCCTGCTTCCACCGCCTGGATAATACATGATTCTTCCGCAGCCGTATGTCCGATAGCCGCAATGACACCCATCTTCCTCAGTTTCTTGATAAAGGCCAAAGCCCCGGGTCTCTCCGGAGCAAGCGTGACTTTACGAATGCGTCCTCCGGCGACCTGATGCCAATGAAGAAACTCTTCCCAGTCCGGGTCTCGCACCCATTCTTTACAATGGGCCCCACGCGGGCCATCTTCCGATGAGATAAAGGGACCTTCCACATGAATCCCGAGGACCGCATGATTTACTAAAGGATCTTCTTCACATGTCTGTGCGATCGTACGGATACAATGCAGCATCCGCTCTCCAGGTCCCGTTACGACCGTTGGACAAAAACGCGTGACCCCTCCCTGGTGAAGGACGGACACTACACGTCGGATGGTCTGTGTCGTTAGATCCTCTCCATTTAAATCAAAACCGCCTATCCCATTTACTTGAACATCAATCAAGCCTGGAGCAATCCACTGGTTCGTCTCTTGATTGATTTCGATAAGTGAAGCTACTTTTCCATCCTTAACGGTTACCTTTACCGTTTTCCCGGAAAGCCAGTGTTTAGCAATCCATTCCATACACATCAAAAACTCCTTTATTCCCGGATTAACTTGCGATCGATTTTCGAGGCGGATTCTTCATCAAGAAATAAATGGAATTCCGGGTGGGTTTTTAAAATCGTGGCGGGAACCTGATTGGTAGTCTCGTGCTGAAATAAAGCCCGAATGGCGTCCGCCTTGACCTGGTAGGGGACACAGGAAACAATGACGCGACTCTGCATAATTTGATGAACGGTCATGGAGATAGCTTTCTTCGGAACTTCCTCCAGGGAGGCAAACCAGCCCTCACCAACCTGCTGCTTTTTGCATCGTTCAGCCAAATCCACTACGATAAATGCATCTTTCGTGTCGAAATTGGCCGGTGGATCGTTGAACGCAATATGAGCATTCTCCCCGATGCCAATCAAAGCAAGATCGATGGGTTCCCTGCGGATTTCCCTCGTCAATGTCTCGATATGCTCTTGAACATTTCTTTCTCCGTTTACAAAATGACCCTTCTTTAAGGGGACACGTTCTACAAACCGTTCCTTTAGATATTTACGAAAACTGGCCGGATGCTTTTCCTCTAAGCCAATATATTCATCAAGATGGAACATTTCTACCCTGGTCCAATCGACATCCGTCTGAGTCAGTGCATCCAGTGTATCAAACTGGGAGGCCCCGGTAGATAAGACAATTCGTGCAGAACCCTTTTCTTCCATTACTTGTTTGAGAAGACGTGAACAAAACACCGCCGCCGCTTTTCCCAATTCCTTAGCATTAGGCAAGATTTCTACATTCATATTCTTCCTCCTCTTCGTATTTCTGGAATCAATACACAACTATTTCATGTGTGATAAATAAACCGTTCACCAACGGTAAAGATATGAAATTTCATGTTACGGTGTGTAGAAAATAAATAGTCTACGAAATAGGCAGGGTTTTCACGGTTGGTCTTAAACATGTCAAAATGCATTGGAACCAGCATGTCCGCATGGATGGCACGTCCGAACTCTACCGCTTCCCGATAATTCATGTTCCCTATCACTTCATTTTGATCACGCATCCAATCACGGCCGTTGCTGTTAATAAAAGCGACATCAATCTTAAATTTAGATAGCTCTTCGACTAACCCTGGAAAATAAATCGTATCCCCGCTGTGGAATATCGTTACGCCATTCACCTGAATAACAAAGCTAAAATAAAAATGATTCCCCTGGCTATCCACTTCATCGACCGGATGGTAAACAGCGATGGGAGTTATTAAAAATTCTCCGAGTTGAACCGATTGCAAATGTTTGGCGCCAATGATTCGTGACTCTGGTATTTCCATTTTCTGTAAAAGAAAGGTATGTGAAGCTGGAACTAAGAAAAGCGCATCGGTTGATGATTTGGCCAAAGGCCGTAAGGTGGCATGATCCATGTGATCTTGGTGGAAGTGGGAGCATAGCACATAATTGGCATTCTCAATCTTTGAGGGATTTAATGGAGGTGGGAAATCTCGGGTAAAGAGTCCCTCGGGGCCTAATTCATCTTCTACAATCGAGTCAGAAAGATATAGATCGATATAGAGAACTTCACGTTCCCCTTTGAATGCATACCCTTCCTGTCCTAAGTTCCATATGGCAACGGTCCCATCCTTGACGTTGGTCTCCTGAATCTCTTTCAGCAGTGCGGAATCAAACTTATACCTGTATTCCATTGTGATGGCTCCTCTCTTTTTTGTCTCTTAATGATTCCTTCGTCCTTGTCCATTTCTTACCACTATTTTATTGTCAATAGGTTGTGTCAGACTATGTACAAATCGCACAAAAAAAACAAAATGTATTCAGTCGATATGCTGAATATTCTTACAATAAAACATAGAAATATAGATTAATATGATAGCTTTAACAAAATTATACTAGAAGATAATCCCCCCTGTCGATTGCGATCGTTGTTTTCAGCCATCCATCTCGCTCCCTCGTTTTGTGATTAGAGTAAAAACGGAAGATAGTCATCCCTATGATTTAAATGATTTGACAATGGACCAAAAGAATGATAAAAATAAAACAAATCAATTACAGTCCTTTAACCCAACCCCGTGAGGTTGAGAAGGAAGCGGAATTATAAATGTAGTAATTCTTTTAAAAGGATTATCATGTTTATGCAGCCTTCTTACCTATTAAGGTAAGAAGGCTTTTATTATTCTTCCATAGCGACTGTATATAAGTATGAGGAGGAGTAATGATGAATGTAGTAAGCAAAGCACAGTATGTATCAGCAGAATCACAAGAAGTTAAAGTTGAAGTGGAGTCTAAATCAAAACGTTATAAAACATTGTTAGGTTCCGTCCTTGGTTACGCAGCAGAAGGATTGGATATGCTACTATTGTCCTTTGTACTCATGTACATTTTGAAAGAATTTCACTTAACCCCCGCACAGGGCGCAAATCTTATACTCGCGACAACAGCCGGTATGCTAGTGGGTTCCTATTTATTCGGATTTCTAGCTGACTTATTTGGCCGTATTCGGACAATGGCTGTATCGATTCTATTGTTCTCAGTCGCAACAGCACTTATTTATTTCGCAACAGATTATTGGCAATTGCTATTTCTTCGCTTTTTAGTAGGGATGGGGGTCGGTGGTGAATTTGGAATCGGAATGGCCATCGTAACAGAAACCTGGTCAAAAAATATGCGTGCAAAAGCAACCTCGGTTGTGGCGTTAGGATGGCAATTTGGAGTGTTAGTCGCATCCTTGCTGCCAGCCCTAATCGTTCCATATTTCGGCTGGAGAGCGGTATTCTTATTTGGATTAATCCCAGCACTATTGGCAGTATATGTTCGCAAAAGCTTAAGCGAACCAAAACTGTGGGAACAGAAACAGCAATATAAAAAACAATTACAGCTAAAGGCACTACAGGGAACATTAACGGCAGAAGAAACAAGAAAATGGAAAAATATGAAAAAATTTCCGTTACGTAAGTTATTTGAAAATAAGAAAATTACGATGACAACGATTGGATTAATTGTCATGTCCTTTATTCAAAACTTTGGATATTATGGGATTTTCACCTGGATGCCTACCATTTTAGCCAATAAGTATGGCTATACCTTAGCAAAAGCAAGTGGCTGGATGTTTATTTCCACGGTTGGAATGTTGATTGGAATTGCAGTATTTGGTTTTTTGGCGGATAAAATCGGGCGTCGAAAAACATTTACCCTCTATTATATAGGCGGCACAGTGTACTGCTTAATTTATTTCTTCTTACTAAAAGACGCAACATTATTATTGTGGGGAAGCGCCTTGCTTGGCTTTTTTGCCAATGGCATGATGGGTGGATTTGGAGCCGTGTTGGCAGAAAACTACCCAGTAGAAGCCCGTTCAACAGCGGAGAATTTCATCTTCGGCACAGGCCGTGGATTAGCAGGATTCGGCCCTGTAATTATTGGATTGCTAGCGTCTGGCGGAAATCTTTTTGGAGCGATGTCATTAATTTTCTTAATCTATCCAATCGGTCTAATCACGATGTTAGTATGCGTGCCGGAGACAAAGGGAAAAGCACTGGATTAATTTTAGAAGGAAGTTCCCCACGCGAGGAACTTCCTTTCCTGTCTGCTTTGCTATAATTCGTGCGTATAGTACTACCTGAAATCTTTCGAAGAGCAATGTGAGGTGTTCCACAGACAATTTGTTCGGTTCTTCTAACTTCACACGGTTAGGGGGGCCTAGGTGGGCGATAACGTTGCCGACTATCCTTACCCCATCTTCATCCAGAATAAGAACATCTGCTTCCTCATGTACATAGTTATTGCAAAGAACCGTGATAAAGTTGCTGAGTGTTTGCTGGGTTAAACCAATTTGAAAGTGATTCATGGTTCTCTCCTCCCCTACTTCGAATGAGATGGTGAATTTTATCACCTACGCTGAATTTTTTCACCAGTCCTAAATCGTGAAGGTAGATTTACAATTTGTAAACCCTTACACTGATGTGCGGTGAAACAATTCACCGACTTTACGATCCGTTTGATTGTTAACCCTCATTATTCCTATGTTTACATATTGGCATTAAAATTGCTTAATTTATATTTGTGATTGTTACTACAATAAATAAGGGAGATTGATTTGTCATGGTAAATATCGTTAAAGTACATTTTAAGCTTTATGTAATGAAGATAGTGGACGAATGAAAATGGATAAAAACGGATAATTACAATGCATAAGCTGGCGACTATATTTAGTCCGGGTGCTCCGTCTGAAATGGTAAAGTTCCCTCTATACCGTGCTTATTGACCATCCTAAAGGCAAAAATCTGTTTGATATTATTTACCAATGATGCCATTATCATTCATGAGGATAAGTTTAACGGTACTCTTCAGTCGTATGCCTCCCATAAAAAAGAAGGCGCATACATTTCGGGAAATATCATTTAATTACCTGAAAAATTGAAATTATCAATGGAAGTCTCCGCCTTATGCTAATCGCACGAGGACGCGGAGCGGCTGGTGTCGTTGTAGAAATTACCATTCAATCCGCAGAAATTCCAGAAAAGCAGACGCGCTTGTTACACAACAATCCTCGCACTCTTCGTGTGAAAGATGTAGAAGCAATTTATCGTGCAGCTTATTAATAAGGAGGAAGTTTTATGCAGTGGAAACATCGTCGAAACGGCGCAGAAGCACCATATATTCCTGCCGGACCTTTTAAAATAAGGCTTCCGTTTGTCCATTATCGCTTTGAATGGCCGGACTACGTGCAGGGACTATTAATGTGTGCTGTAGACTTAGGGGGCATCACATTATTAGCCGATCATCTGGCATGCCATTTGAAGTCGCGTTAGCCATCATGATATTAAATGGATTTATGTATTTACTGCATCATTTATTAGGTGATCCTGTTATTCCGGGTTGGATTACTCCTGCTATTCCTTTAATCGTTCTATTTGTCAAACAGTTCCCGGAAGGAACAGATCGAATCTATGCACTTATTGCGTTTCAGTTGACGCTAGGTATATTATCTATTTTTCTAGGGATGACTGGCCTTGCAAGTAAAGTTGTTCGTTTGGTGCCCAATGCGATTAAGTCTGGAATTATTTTAGGTGCTGGAATTGGGGCTATTACGTCAATTTTTGAAAAAGGTGGAAAATTCGACTTATTTCCAGTGACGATTACCATTTGTATCGGACTTGCTTTCTACCTTATCTTTTCTAAACAATTTGAAGGGATAAAACAAAGAAACAAGGCATGGATATTCCTAGGTAACTTAGGAATTCTGCCGGCTATTTTGCTTGCGGTTGTGGTAGCTCCTCTTGCTGGCGAAGCAAAGTGGCCTGCCATCAAATGGGGATTCAGTCAGCCCGATTTTGCAACTCTTTGGGCGAAGTATACTGTATTTGGATTAGGAATTCCTCCGGTGGAGTTTTTCGTCACAGCCCTCCCGGCGGTTCTCGCCACGTATCTCGTTGTATTCGGCGACGTACTAAAAACCAAAGCATTATTATCAGAGTCAGATGCCGCCCGTACAGATGAAAAGGTAGATTATAACCCAAATCGTGCCCATTTAATTTTTGGGGGCCGCAATATGGTTATGAGTATCATTGGTCCTGATATTACCATGTGTGGGCCGCTATGGGCAGCGATGCAAGTCGTAGTGATTGAACGTTTCAAGGGAGGCAAAAAAGCGATGAATTCCTTCTTCGGGGGCATAGGTTCCTTCCGTTGGGGAACGAATACAGGACTTCTTTTATTGCCAATCGTAAGTTTAGTACAACCCATCCTTGGTGTAGCGTTAGCATTAACATTGTTAGTGCAAGGTTATGTAAGCGTGCGCATTGGTGTAATGCAAGCGCGCAGCCAGCGTGATCTTGGAATAGCAGGAATCGTAGCAGCTGTTCTTGTTATTAAAGGTGCGGCAATGGCGTTTGCAGTAGGGATCCTGTTGTGCTTCCTACTCTACGGTAAGCACTTCCTTCGCGGTGAAGATGATCAGTTATTTACACATCCATCTAACGAAGAAGAGGAACAAATGAAGAGGCAAGCCGTATAAAGCAGCAATGGCGTTCGTTGATATGGGGTCTCACCACATCATCATCAAGCTAAGAAAAAAACGCCTCAAAAACAAAAAATGCGTTATTCTTTCTCTATAATTTATAGAAAGGATGACGCTTTTTTGTATGAATACTTCTGTATCGCAAGAAAGTAAATTTTATTATTAAAATTGTTCTTTATTGATTATGTATTACTTCAAGGTGATCCGGATAATAACTGTTTGTTTCTCCCCCTTCGAATTTTACAGTAACCGGATAATCCCCTTCCCCTATGTTTAATACTTCTCCCTCAAACCCTCTCCAAAAACCAGTCAACGGCTTTACAAGACAACCAAACATAATTTTATTCCCGTGAATATCATGCATATTAATCGCTCCAGTATTAGATTCACTCATATTTTTACAGACATTTTATATTTATCCCAACCTGCACGCTTTGGCAACACTATCTAGATATTTTCTCAAGATCTCCTCAATTTGATTCTTGATATGCGATGTTTCTATATAAAAAAGCCACTCCGCAGAATGACTCTATGTATCAAAATAGCTGAAATGCAAATAACACAGTTATACCCAGGAGAAGTCGTGTAAGATGAACTTTTTAGGACAGCAACTCATCCTTTTCTTTGCTGTACTTTTTCAATCGTTCGTATTCTTTTTCTGATGGATTATTTGCACGTAAGCTGTCGCTATTATCGTCAATGTCAGCCAATTTCACGAGTAATGCAACTTTATTTTGTTTGCAGCGACGAATAAAATCCATATCTGCTTCGTTTTCCCTTTTGGTAAGGCAATATTACTTTATTGTACGCAGTATTTTTAAACTATAATTTATTAAATTATAAAAGACCGTGTAGAGGAATCCTGCTATACGGTCTCAAACTCAAAACACCTGACTTTTATTCAATGTAATAAATTATTTGTCATGACAGCAGTCATGCTCTTTTTTATTCCAAATTGCAATGCATATAGAACTGAACTGAGACACTAACGTTCCATGCATCCAATTCGGGTCAAGAATCTTTCAGGAGAAGTGTGATATAAAGATGAAAAAATGGTATATTTCTACGAAATAAAACCGATCCATCTCCACCAGGTGGCGGCTACAAACATGGTAATTAGAATTGAAGCTAGCGTGGCCCATATTCCTGGAATAAGAAAATCACGTTGGCCTATATAACCGCTGGCCTGCGCAAGAACATTCGGCATAGTTTCTACTACCAAAATAAAACCAAACAGGCATGTAAGCGCCGCTGAAAAAGCGATTGCCACCGGGTCAGCGCCTGCCCTGTCAGCAATCCCGATTAATGCGGGCAACAATGTCACAATGGCGGTCGATACGTTTGAGACACCCAAATGATAAATCTGGGTGAACAGCACAACAAGTAAAATAGCAAAAATCGGAATATGAAAGCTGTTTATCAGCCACTTATGTTCAAGCATTTGGCTTACATATTGGATCGCACCTGTCTCATTCAGTACTTTCCCAAGCGAAAGCGTAATGCCAAGAATAAAAACGGTATCCAAATTAATTTTTGTAGTGTTCTCCCAACTTGTCACTCCAATACCGGGCAGGCTAAGCAGGATAACAGCGAATATAGCAGGAATAGCAGGGACCATGTGATGCAGTGATTCTGTCGCCCACAGTCCAACAGTAACAGTTAAAATGGCCAGACAGCGTTTTTCTGCCCAGGTAAGGGGTCCGAGTTCATGCAAGCGCTTCTCCATTACTTCCTGCACACCTGGAATTTCTTTTATCTCCGCAGGATACGTGCGCCTGATAATATACCATACTGCCGGGATTAATAACAGCCAAATCGGAAAAGCCAGCCAGAGCCATCGAAAGTAAGAAATACTTGTATGAAGATACAAATTTAAAATTTCAACCGTCAGCACATTCCCAATCGCGGCTGGCAGGATGGCCGTACCGCTAATGTTGCCACCAAAAGCAACCCCAAGCATAAGCTGTCTGCGTATATTCGGGTGTGCCCGATAATCAAACATTTTCATAAGATTTATAATTGCCGGCAACAGCAAACTGGTACGTACTGCCGTTGCCGGAATAAAAAACGCCTGAATCTGTGAAATAAGAATGATTCCGGCCAGTATACGTGAAGTAGTTGAGCCAATTTTCAATAATATATAATATGTTAACCGTTGAATGAGAGAGGTATCGTTTACAGCCCGGGCCATCATCATGCCCGCAATAATAAGAAAAATAGCGCTGGAAGCAAAACCGCTCAGCGCCGTATCCAGGGGTACAATCCCAGTAAAGCCGATAATTAGTAAAACCAAAAATGAGGTTTGTCCAATCGGAATGGTTTCAGCCACCCAGAGGACAATTGCCGCGCCGGTTAGGGCAAGAGTAAGGCACGCTTTATCTCCCGCCCGCTGGTGCAACAGAAGAAAAATCGTTCCAAAGACAATGGCGGCGGCACATACACTAAGCCCTCTCCACCATATCCTTCTCCCTGCTGCTTGTACTGACATCTCTATCTATCCTTTCCTTCGCTTATCCTAAACCAAATTGTGCTTCTCCCTGCTCATATAAATCGTTTCCATAGATATCATTCACTACAATTGCCGGGAATTTCTCCACCTCCAGCCGATAGATTGCTTCTGTTCCCAAATCAGCATACGCTACTACCTCCGCGGAGCGAATGGTTTGGGCAATCAGCGCCGCCGCCCCGCCTACTGCTGCAAAATAAACAGCTTGCTGTCTCACTATCGCTTCTTTTACTTCAGCGTTTCGTTTTCCTTTTCCGATCATCCCTCTGAGTCCCATTTCGAGAAGACGCGGGGTATACGCATCCATCCGGCTGCTCGTTGTGGGTCCCGCTGAACCGATAACCTGCCCAGGTTTTGGCGGCGTCGGGCCAACATAATAGATAATCTGTCCCGCAATTTCTACCGGAAGGCCATTCCCGCTTTCCAGCGTTTCATACATCCGTTTATGAGCGGCATCCCGCGCGGTATAAAGCATCCCGGTCAATTCTACTCTCTCGCCAGCCCGCAATTCCTCTATCTGCTCTTTGGACAATGGGAGCCTTACCTGTTTCATCTTTTCTCCTCCTTAGACGACCGCCGTCTTATGGCGGCTGGCATGGCAGTTAATATTGACGGCTACCGGCAGGCCAGCAATATGCGTAGCGAATACCTCAATATGAACGTCAAGTGCGGTTGTCCGGCCTCCCATTCCCTGCGGTCCAATACCAAGACGGTTAATCTCTGTCATTAACTCTTCTTCAAGATTGGCCACGTCGGGGCGTTCGTGACGCTGTCCAAGTGGACGGAGCAACGATTTTTTCGCCAGGTAAGCCGATTTCTCAAAAGTTCCGCCAAGGCCAACGCCCACCACCATTGGCGGACAGGCATTCGGTCCTGCCATTTTCACCGTCTCGATAATAAATTTCTTGGCTCCCTCAATCCCGTCAGAAGGCTTTAGCATCTTAAGCTGGCTCATATTTTCGCTGCCGAAGCCTTTCGCCGTCATGTGAAGCGTACACTGATTGCCAGCCACCAGCTCCACGTGAATAATGCCAGGTGTGTTGTCACCCGTATTCTGACGTACAAGCGGATCCTGTACAACCGAAGCCCGTAGATATCCTTCTCCATACCCCTGACGAATCCCCTCATTAATCGCATCATATAAGCTTCCCTCTGTAATGCGGCACTCCTGTCCTAACTCAACAAAAAAAACGGCCATTCCTGTATCCTGGCACATCGGTACGCGTTCTGCCGCGGCGATTTCCGCATTTGTGATTAACTGGTGAATCACTTCTTTGCCAACCGGAGATTCTTCTTTACCCGCCGCTTCATGGAAGGCGGTTACAACATCGGCACCCAGATCATAGTTCGCATCGATACATAACCGTTTGACCGCCTCCACAATCTGGCTGTACGTTATCTCCCGCATACCTCTCATCCGCCCTTTACCATACTAAGCATCCAAAAATCTTGGACATCTTCTACTTGCTCCAAATTCATGACCGTATCGATAAAGCCTTCTACTTCTTCCTTCCGAAGCCGTAACGTCAATGCACGGAATTTATCCATCAACTCAATGGCTGACACCGGATTCTCAGGATCGCCTTTTGGATAATCGGCCGTAAGCGTCAGTTTATCACCGCTGGCAAATTCGATTTCAAACTTGGCGCCCCATTTACTTGGATAAGCCGCATCCACTTCGGGATCAATTGAAACAGAAATCCGCTTCATCAAGTCTCGAATGTCCTCGTTATATAAGGCTTCTTCGCTAAAATCGGGCAGCGATGTTTTACCTGTCAATAGTGCAAGTGCTACGCAGTACTGCAAGCTAAACTTGGAAGCGTATACTGTATTGGGGTCCGGGTTATCGGTAATGTTTACGACAGCACGGTACGTTTTAACACGAATCGCCTTCACATCGCTCGGTTTCAGCTGTCTTTCCTGACACAACACCTGTGCAAGATCCATCGCATGGTGGGTATGGCGGCATGAAGCGTGAATTTTAAACGAATTTTCCGTAATTTTAAATGTTGTACCGAGCCCTTCCGTCATTTTGCTGGCATCATATTGCTCTGACATGGCCTGGAAAAATCCACGTTTCCCTTCAAAAATGCATTCTGCCCCGGTAAATCCCTTTTCGGCAAGTAAGGCCGCCAGCACCCCATTCATAGCTGCTTTGCCAGGGTGCAATTGCTTAGACATGGCCCCGTCTTCAATGAATTCCCATAATCCGGCCGCCTGTGTGCCGGCATTCCCAAGCGCCTGGACAATCTGATTCTCATTAAGCCCGAGCAGCTTGGCGGCCGCAGCGGCTGCGCCAAACGTGCCGCACGTTGCTGTATTGTGCCAGTAATAATAGTGGGATGGGCTAACCGCTTCCCCGACGCGATAACACACTTCATACCCGAGTGCTACTGCCAGCAGCAAGTCCTTTCCGCTTAATTTCTTCCATTCCGCTACTGCCAGTGCTGCCGGAATAACAACCGTTGCTGCATGGATAATGGATGCTTTGTGAATATCATCAAGCTCCACAACATGGCTTGACGCTCCATTAACGAGCGCTGCATTCAATACAGATGACCGCTCTCCTGTTACAAGCGTAGCCTGGGGATTTCCTCCGGATTCCCTCACCACCTGATGAATCATTTGAATGGGCGGCTCCTCCCGTCCAGCCAGCGCTGAGGCAAGCCAATCAAGCACACATAACTTCGTAAATTCTACTGCTTCTGAAGGCATGTCTTCATATTTTGTTTTTATCAGATAAGAAGCGATTTGCCTGCTTATACTCATTGTTTTTCGTCCTCCTTGGTTTCTTTATTCCATCATATTCGGCAGCCAAAGTGAAATTTGCGGGAAAATAACATAAAATGCCAGCACGATGATAAACAAAACAATAAAGGGAGCAACCCCACGTACGACGAGTTCAAGTTTCTCTTTTGCAATACCGCCTACAACAAACAAGTTTAGACCGACCGGAGGCGTAATCATCGCAAGTTCCATATTTACGGTCATAACAATTGCGAAATGAATCGGATTAATGCCGAGATGATGGATAATCGGAAGCAAAATTGGCAGTGTAATCAGGATAATCGAAACCGCTTCCAGAAACATTCCCAGGAAAAAGAACAGGAGGTTGACGACAAGAAAGAACATCCATTTGTTTATATTACTTTCCGCAATCCATGCCCCCACGGTTTGTGGCACCTGTTCATTCGTCAGGTACAGGCCGAACAGGCTGGCAGCGGCAATAATAAGGAAAATCATCGACGTAATGTTAATGGTTTCTACCAGAAGGGGGCGAATGTCTTTTATACCCATCTCCCGATAAATGACAACCGAGACGATGATACCGTATACAACCGCGATAACGGCTGATTCCGTGGGCGTTGCCACTCCGGTATAGATACTGCCCAGAATTAGGATGGGCAGAAACGCGCCCCATAGCGCTTTAATCGAGGCTTTCATACGCACTTCCATCGAAGATTTTTCGTCACTTCCAAATCCATGCTTCCGGGCAAAGAAAATAGCGGATATGATCAAGATACCACCCAGCAGCAATCCTGGGATGACGCCAGCCATAAACAGTTTGCCGATGGATTCTTCGGCGGTAATTCCATAGATGATGAGCGGAATGCTTGGCGGAATTAAAATCCCTAATGTACCTGAGGCGGCTACCAGTCCCATAGCATACTTTTTATCATAACCCGCATTGACCATCGCTGGAATCATAATCGCTCCGATTGCGGCAGCCGTCGCCGGACTGGAACCAGAAATGGCCGCAAACACCATACAAGCCAATATGGTAACAACAGATAGCCCACCCTGCAGATGACCCACCCATGTGCGCAGCGCTTCAATTAAATACTTGGAAATTCCGCCACGAGCCAGAATGACGCCGGCCAGTACGAAGCCGGGAATCGCCATCAGTGGAAATGAATCAAGCGCTGCGAACATCCGCTGCGGCACCATGTTCATGTTAAAGTCAGACATCATCAACACCAGTACAGTAGACAATGCCAGACTGATGGCAATCGGTACCCGGAGCAGCATAAGACCTATGAAACTACTAAATAGCGTGAGTACCATGCGGGGCATTCTCCTTTTCTTCAGATATCTCTACCATATCTACTGTATTTACGATTTTTTCTCCACGCACTGCCTGGACAAACTTCTCGATAAAGCGAAGCAGGAGCATAATGCCTGAAATTGGGAGAATCAGATAAACCATCCACATTGGAATACCGACATCCATCGAAACCATGCCGGACGTATACCTCTTCGCCACCAAAACATACCCGTAATACATAAAGAAAATACTAAATAAAATTCCCATGAGGTTTGCAAAAAGATCTACCAAACGCTGCATCCTACGCGGCAGTTTATCATACAGTATGTCCACCTGAATATGGTGATTATTACGCAATGCAACTGAAACGCCGAGCAGCGCACCCCATACAAGTGTATAGTTAGCTATTTCTTCTACCCAGGCTTTTGGCTCATTAAAAACATAGCGCATGAGAACACCGTAAAAAACAAATGCGATACCAACGGATAAAAAGGAGCCTGCGGCGATGTCTTCAAGCAAATCCCACATCTTTTTCGAGCTTTTCAATGATATCCCTCCTTCAATTAAGGAGGAAGAAGCACCAATAATGCAGTGCCCTTCCTTAGTAACCCTATTTCAGATTCTTTATTCCGTCGATAAGCTCAGGGGTAATAACGGACTTGAACTGCTCATATACCGGCTGCAGCGCTTTTTCCAGCTCGGCACGCTCTGCATCCGTCAGTTCCGTAATTTGCATTTTGCCTGATTTTTTCAGGTTTTCATAGCTTTTGTCGTTTTCCTCCTTTGCCATATGATTCGCATAGTCAGTAGCTTCTTTTAAAGCCCCTTCAACCTTCGGACGAACGTCTTGCGGCATGTTATCCCAGAACGGCTTATTGACGAAAATACCATAATCAATACGTCCATGGTTACTAACCGTCATATACTTTTGTACTTCTTGATACTTTTGTGTATCAATGTTGTTGAATGTGTTTTCCTGTCCGTCTACCGTACCTTGCTGCAGAGCCGCGTACGATTCACCGAACGGGATGGTTGCAGATCCTGCTCCCAGTGCTTTAAACTGTCCATCCAATACTTTGCCTGCCTGTGCGCGGAATTTCAGCCCTTTAAAATCAGCCGGTGTTTTCAACGCTCTTTTGTTGTTTGTGACCTGTTTAAAGCCATTTTCCCAGAAAGCCAGACCCATGATGTCGTTACCTACCAGCTGCTCACTGTTCATCAGTTTTTTCGCCAAATCACTCTCGAAGAATTTCAGAGAGTGTGCTTCATCCCTAAACAGGAACGGCATGTCCACATATTGCCAGCGTGGGTCGAGCTTTACCATTTTGGTCACGGAAGGGGCAATCATTTGCACGTTTCCGGATACCAGCGCATCCAATTCTTCTTTATCACCGTACAGCTGTGACGATGGATATACCTCCACTTTTACTTTCCCGCCTGTTTTTTCTGCCACCAGATCAGCAAATTTTTGCGCCGCTTTTCCTTTTACACTTTCAACCGAAGTAACATGTGAGAACTTGATGACAATTTGTTTGCCATCCCCTTTATTTCCGTTATCACTCTTGGCAGTTTCCTTACTGCCTCCGCCCCCGCAGGCAGTTAATAAACCGAGGAGCAAAACAAGTAAACAGATGGCCAACCTTTTTTTCATTAACAACATCCCCCTAATGACAAAATGTTTTGAAGATAACGCTTACACAATTACTATTTTTCTTATGTAGCAGGGTCTTCTTTCTGGAGATTATCCATCTGTGTGACCATCCGCTCCAGCAGGCAGAAGATACGCAGATCTCCTATCTGCTGGAGCGGACAATCTATTGGTTACGTAGTGAATGCTTATTCGCCTTTTCCCTCTGCTTGTGTGGGAGCTTGCTGTGTATGTTCTCTAGAGGCGACAAAATCGTGAAAACTTCGCATAATATGATGAGACATTGTTGCTCGTGCCTCGTCTGCCTTTCGTTCGGAAATGACCTTAACAAGCTGCTTGTGTTCAGATAATGAACGCTCGATTTGCTCAGTCAGCAGCTCCGGAAGACGGGTCGGGAGCCCATTCCATATCTGGTGTAACAGCGTTTCTAAACGCTGTCCTTTCCCCGTCTTCCAAATAGCATGATGAAACTCGTCATTAGCTGATACGTACGCTGCTACGTCCCCACTTTGTGCTGCCTGTTCGGTTTTCTCAAGTGCTAAAAAAATTGATGTAAAATCTTCACCATATCTACTGGCCCGGGCGGCTGCTTCCCCTTCCATTAAAGCGCGCAGTTCGTAATGTTCCTGAATATCGGCCAGCGTCAGCCACGTACCACAGCACCGCGCCGGTTTTGCAGCACAAGCAAGCCATCTCGTTCAAGCATTTGAAAGGCTTCTCTTACAGGCATGCGGGAAATACCAAGCTTGCTGGCCATTTCCTCCTGTGACAGAACTTCACCCGGTTTTAATTCACCCAGGAATATCGCTTTCCTTAAAATAGCGGCTACTTTTTCCCGTGCAGGTTGTATAATAATTGGCTCCATGTTTTTTCCAATCTCCTCTAAGCTTTATGTGTTTTTCTTTCATTATAAAGCTAATAGGAAAAATACTCTAACATTTTGGATCCATAATCCTTAATCCTAATATAATATAGATAGTAAAAAGGGTAAACAGATAATATAAATTGTTCTGAATTATTCACATTTTTTAAATTACGTTGTTTGTTTTAAATCCACTTGTATTGTAACCCACTCCCGGGATTACAGAAGGAGAGTATGGTTTAGTTTGCACGCTTTTCTTCCCTTTCACTTGACCCAAGCGCTTCCATCTGCTCTATCATTTTGCGCGCCCGCATCGCCACAGGATAATCAACCATCTTACCATTGACCTGAATGGCGGCGATTCCCTGCTTTATGGCCTCATCAAACGCTTGCGTAATGCGCCGGGCCAGCTTGATTTCCTCCTCTGAGGGCAGAAACACATCATTAATAATGACATTTTGTTTAGGATGAAGTGCCAATTTCCCCTGAAAACCAAGCTGCTTAATCAATTTGGCTTCTTTTTTAAGACCCTCTTCATCTTGAATGTCTACGTAGACCCCATCTATTGGCGGGTGGATACCTGCAGCTCGTGACACATTAACAAGCCAGGAGCGGGCAAAGAGGATTTCTGTTCCTTCTTTCGTAAGTTCGGCGTAAACATCCAGCGTGTAATCGACCGACCCGAATGCCAGGCAGCGGATCCTGTCACTGGCTTTTGCGATATCAAAGGCGTGGTGCAATCCGGACGCCGACTCAATTAGCGGCATAATCACTGTCTCACCAACTTTGCGGCCGTGCCGCATTTCCGCTGCTCTTAGAAGATAATCAACCAGGTCAATGTCCTCTTTCTTCCCTGTTTTCGGCAGCATAATGCCATCAGCGCCATATCCTACCATTTCCTGTATATCATCCATAAAATACGGGGTGGACAGATCATTAATCCGGACAAATGTTTCTCTTCCATTTTTTTTCGTTAGCGCCTGTTTAACCATCTGTCTTGCCTGTTTTTTCTCCTCAATAGGAACTGCGTCTTCTAAATCATAAATAATAACGTCCGCTTCTGTCTGCGCCGCTTTCGCGAGCTTTCTTTCCTGATTCCCCGGTATAAACATCCAGCTTCGCCACAGTGGCATGTATCTCTCCCCCCTTTCGGCTTCCTTTCCTACCCTTTGTTTATGACACTCTTACTGCGGCCTATCTCAGCCAAAATTAATTCATTATGTTCCCCAAGACGCGGCACTGGCTTCATGACCGGCTCTATTCCTTCCGGCATAGCCGGTGGGATAAGCGCACGCACAGGCCCTACTTCTGTCTCCACCTCTCGCCAGCGGTTGCGCGCTTTGAGCTGGGGATGTTCAATAAACTCATGCATTGTATTCATGCGTGCATTTGCTATCTTCGCAGCCTCCAGACGTCCCATAATCTCATCGGCTGTCAGGGTCAGAAGCTTGTCATTGATTATTTTTTCCAGTTCTTTTAGGTTGTGAATACGCTTATGATTCAGGTTAAAGCGCGGGTCCAATGCAATTTCCTGCTGCTCAAGCACCATTCGCAAAATTGTGCCCACTCCCGCTCGTTTTGAATTCCGAAAAACACCGTTTTATTATCTTTGGCTGGAAACGGACCGTATGGATAGATTGTGGCGTGTCTTGCACCCGTCCTTTGCGGCTCTTTTTCGCCATAATGCGTATAGTAAAGGGGATAACCCATCCATTCCCCAAGTGCTTCCAGCATTGATACTTCTAAAACTGTACCTTCTCCCGTCTTCTGGCGCTGAAGGAGCGCGGTCAAAATCCCAGTATACGCATACATACCGGCCGCAATATCGGCAATCGAAATTCCTACCTTCGATGGGGCCTCCGCTGTACCAGTCAATGAAACAAGCCCGGATTCACACTGAATGAGCAAATCATATGCTTTTTTATCCCGATACGGCCCCTCCGTGCCATAACCGGAAATACCACAAATAATAAGGCCGGGAAATTTCTCGCGTAATTCAACCGGGCTAAATCCAAGCCTGTCAATGGCTCCAGGGGCTAAATTCTGTACAAACACATCAGCCTTCGCAAGCAAATCTAACAGTATTTGCTGGCTTTCTTCGGTTTTTAAATCCAGTTCTATGGATTGTTTGGAGCGATTTGTCCACACGAAATGGCTGGATATTCCATTTACGGTTGTATCATATTGACGGGCAAAATCTCCCACATCCGGTCGTTCAATTTTAATAACACGAGCACCTAAATCAGCCAGCTGGCGTGTGGCAAATGGAGCGGCAATGGCTTGCTCTAGTGACACTACAGTAATTCCTTCCAATGGTAGCATTTGTACACCTCCGTAAAATCATAATAATTGCTTACACCCCATTCAATACGGATATTGGATCCGAAAATCAATAAGAGCGAGGTAGTTTTAATATATGCTCCGCTACATAGGATAAAATTAAATTGGTAGAAATAGGAGCAACTTGATACAAACGTGTTTCACGGAATTTGCGTTCAACATCATATTCTTCCGCGAATCCAAAGCCACCGTGGGTTTGTAAAGCTGCATTAGCCGCTTCCCAGGAAGCGTCGGCAGCTAGCAATTTCGCCATATTTGCTTCTGCCCCGCATGGCTCGCCCCTATCGAAAAGTTCTGCCGCCCGAAAGCGCATTAAATCAGCCGCTTCCACGTTGATATAGGATCTTGCGATTGGAAATTGAATGCCCTGATTCTGACCGATTGGACGCTGGAAGACAACCCGTTGGTTTGCATAATTCGTCGCCCGCTCAACAAACCACCTGCCATCTCCAATACATTCAGCTGCGATAAGAATGCGTTCTGCATTCATTCCATCTAGAATATAGCGAAACCCTTTCCCTTCTTCCCCGATAAGGTTCTCAACAGGTACTTCTAAATCTTCAATGAAAAGCTCTGTAGTGGCGTGATTCATCATTGTACGAATAGGGCGGACCGTGATTCCATTCCCAATCGCTTGCCGCAAATCGACCAACAACACTGACAAACCTTCTGTTCGCTTCTTGACTTGATCGAGCGGTGTTGTGCGGACAAGCAATATCATCATGTCTGAATGCTCCACACGTGAAATAAACACCTTTTGCCCGTTAACTATATATTTGTCGCCCTTACGTACAGCCGTTGTTTTTAGTTGGGTGGTGTCCGTTCCGGTATTCGGTTCTGTTACACCAAAGGCTTGAAGACGGAGTGAGCCATCTGCGATTTGTGGTAAATATTTATTTTTTTGTTCTTCGGATCCATGACGGAGCACTGTGCCCATCGTATACATCTGTGCATGGCATGCACCCGCATTCCCACCAGAACGATTAATCTCTTCAAGTATAATGGAAGCTTCGGTAATCCCGAATCCGGAGCCGCCATACTCTTCCGGAATCAAAGCTGCCAGGTATCCTCCTTTTGTTAACGCTTCCACAAACTCTCCTGGATAAGCATGTTCTGCTTCCAGTTCACGCCAATAAGAATCAGGAAAACGACTGCAAACTTTACGTACACCTTTTCGTAGTTCTTCGTGTAATTCATTGTGATTTATCTTTTCTTCCGTTTTTTGTGCCATTTTTTCTTCCTCCTCCTATGTGATAGATGTTTTGAGAATAATGTAATTGAATGATTAACTCATTGACTCTTGCTTCAAAACTTTGGAAAGCAAATCATTGGTCATATCAGGAGCACAACCATGCTTATACACCATAAAGGTACGCTTAAATTCAATAACCACCTTACCATCCTGGTTATATCCACCTGTTTTTACTTTTACAATTCCTACATTGGGGCGAGACTTAGATTCACGCTTCTCAAGAACCTCACTATAGGAGTAAATTGTATCTCCTTCAAAAACAGGGTTTGGAAGTCGTATTTCGTCCCAGCCGAGGTTTGCCATTACATTTTGGGAAATGTCGGTTACCGATTGGCCTGTTACTAAAGCTACTGTAAAGGTAGAATCTACAAGAGGTCGGCCAAACTCTGTCTTCTCCGAATAAACAGTGTCAAAGTGGATTGGGTTTGTATTTTGCGTAAGAAGTGTAAACCATATGTTGTCTGTTTGTGTTACCGTCCTGCCAAGTGGATGAGGATAAATATCTCCCACTTCAAAATCCTCAAAAAAACGTCCGTTCCAGCCTTTTTTAATTGTCATCCCTATTCATCTCCTAATTTTTAATTTTAAAAAGATTAAATCACAAAGTTTCATTTTCTTATGGTAATTTTTACGAAACAACTTGAATATTGGATCCAATATCCTTGATACCCTTATGGTATGTTTTAACTTAAAAATTGTCAATATATAAAATCATTAAAATGTTTTAACTACTTATTAATACATAAGCCTCTTTTTGTCTGTAATAAATAAAAAGACTGCCGAGACGCTCTCGACAGCCTGACCTACTCTTAAAATAGTTCGTTAAGCTCGGACAATCATTATATTTGAAACTTAATCGCTACATTTTTAACCTGCGTATAATACTTAAGCGCTTCCAGTCCTTTTTCACGGCCAAACCCACTTTTACGATAACCGCCAAATGTCATTTCCACTCCACCGCCAGCGCCATAATTATTAACGAATACCTGCCCTGAACGAACTCGTGAAGCAACCCAATGTGCTTTATGAATATTGGATGTCCACACCCCCGTCACCAACCCGTACGCTGTATCATTGGCTATCTTTACCGCTTCCTGTGGTGAATCAAACGGCAGAACAACAAGCACTGGACCAAAAATCTCTTCCTGTGCAAGCCTGCTGTCTGTTGTAACTCCATCAATAATGGTCGGTTCAAAAAAGAACCCATTGCCTACCTCTTCACATCTTTTTCCGCCCAGCAAAATGGTTGCCCTCTCCTTTTGGGCGACTTCCATATATGACTCAATTCTTTGCAACTGTTTCTCCGATATAATCGGTCCTATATCTGGATTATCCTCTCCTGCTCCTACACGCAGTTTCTCCATATTTGCTTTTACCATAGAAGTAAAAGAGGAATATATAGATCGTTCAACAAGAAGGCGTGAACCTGCCGAACAGGTCTGCCCTGTGTTCTGGATGATGGACCGCACAACCCATTGCGCTGCTTCTTCTAAGTCAGCATCTTCAAACACGATATTCGGTGACTTCCCTCCCAATTCGAGGGTAACCGGTTTAATATTTACCGCTGCTGCTTTCATTACTTCTGTTCCTGTATCGACTGAACCGGTAAATGTAATATGATCGATATCGGGATGGGCAGCTAATGCTGCTCCTGCTTCCGACCCGTATCCGGTAACAACATTTACAGTCCCTTTCGGCATTCCTGCCTGTTCACAAATAGCCGCAAGCCGCAGAGCCGTTAATGGTGTATCCTCGGCCGGTTTAATAACCGATGTGTTTCCGGCCGCAAACGCAGGAGCCAGACTGCGAGCGGCAATTTGAATCGGGTAATTCCATGGAACGATATGGGCCGTCACACCAAGCGGTTCGCGAAGAGTAAAATCAAGCACGTCTGATCGAATCGGAATGGTTTCTCCAAGAATTTTGTCAGCGACACCTGCATAGTACTCAAAATATCGGGCCGCTACTTCCACATCTACGGCTGCCTGGGCAAGCGGTTTTCCGGTATCCCTGGTTTCGAGCTGGATGAGTTCCTCTTTTTGCTCACGAATCAAACGGGCAATCTCATGCATAATTCTGCCTCGATCAGCGGGTAGAAAATTTTTCCATTCTTCAGATTCAAAAGCCGCTCGTGCTGCCTCTACAGCTTTATCAATATCCGCTTTATCACCGCGTGGCACCTGAGCAATTTCCTCCATCGTCGCCGGGTTTATTGTTGCAAAATGATTACCCGAGACACTATCTGTCCATCTTCCATTAATAAATATTTGTAAAGGTTTCATCGTCTTCCTCCCAATCAGCATAAAGTAGGACTTTATTCTAATACGATGGATGCCCTTGTAATTTCCCGGTTTGCAGATTTATCAAGCGCCTGTCCAATTTCATCAAGCGAAAAATCACAGTCCAACATCTCATTAAAAGGGTACTTATCCCCTTTTTCAGCGAGAAATTGAAGAGCTTTCTGGAGATACCATGGATCGTAGCGCACGAGAGAAATAATCTGGATTGATTTTCTTGTCATCAATCCCGGATCGAACGACATCATTTTTCCCGGTGAAATATTTCCGATGCTAATATATCTGCCTCCCGGCTTTAAAAGATGGATGCCTTCGTTGAAGGCGGCCGGTACACCGGTCAATTCCATTGCCACATCGGCACCTTTTCCACCATTCGCGTCTAAAATAGCCTGAACTCTCTTTTCTACCGTATCGTATTCATTCATATCGATGACATAATCTGCACCAAATAAGCTGGCCTTCTGCAATCTAGATGCCACAGCATCAATGACAATAACACGGGCGCCAAACTCTTTTGCTACCGCAGCTGCGTTTAACCCTAATCCTCCGGCACCTTGGATGACAACCGTTTCCCCAAAATGAACATTTGCCTTTTCAATTCCGAAATATACTTGGGAAAGCGCACAGTTTGCACTTGCTGCCGCAGAATCGGAAACGTTATCAGGAACTTTATAAAAGTATTGATCTGGATGGATATAATAATGTGTGGCAAATGACCCGTGAAAATGAGGGGCTTCTTCCGGGTTTTTCGCCCAGAATTTGTAAGCGTTTTCACAAAGATGGAATTTTCCTTCCTGACACGAGTTACATTTACGGCATGTTAAAAAATAAGCTGAAGCAATCCGATCACCGACTTTTACCGGGTTTCCCGCATAATCTGTTTCCACACCTTCTCCCAGCTTGGCGATCATACCAACCATCTCATGCCCCATAACACCTGATTTTTTTGTTGGATGCTGTCCCTTCCAGATATGTAGTTCAGAACCACATACGTTGGTCCGGATTACTTTGACAAGTATAGCACCTGGACCTGCGTCAGGCAGTTCATACTCCGCGAATGTTAGCTTTTCCGGTTCTGTCATAACCGCTACTTTGCCTTTCATTGTTCTTCACTCCTTTTTATTGTTGGTTAACCCTGCTTTTATTCGTAATATCCTTCTGTTGATTTGATAAACTTACTGAATTGATCTGAATCATGTCCAAACCACACTTGTGACTTTGTTCGGGCCGCATATTCACGAATCCTATTCACAGTGTTAACAAAGCCGACAGAGTCGTATATAATCCCTGGTATTTTTGCCGGAGGCCCATAGTTTTCCGCTGAGTAAATAGCATCGGAAGCGAGCACAATACTTCCCGTACCTGGAAGTTCCACATGCAAACCAAGCATGCCCCATGCATGACCAGGGCCAAAGTTTAATATTTTAACACCTTCCACTAGAGGAACTTCTTTATCCTGAGGCTGAATCGTCTTCCAGTTAAGCCCCGTACGGATCCAGGCGTCAATGTCTGCCCAGATGTAAGCACCCAACTCCCTGCTCATTGCGAATGATTTCATCGTATTCGATAGTTCGGTGTCGTGTACAATAATCGTCGCATTTGTAAAAAGTTCAAGACAGCCGGCATGATCAAGATGCAGGTGGGAAGCCACAACATACTTAATATCTTGAGGACGAACTTTTAATTGAGCTAACCGATTGATTAAGTAACATTCTTCATTTGCTAAATAAGGAAACAGCTGCTGTACTCCTTCCGGCCAACGCCCGCCTTTCCCCATCCCTTCCGGATTACAACCTGTATCGAAAAGAATTTTCCCTTCTGGATGATCAATAAGAACCGCATATACTGGAAACTCAATATATTCAGCAGGCGGATTAGGATTGGAAATCGATGCCGGATTATGCATCGCGACCATGTATCCTTTGTCCATTTTCATTGTTCCAGTATCCAGTACGAATAACTTAGGTTTAATCATGACAAAGCCTCCTTTAAACTATATTTCTTGCCTATTTTTGTATTTGCAAAAAACATGCCACTTCTTAACAATCTAAATTCGGTTAGAATATTCAAAAAATACTATAAAAATGTAGGACAGCGGTGTACAATAACACCATAAGTTTGGTGCATAATTCTACCATGGTGCCATATTACACCGATAAAATGGGAGGATCGTGAATGAAAGAAAGAGTGGAAACCACTGCGGTAATGAATAGGTCGCTCAGCCACAAAGAAATTCATGAAAAAATCATTTCCCAGCTTAATGCCATTTTTGATGCTTCACAGGATGGTCTTTATTTAACTGACGGGGAAGGTTATACACTTCGTGTAAACAGTGCTTATGAAAAAATGACAGGTTATAAAAGAGAAGATTTGGTTGGCAAACATATGAGCTGGCTTGTACAGGAAGGTATGATTTCGGAATCGGTCAGTCTTCAGGTACTTACAGAACAAAAAATCGTTTCACGCCTGCAAACCATAGGTAAAGGCAAAAACATTATGGTGACAGGAATACCTATAAAAGATGAAAACGGAAAAATTATAATGGTTGTCAATAATGCCCGTGATATTAGCTATTTAAAAAAACTTGAGGAAGATCTAGAAAAAGCGAGGAGACTAAGCGAAAAATTTTCTGAAGAAATCGCTTACTCACATCCGTCTGAGCCGGAATTTATCTTTCAAAGCGAACAAATGAAGTCCTTAATTACTTCCATGCGGCACATTGCGCGCTATCCCACCAGCATACTGCTTCGGGGAGAATCTGGCGTGGGAAAAGAAGTGATTGCTAATGTCATCCATAAATACAGCAGACGTTCCAAAAAACCTTTTATTAAAGTAAACTGTGCGGCTATCCCTGAAACTCTGCTAGAAGCAGAACTATTCGGTTATGAAAAGGGGGCTTTTTCTGGTGCCCATACTTTGGGTAAACCGGGATTATTCGAATTGGCCAATGAAGGACGATTCTTTTAGATGAAATCGGCGACCTACCGATAAATCTACAGGGAAAGCTCCTCCGGGTCATTCAGGAACGGGAATTGCGAAGAGTAGGCGGGGTGAAAAGCATATCTCTCGATATCCGAATTCTTTCAGCTACAAACAGGGATTTAAAACAATTGGTAAAGAGGGGAGAATTTCGCGAAGATTTATATTATCGTCTTAATGTTGTCGATATTTTTATTCCTCCGCTGCGAGCACGAAGAGAAGACATTCAACCGCTTATTTTCTACTATTTAAATAAATACTGTAAGGAATATCGTGTCGAGAAGCACATTTCAGAAGAAACGATAGGTTATCTTGAAGGATATCCATGGCCTGGGAATATCCGTGAAGTTCGTAATCTTATTGAAAACCTTATTGTTTCTACTATAAACTGCGAAATCAAGCCATTCCATCTGCCTGTTTATATTAAAGAACCATCCACTGGCTATCATTGTGAAAAACAGCAGATAGCATCTCAACAGAATATCGAAGAAATGCCTGGACTTAGAGAAACATTAGAACAGTTAGAAAAAAAGCTTATTACCGAAGCATTGCAAAAACAGGGGAGTATACGAAAAGCTGCTACCCTATTAAAAATAGACCACTCTACACTCATTCGAAAAATGAAAAAGTATAATGTCGATAAAATGTAGATTTTCGGGTTCTGACGGCAAATCACTGGGAAAATAGAGCCAGTCTCATACTGCTTAATACCTTCGGTAATAACGAGAGCATTCTTCTCTTCAGGATAGGACAAGACGTTAAGATGCTCACAATGGCAACAGCTTGTCCATCCCCCCTTTTATGTGTCTAAATTTACTACAAAAGATCCATTCTTTTTGTTGAGTATAGTGAGAAAGGGGGACCTATCAGTCCCCACCCCAAACCACTTTATTGTTTTAAAGCAACATATGCTTTCTTTAACGATAAAAAAGCCCTCCAAGCCAATCTGACATGAAGATTCAGCGCTTAGAGGGGTTACGTTGAGTCAAACGTAAGTCTTCTTTTATTTTTACCGGTTATTTTATAAAGGCTAATCTAGGCCGTTCTTTGTGCCAATCCGTGATAGACTGGTATGCGTGCCCTAATTTGATTAACCTTTCCTCTCCCAAAGGGCGGGCCACCAATTGTAAGCCAAGAGGAAGACGGGTTGTTTCGGTAAAACCGTTAGGAAGAGTTAAGCTAGGAACCCCTGCGTTCGTAAAAGGGATGTTGAATGCAGGCGAGCCTGTATAGGAAAGGCCTTGTGGCGCGGGGGTGGGCGTTGCAGGCGTAATAATAGCATCTACGCCTTCAAGTAAATCAACTAGTTCGTTCCTAAAAGCAGCACGAATGTGCTGAGCACGCAAATAATCAACAGCTGAAACGAGTTGGCCTAGTTCCAGTTCTTGACGCAATTGCGGATTGTAAAGCGTGTGGTTTTTTGGGTAATGGTCTTGGTGGTAACAAGCCGCTTCAGCTTTCATTACGATGCGATGTGCTTGATTTGCATCCTCTAAATTTTTCGGCAGTGAAACCGACACGATTCTTACACCAAGCTCCTGAAAGTCTAGTAATGATTGATTAAAGGCGAGTGCGATTTCAGGATCGACTTCATTAAAAAACTGTGTATCAGGAATACCTATGACCATATTTTTCACATCGTTCATGAGAGAACCTGTATAATCCGGGACGGGGGTTTGTAGCGTTGTCGAATCCAGTGGATCATCCCCAGCTATCACCTGTAATACCAAGGCTGTATCCTCAACCGTTCGGGTAATCGCCCCAGCATGATCCAAACTCCAGCTACACGGGATGGCTCCTGCGCGACTCACGCGTCCATAAGTCGCTTTTAAGGATTTCTTGTGGACGGCGCTCCACCGAAAAAAGCAAATTCTGTCATGGTTGTTTTCCCAAGTAAAATTGCCCCCGCTTCTTTTAAACGAGAAATAACAGTAGCATCCGAGGTAGGCACAAAATCTTCCAGTGCTTTTGAGCCCGCACTTGTTCTTATCCCTGCCGTATAATATAAATCCTTCGCACCAAAAGGGATGCCGTGTAAAGGGCCCCTTATCCTTCCTTCGTAAATTTCCTTTTCCGCTTGTTTGGCTGCTTCTAATGCCTGCTCCTCTACAACCGTAACCCAGGCTTGGATTTGAGTATCTACCACTGCAATGCGATCAAGAAGAACCTGGCAGGGGACAGCTGCTTAGCCTGAATTTGTTTGGAGGCGGCAGCGATAGTTAAGTCATAAAGCATCTTTTAGGCCCTCCCTTTTGGCATAAAGAGTGGTTCAATTTGGCGATTCGTAGTAAAACGATAAATCTTGTATGGGCTTGAGCAAGGCTGGCCCGTTGTTAATTCCATGACACCCTGAGACAAATTCATGATGATGGAGAACACTGTATTACCTGCTACAGGGCGGCCTAAATCAGGCGGAAATAACTCTCCGTGTCGGCAGATCCCATCAGGATATCCAACATGATCGGTCAGAACGGTTTTAAAGACCTGAGCGTCTGCACTTTCGTTCTGAGCTAAAAGTAATTTATTCGCACGGCCTTGACGCAAATGCGTATCAGGGAATTTAATTCGTGCCGTGTCCTGTATATTGACCTTACGCGCCCCAATAAAATGATTCGTATGAGTCAGCATTCCATCTGCTGGATATAACACATCATAATCATGGGGGGTTGCCTCAATATCTAACGCTTCCCCTTCCTTATGGGCGATAAGATAGTTAGCAGACGTACCCCTGGCCAATCTTCCTACTTGACCTACGGCTTGGGAAAGGCTTTTACTATTTAGAATACCTCTCAATACAATATGGATAGGCACGCCCATTGCCCGATCTGCAGTTCCTAATAAATTCAGGCAAACTCCCAAGCCCTCGCTGTTCATTCCAATTTTCCCTACAATTCCTGCCTCTGTCGTCATTAAAATGGTAGGACGCGGAGATTGTTCAATCTCTAAAATAATAACCCCAGGCTTTATCTTATCCAGCCAATCCCAATTTTGGCCAATCAGCGTGTCGCCATTCCGGGTAACAGGTGGAACTACGGCTAGACTCGTACAGCCATCCGTATTTAAAATGATTTCGCTTCGGGCGTTTAAAGCTACTATATCAAGTAAATTTTGGTCTGAGCCTTCACTTATTCCTTTTATTTCATCCATTATCTCCTTATCATACCGTTCAATCCAAGGAATATAATCTGCAGCACGGGTTGTTGCACTTTCCCAACTAACTCCGGCCAAATCCATAAAAATTTGCTTGTAACTATTAATATTATGGATGATCTGTTTTTTAGCGAGCTGCCCTATTTTTCTGCCACGTTCAACAGCCGATCCACTAACATGAATGAAAGGAAATGTTTCCACAAATTAACCTCCTTAGATTCCGCTTTCCACTGCCTTATTCATTTCTTTTTCCTTTTGGTAAACCACTTCACCATCAATGATGGTCATTTCAACCCGAAGATCTTTAATTTTATCTTCCGGTACGTCAAGAATCCGATGATTTAAGACGACAAGATCGGCTAGTTTTCCGACTTCAATGCTGCCTTTGATATTCTCTTCAAAACTAGCATAAGCTCCATTCCATGTATAAAGCTTAATAGCTTCAAGAGGGGTAATTCGTTGGTTCGCTCCGACTTCTTGGCCAGAACCAGTCTTTCGGTTTACCGCAACGTGAATGCCAAGCAGCGGATTGTAATGGGTGACCGGGCTGTCTGATGATCCCGCTGCGATTACGCCTTCATCGATGAAATCACGAACAGGAAACATATGATGGACTCGTTCGCCGTAATTTTTGATATATCCTTCACCAAATTCATAAAAGAAAGGCGGGTTTGGAATCGGAATAATGCCAAGCTTTTTTATCCGCTGCAGTAAATCAGGCATAGTTACACCCGCATGCTCAATACGATGGCGGTGGTTGGTCCGCGGATGATTCGTTAGGGCTTCCTCAATACAATTTAACATCATTTCAATCGCGCGATCGCCCTGGGCATGCGCTGTAATCTGGAACCCTTTCTCATGAGCTTCTCCAAGGATTCGATTTAACTCTTCCTGGCTGTAATACAGAATGCCATAATCATTTGGATTGCTCGTATAAGGTTCTCTTGTTGCAATGGTCGGTCCGCTGCTGCTGCCATCGGTAAATACTTTAGCCGGACCTATCCTGAATCGTTCGTCTCCTAAACCTGTGATGATGCCGGCTTCCATCATTTTAGCCACAAATTTCTCTGAATGATTTAAGGATGAAATTATTGCATAGACACGAACCTTAACCTCTTTTTCTCGAACGGCCTTTTGCATAATCCTCATGTTATCAGGTCCATATCCACCGGCATCATGAATACTTGTAATGCCGACAGCAACAAAATCATTCGAAGCAAGGGCCATGCCTTTTCTTAGTTCTTCCTCGGTATATGCCGCTAATTGAAATATGCTCATGTGAGCAGTCTCAATTAAGACTCCTGTAGGAATCCCTTTATCATCACGCACTATTTTTCCGCCTTCAGGATCCATCGTATGCTCATCAATAGCAGCCAATTCTAGGGCTTTGCTGTTTACAGCTGAGATGTGGCTGCAGGTACGAACAACCATAATCGGATGTTCTGTCGAGATTTCATCTAACTCCCATCGGGTTGGATAACGCTGTTCGGATATTTTTGTTTCATTGAAGCCCCATGCCCGTATCCAGTGCCCTTTTGGTGTTTGTTCTGCTTTTGTTTTCAAATCTGCCAGGATATCCTCAATGGACTGAATATGAGGTTCTTTACAGCTAACCCCAAGCTGGTTCGTCCCGCATAGGGTAAGGTGTAAATGTGAATCAATAAATCCTGGCAGTAAGCTTTGTCCTTCTAAATCAATCGTCTCTGTATCATCACCAATCCAGCTCTCCACTTCCTCGTTTAATCCCACAGCCACAATTCGATTCCCTTTTACCGCAACCGCTTCGGCAATGCCATTCTCTTTATTAACGGTAATCACTTGCCCATTTAAAAACACAAAATCAGCAAACATAAAATCACCTCTCTGTTTTATGGCTTTTCTTTATTCCTTTTTCTCGATTTCTCTTGCCAGGCTTATCAGGTCAATTTTGTATATCGGACGTGGTCTCCCCCTCTGGTTCATCGACTCTTTTCCAATGACTTCGGCCACTCCTTTGTCACGAAGTTTTTTTAAAATGCGGATAGCGTGCCGATCACTTGTATTCATTCCAATACTGACTTCTCGTGCAGTTACACGGTCTCTCCTCATGATGGATAACCAGGCAAAAAATTTGCGGACGGTTAATGATGAAAAATTCCCCTCCTGTACATTGATGAGCGAATACTCAAGGGGGTGGGAAAAACCAAGCGGTCCATGGGCCTTTTTTTCATCATCGATTAAAAAGGCACAATTCCCGCCATTTTGCCTGGCGAATAAAAGCGCCCGACTCGCATTGTACACCGCGCTTTCTCCTGTATTTCCCATCCCAATCCCCAGGCTAATGGTATGGGCGAACTTGGTTCGAATCTCATTTAAAACGGTATACTCCTTCAAATGGTTGGTCACCTTTTCTAATATTCCACGGGTCGTGTACAGTGTAATCGTCTTACCGTCTATAATGCCTGAGCTAGAAAATAGTTCATTTCCATACGCAAGAATTTTTTGTTTTACTTCCAAATATTCACCCTTCTCCCAGGTATCGAAGTGACAGTTATCATCATCGATTTGAAATTGAAGAACCGTAATTTGAGCACCATGCTTTTTTTGCTCGTTTCCCATTAAAATGGCTTTCTTTACCGTTTCACGAATCGTTTGCTTCGTATGCTTAATAAGGAAGACCGGGACTTTCAACTGTTTTAACCGCTTGTACACAGAGTGAAGACCTGTTGCAATGACCTGAACTTTCTTTTCGGTCCATAAATGCATATGATGATGAAATAGCTCTTCACTATCCCAATAGCCTTCCATTGTTTTCGTGAAACGCGAAACTTCAGCCAGTCCCATTTCTTCATACACTTCCTGTAGATGCTGGGGAGAAAAGCAATCAAAACTAATAATGGGAAAAAAATGATACGCCTGGTAAATCTTTGCCAGCACGCTATAAATATCTGTCCCTTCAAACGGAATAAAAACAGCTCGGTGATCATCCGGTAAAACCTTTTGTGAAAGATAATACGGTGCCTGCCCACTAAATAAAAATAAATCGGCAAATTCTTTTAATTGGGTAATTAATGAAGGAGCTTCTAATTCAGAGCTATAAATCATCGGGATAACTTCGATTTCTTCAAATTCCTCTGTTACTTTGCTGATGTCATGAACAAGAATTTCAGGTCCAACGACTGCGATTTTGAGCTTCATGGTCCTTTCCCCTTGCTATACGATGTCTATAAAAGGTCTGAAATTAACTTCGTAAAAAAGTAAAAAAACAAAACTCTTTGGTTTTTAATATATCTTACACAAATTAATTATACAATACTAAATTTTCAGAATTGTAGAGTGTGATTTTACTTAACTATAACTGTAAATTGTATTGACAAATTAGATTATTCAGAATTAATATGGGCTTATATTTTCAATACAATATGTCTTAAGGAGGTCTGAAAATGAAAGTAAAACCAGAGTTAACCTTTGATAGTCTTATAGACCAAGTAAAAAGTGACGTCATAAATTGGAGACGATATCTCCATCAACATCCCGAATTATCCTTCCATGAAGAAAAAACATCACAATTTGTCTATGAAACGCTCCAATCTTTCAATGGCTTAGAAGTTTCGAAGCCAACCAAAACAAGCGTGATGGCTCGTCTTATTGGAAAACAGCCGGGTAAAGTGGTGGCCATCCGGGCTGATATGGACGCCCTCCCCATCGAAGAAGAAAACACCTTCGAATTTACTTCTCAAAATTCGGGTGTCATGCATGCATGCGGACATGATGGTCATACAGCGATGTTGCTGGGAACAGCAAAAACCCTCGCGCAACTACAAGACCAAATCAAGGGTGAAGTTCGTTTTCTGTTTCAACATGCGGAGGAAACATTACCAGGCGGTGCACAGGAAATGATAAGTGCTGGTGTTATGGATAACGTAGATGTAGTAATTGGCACACATCTTTGGTCTCCGCTTGAAATTGGAAAAATCGGAGTCGTATATGGACCTATGATGGCCTCCATGGATACCTTCACCCTGACCATTCACGGAAAGGGCGGACATGCTGCGCTGCCTCATCAAACCATTGACAGTATCGCCATTGCTGCACAGGTTGTAACCAATCTTCAGCACATCGTTTCAAGAAATACAGACCCTCTAGACAATATTGTTCTATCTGTCACTCAATTTATCGGAGGAACAACGTTCAACGTAATCCCTGGTTCCGTTCAAATTTGTGGTACAACCCGCACTTTAGACTCGAGGGTTCGCGAAACATTGCCAGAGCTTATGGAAAGAGTCATTAAAGGAATCACGGATGCACACGGGGCTACCTACGCATTCCACTATGTATTTGGTTATCACCCCGTAGTTAACAATGAACAAGTGACGAGGGTCATCGAAGATACGGTTTGCGAAGTCTTTGGCAATGAAGCCCTTGATATGATGAGACCGAATATGGGTGGTGAAGACTTCTCGGCATTCCAGCAAAAAGCCCCCGGTACTTACTTCTATGTGGGAGCTGGCAATCAAGAAAAGGGCATCATTTATCCACATCACCATCCTCGCTTCACGGTTGATGAGGATGCCCTGGAAAAAGGGGTAAAAATGTTCATCCATGCCACTTTTAAATTACTGGAACAGTAGATTTCTATAAATGGAGGTTATCGATGAGACTGATACATTTTCTTGCCCTGCTTCCCTTTATTGGTATGCTGGGGTTACTACCGCTGGTAAATAAAGTAACCCCTTTTGTGCTTGGAATGCCCTTTATCCTTTTTTGGATCGTGTTATGGGTCGTTTTAACTTCCGTTATTACGGCCATTATTTATAAAATTGATCCTGCCAACCAGGAAGGTGATGCCTGATGAATGCTGCGCTCATCGTCATTTTCGGCTTTTTGCTGCTGTCACTTTATTTGGGGATTCGAGCAAAAAAAGGGAAAGACATGAATCTCGAGCAATGGACAGTCGGAGGACGCGGATTTGGTGCCTTATTCGTGTTCCTTCTAATGGCCGGTGAAATCTACACAACCTTTACCTTTCTCGGCGGGAGTGCCTGGGCATACGGCAAAGGCGGACCCGCCCTGTATATTTTAGCTTATATCTCCTTGTCTTACATTTTAGGCTATTTTTTTCTCCCACTCATTTGGAAATATGCAAAAGAAAACAATCTGATGTCCCAACCCGATTTTTTTGCCACCAAGTATAAAAGTCCATTCTTAGGTATTGTTGTCTCTTTTGTTGGGGTCATCGCCATGATCCCTTACCTTATTTTACAATTTAAAGGTTTAGGAATTATTGTATCGGAAGCCTCTTATGGTTCTATTTCCCCATCATTTGCGATCTGGATTGGAGCCATTTCTCTTACGATCTATGTCATGGTTTCTGGTATTCATGGCTCGGCATGGACAGCCGTCATAAAAGACATTATGATTTTTGCCATTGTGATTTTTCTCGGGATTTATATGCCCTTCCATTACTACGGCGGCTTACAGCCGATGTTTGAAGCCGTTCATACAGCCAACCCCACCTTCCTTGCATTGCCTGAAAAGGGGCTGGGCATTTCCTGGTTTATTTCTACCGTAGTCTTGACCGTGTTGGGTTTCTACATGTGGCCGCATACATTTGGTGCCGTTTACTCTGCCCAAAATGAAAAGGTATTCCGTAAGAATGCGATTGTGAGCCCGCTGTATACACTGATGCTTCTGTTTGTGTTCTTTGTCGGTTTCACGGCCATTTTACAAGTTCCCGGGCTCAAAGGATCAGAACAAGACCTTTCTCTGTTGCGTCTTTCGGTCAAAACCTTTGATCCATGGCTTGTCGGGTTTGTCGGAGCGGCTGGCTTATTGACAGCCCTGGTTCCCGGTTCGATGCTTTTAATGGCTTCTGGTACTTCTTTAGCCAAAAATATTTATAAGGTCGTTGTTCCTTCTGCAACCGATTTGCAGGTATCTAAATTGGCGAAATACCTGGTCCCTGTGGTATCTTTGATTTCGGTTTACTTTACATTAAATGGAGGGAACACGATTGTGACCCTTCTCTTAATGGGGTACAGTCTGGTCACTCAGTTATTCCCCTGTTTCCTCTTTAGCTTGATGAAAAACAACTTTGTAACAAAATATGGGGCTTGCGCCGGGATTATCGTCGGCATTTGTATCGTTACCTATATTACCGTTACAAAAACAACAGTCGGAACTTTACTGCCTTCACTGCCGCAAGGGGTAAAGGACCTAAACGTCGGGGTTATAGCTTTAATCATGAACATCACCGTATTGGTTATTGTAAGCTTGGCCACACGAAACTTCGCTGCTTCAAAAAAGGTAGAACCCATGGAAAACATCCAGACAACCATGATAAAATAAGAATCTTCCTTTTCGAAATAATCGACCAAACGGTTTATATTCAACACCCTATTGGGTAAACAACAAAAAACCTCATAGTTACTCTACGTAATGGCGTCTGTTAAATACAGGCGTCCTATTTTTTTAGTCTATGTTGAACATGTCCATGATTGAAAAAATTAATTTTTTGTTAATTGCGAATAGGAAATGATTGACAAAATGCGCACTTAGGTGTAAATTACACATAAGGGATATTTACATTCTTTTTGGTAATTTCGGCGTCGTGCATTGATAAAAATCTCAACAGGTGTATCTATCATAGGCTTTCTTTTACGTATAATTAGGGAAACTTCTTATCAATGGATGCCAATAAAAACATAAACAAGGAGACCATGATGGCACACTTAGGAAAGCAAAGCAGTAGAAATGTCGCGGATTTTATCTGGGATGACTGGTTCGTTGGTCTAAAGTTGATGTATGTATACCAAAGTGAAATGGCAAACCTTACACTGCAGACGATAGAATACCAAAAAGAAGTTTGGGCTCAAACAATGGAAAACACCATGAAAATAGAACAAGAAACAAAAAACTTTTTTGAAGATATAAAAAATAATTATCAAAACAACACAAAAAATCCAGGCAGTGAACAGGCGGCTAGAGCATTTGAGGAATGGAACCAGCATCTTAATGAATTTTTCAAACGTATTCAGTTGCTTACAGCAACACCTGCTACGGCCAGCCTGACTACAGTAAATAAATCACAGGAACAGATGGAAGCCTCTTTCAAAAGTCTAATCGAACAGCAGAAAAAAATAAGAGAAGAAATCAAGTCCCTTATGGTTAACTTTGTTAACGAGATAAAAATGACGCAAAGAGAGATGGCCGCCTCGTTTGAAGCCATTGACAAAAACAAGACAATAAATACGAGAAGTGAAAAATAAGGGAGAACCTCTCTGTGTACCAGGCAGAGAGGTCTTTAGTGTTGACATCTTCTCCCGATTCAAAAGAATTACACTGTCTATCAGGGCTTCCTTTCATTGTTTTGTGAACTCTCATTAGGTAAGAAATGTTGACCGCTAAAGTAACGAACTGTATTGAATGAAATAGGACCTGGCACTTTCATATGCATCCTTCCTAACCAAAAACAAGGGGCGGGGATATCCTCAACCCTTCTCTTTTTCTTTTCTTTCCTCTTCATATTTCTTCTTAATTTCCTCAACTTCTCGTACGATGCGTTCTGCTTCTTTTTTATCAATTCCGTACATATATTTTCATCCTCCATGCATATCTTTCCACAAAGCGAGAAAGGTGTGATCTTTTTGACAGGAAAAAGTATAACCATACCGGAGACACTCTATACCGAGTTAGAACGGATTGGGATTATTAGCGCACATGCTGCAGGACAAAAAGAACCAGTACCTCCAGAATATATTGCATTTCTATTGTTAGAACGCGGCATCGCACGTATGGATGGAACACGGCAAAGAGAAGGGGATGTCGTGTTGCCTGTGCCGTTGCCCCTTTGCACAGGTACAGGAGAACTTGTTACCACGATACCGAAGTATATAAAAGAAAAAGGAATCCGTATCAAGCAGCTCCAGCAAGCGACGCCCCTATCTACGAGCACGCTGTACGCATTAGCAGATGGACGCATGCCAACCATGGATTCGTTTCTTCGTTTACTTCCTGCTTTGGATTTCCCATCACTTGATTGCCTTTTTAGCCGCTCATAGAAGCGGTTTTGTTGTCTTTCGTTTTTCCTGAGGTCAGGAAAAATAATTTTATCGTTCTCAGGAATAGGACAATTCAATTCGCACATATCGTATTCTCACAAGGAAACAAAAACAACCGAATTGTGGTGCTATAAATAGATAATTTTATTCTTTTTGTCAAATACTAAATCGAAGTACAGCAGGCGCCTTCGGAGAGAGGTGAGAAAAACAATGTCAAACGAACTTACGTTAATAATTGCAAGTGGTACGTTTCTCATTGCATTATTAACTTTTGTTCTTGAATTGATTAACTCATTCAAGAAATAAGCAGTGTCCAATTACTTATTGTTCCGTTGACTTGCCTGCTGTACCAACACTAATAGCATGTCCATATAATGAAATAATAATTATATACAATTAAACGGAGGTTGTTTTGAATGCACGGAATGAAAGTAAGATACGAAATCGAAGGTATGAATCTAAAAGTTATTAATGTCACTCTCCGTGATGCCGAAAACAGTTACGTTTTATTAAAAGCTTCCGATGAAAAAAACAACGAAATCGTTTTTACCCTTTCCCATGAACAAGCTGAATTTCTCGCAGATGAATTTTATGAGGCTAATCGTCGCCGGAAAGAACACTCCTCTGCCACATCAATACCCGACTTAGCGAACATTGCAACTGAACCGATCGATGAGTACACGGGTGATCATTTTACTTCTTGAACCTTTCGTAGCTATTTATCATATAGATGGTTTATCCAGTAAGTACCTTTGCATTATCTATGTAATGTTTATATAATAAAGGAAGTTACTTAATCAAAGTAATTAAATCAGTAGACAATGGGGTATTAGCTCAGCTGGCAGAGCAGCCGACTCTTAATCGGCAGGTCGTAGGTTCGATCCCTACATGCCCTATTATATAAATACGGAGCCTAGATACGTCATCCACGCTCCAACTCCAAGGTTCATATTTAGAGTGACTCCATACCGCCCGCCTTTCGTTAGTTTTTTCGCATTATCTGCAAATTGCTGCCATGGCCATGCTTTATCCAATGAATCCGGCGGAGTAATCCCCACTTCTTTTACTAATTTTTTATTGTAGAAGAGCACCAGAGAAGATTCCATCGCGCCAAGTGCATAGAGCTTTCCATCATACGTTCCCTGCTGGATAATGGATTTCGCAAAGTCCTTTTTGTCTTCCTCCTTTACATATTCATCCATCGGCGCAAGAATTTGAGTGGCCGCATAGTTCGCTATGAACGACCCGTCCATATCAAGTACATCCGGAAGACTGCTGCCCGACACTGCGACATTGATTTTATCTTCATACGCATGGCCCGCCCCACTTGGGATAATCTCAAGCTTGACTTTGATTTTTCCTTTATGCGCTTGATTAAACTCCTCCACCCTTGCTTAGTTGAACCTATTTATTTGAAAAGAGTTTATGATTTAAATAAAATTAAGAATTTTGTGATATGATTAGTTCTATCAATAGGGTCTTTTTTTCCTCATTCTACATAGATTTCTCTACCTATATCCTTCTACTATTTCGTTAGGAGATGTGATTTCGTTTGACTATTTTAAAAGAGGACGATTCTGTTTATCCGATTATTGTTCCGACAAAAAGCAGTTTACGAACTTTTAATTTTTATTTACTGGAAGAAGCCGGCTCTCTGTCCTTAATTGATGCCGGTATAAACTCGGAAGAATGCTGGGAATCTTTTAGACAGGTGATGACTGAAAATGGGTTTTCCTTTGATGATTTAACCCAGATTATTATCACGCATAACCATGAAGACCACGTTGGTTTGATTAACCGCATTTCTTCAATTAAAGAACTTCCGATTTACGCCCACAAGGAATCGATTCACCGCTTGAAAAGAGAGAAGGAGTTTTTTTCGTTACGCGTAGAATTTTTTCAGCAGCTATATCAAGAAATGGGCTGTGGCGCACCTGGGGAGCAGCAAGTAGAAAAATTAAAAGAAGCCATTCGGAGAAACGAGAAAAATAAAATCCAGGCAGATATTTTGCCGCTTACTGATTTTGATACTATAGCGGGGTTACAAATCATAGAAACACCCGGCCATTCCCCCGATCATTTGGTATTTTTGCATCCACAAAGAAAATGGCTTTTTGCTGGGGATCATCTTATCGGCCATATTTCCAGTAACGCGCTAGTTGAACCTGATCAAAAAGGAAGACGAATATTGACTTTAGTTGACTATGTGGATTCACTTAAAAAGTGTTTACATCTTAAGATAGACACCGTATACCCTGGACATGGTGAACTCATCCACGATCATCGGGATTTAATCACGACCAGATTAAACCGAATCGATGAAAAGGGAGAAAAAATTTTGAACTTGATGCAAAGTGGAATTTCAATAGCCAGTCAACTTGCCTATGCTTATTATAAAGACAAATATAAAAGTGAGTTTTCATTGGTCATGTCAGAAATCATTGGGCATTTAGACTATCTAGAAAGGTTAGGTAAAATCCAAAAAGAACGAAAAGGTGGTGTATGGCACTATCATGCAACATCCCTGACAGTATAAATACATCTCGTGCCTATAAAAATAGGGTCTGTTAATATTACTTAATGCGTAGACACTTCTTAGAACCGTATTTTCAACTTCAAACAATGGGGTGGGATAAGTGTTCTTCTGGCAAAAACTAAAAGAAAGAATAAAAAAAGTGGTTCTCCACAGGACAAGATGAATCGAAAAACGTGGAATTTGAATTACATGGATCCGATACCCTTACTCCTACTATGAATGAAACTGAACCAGCCCTGCTGTCCCCAGAACCAATCCCAGTCCCTCTTCCTTATCAGGTAATGGAAAGACACCATGATAGCAAATACTGGGAATGGACAGAACGAATTAGGGGGTATCAAGACCGGTTAACACAAGAGAAATTTATTCCGGAAATTGAGTGTAAGGATGAGGAGATTGTTCGGTATTTCGGATCCTCACAACCAGCTTCCTATGATGTACTTCTTCATTACTTACCTGCATTAAAGAAAGTACATCAAAATCCGGTTTTGCTTGTCCATGGTGCCGGACACCATGCAAACCTCTCCTGGTGTGAATCTTCCTCTCAGGAGAAGGGGCTTCTCTATTCGTTATCATCATCAGGAAGAGATGTATTTGCGGTTAGCTTTGCTCATGGCCATGGGGATAACTGGCAACAAGCAATTCAATTATCGAACATTGTTCGACGGATTAAGGAAGTATCGCAAAGGGAGAAAATTGATATAATTGCCCACAGCAAAGGCGGATTGCCCGTATGGATGTATCTGTCAGGGATTTGCAACTCCCTGGATGCGCCTTATGAAGGGGGCGTGGAACGATATATGATGCTGGGGACACCCAACCGGGGATTGGATTTTCCATTCCGCCATGCTTACCCCAACTGGTCCGTTATTGAGTTAGGGATGAATGCACCGGTTGCTTGTGACTCGATGATGTATTATGGCCAGTATATCGATACGACAGAGCGAAGCATTTATCGGGATGGTGGTGCGTTTCCGGGTTCCTGTCAACTCTTGTATCGTTGGGACGATAAATATCCTGTTCAGATACAGTCCAAAACCTTATACTATGGCGGACAAAATATTTTTCTTCATTCCAGGGGTATCGATGCTGCGATTCGGGACGGAAACCATTTAATAGAGAAGCTACTGTCTTCACCGATTGACAGCCAAATTGAAGTCCACATACTAGCAGGTAATCAACCTTATTTTAGTGGAATACGTGGAGAGCAAGATGCGGAAAGCGATGGGCTTGTATTTGTAGATAGTGTTCTTTTTATCGATGGAATCGCTCCTTTTCCTAATCAAGTCAAACGAAAAGATGTGTTACGTCTTAATCATTTGGAACTCCTTTATCATCCAGATGCGCATCAATGGGTATTGGACGGATTTTCACCTCAATTTAGCTAGCCAGTTTCCTCCAATGAAACTAGTTTTTTCAATTTTTTTATTTTACCAGTTTAGAGAACTTGCTGTTTGCGGAACAAGTAGACAACATCACTAAACTATGCACTAAAAATAGAAAAACACCACTCCATTTGGTAAAGTAATTGTGTCGAGCAATCACTACCATACGGAAGAGGTGTTCTTTATATAATAGAACAAAAACAACAGTAGAACAAATTCGTTAAACTTCATTTTTATTTTTAATTCTAATTTTATCCCCGATTCGCAGTTTATCCTTTCCTCCGTAATAGAGAATATCTCCACCTATGTGTATACCGTTTATCCATTCCCCATTATGCTTTATTTTCACTGCTTCTCTATTTATAAGTGAAATCGTGGTAACGCCGTCTACATGAAGGAGCATAGGAGAACCATCCAAAGCTTTAAAGAATACACCCTCAATATACTGATCCATTGTTCTCATCCCTTTTCAATTCCCAATATAAAGGAATTTTCCTAATTATTATAAGTTATCACTAAAGATAGTATACCAAGAAATTGTTGTTCTTATATTGTGAATTTATTAAAAATTACACAATGAATGTTAACAGAACGTTAACTAAAATCACGAGGGTTGACTTGATGTAGAAATGAATGAGCCTTTATGATAGTCCATTCTTCCCGCAAGATAAGTGACCCTTCCATTTGCCTTTTTTATTTTTACTTGAACCGACAACCATATACCAACTTTCCTCATACTTCCAAACTTTCAGATCCCGAAAATCCTCAGAGCCATCCGTTGGCGGTTCAGAAATAATAGGATTGCCAGCATACTTCAAAAACGTCCGGCCATCTAAACTTGTAGCGATACATTGTCCTCACTAGGGGCCAGCGAAATGGGGAGCTGTTCCCAATGAACAAGATCTTTACTTTTTACATGTCCCCAGTGCATCGGTCCCCAATCTGCACTGTAAGGATGGTGCTGATAAAAAACATGATAATCACCCTTGAATTGAATCAACCCATTCGGATCATTCATCCAGTATGCAGGAGCCATGATATGATAACCCAATCGATGGTGACAAGCGGAAGCTCGATTAAACACTTTGGCAATCTCCTCATCTGCTTTTCTAAGCAATGTTTCATGTGTTCTCTCTTCAGACATGTCTATACCCCTTTCTCCAGGGATTGACATTACAATTGCAGTTTTAAGACAATGGGTGTATAGATAGCCAAAATAGGGGAACTTCTATAGAGAAAGGAGTGTTTCCATGAATAAGAAGGATCCTCAAAACAATAAACCAGAGTTTGCTCCTGGCGATGATGAGCAATTAAATCAAAATGCATCCAAAGAAGAAATTGCCCGCGGTGATTATACAGAGGTTACGGTTGCAGAATTTGATGAATATGATGCATCCAAAGAAGATAAATAGAAGAAGTCCCGCCGCCTCTGAAGGTAGCGGGACTTCTTCTATTTATCTTCTTCATTTTTTTCTTGATTTCCTGAACTTCTCGTACGATGCGTTCTGTTTCTTTTTTATCAATTCCGTACATGTATTTCCATCCTCCATGCATATCTTTCCACAAAACGGAAAAGCACCCCCCCTTAGTCATCGAGTTCATCTTCGAATACTTGAATGACTTCGATTTCATGTGGTTTTTTAGCAAAAATAAATGTTTCTCCGTAAAATTCTTCCCACTCCCAAATGTCTTCCATGCCTTCATTTTCTTTTAGCTCTTCTATACTTTGGGTGCCATAAAGATCCGTTAGATTTTGTCTCCACTGTTCCCTGTAATTTTCATCTAAAATGAGGACATCACCTACACGGGCAGTCGAATCATGTTCTGTGTATTCTCCATTAAATGTTTCAAAACCTTGATAATCAAAGGTAACCAGAACCAGTGTTCCTTTTGCATTTGGATTTTTTTCAATAATTTCTTCATAGCTTAGCAAATCGTCGAGTTCACTTTGCACAAACTCCTCCAGATATATATGAAAGGCAAGGCTGTTCCCCCTAAATTCGAGAATGATTCCTTTTTCTTCTGTCGGATGAATGACACACCTTGCGTACCCTTTTATTTTCATTTTTTTCTCCTTTACTTTATTATTTTGAAGCTTTTTCAAGAAAGAAGGAGTACCTATCTGGTATTGTCATACTTTTTCTTTGTCGGTAGTACGGCGTAAAAACCAAAACCCGGAAACCAGCCAAAATGAAGGCCATTTTCCGGGTTTTTCATGTTTGGGAAATAGCTAGGGTACATTTCATTGAAACAGAAAAAGGGCACCTACGCCTTCCCTTAGTTACTCTTTTTTTTATTATATTTTCTGCTATTGATTTCTGATACTCCTTCCGGCTAAGCAGATAATAACGGGCCCTTTCTATTATGCTATTTTTTTCCGTTCCATGAAGGACGTCCACCACCAACTTTATTAGCATTCACTCGACCAATTGAACTACTGTCCTTAATCCACTGTGATATGTGACGAGGAATAATGATTGGTCCAGGACCCCTTGCACCTTTTGGTTTCTCATTCATCCAGCTTCTCCTCCATTTACCATTTAGTTTGTCTGTAACTTTATGGTATCCGTTTTCATAAAAGGCTCGGCTAAATTTTATCTACCTGTTCGCCATCTATAATTTTCATATTTTCAAGAAGCTTCTTTATTTCTCGTTCCATTTTCGTGATATTCCATTGTTTGCAAAGTCCTATTTTCCATTTCATTTTGACGCTCGTATGTCATTTTCATGCCATCTATCCAGCCATCCCACATAAAATCGACGATGTTTCCCATACTTTGTGTTCCTGTTTGTACCATGATCGTCTCCTTGTTTTATGTTTTTAGTTGTTCCCATTGATAAGAAGCCTCCCTACAATAAGTAAACCTTTATTGATAGATATACCTATTGAGATCTTCATCAACGGAACGGGTGGAAATCGCCAAAACAAATGTAAATATCTCTTATGTGTAATTTACACCTAAGAACGTTAGTTGTAAACCACTCTTATTCAAAATTAACATAAGATTAATATAGTTGAATTATTACTGTAGTTGCCCAAAAAGGACGCTTATCACTATAAAAAGTGGTAGGCGGCCTTTAATTATTAGGGATACTTTATGGTAAAAGTAGGGCTGAAAATTTCTGAAAATGACTTTTGAGACAGCCGCTGTCTATATCTTTTTATTTTTTAAATATGGATAAATCAATGGAATCGGCCATCACTTTGTAACCTTCATCATTAGGGTGTAGATGATCGAAGTCATATGCAGGAAGAAGTTTTTCAGAGTTATTCGGATCAGCCACCGCATGTTCAAAATCAATGACACCATCAAAAACACCGCTTGTGCGAATCCAGCTGTTCACTTCTTTTCTTACTTTCTCTCCTTCTTCAGTGAAGTAGGTGTCCCTGAACCCGCGGAAAGGAGTAAGCGTTCCAGCATATATCTTTAGTCCCTTAGCATGAACTTGTGCTGCAATCTGCTGCATTCCGGCAATAATTTGATTTGCATCAAGTGTGTGCGGAAGGTGCCCGATATCATTAATTCCTTCCAAAAGGATAACGTCTGTCACCCCTGTTTGTGTTAAAACGTCTCTATCGATTCTTGCAAGCGCATTCACGCCATAGATAGGTGAATCCCGAAGAATCTTATTTCCTGAAATTCCTGCATTTAATATAGAGAAATTTTCACCTGGATATTCTTTATCAAGCCGGTCATCCAAAATGTCCGGCCAACGACGATTCGCATCTACAGTTGATGCAAATCCATCTGTAATCGAATCACCTAACGTGACAATCACTCGATTCTTTTTACTGGACTTTGTTAGCACATCAACTCCCGACAGCCAGAACCACGAGTCGGTTTTCGTTATAAAAGAGGTCGTGTCATCTTCACTTGTATGATTTCCCTGGGTGGAAATATAGGAGTTTTGCCTGGATAGTTTATGCCAGGTTGTAGGACCGCTCTCATCAGGTATGTAAACACTAACAGCAAGATTTTCACCATCCGTCACTTCAAATGGGGTGGGGTCACTTAAGACTTCTGCTCCGGGCGGAATGGTAACAGATGATTTTCCACCAAAAGTAATCCCTCGATGTGAACCTGAAATAGTTTCTGCTTCCTTGCCTGCGCGCGCTGCGTCTACTTTGCCAAATGTTAACGGCTGAGAACCAAAAGTATTAGATAGCCGGATCCGGATGTCTGATCCCGAGGCATGCGGGTGTACAATCATTCGGACTGTTTGATTTTTGAACCCGCTGTGTGAAATTTCGCTGTCATAAGCTGGTTGTTGGCTGGCAGACCACGCTCCTATCCATTCCCTTTTGTTACTTGTGCTTTGTGATGTATGGTTTGTTGTTTTCTCAGAATTTACTTCGGCGTAGACTGTTGATATTCCAAAGACTAAACTTGCAGTAAGAATCATAGGCAAAAGTGGTTTACGTGGCATCTTGTCCTCCTTTAAATTAAATAACATACTTTCCATAAATTAGTATCTCATTTTTTAAACTTATCATACAATATATAATATTCTGTATAATTAAAATAGAGGCTTTAGGCGGATGTAGTTATGTATGATGCCCACCTGCTTCCTAATGTCTCATAAAGAAGTCATATAGTAAACGACTTGTATTTGGACCTTGTGTATCCGTATAGGAGCCGGAAGAACTTCCTCCAAACCAAGCATGAGCTGCATCTTTAATTTCCCATTTCTCAAGCAAGGGTTTTCCGCTAGCATCATTGTATATTTTCTTTACATAGCTTCTTCCATTTGTACTACCCTGTACCGTTTGAACTGCACCATTAGTAACTGTATCGTTATCTATCCCATCATCTATATAGTCATTTGTTTGAGCCCATTGAGAAATCACCTGGCTACCATTAAGAGGGTTAACAGTAGAGTCTGCGGTTCCATGGAAGACAATAACAGGCATTCTCTTCTTACGAGTCCCCATCTCTGTATATGCATTCCTGCCAGATTCGTTTGGATCGGGACCACCGTAAGACATGGCCATAACTCCTGTGATTGCTGAGTCTGCTGCGTCATATTCAAGCCCTGCTACAACACCCAATTTACTGAACACATCCGGATAAGAGGCTGCCATATTTACACTCATGGCTCCACCTGCTGAGATACCGGAAATGAATACTTCAGAGCTAATGATTGAATATTTTTTTTGACTTTATCCACCATTCCTTTAATAATGGCCGGTTCCCCGCTGTCACGATGCTGATTGTAGTCATAAAACCAATTCCAACACCGGTTTGCATTGGCAAATGGGTTCATTTCCGGGTAGAGTACAATAAATTTTTTTTCTTCTGCGAGCGTGTTCATTTTTGTTCCAGCGGCAAAGTCATCCGCATCCTGTGTGCATCCGTGGAGCATGACTAGTAAAGGAACAGCAGTCCCTGCCTGATAGGTGTTAGGCACATAAATTTTGTAGTAAAAGTTGCTGCCATAATAATAACGAGTGAAACTTCCACCCGCTTGAGAAACTCCGGAAAAAAGAGGACTTAACAACAATGCTACGCTAAGGCAAATCATACCGATTACCTTTACGATATTAAAATTACGATGCATGCTTTTCCTCCTTGTTTACCTGTATAGCAATATTCGGACAATTCCAGACGTGTTTATGTTCTACAAAAGTTGTACTCTGAACGACACATAAGCAATACTTGTTTTAATTTTCTGACATTACTATCTTACTTCTGGAGAATGGTGTAAATACTTGAAATTTACATATACATGGACTTAGTCCTTACCTATCAATCGAAATCAGTTTTGGTGTGACACTTCGGAACAACGAGCAAAAGCCCTTTCTGAACGGGATATTTATCAAAAAAGTTTTTGTATGTTTATTCTCTTTGCATTCTTACCCCTCAAGCTTTTTCTTTAATATATGTTTAGGTGATTGATTAAGCTGAAAATTTCCTGATAAATATAATCCAGTAAATACAAACAACGTAGCAATCACATCATACTTTGTAAGCTCTTCACCTAGTAATATAGAAGATAAGGCATATCCTGCGATGGGGGTTAAAAATAGCCAATTATTTGCTTTCACCGTGTCCTGTTTAAGCAAATAAAACCAGAGAATCATGGCAAAAATTGAAACACCTAAGACCGACCATAGAAGATATACAATAAAGTTCATATCAAATACCATATTTTTATCCGATTCTAAATACATAGACGGCACGATTAAAATAACCCCGCCGAACAACACCTGCCACGCATTAATTACAAGACTCGGTAGTTGCAAATCTACTTTCCGGAAATACACACTGCCTATTGCCATGGAGATCATTGCAAAAAAAAGTAAGAAAATCCCACTTAATGTTGCATGGCTGTTTTCGAATAATGGATAGGTAGCAATAAGTAATCCTATGGCCGATACAACCATTCCCATCCATTCTTTCCGTTGAAGAGAACGTTCGGTGAATATGGAGGAAAAAAGAGCAACAAGAAACGGATTTATAACGACAGCTAGATTAAAAAAACCAGATGAGACCGATTGAAGTGCCCAAAAACCACAACCAAGATAGATGGCCGTATTAAATAAACCTAATAAGAATAATGGCTTCCACTCCCGTTTTTTTGGTAATGGATAGTTACCTCTTCTAACTATGTAAATATAAGATAATAGCAAACATCCTGCTAAAAGAAATCGGGTGGTTCCCATTGTTAACGGCGGGAACGACAAAAGACCAAATTTAACAGAAACAGCTCCAGATGCCCATAAAATCGTAAATAACATACCCAAAAACATGTTTTACTCCCCTCCTCGACGTTTGCAATCCATAGTATGATTCTTTTTCTCTTCTAAGTAAGCGGTATTGTCATAATTACGACTTAAACTAACAAAACAACAGCTGCTAAAATAATTGAAAATCCAATGACATTCACTAGACTCCACCTGGCAATGCGCAACGGAGCTACATTAATCATTGATGACATAAGCCCAAGCGTCCCACTAAAAGGTCCCATAAAAAACGTCATCACTGCACCGCCTAGAAGTGCAATCGCCATCTGCTCAGTTGTCGTTCCCAGAACATCCGGTTTTAATGATTGCGCCAGTAAATTAACAACAACAATCGGGTGCAAACCTATATATGCAAATAACAGCGTAATATACGGGAGCAGAATTAAAAACCAATGAATGCCAACCAATTCATTTAATTGAACAAACAATTGATTAACAAAACGATCATTTCCTCCTTTCTGCCATATACGCCTATTATTTCTCCAAAAAGAAATGTTTCCCTTCTTAAATGCAAAAATCTGCTAATAGCGGCGGATGCCCGAGAGCAATAAAAGGCTGCCAAATAAAGTTTGCCGGCAGCCTTTATGTATTTAACTGTGAATTCCTATTCTTTATGCTATTGGAAAAGAAGTGCCATGGCTAGAATAAATAATTACTGAATCATTTGTTGCTGCTCTGTTGCTTTTTTGGCCTCTATTCTCTTTTTCAACTCCTGAATCGCTGATCCAAGCCCTCCCACTTCATCAATGAGCCCGCATTCGACCGCTTTTGTACCGCCCACATTTGTCCCTACATCCTGGGTTAATTCTCCTACCTTCAGCATAAGTTCTCGGAATGTATCTTCAGATACTTTCGAATGGCGGGTAACAAAATTCACGATGCGGTCCTGCATTTTCTCTAAGTAATCAAAGCTTTCGGCTACTCCAATAACCAATCCAGTTAAGCGAACCGGGTGGATAGTCATGGTGGCTGTTTCGGCAATAAAGGAGTAGTCCGCAGAAACAGCAATCGGCACACCTATACTATGCCCGCCACCCAGCACAAGGGCCACAGTCGGCTTGGAGAGAGAAGCGATCATCTCGGCTATAGCAAGACCAGCCTCCACGTCTCCCCCTACCGTGTTTATTATAATAAGCACTCCTTCTATCTGTGGGTTTTGCTCAGCTGCCACAAGTTGAGGAATAATATGTTCATACTTCGTTGTTTTATTCTGTGGAGGCAGCTGAAGATGGCCTTCCACCTGTCCAATAATGGATAGAGAATAAAAATTGCTTTCAGACATAGTGGGTACATTCGTTTGGCCAAACTGCTGAATAAATTCTGTAACAGCTTTTTGAGGCTGTGGCGTTTGCGGTTCTGGTGTTTGCGGTACAGGCTGTTCTGACTGTACAAAAGGTGATGGTATGATGGGTCTTTGTGGTATAGGCTGAGAGCCGGGGAACTGCATACGATTCGGCAATTGGATTTCCTCCTCTGTCTTTATTATCTATAGTATTATTTATAGACAACTAAACCATTCATATTTTAAAACTAATTCTAAAAGTAGTCTTCAGGGTGCAACCACTGCGTACATACTCCTGCAATGTACGTGTGCATGAAAATCAACCAGTTCCTTTGAGCCTCCGATATAGTTCAGGTAATGAGTTGGGAGACAGAAAAGGGTGGTTGTACGAAGAATATTCGTCGTGGGATACCATGGTTTCATTGCTTTTTTTACCGCAAATGTAGAAGTTTGTCGATAGTTTAAATTTTCTAAACAAGTTAAACAAGTGGATTTCCATGTTATTATTTATGTAAGCGCTTAACAACATAGGAGGTATGTTATGACAATCGAATCTTTAATTAGCCAATTTGTACAGGTCAAGCAAGATAAGCCTTCAAATGCACATGAATTACTGGACTTTGTCCAACGGAGTTACATTAACGGTGAACTTTCTATTGTCCAGTATCGTAACTTGTTTAGAGAACTTACTGTTCGCGGAGCGGAAAAACCGGAATATTTCTATGGCGGCGAGATACTAAACAGTGAAGCCCATGCCTCTAAAGAAATCGTATAAGATAGTATTTTTGTATATAGTATACCCCTTTATGAAAACGCTTTTTTCTTATGGATCGTTATTTTAACAAAAAGAAGTTAAGGCATAAAAGGCACTTTTACTTTTCACGTTTTCTAATTCCATTTATATTAATGAAGAAACCAATCCAACGATGGATTGGTTTCTTCATTAATATAAAGTAGATACCCAAGTTTATAAACTGTAATTGAGTACCCTTACTAGCTTTAACTTTCCTCTCCATAGGAATAAGACAAATATGCCATGGCATAAGCTGTTAAAAACAACAGAAAGGAGAACAGTATATGATAGTTGAAAGCGTTCCATCCCGATTTAAAAGAATTCAACTGTCTACTATTCTTACAGAGGCGTACTTTCGTGAGAAGCTGCCGGACTCCGATTTAAGAAACGCAATGGCCAAAGAAAAATCCAAGCTACTGGTAGTTAAAGGCCCTTATGATGATGGTACATATATTTTAGTAAAAGGCTATCGCCAATTTTGCAGTTTACAATTAACAAAGGAAAAAGATGCAATGTGTAAAGTTACTCCTGTCATAAGTTTACAAAAACCTGTAGTAAAGCGTTTACGGGAAGAGCATGTTCAGAAAAAGAGAAACAGTGACGAAAAAGAGGCGATGGTTGCAGCTCTTCTCCCGTATTATACAGCCCAGGCAATTAATGAACTGACCCATATTCCTCTAGCTATCATAAAGAAACACGAGAAAATGCTAGCAATTGACCCTACTCCTCGAAAAAAAAGAAAGGAAGGTGGGACAAACAAGACAGGATTGCTGCTTATCCTTGACATACCATATATTAATCCTTTATTGAAGAAAAGATTACTTGATGGCTATTTGAAAAGAGAAATCAAGGTATACGAAGATAAATTCCTCACAAAAATAGTGAAAACAAGAAAAAAAGAAGACCGATACTAAAAAAAGGGACTGCTAGACATTATACTTGATTCCTTACAATGTAAGAATTTCTTAACTTGATGGGCATGGGATATCGCCACATGCCCATAATAAAAAATGACATGCAATAGTATATGCAATATGAAACAAGCTGAAAGGGACAAACGTATATTTGAGCAATAAAGCTACATACAAAATTGTCCTTTGGATCGGCACAACTATTTTAGTTTACAATTTATATAATCTTTTTCAATTTCCTTACTAGTTCCTCAATCTCTGCCTTTGTAGTATATTTTCCAAGACTAAAACGTATTGCTCCACGTCCAATCTCTTCCTTTACACCCATCGCTTTTAGAACAGGAGATAGTGAAGTTTGCCCGGAGTGACAAGCTGATCCGGTAGATGCCGCAACATCATCAAGAGCTTCTAAAATTTCATGGCCAGAAGTTCCAAGAAAACTGATATTAAGCGTGTTGGGGAGCCGCTTTTCTGGGTGTCCATTTAGTACGATACGTTTACCAAATATATCAGCAAGCTGATGGTAAAAGTAATCTGTCAATTGTTTTACTTGATCCATTGTGGCGGTCTTAGAAGCAACCTCGCACGCTTTGCCCAAAGCAATAATAAAGGCTGTGTTTTCCGTTCCGGCACGTCTTCCACTCTCGTGCCCTGCCCCATGAATCAACGGTTCAATCTGGATGCCTTTCCTTATATACAGAGCACCAATCCCTTTCGGCGCGTATAATTTGTGCCCTGCAATGGTCAAGAAGTCTACATCAAGTTCTTTCACATCTAAAGGAATTTTTCCGGCTGACTGGGAAGCATCCGTATGAAATAGCACATCATTCTTGCGGCATATCTCCGCTATTTCTCTTATCGGTTGAATCGTACCTGTTTCATTATTGGAGTGCATGACAGTTACTAAAATCGTTTTATCTGTAAGGCTGCGTGCGACATCATCGGGATTGACCAAACCATGCTGGTCAACCGGAAGATACGTCACTTCATAACCAAGCTGTTCAAGAAATTGGCATGGATGTAAAACGGCCGGATGCTCAATTTTTGAAGTAATGATATGATTTCCTTTTTGTTTGTAAGAATGGGCTACTCCCTTAATTACCGTATTATTGGATTCACTTCCGCCGCCTGTAAAAATAATTTCCGCTGATTCACAATTCAGAAATGCTGCGACTTGCTGCCTTGCTGATTCAATTGATGTTTTCACCTTTTGTCCTGCTGCGTGGCTGCTTGATGGATTCCCATAATAATCATAAATAAAAGGAATCATAGCATCTGCTACTTCCTTATCGATAGGGGTAGTCGCATTATAATCTAAATAAATCACGATTCACACCTCTTCCCAATGAAATAAACGCTCCTTAGTTGATTATACCTAAAGAGGCTGCCTCATCGCTATGAGACAGCCTCCTTAGACAAGTTTAATTAAGGTAAAAATAACATTGCATCACCGACAGGACGCTCACCAGTTGAATCTGATGGATGGGTTATCAGTTTTGATCCAACGGTCATTGTTGTAGAACCACCACCGTCTAGATTCACAGCATCCGTTGCTCCGAGAGATTTCATAATCCCCGCGCTCTCCTCAAAGCTTGCCCCGACGCTATAGCCTGGATGACGACCGTCCACCGTTACGAGAAGAATGGTTCCATCTGCTTTCACACCAGCAAGTGTCCGAGGATTCCGGCGCTCACCGAATCTGTAGAAGAACTCCGGGTTCTCCGGCCAATGGAAACCTTCCGACATTGCTGTAATATTTATTCTACCGCCACCAAGTAAACGCGGACCCCCATTCACGATTCCCGTTGTTTTGTCTACTTGAAGGGGCGACCCGTCTGCTAAAATATCTGTATTTACATTAATCTCCGTTCCTACATGAGCATGAGTACGCAGCCACTCAGCTGCATCCCCCGTCCCGGCCAGCACCGAACCGTTGCCTGGAATGGAGCCGCCACGATGGTCACGGAAGTCAGTTACCTTTCCTCTCGAATCCAGTACAACCTCCACCCCTTCCCCGGGATCACTCGTTTGGCCAAATCTAGAGGTGAATTGAATGAGTTCGCCTGGATCAGTACATGTGAAATCGTGCTTTGGTTTATCTGTTGGCGTGTCACCAATACCGCCTCCTCCCCGAATCAGACCCGGTTTTCTGTTTAAACCGTCAACCTCCCGCTTTGCCCCATCTAAAGCAAGTGCAGATAAGTGTGTCTCAACCGAGGCAATACGGGCAGCTTTTTGTGAGCCGGATAGAATAAGGCTTGTCCGACCGTTTACCGCTTCGCTTATGAGATTCCCCTCAATCATGGAAACACCTGCAAGGTCCCCTTCCGTCCCATCACTTGGCCCCATTACGAAATAACCACCGTTTATAGCTGCAAGAGCATTCGTTCTAGCTGCCATGCTGCTTACTTTCTCTCTCTCCGGTATAATCTTGGTACCGAGTTCAGAACTAATTTTCCCCTTAAATTGTTTGGGGTTCACTTCAAGTACATTCACAACCCAGGGCCCAGTTGTCTTTCCACCATCTTCCCCGGAATACACGACGCGCGGATTCTGGTATCCTTTACCTTTAAGTTCATCGCGCAGCTTGTTCGCATCGCTTTCCGATTTAAAAAATCCGAGACGAACAAGATAGCCGAGCGGGCCGTGTTCTGGATCGTTAGAAGCACGTTTCGAAATTACTTCCACTTTCGGATTATACCCGTCAGATTTCAAATGCTTTGCCATGGTTTCTGCTTCTTTACGAGTTTTAAGAAAGGCAGCATCCACGATGTAGACGTCTTTTTCCGATTGAGTCCCACGGACAATATGTGTATAGGTAAGTCCAGCTGCAAGTTCCGTTCTCTCCCGCGTTTCTTTAAGAGAGGATTGACCTAGCGGAAGGGATTGATGCGCGATTGTTGACGCTTGTCCAACATTCGGGGAAATCACAGGAAATACTACAGGCGTCAAAGCCATCACAGCAGCTACAGATAACGAAAAAACATTGCGGAAAAATTTTGGCTTATGTTGATTCATTTACAAGCTACCTCCTTTTTTGATAACCCTTTGTATGAGGTTACCTATCAAATATCAGAAACATCTTATCATTTTTATTTAAATATAACGTTAGGATAGTTTTTAAATATGGTAAAGGTTACTCTCTTCCTTAAAGGAAAAGCCTCCAAATTTATTACACAAAATTTACAGTATTTCACCAATAATTGGCGAAATATTTATACTTTGGTGCTATTCTGTGCGTAACTGTGTAATACATCCATTTTTCACTTAACTAATCTCATCAAAGAAGGGATGAAGAAAATGGTTCAATCTGCTGGGAAGGTAAAGCCGCAGTGTTCTTCACTTATCGTGAAACTGGCAAACTGTTGGGAAGAAATAGAACAGGCATTACAACTGCGTTATCAGGTATTTGTTGAAGAGGCTGGAAACCTCTCTATGATGAATGAATCAAAAATGGAACAGGACAGATATGATAACTTTTGCGATCATGTCATTGTAAAGGATCTAGAGACTGACAAAATCGTTGGAACGTACCGTTTATTACCAGGGGATAGAACATCAGAAACGGCTGGATTTTATTCAGAAACGGAATTTGACCTGGCCAGCTTACAAGAACACAGAATGTTTACCCTCGAGCTTGGGAGAAGCTGCACCGCTCCGGAACACCGAAACGGAAGGGTCATCCAAATGCTCTGGGAAGGGATTGCAGACTACATTAAACAGCGTGATATTCGGTATGTAATTGGTTGCGCCAGCTTACATGTGACTGATATTCAAGCACTTAATAACATGTATACCATGCTTATCAAAACAGGATTGATTAGCAATCGATTTGGAATTTCCCCCCTTGCTACTCATCGGATTGACCAGCTTCAAATCCTCGACCTTGAGTTCTCTCCAAATGATATGATTCGCAAACTCCCTCCACTTATGAAAGGATACTACTGGCTTGGCGCTGAAATAGGCGGAGAGCCTGCTTTTGATCCGATATTTCAAACTACCGATTTTTTCATGATACTTGACCCTCTTAAAATTTCTAAAAGATACAAAAGGCATTTTTTAGCGAATAAATAATAAGGGAGAAAAGTATGTACAGTTGGATTGAAAAAGTCACAAAAAATGATCGGCTTCTACTTGCGATTAATAAACTATGCAAATATTTGCCGCGTCCTCTCCTGCTTATCATTTTGTCACTGATAGGCTTACTAATTTATAGCTGTATGCGAAGCGTTAGAAAACAAATCACACTGCACATGAGAGAACTTCTTCATGAAAAAAGCGTGCTTTCTATCGGCCAGACATGCAGAGATTATTTCCGCAATCTTATCATTGTTTTATATGAAATTATGATTGATTATCGATTTCTTGAAGGCTTACAAAAGGGCAGATTTAAAGTGGAAGGAGACGGCTTTCTTGACGAAGCTCTGCAGCATGGACGAGGCGCTATTGTGTTCTCTCCTCATATTGGAAATTTCTTTTATTACTACTGGTATCTTTCAAAAAATACCCTTGTTTGACAATTGCAACAGCAGAAAGCAGGGAACTTCGACCGATTTACCTCTTATTTGAGCAATTGGGATGCAGAGGGCTCGACTATGATTCTACTCCCCCTATCAAACTTATAAGGAGCATACGGGAACATTTAGAAGAAGGAGGAGTACTGTTTCTGTTGGGAGATTTTTTTCGACCTTCCTTTCCAACCGCTACGTTTTTCGGAAGGCCAACACATAGTCCAAACGGCGCTGTTGTACTAGCGCTGGAAAAACGTGTTCCCATCGTTCCTTTTTATGGCTATCGTGAGAAGGGATTTAAGCATCGATTGGTTTTCCATCCCCCGCTTTTTCTGTATAAAGAAGTAAGACCCGACCAGCGCAGAAAAGCAACAGATAAATTAAATGGTGTGCTGGAGGAAATGATTTGTCAAGTGCCTGGCCAGTGGTTCTACTGGTTTAACCTGGATGAGAGGTGGGATAAAACGGAGATTTGCTCTATATAACACCCACCATATTTAAGCCCTGGAAACGGTAGTAGAAGCCGATTCCAGGGCTTTTTTTATTTCACCTATTCTCTTTTTTGTATAAATATATCCACATTCAATACATTCCATCATACGTGAGAAATCAAGTACACCGACGGTTTCTACATCAGGCTTCAAAATGATATCCGCGTTTTTTATCACTTGTTTTCCCTGTAGAGCAAGATTCATACTTACAACGCGTGATAGGACAGAAATCATCGAAGGAAACGATGTGGTAACTGGATTGACAAATACAAGATCGATGGCGATTACTTTATCCGCTCCAAGTGCTTTAGCAGTCTCAACCGGGCAGTTATCTATAATTCCTCCGTCTACAAGCACCCGATTTTGATAAAGAACAGGCTGAAAAAGGACAGGAATGGAAAAGCTGGCTTGTACTGCATCAGCAACCATAGCGTCGGTGATGACATCCGATTCGGAATTTGAGGTGCCGAGTGAACGGGAAGCAAAAATGACTTGCCTGGCCTGGCCTAAATCTGCAGATAAAAAAGCTGCTGGCAATTGTAATTGAGACAACCGAGCATTTTTTGTTTTTTCTGCAATGAAATTATGAATTTTATTTCCTTTAATTAAACCTTGAACAACTCCCTTTCGCAGTACTAATTTCTTTAAAAAAGTAAAATAATCAATATCGATATATCGTTTGGTAATGGAGGGGATAATGTTAATTAGCTGTTCTGGTGAATACCCATAAGCATAAAGGGCAGCCACAATTGCTCCTGAACTGCTTCCTGTAAGACAATGAATCGGTATCCCTTCTTCTACGAGCGCCTGCAAAATACCCAAATGGGAGCAGCCTACAATTCCTCCTCCACCAAGTGCAACTCCGATTTTCTCCACTTTGTTCACCCCAATCCATTGCTATTTCTTTCAATTATTGGTTAAGAATACGTTAATTATTCTTTAGCAAAAAATAAAAGTATTGTATTAAGAAACCGTAAAATATTTATTATCGTTTGTAATTCTTTTCGATTTCACCTTTGAAATTCAGTGATTTATTTATAACATGATAGTCGAAAGGTTTATCACTAACAAAATCTAGTTCAGAGGTGAAGAATGGATGAAAAAATGGTTGCTGGCCTTGACCTTAGTTTTTACTGCATGTATGACGCCTTTTGCCAATGTTTTTGCTGCTGACCAAGAGAATTTGAAGCCTTCTAAGCAGGAATCGGTTTTACCTCTTGCAAGGACTCATGCTCATAATGATTATGAGCACACCCGTCCATTATTGGATGCCCTGGAACATGGATTTACAAGTGTTGAAGCTGACATCTGGCTTGTCAACGGAGAACTGCTGGTTGCCCATGATATAAAAGATTTACGTCCGGGACGTACATTAAAATCTCTTTATCTTGACCCGTTGAAGCAAAGGGTCAAAGATAATCACGGAGCGGTTTATCCAAACTATGAGCATGATATTACCCTATTGATTGATGTTAAGTCAGAGGCTGATTCTACCTATCGGGTTCTACACGAGCAACTTCGCCAGTATCAAAATATGCTGACCAGGTTCGCACCTTCAGGGGTGAAACCCGGCGCAATTACCGTTATTGTTTCAGGGAACCGTGCGGGTACCGTGATGGAGAAACAGGCTGTTCGTTATGCAGCTTATGATGGACGTATGAGTGATCTCGGGTCAAAAGCTTCGAACGAGTTTATCCCCCTCATCAGTGATAACTGGACTAAGCAATTTACATGGATGGGTAAAGGAGAAATACCGAAAGAGGAACAGGAGAAGCTGTATCAAATCGTTTCAACCGCTCATGCTAATGGTCAAAAGGTACGTTTTTGGGCTACTCCTGACACCCCTTCTCCTGAACGAGAAGCTGTGTGGAATGAACTTTTGCGGGCTGGCGTCGATATGATTAATACGGATGATTTGGCAGGCTTACAACAGTTCCTGATGAAACATGACCCGAAGCCGTCCGAACCTCAAATTACCTGGGAAACGAATAACTAAAGACCAAACAACGAAGGACTATGCTTACCCAGACTGCTTTTAGGAAAAGAAGTTGGGTGTATAGTCCTTTGTTTATTAAATGAATAATATGCTTTGGCATGGAAAGGGTATGTATACCCACGATAGGGAAATTATAATTTCTAGATATTAGCTAAATACAATGATCTGTCACCCTATTTAAGCGAGAGTAAACTAAAGTGCTACTGACAAGAAGGGAATAATCCATGCTGCATATAAATATTAGCAACCCTGCGGAGCTCATCTCTGCACTCCCCCACAACGTTAAACTAACCAAAGGTGACCTTTTAACCGAAGATTTTCTTCTATATAAAAACAATGGATTGGAAATCTATTATGCACCGTTTGACTACACGAATGAAACGGCAAAAGTTGTCATTGTAGGCATTACACCCGGCTGGAATGAAATGGAGATCTCCTTTCGGCAAGTTAGAGCAGCACTTTCAAGGGGATTATCATTTGAACAAGCTTGCAAGCTTGCCAAACAACAGGCAGCATTTGTTGGCAGCACGAGGAAGAATCTCTGTGAAATGCTTGATGACTTAGGCCTGCCAGCAATCTTTACTATAGAGAATAGCCAATCGCTTTTTCATGATAATATTCACTTATTGGACGCAACCTCTGTCATCCGCTACCCTGTATTCATTCATAGCAAAAATTACACCGGGCATAGCCCAAACCTTTTAAAAACACCAATCCTCCGGCAATTTGCAGTAGAAATATTCAGTGAGGAAATCAAGGCGATTAAAGATGCACTCATCATCCCACTTGGAAGTTTAGTCACTTCAGCCTTAGAGCTCCTCATCGAGCAGGGAATGGTCAAGAAGGAACAATGCCTCCTTGGATTCCCACACCCTTCAGGAGCGAACCGCCACAGGAAAAAACAATACGAAAAGGCAAAGCCCGAGTTAAAAACTATGCTATTAAAAAATCTTCTCTACCTTATGTAAATCACTTAAAGCTTGCTGTAGGTTTGCTTTTATCGTTAAATCATTAAAATCCAATCCAAGACTCACCATCGTCTGAGCAACTCCGGGACGAATCCCTGTTAGTATCGTTTTTACACCAACAAGTGTCAAGGCGCTAATAATTTTAAAAAGCTGATCCGCTACCATCGTATCCACAATCAGTACACCTGATAAGTCCAATATAAGATGAGATAACTTTCGGTTAGCTGCTTCTTTCAACGTCTCCTCCATTAACAACTTGGCTCTTTCTGTATCTACGTTTCCGATCAAAGGCAGGATAGCCACTCCTTTTGTAAGAGGAACAACCGGTACCGATAATTCAAAAAAGGCACGGTTCGCTTTTTCAAGGGTGGCTTGATGGAAATGAACATACGTTAAACTAAAAGAATAAACAGCCTTATCCAGGAGAGGATCGATAACAGATAGCACTTCAAATACAGTATCAACTGATATATTCTGTTCGTTTACTTCTTCGTGTATGGCTTTCCATATAAACGTTCGATAAAAACTCGTATCAAGTAAGGCTTCATCTAAAGGAATCCCTAAATGATAAATAAATTCCCCTGTCTCCTTGCCCCAGCTCAAAATCTTTTCAAAAGCTTTCTCATCATCTAATTTCTCTTTTAGTGTTTCCCCAAATAAACCAATGAAACCAGCCCGAATTTTTATGATATCTTCTTCTACATGGGCGATTTGCTGCTTTTCCTCTTCACTTGCCGCTGCTAACCTGTTTTCGTGCACTCTTTTCGCAATTTCATATCTTCTTTCTAAGATTTTTTCCCCCAGAAACTGCAGTTCGTTCTCCATTTTTTTCCTCCGAAAGTTTAGTTGATTAATTATGCCCCGTTTATTTCTGTTTCATGTTACTCCATACTTTCGATTGCCTGCTTAACATTAGCATAGGTTTTGATGGATGAGAAATCGATTCCTCCGCTAATCACAGTCTGGGCTATTTCAGGACGCAAGCCTGTCGCAATCGCCTTAATCCCCAACAAACGAAGAACGTTATGGATTTTAAACAAATGATTGGTGACAGCTGTATCAATCATTTGGATGCCGGAAAAATCAATAATAAGGCATTCAATCTCTAATTCGGCAACCTTTGGCACGACCTTCTCTAAAATGTAATTAGCCCTGTAAGAATCAATGGAACCGATCAGCGGGAGAACCGCAATTCCATCTTGAATCGGTACAACGGGTGCTGATAATTCAGCCATTTCCTTTTGAGTCTCTTTAATAATTTTATCTTTAAGTCGCTCAAATGCAAAGATGGTTTCATTAATACTTGTATCCAGCATGCAGTTGATCCGCTTGTTAATAAAGGTGACTTCTTTCGTAGAAAGTCCATGCTCCAGACCTATTTCGGTCATGCGTTCAGTAAAGACGATTCGAGTAGGCGGATAACGAACAATAATATCTGAAATTCTGCCGCCTAAAGATGCCTCGCGTTCTCCATTCTTTTTACTCCATGCAATAAGGTCCTCCGGCACTCCCTCTTCATCGCTAGTGATGGATTTCCCCAGGAACTCTATAAATTCAATATACATAATGACTGCTTGTTTTTTCTCCCACTCAGGAATTTCTAGGTTCATTCTTTGAAGAACACCTTCAACGATTTCAACAGCTAGAGGTTTTGCATCTTCAATCAGGTAATTAGCAACTTTAGAAATCAAACTCATCGCTCTCCTCCATACATTTAGTTATATAGTAATTAATTATAACAAATAACTCAGCCTGATTTTTCAACACCCAGATAATGCAATGCTTGCTTTACAGTCGCAAATGTTGGGACTGAGGACAAATCAACTCCAAGCTGGACGGCGATTTGAGCAAGCTCAGGTCTTATTCCCGTTATAATGGAACGAACACCAAGCAAATGAAGGACGTCATTAATTTTAAACAAATAATCGGTAACCATTGTATCGAGCGTATAGATGCCTGAAAAATCAATAATTAAACACGCAACGCTCTGTTCCTTTATTTTTGAAGGAATATCGTCTAAAAGGTATTTCGCCCGATACGAATCGATAGAACCTACCAGTGGAAGCACAGCGATTCCTTCAATAACAGGTACGAGGGGCGCAGATAATATGCTAATTTCTTGTAATGCTTTTTTGAGTGTTCTCTCGGTTTCTTTACGCTGTGTTATATCTCTAAGAACAGATTGAACTGCTTTTTTATCATCAAACATAATAGGATTACAATTCATTTCTACATCAACAAGTGTGCCATCCAGTCTGAATATTGTTTGTTCGATGAGTTCACCCGGTTCATTTTCTACTATACTCTTCTGTATTCTTTCTTTAATTACCGCTTTACAGTCTTCTTGAAAAATATCCAGCACACATGCACCAATGATATCTTCCTTAGCAGCTCTTAAAAATTTGGCGCCTGATTCATTGATATACAATACTTTATAATCAGTGTGCATGATAATCGTTTCTGCGGAAGATTCAACGATTTGACGATACATTCTTTCCCTTTTGATTAATGATTCATACGCTTCATCTGAAGTGTTTCCCATCATGTTTCCCACTTCCTTACCAAAAGTTTAGGCTATATAAAAAAATGATTGACCGTACTATTGTACTGCAAAACAAAAGTTACTTTTGGTCACAACTAACCTAAAACAACTATTCTATTTACCCTAAAAGTTCTGGTTTAAAACCTCTTAAAGAAAGATGATATGCTGGTTAAAAGATTTATATAAATGGCCAGGATTAAAAACGAACGTATATTTCCTTTTTTATGTTATAATAAAAGCGATAAATTCCAACGACAGAAAACAAAGAAACATCTAATGATAGTTCTTCAGGTTGTCGAGACATTCTCGGCAACCTTTCTAATTTGGGGTTCCAAAGGAGATGGGGTTCGATGTATGAACAAGCAAAAGAGCTGTTAAAAAAATATTATGGATACGATGATTTTAGAGAAGGCCAGGATACGATTATTAAAAGCGTACTTGAAGGGCAGGACACCCTGGGGATTATGCCGACCGGCGGTGGAAAGTCCATCTGCTATCAAATACCCGCCCTCCTGTTACCGGGAACGACGCTTGTAATCTCCCCCCTTATTTCTTTAATGAAAGATCAGGTAGATGCTCTCGATAGTCTTGGAATTCCTTCGACTTACATCAATAGTTCGTTAACGTATAAACAAGTAGAGAAGCGGATTAACGAGGCGCGGCTTGGAAAGTACAAGCTGTTGTATATTGCGCCGGAGCGCCTGGAGTCTGAGGAGTTCTTCTCCCTGCTTCAATCACTTGAGGTATCGATGGTGGCGGTTGATGAAGCCCACTGTATCTCTCAGTGGGGGCATGATTTTAGGACAAGCTATTTATCGATCGCTCCCCTGCTTGAGAAACTTTCCAGCCGTCCGGTTCTTTCAGCGTTTACTGCTACAGCTACACCGGAAGTCAGTACAGATATCGTAAAATTACTTTCTCTTCGCACCCCGAATGTATATATACGCGGATTTGACCGGCCCAACCTATCTTTTACGATTCTGCGCGGGGAAAATAAAAAAAGACTTCATTCTCCATTACGTGGAAGCAAACAAGGATCAGGCAGGGATTATTTATGCTGCAACGCGTAAAGAAGTGGACAGTGTCTATGAGTTTCTAAATAAAAAAGGATACAAAGCAGGCCGCTACCATGCGGGTTTGTCAGATAAAGAACGAGCGCGAAATCAAGATGAGTTCCTCTATGATGATATCCGGATTATGGTCGCCAGCAACGCATTTGGCATGGGGATCGACAAATCAAATGTACGCTATGTAATCCACTACAATATGCCGAAGAACATGGAGGCTTACTACCAGGAGGCCGGGCGGGCCGGGCGCGATGGGGAACCGAGTGAGTGCATCATGCTATTTAATCCGCAGGACATTCTGATGCAGAAATTCCTCATCGAGCAGTCCTTCCTTACAGAGGAACGAAAAACAAATGAGTATCGAAAACTGCAGGCCATGGTCGATTATGCCCATACGACCCAATGTGTGCGCAATTATATCCTGAAATATTTCGGGGAGGAATCAACCGAGGAATGCGGCCGCTGCAGCAACTGTACGGATGACCGGGAAGAAAGCGATATTACGGTCGACGCCCAGAAAATCTTCTCCTGTATTTGGCGTATGAAAGAACGTTTTGGTATGTCCCTTGTTGCCCAGGTGCTGCGCGGTTTAAAAAACAAAAGAATACTCCAGTTTGGCTTTGAAAATCTGCCAACGTACGGCCTGCTTCGCCAGTACACAGATAAGGAGATAACCGATCGGATTAATGTTCTCATTGCCGAAGGGTATCTCACATTAACAGGCGGCCAGTATCCGGTTGTAAAACTTGCGCCACGTGCCGTTCGTGTTTTAAAGGGAGAAGAAAAAGTTTTCCAGAAGGTGCGTAAGAAGCAGCAAAAAATTGTGGAGGATAACGCTCTGTTTGAGCAGCTTCGCCAGCTGCGCAAGGAATTATCCCAGCGGGACAATGTGCCGCCTTATATTATATTTCCAGACAGCACCCTTCGCGAGATGAGCGAATACTGTCCGACGGACGAGTCTTCGATGCTGGCCATTAAAGGTGTCGGGGAAGCGAAGATGAAAAATTACGGGCAGCCGTTTTTGGAACTGCTGCAAAAATATGCGGAAGAACATGCACTTGTTTAAACTAACCATGCCGGATGCTGCCGTTGCTGGTTTGATTTTGCATAAAACATGGAAAAAGAAACAAAATAGTTAGAGATACTAACGAAAAGAAACGGAGTGATCGCATGAAGCCAATTGAATACCTCATGACCCCAAAAGTTGATGATACGTTTGACTCCGACGCGATAGAGGCGATTATTAGCAAGGCAACGGAAATATTTGAGACAGATCCGGATAAGTATTATTGGCTTGCGGTTGAATCTACAGATGAGGGGTGTGCCATTAAGGACGAAAACGGAAATGTATGTGGTACACTTTCAGTGAACATTCCTGAGGCAATGTGGATTCTTACCGAAGAACAGGAAGAGCAGTATCTCTTTATGGCATTGCTGCCGGAAGAGTATGAGGAAGATCCGGATGTAGAATAAGGAAGAGGGCGGGTGGGCTATAAGCTGCCCGCCCCTTTTTTCATGAAAAGAGATACTAAAATTGGAGTTTTAGGATCAAGGGCTTAATCGCTCCAAAAAACCTTCTTTCGGAGAGTTATTTTTCCAGTGTCCTTGCGATGACTGCGCCAAATAGGAGTGCCCATACTGGAGCACTAACGTGGAACAAAGATACGTTAGACAAAGCAACAATAAACGCCGTTAACGAACTCAATGAATACTTTTTCCCGGCAAAACCCAATTGCAAGTTTGATAGAAGAACCCCAACAAGTGCAAATCCGGCCAACATCGAAATGAATGCCTGTGGCAGAGCTTGAATGAATGGAACGATTTTCCAGGCAAAAACTCCGAATCCCACCATCGCTATTCCCGATACGACAGCAGCAACATACCGTTGTGACTTCGGTCCGGAATCCGTGCCAGAGCAAATAGCTGTCATCATCCCGGCGATATTGGCACATTGTCCGCCGAAGAAACTAGTAATGACGGAAAAAATACCGCTTACAGAAACGATGTTGCGAATGGGCGGTTTATAGCCGGTACTTTGCAGTGCACCAACCCCGGGCGCCACATCGTTGCTTAGAATCAGCATTGCCAGGGGAACAGCCAGGGTTAGCAGCCCTTTCCAGGTGAATTCCGGCGCCTGCAAAGTTGGAAACAAATAAGCATTGCCCATCCCCTTCATTTCCAGCCCCTGTGTCCCCAACAACGCGAGAATTGCGACAACGACAGCCCCCAGTACAGGCGGTATTCGCTTGCTAAATTTCATGAGGATAAAATAACTGATCAGCGCTGCTCCTCCAACAATCGGCATTTCCTTTACAGATGGGACGAGCCGAACCACATAGCCGGCCACCAGCCCGGCCAGCATCGCGGAAATCACTTCTCTCGGAACCCACTTGATAATTTTCGTAAAGAGGCCGGAGATGCCAATAAGAAAAATGAGCAGCCCTGACATGAGATATCCACCGACTAGCTGGGGATAGGTAAACTGTGCTGTAACCGTAACCAAAAAAGCCACTCCTGTTAAAGAATGGCCCCCTGTAATCGGCATACGGTACCGCAGGGCCATCAGAATTCCAAACAATCCACCAAAAAAATAAACCGCAAACATCCAATTGATCGTCTGCTGATTCGTAAACCCCCCATTAGCCGCTGCTTCCAAAAGAATAATCGCCGGACCCGTCATAATTAAGGTGGCGGAAATAAGCCCGGTTGCCACGTTCTGTGCCGTCGCATCCGAGAACAGACTGCTGACCCAATTCCCGCGTGGTATCACACCCTCGAGGACTTCGGTTTCTTTGGGTAATTCCATCTTTTGCACTCCTGTCTACTGTGTTATCTATTAAAGGTTACATACAGTATACCATCTTACATGTTGGTGAAGCTGTTGAATAAGTAAGGGGTGTGCAGTCTGTAAACCGCCCACCCCTTTTCTTTTAAGCTTATTTGATTAACCCTTTGTTCTTTAGGAACGCTATCGCTACTTCTCTAGGATCCTGTTTATCTAAATCTACCTTAGCGTTCATTTCCGCCATCTCTTTCTCAGATATTTTCCCGCCAAGCTCATTTACGACGCCTTTCAGTTTTGGGAATTTATTCAATGCTTCCTCACGAACGACCGGAGCCGCATAATAGGGGGGGAAGTACTTTTTATCGTCTTCAAGCACACCAAGATTGAAACGAATAATTCTTCCGTCTGTCGTGTAGGCAGGAATGGCATCTATTTCTCCTTCTTTTACAGCAGAGTACATCAAGTTAGGATCAAGGCTTCGCTTATCTTTGAAATTGAGACCATATGTTTTAACAAATGCATCATAGCCATCTTCACGCTCGAAAAATTCTGCAGGGCCGCCAAAAGTAATTTCAGATGATCGAGGCGCAAGCTCAGAGATTGTCTTTACTCCCAGTTGTTTATATATCTCTGGATTTAAAGCAAGGGCATACGTGTTTTCAAAGCCCAGGGGCTTTAGCCATTCTAACTGGTATTTCTTCCTGTATCCTTCTTTTACTTTATTGTAAATTACATCTGCACTATCTTCCGGGTTGTACGGTTCTTTCAAAATGGTCAATAGGCCTGTCCCTGTATATTCAATATACATATCGATATCGCCTTTTTGAATGGCCTGGGTCAAGATTGGTGTTTCCCCGAGCCCTTCTTGTACGGTGACATTATACCCTGTTTTTTCCTTCACATATTCAGAGATAACGTAAGGAAGTATGTATTGTTCCGTCCACTTTTTACCTGAAATTACTACTGTATCTTCAGCATTGCCGCCTCTTAACCCAAAGAATAGGGCGAGGACTGCAATCGGAATCAAAATGAGGGCTCCTTTTTTCCAGGAGAATTTTTTTCTGGATTTTATATCTGTCGCCATCTCAATGCGTCTTAAGATAAGGTCAATCGCAATAGCCAGAACGGCTGCCGGTATTGCACCTGCCAGAACCAATTCATTGCGTGTTGTGGTTAATCCTCTGTAAATGATGTCACCCAATCCGCCCGCACCGATGAATGCCGCAAGAGTTGCCACGCCAATCGTTAGCACGGTTGCCGTACGCAAACCGGCCATAATAACGGGTATAGCGAGCGGAAGTTCAATCATGCGTAAAATCTGGTTTTTCGTCATTCCCATCCCCCGTCCGGCTTCTACCGCTGCCTGGTCAACACCGGAAATCCCTGTGTACGTATTCCTCAAAATCGGAAGCAGCGCATAGATGGTAAGGGCAATAATCGCTGTAACACTTCCTATTCCAAAAAGCGGGAGCAGAAAACCAAACAACGCAAGACTTGGAATGGTTTGAAACACAGAAGCAACGCCCATGACCGGCTCCGCCAATCTTCTTCTTCTTGAAATATAAATTCCTACCGGGATGGCGATGAGCGTTGCGATAAGGATGGATACAAGAGATAAAAATAGATGCTGCTGCAGCGCTTCAAGGATTTCTGGCCATCTTGTTCGGAAGGTATCGATTAATAACATAAAAAAGTTTTCCTTATTCATTTAACAATGCCTCCATCCCCGGGTGCTGCTATTTTCATACCGGCTAACCCTCTCATCATCGTTGCGCGGGTAATGAGCCCGACAAGTTTTCCATTTCGGAGAACAGGGATGGAGACGGCACCTTTGGCAAAGATTTCTGCCACATCAGTATATGAAGTGTCCGCTTCCACTGTCTGATAATCCTGATTCATAATATCTCTTAAAGTTTTGTCTTCATCAGCGTAATAACGTTCCACATTATCAATCGTAGCAATACCAATAAATTGATTTTGGTTGTCTGTTATAAGTAAGCTGTCAACTTTATACATTTTCATCGTTTTTAGGGCTTGTGCAAGTCCTCTAGCAGACCTTGCTGTTATCACTTTCTTGATCATCAAATCTTCCGCAATCGGCTGGGAGTTATTCCCTGCCTCCAGGCGCTCCTCCCCAATGAATCCTTTAACAAAATCATTCTTTGGATGGCGGAGAATTTTCTCAGGCGTATCAAATTGGACGATTTCCCCATCCTTCATGATCGCGATTCGATCAGCAATCTTGATGGCTTCGTCCATATCATGGGTAACGAATACGATCGTTTTCTTAATGTTTTCCTGGAGATTAACCAGCTCATCCTGCAGCTGTTCCCGGCTGATTGGATCGAGTGCGCTGAATGGTTCGTCCATGAGGATAATCGGCGGTTCAGCGGCTAATGCGCGGATAACGCCGACACGCTGCTGCTGTCCTCCACTCAGCTCTGCAGGAAAACGTGATTTATACTCTTCAGGGTCAAGCCCTACCAAATTAAGCAGTTCATCCACCTTTTTTTCGTAGCGTTCTTTCTCCCATCCTTTTAACCTCGGAACAAGGGTAATATTATCTTCAATTGTCATATGTGGAAGTAGACCGATTTGCTGGATGACATAACCGATGTTTCTCCGGAGCTGGACCGGGTCTTTATCGGAAATGTCTTCCCCGTTAATAAGAATTTGGCCGCTTGTAGGCTCAATCAACCGGTTAATCATTCTCATTGTCGTTGTCTTCCCACAGCCACTTGGGCCAATTAACGCGACCAATTCTCCCTTTTCTATATGAAAGTCAATATCTTTTAAGGCCACAAATCCATCCGGGTATTTTTTACCCACATGTTTAAAAGTAATCAATTAAAATCGCCTCAATCCTCAGTACATATTTTGTACCATCTACAACTGCTCGAATCTATTCCTTATTGTTATCGCCTTATTATTAGAAATATATAATTTCACGATACATTCTCATTAAAATGACCTCATACCAATACCAATTCCTCCTTCACATTAAAATAATTTGTGAACATTTTTCGAACAAATCTATTGCATAATTTTGAATAATATAATATTGTTAATGCATAAATCAAATTTAATTGAAGGAAGTGCATCGACATGAGAAATGCTGCGAAATACGCGGGGGACTTCGTTAAAGGTATTTTTTATGCGGCCTATTCTTTTGCAGCTGTCTTAGTCTTAGTGATTCAGGAGTTGTCAAATTTATAAAATGGATAACATGACTACAAGAGCATAGCCATCATTATCTTCTGTGGATAGATAATGATGGCTATATTATTTTTCTACTATATTTAAAGGGACCCAAACTCTCTCTGTTTACCGCGCCATTGCCCATACGGAAAGAGATATACATGTACCCGGGTTAATGTAGCGATGCGGGGTTGTACTGGAAAAATAAATATTGTCTCCTTCATAAAGGTGAATGACACGCCCATTCAGCATGACCTGTAACTCTCCCCGCATCACAATCCCCGCTTCCTCGCCCGGTTCACCGGCGCGTTTCCAAGCCATTTTTTTTGAAATTGACTGAAGGATTTCCAGCAGTTGATAGGCCATTTCTGTATTAAAGACGTTTCGTGTTTCCGGGCGATCGAGAACCACGTCCGCAATATGACCTTCGACCTCGGTTTGCCTGAGATGTACAAATTGCATGCCAAATCGCTCCTTTTTCTAAAGTAGTTATTGAAATTTCAAAGACGTCCCATAAAAGCAAGGGACGTCTTTGCTAAGTATTGTTTCCATTATTAATAGTCAATTACTTTGTGTTTTTCCACACAACATTCCCGTCTTCGATAAATGTTTGTGTTCCACGCTGGTTTGAAAATTCGTTAAGCCGGTTTGCAATTTTCAAACTTTCTTCCTTATTTATTTCTATAGCTTCGCCTACATCATTTAATACAGCAGGCTGGATTTTCACATGTTCTACTTTGAGTTTCCCCTCAGAAGGCGTCAATTTAATATCAATGATGCTGCTTTGCCGGTTCTCAGGCAGACTTGGCGGAAAATGAGGCAAAGTAATGGAAGAAAGATCGAGCCCTACATGTGTATATTCATAGTGAGAAATGTAGTTGCCCAGGCTGTAGAGAACTGGAACTTCTTTATCTTGCCCTTTATGATTCTTTACTGCGAATGACTCCATACCATATGGAGCGTGTGCATGGTGTCCAATAATAATATCCACACCTGCATCTGCCGCACGTTGCGCAACTAATGGTTGATATTCTGCGATTAATCCTTGATATGGTGTACACCATTGAGGCGGGACACCCCAATGTATGGCCAATATAACAAAATCTGATTGTTCGTTGGCTTGTTTAATTGTCTTTTCCAGTAATAACATGTCCTCTTCGACCGGTTCGGTTTTTATCCATGGCGGTGTTCCTGGCTGTTCATACTCGACGCTTGGTTCAATATCGTAGTATGTCTTTACTCTTAACCCGGCAATACCCGGGCGATTGTTCGATGCCTGAAATCCCGGAGGTAAGGTTGAAGACCAGGAGAGAAACGCAATTTTATAATCATCAACATCTAGGTAAACAGGTTGTATTGCTTCATCAATATTTCTACCGGCACCTGCAAACTTTACTCCAATCCTATTTAACTCTTCAAAAGTTTGGGAGAGTCCCTCAGGACCCCAATCCATCGTGTGGTTGTTCGCGAATGAAACGACAGTCGGGTTTACTTGTTTTAACCATTCTCCTGCTTCAATTGGCTGTTGTAAGCGAATTTGCTTATCTGCAGCAGCACCCGGCTCAGCCACAAAAGGGGACTCCAGATTACCTATACGAACATGTGCAGCATCCCATACAGTCCGCAATAAATTTTCTCCTGGTTTTTGCGTCAGTGTAATATCACCTACAGCAGCAAGATGGATTGCCAATGTCATACATTCTCCCTCCAGTTAATTAAGATTAGGAACTGATTTTTATGACTATTTTCCCGAAATGTTTTCTTTGATCCAGCGCATCTTGTGCCTCAGCTATTTCAGTTATATCGTATACATGGTGGATCTGTGGATTTAATTGTCCTCTCCACACTTGATTGGTCACCTGTAAAAAGTCTTCCCAATTCCCCAGGGGCGCCCCTAGTATTTTTCGATGCCATTGATAGATTTCACGTATACTTAAATCTGGCGAATCACCAGCAGTGGCGCCTGATAGAACAAGTTTCCCTCCCATTTGAAGGCACCTTAAGCTATGTCTGATGGTGGGAGCACCGACAGAATCAAAGGCAGCGTGAACACCTTCCCCCTTCGTCCACTCCATGATTTCCGCCTCCCAATCGCCGTGAGAATCAAATGCGGCAACAGCCCCCATATTAAGTGCTTTTTGTCGCTTTTCATGACTTCCGGCTGTAACAAGCACCTCAGCACCAGTAGCCACAGCAATTTCAAGCTGCGCTGAACCAAGTCCACCCGATGCTCCCACCACAAGAATGCGATCAGAAGGCTTAATTTGGGCTACCGTTATGACTCCTCTCCATGCTGTTGTATATACAGCTGGAATGGCAGCTGCAACTTCAGAAGAAATATGGTCAGGTATAGCAATAATATTTCTGGCCGGCGCTGCAACATATTCGGCCAATCCGCCCCAGCAATGTTCACCTAATATATGATAATCAGGGCACATGCTTGGTTCGCCTTGCCTGCACCAGCGGCATTCACCGCAGCCGATGGCTGGATTGATAAGTACACGTTCGCCACTATCTATGTGTTTCTTTTGACCAGGAATAGATGGACCATAATAAACAACACGGCCGGCCACATCAACGCCTGATACATGCGGTAATGTTATTTTAGGAACACCTGGTCCTTTTAACCCTTCTCTTGCAAAAATATCAAGGTGGTTTAAGGCAGTCGTCTCAACCTTAATTAAAACCTCCCCAGGTCCAGGAACTGGCACCGGAACTTCTTCGATTTGTAATACTTCCGGACCGCCATGTTCTCTAATAACAACGGCCCGCATTGTTTTAGGTAGACTTTGGGATAATTCCGAATTATCAGCTGTTAGAACGTCGTTCCCGCTTTTATCATTCATAGGCTTTCTTCTACTCCTTCGAAAAAATTGTTTTTAGCAGCTATTAAAATTAATTCATCCAACAACTTTAGGATTGGTCATTTTTTATCCGTTTTACGCTCGGAACCTGTCCTTTGCAGCCAGTGACCTGTTCACAAACAGCGGCAACCTGGTAGATAATGCTTTCCGTAAATGGTTTGCCAACGATTTGCATGCTAAGAGGCAGCCCCGAACGGCTTATTCCAGTAGGCAATGCCAATGCCGGTAAACCGGTAACATTGAATGGCGCTGTAAGCTGAGTCAGTGCTTCAATTACCGGAATGTCCAATTCCGGGCTCTCGTCATGCCGGGGTGCAGAGCTAAGCGTAGTTGGAAGAACAAGGACGTCTATATTCTGCATTGCAAGGTTGACTTCCCTGCAGAAGCGTGCCCTGAACCGCTGGGCGCGGAGATAGTCTACAGCTGGTATGAGGCTGCCAATTTCCAGCCTGTCACGAATGAGCGGATGGTATTGGCCGCCTTGTTCTGCTAGCAGTTCATCGTGTGCAGCACTCGCTTCAGGAAGCATCACCCCCATGAGAACTTTTGCGGTGTCCTTGAGGATTGGAATTTTCACCTCACGAATAATAGATGCACCTTGATCTTTAAGATATTGGGTGAGTTTCATAATGGCAGATTGTACTTCGTCCGTTACGTCGCTGCCTATCTGTAACACACCGATCCGCAAGCCAGCTACACTCGGAGACGACAGCAGGTCCGATTCAAATTGAAAATCACTGATAGCGCTAAGCAGCGCTGCATTGTCGTACACACTCCGTGTCATGGGTCCGACATGGTCAAGACTCCATGCTAATGGAATGACCCCGTCACAGCTAACCAAATTGTACGTTGGCTTCAATCCTACTAATCCGCAATAAGACGACGGAATCCGGATGCTCCCGCCTGTATCGGTGCCAAGAGAACCAAAAGCGAGTCCCGCCGCGACGGAAGCAGCCGAGCCGCTGCTCGAACCATTCACGGTATGTTCCAGGTTCCACGGATTGTTCGTAATACCAATGGAAGGGTGCGTTTCAGCATAGGCAAACTCCATCATATTGGCCTTCCCTAAAAGAATAGCCCCTGCCTCCTTGAGCCGCGTTACGACCTGCGCATCCCGCACTGGAACATACTCATTCATAATTGGAGAACCCGCCTTCGTCGGAATGCCGGCGATTACAATGTTGTCCTTCAGATTAATAGGTACGCCGTGCAGCGGCCCTCGGTCCTGACCTTTCATCATCTCTTGTTCTGCTATATGGGCCTGTTCCAACGCTAGTTCGGCAGTAATCGTAGCGTATGCGTTAAGCTTTCCGTTTTCACGTTCAATTTCCTCAACCAGTACATGGGTCACTTCAACTGGAAAGGTCTCACGCTTTCGATACAGTTCGGCTAGGGACTGAATTGTAAGTTGAGTCATATTCATTTAGATGCGTCCCCCTTGCTGAAGTTGATAGGATTGAACAGGGTTACCGGCTCCTCAAGAATGTCGATGGGTTTCAGTTGTTGGTACATTTGCATTGTCTGATTGATTTGGGGCGTAAGGTACGCAATCCTTTGAGGGTCTAAATTTAACCCTATTAGCGCAGTTAAATTTGCAATCAGGCTTTCATCAGCTTTTTTCACTCGAATTTCCTCCTAAACCGTTTTATCGATACAGCTTCCATAGACCAAAACATCTTATAGCCAATAACTTATAAGGGAGGTCTTCTAAATCCACCTGTTTCTCTTTCATAAACGTCAGCCACTCGATAGATTGCTGCTTCATCGTCATAACGTGCTATCATTTGAATCCCAACAGGCAGGTTACTATCTGTTGTATTTCCCGCTGAAATCGTTAATGCCGGATGACCGGATATGTTAAATGGGATGGTTCTAAGAGAGGCGTCAATATCCCCTTCTTCAAATGTTGGATCGTTCTTGGTTGCCGGATAAGGCAATGTTGGGCAAACCAGAATATTAACTTCCTTGAAACTCCGTTAACGGTTTCTATAAATTCCCGCCTTTTTTCCAGCGCCTCCAAATAACTCATCGCTGAAATATTAAATCCCTCTTTTACATTGGTGTATGTTCCGGGGGCATAATCATCAGCCCGGTGTGGATGCCATTCCTTGTGATAAAATGATGCTTCGGCCAATACGAGCGTAAGACCAGCACGACCGATAGATTCGATACCGGGTATTTCAACCTCTATAATTTCCGCACCTAAAGAACGCAATTGCTCGATTGCATTGTTTACGAGTGATAGAACCTCCCGATCAAGAGGCAAATCCATAAGCTTTTTAATGACACCAATTTTGGTTCCTTTTATAGAGCCTGTAAAAATAGAGTCAAAGTTGAGAGGATCCGTAGAAATAGCTTCCAGCACCGCTGCATTATCACGGACCGTTCTTGTTAAAGGGCCAACGTGATCAAGTGAATGGGAAAGTGGAAAAACACCTTTACGGCTCACCTTTTCATGGGTTGGCTTTAACCCGACGATTCCACAAAAGGTGGCCGGTCCCCGGATGGAGCCCCCAGTGTCAGTTCCTATAGAGGCAAAACCGATTCCTGCAGCTACTGATGCACCTGAGCCTGTACTTGACCCTCCAGCTGTACGTTGAATATCCCAGGGGTTGTTGCATTGTCCGTAATCCGGATGCACCGAGCCATAAGCGAATTCTAACATGTTGTTTTTTCCAAATAACACTGCACCGGATTTTCGTAAAGCGGTATAGATATCAGCATCATAGTCCGGCACAAAATCTTGCATAATTCGGGAGCCCAGAGACGTCCGAATTCCCTTTGTCATGAAAATATCCTTTACGGATACAGGAATCCCGGTTAATTTCCCTGTGTCCTCTCCCTGTAAGAAGAGGGCTTCTGCCTGTTTTGCCTGTTCTATTGCTTGATCGGAAAGCACTGTAATAAAAGCGTTTAGTTTAGGCTCAACATCGTTGAGCCTTTCGAGGGTGGCTTTCGTGACTTCAACTGGGGAAATTTCCTTTTTGCGATATAGCGAACCGATCTGCTCAATGGAAGAAAATAATAAATCATTCGTCATTCTGTTATTCTCCTCATTCTACCCCTATCAGAAAGGATATTAATTTTTACAACATAATTGCGCCTGTGTTATTTTGAGACTTACTTTTCTTAAAAAATTTCAATAGAGATTGGGGTTATGTACTTTTTGTTTTCCTTTATAAATCTTTTAAGCAACTTTTGTGCCAATCCAAATCAGATCTTTTTTCTGATTGTTGTGTAATTATTACTCTTATTAGGGTCTGTTAGGTTTAAAATAATAAACCTAATGAGAAGGTAAAGAGAGTCAAAAAAGAGGGGATAAAAAAGAAGGAAAAGATGCCGCCTTGCAAAAAAACGGCTCCCACAACCAGGGAGCCGTTTTTTCTACTTCTCGCAAAGAATTGAAAGAAATTAAGAGGATGCCTGTTCAACTCTATTTTTCTGATATAAATCATGCAAAATTTCCAGGTTTGAAAGCGACATCTCTCTCTTACCTTCCTCAACCTCTCTAATCATCAACAGAACGGATTCTGTCAGTGGCAATTTAATCCCCGCAGCCTCACCCACTTCAATCACAGGCGTTAAATGATAGGGAACTTCTGTCTTTCTCTTACGTACAGCCAGATCCCGCCAAATACCCGTTTTCGTCTTGGTATAAGTGCGAAGCCTCTGGATTAGCGTATCAACTTGCAAATTAATTTTCTCCAAATCACGCGTTTCGATAGGATAGACCAGGGAAGGTTCCCAGTCGTCAAATCCCATCGGCCTAATTTGAAGATAATCCGCTACGGCCAGGACCTCCGCAGCCAGGTCCATCAGCATCTTACGGTTGCGTTCCGGTTCCAGTACATCTGCAATGGTTTCATCGGTTAAGGCAGTAGCAGTCAAAATCGCCCCGTAGGCTAGTTTTCCCCATAAGTATCCCCAGATGTTATCCGTTGCTTTCGCTGTCCCCAATGCAGAAAGGCAAGCTACAAGGTTTTGGACCCGTGCAGAGATAGTGCCATCCAGCTCCCCGATATACACACTGCCAACTCCGCCATATTGAACAAGCCCGGGTTCCAGATAGTCGGCAAATAGATTAATGAAGCACCCGACCGTTCGATCCTTTCCAATCAGATTAGCGATTTCCTGCTCGCATAGCCCGTTTTGAAACGAAACGACAGTGGCGTCAGGAGTTAAAAGATGTTTAAACGAATTCACTGCGCCGCCTGTATGCTGTGCCTTCACACAAAGAAACACAGTTTCTAACGGTTCGCCAAGTTCAAGAAGCTCTTCGAGGGTCATTGCTTTCACTGGAATCGTAAAGCTATTCTCATTTCCTTTAATCGTCAGTCCGTATTCTTTCATTTTTAACACATGGTTCTGCGCGGTATCTACGAATGTAATGTCCTCTCCGGCTTTGGCTAAGCAGGCACCTACCACTCCGCCGATGGCTCCGGCACCGATGATGGTGATTTTCATTGCTGTTTCCCCCTCTCCCTTTCTTCGTTCTACAACTCCATATTAATAGGCCATGTTGTAAACACCAGGCAGTTCAAGGCTGACTCCCAGAGTGGCTGCCGCTTCTTTCGCCCAGTAAGGATTACGAAGCATGCCTTTCCCTATACAAACCATGTCCGCTTGTTCATTTCGTATAACGGCTTCGGCTACATACGGATTCTCCAATTTCCCCACGCTAATGATCGGAACCTCAAGTTCCTTCCTGTAAGCAGCAGCATACCTGGCCTGGTAAGCGGGATATACCTCCGGACGATAGGAGGAGTCGCCTCCAGTACTCACATCGAAGACATCAACCCCCGCCTCCTTAAACAGATGGGACATGGACAGCATCTCCTCGAAGGTGTAACCTCCTTCCAGGTACTCCACAGCAGACACACGGAATATAAGGGGCATCCCCGATGGCATCGCCTGTTTGACTGTCCGAATGACGTCAAGTGCAAATTTCGTCCGGTTCCCGTATTCATCTTCCCGTTTATTGCTTGCAGGTGACATGAATTGATGGATAAGATAGCCGTGCGCCCCGTGCAATTCAATCGTATCAAAGCCCGCTTCAATCGCTCGCTCGGCTCCCCTTCCAAACTGTTCCACAATCCCTTCTATTTCTGCCTTCGTTAAAACACGGGGAACAGGGCTCTCCTTGGAGAAAGGAATCGCAGAGGGGGCGACAATGTCCCCGCCCGCAATCGTTGATTTTCTCCCTGCATGTGAAATTTGCATTCCGATTTTTGAACCGTAGCGATGACACTCTTCAATGATGAGTTTGAACCCGTCTACCTGAGCATCATTATAGATACCCAGGCAGCCCTCAGTAATGCGTCCACGCGCTTCCACATCGGTCATTTCAGTTAAAATCAGCCCTGTGCCTCCCATGGCGCGTGATACATAGTGAATCAAATGCCAATTCTCGACCATTCCCTTCTTATTGGAAGCTTGATACTGGCACATAGGTGACATGATGACACGGTTTTTGATCTCTAGATTACAAAGCTTGATAGGATCAAATAAACTTGGCATGAAAACAACTCCATTACCTTATTTTAGTCAGCTAATTTATTCAGTAACTCGGTCGAAACCTGGCTTCCTTGCAATAAAGCATGGTTGACACGATTGACTCTGCGGACCAAAAGTGTTTTGTATTGATAGAATGCATCGCTTCCCACTTCCACTTCAGCGAGTTGATCAATTTCCGCAAGAGCGGGAATCGGCGCCTGCTTTAGTGCAAGGTCGTGTTCATAAATGCTGCCCCGAATATAGTTAAGCGGAATCAGGATACGGGATAAGTCCATTAATCCTTGATTCACCAGGGATACCTGTTCTTCGGTTAGGATTTTATTATGGATGGATGCATATATTTCTGTCACCAGATTCTCCAACGCTGTTATGCGATCCACGGATTTGGCCAAATCTAAGCGTTCGCCCGCCTTCTCCTGATAAGCGATTAAATGGCCTTTCAACTCTTGCACTGCAGAGAGCTGATTGACTGGCAGAATCGGGTTAGAGCAAGCTTCATACACAGTTCCCACGTAGATTTTGCAGTCACGAACCAAATTGTCAGGATCCAGTTTATCGATCGTATCTTCCGTAGTATGCCACCACCAGCCAAACCCGCCGGCACGTCCTCCCCCAAAGAGCATGGCAAATGCCTGTGCAGCAGGATCAGTGGAAGGCTGCTGTTCGGATAACCCCATAAATAAAGATGGCGTTCCTGTGCCTAAGAAGGACTGATCTCCTGCACGTCCAAAGCGTGAACCGATAAATTCCTGATCAGCAATTGCAGCAACCGGACCGGCAGCCAAATCTTTCGTTTCTGCCATACTGTTTGCTTCGCTCAGGATGGTAGCACCTTTCCCGCCAACGGAATCAACGTTAATATGTAATACGCAATTCTCATAAAGTTCTTCCCAATAAGTATCACAGTACCAGGCTGATCCTGCATATCGTCCATGGGAATGCCCAGACCAGAAGGCAAGTCTCAGTGTTCTTCGCAGTTTATCCCGGTTTTCAGAGAGGATCCGCGCTACTTCCATCATGGTTGCGTCGGCTGAACCGTTATCCATGGCTCCATAATGCCATGAGTCAATATGTCCGCTAAACATGACGAACTTATCCGGTTCCACCGTACCGGGAATCTCTGCAATCAACGTCGGAATCTTGCGCCAGCCAGTATCAACTTCCGTCTTCATCCATACGCTCAACTTCGCGCCGCCTTTAACGTCCGCCTTAATCCCTTCCCCATCCGCATGATTCACAGAAGCAACCGGGATTTTCGGCAATAACTGTTGCGTCTCGGGAGTCGGGCTTCCCCATACAGGGGAGACAATCATTTCATGTGTATAGGCCGCATTGATGAAGAGAGCCGCGATCGCTCCGAACTGTTGCGCCAGCTTGACTGCACCAGGTACGGCCAATCCATCAATCAATACAATTTTCCCTTGGACATCCGCTTGCTGGTAATCCTGCGGCAGGCCTTTTCCTACATAGACAAGTTCACCTTGCAATCCTCCCTCCTGAGTAGGCTGGGCCATGGAGTGGGTGATACATTTAAACTCTTTGTCGTCTACGCGGAGGCTTGCCTCGCCTGGCAAGCTGATGTAAGCATCGCATTCTAACAGCTGAGTCGATAAGCCGAATCCTTCCAGCGTATCCTTCACGTACTGAAATGCACGGTATTCTTCATGTGTCCCCGATAAACGAACCTCTTTCGATACTTCCTCGGTGTATTCCATTAAATTCTTCTCGCTTACTTCTTCCACTAATAGTTGCTGCACTGCGTCCAGCTGTTTTTGAGTCATGATTACATTCCTCCTATCATTCATATAAACTATTTAGAATAGATGTTTGTTTCAGAAAATTTTGTAGAAAAAGATATTTATCATATCACTATCTTAATACATACTTTTTTGCAATTTCAATTACTTTTTTTATAAAAAATAAAATTTTACGTATTAATTTTTAAAATTAATGCAAATTTAATAGTTCACTTTTGTTTTTACAAAATAAGTAAAAGGAGAACTTTATGTTCTCCTGGATGTAAACAAAAGCTACCTGATTTTTCCTAAATCGACGAGGACCTGACATGTGGTTTTAATCCCTTGAAAAAAACAAACTACATCCATGTTCTCATTCGGAGCATGGTTGTTTTCATCGGCATTAGCGTAAGGAACAAGAACGGACGGAATACCGAGGGTCTGTGTAAAAACATAGTCCGGAAATGTGGCACCAGAAGCAAGCATCACAATTGGCTCTTGATTGTAGGCTGTTTTCACAGAAGCAATAACCCTCTGAACCGTATCCAGCGATAGAGATGTTCGAGAAGGTTTCACCTTACCCAGGCAGCGAATCCTCACATCGGGAGCATGCATTTCCACGTGTTGTTTTACCAGCGTATAAATGTCGTCAGGATTCTGATCTGCAGCAAGCCGAATGTCTAATTTCACCTTCGCCTTACTCGGAATAATCGTTTTAACTCCTTCCCCCCCATAACCGCTGGTTAGTCCGCTGATGTTAAATGTTGGCTCAAGGGAGAGCTTACGGTAATAGGTGGAACCATCCATGGCCAATGTTTTTAAACCGAATGCCCTAGCCGTTTCTACTGAATCATAAGGAAGCTTTGTGATTTGCTTTAGCTCCTTAGCAGTCGGTTGTCTCACCTGGTCATAAAACCCACTAATTTTAACCATTCCATCCGGCGCACACATCGAATGAAGTAAATGAATCAATTTCCAGGCCGGATTCGGAACAATTCCCCCCTTGTTCCCGGAATGATTATCACGTTCGGCCCCTTCAGCCGTCAACTCCAGATAAAGCATTCCCCTGCAGCCCAGCATAACGATAGGCGCTCCACTTGAATCAAGCGGACCATCAGAGGTATATACGAGGTCAGCTTTAAGCAATTCCCTGTACTTTAAAACAAAAGGTTCGAAATTCTTACTTGTATTTTCTTCCTCGCCGTCAAATACCATCTTGACATTAACAGGCAACTCTCCGTAAAGATCCAGCATCGTTTTGACAGCCAACACCTGCGCCATTAACTGTCCTTTATTGTCGCCTGCTCCTCGCGCAAAGATTTTCCCCTCCCGAATTTCCGGTTCGAAGGGTGGACTGAGCCATTCATCAACAGGTTCGGCAGGTTGAACATCATAATGACCGTAAATCAAAAGTGTGAAATCGCTGTTCGAAGAATACACCTCTCCAAAGACGATGGGGTGTCCTTCGGTATCAATAACTTGGGCATTGATACCGGACTGGCACATCAACTCTTTTAGAAGAGTTGCGCATTCCCTTACACCAATATCTTCTGAACTAATGCTCGGTTGTCTTAAAAGCTGAAATAGCATCTCGATGTATTCATCCTGCTTCTTGCTAATCTGCTGTTCGATCGGTTCCCTTTTCACGGTCACTCACGCCTCTTTTGTTTTATAGCGGAGGCCTTCGGTAGCCTCCGGTAGCCTGCTGGTAAGCATCTGCTACTCTATAAACCGTTTCCTCTTCATAGTAGCGTCCTATCAACTGCAGTCCAACGGGTAAATTTAAGGAAGCTGTGTTCCCTGCAGAGACACTAAGTGCTGGATGTCCAGTAATATTAAATGGGATGGTTCGCTTGGAGATATCTATATTTCCATCTTCAAAGGACGGATCCTTTTCGGTCGCCGGATATGGAGCTGTAGGACAAATGAGTATATCTACCTTCTCAAAGGCCTCATTTACGACATTTGTGAATTGACGACGTGCTTCCAATGCTTGTAAATAACTTACAGCATCAATCTTAAGGCCCTCTCGCAGATTCCCATATGTCCCCGGAGCGTAATCCTCAGCTCGACCCGGTACCCATTCTCTATGGTGGTAGGAAGCCTCCGCGAGTATAATGGGCATCCCCGCTTCCTCCGCAGTTAAAATCCCAGGGATGTCTACCTCGGTTATATCCGCTCCTAACTCTTGCAGCTGGACAACGGCAGACTCAAACAATGATCTTACTTCGGGATGAAGTGTGTCATCAATAAACTCACGGATGACACCAATATTAACTCCATGAATATCCCCTGTAAAAGTATGTGTAAAATCGCAAGGACGGGTGGCAATTTCCTGCAGTACATAAGCATTATCCCTGACCGTACGAGTGAGGGGACCAATGTGATCGAGGGAATCGGATAGAGGAAAAAGCCCATATGAATTTACTGTTTCATAGCTTGGTTTCATTCCAACTACACCACAGAAGGCAGCCGGTATACGTATGGATCCCCCGGTATCTGTACCGATAGAAGCGAATCCAATTCCCGCCCCCACCGATGCTGCCGAACCTGTGCTCGAGCCACCTGACGTTCTCTTTGTATCCCAAGGGTTGTTGCATTGGCCATAGTCGGAATGAACCGAACCGTAAGCGAATTCAAGCATATTATTTTTTCCGAACACTACAGCACCGGCATTTCTTAACGCTGTATAAACGTGAGAATTGTGATCCGGAACATGATTAGCCAGAATGCGAGAAGCTAACGACGTACGGGTACCCTTCGTCATAAAGATATCTTTGATTGAGATAGGGATCCCCGTTAACCTGCCAGCTTGCTCCCCTCTCAAAAAGACAGCTTCTGCCCGTTTGGCTTCTTCAATCGCCTCGTCATGCAGGACGGTAATAAAGGCATTCAATTTCGGCTCAAGGCTATAGAGTCGATTCAGTGTAGCCTCGGTTACCTCTACGGGAGACACTTCCTTCTTCCGATACAGATTACCGACTTCTTCAATAGATTGAAACAGGATTTGCTCTATCACTTTCATTTACTCATCACCCCATCCTAAAAGATTTATTACTTCCTCTAGCTTACAATTGTTTGATTATCAGAAATATTTATCTGTTCATCTTTAAAGAAAGGTGCCAGTGCCTCTTTAGAAACAGGTTTGGTAACTAAGCTAACTAACACCATGCCCAGCAGGCTAACCGGCATACTAATATAGACCGCATCTAGCCCAAACGGATTCCCTAACACCAACCAGATGATTGCACTTCCGATACCTCCGACCATGGAACAAACCGCACCAGCTGTTGTTCCTCGTTTCCAGTAAAGCCCTAACAAAGTAACAACTGCAAAGGATGAGCCGATTAAAGCTGCTGCGTTAATCCAAATTTGTTGGATCAGCGGTAGTGGATTGAGCGCAAAAGGAATGGGCAGAATCCCCATAATCAGGACCACGATCCTTGTTATCTTCACCTGCTGCTTATCGGTCATCTCCTTTTTCATGACTTTTTTAAGTATATCGTGGGAAATTGCACTTCCTAACATTAAAAGAACCGCACTCACCGTTGATTGAATCGCCGCAAGAATAGCAGCTAGCAAGAGGCCGCCCAACACCGGGGGGAGTAAATTCATTGCAATGGTCGGGCTTGCTAAATCCGGAGACTGTAAATGCGGATAAAGCACTCTGGCACTCACCCCGAGAATCGATACGGAAACAGCAATAATGGCTTGGAAGATAAGGGAGTAGCCAACGGCTCTGCGGATCGTCTTATTATCTTTTATGGAGAAGAATCGAACAGCAATAATGGGATAACCAATCATCATGATGAAGAAGGAGAGAGCCACAGCCATCAACGTATTGGGCGGCATACCGTTGCCGATTAAGCCAGGGTCAATAGAAGCCAGCTTTGCATTTAATTCGGCAAATCCCCCTGCTTTTCCGACTGCAAACGGAATGGCAATGGCAAATCCAACAACAAAAATGGCCATCTGCAGCAAATCGGTATAGGCGATAGCAAACAAACCACCAGCCACGGTATAGGCGATAAATACCGCTGCAATGATAAGAACACCTGCTGTCTTTGATAAACCAAACACAACATTCAGCAAATACGAGCCACCAACCAGTTCCGCAACAATCGTCATACCAAAACACACCAGGAGAATGATAACGGCGATGACTCTGACTCTATTGCTTTCAAAGCGAGTTCCTAGTAAATCGGGAATGGTCAAGGCCTTATGAGAATTAAAGAAGGCTTTCATTTTTGGTGCAATCAGCAGCGTCATAATCGTCCAGGATGCCCAAATGGCTATCCATATCCAAGCAAAATTGTACCCAACCTGGTAATGAAATCCTACGGTTCCAATCGCTGTCCCGCCGCTCATTTGGGTCGCAGCCAGGGTGGCTCCTCCAACAACGGCTCCTAATTTTCCACCGGCTGCCAGAAAATCCGTCTCATTCTTTATTCGAGAACGCATATAAAAACCAATAGCCAGGACGACAAGTAAATAAATAATGACAATGGTGGCAACCATTATTGATCCTCCTCCCGCTTGTTTAAAGCCTCCGTAACGACAAAGTAACCGAGGATAAACAAAGCCATGACAATCCAGATTATCCAATTGGAAACCCCTAAGCCTAAAAATGTGTTCATGATTTACCCCCTATTTGAACAGAATAAATAATAATAGTAAAAAAACGATAATTCCTTTACAGTTTGGAAGGAAGCGGCCGATAGGAAGTCGGCCGCCGCTTGCTCAGGATATTAGAAACTATAGTTCTTGCTTGTTAAGTTGAAGCAGCTCACGAGCTTCACGGAAAGCTGCTGCTATACGGTTTTGACCGCGAGTCAGATGCGTTTGCAGAACATTATACTGGTGAGTACCCTTCTCTAATTTTTGGAAATTTCCTGCAGCAGCAATATCCGGTAGTGGGGCCACATTCAAAGCAGGATCATGGCGGAATTTTCCTTTTCTTGAGAAGTTCACTGGAACAAGAACACGGGCTAGTCTTTCAATCTTGCGATTCGCTTCTTTGACCCATGGATTCGTAATCTCATCTTCAGTCAAACTATCAATCTCTCTATAGAAATTAGCGAGGTCTTCACGGAGGGATTTTGCTTCATTCAGTGCCGCGCTAAAGTCAAAGTGGTTTCCGGCAGCGTCCTGATAGGATTGGATCGTTTGAATGAATTCCTCAGCTGTCTTGACAAAATTAAACGGATGAACCGTAGCATTGATGGCCCGTAATACTGCTGTCGTGTAAACTTTAATATCTTTCTCAAGAATATCCAGATCCGCAACCGCAATGAGATCATCTTCTGTGTGCCAGTCAATGTTTCCGCCACAACCACCGACAGCATAGTATCCCTTCTCCTTCAGCAGTTCCTCGGGCATCGTAGAAGATAACATGAAGAAAGAAGTAATTCCAATATTGTTAAACGAGTAATCCCCTGCGCGAAGCGGCCTTGATCCCGCCGATGGCTGGCCTACAGCATCCTGGATTGCTTTCTGGCAGAATTCATCTGCCTCGCTCATCCACATCATGTGCTCATAGGAAGTAGCCCAGCGGCAGCCTGGAGAGTCACAGTTGACCTGAGCGATACAGTTCTCATCTAAATCAAGGCCAAATGCGTCGGCAAACCAGGTAGACCCGGCATAGCGGCCGTAGGAATGGCCCGGCCAAATCGCAATACGCAGGCTTCTCTTCAGCTTATCGCGGTGTTGATGGAAGATACGTGCCATCTCCAGAAGAGCAGCATCTCCGGTAGCGTTATCCCCAATGCCTACATGCCAGGAATCCAGGTGGCCGTGCAGAAGGACATATTTTTCAGGCTCTTCGGTACCTTCTATGAAAATATCGATAACCGGGCATGGATACCATCCTTTTTCCAGACGAGTCTGGAATTCTATCTCAACTTTTCCTTCACCGCACAACTGGATGAGTTCCTGTCCATCTGATTTGTTAATAGCCATAACTGGTATTTTCGGCTCATCACCCATGTTATCGAGATCCGGCGCTCCCCAAATTGTTGTACAGATTCCTTCGTGAATGTTTTCTCCAGGACTAATGAAAATAGCCGCTTTGACGCCCATTTCCGCAAATTCGCCGACCTTTCCCGGCATTGGGAAGCCTTCCGTCATTACAATTTTCCCTTCTAAATCCCCGATGTTATCATCGATTTTCGTACCGAAGATATCATTGATTCCTTTGGCATAGCCGGTAGAGATGAAAACGAGTTCGCCTTTCCCACCCTTATCTCCTGTAGAGATAGAGAAGGATGGGTTCTTCACTCGAATTTCCCTTTCTACAGGGTGCGTAATTTTTAACGTCGCTTTTCTCGGTAAGCTTAAATAGAGCTCCGGCTGGTGAACTTTGTGCGGGATACCCCATTCTTTTAAGTAGTCAACAAGAAAATCAGCTGCTTTTCGCTCATCCTCGCTGCCGGACTCACGGACAAGCGTAGTAAACCTTTCCAGTACGGCATTTGGTACTTCTTTGCTGATGTCTTCTAACAGCTGCTTTTCGACTTCGCTTACGTGGACTGTATTTTTCATTTTTAATCGACTCCTTTATGATTAAATATTTGTATAAAGATGAGATTAAGCGACTACATTTCTCGTCAGTACGGCGAGAATTTTTGTTGTTTGAATCAAATCTTCCATATCCATGAATTCATCATAGCCATGCAGGTGGTTGTCATTTGTACCCGGTCCAAAATTAATGCCAGGAATTTGGTGTTTTACAAACCAACGGGTATCTGACTGTCCTAGCATGCCGACAATGGGCAGTTCTCCTCCCATCACTTCCTTGACAGCGGCCTGCAATTCCGAGATTAAAGGAGAATCTTCTTCCGTAACCGTCGCCTCCGTTTGAAAATAAGGGATTCGCTCCACTTGAATTTTCATATCCGGATCTTGACTTTGCAGCTTATGAACCATCTCTTCGACCCTTTGATAAATTCCTTCCAGGGTATGTTCTGGAATTACACGAAAATCAACTTCAATCTCACAAGAGCCTGGAACGACATTGACCTTCGTCCCTCCTTGAATGAGACCAATGTTAATATTTGTATATCGCATCCCCGGAATGGCGGACGGTTCCTGTTCTAATTCCTGCTGCAGCTCATTTAGGCCTTGAATTACTTTCGCCATCTTTTCAACTGCGTTAACGCCTTTCCACTTAAACGCTGCATGAGCCGGAACACCATGAGAAACGATCCGAAGCTGCAGGACACCAGCCATTGCACGGACGATTTGGTTGCTGTAGCCTTCTACAATAACCATATCGCCTTCGACAAGGCCCTGTTCATTTATGTATCCAGCGCCCAATACTCCGCCCGTTTCCTCATCGCATGTTGCAGCAATGGTGATATTTCCTTTCATAGGAATTCCAGTACGTTTGAGAGCGACCGCAGACATAACATAGGCGGCCAATCGGCCTTTAGAATCCGTTGCGCCACGCCCATAAATTCGCCCGTCACTCACCGCTCCTGAAAATGGCGGGAATGTCCATTGGCTGTGATCACCCGCTGGCACGGTGTCTATATGGGAATTGAAAACAAGACCACGCCCCTTCCCGCTCCCCCTCAATGTAGCAATGACATTCTTGCGTGGAGACGTAAGGCCTTCCTCTTTCACTCGTTCCTCCGGTACGTCAATCACGTCAACCTCAAAACCAAGCTTTGTTAGTTCTTTATTTAGGAACTCACAAATCTCATCGTACATACCCGGAGGATTTTCGCTTGGGATTTGAATAAGATGCTGAAGAAATGTAAAGATTTCTTCTCTCATGCCTTCAATCGTTGCTTCAATTTTGGACTTTGTTTGCTGATCCATTGTTCTCCCTCCTCTACTGCTAGATAATGCAACTTCTGTGCCAAGTTATATTAAGATATTTTTTGGATAATTTTAAATATTTATTTTACATTAGGCTTTATTAGGGTGTTGTTTTATACCCTAATCTATATAAAATAAGACCAATCTCTTCATGAGATTGGTCCCTTGACTAAATTACCCTTTCTCCTGCTTGATAAACACATTCGACAGTTCGCAAATGTTTGATATCTGCCAATGGGTTTTCTTTGACCCCAATGAAATCGGCAGCTTTGCCCACTTCTAATGTGCCCACCTGGTGCTCGACCCGACAAGCTTTCGCAGCGTTTTTGGTCGCTGCCATGATGGCCTGTAAAGGACTTGCTCCGAAATTTACTAAACACTCTAATTCATAGCTGATTAAACCGTGCATGCTGTCCGTACCTACCGCCAGGTTTACCCCTGATTTAATGACCCGATGGAAATTTTCTGCCGCTACTTCACGGGCCTGCAGTACCTTATCTCGTATAGCCGAAACATTGAAATCGGTCTGTTCAATACCAGTAGGGTGAAAAAGTATGGAAAACGTTCCAATAAGCCAATGATTTTTTTGGATTACTTTTTCGGTTTGCTCCTCCGTAATAAAAACCGCATGTTCAATCGTTCGTACGCCTTCATCAATGCACAGATCCAATCCCTTGCCGCCATGCGCATGTGCTGCCACATACGTACCCACACGTTCAGCTTCCTCCACAGCCGTTGCAATCTCTTCTCTCGTATAACCACAGTAATCCAGAGATCCGCTGGCGCTGCTTACCCCTCCTGTAGCAAAAATTTTGAGAAAATCAGCTCCCCTGGCTAAATTTTGTCTGGCGTGCTTCCGGACCTCTTCCTTTCCATCCGTGGTCGTAATAGCAACCCCATGCCCATTGGAAGCAACTAAACCTCTCCCGCTTACCACAAGTCTCGGTCCGGGAATTAGTTTCTTTTTAATCGCCTCTTTAATTTCAACGTCGATAAAGTGCTCCTCACCCATAATTCTCATGGCCGTTACACCTGAACTCAAGTTTTTACGGATATTAGGCATACTTCGCAGGATGTTCGTCGGAGCAGGCAATCTCATTTGTTGAAGCTGATTTCCTTCCGATGGAACAATCGACAAATGAGTGTGGCTATCGATTAAACCAGGAAGGACATAGTAATCCGATAGGTCGACGAGGTCATATTCTATAGATTTTGAACCAAACTCACCCAGGGTGCCCACTTCGCGAATCATGCCATCCTCAATCAAAATACATCCATTTGGAACCGGCTCCCTCCCCGTTCCATCGAGCAATGCCTTGGTCCTAACCAATGTATACATGTTTTCCCCTCCTGCTCGTTTCAATAAAGAGAACCTGGCTGGCGTTAAGAAAAAGAGGCGGATCTCATTCATCCGCCTGAAACACGTTTCTCTAGGTTACATCATCGAAAAACGGTTGTAGGGCTTCTTTTGGAACTGGCTTGGTGAACAGGCTTACGATAACAAATGAAAGAAGGCTGACAGCGACGCCAGGGATTACTTCACTTAGCCCAAAAGGCTTGCCTGCAATATACCAGAATAGAGCTGTAAAAAATCCCAGGATCATAGATACAATCGCACCGGCTGCTGTCCCACGCTTCCAGTTCAGTCCAAGCACGACGGTGGCAAAGAAGAAGCTGGCGGTCAATGACGCCTGGAGTGTCACGATAAACTGAACAATATCAAACTTTTTCAAAGCCAGGAAAATCGGAATAATCCCAAGGACTAAAATCGCAATCCTATTCACCTTTATACGTTCCTGATCCGTGGCGTTCGGTTTAATCATCGTGGCATAGAAATCATGGGAAAAGGCGGAGGCAGATACCATCATAACTCCGGATACCGTACTCATGATAGCAGAGAGAATAGCAAGGATGATTAACGAACCGATAACCGGCGGCATGATATTAATCGCCATAATCGTGGATGCAATATCAGGTGTAGCCATATAGGGAAACAAGGTACGAACCGCCATTCCTGCAGCAGCGACAGAAATTCCAACGATCGCTTGAAATATAAAGGAGAATCCGATGGCTAGTTTAACTGTTCTCTTGTCACGGAGTGTGTACATCCGGGCTAGCTCATACGGTGCTGCGGCCATAGCAAATCCAAACGAAGCGCCAAATCCCAATAAATCCTTAAAGCCAAAATGCCATCCCGTAATTTTCGGGTTGAGTTCGGTCAAGAACTTGCCTACGAACTCGGAACCTCCTGCTTCTTGAAACAGCAGCGGAAGGACCGCAAAGAAGCAGCCTGCCATAATAACGGCTTGCACAAAATCGCTATAAGCTGTTGCGCGCATTCCGCCCTTCATCGTGTACAGTAATGTGATGCCGACCGTAATAATCGCTCCCCAGATGAATGGGATACCAAACAGGGTCTGGAAGATGTTTCCGCCCGCCTGATACTGGGCCGTTAATAATACAGTATAAGCAATCAAAATTAAGAGAGCTGAAATCGCTCTTGCTGCTTTACTGTTGAATCTTGTCCCGACATAATCCGGAACGGTCAAGCCTTTAAATGACTGAAATTTAGGTCCGACCAGCGTAGCTGCAACCAGCCAGCCCATCCATAATCCAGCCCAGATCCAGAGAAAGCTCCCTCCGGTCATATAATGGACACCTAAAGTTCCAACAAATGTTCCTGCACTCATTTGCGTAGCCGCAAAGGCAGCTCCTCCTACCAAGGGTCCAATCGAGCGGCCGGCGACAAGAAAATCTTCTGAATCCTTGTTTGTTCTTCCTGCCCAAATCCCGATACCTAATATGACTACGAAATAAATAACTAACACCACGTAGAAGGTCGAACTTACTTCAAACATGCCTGACCCCTCCCTTTTCTATTCTTTTTCACTGCGACAGGCCCAAATAAAATATCCAATAATCCAAAGTACTGTATACAGAACAAAAAGAGTAAAACTTTGTCCAAGGTTAAACATTAGCAAACCCTCCTGTTTTATTCTTTCTTTCACTAACCAGCCATGCCGTAATGATTCCCAAAATGACAACCAATCCTAACAGAGTATATAGATTAGATGTGGTGAAAAATCCAGCTGGAGAATCACCAAATTTAACATTCAAAAAATTCGGTATATTCATGATGTGCTCCTCCACCATTCCCGTTTCCCCTGAATCGATGACCGGGAAGGATTCATGGAGATATTGTCCTTCGGGAACCTTTAATTTGAGACTTACAACATTCGCAGTACCATCAGACGCTACACCCGGAATAACAAGCGGAATCTTATTCGGTTCATTGCTTGTGTATTCAAATGTAATTTCATAAGCAAAATCCCCGGATTTTCCCTGCGGGATCGTAATGAATACTTTATCATGCGTGGAACCCTTCTGTATCTCCGGTTTTACATCTTGTTGTCCGGAACGAATCACTAAGTTTTTGATGTCTATACCGTCAAAACGTGTAAAGAGATGTTCAAGCTTACCGTCTTTGACTGCTTCCACCTGGCTAATCGTAATCTTTTCTGATACAGATGCGCCCCCCTGGTTAGGTAAGACCTCGATGGATGCTTCCTTGACAAACGGTTTAGGGGCTTTTGCATCCGCTGCCCATACGGTTCCGGAACAGGAAAACATAAAAATAAGTACGAAAACCAAATACCTTTTCATTCATCTTTCCCCCTTTAGTTAAATAATAAGTAACCGTAATAACCTATTTGATGAATCGGCAGCATCCCTCCTCTCTCGTTATTCATCTAAAACATCTAAAGTTTCTGGTCTCTGACATGATCTACTCTTTTCTTTCCTTCCAAATCCCCCAGGCAACAAAGGGTGCGTACCGTTAAAAAGGCAAAACATACAATCCAAATCAGTTGGAAATTTCCTGTTATATCAAACAGTTTGCCATAAACATAGCCGGATGCTGCTGATGAGAGCTGCCCAATCGTATTCATTACACTGACCACGGAACCTGCCATTTCTATACTGACGATTTCTGTTGCAAGTACAAGCATCGGGGCCATAGACCAGGAAATCCCGGTTCCAACAAGCACCGCAACAAAATAAATCCCCCAATCCGAAAACCAATAGAGCCAGCAAGCGCTGCAGGCCAGCATCAGTGAGCCAACAATTAATGTTCCTTTTCTTTCCCCCATCCAATCCGAAACCTTTCCAGACACAGGAGCCATAATCACCTGGCTGATCATCACGATGGCCATTACCCAGCCAACTTGCTGCTTAGCATAACCTAATACAGATTCCAAATAGGTGGGCAGCCAGGCCAGAAAGGCATAGAGGCCGAACATACCAAAAAAGGAAATTCCAAAAAGCCTTACCACACGGGAATGGCGAAAAAGACGGAGAAATGAATAGCGCTGATGACCCCCTCCTTCTCCTTGTGATTTATCTGGCACCGGTCCCATGGGCAGCTTCCAAAATAGAACAAGCATCGGAAGCAGCAAGAAAGGCAGCGCCAAGTATAAATAAATACGAGGAATATGGACGGACAATACAGGAAACAACGTAAGCGTCAGCAGCATTGCTATCCCCGCCGCTCCCTCAAGGATACCGATGCTAAGTCCCCGTTTCTCCTTGGGAGTAAAGCTAGAAATCAGCTTAATGCCTGGAGAAAAAAGCATAGCAGAGGAGGCTCCCATGATAAATCTTAAGCCTAAGGCGAACAGAAACGATTCCGTAAATACGAACAGCAGCGAGGCGATCAGCATCACACAGCTTCCAATAAGAATCAGCCATTTTGGCGAATACCGATCTGCAAGGGTGCCTGCAGGAATTTGGAACAAAGCATATCCGAGCAGAAAGGAGGAAACAAGCCCTCCTACTTCGGCATATCCCACGCCATATACCTCTTTAAGTTCAGTGAAAAACGGAACAACCTCCATCCGATGTGAAAACGCGATAAAATGTATACCGCTGACAAACAGGATGACAAACCATTGCTGAACGCTCATTAGCTAACCCTCTATCTTGGAAATCTGCATGCATTTCATCTCCTTAAATTACAGCAGGCGTATTTGTCTATGTCATTTATCCAATGCAAAATCCATGCCATTCTAATATTTTTAGAATTTTCTGATCATATGGATGTAAAAGCTTTACTTCAGGTAGATTAGGTTGATTTAGGATCTATATTCTTATAACCTAATCCACTATTCCTTTCGCGATTCTATGATTCTCATATTTCAATACTAATACCGAGTTTCTTCTCAATCTGCTTGAGAGCGAACAACCCGTCCATTGTAATTCGGCTGCCCTGACCTCTTGTGCCAGAATAAAGCAACCCAAGCTGCCCCAATGTTTGCATACGGCTTCTAACCTGCTGATCCGTTAACGGAACATCCTTTTCAATAGAATAATGTACAATCCGCCCTCTTCCCACGCTCTCCCTCTTAGCCTTCGCCTGCTCCAAACATGATAGGATCACGTAGTAGTCTTGAAGCTCTCCATTCTTCTCAAGAACCTCCATATAATCCTCCTGTGGCGGGATAGCCGTAGGAGGATGTTCTTTAAATTGTTCAGGGAGATCCACCAGGTAGACTCTGCTTTCTTCCATTACGCTGGTCATATATTGAACAACACTGACCAATTCACGTATATTACCCGGCCAATGGTAGTGAACCAATCTTTCCATCACTTCATCAGATACATCCACTTTAGTTACGCAATATTCCCTTATGAAATGTTCAATCAAAAGAGGGATGTCTTCTTTGCGTTCCCGTAGAGAAGGAACCCGAAGCGGAAGCACAAACAACCGATAATATAAATCCTGGCGAAATTTCCCCTGTTCCACCATTTCCTTTAGGTTTCGATTGGTTGCCGCAATGACCCGTACGTGGATTGGGATAACCCGGCGCCCGCCGATTCTCATCACCTGCTTTTCCTGAAGGACGCGGAGAAGGAGTGCTTGCAAAGAGGGTGAAGCATCGCCAATTTCATCAAGAAAAATGGTCCCATTGTGCGCCATTTCAAACAATCCCGGTTTCCCACCCTTTTTCGCTCCAGTGAAAGCTCCGTCCTCATATCCGAAAAGTTCGCTTTCTGCCAGCGATTCCGGCAATCCAGCAAAATTAACCGGCAAAAATGGCCCGTTTCGTCGCGAGGAGAGGTGATGGATAGTATGAGCGAACAGTTCTTTCCCTGTTCCATTCTCCCCTAGAATTAGAACCGTACGATCCGTCTTAGCGATTTTCTCCAAAGTATGCAGCGTGTCCCGAATTTTTGTGCTTCTTCCAATAATGTCTTCTATCGTATACTTAGAAGAAAGACCTTTACCCTGCAGTTCCTTTCGGAGATCCTGTTCTAACTTCTGGATTTGGGTAACATCCTGAAATGCAATCACTTCACCGCGCTTTTGTTCTGCGGCTTCAATTGGCGTTTTATTAACAACTAGATCCACTCCGTCAAGAGATAGAATTAAATTTTCTTGATGGCTGGCGGCTTGAACAGCACTAAACTTAGGAAAAATTTCTTCAACGAGGTTCCCAATAATGTCCTCATCCGGTCGTTTTACTCCGAGGATTTTCCGGGCTGACTGGTTGATTTGAATGATTTTTCCGGATGAATCAGTTGCCACGATTCCGTCATGCACCGTATTTAAAATAGCATCTAATTGATGGTTCAATTCATTGACATGATGCATGGTATGAAAGAATCGTCTGCTTAATCTAATGATTTCTTGAATGTAACGGGCTGTGTAAATGTTCGCTTTATCTACGTTGAGCTTCAATCTTACGGCAATCTCAATAAGAGTAGAGAAGTCCATGGGACGAACCCCGATGTTCATTACTTGTTCCATTCCCTCCGGTACCATTTCCAGACCTTCTGGAATAATCGCTACCTTAATTCCTGTATCTAGCTTTTCTGTCATACCTGGATAATAAGGATACATCTGAAAGTCAAAGCCCAAATTACTTAACAGCTCGATCGTCTCCAGTGCAGTTTCCAGCATGTTGTTAACAACCAGACACCTTGTTCCGGCGGGAAGTGTCACCAGCTGTTCCAATCTAGATATATCAATCGCTCTTCGGGCCACTAATAATTTATCATTTGGAATAAATTGATTTACCGGTAATTTCGAAGACGAAGTCAATACCAGATCGGCAGATTGGATTTCCCTTTCATCCTCATGGGATAGAATTTCCATCGTATCTTCGAAGTAATCGAAAAGCTGTTTGTAAAACATGTTGAAAGTCCTTTGGTCCTTCGTAATGAGCATCAACCTGGGCAACTCCATTCTATTCCCCCCCTATTCCACTTTAAATAATTGAATATTCACATATTATCTCTTTCTCACATTTCACACAAGTCTATATAAATTTGCTCCTTTAAGGTTATCTTAGGAGCCAGGCTTGCGGAAGATTAATGTAATATAATTTGACAATGATAAATCCGCTAATTGAAAAGAAAAGAAGGAAGAGGTTGGCCCTCTTCCTTCTTCCCTAACTGCCCTTCTACTTCCTTACCATAAGCTCTTGAGATGATTTAACCTTCCCTGAACCGATCTTCGGAGGGGTCATATAGGCAGCTTTTGAATGACACAGTCCTGTACCTACTAACGCCTCCGCCATCTTTAGAGAGACTCGACCAGGATTCACGACCGGTACGCCAAGAATATCCGACATTTCTTCCGCCACATTCAAAAAGCCCATACTCATACAGCCGAGAACCAATGTATCTGCCCGATCTTCGCGAATCGCTTTTCTTCCTTCTTCAACGAGCTTAGCGATCGTCTCTGCTTTATTATTTGCCAGCTCAAGAACAGGCACTTCAATAGCGCGCACAGAGGCTAATTTCTTCCCTACACCGGCTTTCTCTACCAAATGATAAAGAGCATTTACAATACTCTCAGTTACGGTGATAATCGAGAATCGATGACCACACATAGCTGCAGCCATCACTCCCGCCTCTCCTGGTCCTACTACAACCATCTTGTTCGTGACTTCTCGAGCGGCATCCAGGCCTGGATCACCGTAGCACCCAATAATGGCCGCGTCATATCCCTGTTGTTCGAGTTCAACCATCTTATCTACCGTTTTAGGAATGCATAAGTACTCTTCATACAGCGATTCAATAGAGGCCGGGCCTTCTTCAATGTCAACGATATCAACTAACGTGCCGGGTGCAGCAAAGGATCGAAGGATTGATAGCCTGCGTTCCATCTCCTTTCGGCCATCCTCCGTCCGACTAATAGGACTTGGCAACACATATGCGATTTGCAAGTTAATACCCCCACTCTTTCATATAAGATTTTGCTTCAACACTACATTCTCTTGCAAGTTTTATTCCAACAGGGTCAGTATCTAGTTGTTCAATTGGATCTTGCCAATCCCTTTCTCGGTTGGAATTTTCAAACCAAACTCAAGTGAATGCTGTTCCAGCCTCTTAAGAACACGCTTGGAGTCTTCTTCATCCAAAAACTCAGGGTCACCTTTAGCGTTCATATGAATAGGCAAAAAACGTACTTCTGTCATTTTCTTTTCGTCTATATCAAGTTCTATGATAATTGCTTCTCTCGCTTCTCCTGTTAACAGGCTATCCACCTTATATGGCGGATATATCACCACAGTTAGTTCGGTCTTCTTATCATCACCCATACTGTGGAATAAAAAATTACCTAAGCTATAAGCAATGAGTCCATCTTTATACTTTTCTATACCATGAATTACGTGGGGATGATGCCCAAGAATAATGTCAGCCCCTGCATCAATTAACGAGTGAGCGAGAGGTTGTTGATAGTCAGCAAGCGGCCCTTGAAAACTTGCACACCAACCGTTTGGAATGCCCCAGTGCATATTGACAATAACAAGATCGGCATCTGCCTTTGCACTCGATATTTGTTTGCAGGCAAACTCCTGGTCATTCAAATTCACAGTGGTTTCAACCCAGGGTGACATTCCCGGTTGTTCATCAAGCGTGATATTATCAATAAAAAACCTCGCATGTGCTCGAATGGGTGCGATCCCGGGACGGGTTGGACCCGCAGCGTACCCGGTAGGAAGGGCACTACAAAAACCTAAAATCGCGACACGTAAGCCATCTATCTCTATAATTGCAGGTTTTGCAGCGGCTTCCAGGTCTTTCCCTCCTCCAACTACAGCGACACCGGATGCTTCTACTACTTCAATGCTTTCAAAAAGTCCTTCAACACCAAAATCAACAGCATGATTATTGGCAATATTGACAACATTTACCCCTCCATCCAGCAGTGAGGGAGCAATGCATGGATGTGCCTTTAGCGTTATGGCCTTATCTGCCTCAAATTCTGAAGTCGTTAAGGGGAGTTCAAGATTAGCAATAGACAAATCAGCCTGGCGTAAAACCTCAAAAACTTCATTAACCTGTGAAGCACAATCCGTTAACTTACGTAAAGGTGCGAGATCACCAACAGCGGCAATGGTTAACTTTTTTTTCATATTCTTCTTTCTCCTCCTTTTTATACTGTTTCATTTGCCAACTGTTCGATTAATAGCGCGACTAGAGCACTCCGGACCGGCATCTCCGATATAAGAAGATGTTCGTGGACAGCGTGCGCACCGTCTCCAACTGCCCCAAGCCCGTCAAGAGTTGGAGCAAGAGGAGCAGTAAAATTCCCATCGCTCCCCCCTCCCGTGGAAGCTTGTGGGAGATCAAAACCTATTTGGGATTTAGCCAGTTCCTTTGCTATGCCGTACAGCCGCTGGACTTTCTCCGTTCTCTCCAGTGGAGGGCGGTTCATTCCCCCTGTTACCTCCACAATCGTTCCTTCAGAACGGGATTTTAGATTCAACAAAATCGGGAGCATCCGATTTACTTCTTCTTGTGTGACAACCCGCAAGTCGATTTCAGCTTCGGCTTCTGCCGCCACCACGTTTGATATAGTTCCCCCCTTCACGAAACCAACATTGACCGTTGTACCTATGTCATAGTCTGTTAAGCTGTGCAGATATGTGATTTGTCTGGCCAGCTCCTCCACCGCGCTTCTCCCTTTCTCATGATCAACTCCTGCGTGGGAAGGAATTCCCCGAATCTTCATAGTAAAAATCCCCACGCCTTTCCGTGAGGTTTTCAATGCCCGGTTAGGAGACATAGATGGCTCAAGCACTAACACACATTTACTCTTACCTGCTTCTTCTTCGATTAACGGGCGGGATGTCGGGCTGCCTATTTCTTCATCTGAAGTAAAGAGAAATACGACCTTCCTATCGGGCAGCCTGGACAGCGTCTTTAAGGCATGAAGAGCATACAGTCCTTGGATCAGCCTCCCTTCATATCAAAAATCCCCGGACCGTATGCCTTATCATCTTCAATATGAAACGGCATGGACTCAATTGTTCCCTTTTTCCACACAGTATCAAAGTGGGCCAAAATCAGAATCTGTTCCTCCCCACTGCCCCATTCTCCACGAATATGATTTCCATACTGGTCATTTGGAATGATAGATGCCTTCCCACCTGTCAGCTTCTCAAAAAGGGAAGCGATGAAACCCGCCATCTGATCTGTCATTTCTTTGATATTCGATGGAGATTCCATTTCCACCACGTCACGGAGTGTTTCTACCATCTCATGCTGCTTTTCAGTCAAATATGTCAGAATCTCATTCATAGTGCATCCCCCTTATTTTTTAGATACGGATCGAAAAACACGGCCAGCTGAATATCCGCCATCTACAAGCAGCGTTTGTCCTGTTACATAAGAAGATTGCCTGCTGGCAAAAAACAAAACTCCCTGAGCTATCTCATCGATGGCCGCAGCTCTTTTCATCGGGCAGTAGCTAACCTTTTCAATGTGCTCTTCTTTCGCTTCTTCTGTCACAAGAGTAGAGAGCAGTGTTTCTGTTTCCACAAGGCCTGGACCAAGTGCATTAACCCTAATCCCATAGGGAGCCCATTCAAGCGCAAGAACCTGGGTCATCATTTTTAATGCCGCTTTTGATGAGCAATAATGAGCAACACCCGGACGGGCCACTTCACTTGCCGTCGAAGTAATATTTATGATGCGGCCTGGAATGCCCCTATCAACCATTACTCTTGCTGATGCTTGTGCCAGGAAAAAAGGAGCCCTTACATTGAGATCATACACCTTGTTCCACTCTTGCAACTCAATCTCCAAAGCGGGAGTAGAAGGGTAGATACCAGCGCAGTTTACCAGAATATCCAATCCTTCCATTTGCTCTACTACTGTTTCTACGATGTCCACTTCTGCTTGTGGTTTACGTAAGTCAGCCACCATGTACCGCACCTTCCCCCCTCCAGAAAGCTCTTCGGCAGTTTTGGTCAGATGGTCTTCGTTTACGTCCACCAGCATAACAGAGGCACCTTCCTGGAGAAGAGCCTTAGCAATTCCCTTTCCGATTCCTGTAGCTGCTCCTGTAATAAGAGCTCTCTCACCGGCTAATAATTTATTATCCATTTCATATTCCTCCACTTACTTTAATTCATCTCTGTACGTTTCTCTTATTTTGAACAATACTAATGTCGTAATGATTGCACAGGCAATGACATAATAAGTTGGAGAAAGGTTGTTACCCGTTGCTGAGATTAAATATGTGGCGATGAAAGGCGCTGTTCCTCCAAATGCTGCAACAGAGATGTTATATCCAACGGACAGCGCGCTTGCACGGACTTCAGTTGGAAAAAGCTCAGCAATCGCGGCAGGTCCCGGGCCTGAGAAGGCTGCTACAAACACGGCAAGTATCATTTGGCATACTATAATCATTCCAAGTCCCGCATCCGCCATCATACTAAAGAGTGGATAGGCCAGAATCGCAAATCCGATCGTTGATACTAGCAACAGGGGCTTTCTGCCAAAACGATCCGATAGATAACCCATAGCCGGGATAATAGAAATGAAGAAGATAATGACAATAACATTTGAAACTAAAGCCAAATTCATCGGAAGCTTCATAACTTTTGTAATATATGTAGGCATGTAGGTTAGCAAAAGGTAGTAGGAGGCAGTCCAGTGTACAGTAAAGCCCATTGCTATAAAAATTTCCTTTGGATGCTTTTTAAACGTCTCGACTAGCGGCGTCTTTGAGACCTTCTCTGACTTAGCGACAGATTGGAATTTCGGTGTCTCTTCTATACGCAGTCTTAGATATAGTCCAATTGCTCCGACAATAATTCCGATTAGAAATGGAATTCTCCAGGCCCAGGCATTTAATGTTTCTGGTGCAAAGACAGAAGTAAGTATTGTAGCTGTAATTGAACCAAGCAGAAGTCCACCGCCCGTGCTAAATTGCTGCCAACTGCCAAAAAATCCCCTTCTGTTAGGTGGCGCATATTCAACTATGAAAGAAGTGCCGCTTCCCCATTCTCCACCTGCTGATATTCCTTGCAATAATCTAGCCAATACTAACAGGATGGGAGCTGCAATCCCCGCTTGATTATAGGTGGGCAAAATCCCGATAATGAATGTTGCGGCACCCATTAAAATAACGGCTAAAGACAGTGCCTTCTTCCTTCCTACTCGATCACCATACGGACCAAAAATCAGAGCTCCTAACGGCCGCATAATAAAACCGATAGCAAATACAGCAAACGTTAAAAGCAAAGATGCCAGCGGATCAGTGGAAGGGAAAAAGAGCTTGCCGATAACCGGTGCAAAATATCCATAAATCGCCCAGTCATACCATTCCATGATATTTCCGAACGTCCCCGCAATGACTGCTTTTCTCGCCTCTTTTCTCGCTGCTTTTTTTTCTTCCTGTCCCGCAATCTTCTTCCTTGCTCCTTGAGCGCTGCCTTGGCTAAAATCTATCTCCTCTTCTGGATGTAAGGTCATACTGTTCCTCCTATTATCATTTTTATTTAAATGGAATCTATAACTCCAAATCTCAGAAATATGGGATTTCATAAGTTGAAAAATAACAAACTAGACTAAATAGGTTATATATTCAGATATTTATTTAGAAAAAATTTGTTTTATTTGACTCCCCAGTCATACGTCTGCTTATTGATTTGAAGCAACATAAATGAATGACTGTCTTCAATACCTTCAATTATGCTCAGTTTCTCGCTAATGATACGATAATAGTCTTCAATGGAGAATGTAATAATTTGAAGAAAAAGATCAAACATTCCAGTAGATGCTGCGACAAGCCGGACTTCCGGTATCTTTACTAATTCTTCTATTACACCTTGAAGCCTGTTTAAGCGAACCTTAACCCCTACCATGGCAACTGTCGACATTCCCGTCTTAATTGGGTCTACAACTGCAACAATCTTTAAAATACCATTCTCTATTAACCGTTGTACTCTATTACGAACGGTTCCTACTGTTACTCCTAACTCTTCTGCAATTTCTGTATATGACTTACGTCCATCGATCTGCAGATGCTTAATAATGGTCTTATCAATAACATCCATTTGAATCTGTCCTTTTTCCACGTTATACCCCCTTATAATTTTAAAATTTTTATTATTTATTACATTATATTATTTATTTTGCAATTTCAATATGCAAATTTTAAAAAAACAGGATTTTTCGCAAAATCATTTATTAAGATGTAATGTCTTATAAGCAATAAAAAAGCAGGGTACCCTCGTAAAGGAAAAAAAATCCCTAAAAAAGGAGAGGTACCCTGCTTATATCACCTGCTATATCGAGTTCCGGCCTTACAAATCAGTACAACTTAAATATCTTCTTCTGTAAGATGCATGTCAGGGTGTTCAAGTGTATCTGGCACATTATTCCCAACCCCTCGTCTAACTAATTCCTTCATAAGCTCGAATTCTTCGTGTTCATATTTAGAAGCTAGCTTCATAAGCTCTCCTGTCGACATTTTTGTATAATCCGCCATTAATTAATCACCTCTTAATTTATACAATACCCACCTTTCTCAAAAACAACCGGGCTTTCCTGGCTGCTAGTTAGCCCCAAGCAGCAAATTAAGATGTATTTTACGCGTACTCTATTAGTTTATAGCCCTTTCAGCATTCGACCAAAAAGGCTGGCGCAGTGCTTTCTTATCAATCTTTCCATACGGCGTCAATGGTAACGCTTCTATGAATGTAATCTCTTTCGGGCGCTTATATTTTGAGAGATGCTCGGCACAGTAAGCAAACAGCTCTTCCACAAGATGTTCTCTCTCATTCCTAGAAACAACCACGGCAGTGACAGCTTCGCCCCAATCCGGGTGAGGAACGCCAATCACAGCAACCTGGCTCACATCCGGGTGTTTCTGGATAACATTTTCCACCTCGGTCGAGTAAACGTTCATGCCGCCGCTGATAATCATATCCTTCTTCCGATCGAGAAGATAGACATACCCTTCCTCATCCATCACACCGACATCACCCGTATGAAGCCAGCCGTTCTTAAGTGTTTCCACTGTTTTATCCGGCTGTTTATAGTACCCGAGCATATTGTACGGTGTTTTGGCGACAATTTCCCCTTCCATCCCCCGTGGGACTTCCTTTCCTTCCTCATCAACGATTTTCACCTGGCACATCATCGCTGCCTGCCCGCAGCTGCGTAAGCGTTCAAGATTATTCTCGTCAATGACATGGTCCGGCTTCCTGAGCCTGGTAATAAAATTCGGCGCCTCTGTCTGACCATAAAGCTGGGTAAAAACATTGCCAAATGTTTCGATCCCCTGCTTCAAACGGGCAACCGTTATCGGGGCTGCCCCATAGAGAACCGTTCGTAGCGAGCTAAAGTCAAAGGCCCTTCCCTGAATTTGATCAAGTATACGATAAATCATCGTTGGAACCATAAATGTAAATGTAATTTTATTCTGTTGGAAGTGATTCAAAACGGCTTCAGGATCAAATTTTTTCTCAATGAAATGGACGGCATTCTTTAACAATCCGGCAAGCAGCACCATCCCTCCGCTGTGCGGAAGCGGAGAGGTTAATAAAATCCGCTCATCATCCTGGAGGCACAGCTCAATGACGTGGGAAAAGGCGTTAATCGCCGCATTTTCCTGGCTGTGTACGACACCTTTTGGCAGCCCGGTCGTTCCCCCGGTATAGACGATAAGTGCCCGGTCTTCCGGGTGCACTTGGACTCTCACATCGCTTTCCGGCCCGCCCGCCTGGAACTCGTCCCATGGAATAAAACCGTCCGGACATCGTTCAGGCGGAGAAACGCCGACCACAGTTTCCAGATCAGGCAGTGAAGCCTTCACTTTTTGAACAACCTCGAAGAAATTTTCTCCGACAATCAAAACCCTGGCCTCACAGTCTTTCAAAATATGGGCAATTTCCTTTTCACCAAGCATGTCGTTAAGCGGAACTTTGACGCCGCCTGCCTGGTTTAATCCCATGTCACAGATGACATACTCGAGACAGTTGGACATTAAAATCGCGACAGTTCCGTTTGGTTTTACGCCTCTATTGTTCAACGCATGGGCGACCCGGTTTGCGGCGCGGAGAAGCTCACGGTATGTCATTGTTTTTCCTTCAAACACCAGGGCCGTTTTATCACCGCCTTTTTTCAGTGCATTTAAATACAACGAATTCAAAGTGAGCTGTGAGCGATCCATATCAATGTCTCCTTCTAGTTCTTCTTTTTTAACGCAAATGCAAGTATTGATATTTTTCGCCATCTCTCTAAAGAATCCTTTAAGGGTTTGATTATTCAGTCTTTTCTTTCAACATAAAAAGAGTGCAGAGAAAAATCACAGGTTCTCTGCACTCTAAAAGGCACTGCAATATATAGTAGTTTTTGATAATCTCTTTACTCCGATATGCTAGGTGTGCTAAGTATTTTAGCGTAAATCTTCAATATATCCTCGCCATACCCTTTCCCCGGAACGGCCCACCTGCCATTCAAATCCTGCCAGCTCGGGGCGATGCCTCTTGCCACATATTTAAATCGAGCATCGATCAATGTTTCATCCTTTGGCAAACCTGTTTTACTTGCATAAGCATACAAATGCTGGATATGTGCGCGCACACCTTGTTCCGGTGTCTTGAAATAGTTTCCTTTAATCGTTTTACTATTTCCAACCGCTCCGATCCCCGCATAATTATGCTGGTTCGCCTGCACGATACCACCGAACCGGTGATACCCTGTTTCTTTAAGCATCTGGCAAAAAGCGATATCTCCGCGGATGCCGTATGTATTCCCAATCTCTATATACAATTTAGGCAGTTCGGCGGGGAAAGCCGGATTTACCGAACGGGCAAAGGCAAGCATCTGCTCCTCCTTAGCTAATGACACTCCCATAATCGACTGTTTTCCTTCCAGCCTTGGGATTAACGGTGTTGGAGATAAAGCAGTAGTTAAAGCAGGAATATTGTTCTGAGCATATACACTGTTATTATTCGACGCTGAAATCGTTCCTCCTGTGAATACAAGGCCAATAGCAACCGCTGTAGTTGTCATTTTTTTAAGCATATTTTTTGTACAATTCCTATCAAGATGTAAAAGAGTTGTACTCGTGCCTCCTTTAGTCGATAATTCGTTTCGCTCCCCAGTAATGCGCATCGTAATATGGGTTACCAAACAATGTGCTGATCTTTACACCGCCCGATGAACTAGCCTGCAGCATCTGGTTGTTTCCAAGATAAATTCCCACATGGGACACCCCTGCCGTATAGGTACCATATAAAAAGACTAGATCTCCTTTGCGCAGCTCATCCTTTGATACGGACTCTCCCATATCGCTGATCATGGCCGCGGAATGGAGCAGATTGTACCCGTGGCTGTTAAAGGCATACTGCACGAACCCTGAGCAGTCGAGTGCGGCATACGGCTTGTCTCCTCCAAAGACATAAGGGGTTCCAAGCTGAGTTTTTCCTGTTGCAATAATAGCGTCTGCTTTTGCTTCCCAAGATGGAGACCCAGCGGAGGGCCGGGCAGGAATTTGAATAACAAGCCCTTGGTGGATATTGCCTGCACTAATTTGCGGGTTTTCTTTCATTAAATCATTTACATCAACGTGGTATTTTTGAGCAATGGACCAATATGTATCTTGATCGGTAGCATTGTATGTAGTGGTAGAGGATGCAAACACTGACCCTCCAAATAAGTTGCCTGCCAAAATAAGAGAACCTAAAATCGCTTTTTTCATGCTAGTCTTATAACCTCCGATGTTGAGCGTTTTTAACTCTTTTAACTTTAAAGGTAAAATATGATCATTTTATTACCAAAATGTATGCAAAGTATTAAAAATTCCGTTAGAATGGAATTTTTCGTTTTAAAGGAAGAAATTTGGGGTATATAAAAATCTTTTATTGGACGCTATTAAATTCTTAATATTAATTTTTTATTAACTTTGAAGAGGGAATTATTGACAAGAAGCATCCTTAGGTGTAAATTACATATAAGAGATATTTACATTCTTATGTAGGCAAATAAAAACATACCTAAGGAGACGATTATGGTACAAACAGGAATGAAAAACACCGGAAATATTGTAGATTTTATGTGGGATGGCTGGTTGAACGGAGTGAAGATGGTGTGCGCGTACCAAAGTGAAATGACAAATCTCACCATGCAAACAATAGAACGCCAAAAAGAAGCCTGGAGTAAAACTACGGAAAACACTACTAAAATAGAACAAGAAATAAAGAAGTTTCTTGAAGACGTAAAGAATGATTACCAGACTAACCTGAGAAATCTTGGCGGCGAACAGGTAGGTAAAGCATTTGAAGAATGGAACCAACGTCTTAATGAAATTTCAAACCGTATCCAGCAGCTTACGGAGACACCTGCTAAAGCCAGTTTAACCGCAGTAAATAAATCACAGGAGCAGATCGAAGCCTCTTTGAGAAGTTTAATGGAGCAACAGGAAAAAACAAGAGAAGAAATGCAGTCCCTCATGAATAACTTTGTAAACGAAGTAAAAACAACACAAAAAAGCATGTTAGCATCGTTTGAAGCCAGCAAAGAGAAAGCAGTAAGCATGACGAAGTAAGTACCGAAGAGTATATTAAAAAAACGCAGCTTTCCTTCTTTATGAGGTAAGCTGCGTTTTCATCATGATTTTTATTTTGCTAATTAAGTATATACCTTGAGGCTAAGCCCAGTATCGTCATATTCTCGTCCACATCCGTATGTGGAATTAACACGTACTTCCAGGGCTTCCCACCATTCTGCAGCTCATGTTTAGTCGCATATTGACACCACTGAATCACCGCTCCAGCCTTTTGCTGCACAACTTTGTCCTGAAGCTCCTTTTCCTTCTTAACTTCGCAAATATACTTTGTCGTTTTGGTTTCCACGACAAAATCCGGATGATATACATTACTGTTATTATAGTAAATCTTCAGCTGTCCAGGGGTCGGTTTGAACCACTTCTCCACCTCAGGATCACTTTCACAAATAACCGCAAATCTCCGCTCGCTATCGGAATCAAATTTCTGCATTGGGTACAAACAGCGCCGGAAACCGCCAAACACCATACTGCGAATCTCTTTCTTATTTTCTACAGGCTGTCTATAGTGACGGATTCCCTCACCTAAATTCACGCTGTAGCTTTCTGTCTTCGGTGTTTCGAACCCTTTGCTTACGATTTCCTCGTATTCCGTTGCCATTTCATAGTAATGACCGTCTTCTTTCATTTGTGAGTGGAATAAATGCTTTTTACTTTTTCTAATTGGTCTTTTATGTAATTCTGGGATATTCGTCGGGATTCACGTTAAATGCTCTACAGCAAACGAGGACGGTCTCATCTTCTTTCATTTGCAAATCAATCTGATCAAGTAAGACCCTGGTAACAAGCTGCGTTGTTGTATAAATAAAGTCGGTTTCCGTTGATTTCCCTTGCTTCCAGTACACAGTATCGTCCGGCTGATACGTAAAGCCTTCATGCTTACACATTGCTTCTGCCAGCATGTCAGCGCTATATTCTTTGCTAACAATCCAGTTTCCGAACTTATCCTTTTCAAGCAGACTTGGGGCCAGACGATAGTAACGAAATCCTCCGCCGCCTTCCCAGTTGAATGCTTTACTAATCCCGCTTTTATCTGTTCCGTCTATGACAGCTTTTAACCTGGGAATAACATGGGTATGGCAGTGTTCACCAAGCTCAACCATAATCCACTTTCTTCCCATTTTATGAGCGACTGCCCCGGTAGTCCCCGAACCGGCAAAAGAATCTAACACCCAGTTTTCCGGGTCATTTTCATCGGTTGCCAGCTCAATACAGCGCTGAATGAGCCGTTCAGGTTTTTTTCCTTTTTTGAACTTGACCCCACCTTCTGCTGCAATGCCCTCCCAGGAAATGTCCGTCCAGACGTTTGTGAGCAGGGAAGTTGGAACGAGTTCTCCATCTATTTCCGCAACATTTTTGCTGTAAAAAATAATTTGTTTCCCGCCTCTAATGTATTGAGGCTCGTATCCTTCACGCTCCAGCTTATAAACGATTTGAGGATTCTGTAACGATACTTTTTTCAGTTCGACCGTCTGCTTGCCCGCACCCGCATCATCGATTTCTGCATCACGACAAACAGCGCGAGCATGATTCAGGACAAATTGCTCGGAATCTTTTGGTTTGTAGAACCTGCTTGCCCGCTCAAGTATGTAGAGATAAGCCCACTCTACAAACTCTTCTTTAGCTAGAGTGCTTGCTTTCTTCACCAGCTGGGGGGCTACAGTTTTTAAATTTAGCAGTTGATAATAAGCAAAACGTTCCATCATGTGTTCCTGCGCCTGTTTTGCTTTCATCCCTTTGAAACCGCTATATTCTTCGCTTAAAAAGCTTTTAATCGTGTCGATGCGTTCCTCGTTCCAATATTCTAAGAAAGCGCGATTTAATGAAACATACTCCCATTCTTCATGGGGTGCATCAATATTTTTTATGAACTTATTGTATGCAGGATCAATACTCTCTTTCTTTATTCTCATTGATTTGGATTTAAACTTTTCTTTGTCTTTGCAGTACCATAATATATATTCACTTGATTTAAATACGCCTGGATTAATCGTACTGAAAGCAGAGGGAGACCGAGCTTCTAACGTTATTCTATTAACGAAGTTCTTTCTGCCAAACCTTTCATCCAGCAATATTTTACAGTAATCGATTTCACTGTCGTCTAAATGGATAAAAATACTTCCCTCCTCATGTAATAAATTGTGGAAAATATCAATTCGCTCTTTCATCAAGGAGAGCCATATGGAATGTTCTAACCCGTCGTCGTAATGCTCAAAGGCATTTCCGGTGTTATAAGGCGGATCGATATAAATACATTTAATTTTTCCAAGAAACTCTTGCTCTAAAGCTTTTAATACCAGCAAATTATCTCCAAAGATAAGGCGGTTATCAAAAGCATTGTTATCCTTTGTTTTTTCTTTTGCATGGTAGGATAATTCGGGGTCTTCCAGCAAAATTCTCGGTTCCAGCTTCGGCTGGTTATCTTTTCCTATCCAGGTTAACTCTAATCTTGTCTTATTACTCATTCTCTACACCTCTGCTGCCCATATAATTCGCCAATGAATTTGATATAAATGTTGCTGAGTGACTTTCTGCTGGAGTTTTTCTTCCACTTGTGCAAACAGAACTTCTTTCTGGCGGTCAATCTCATCCTGTTCATTGTACAAGTTACGCCGCATATCATTGCGCTTCTTCTCCAGCTCTTTTACTTTTCGGTTTAGTTCTAGCTTCTCGGCAAGCTGCTTGGTCAAACGGGCTTCCCGCTGTTGCTGATTGATTTCAATCCCGATATTTTCAATTTCACTTTCCAGTTTCATCTTTAAATCTCCTGACCATTTATCCAGCTTTTCCAGCTCAGCGTCAAGATATTGTCCCGCCCTTTCCATAATACCATTTAAGATAGCAGCTTCTTGGTGCTCCTTTATCCCGGCAAGTGCATTTTGGATGGAAGCCGGTACGGAAGTCTCCTCTCCTTCACTCGCTGGTAAATCGAACATTTTCTCGCAAATATCTTGTTCAATTTGATTGCCTTCACGGTCAACACAAGAAAAAACGAGGTATTCTTCCATTTCAAGCGATTCAACTCGTAATAGATTAAGCGAAAGCCATCCTTCCTGTCCAACAAGCGGAGAAAGAACACTTACCTTTCCTTCATAATCAGAGTAACGAAAAATAATCCCTTTCGGCGGTAAAGCTCTTGATTTTGCTTGTTCGATCCACTCTACTGCTAGCGGATGCCCTGAACGGTAATGATGGACCTGGTTGCCAGGGTCTACTTTCTTGACCTGCGAAATCATTTGGTAAACTTCATTCTCGTTTTTTAATTGGAAGGACAACTGCTCGTCATTGAACACAGCTTGTCCATTTCCTTCATATTTAGACAGTCCCCATAGATAGCGTTCTAACCGATTCAAATACAGATTTGTTTGCTCATAATGATTACGCAGCTTTTCCCGTACTTCATCGTCGAAGTTTTCCAACAAACTCTCTCTTGTTTCCTGCATTTTATTTTGAATTTGCTCATCCAATTCCTGCTGAAGCTGGTTGAATGCCGCGCTAATTTCTTCAGCAGTACGGCAGTTCTGGTAAATTTGCTGGATTCGTTTCTCGAAGTCAACCCCTGACTCAAGGGAGCCAAGCACTTCATCGGAGGATCCAAAAATCCCGTTAAACAAACTGAACTTTTCAGAGAGCAGATGGAATACTCTCTTATCTGCTTCATTTTTTCGGTTTAAGAAGTTGATAACGACGACATCGTGCTTCTGGCCATAACGATGACTCTGCCGTTTTTGACCCTGAAATCTGGTCGTCGTAACGATGGCGTTCCAACCACGCTTCATAAATTGCTTTTGTTTCGGCATCATTATTTGTTCCGTTAAACAATACGATTTTTCCTTCATACCCGTTTCCTGCTAACATTTCTTTCAGGTATTGCTGCGTGCGCCGCGATTCAGTAAAGATGACCGCTTTTTCATTCGCACCAATTTCATGTAATGTTTGGAAGCCTTTTTCCAGGGCAATGAGAAGGGCATTTCCTTTTGCGTTTTCAGTAATCGATTTGGCTAGTTGATAGTAGCCGCGAAGTTCGTTTTGTTCCTGTTCAATCCGTTCTCTTGTATTTACTTCTTGTCTGGCTGGCTCGGGGTGAATTCCTGTGTAATCGGAATTCGCTGTGTATAATTCACATACTCTGTAACCTGATGCCGGAGTGTGCGGTGGCAAATCGGCTGCAGACGCTGTTTTAAGTCCATAAAATCATAGCTGGATATTTCTTTTGTTCCCCGTGCAAACTGTTTGCGAAACGATGCTTCATCGCCAAAAACATGTGAGTCGATAAAGCTTACGAGTCCATACAGTTTCATGAGTGAGTTTTGCAAGGGAGTTGCCGTTAATAGCACTTTTGGAAACCCTTCTGTTGCACTGTGAAGGATACGTGACATTTTGTTTGATTTCTTATATACATTTCGCAAACGATGCGCTTCATCAATAATGACGAGATCCCAGGCGACACGGCGAATGTCTTCCGCCTGTTTCTTTGCGTACTTCATCCTGCTGTAAAAACGGGACAGCTATCCCCGCTCTCTTCATCTCATTATAATTTTTCGTTTCCGCTCGGCCCATAATTGTTGACTTAGCCTGCCAATCGTATTAATCATCTTTTTTCTCTAAGTCTTATATTACCTTACTTTCTTCATAGAGTTATACATTAATAAGGAGGAGTATAGATAAAGTTAATAGTGATAAAAAGGAATGATCACGACCGAAGCCGAATGTAATAACCTAGGATATCACTCATTTAGAATGAACCCCTCATAGAATCATCCAATTTCAATCTTAAGTTTGGAGGTCACTATGGAAACCCGATCACTTGGCCATTCAGGTTTAAAGGTAACGAATCTTTGTTTAGGGACGATGACGTTTGGGAACCAGGCGGACAAGCAAACTGCCTTCGCCATTATGGACAAAGCATTTGAGGCAGGCGTCAACTTCTTTGATACTGCGGATGTGTACCCGCTGGGCGGAACTTTTGAGCAATTCGGCTCCACGGAGGAAACGATTGGCGATTGGCTGAAGGGAAAGCGGGACAAAATCGTTTTAGCCTCCAAGTGTTATGGAGCTATGGGACCCGGCGCAAACGAACGCGGGCTTAGCCGCAAACATATCATGCGGGCTATAGAAGACAGCTTGCAGAGGTTGAAGACAGATTATTTGGATTTATACCAGGCGCATCAATTTGATGTTAATACTCCTCTTGATGAAACGTTGCGGGCATTTGATGATTTAGTAACACAGGGGAAGGTACGGTACATAGGGGTATCAAATTGGAGAAGCTGGCAGATCGCCAAGGCGCTTGGCATTGCAGAAAGAAAGAATTATATCCGGATTGAAAGTGTGCAGCCCCGCTATAACTTATTATTCCGTATGATTGAAGAGGACCTGGTGCCCATGTGCCTCAGTGAAGGGGTTGGTATCATGACGTACAATCCTCTGGCAGGCGGCATGCTTACAGGCCGTTATCGATCCGGGCAGCAAGTCGAAACAGGGACACGCTTCGGGCTAGCCGGCGTGAGCAAAGCGGGAGATATGTATCAAAACAGGTACTGGCAGGAACCTATCTTTGCAGCTGTGGAGAAGTACGAGCGCTGGTGCTCCGAACGTGGGTATGATATGGCAACGACCGCCGTGCGCTGGGTGATACAACAGCCTGGAATTACGTCAGCCATCATAGGCGCAAGCCGACCGGAACAACTGGATGCAAGTTTAGCTGCGGCAGAGCAGCCTCCGCTCAGTAATGAGGATTTGCAGTGGCTCGATCAGATCTGGTTCTCCCTGCCTCGTCGCCGGGAAGAGCGGTAAAAATGTTCAATCAGGAGGAATCGATGTGAAGTCTTATAGCTATCACTGTGCTACTCAAATTGAAATGGGGATGGGAAAAGCGAAGCAGTTGCCGGAAATGCTAGAATCCCTGCAAGTTGGTTCATCCATTCTGCTTGTCAGTGATCCCGGTGTCATTCGCGCCAGACTCGTCTCCCCGATCCAAACCGCTTTGGAAGCAGTTGGTTATCGTGTATCCCTGTTTGATTCCATTGCACAAAATCCGCGAGACACCGATTGTCTGGCAGGTGCCGTACAATTCCGTGATGTTAATGCGGACGCTGTCGTTGCCATCGGTGGTGGAAGCGCGATGGATACAGGCAAAACGATCGCACTGTGCGGACCGAATGGCGGGACACCATCTGATTATGCGGACGGCCGGCGTTCCTATACTCATATTGCACCGATTATTTGTGTTCCGACCACAGCAGGCACAGGATCGGAAGTCACCCGCTCCGCCGTCATTACCGAGGCAGCCACACACCGGAAGATGACGCTTAAGCACGCCTCCTTGCGGCCAACCCTGGCTGTTCTTGATCCTGAATTAGCATTGAGTGTTCCGCCTGCTGTCACGGCTGCCACCGGCGTCGACGCTTTGGTTCATGCCATTGAAGGGTATACATGCAAAGTAACCAATACAATTTCACAGGCTCTCGGTGCCAGAGCGATGCAAAGCATAGTTTCTGCGCTGCCGATTGCTTTCCGGGACGGCCAGAACGAGACTGCTCGCCAGGAGATGCTAGAAGCGAGCCTGCTGGCTGGCCTGTGTTTCGGCTCAGCCGATGTGGCAGCTGTCCATTGTTTAGCCGAAGCGCTTGGCGGGCTTTATGATACGCCACACGGTGTCGCTAATGCGATATTTTTACCGTATGTGCTGCGGTTTAACGCTGCGGAAAATAAACAAATGCATGCTGCATTAGCGCATTATATGGGATTTGCAAAGGAATCGGATATGGACGAAATGGCTGTTGAAAAGCTGGTTGAAGGAATCGCAACATTTACAGAGGAGCTTCAAATTCCGAAGTTAAAAGATTTACCCGGTGTGCGAGAAGAGGATTTCCCGCGTATCGTGGAATTAGCGGTACACAACAGCTCAACGCCGAGCAACGTTCGCTCCGTTACAGCAGCTGATTACCTGCACATTCTTGAACAGGCTTATTATAGCAATTAAAATGAATAACCCCGTCTAGGCACTTCACTTTTTAGACGGGGTCTCTTTTCCCAAAAGATGAATGTATCACAGTTAATAACTGGAATTCCGATTCACTACACCACGCAATGGCTCTCCTTTAAGATAAAGCTTTACATTATCGGCAAAAAAACGCATGACCTCTAAAGGGATGCTTGGACCTGATATATGCGGTGTCACATACACATTTGGCAATGTCCAGAGGGGATTCTCCTTCAAAAGAGGTTCCTCGTAAAAAACATCCAATACAGCGGCCTGTAGATGACCTGAATGCAAAACATCGATTAAGTCTTCTTCGACAACCAATTTTCCTCTGCCTACGTTCACCAGGCAAGCAGTAGATTTCATTGCCAGTAGCAGTTCACGGTTTATCACATGACGAGTTTCATCTGTAAGCGGGAGAGTTAATACAAGATAATCAAGCTCCTGCACAAACGCACGCCACTCGTCTGGCCCATAATGCTGGTCAACTAAATGGGCTTGTTTTCCACTGTAGCTTAAGCCAGATACAGACATATCAAAGGCACGAGCTTTCTTTGCAATTTCCTTGCCAATCGATCCCAGCCCCGCTACCCCCATTGTTTTCCCTGCTAAAAACCCCGGCAAAAACGGCTCCCATTTCTTCTCTTTTTGCGCGATTCGTATTCTTGAAATATCCTGATTCAGATATAGAAGATAGGCAAAAACATACTCGGCAATCGAGCCGCCAAACTGATCCACAATCCTCGTAATGACAATCTGTTCCGGGATGTGCGGCAAGCTTACTAAATCATCCACACCCGCTCCCATCGACTGAATCCATTTTACCGAGGAGGCTTCCGGACGGGACAGCAAATGCAAGGGGAACTTCCAGGACAACAGCACTTCCGTACCCGCCAGTCTCTCCGCTGCCTCCTCCGGTGTAGAAGCCGACCCTACTGCGGTGTATCCTTTGGCTTGAAGCAGATCGGCATATACCTGGGTGTCGTTCGGGCTATAAATTAAAATCTTCGGTTCCCTGTCCACAATGATTCCCCCATCTTGATCAAAAACGAGCCCTAGTGCTCGACTTTCTTAATAAAAGCTTTTGTCCGGCTATGGTTTTGGCTGATGAAAAAACTCATAGGGCGGAGCTTCTTCCACAATGACGCCGTCATCCATGAAAATCACCCGGTCGGCAACTTCTTCTGCAAACTTCATTTCATGGGTCACCAGCACCATGGTCATCCCCTCCTCGGCGCACCCGCTCGATAATAGAGGATACCGTCTCTTCCAAAGCCTTGGTTTCTTCTACCGTTATTTGCGCTTCCTGTTTAAGATACTGCATCCCAATCACTCCTGCCCGGTAATAGGTGAAACTACTGCATATACAACTGTTCCAAAGGCTTATGAGGCTTCCTCTATTTGTTTATTGATAATCAATAAAACATTCCTCCCCCCTCGGTGTACAATATTGGTATACAATTGTCGTCGACAAAAAAACTATGGTGTATAACGCGTGATAATTTGTTCAATAGATAGAGCATGATTAAACGACTTTGAGAAATCGATATCACCCATGATAGACGGAATATGCTGGTGTGCAAGGTTCTTGGCCTGGTCAGCATCTTTATCCTGTAACGCCTGCAGGATGTCCTGATGTTCTTTAAAAGTATGGGAGTTATTAGCGCCGGAAACATCATAGAAGGTAAGAATGATATGACTGAGCGAGAGAGTTTCTTCCAGGCACCTAATTAAATAGTTGTTTTTAGAAGCTCTAATCATCGTTTTGTGAAACTCATCAATCACTTGCAGGGCCTGGTGGGGCTCATTTCGAATATAGCATAGGCTCTCTTCTTCAAGTAATGCTTCTAACTTCCCCAGCTCCCAGGGGGTAATCCGTTCTGCCGCTAATCTGACGGCTTCAGGCTCCAGCAGTCCACGAACATGAAAAATTTCTTCTGCCTCTCTGGGTGTGGGGCAATAGACGAATGACCCGCGGTTTGGAATCACCTGAACCAGCCATTCGTATTTTAATCTTTGAAGTACGGAGCGTATAGGAGTCCGGCTTACACCGAAAGCCGTGGCTAGGGAACTTTCAATTAATTGGGTGCCAGGAGGAAGATCTGCGTTAAAAATAGCATTTCGTAAAATGGTATAGATTTGATCTTCTCCCAGTTTTGGTGTTACCAATGCCGCTCCTCCTCATAATAAGCTTCCTTTCAGTGTTATTTTCCATAAAAACCTACTACCTGTCAATATTTTTTGATAAATGTGAATGTTTAACTAATTTATAAGAATAATTCTCACTGCTCATTTACATTGTGCTAATACCTTTAGCATGAATATAAAGCAAAAGCCGATGTACTTTTTCGCCCTGGTTAGATTTTCTAACGGTCTTTTTAACCGCGTAACGTTCTTATGTCGTTTTTGATTGTTATGCATAACATCTGCCATTTAACGCATACCAAAGGTAGACCGACCGAAAGGAGATGTTCTCATGCCACGCAATAAGCTTGTTGTACCCCAGGCGCAAAACGCTATGGATCAGTTTAAACAAGAAATTGCAAGCGAAATGGGAATCGAACTCGGTGCTGACCAGACCTCCAGAAACAACGGCAAAGTTGGCGGGGAAATGGTCAAACGGTTAATCCGTATAGCTGAACAACAATTAAGCCAGCGGTAGTAAAAGGGGCCCTCACAGGCCCCTTTTACTGTTCTATAGCTGAATATTATGTATTATAACGCTAAGCTCCTTCCTCCTTAAGCGGTAAATACACGTTAACCGTTGTGCCTGCTTGCAGAATGCTCTCAATCTCCAGTCGTCCGCCATGCAGTCTCACAAGCTCTTCACTGATGGCAAGGCCAAGGCCGCTTCCCCCCTTAACACCCGCGTCCACTCCTTTATAGAACTTTTCTGTTACATGGAGCAGCTCTTCCGGTGCAATTCCACGCCCTGTATCATGAACGCTCATGCAGACTCCCTCGCCCTTACAGTGTGCTCCTATCGTAATAACACCGCCCCGGTCCGTAAACTTCAGCGCGTTATCAAGCAGATTAATCAGAACCTGCCTGAGGCGTCCCTGGTCAGCAACCATCTCAACGTTCCCCGTGTCTTCATCCATTTCCAGTTCCAATAAAATCCCAAGCCGGCCGGCCCTGGGCGCCATGAGCCGGACAACATTCGATAACAGCCTGCCTAATAAAAAGGGGGCCCGTGACAGACTTACACGGTGTGCCGACAGACGGGAAAAGTCAAGCAACTCCTCAACAAGCCCACTCAGCCGGTCTGTTTCTGTTTCGATAATATGCAGCCCCTCATGCGTTTCATTCTCTTCATCAAGCGGATCGGTTTGAAGAGTTATGGCCCAGCCTTTGATTGAGGTAAGCGGTGTGCGGAGCTCGTGTGAAATAGACGAAATAAATTCGTTCTTCAGCCTGTCATGCCGGCTTATCTCTTCAGCCATATGGTTCAGTGTATCGGCCAGCCGCCCCACCTCATCCTCGTACCTTTTTCGCGCGCGCACAGACAACTGTCCGCGCGCCATCGTTTCTGCAGCTGCCGTCACTTCAGCCAGCGGGGCTGTAATCGTTCGGGACAGCAGGATGCTGGCCGCTAACACGGCAGCCAGCAGTGCCGCACCTGTACCGATGAACAGAAGGTAGATACGGAATAACGTTTGTTCAGTAGGGGCAAGGGATGAAATAACCCGAACCGCCCCGCGCACACTTGCACCTGCCAGGATGGGGCGGGATATCGCCATAATCCGATCGTTCGTATATTCCGCAGGACCTGTATACCTTCCCGGCTGGCCAGCAAGGGCTTCTACTGCATCAGGCGATTTCTCATTGCGGCCCAGCGTCAATCCGGCAGAGTCTTCCACAACCTTTCCTTTTTCATCAAGCACCTGAATTTGCGACGAAATAAACGGAATGTTATAAATGAGCTCGGTTGAGCGCTGGCGCAGAGATCCATCGTATAAATAGTTAGCAAAAATACCCGCAGCCACATTCGCCTGCTGTTCCAGCATGGCTTCCAGCTGAGCATAATAGTAATGGCGCACACCCAGACAGAGAAGGATTTCAATGATGAGGACAGTACTGGCGATAAGCAGACCGTAACTCATCAGAATACGCATACGAATCGTTTTCATGTCTCACTTTAAAGCGGGCAGATCGTGTAATGCGCGCTTACTTTTTTCCAACCAGCGCTGCTGCCCCTCCCTTTCATATGGATCAACCGTCTTCGCAGCAAATTGCAGAACCCGATTATAATAAAGCCGGGCCTTTGCATCATCCCCCTGTTTTTGCGCAATCTCCCCCATATAATAGGACGCCATTGTAGCGGGAAGAATAGCCAACTGGCCGCTTCCCGGCACGGGGTGCTTATCTGCGAGAGGCTGTATATTCCTTTCCGCTTCTTTGAACGCTCCTGTTCCTATCAGGGCAATTCCACGAACGAGCGCAAGATTATCCATATAGGACTGCTCACCCGGGCTGATTTCTTTCGGCGGGCATCTGCGCTTCGCCTCATCATATACATCAAGCGCCTTCTGGTATTCCCCGGCTTTTACATAGGCATCGGCGAGATAATAATAACGAATGGGGCTATTGTAAGCTGCATCCTTCGCTCCGTCCATGCTATCCAGTAAGCCTTTGTAGTAGGAAGCGACTTTTTTAAAATAATAAGGATAGACATCTTCTGCCGGCACCAAGCGCCCGTTTTCATAGCGAAGAACGTCAACAATGTACAGGGAGCCTGTATCTTTTAACCAGACCCCCAATTCGCTTTTCCCGTCCTTTTTCCCGATTTTATCAGGCATATCCTCAATCTCCAGACGATTATATACCGCATCGGCAAGCGGGGTGAGTGTTTGATTTTTCCAGGCGTAAGCCACAAGCGATTCACCGGCTGAGGCACCGACAAAATAACTCACCAGGAGTTCTCTCCTCCCGTCGCCTGTCAAATCTGTTTGCGTAAATGAATACACACTGCACGCTTCCCCGGTGTGCTCAAATACTTTTTTCCATTGCGCATCGTGCTTCTTTAATACAAACAAACCGCCATTATAGCCGCTCGTTTTGGCTGCAATTGTACAAAGAAGCTCCTGCACACCATCCCCATCTATATCAAGCCTATTAACAGCCGGCAAGTTCTCCTGATGCTGTCCGGCAATCAGACGGTAGCCCGCCGGAACGAATGATTGGGCGATTTGCTGAATATCTGTGTCACCGGAAGTGTTAACCTTTGCCGGAGGAGCTGCAACTAAAACATTCGGCGATGGAAAGAAGGTACATCCGGACAAGGCCAGGCAAAGGGCAGTCACTGTACTTCGTACTATGGTTCGGCTCATCGTTCTTTCTCCTCTCTACTCTACCTATATCATAACGGAAACGGCATCCTAAACAGTTACAAAAAGATTACAGACGGAAAAATAGGAGTGATGTAACTTTTCCGTAACCACTTTTAACCGAGTGTTAACTTCTTTTCATCCACAGGAGCGTATAGTAAAACTAAATTCTACAGGGAAGAGGAATTCATAATGAAGACGAAATGGAAAATTGCAATGGGTTCTATGATTGGATCTTTTATCATCGCAGGGTCTGCCCTTGCGGCACCCAATATAAACTTATTTATCAACGGAATGCCCTTTATTTCCAGCCAGCTTGAATTAAAAGTTGAGAATGGAAAAGTATGGGCTCCAATCGATCGCATCGCAGAGGAATTTAAAGGGAAGGCAACGTATGATGCAAACAAAAATGAAGTACGCGTAACCCTTCCGGAAGCCGCTAATTTACAGCATCAAGTTTTACGATTTGAAGATGCTCTCCTGGCAGACACGGCAAAAGATGCGTTAAATACATGGGTAAAAGGCGTGCAGACCCGCAACGGTTCTTTACAATATGCCGTATTCTCACCCCAGTTACGGGCTAAGACCCTAAAGGAATTTAATGAAAGCTACTGGGTGACAGGTGGTTCCAGTCCCCATATGGGCACGATAGAAAAATTACATGCTAAAGAAATAAATAAACAAACGATCGAATTTAGCTTTGATTATAACCTGCAGGCCCAGGGGAAAAGCATTGGAAAAGGGAAAGCGGTCATGAGAGTGCAAAAAATTCCCACCGAGCGCGGGGAAGGCTGGTTCATTACAAACATTAAGCTAAAAAATCCGGATGACTTAGGGATAATGATTGGCGTACAAAAACTATAAATGTAAACAAGCAGCCAGTCAAACGAGAATGGCTGCTTTTAATTTATTAGAAAAAGGGTGCGCAATCGCACCCCTTTTTCCATTATATGCGGTTTGAAATGTTTGATTAACGAACTGTTGTTCCGCCGATCTGGGACTCAGCCAATGTAATCATACGCTTTACCATTTCTCCTCCAACGGAACCGTTGAGACGGGAAACCTGGTCAGCGCCGAGCTGGATACCGAACTCTGTCGCGATTTCATACTTGAATTGTTCCAATCCCTGTCTAGCTTGAGGAACAAGAAGCTTGTTACGACCTCCACTACGTCCTGACATTCTTTTGACCTCCTTTTTTGAGGATTAGCTACAAGGTTTTTTGGCCTTGTAATTGTAGTTTTATATAAGGGGCACCATCCTATGCATGGAATTTCAAGGAAAATAGTGGATAAGAAAAAGGATGAGATCCATGGACCTCACCCTTTCCCTTATCTTACGGTTCTGTAGGTGGAGAAATGGTAAAACTGTCACCCCGTTAGCATTTCCAGCATCCCTTCGATTATACAACAAGCACAAAGAGGAGAAGAATAAATAATATTGACATGAAACCAAATGGTTTTATATAATTCAAAATGAAACTAAATGGTTTTATATTCTAACGAAAAAGAGGAGAATGATGATGAAGGAAAATAACCAAACTACACTACAGGATATTAAGCAGACCGTCGTCTATAATGCCCCCATTCAAAAAGTATGGGATGCAGTATCTACTTCAGAAGGTATCGCCTCCTGGTTCATGCCTAATGATTTTCAGCCAAAAATAGGCCATGAGTTCCATTTGCAATCACCATTCGGTGCGTCTCCCTGCAAAGTAACTGAATTGGATCCGCCAAATCGGCTTTCTTTTACCTGGGATGAAGATGGCTGGATTGTTACATTTATCTTAAAAGAATTAGATGATAAGACTGAGTTTACCCTTATTCATGGAGGATGGAAGAATCCTGATGATGTCCTTGCGAAAGCGAACGAGAAAAGCTCAATTATCCGCGACCGAATGGATCATGGCTGGGCAGCGATTAATGAACGCCTGCGAAAGGTTGTTGAGAACTAGTGTCAGCAGCAGCACAAAAGCATGATGTATTTCAAGCTATTGCTGATCCAACCCGCCGGGAGGTACTTAGATTGCTTGCCGAAAAAGAACTGCCTATTTCGGAAATAACCAGCCATTTTCCCATGAGCCGGACAGCCATTGCCAAGCATCTTCATATACTTTCAGAAGCAGAACTAGTGAGCGGACGAAAGGTAGGAAGGGAAAAACGTTACCGGCTGCAGCCTGAACCCTTAACAGAACTAAAACAATGGCTTTCTTATTATGAACAGTTTTGGAATAACAAGTTATCCATACTTAAACATATTGTTGAAAACCAGGAGGAATAATTAGGTACTTGTCCGTTTCACTTTCAGCTTTATTTGCATGAAATATAGTATATTCCATGCAAATAAATGAGGTGAATGGTATGGTTGCCAATCTAATTCAATTTGTTCAAGACATACTGCAAAGTGTGGTTGATTTTGTTAGCTCACTCCTTACAATAACGGGTGATGTCCTGCAAGAAGTCGCTGATGCTTTCATTCATTTCCTGCAAACGCTCATATAAAGCATCTTTTGGGACAAGTAAGGAAGAGACTGGCGTTCTTTTATCAGAGTATATGTGTTATAATTAAAATTCCTGCATAGACAGGAACCATATTGCTACTTGTAAAGGAGCTGGTTTTCCATGGATAACGTTCAAGGTAAATTCGAACTCGTTAACGGTAGTGGGAAAATAGCCGTTAAGAATGGAGAATTTTTGCCGTTGATGACGGGTAAAGCAATTGAGCTATTTCACCCGGAATTTGGATGGATTCAAGCCATTTATGCGGGCAACGGGGAAGCGATTCACTCTCGTGGAACGTACCAGTTGGAACCTGGAGAGACCGTTAAGGTTCATGAGTCTCCCTACGCCTTTGCAAGAGAATATACAGATGATTACTAAAAATGAAAAGCCCTATCCCAGGGCTTTTTCTTTTACATAGATCAACAGTAGAGCACCACTTCCCTCCAGATGTCCCGGAGCCCGGCCTTTTTATTCTTTCGGTGTTGTTATGCTAAAATCATCAATCCTTTTCAAAATCATTTGCTCCGGAAAATCACCTGTTGCCGAACAAATCGCCATTTTATAATTCGGGTCCACATTCAGTTGTTTAACAAAACAAGGGATATCTTTATCCGTCACTTGAACAGGAATGGTAGGATTTGCTTCTACCTTAATCGAAAAGGAATTGAGCGGGAAAGACATTCCTTTCCCGCCTTGTTTAACAAAACTCTCTTTTAATGTCCATAAATCATAGAAGGAAGAAGTGCGTTCTGCCTCTTCTTTGTCCATCAGCCATTGGTATTCTTCTGTTGAAAAAAATACTTTGCGATGTCAAAACTGACCGGCTTGATTTCTTCAATGTCAATACCGACAGGTTCGCAATCTACAGCACATACAATCCAACGTCCCGAGTGGGCAATGTTAAAATGAAACGAGGGAATTCCTACCGCATAAGGCTTACCGTATGGCCCAGTTGTGATAACAATTTGATCATTTGTAATATTAAACTTGTTGCGAATGATAGTTCTAATCAAAATTTCCCCAATTAACCCGCGATTGGCATCCTCCAACTTCCTAAACTTTTTGACTTTTGCCCATTTTTCTTCCGATACGCTGTACAGCATTCGTGCCAATTCATCGATTCGCAGCCAACGCTCCATATATACTCCATAGATTTCCGTCACGCTTTAATCAATTCTTTCTCCGCCGTTTCCATCGTTAAAATCAACTGAATGGTTTCTGCTACTTTTTCAATCTCTGACAGAAGAAACATGTGCCCCCCTTGGAAGGTATGAAACCGGACCTGATTCACCCATTTCTTCCAACCATAAGCCTCTTTCATACATGCCCCATCCTTTTCTCCATTAAAAATATGGACCGGTGACTGAAGCTGGGTGTAATCCGTATGCTCGAATGTTTCCAGGGCCTTAAAATCAGCTTTAAATGCCGGCAGAAAATACTCGAGCACTTCTCTCGCTTTCACAAGTTCGGATGGAACTCCGCCAATACGAATCACATAATCAAGGAAGGCCCCGTCATCCAAATGGGTTACAGCTTTACGCCTTATATCAGGAGGCTGGATCGCAGAGATGATAAGCGCTTCAGGGAAAACCCCTTGTTGTTCGAGCTTTTGGGCCAATCGATAGACTACCAATCCGCCCATACTGTGTCCAAATAAAACAAAGGGCTTGCCCAGTTTTGGAATCAATGCCTGTAAATAGATTTCTACGAGACTCTCTAAGCTTTCCACTAAAGGCATCCGATTGGTTCCATGACCAGGAGGTTCAACAACAAGTAAATCACAGTAATCTTGTAAATAAGAATGCAGCGGACGAAAGGATGCGGAATACCCCCCTGCAAATGGAAAGCAAATCAATTGAATGTCGTTTGACGAAAGTCCTAGTGTTTGAATGAGTTGGCTCATTTTTTTATCAGCCCTCCCTGTAAAATATAGCCGATTAGCTTGGCATTCGAATCGACAAACCGACCCTGCAGCATCTCATCGTGTTTGCCGTATCCTTGATGTTCCTGGTAGGATGCTGTGGTTGCTTCCTGCCACGAAGACATCCACTGCGGCAGTGAGAAATCCGTATCCGAGCGGATAAAATGAATCTGTGCACCAATTTGACCTGTATTGATAAGTTCGACGAAATAAGTGTAGTAAGCGCTCATCTTGCGGACAATGCCCTCGTGGATGGACTCGATTTGAAGATATGGATTGTCTTTATTAACCTCCATGAGCATATCAACGTCATGCTCCACCGAACGTCCCTCCAACTGGCTGACGCCGGTTTTTTTGTACGAATCGACCATGATAACCCTATCCACAGACCGTCCCCATGTTTCCAGCGTTTTGGCAACTTCAAACGCTAGGCCGCATCCCGCAGAATATCCAAGCAAGACAAAAGGGCCTTCCGGCTGGATGTCAAGAATCATCTTCGCGTAGCTCTGTATGCGATCTTCCTCTTCAATAAAATCAAAGGCATATAACGCATATTCCGGCAACTGTTTCGCCAGGTCGCCAAACATGATCCCATATCCTACAACAGGAGGAAAAACAAATACATTTTCACCTGCTTCCGGATTAAAAATCGTTATTTCTCGGTGCATTTGTTGTACTGGTATACCCTCTGTTTGTTCCCCTCCCCTTTGCAAATGAGTGGCAATCCCAGCAATCGTGGGAAATTCGAACAAGAGCCGAACTGGAACATCCGTTTGAAACACTTTAAGTATTTGGGCGCAAAGCGCCATTGCCTTAAGGGAATGTCCGCCCAAGGCAAAGAAATTGTCATGAATACCAACCTGCTGCACCCCAAGCACCTCAGACCACATTTCAACCAGTTTGGATTCAATCTCGTTCCGCGGTGGGATCCGCTCTCCAAATCGATTGCTTTTCCCCTCCACTTTCGGCAAAAGCCGGCGATTGACTTTACCATTGGCGGTCAGCGGCAGTCGGTCAAGCAGGGCGTAGGATGACGGGACCATATAAGCCGGCAACGTTTTCTCTAAATGGATCTGAAGCTCGTCCGGCGATAGGGAACTCCCCGCCTGGCTGACAACGTAAGCGCAAAGCAAATTTTCATCTGAGTCACAGGTGGTTACAAGGACCACCGCTTCCTTTACACCATGATGCTGAAGCAGTTGTTCTTCGATTTCGCCAAGCTCAATCCGGTGACCGCGGATTTTCACCTGATCGTCGATACGTCCGAGAAATTCGATATTGCCATCAGGAAGCCACCTGGCTAAATCACCACTCCGGTATAACCTTTGTTCTGGTATAAACGGATGTGGAATAAACTTCTCTGCAGTTAAATCCGGCTGGTTCAAATAACCGCGGGCTAATCCATCACCGCTTAAACACAATTCTCCAACCGCCTCTATCGGTTGTAGTTGGTTCACCGGACTCAAAATGTAAGCCGCCGTTCGATTTAACGGTTTGCCGATCGGAATGGTTACGGCATCTTCTATAATTTCATCCACCGGATAAAAAGTAGCAAACACGGTTGTCTCCGTCGGGCCGTAGACATGAATAAGTTTGCCTGGGCCCATCCCAAGCAGTGCCTTTCGAACATGGACAACTGATGAGCGTTCTCCACCGAACAACACTTTGCGTATCCTTTTCATCCATTCGGACCCAGCGTCCACAAGCACATTAAAGAGAGCTGTAGTCACGAACATAACGGTAACGTGCTCGTCTTCGATTAACCGTACGAGCCTGGCGATGTTCAAAATGGTTTCATTAGGGGCCATGACAAGTTTGGCTCCATTGAGCAGTGCGCCGAACAAATCAAATGTGAAACCGTCAAACGCGTAGTTCGATAAGGAAAACATTGTATCGTTTTTTGTGATTTCGATATAATTTGTATGTTTGACCACCCTTGAAATAGTAGAGTGGGTGGTTTGATTTCCTTTAGGTTTGCCCGTCGTACCGGATGTGTAAATGATGTAAGCTAAATCGTCCGGTTCTAATACAATCGCAATATTTTCAGCATTACCGTGATAAAGTGCTGGGTCGTCGATAAACAAACGTTCCCGCTGATAAGAAAGGGGATCGGAAAGCGCCGTCAAATGCTGCTGAGTAAGCAAAAACGGTGCACCGCTATCTTCCAGCATATAGCGGATGCGCTGCTCCGGGTAGTTCGGATCAATGGGAAGGTACACACCGCCCGCCTTTAACACCGCCAAAATTCCAAGGATCATTTCTGAAGAACGGTGAACAAGCATGGCAACGATTGTCCCCCGGGTCACCCCTCTTGCGCGAAGCAAATGGGCAAGCCGGTTCGCCTGTGCATTCAGCTCTGCATAGGTCCATGTTTGATTTCCTACTACAAGTGCCGTTTGCTCCGGTGTGATTTCCACCTGCCGCTCAAACCACTGCGGGAGCGTCACGCGTTCGGGTTGTTCTGATATCGGGGGTTGAAATTCCAGAAGAAGCCGGCGTTCTTCCTCCTGTGCTACCACCCGGAGTGTTCCAAGTGGCAGCTGTGGATTTTGTAAGATTTGTCGAATGGTTTCGAGCAACTGTTCCTTCAAGCGCATAATAAAAGAAGGTTCGTATACATTGGCATTGTATGAAATTTTCAGCAGAAGTTCGCTGCCGGGGGAGGCAAGCAGGTTCAAATCATAATTCGATTGTTCAAAAACGCTAGTCTTCCCCATCTCGAACCCCAAGTTCTGTAGTTGTTGCTGTTTGTTTGCTTCTTGCAGCGGATAATTCTCAAATACAATGATGTGATCGATTAATTCCGGTTGGGCCACTTGGCTTTGAATATCGTAAAGAGGTACATATTGATGCGGTTCCGCCTTGAGCGACTGCTCTTGGATCTGCGAAATCAGTTGGATAAAGGAGTGATTTTCAGACATACGCACTCGTTTCGGAACAACGTTGATAAACAAACCAACCATCGTCTCCACGCCATCTATTTCCGCAGGGCGACCCGAAACAACCGTACCAAAAATGATATCGTTTGATCGTTGATATCGACTGAGCAGCACAGCCCACACTGCCTGAAGAGCCGTGCTCAATGTCACATGATACTTTTGTGCCAATTCAGAAAATCCCTGCATCTGCTCCTTTGGCAGGTTACAGAACATTTCTTTAGGTTCATACCCTTCCATACGCTGCTTTTTGCGTTGTTCAGCAAATGTGGTTTGTCCTTCAAATTCAGATAAATATCGGCCCCAATACTGTAGTGACGTTTGTTTATCCTGTTTCTCCAACCATTTTATGTATTCTTTATACGGTTTAGTGGATGGCAGGTTATAAGACACGTTCTGCCGGAGCGCTTTGTACACCTGAAAAACCTCTTGAACTATGATGTCAAAGCACCAACCATCCAGCAAAATATGATGGTAGCTCCAAATCCATTCGAACGCGTCTTCTCCTTTTTTAAACACGGTGATTCGCATGGGTATTTCTTTGGATAAATCGAATCCCCGCTCTTTATCCAGCTGTTTATAGCCATTAATTCTCCGCTCTTGCTCTTCTTTTGTAAAACCCGAAAAATCAATTTCTTCAATTTGAAAATTCCGCCGCTTAAGAACCACCTGTACCGGCCGTTTCATTTTTTCGTGGATGAACACGGTACGAAAAATATCGTACCGGTCCACCATCACGTTCATGCTATGTTCCAACCAATCGGTTCGAAAGGAGCCTTTCACCTGCATTGCAATCTGTTCAATATAGAAGCTTTGTCCCGGGTGCAGCAGCGTATGAAAAAGCATCCCTTCCTGCATGGGCGACAAGTAATAAATGTCCTGCACCTGATCTTTTTGAAATTGACTCATTTCTTCCTCACCTGCCTTATCTAGTTCTGATTCTTCCTTATATTACTGATGGTCCATACCGGATGCTTAGCTCAGTTTATCTGCGAGCACTTCAAAAATATCGCCCACTTCCTCCATCTTCAAATCACTAGCGCTGAAATCACTTGGCGTGAATTCACTGTCTTCCCTGGCAGCACAATGATGAATCACCGTAAGTAAATGATGTTGAAACCGCTCCATTAGCCCATCAATCGTACTTTTCAAATATTCCTGCTTATTGAAGGAGCACGACAAACTCAGCTGGCCGCTGCGGACAATACCACTTACGCTCAACGCATACAACGTTTCAGATTCCTGACTGATCTGAAATCCCATATTATAAGGTGATGGGCCAAAAAATTCCGTGTGCACCTCGCTATCAAACTGGCCTAGGTAGTTAAAGCTGATTTCCGGTTTAACCAAGAACGAAAACTCTGGCTTGTGAGCTTCCGCCATTAAGTAGCGGAATATACCGTAACCGATGCCTTTATCCGGAAGCTGCGCAATTTTTCTTTAACCGTTTTGATGAGGTTAGGTAGAACATCTGCCCAATCGATTTCCAATACAACCGGGTACTGTGTCGTAAACCACCCCATTGTCCGGTTTATATCCATTCCCGAAATGATTTCTTCCCTTCCGTGACCCTCCATGTTAATGCATACCTTGGATTCACCCGTCCATTCTTCAACCGTAAAGGCAAGGGCAGAGACCAAAATATCATTCATCTCCGTACGGTAAGGCTGGTGAACCTTTGTGAGCAGCAAGTTAGTTTCTTCCTCCGTTAATTCGAATGACACGGTGTCAGAATCTTTCATCTTGTTATTGCCGATGAAGTTGTCCTTTGGAAGCGGCGTAATATGTTCAGCTTCGATATGCCGCCAAAATTCCGCTTGCTTTAGAAAGGCTTCCCTATTCGCATAGTCCGCCAATTCCTCCGCCCATTGTTTAAAGGAACTGGTTTTTTCCTGGAAAATAATCGACTGTCCTTTGGCAGCTTGAAGATAGCCTGAAGCAAAGTCCTCGAGCAAAATCCGCCAGGATACCCCATCTACCACCAGATGGTGAATGACAATAAGCAGATGGTCACCTTCATCCGTTTGAAAAATTGCTGTTTTCAGCAACGGTCCCTGCGCTAAATCGATGCTGCCTTGGATGCGGTTTGCCTCGAGTCGAATGGTTTCTTCCCATCCATCTCTCTCTGAATCCAGACGGATAACTTCGATATCGGGTACCGCTTCTGCCGGACCCCGGTTGTACTGCACAATTCTCTCTTCTTCCACTGTGTACATCATACGGAGTACATCATGATGCTCGGTCAACTTGCGCAGAACTTGTTCGACCCATTGCGGGTTAAACCCGGATCGAGCATACAGCATCACGGATTGGTTCCAATGGTGCATATCCGTAAACCGCTGTTCAAAAAACCATTGCTGGATCGGGGTTAGTCTCACTTCGCCCTCCACAGCGGACTGATCTGCGCCTCTCACCTCAGACTGCTGCAAATAAGGGCTGACCTGTTCAATCGTCGGGTGCTGGAACACATCTTTCATCTCCAGCTTCCACCCATGTTTGCGCAGTCGGCTGGCCATTTGAATCGCTTTAATCGAATCGCCTCCAAGGGAGAAGAAGTTATCTCCGATGCCTACCTGCTTCATTCCAAGCACGTCCTGCCAGATGAGGCACAGTAACGCTTCCCTCTCGTTTCTCGGCTTCTTATATGCTGCTGCTCCCGCAGCGGTATCCGGCTGTGGCAGCGCTCTGCGGTCCAATTTACCGTTTGGCGTCAGCGGCAACGCTTCGACCCGCACCCAATATTTCGGCACCATATACTCTGGCAGTGCCCGGGCAAGATCTACTTGCAGTGCTTCGAATCCAACCTCATCCGCCAAAACCACGTAGGCAGACAGCGCCGTATCTCCATGGGCATCTTGGATATCTGTAACTGCCGCCGCTTTAACCAATGGGTGCTGCGCCAAATGAGCTTCGATTTCTGATAATTCGATTCGGAATCCTCGGACTTTGACCTGTTGATCGATCCGGCCTATATATTCAATGCTGCCGTCTTTCTGCCATCGCACCAAATCACCGGTGCGGTACATGCGTTCTCCCGGCGCGAACGGGTCGGCCACAAACTTTTCCGCCGTCTCCTGCGGCCGATTGTTATAGCCGCGGGCCAGTCCCCGGCCGGCAATACATAACTCGCCGGCTATGCCTACGGGCTGCACGTGGTTCCCCGCACCGAGAATATAAAGGCGCGTATTGGCAATGGGCTTACCTATGGACAGCGTGCCTTCATCCGGCTCAATTCGCGTGCTTGTAGCCACCACGGTACTTTCGGTCGGCCCGTAGTTATTCACCAGGGTATACCCTCGCTTCACCACCCGTTTGAGCTTGTCGCCTCCTGTTAACAGAATGCGCAGGGAACGGTTATCCAGTTCCATAAACTGCTCGCAAAGCTGTGTCGGCAGGAAGGTAATGGTAATGCCGTGCTGCTCGAAATATTCGTTTAGCCGCACAATGTCCATTCGGATACTTTCGTCGATGATATGCATCTGTGCACCGGCGATCCAGTACGGAAACATCTCCCACACGGAAGCATCAAATCCAAATCCGGCGTATTTGGCACTGCGGTCCTGTTCACTTACAGCGAACGCTTTATTATGCCAACAGCACAGGTTGATCAGGGAATGGTGCTCGACCATGACGCCTTTCGGCTGTCCGGTTGTTCCCGACGTATAGATGATATAAGCCAGGCTGCGAGGTCCCACCGCCGTCTCCAGATTGATTTCATCGGTCGGACTTAGTCCATCAGCCAAGACGGAATCATTTCCGTCCAGCAGGATGACTTCTCCGTCAAATTGCTTCGTTACGGGCAGGTCGGTTTGTGTCAGCAGCACCCGTGCCTCGCTATCGGTCAATATATAGGCAATCCGCTGATCTGGATAGCTGGGATCGATCGGCACGTAAGCGGCCCCTGCTTTGAGGATCGCCAGTACACCTGCGGCCATCTCTAGTGACGGCTTGACCATAATGCCTACCCGCTGTTCCACCCCGATGCCTTTGTCCCTCAACAAGCGGGCCAGACGATTGGCTCTTGCATTCAGCTCCCGGTATGTCCACGTACATCCATTATGCTTTATCGCAGCCTGATCCGGCGTGCGCATCACCTGTGCTTCAAACAACTGATGAATGGTTGTATCCATTGGAACATCCATTTGCGTCTGGTTCCAGTCAACCAGCACCTGGTGCTTCTCTTCATCGGTCATCATTTCGATTTCAGCTAGATGGATAGCGGGATTTACTGCAACACTCCGCATAATCTTCAGCAAATACCCACTCCACTGTTTTATCGTTTCCTCCTTAAACAAATCGGTCGCATATTCCAGTTGAAGATGGATGGTACCTTCATTTTCGAATGCTCCGAAAGTTAGGTCGAATTTCGATGTGCCGTGCGTTGTTTCATGCGGCATAATGCGAAGGCGATCCAGCTGCAATGTTTGGTTATCCGGATTTTCCACCGTTAGCATCACATTGAACAGCGGATTGCGACTCATATCCTTGGGCAGATCCAGCCTGTTGACTAATTCCTCAAACGGATAATCTTGATGTTCCAAAGCCTGCAGAGAGGTTTCCTTTATTTCCTGCAAAAATTGTTTGAACGTCTTATCACTGCTTGGGGCACTACGCAGAGCCAATGAGTTGACGAACATACCCAGCATATCCTTGACTTGAGCGTTCGTTCTCCCTGCTGCCGCTGATCCGACCACGATTTCTTCCTGACCTGATATTTTGCTCAAGAAGATATTAAATACTGCAAGCAACACCATATGCAACGTCGTTCCTGTTTCCAGCATAAGCCTGCGAATTTGCTGTGCCGTTTCTTTTTCCGCGACGAAGCGAACCTGATCGCCGGCAAAGCTCTGTACCGGCGGTCGCGGAAAGTCCATCGGCAGTTGCAGTTCCGGAATGTTGTCTGTAAATTGCTCCATCCAATACCGCTCTTGCTTGCGGATTTTCTCCTGCTGAACCGATTCGCTTTGCCACACCGCAAAATCTTTGTAGTGCAGATCTGGCTTTGATAAATGTCCCCCTCTATACAATTGAGCCAATTCTTTAACGAAAATGCTTATGGAAACACCATCGGCAACAATATGGTGCATATCAAGCAGGAGCATATGCCGGCCTTCGGCAAGCCAAATCAATCCGGTACGAACAAGCGGCGCCAGGCTTAAATCGAACGGACGGATAAACCGCCGGATTTGCTCTTCGGCTTCTTCCTCATTTCCTTGCATGAAGTCCAAATGAAGCTCTACATCATCGTGCACTCGCTGCATCGGAGTTCCATCGATTTGTGAAAACGAAGTGCGCAGTGATTCGTGCCGTTTCACTAACAATCGAAGCGCCTCTTCCAAACGCGCGATATCGAGTTCGCCTTCCATCAGCAGCACGGACGGCATGTTATAGTTGACGGCCATAGGGTCGAATTGATGCAGGATATACATCCGTTTTTGTGCGGAGGATACCGGATAATATTCCTGCATTTTCACAGGCTTTATCGCTGTGAAAACCGGCAAATCTGCGGCATCTGTTTCCTCCAAATAGGACGCAAGCTGGCGGATTGTCGGCCGCTCAAATAGAGCGTTTAGCGGAATGTCCCGCTTTAGCTTGTTTTGGATGTTACCTATTAGCGTCATTGCTTTCAACGAATGGCCGCCTAAATCGAAAAAATTATCCTCAATGCCGATTTGCTCCATACCAAGCGTTTCCTGCCATAGGCTGCACAGTTGTTTTTGAGTCGTACTTTCTGGCGGAACGTATTCAGTTCCCGCCATCATGGCAAACTTGTTTGCTGCAAGGGCTCGCCGATCGATTTTGCCGTTCGACGTGAGCGGGAAGGACTCAAGTTGAATAAAGGAAGACGGAATCATATACTTTGGCAACTGCCCTGATAACCATGTGCGGAGCTCTGAAACGGAAAGTCCTGTATCCGCCGAAAAATAGGCATATAGTTCCTGTACCGCACCGTTCTCCGAATTCGCAATGACCACTGCTTTCTTAACATGCTGATGTTTCAGCATGGCCGCTTCAATCTCGCCAGGCTCAATCCGGTATCCGCGAATTTTGACCTGATCATCCAGCCGTCCCAAAAATTCGAGGGTCCCATCCGGCTGCCTGCGCACCCAATCGCCTGTTTTGTACATGGTTGCCCCTGGAACGAACGGATCCGCCACGAACTTCTCCGCTGTTACTTCCGGTAAATTCAAATAGCCGCGACCCACCCCATCTCCAGCAATGTGCAGTTCACCCGGTACACCCGGGGGCTGCAGACGGCCGTATGCGTCCAGGATGTACAGGCGGTTGTTGCCCAATGGCTTGCCGATGGGTACATAAGGGCTTGTGTGATGGACAGCGGAGCTCTCCAGTACGACATCGAAGGTGGAGGCATCCACACAGCATTCCGTTGGACCGTACACATTAGTGATAATCGGTGCCCTTCCATGCTCGGCAAATAAGGCAAGTACGTCCCGTACCGTTTCATGCGGCAGCGCCTCTCCACCAATTAGCATCTGTCGCAGACTTACCCCCTGTAGATTTCCTGCAGCCAGCAGCAGCTGCAGATGCGCCGGCGTCCCGTCTGTAATATCGATCTCCTGGGACCGGTAATAGGCAGCAAGGGCTTTCCCGTCTGAAGCGGATGATCGTGGCACGATAAATAGGGTGTGGCCTAACAGCAGCGAAGCGAAAATTTGCTGCACGGACGCATCAAAATGGAAAGGAGCCAGCAGCGCCACATGCAAGGCCGTATCATCGTAATGGGAATACACTTGCCTGCGTAATCCTTCAACTAAATGAAGAACCTGGCGGTGCTCGATCATGACCCCTTTCGGCTTCCCGGTCGTTCCGGACGTATAGATGATGTAGGCTACATCGCCTGCCTGACTGACCGGCTCCACAGGTTCAACGCTGCTCTCTGTGCGCTGAACATCATCGTGAATGTCTATGATCTCTCCCTCGTACGCCCCACAACGGTCCGTACATTCCTGCTGTGTGATAAGACACCGAGCACGGCTATCTTCTAGAATAAATCGAATCCTGTGCTCTGGATTTTCAGGATCAATTGGCAGGTACGTCCCACCTGCCTTCAAGACAGCCAAAATAGCAACAATCATATGGGAAGAACGATTAAGAAGAAGTGCCACCGCGTCTTCACGGCCGATTCCCCGTTCTCTAAGCACCCCCGCCAATCGATTGGCCCTCTCGTCCAGCTCCCGGTAAGTCAGCTTCTCCTCTTCATCCACAACTGCCACACGATTGGGCGCTATCAATGCCTGTTCTTCAAATTGGCTGTGAATCATCTGGTTTGTCGGGTAAAGTACCCCGGTATCACTGCTTTCTTCAAGCAGTTGCCCCCGCTCCGCCAAAGAAAGCATCTCCATCTCAGCTAGGCGGATTTCAGGATTGTCCACAGCCGTTTGCGCGATTTGCAGCAAATGTCTGCTCCAGCGCCGTATCGTCTCCTGTGTATACAGCGCCGTAGCGTAATCAAAGCTTAGACTAATCCCCTCTTCATGTTCGACGGCTTCCAGCGTCAGATCGAATTTGGCCGCAATGGGAGGGATGGAATACGGTAAAATGTTCAGATTACCCAACTGCAGCTGCGGGATGTCCATATTTTGCAAATTGAACATCACGTTAAAAAGTGGACTGCGGCCAGTGTTTCGCTCTAAGGGCAACTTCTCGATAAGTTCTTCGAATGGGTAGTCCTGATGCGCAAATGCCTGCAGGCATGTTTCTTTCACTTCAAGCAAAAACTGTTTGAATGTTTTACCGCCTTCCGGTGTACTGCGCAGAGCAAGCGTATTGACAAACATGCCCGGAATGTCCTTGATTTGGGCATGTGTTCTTCCTGCTACAGGAGAACCAACAATGATTTCTTCCTGTAAGGAGTATTTGGAAAGAAATACATTAAATGTTGCCAGCAAAAACATGTAGATTGTTGTACCCGTCTCTGCCGTGAGCTGGTATATCCGCTTGACAAAGTCTCCGTCCATGCTAAAAGCGAACCGTTCCCCTGCAAAGCTTTGCCTGGATGGACGGGGAAAATCTACGGGCAAATCGAGAACCGGGATGTCCCCGGTGAATGTGTCTAGCCAAAACGTTTCCAGCCGATTCAAGCGCTCCTGCTGCAGCGCAGGATTGTTTTGCCACACCGCAAAGTCCTTATAGTGCAGTTTCGGTTCAGGCAGGCTTTCTCCTCGGTACAGCTGGACCAGTTCACGGATGAAAATTCCCGTGGAAACGCCATCTGATATAATATGATGCATGTCAACAAGAAGAAGGTGACAACGCTCCGAGAATCGTATCAGTCTGCCCGCACCAATGGGGCATGGTGCAAATTGAATGGGCGGACGAAATTGCGGATGAGCGTCCCGGCATCTTTTTCTGGCGCCGACTTGCAATTCATGTGAAACGGAACATGGTTATGTATTTTTTGCACAAGCTCCCCTTCGACCATTTCAAACGATGTCCGCATCGTTTCATGCCTGTCGATTAAAACCTGGAAAGCAGCTTCCAGCCGGGGCTTATCCAGGTCCCCCTCCAGTAAAAGCGAAGCTGGAATATTATAGGATACACCAACCCCTTCGAGTTGGCTTAAAATGTACATTCGCCTTTGTGCGGAGGATACGGGATAATGCGGTTGAAACGGAGCCGGTTCTATAGCTGCTACGGTGTCCTCCTCCGCTTCCTGTAAATACTCAGCAAGCTTGCGGATCGTTGGCCGCTCAAACAATACTTTTATCGGCAAATCCTTCTCAAATTGCTGGTGAATCTTCGTCGTGAGCAGCATTGCCTTAAGCGAATGCCCGCCAAGCGAAAAAAAGTCGTCATCGATGCCTATCCGATTCACGCCAAGCACATCCTGCCAGATATCAACCAGCCGTTCTTGCAACTCATTGCCCGGCCCCTGGTATATTCCTCTTTCCATCCCGGCTTGTGGCTCTGGCAATGCCTTGCGGTCCAATTTGCCGTTGGAAGTCATCGGCATCTTCAGTAGTTGAATACAGTGGGTAGGCACCATGTAATCCGGCAGGTCGATAAGGAGCGTTTGGCGCAATTCGTGGATCGGCAGTTCTTTCTTTGCAACAAAGTATGCGCACAACACCTGGTTTCCCTGCTGATCGGTACGAGCCAGCACCGCCGCTTCGGTGATTGGTTTTATTTTCAACAACTGATATTCTATCTCGCCGAGTTCGATGCGGAACCCTCGGATTTTCACCTGGTGGTCCATTCTTCCGAAATACTCCATTTCCCCATTAGGCAGGAAACGAGCCAAATCTCCTGAACGATAAAGGCGCTCTCCCGGTTTGTGTGGATTGTCAAGAAACCGCTCTGCCGTCAGCTCAGGACGATGCAAGTATCCACGCGCCAGGCCAAGGCCGGTTACATACAGTTCGCCTATGACGCCAACGGGTACGGGGTTCAAATCCTTGTCCATAATATAGCAACCTAAAGTTGGGATCGGAACACCGATGTTCGAGGTGTTCTGGTGAATTTCTTCCTCACCGATTTCTTTAAACGTCACATGAACGGTCGTTTCTGTAATACCGTACATGTTGATTAATTTGGTGTCGGGATATTTCTCATACCACTCCTTAAGCATCAGCGGTTTTAATGCTTCACCGCCAAACACGACATAACGGATGTCTAGCTCTAGCTCCTTGTTTGATTCCATTAGCTCTCGCTGGATGAGCGATAAAAATGCGGTAGGCGTTTGGTTTAATACTGTCACCTTCTCCCTAATTAAAAGCTCACGGAACTCGCCTGGTGACTGCGCAATATGTTTCGGCACTACAACCAGCTTGCCTCCGTATAGCAGTGCACCATACATCTCCCACACGGAGAAGTCGAAGCAGAAGGAGTGAAACATTGTCCACGCGTCCTTTTCGCTAAACATAAATTGGAGCTTGTCGTTAATCAATAGACGGACTACGTTCTTGTGGGAAATCATCACACCTTTGGGCTTGCCTGTAGTGCCGGAGGTATAAATGATGTAACATAAATCGTCTGGCGAGTTCACCGGATCTAAATTCGCGGCATCTCCCGGGCCGGATGCAATGGCAGCCAAATCCAGCGTTTCCCCTATGAAATCAACGTGCTCTATCAAATGTTTCTGCGTCAGCAAAATCTGGGTTCCGCTGTCTTCCAGCATAAACATGATGCGATCAGGCGGGTAGTCAGGATCAATCGGCAGGTACGCTCCGCCAGCCTTAAGAATCGCTAGCATGCCTACAATCATTTCGACAGAACGTTCCGTCATGATGCCCACAATATCATCGGGTCCAATGCCTTTTCCGCGCAGCACTTTGGCCAGCCGGTTTGCCTTCTCATTTAATTCGCGGTACGTCGTTTGCTGATGGTCAAACACCACCGCCAGATTGTCCGGCACACGTTTCACTTGTTCCTCGAACATTTCATGGAGGGTCTTTTCCCGTGGGTACTCCGCCTTCATATGGATAGGTGTTTCAAGTACTTCCTCTCTTTCTTCTTTTGATAAAAAGCATACCCGGCTTATCTGTGTCTCGGGTTCGCGAACCATCGCTCGGGCCATACGGGTCAAATGTCCGGCAACTTTCTCAATCCATTGCCTATCATATACAGAAGCGTTATACATCATTTTGATTGTCCACTCATCCCCAGGAAAGGCGATGAGGTTGAAATCATAATTCGTCTGCTCAAATCCCCCTGCAACCTGTACAGAAAAGCCCAATCGCTCCTCGAAATTTCCATCCTCAAGTTCTCGGTCCAATGGATAATTTTCAAAAGCAAGCAGATGGTTGACCAGATGATGATGTAAAGCTGAACGATTTTGGATTTCATACAGCGGAACGTAATCGTACCGTTCCGCCTCCAAGGCGTTCTGCTGCACAGCAAGAAAAAGATCGGCGAAAGTGGCATCTTTCTCCATCTGCAGACGAACCGGGATGGTATTAATGAACAACCCCACCATGTTTTCAATTCCATTAATGGCCGAGGGGCGCCCGGACACCACCGTGCCGAACACCACGTCGTCTGTATTGTTGTACCGACTGAGCAGGGCGCCCCACAGGGCTTGGAACAAGTTGGGAGCCGTCACCTGGTAGCGGCTGGCCACCTGCTTAATGGACGAGATCAACTCTTCATTCCAAACCAGGGAAAATTCCTCGTTCTGGTACGATTCATTTTCTGATGCTCGTTTCCATCGAGGCAGCGATGCAGACTCTTCGAATCCCGCTAAACGTTTTTCCCAATAACGAAGTGCTTCGTCTTTATCCTGTTTTCCCAGCCATTTAATATAGTCGACGTACGGCCTTTCTGGTTCAACAGGCACCGTCAGGCCGGTGCGGAATGCCTCATAGTATTGAAACAGCTTTTTCATCAGGACCCCTAAACTCCAACCATCGATTAAAATATGGTGATTGCTCCAAATGAAGTGATATGTTTCATCCGTAAGCTGAAACACAGCAACCCGGAACAACGTATCTTTTGCCAAATTAAATCCCTTGGCCTGGTTTTTCCCTTTATACTCTTCCAAGTACTCCTTTTGATATGCTGGTTCCATATCCATGATCTTCTCAAAATGCACCTTCGCCTGGCGTTCAGCGAGTACAATTTGACGGGGACGCTGAACCTGCTGATGCACAAATACCGTGCGGAGAATATCATAAGAACGGAGTAGATATTCTATGCTTTTCTCCAAAACAGCCAAATCCAAATCCCCAGTAATGCACAGTTCCAATTGCGTAAAGTAAAAGGATGAATCCGGCTCAAGTATGGAATGGTACATCATTCCTTCCTGCATGGGCGTCAATGGGTACACCCTTTGAATCGCTTGTTGGCTCATAAGTCACCTCATTCAAAGTTATAATGCATTTAAAAAATCTCCAGCAATTTATCAAGTTCTTCTAATGTAAGTTCATCGTCTCCTAAATCGCTCGGTGTCAGCACACTTTGGTTCTGATGTAGACAGTGTTCAATTAGGAAAAGCAGTTGTTTTTTGAAACTTTCGCTCAAGCGAATCATCGTTTGGTCTTCATATTCCAGCGAATTGTAGGCAAACGTCATGGATAAGACGCCCCCTTCAATAAACCCGACAATGTCAATCGGATTCACTTTCTCCGATTCAAGGCTGATAGGGTTCCCCGCCGACAAAGAGGAACGTGTGAACAACCCCGGTTCGTCCGTTTCGGTAAACTGCCCCAAGTAGTTGAAGCTAATTTCCGGTTTGCTTGGGAAGGTAAGACTAGATTTATACTCATTCGCCGTCAAATAGTGAAGAACACCATAGCCGATTCCTTTGTTCGGAATATGGCGCAAATCCTCTTTTGTCTGTTTAATCTGGTAGGCGATATCCCCAGAATTCTTCATATCCAGCAGGACCGGGTATTGACTCGTAAACCAACCAATCGTGCGTGATACATTCATATCCTCCATGATTTCTTCCCGTCCGTGCCCTTCAAGGTTAACCAGCATCTGATTGTGTCCGGTCCACTCCTGAACGGCAAGTCCCAATGCGGTCAGCAAAATATCATTCATCTCGGTACGATATGCCAGGTGAACACGGGTGGTCAATTGTTCCGTCTCGCTTGCGGTGAGTGAAAATTCGACTGTCTTCGCATCCCGCATCCGCCCGTCGCTCGTTTCATAATCTTTTGGCAGGGGAAGGGCTCCTACCTTCTCCAACCTGCTCCAATAATCGATTTCTTTTAGGAATGGTTTGGAATTAGCATATTCTTGAAGCCGGGCTGCCCACTCCTGATAAGAATGGGATTTGTCAGGCAATACGATCGTTTCGCCCTTTTCAGCTTGAAAATACCCAGTCGTGAAGTCTTCCAGCAAAATGCGCCACGACACTCCGTCAATCACTAGATGATGAATGACAATCAACAGATAATCTGCTTGTTTTGTTTGAAATAGCGCTGCTTTTAGCAAAGGTCCCTGGGATAAGTCCATGCAGCCCTGGATCCGTTCACTTTCAAGCAGAATGGCTTGTTCTGCTTGATCTGAAGGCATATTCAGCGGAATGACTTCTAGCCCAGGTACCACATCCGCCAACCCACGATTGTACTGAATAACTCCATTTCCTTCCTTCGTATACACGATTCGTAGTGCATCATGGTGCTCCATTAATGCATCCAATGTTTGCTGGACAAGTTGAGGTTCAAAACGAGAAGTTGCACGCAGCATAACGGACTGATTCCAATGGTGCATATCGGTAAAGTCCCGCCCAAAAAACCAATGCTGAATTGGGGTTAGTAGGACTTCCCCTTCGACAGGTGCCTGTTCCGCCAGTTCTCCCTTCATCCATTGCAAATAAATGCTGACCTGTTCGATTGTCGGATTCTGGAACAAATCTCTCATCTCCAGCTTCCACCCATGTTTGTGCAGGCGAGCTGCCATTTGAATCGCTTTAATCGAATCGCCGCCAAGGGAGAAGAAATTGTCACCAATGCCTACCTGCTTCGTTCCAAGCACATCCTGCCAGATGCGGCACAGTAATGCTTCCGCCTCGTTTCTTGGTCCCCTATACTCCTCTTTTCCTGCCTCGGCATCTGGTTCCGGCAGCGCTCTGCGGTCCACTTTGCCATTCGGCGTCAGCGGCATCTTCTCCATCTGCACGAAATAGGAAGGCATCATATAACCTGGCAGGGAGTGGGACAATTTCGTGCGTAAAAACTCTGTCGATAATTCCCGCTCGCCGACAAGATAAGCGCACAAATAATTTTGCAGGGATTCATCCTGCCGAGTGATCACCACCGCTTCATCGATGCCATCCACCTGCATCAATCGAGACTCGATTTCCCCTGGTTCAATTCGGAATCCGCGAACTTTCACTTGATGGTCGATCCGTCCTAGGAATTCGATACTGCCGTCCGGCAGCCATCGCGCCAAATCTCCCGTCCGGTACATCCGCTCCCCGGGCGAAAATGGATTGTCCACAAATTTTTCTTGCGTCAAGTCCAGACGATTCAAGTAACCACGTGCTACACCATCACCGCCTACGCACAATTCTCCCGGCACACCAATGGGCTGTGGGTTGTTTGTGGCATTCACGATATACGCCGTGGAATTGCCGATTGGTTTACCGATTGGAATCGGTTCTTTGTACTCTTTATCGATTAAAAAACAGGTGGAGAAGGTTGTATTTTCCGTTGGACCGTATCCATTCCAAAGAGAAAGTCCAGGACAAACACGCCTAACCTGATTGACATGATAAGGCACCAAAGCATCTCCGCCGATGATTAAATGCCGTACGGTTTTGAACATTTCCGCATTTTCTTGAGCAAGCTGATTGAACAGTGGAGAAGTAAGCCACATGGTCGTAATTCGATGCTGCTGCAAAAATTGCGTGAAATCTGCGACATCCAGTAAAACCGGCTTGGGAACCGGGTATAAGGTTCCCCCATGCAACAGGGCTCCAAATAACTCGAATGTGCTTGCGTCGAAACTAATGGCTCCTGTTTGAACCATTCTGCATGTTTCGTCCAATGGAATGTACCCGGCATTTTTCACCAGGCGCACCACATTGCGATGTTCAACCATCACTCCTTTGGGCTGACCTGTGGAACCAGACGTGTAAATGATGTAAGCCATATCTTTCGGTTGATTTACCTGCGTAAGATTAGTCGAATCGGCCATTTCTTGTGCAGGATCATCAATGTAAAGCAAATCCACCCGTTGTAAATGGTCGGTAAACGGTCGCTGGGTCAGTACAAGAGCTGCACCGCTGTCTGCGATTAAATAGTTCACACGCTCTTTCGGATAATCCGGATCAATCGGCAAGTACGCGCCGCCTGCTTTAAGAATCGCAAGGATACCTACCACCATATCTATGGATTGCTCTACCATAATGCCCACAATACTTTCTGCTTGCAGCCCCTTGGCTCTTAATGTTCTTGCCAATCGGTTCGCCTTTGCGTTCAACTCATGGTACGTAACTTCCTGATTATTGAAAACAATGGCCACGTTGCCCGGTACGCGTTCCACCTGCTCCTCGAACAACTCTTGGATCGTCTTCTCCTGGGGATACTCCCTATTTGTATCGTTAAACTCGATTAAGATTCGGTGCTTCTCCGCTTCTGTCAGCATTTTGGCTTTCTCCAGCTTGACATCCGGTTCTGCTGTAATATGGCGCAGTAGTTCGGTAAAATGCCCGATCCATCGTTCAATTGTTTCCCGCTTAAACAGCGCCGTATTATATTCCATGCTGCATGCTATCGCGTCATTTTGCTCCGTCATGAAAAGTGACATGTCAAATTTTGCGATTTTGTACTCAAATGCATAGGGCTCCAAATGTGCGCCCTCCATCTTTAGCTCCTGCATGTCCATGTTTTGCAGCACGAACATCGTGTCAAAGAGCGGATTGCGGCTCATATCCCGCTGTACCTGAACTTTTCCAACCAACTCCTCAAACGGGTAATCCTGGGATTCATATGCTCCTAGCGCCGTTTGCTTCACTTCCTGCAAGTAGGCTGCAAATGTTTTCTTTTCGTGCGGATAGGTTCGCATGGCCAGCGTGTTGACAAACATCCCAACGGTATTTGCTACTTCCGCATGGGGTCTGCCAGCAATCGGAGATCCTACAATTACATCATCTTGTCCGGTCAGCTTGGCCAACAATATGCCGTATGAGGCTAGCAGCACCATGTACAGCGTGGTTCCTGTTTCGTTGGCCAGTTTATTCAGTGCCCGCGACAACGCGGAGTCCAAAACAAAGGCTACCCGATCCCCCGCAAAGGTTTGTACTGCCGGACGTGTAAAATCCGTCGGCAGGTTAAGCACCGGGAGCTCTCCAGCGAATTGTTCCAGCCAGTAAGCTTCCTGCTTTTGGTACACTTCCGTTTGCAGGAATGAGCGCTGCCATACGGCATAGTCTTTGTATTGGATATGTGGGGGTTCCAGCGTTTCACCTGCATACAATTTTGTGATTTCCTCGATTAGCACACTTACAGAGATCCCATCGGAAATAATATGATGCATATCGAACAAGAGAAGGTGGTGCTCTTCAGTGAGCCGTACAAGTTCTACGCGCATGAGCGGTGCTTCATGTAACGCGAACGGGCGGATAAATTCACTGATAATCCCGTCGTCGTCCTCCCCCGCTTCCCGGTACGAAACGTCAAACTCCACCTCCTTATGAATCCGCTGCACCGGTTCGCCTTCGATCATCTCAAACGACGTGCGCAGCGCTTCATGCCGCCGAACAAGTTCCCTTATCGCTGATTCAAACTGTTCCCGCTTTAGTGGGCCTTTGATACGCAGTACCGACGGCATGTTGTAGCTCTGCTCGGCACCTTCTAACTGCTGCAGCACATAGAGCCGTTTCTGCGCTGACGACACAGGGTATACTTCCTGCACTTGCGCCGGTGTAATGGCATCATATGAATTCTCTTCTGTAGCGAAAACCATTTGGGCCAGTGCTGCTACTGTTGGGGATTGGAACAGCCCCTTAAGCGGTACCTCCACATGCATCGTCTGCTGAATGTATGCCAGCATCATCATGGCCTTTAACGAGTGTCCGCCAAGCTCGAAGAAGTTATCATTCACACCCACCTGCTCCATACCGAGCACTTCCTCCCAAATCTTCGCAAGCCGGGCTTCGGTTTCAGTGCGAGGCGCCACATACTCTGTCCCCCGAGCCGCACTCAAGTCTGGTTTCGGCAGGGCTCTAAGGTCTACTTTCCCATTGCCGGTAAGCGGAAGTTCCTCTATCTGTATAAATTCGGAAGGAATCATATAAGCAGGCAATTCTTTCGCTGCATACTCACGCAACTCACTGTTGGAAATTGAAGAATCCGTCACAATATACGCGCAAAGCCTTTTTTCTCCTGATGCTGTGTCTACGGCAAGGACAACGGCTTCGCGAATCGATTCGTGCCTTCGTAAGTGATGTTGAATTTCCCCTAGTTCAATCCGTTGACCACGAATTTTCACCTGGTGGTCAATCCGTCCAATAAATTCAATGTTGCCGTCTGGCAACCACCTTGCCAAATCACCCGTCCGATAGATTTTTTCGTTTACCGCAAAGGAATGAACGGAAAACTTCTCGGCAGTAAGTTCGGGACGATTTAAATAGCCGAGTACAAGCCCATCTCCCCCTACGCACAGCTCCCCTGCCACACCCACCGGCTGGGGCTGATGATTTGAATCCACAATATAAACCGTCGTATTGCTTACAGGCTTCCCGATCGGGATGGCCACAGCATCATCCACCACTTCATCTACGGGATAATACGTGGCAAACACTGTGCTCTCTGACGGACCATACATATGTAACAGTTTCCCTTTGCCTGCCGCCATAAGTGCCCGGCGAACATGATCAACCGATGCCCGCTCCCCTCCAAACAGCACCTTGCGAATACCGCCAATGCAATCAGGGTACGTATCGACAAGCAGATTAAACAAAGCCGTTGTAATCATCAAAACCGTAATCTGTTCGTGTTTAATAACCTGCGGTAACCGTGAGATATCCAATACCATTTCCTTGGGTATAATCACAAGCTTCGCCCCGTTTAACAACGTTCCGAACATATCAAACATAAATGCATCAAAAACATAATTGGAGAGGCCTAGCAATGTGTCTTCCTGGGTAATTTGTAAATAATTTGTGCATTTTACCGTCCGCAGGATATTGGCGTGTGTCACCATGTTTCCTTTTGGCGTTCCCGTCGTACCCGACGTATAGGTAAGATTGGCTAAATCATGGGAATTTATCGGGATGTTTAAATTGGAAGCATCTCCATGGTAGGAATTCTCATCATCCGTCAGCACATAGGAACCGGCAAAGTCGCCTTCTTTCGCGAGATCCAGCAACGCATGTTGGGTCAGCAGTACCGAAGCACCGCTGTCGGTAAGAAAATGTTTAATCCGCTGTTTCGGATGCTCAGGATCAATAGGAACATAAGCCCCCCCGGCCTTCAAAATCGCCAGGATCCCCATAATCATCTCGATCGAGCGGTCAAGAAGCACAGCCACAACCGCTCCATTGTGAATGCCCTTCGAATAAAGTGTTCTAGCCAGTCGATTCGCTCTTTCATTCAAATCTTCATACGTTAACGATGTTCCTTCGTAGACAAGTGCTGTTTGACCTTGGGACAGATTAACTTGTTCCTCGAAAACCTCTACGATAGTTTTCTTCTTCGGATACTCCGTTGCCATTGGATTAAAGTCAATCAGCAGTTGATGTTTTTCCTTCTCTGCCAATAAACGAATATCCCCACCCGTGTCGTCGAATCGATGGCAATCGATTGCAGGAGGTTCAAGTAATGTCCCAGCATCCGTTCCACCGTATCTTTTCGAAACAGCCTGGTGTTATAATCCATATCGATTTTGATGCCATCCATCTCTTCCTTTGCCTGCAGCGTCAAATCAAATTTCGTAATGTGAAAATTCGTTTCGTGGATAGACAGCCTCATCCCGCCAATTTCCGGAATATCTTCAAACGCATTCTGCAAACTGAACATCGTGTCGAATACGGGATTCCTGCTTAAATCCCTGGACAGGTTTAATTTCTCCACCAGCCGCTCAAATGGATAGTTTTGATGTTCAAAAGCATTCAGTACATTATGGCGCACGTTTTGGAGCAATTCGGTAAAAGTGCTTTGCCGATCAACCCTTGACCGGATAGCCAGTGTATTAACAAACATGCCGACAATGCCATTCAAATCGGCATGATTTCTTCCTGCCGTAGGTGTCCCGATTACAAAATCCTCTTGCTCCGTATATTTTGCAAGCAGCATGTAGTAAGCGGACAATAACACCATGTACAATGTAGCCCCATTTTGTTCCGCTAGCCGGTTGAGCTTCTGTCGCAGTGCGTTATCCAAAACGATGGACACTCTGTCGCCTTCAAAGCTTTGGACGAGCGGTCTGGGATGGTCCGTCAAAAGCTGCAGAACGGGAAGTTCCCCGCTGAGCGACCTTACCCAATAGTCCTCTTCTGCTTGGTAGGCATCCTCGGCGTCTCCTCTTTGCCATACGGCGTAATCTTTATATTGCAGTCGCAGCTTTGGAAGCTCTTCCCCTCCATATAATTGAGCCAGTTCGCTTAATATAATTCCGATGCTAACTCCATCGGAGATTAAATGGTGCATATCGAACAGCAGCATATGTCTGTTCTCTGCCAGCTGAACCAATCCTATTTTCATCAGGGGCGCCTGGCTGATGTCAAACGGCTGGACAAAAGACGCAAGTACGGATTCTACCGAACCATCGCTGGATGACAGCACTGCGATTTCAAACGGCACATCATCGTGAACTTTTTGCCTGGACACACCGCGGATGGACACAAAGGACGTCCGCAGTGCCTCGTGTCGGTGAATCAGTTCGCGAAATGCCCATTCCAAACGCTGAATGTCAACCTTGCCCTCCAGTGTGACGGCTGCTGGCATGTTATAACCCGTCCCGGTAGCTTCCACCTGGCTGACAATGTAGATGCGTTGCTGAGCAAAGGATAGAGGATACGTCTCACTCGTCTCCGCAGGTTCAATAGATACGAAGGCTTTGTGTTCTGCCCCCGCAATATATTGGGCGATAGCATGAACGGTAGGCGTCTCAAATAAGACCTGCAATGGAACTTCCACACCGCATTCTTTATGCACGCGGGAAAGCAGCGCCATTGCCTTAAGCGAATGTCCTCCCAGTTCGAAAAAATGGTCATATACTCCGACTTGTTCTACCCCAAGCACATCCTGCCAGATTACCGCAAGTTTTTCTTCCCATTCATTGGCGGGAGACACATAATCTTTAGCGCTCGCGGCAGTAACCTCGTGGTGGAGCAGCACTTTGCGGTCTACTTTTCCGCTTGAGGTCAGCGGGATTTGCTCTAGTAGAACAAAATAAGACGGCAGCATATAATTCGGAAGTTCTTTGGACAGGTGATTTCTTATCTCTGCAATGGAGAACGGATTGCCCGCAGTTTTTAATACGACATAAGCACAAAGTTCCGCTCCCATCCGCTCATTTGGACGAGCCAATACTACCGCTTTCTGGATGTGGACATGCTTGCGCAGAACCGCTTCAATCTCGCCAGGCTCAATCCGGTATCCGCGAATTTTGACCTGATCATCCAGCCGTCCCAAAAATTCGAGGGTCCCATCCGGCTGCCTGCGCACCCAATCGCCTGTTTTGTACATGGTTGCCCCTGGAACGAACGGATCCGCCACGAACTTCTCCGCTGTTACTTCCGGTAAATTCAAATAGCCGCGACCCACCCCATCTCCAGCAATGTGCAGTTCACCCGGTACACCCGGGGGCTGCAGACGGCCGTATGCGTCCAAGATGTACAGGCGGTTGTTGCCCAATGGCTTGCCGATGGGTACATAAGGGCTTGTGTGATGGACAGCGGAGCTCTCCAGTACGACATCGAAGGTGGAGGCATCCACACAGCATTCCGTTGGACCGTACATATTGGTCATGACCGGTGCCGTTCCATGCTCGGCAAATAAGGTAAGTACGTCCCGCACTGTTTCATGCGGCAGCGCCTCTCCACCGATCAGCATCTGTCGCAGATTTACCCCCTGTAGATTTCCTGCAGCCAGCAACAGCTGCAGATGGGCCGGCGTCCCGTCTGTAATATCGATTTCCTGGGACCGGTAATAGGCAGCAAGGGCTTTTCCGTCCGAAGCGGATGATCGCGGCACAATAAACAGGGTGTGGCCTAACAGCAGCGAAGCGAAAATTTGCTGTACGGACGCATCAAAATGGAAAGGAGCCAGCAACGCCACATGCAAGGCCGTATCATCGTAATGGGAATACACTTGCCTGCGTAATCCTTCAATTAAATGAAGAACCTGGCGGTGCTCGATCATGACCCCTTTCGGCTTCCCGGTCGTTCCAGATGTATAAATGATGTAGGCTAAATTGCAGGAACCTGCGCTCTCAGGTAAATTCCCGTTTTCCCCTTCGTTCAACAACGCTTCGTCAAGCACCAATATTTCCGTGTTCACCGCTTGCAAATCATAACGTTGCAGCAAATGTGATTCGATAATGAGCAGTTTCGCTCCCGCATCATGCAGCATAAAATGAATTCTTTCCTCAGGACTACTAGGGTCAATTGGAACGTACACCCCGCCAGCTTTCAAAATTCCAAGAATAACTGTTGGCATCCATCCTGAACGCTCCATCAATATGGCTACCGGGGTATCCGGACCAATTCCTTTTGCCCGTAAAACTCGCCCCAAACGATTGGATTGCTCATTCAATTCTTTGTAAGTAAAGCGTTGTTCCTCGTTATGTACTACGGCTGTCTGTTCCGGAATTGTTGCCGCCTGTTCTTCAAATAACCCATGAAGCGTGGTATCTCTAGGATAAGAAACCCCAGGACCGCTGCATTGTTTGAGAAGCTGTTGTTTTTCCTCTTCTGCGTACAGTTGCAGCTCACAGAGCTTTTTAGCCGGATGAGCCAGCGCGTCTTTAAGCAGCGTCATCATGCAGCAAAACAAATTTTCGATTTCATCTTCGTTGAATATTTCGGTGCGGTAATCGATATCCATAGCCAAAGTCCCGGTATCCCATCGTTCTTTTACATGGATAGAAATATCATTGATTTCATTCCTGCTAAATAGAGGTTCGCTAAGGTACGAAATATTTTCTTTTTGATGCCACTGCATCACCTGAAATTCTAAAGAAACTCCAAACAGCTTGCTTACATTCCCGTGTTTCTCCCGCAAATCATTGACAAGCACATCATAGGGGTATTTTTGGTGTCGGATAACAGTGACGAGAGCTTTCATCCTTTGGCGAACAAAGGAAAGAAAATCCATATTTTCGTCGACATTCGTTCGGATAGGAATAGTGGAAACAAACATGCCCAGCATGCGTTTTTCCTTCGCATTCGTTCGGTTGGCCATGAATGTTCCTGCTGCTACATCGTTTTGTCCGGTTGCCCGATACATATAAATGTGCAAGAGCGAAAGAAATAAAGAGAGTTCACTGATGTTATATTCTTTACAAAACAGCTGAAGGTCTCTATATAGCGATTCGGGAACGATTTTGGAAAAACGAACCGCTTCGGTGCTTATCCGATAGGATTCACTTCGCTTTAGCGATGTAAATTCTGGAATGGATGAAAATTGAGCATTCCAGTATTCCTTATCTTTCCGGAAACGTTCCGAACGCTCATAAGCCAATTCGCTTTGTATATGCTCCAAATAGGAAGGATGCTCAACTCGAGGTTCTTGGACCCCTTTCACCAGCTCCAAATACAAATCAATAATTTGATTCGCCACTAGCACCATGGAAATTCCGTCGGAGATGACATGATGAACTTTTGCAAAAAACCAGCTTTCTCGATTGCTGATTTTAAATACAGCACAATCAAACAAATCCGTGTCATAAAGCGCCATGGGTTTGTCCGCTTCCGCCTGTCCCCACTCCATAGCCGCATGAAAATCCCCACTTGCACTATAGTCAAAGCATTTGATGTCAAATTCCTGATATTCTGATAGATATTGTCTCGGTTCGCCCCCGTCATTTAGTGCCAATCTTAACCGCATCGAGTCATTTAATCGTATGAAATGCCGGATTGCATCCACCAATAAATGGGGGTCAATTTCCGTCTCTGATTTTAGTTTGATAAAACCACCTAAATTCGAAATGCTTGTCCCAGGATAAAATTGTTCGGTATACCAAATTCGTTTTTGCGCATGAGTTAGCGGGTAATACACTTTTTGCATCATGATTCCTCCTTCATTCCTGGTCTATATAAATAAAAGAATCCACCCGAATAAAGAGATGGATTCCCCTATTTACTCGGTAACCTGTCAACCATAACATCATGTGGTAACCTGATGTCTTAGGCCATGGCTTTGCGTCCCTATGTTTCCATAGGTTTGCCTTTAACAAGTTTTCAATTTTCTACAGGCTGCGTTGTTTTTATGATCCCATTATGACACTCTTAGAGAAGAATTTTGTATTCTTATTGTGTGATTAATGTAAAATTGTGAATAAAAAGTATATAATCCCATTTTATCCCACACACTTACTGCATAATGTCTGTAGAATTGAGCCTCAGACAACGGGATAACTTTTTTTGAAATAACCGTTACATTTACAGGTAAACGTTCAGAAACAACTTGTACAAAAGATTGTGACTCGTTCGCTTTTCCTGCAAATATCGATGGGAAAAGAACAGCAAGAATTAAAAAGGCTGCTACACCGAGTCCTAAAGTTTTTCTGCTTAGTTTAAATTAAATACTCCCTTTCCAACATTGGCTATTATGTAATCTGATGAAATTATTCCATTTTTCTTACTCACTGAATATGGTAAATTGGTGTTAGCCCTTAAATATTGTAAATTTTTTGTAAATGTTTATAAATTTGGATTTATAAAATCTAGGTATTAAGGTGGCCGAACCAGAAACTAGAAGAAAAAGGTTTGTAAAGTTGGTTATTTAAACATTTAAAAAGACCGAACAAAACAAGAAAAATATCAAACAAGCAGGCGTAAAGGACGAGGATGGATTATGATAGAAAAGAAACAAAAAATAGGGAAAACAACAGAATTTTGTAATAAATAGGCTTAAGGGGCCGCAGAATAAATAGTTAAATAAACCCGGACATTTTTTTATTCAAATATCAACATTGCGCTTTAACAGAGCCAAAACAAAAAAGCCGCTGCAAAAAAGGAAAAAGGAGCCAACATAAAAAATCCATGAGATCGATATAAAATCTGATAGATATCCACTTCCGATGATTGCAATACCTGAAAAAATAGACGTCCAAAAATGGTACGATCCAATTTTACTTCCCCGGTTTTTTTCTGTTGTAAAGTCGGCAAGAATAATTTTTTCCATCGTTTTCTGGATTGCCCCGCATGCACCGAGGAAAACTTGAAGAACATAAATTTGCTGAATCGTCGTAACGATAGGGAATAGCAAATAAATAAATGCCATTATCCAAGAACTAAAAGAAAGATAGAGAAGATTTCCGTTTTTCTCAAAATGTCTTCCGATCCAAAGATGAACAAATGCAGAGCTAAGTGTAAACAAACCATAGGATAGCCCAAACTGCAAAAAACCCAGTCCTGCTTCCTTAATGAATATAAGGTAAAAAGGAATGAAATATTCTTGCAAAAGATCTGTATTGTTTTCCTCATCATTTAGGAGAAATAAGACGTCAGGACGCATCGCTTGATTTCTTGTAAGAATCTCCTGTTTATCTGAAGCGTACATATTTTTTTGTATACGCCAAACTAAATTTTTTCCCGTATCAGAATAGCGAGACAAACCGAAAAGAAATTTATTCAATGCTACATTTTTTTCTTCTTGAAGTGCAGTTGTCGCTGGTTTTTTCCTGGTTTTTATATAGTTTGTTGCATACAAATCTGTTAGAAATGCTTCTGGAGCACTTGAAAGACGAGCGATATGCAGATCAATGTTTGGATTTCTTAATACCGCCGCTTTGCACACGAATAATCTTCTTTTCTTTATCCAACGAAAGAATTTTACTGTACGATTTCATGTCCAAAAGAAGCGCATTTGGATAGAAAATATGCCCACCCTGACTATGCCTCGAACCTGCGATAGAAACAGGAAGGTTTTTTTTATTAGCTTCTTGGAGTGCTTTTTTAATCCCATCTTCTCCTTGGGTTTTTACAATTTTATTTACATGCACCGGAACTAAACGGCTTACATCATGAATTAATAGTGGGTCATTGCTTTTTTGTTTTCCTAATGAATACAAAAAAACAGCCCCGTATGCCATGAATAAAACGGAACATAAAATGAGTACTTTTCTTTTCAAAAAAACACCTCTTTTCGCTTCTTCTTTTTAGCTAAAAATAATAGATTGGTAACCATTAACAAATAATGTAGTAGTAGTATATGATATTATACACGACACCACGGAGCACCATCGCTTTAATATCTGGTTTATTACCATTAATTTTTACAAGAGCCTTCCCCAAGCAATTGAAGAATAACAAGAGAAAGGAACGCCCAAATAATCGCGATTATACAGTTGTCTCCAAAATTTGCCCCCGGGCGCATCCAAAATCCTGCAGGCTTAATTACCTTTGTAGTCATCTTTCCCATCTACTTTCTTCAGTTTCGTGTTTATTGAACTATCAATTCCTGTTAGTTCAGTAAGACAATAAAGAGGCTATCTCAAAAGTCATGAGACAGCCTCAACAATGAACTTCCGTTAGTCATTTGATGGGTTCGACTCGCTAGCTGCATAAACCATCCATGCCGCTCCGAGGCACCACAAATGATGGAAGAGTTATCGTTCTTCCATGGGAGAACGTTGAGGAAGCATTAAGCTGCAGGCGAGCATAGCCTCCTCTTGTTGCTCTACTTCAATCCAGTTTATTATCATGGAAATGATGAATCTGCTCTATTTTTTGTCCAAATATCTGAGGTGGAGTGATGTCATTCATTTGCAGATAGCTTGAAATTTGACCACGATGATGAATTTCATGCTCTGCCATTGCCATAAACATTCGCCAGGCGCTAACTTCATAACCAGAAAAAGTTTTTATCTTCTTCCTTAAATCACTTTCAGTCAAATCCTGCAATCCGGTCATGACAATCGTATGACATTCGTTCAAATAGTTCATTGTCCCTTCTAGCGTTCTCCCCTTCTCCTCACCGTGGCCAACATAATACCATTCATTTTTTTTAACTGCTTGGAAAAACATTAACTCAGTAGCACCCAGATGGCGAATAATATCACCGAACGAGAATTTATCTTCTTTAATCCGCCAGTCAATAAGAGAGTTGGGGATAGTTTTAGCATAGTTTAAGGTCCTCTTTCTTATCCCTTCAAAATAAGATATAAATTCATTAATATTTAGCATCGCCTTCTCCTCATCTTTTGATTTGAACGTTCGCATCTAGAAACCGTTTGGTCTCCTTTTATTCGAAAAAAATGGCTTTATTTAGCCGGTGAGAATTTGAGATAGGTAGCAATATATGCAGAAAGATGATTGATCATTTGATCTAGATAACTTGCATCTTGATATAAACGGCTGAGCATGAGTGCTCCTTCAAGAGAGGATACAAACAATGAGGAAACATATTGAGGATCAACGGAAGGATTAATCTCCTTCTTTTGTATCCCCTTCATGATAATTTTTTGTATGGTGAGCAGCAATCCATCCATTGCCATTCGAACGTGATGACGAAATCCAGGGTTTTTATCATCCGATTCAATAGCAGCGTTCATAATGGGGCACCCACCTGGGATTGGCGTATCTTCAAATAGCGTTCTAAAGGCATCAATAAAAGCAGTTAACTTTTCGAGGCTGTTTCCTTCACTTTCTAAAGCTTGACTATAGTGCTCGCCCATAAGGTGAATCGCATAATGAAAGGCGTTAACTTCCAGTTCCTCTTTACTGTCAAAGTGACGATAAATCCCCCCCTTCTCCAACCCTGTAACTTTCATCACATCGGAAATTGAAGAATCTGCATATCCGTATTGATTAAAAAGAATAGAGGACTTTTCAATAATCCTCTGCCTGGTACGTTCACCTTTTCGCATGCTTACCCTCTTATTTGAGACTTATCGGTTCCTTTTTATTTTATATTTAAGTATAAAAGAAGTCAATGAATAGTTAAAATATTGCGACATCAGGAAAACAGCTTATCCTTTTCCTTATGAATTTCTTCGCAGTTTTCTCTGTGGATTTTCCTGTATAATGGGTACATACCAGGCAGTTGAGAAGAAAGGGATAACCATGCTAACGAATCAAGAAAAAGATGACGTAATCTATCTGGCTCGACAGGTCATGCTCACGCACCGTGACGTGGAATGGGAAGGATGGAAGCAGCTTGTTGAAGATGAACTGCTACAGCAAGACTGGCCAATAGAAAAACGGCAGGAAGCGTTGAAGCTCGTAGGGCTTTTTAAGAAAAAGGAACTTTAATGTTAGAGGGACTTACAATAAGAATTGACACGTCCGAGCAACAAAAAACGAGAAGCAGCCACTACAGCCGTTTCTCGTTTTTTTGACTCCTCTACCAAATGCTACTGAGACTCTTTTAACAGGCGGCGCAGCACTTTACCCGAACTCGTCGCAGGCAGCTGGTCCCGGAACTCCACCACACGCGGACACTTATATACCGCCATATTCTCCTTCGACCATGCCGTAATCTCCTCAAGCACAACGACCGCTTTTACGCTTTCTCCCCGTACTTCATCAGGAATCCCAATGACCGCAGCCTGCCTGATAGCCGGATGGTGCAGCAAAAGCGCCTCCACATCTTCCGGAAAAACGCTATAACCGGAGCACTTCATCATTTCCTTTGCCCGCCCGATGAAATACAAATACCCGTCCTCATCCAGATACCCGATGTCGCCCGTACAAACGTACCCGTCTTGCAGCGCTTTCCCCCTACGTCTCGACCGCTATATTGCTTGCCATTCCGTTTAAAAAGATTTCAATGAAGGTTTTGGCGACATCAATGTCGGGCACAGGCCCCGCTGGATTAAACCACATATAACTCCAGTTACAGGCGCCCAGCACAGCGAAGGTCATCATATCTGCTCGCAAATCGCTGCGGAATTCTCCGCTTTCAATGCCCTGCTCTATCATATATTGAAAGTTCAGACGAAAACGGTCGCGTTTTTCCAAAATTTCATCAAGGTAGGAGTCTTTCAAATTGACCAATTCACGGAAAAAGATGCGCGCACTTCCCCCATGGCTTTCAATCCGGTGGATGAGCATGTAGACGACATCAAAAAGCTTCTCTCTCCATGTCTTATCCTGCCGGTCGATAATCAGCTGCTCAAGGTTTAGAATCTCATCAATGTATCGTAAGTGAATCTGCATAAGCAGTTGTTCTTTGCTTTTGAAATAATAGTAGAATGTCCCTTTGGTTACACCCAGGGCGTCCACAATATCCTGAATCGATGTTTCGCTGAATCCCCTTTTTTCAAACAGTTCTATACTTTGTTGTAACAGTTTTTCTTTCATTCTGTCTGACCCCTCCCTGTCGTTCTCTCTATTCTAATAGAGACACACCGGTTCGTACATCATTTTGCTAGTGCTAAAGCTAGAAATAGAGGAGTGATGCAGGAAGGCTGCTTATCAGCCGCGTATCAGCTTCCTGTATTGGAGTTTGCAGCTTTCTTCCATTCCGTTTCCTGCAGTTCGCGCCAGAGAATCTTACCGCTCCCGGATACAGGCAGCGCTTCGACAAATTGTACAATACGCGGGTATTTATAGGCAGCCATCTGATCCTTGGACCAGTCAATGATTTCTTGCTCACTAATAAGTCCACGCTCGTTTTCCCGCAGGACAACAAACGCTTTCACTTCTTCTCCTTTGCGTTCGTCCGGCACCCCAATCACGCACGCCTGCAGAATCGCAGGGTGTTTATAGAGGGCTGACTCCACTTCGGATGGCCAAACTTTGAAGCCGGACGCATTAATCATCCGTTTGACCCGGTCTACCATAAAGAAATAGCCTTCTTCGTCATAACGGGCGATGTCTCCCGTACGGAAGAAGCGTTTGCCGTCCAGTTGGATAAAGGAATTCTGGTCTTCATCCGGACGCTTCCAGTATCCCTTAAATACTTGAGGGCCGTTCACAATGACTTCACCTTCTTCACCTGCTCCTTTTTCCTCAAACGTGTTCGGATCGATAATGCGGGCATCTACGCCGAAGGACGGAACACCAAGGCACTGCATTTTCGGACGATCCATTGGGTTAAAGTGCGTCTGCGCCATTGTTTCGGACAGGCCATAGCCTTCGACAAACCGAAGCCCTGTCACCTGAAACAGTTTTTCACCTACCGCTTCCGGCAGTGCGGCACCACCGCCATTTATCACTTCCAGCGAACTGATATCATAACGAGCAAGGTTAGGATTAGCAAGGAAGTCGACTACCATCGTGGCAATCGCCGTCCAGTGTGTGCAGCGGTAGCGCTCGATCATCTTTGCGGCTACGTCGCGGTCCCAGCGGGTAAGAACGACCATCGCCGCCCCCGAATAAATCGGCGCATGCATGCCGTGTACCATTCCTGTCACATGAAATAACGGCAATACGGTGAGTGAAATCGCCTCCGATGTAACCGGGCCCCATACGGCTGCCCCCAACATGTTCGCCTGCACGCTGGAATGGGTATGCATGCAGCCTTTTGGTTTCCCGGTCGTACCCGATGTATAAGGGAGTACAGCCAGGTCGTCCACGCTCGTTTCAGGAAAAATGGCGGTTTGGTTATACTGTTTCGCCTCCGCCCAATACGTCACCGAGGAGGATTGAACGTCCAGACGCGGAGCCCGGACGAGATCCGGCGCATCCACGCCTTCACCCTGGCAATAATCAGAATACGCGGCCAAAATCACACGATTCAGGGAGGTAGTCGAGAGCAGGGGCTCAAGACGCGGATACAGTTCCTGTGAAACGAACCCGAATTGAATCTCCCCATCCTGAATATAATGGACCAGTTCCTCCATCACGTTCATTGGATTTACCGGTACGACAACGGCGCCTGCCCGCAGGATCGCATAGTAGGCAATGATGAATTGCGGACTGTTTTGCATGTATAACAGCACGCGGTCTCCTTTTTGTATGCCCTGGCTAATCAGGTAGGCCGCTATACTGTTCACTTCCTGAAGCAATGCTTCGTAGGTAATCTCGGTGCCATAGTAAATGATAGCTGTTTTCTGCGGATATCTGCGGGCGGTAACTTCCAGGTTGTCATATAAGGTTGTTTGTGGAACCGTAAGTGTTCTCGGCATACGTACCGGCCAATGTGCAAAGTGAGCCTGTGTCATTTTTCAATCCCTCCCATGTTTGTAAACGCTTCCAATTTTAATTCCGTTTAATCTGGAAAAGAAAGCCTGCCGCCCGAGATGGGCGACAGCTAATCAAGTGCCCAGTGTCATACCTTCTCTTACTTTCCTTTAAATACAGGCTTCCGCTTCTCTTTAAATGCCTGGACTCCCTCCTGATGATCCTCTGTCGTCACAACCATCGCCTGCGTAATCCGCTCCTGCTCAAGAATCTCATCCAGGCTGGACACAAGTGATTGATCGGCGATTTTTTTAATCATGCCGTATGCCTTGATCGGACCGTTTGCCAGGCGCTGCGCATACTGCATGGCACCCGCCTCCAGTTCTTCCAGCGGATAGATCCGGTTCACAATACCGAGGCTGTGCGCATAGGCAGCGTCGATGGGCTCTGCATTGAACAGCAGTTCTTTCGCCCGGTGCGTACCGATAAGGCGCGGCAGAAAGAACAGGCCGCCGCCGTCAGAAATAAGTCCCACCTGGGAGAAGCTCAATACGAATTTACTGTCATTAGCCGCCAGAATTAAATCGCATGCGAGCGCAAGGTTGAAACCCGCGCCTGCCGCAAAGCCGTGGACAACGGCGATAATCGGCTTCTCGACTTCTTTCATCAGCTTAATCAACTGGTTGAGCTTTCCGATATGGTCGTAGATAACTCCCGGCGTTGTTTCGCCCATCGTCTTTACGTCCCCGCCCGCGCTGAAAGAGCGGCCCGCGCCGGAAATCGTAATGACCCGGACATCTTCGCTGCTTCTCGCTTCCTCCAGTGCATTGATAAGCCCCTGAATCATTTGCGGGCTGAAGGAATTTAACGATTCGGGACGGTTTAACTTCAGCGATAATACATGGCCTTCCAGGCTGGCAAGCAAATGCTCGTTTCCTATGTTCTCCATCGTTCTTCCTCCTCGAATGTATTATTATACGATAAGCCAGCCGCCATCGACCAGTACGTCGGATCCGGTCATGTACGAGGCTTCTGGTGAAGCAATAAACGTAATCACATTCGCGATTTCCTCCGGTTTGCCAATGCGGCGAAGCGCTGTCTTGCGCTGAATCGCTTCTTCAAACCGGGCATTCTGCAAGCCTTCCGCCGTTAACGGCGTCTCTACGAAGCCAGGGGATACGGAATTCACACGAATGCCGTAGGGGGCAAGCTCGAACGCAAGGGCGCGGGAAAAATTAATCACACCCGCTTTTGCGGCGCTATAGTGTGGAATCTGAGCCCCTGCTTTATAGCCGGAAAGAGAAGCTACATTGACGATGGACCGGTTGAGCTGCGCCTCTGGCTCCGCTTTCGCCGCTTCCGTCATGAGCTTTCCGATATGTTTTGAAACAAGGAAAACGCTGCCGAGGTTTGCAGACTGGACGAGGTCCCAATCCTCGGTTTTTGTTTTTAATATAGGGGAGGACTGGCCTGAACCGCCCGCATTATTGATGAGAATATGGACATTACCAAATTCACTTTGTACAAAGGCTGCTAAACCTTCTATCTCGTCCTCCTGGGTAACATCCGCCGCAAAAACAGAAGCGGCAGCACGCCCGCATTCTTCCTCAATCGCCCCCGCGACATGCTCAAGCTTAGCTAGTGTGCGCCCAACCAGCACAACCCGCGCGCCTTCCTTTGCCATCCGCATGGCGACGCTCGCCCCGATTCCGCTGCCTGCTCCAGTGACGACCGCAATTGCATCTAAAAATCGCATACGACTCCTCCTCTAGCAAATGTACTGCTGCGCCTGATTGATTCGATCAGCGATACTGCGGTTACGCCGGATCGCTCCTTCTGCGGTATAGGGCTGCAGCTCCTTACAAACCAGCGCGGTATATTCATTCCGCAAGGAACCTTCAGCAACGCCGGCGATAAGTTTGCGGGCAAGCATTTCCACCTCCAATATAACGTCATCGATGCAGGATGCCGTTAACATGGTTTTCATCGTCTCCTGTTCAGCACCGTTCTGTGCGACGGCTTTGTCCGTGCGCAATACAGCGGACTCAGCGGCGTACAGGTGGATGGCAATTTCGGCGAATTTCATGGCCGTTTCCTGCTCTGTTTCCAGGCGCTGGCCAACCGTTTGCTGCACAAGCCCCGCCAATGCCAGCAGCACGCGCCGGATCGAAGCAACAGCCTCCTTCTCCCTTGCAAGCGGCCCTTCCGCCATGGCGCGGGCGGTCTGAAGTTCGGTTAGCGCCTTTTCAACCGCTTCTTTTAGCGGAAGCTGGCCTGTCATTCCTTTTTTGAAAAACTGTCCGCTAATAAGGAGGCGGTTGATTTCATTCGTTCCTTCAAAAATGCGGTTAATGCGGGAATCCCTGTATATCTGCTCTACTTTGTATTCTTTAATAAATCCGTATCCGCCGTGCAGCTGCAGGGCCTCATCAGCAACCTGGTCCAGCGTCTCTGAGCCGTACACTTTGCAGACAGCGCATTCAAGCGCGTACTCTGCCATCCGTTTGGCGACAAGGGCATAATCCGTGGAATCATATAAATCCCCTAGAGCATCTTCCAGCAGGCCTGCCGTGCGGTACTGCAGCGATTCCGCAGCATAAATCCGGGCCGCCATTTTGGCTATCTTCTCTTTGCTGGCCGCAAATTCGGCAATCAGCGTCCCAAACTGCCGGCGTTCGTTCGTATAGGCAACAGCTAACTGCAGGGCGTATTTTGCGGCACCCATGCACGCCGAGCCAAGGTTAAACCGGCCAAGATTTAGTACGTTTAACGCGATAAGATGGCCGCGGCCGACTTCACCCAGCAAATTCTCCACCGGTACCAGGCATTCTTCGAGAATAACAGGGCGTGTCGATGAGCCTTTAATGCCCATCTTGTTTTCCTCGGGTCCAAGAGACAGGCCGGGAAAGTCCTTTTCCACGATAAAAGCGCTGAATTTATCTCCGTCTACCTTCGCATACACAATAAACGTATCCGAGAACACGGCGTTCGTAATATAAAGCTTCGTCCCATTTAGTATATAATGCGTTCCCTCAGCGTTGAGGCGGGCCGTTGTTCTGGCGCTCAACGCGTCGGAACCGGATGAAGGTTCGGTCAGGCAGTACGCGCCCAAATATTCACCGCTCGCCAGTTTCGGTAAATATTTTTCTTTCTGCGCCTTTGTGCCGAAGTACGTAATCGGCAGGGTCGCAATGCACGTGTGGTTGGAATGGGCCACGCCGTATCCGCTCGTGCGCCCGATGGTTTCGCCTACGAGCCCCTTGCTTGCTTTATCCAGCCCGAGGCCGCCGTACGCTTCAGGAATGCTGTGGGCAAGCAGACCAAGCTCACCGGCCTGGCGCAATAACGCCACAACCCGGTCGAAATCCTGTTTTTCGATTTCTTCGTGGTACGGGTCGACTTCACGCTCGATGAACTGTTTGGCGGTCGCCGCAATCATCCGGTGCTCTTCCGTGAAATCCTCCGGTGTGTATACCGCACCGGTCTCCGGTGTGTCTATCAAAAAAGAGCCGCCAGGATTGTGAATTCGCGTGTCAGACATGGTGTTTGTCTCCTTCCTTCATCCTCATCTTGATCCCGTCAAGAACGGGTATCGTTTCAAGAAATCCTCGGCTTGCTACAAAATACACGTCCTCTTCCAGCTGGTATTGCTGCATCATCCGGCCTACCCGTGAGGAAAGCAAAATCTGTTCCGCCTGATCCTGCGCTCCACAGTAGAACTGCCGTGCGGCCTGTGCGGCATCGGTCATTTCCCATTCAGCCCTTCCGCCGGAAAACAGGCAGTCGAGGACGTAGCCGGCTCCATAGAAGTCTTCGATACAAAACTCACCGCCGGAGCCCGCGCAGATGAGAACGATCGTATCCGCTGCGTGATTCTCGCGCAGCATTTCGGCGATGGCATTCCCATTCAATAAGGAAGCAGCATACACTCGCCTGGCCGGTGAGGCTTTGCGGATCGCCACCGTTCCATTCGTCGTAGAAAGAATGACGGTTTTTTCCTTCACCCGTTCTTTAAGGGCAAGCGGATTCGGATCAAGGAACCCTTCCAGTGTGATGCCCTGGTACTCGCCAACAAGCACATAACTGTCCGGCTCCCGGTTCTTCGCTTCCTCATGCGCCGCTGCTCTGTCCAGCACCGGGATGACTTCTTTTGCACCATGGTGCAGCCCTGCTGTAATGGTAGATGTCGCCAGAAGGACGTCGAATACGACAGCGACTTTGCCTTGAATCTTCTCCGTATCAATATCCTCTTTCCGCATCAAGACGTGAATTTTCCCCATGGCCGTCCTCCATTATGCTTTACGTTCCATGCATTGCTGTGCGTGGAGAATGAGCGCGCGCACAAAGCCGCCGAGACCGGCAAAACGCTCGTCGGTTGTCTGCCCCATTTTCCAGCGGTAATAGATTTGCTGGCAGATAACAGCCAGCTTAAAATAAGCAAACGTCAGGTAATACTGAATGTCCAAGACATCACGGCCGCTTTGGTTCGCATACGCGTTCAGGAATTGGTTACGGGACATAAATCCCGGCATCACCGTCAGAGGCGGATGGCCCAGTCCGTGCTGCAGTTCAGGCGGGTCTTCCTTTTCAATCCAGTAGCTGAGTGCCGCGCCCAGATCGGCCAGCGGATCGCCTATCGTTGTCATTTCCCAATCGAACACCCCGGTCATCTGTGTTACGTCTTCCCGGGAAAACATCACATTGTTTAGCTTGTAATCATAATGAATGACCGTTGGTTTCTGGGATACAGGCAAGGAGTTGGCCAGCCATTGTTTAAGCTTATCGGCCCCGGGAATCTCATCTGTTTTCGCACGTTCATAACGTCCAATCCAGCCATGAACCTGCCGCTCCATGAATCCCTCGGGGCGGCTCAAGTGGATAAGCCCTGTTTCCTGATACGGTACATCGTGCAGTTGAACGAGCGTGTCTACCATCGTTTCTGAGATTTGTCTTCCCAGCCCGGGAGTATACTCTATATAAGAAGGAAATTTCTTATCGAGCACAACGCCGTGCCGGCGCTCCATCACAAAGAACGGACTGCCAATGACGGAGGGATCATCACAATACAGGTATGGCTTCGGTGCCAGCGGGAAAAACGGGTGCAGCTCCTGTAATATTTCACATTCACGCTTCATATCATGAGCCTTTGGTGCGACAGGGCCAAAAGGAGGACGGCGTACAACCGCCTCCCACTCGCCGATCTGTATCTGGTACGTTAAGTTCGAATGCCCCGCCCCAAACTGCTCCACTTGCAGTTGTTCACTGCCCAGTGTTTCTATATGCTGGCGCAGATAATTCTCCAGCGCCTGAAAATCAAGTTCTTCCCCCTTGCGGACGGGAATCGTATCTTTTATGGTAGCGTCCTGCCTGGACATCGTACGCACCTTCCTTTGTTCCGGTTTCTCCTCTAACGATGGGAAAAAACCGGCTTTCGTTTTTCAATAAACGCCTGAACGCCTTCGCGCACGTCCTCGGTCTGGAAAACTTCTTCAAAAAGCTCCGCTTCAAGTTCAATCGCGGCTGGAAAAGGTGCTTCCACCCCTAGATCTACTGCCCGTTTAATGCGGGAGAGCGCTTCCAGGGAATAGCCGCTGATACGTTTGGCGAGCTGGAATGCGGCTTCCATGCCTTCTCCGCTCGGCACCGTTTTGTTCACTAAGCCGATGCGCTCCGCTTCCTGGGCGGATATCGGGTCACCTGTAAACATTAATTCCTTCGCCTTCGCTTCTCCGATGAGGCGAGGCAGGCGCTGTGTACCGCCGCCGCCCGGGAACAGCCCGAGCTTGATTTCCGGCAATCCGATTTGCGCGTGCTCCTCGGCAATGCGCAGGTCACACGTTAAGGCCAGTTCACAGCCACCGCCAAATGCGATACCGTTCAGTACAGCGATCGTCGGTTTCAGAAGAAAATCTATCTGATTGAGCACATCATGGGTTTCCATTACGGAAGCTTTCATGCCGCGCTGTCCGATTAATTGCGGGAATTCTTTAATATCCGCTCCGGCCATAAACGCCTTTTGCCCGGCCCCTGTAAGGATGACAACAATGGTTTCCGGGTCGTCTGCAAGGGAGGAGAAGGTTTCACCCAGCTCCATTACGACTTGCTTACACATAACGTTAAGCGGCGGATTGTCGATCGTAACGATCGCAATGCCTTCCCGTTTTTCAAGAGTTACCAGATTGCCCATTATGCTTTCGCTCCTTCCGGCTGCTTGTATTCATACCAGCCTTTTCCTGTCTTTCTTCCCAGCGTGCCTGCATTTACTTTTTCTTCTACACAGGCTGCCGGTTTATCTGCCGGGTCTCCTGTTTCTGCAAAGCGCTGGGCGGAAACATAGTAGGCAACGTCAATGCCGGATAAATCCATGAGCTCAAACGGTCCCATCGGGTGGTTGAGCGCTTTTTTACAAATCGTATCGATGTCCTCAAAGTCAGCAATGCCTTCTTCATACAAGGCAACCGCTTCCCGGCTTAAAGCACCCAAAATCCGGTTGGCGACGAAGCCGGAAATTTCTTTGCGCAGCAGCACGCCGGTCCGGCCGATTTTCTTGCACACGTCCATGGCCAGCTGCGCTGTTTCTTCTGACGTTTGCTCGCTCATCACGACTTCCACACAATCCATCACAAGCGGCGGAAAGAAAAAGTGCATGTTGCATACTTGATCCGGGCGGTTCGTCACTTCGGCGATGAGAGAATTGACGATCGTCGAGCTGTTGGAAGCAAGGACCGCGTGGGGCGGAGCGATGCCATCCAATTTCGCGAAAACGTCCCGCTTTGCGTCCAGCTTTTCAACGATCGCTTCGATAATGAAATCCGCTCCTGAAGCCGCCTCTTCTAAGCTTGTCGTGAACGTAAGGCGCCCAAATGCTTCTGCCTTTTTTTCCTCGGAAATTTTTCCTTTTTGCACCCATTTATCCATAATCCCGTGCAGTTTGGCTTCCGCATTCTGCAGAGCACGTTCCTCGAGATCCTGAATGGTTGTCTCAAATCCGCCTAACGCACAGAGCATGGCAATTTGGTGTCCCATTGAACCGGAACCGACGACGCAAATGTTGCGAATATCTTCGATTTGCATGTTATCATCCTTCCTTCTAGTAAACTCTTATTTTGCTTCGCTGCGGTGCTCCTCTTTAATCGCCCGCCGCAATATCTTTCCTACGCTCGTTTTCGGTAAAGCTTCTCTAAATTCGATAACAGTGGGCACCTTGTAAGCGGCCAGGCGTTCACGGCAATAAGAGGTAACTTCGTCCGTCGTTAGCTGAGCCCCTTCTTTTGGGACAAGCACCGCCTTGACGGTTTCCCCGCGATAAGGATCCGGCACACCAACGACAACCGCTTCCTGTACACCGGGATGTTCATACAGCATCTCTTCTACGTCGCGCGGGTAAATATTGTATCCACTGGCGATAATCATGTCCTTTTTCCGGTCCACGATGTATACGTAGCCCTCTTCATCCATGTGGGCAATATCCCCGGTATAAAGCCAGCCGTCGCGCAGGGCGATGTTTGTCTCCTCCGGTAAATTCCAGTACCCCTTCATTACCTGGGGGCCTTTAATAATGAGTTCCCCCATTTCACCGACAGGCACTTCGGCCGTTCCCGTTGCAACGTCTACTATTTTATAGTCAGTGGATGGGAGTCCAATGCCGACGCTGCCCGGCTTGTTAGCCGCAAAGGGCGGATTGCAGTGGGTCGTCGGTGACGCTTCACTTAATCCGTAGCCTTCCATAATGGATGCTCCTGTCTTCCGTTCAAAATCTTTCATTACCTCGACCGGCATCGGGGCGCTTCCGCTGTTGCAAATGCGGATACTGCCAATGTCGTACGCCTCTGCTTTCGGGTGGTTCGTAAGGGCAATGTACATGGTAGGAACGCCGGGAAATACCGTGGGCTGCTCCCTCTTAATCGTCTCCAGCACTTCTTCTACCTGAAAGCGTGGGAGAAGCACGTTCATCGAGCCATTAAGAATGGACAGATTCATGCCGGATGTCATGCCGAACACGTGAAATAAAGGAATGATCGTTAAGTACTTTTCCTGACCGGGACGGATTTCGTTTTTAAAAAATTCGTGTGTCTGCATAAGGTTGGCTACCAGATTCCGGTGGGTGAGCATCGCGCCTTTAGATCGCCCGGTTGTGCCGCCCGTATACTGAAGGACTGCGATATCTTCAGCCGGATGAATCTGAACAGGTTGATACGTTTCGCTGCCTGTCTGCATAAACGATGTAAAGGAGTACGTAGCAGGGAAATCCGGTTCTGTTTCTGACAGGCTAACCGTTATCACGTTCTTTAGCGCTGTACGCTCGCGGACCGCGGCGACTCTTTCATACAACGCGTCATATACAACGATCGTTTCCGCTCCCGAATCGTTTAGGATATACTCGATTTCCCGTTCTACGAGCATCGGGTTAACCTGGGTTACGATCGCGCCCGCACGAAGGGTTCCATAATACGATATAACGTACTGTGGACAATTAGGGAGCATGATCGCCACACGGTCTCCTTTTTGCACACCGCTATTTTGCAGCGCGGCGGCGAACCGGCGGCTCATGCCATCTAGATACAGCGAAGCCCAGCACTTATTTTCAACCACAGCTATACCTCCGTATGCTAGAGTGTCAATGCCCCTCCATCAATTAACAATGTGGTGCCGGTAATATAAGAAGCTTCGTCGGATGCCAGGAATAAAACTGCATTGGCGATTTCTTCCGGCCGGCCGATTCCGCCTCCGCCCCCTGTAATAATCGCAATCTTGTCTGGTACCCCATTACGCTCTTATTCGCGCTCAATAAGCACAGCGATGCCCTGGCCGCCTCCAATGCAGGCAGTAATGAGCGCATGCCTTCCCTGTCTGCGTTGCAGCTCATACAACGCTTTGGTCACAAGGATCGCCCCGGTAGCTCCCAGCGGGTGGCCGTGGGCAATCGCTCCGCCATTGACGTTCAGCTTCTCCGAGTCCATGTTCAGTTCCCGGTCGCAAGCGATGACCTGCGCGGCAAACGCCTCATTGAGCTCAATCAAATCAATCTCGTCGAGTGCCATTCCTGTTTTCTCCAGAAGCTTGCGTGTAGCTGGCACTGGGCCAATTCCCATAATGTTCGGATCTACACCGGCGACTGCGTGCTGGCGCACAACAGCGAGTGGTTTTAATCCGAGTGAATCCGCCTTCTCGCGTGACATAATAACGAGCGCTGAAGCGGCATCGTTCAGCCCCGAGCTGCTTCCTGCCGTTACTGTACCGCCTTCAAGAAAGGCGGGCGGCAGGGATGTAAGCCCTTCCAGGGTTGTCTGCGGGCGCGGATGTTCGTCTATCGCAAAGGTTTGATACTCCCCTTTACGCGCCGGAACGTTCACCGGCACGATTTGTTCTGCAAACAAACCTTCTTGCATAGCACGGGCCATACGCTGCTGGCTGCGAAGAGCGAACTGGTCCTGCTCTTCGCGTGTAATGCCGTATTTTTTCACGAGGTTTTCCGCGGTAATGCCCATTGGCGGGTTCCCGATTTCTTTTGTAGACAGCATGGAGGAGCGGAATCTCGGCGGAGCAGCGCTATACGCTTTCGTAGGACGGTCCATTAAATAAGGGGCCCTGCTCATGCTTTCAATTCCTCCCGCCACGTACACGTCTCCATCGCCTGCGCGAATGGCCTGTGCTGCTAAGGCGACCGCGTTCATTCCTGAGCCGCACTGCCTATCAATCGTAAGCCCCGGGATCTCCATCGATAGACCGGTCGCCAGGGCGGTTAGCCGTGCAATATTCCCCCCGCCGCTCAGGACATTCCCCATAATAACATCATCAATTTCTTCCGGTGTGATGTGCGCGCGCTCGATCGCTTTGCGGATAGCAACCGCTCCGAATTCATGCGCCTGCAGGGGAGCAAGCGCTCCTCCCTGCCTGCCAATCGCTGTTCGTACTGCCGAAACTATGACTGGATCTCGTTCCATTTGTTCTCCTCCATTTATGTTTGATAGATTTTAAGATTACATGGCGGACATGCCGCCATCGACGACAAGGACAGTGCCGGTGACATAATTGGCAGCATCTGACGCCAGGAACACGGCGCTGCCTTTCAAATCCTGATCCGAGCCATACCGGCGAAGCGGGGTCGCATTAAGAATGTGTTCGCCGCCCCGGTTGAGCAGTTCCTTCGACATTTTGGTCGGGAAAAACCCGGGCGCAATCGCATTCACCGTAATGTTATGCCCTCCCCATTTCACAGCAAGATCCTTCGTGAAGGAGATAACCGCTCCTTTGCTAGCGCTGTAGCCAATGGCATCCATATATCTCGGATCCGAACCGGCCAGCCCGGCAACTGAGGCGATATTAATGATTTTTCCTGCCCTTTGCCCGATCATGACCCGTCCAACAGCCTGGGCCATTAGGAATGTACCGGTTACATTAATATCCATTACTTTATTCCAGGCCTCAAGCGGCATTTCTTCTGCCGGTGCACCCCAGGAGGCACCGCTGTTGTTGACAAGAATATCAATGCGCCCAAAGCGGGCTGCCGCCTCGTTTACCACTCGCTGCACATCTTCTGGATTTCGCACGTCGCATGCCAGGGCAAGACACTGGGCACCTGTTTCCCTCTGCAGGCGCTCCGCCGTTTCTTCACAAGCTTCAACCCGCCGTGAACAGAGGACAACGTTCGCGCCCGCCTCGGCAAACCCTTCGGCGATTTGCGCACCGAGTCCGCGGCCCCCTCCGGTTACGATGGCCGTTTTTCCCGTTAAATCAAATAACTGTTTTATGTTCATCCCACATCTTCCTTTCTCTGCTTATACTGTAAGTGCGCTTATATCCTTGTATTTTTTTAGCTCCATCTTAGCAATGGCGGCTTTATGCACTTCGTCCGGTCCGTCTGCCAGGCGGAGTGTACGTGCGTTTGCCCAGTGTGCAGCCAGTGGGAAATCATCGCTTACGCCGGCGGCGCCAAGCGCTTGAATGGCTCTGTCAAGCACCTGTAAGGCTATGTTTGGAGCCACGACTTTAATCATGGCAATTTCCTTTTTGGCCACTTTGTTGCCAACCGTATCCATCATATATGCTGCTTTTAGCGTGAGCAGGCGTGCTTGTTCGATTTCAATGCGGGAGGTGGCAATCCAATCCTGAATGACACCTTGCTGTGCCAGTGCTTTGCCAAAAGCAACGCGTTGCTGAACGCGCTTACACAACTCCTCAAGTGCGCGCTCCGCTGCTCCAATCAGACGCATACAGTGATGAATACGCCCCGGCCCTAACCGGCCCTGTGCGATGGCAAATCCTTTTCCCTCTTCCCAAAGCATGGAGTCTGCCGGCACGCGCACGTGCTCGTAATTGATTTCCGCATGGCCGTGCGGTGCATGGTCATAGCCAAAAACAGGAAGCATGCGTTTGATATTAACTCCGGCTGTATCCAATGGAACAAGAATCATTGATTGCTGTTCGTGCCTCGCTGCATCAGGGTCTGATTTCCCCATTACGATGGCAATCTTGCAGCGCGGATCGCCGGCACCAGATGACCACCACTTACGGCCATTTACTATGTATTCGTTTCCATCCCGTTCAATCGTGGCTCCAATGTTCGTTGCATCCGATGAAGCAACATCCGGCTCGGTCATGGAGAAACAGGAGCGAATTTCTCCTTCTAACAGCGGTACAAGCCATTTGTCCTTCTGTTTCTGGGTTCCATAGCGCACCAGCACTTCCATGTTTCCTGTATCAGGTGCGGCGCAGTTGAATACTTCCGGAGCAATGAAGGAACGGCCCATAATCTCGCACAGCGGCGCATATTCCAGATTCGTCAGCCCTGCACCGTATTCGCTGTCCGGCAAAAATAAATTCCATAGGCCGACTTCTTTGGCTTGCTGCTTCATTTCTTCCATGACAGGCGGAATGGCCCAACGGCTGCTGCCTTCATTGAGCTGGGCTTCGTATGTTTTTTCGTTGGGGTAGACGATTTGTTCCATAAAATCCGTAAGCGTGCGTTGAAGCTTTTGTACTTTTCCCGAATGATCAAAATTCATAATAAGCCTCCTTTTTTACATACTGACCGGCTGGTATGTTAAGTGGAAATTATATCTTTATTATAATTTATATTTTCAAAATATTCAAGCCATAACTGTTTTTTATCATTTAGGCGAAGCGTATGTCAAACAAAAAGGATACATATTTGCCGTTTAATGTTCATATTTATTTAGTTTTATTCAATTATCGATGCAGATTATTTATGAACGTTGTTGTGGATTAGATGTTCATTAAAGAAGTATTGTTGCTTGTTTACTCACTCCTAAAGGCAAAGAGATTTGTACCTTCAGTACAATGACAGAAGACATTTTGGCGCTGTCCGGTTGGCTTAAACAGAAAGGGGGCACCCACACTGCAATGGAATCTACGGGTTCTTTTTGGAAACCCATCTATAATGTGTTGGAATTAACGAACAGTGAAACCCTTGTGGTGAATGCCACACACATTAAAGCGGTTCCTCGATGTCAAAGATGCTGAATGCAAAAAGTATTGGAAGGTGCCAATATCAAGCTTTCTTCCATGGCAACAGATATTACAGGCGTTTCAGGGCGAGCGATGATTACAGCTTTAATCAATGGTGTGGATGATCCTCAGCTTATTGCTCAATTCGCTAAACGAAGCATGAAGAAAAAAGTACATGAGCTCGAGCAAGCTCTAAAAGGATTAACGGGAACGCATCAACGCATGATGCTACCTACGCAACTTCGCCATATTGAGTTTCTTGAAGCAGAAATCGAAAGACTAGACCAGGAAATTAAGGAACGAATGCGTCCCTTTCAGGAAGATCTGGAACTATTAGACACAATGCCTGTAAACTACATATTTGCAGCTGTATTTGTCCTGTCTTCATAATAGCGGAATACATGGTCAACATAATCTACATCCCCATACCTCTTCCAGTTATACTTTTTGGCCATCATTTGTGAAAAGGCAACGCGTTTTCCTTTGAGTATCCTCCACGAGCCCTTGCATATTTGATAAATCCGGTGCCAAAATTGTACGACTGAGTCGCGAGTTTTAAATCACCGTTTGAAAGCTTCAAAACGTAAGCAAAGTATCTGACTCCTGCGTCGATGCTTTGTTCAGGATTTGTAATTGTATTGGGTGGAAGTCCTAAACTTTCACTGCCTTGCATTGGATCACCGCCTTGACCTCCTGATTCTTGCATCATTTGAGCCATTAAAAATGATCCATACTTGCTGACCCCATATTTTGCAGCATATTTTTGAAGTAAAGGTTGATAACCGAGAACGGCATCGTTAATCGTTGCTTTTCCTTCTCCGCTGTCCATAGTCTCTAGTTTTTGTAGTTGCAGACAAAATATAAAGATGCAGATAATCAAAGAAAAGAAGAGAAACATTACTTCTTTTCGATGCTTACTTACGAATAGTTCTAGTTGAAATTGCACAAAAAATACACCTTTCATAATCAGTTGTTTTTAAAACTTCTTAAAATCAGACAAGGGGAAAAAAGTAACGACAGCTTTCCCTACAATTTTGCTTTGATCAACAAAAGGTATGGGCCATAAATGAGAATCATAGCTATCATTCCGATTATCTCCTAAGAAGAAAAATTTCCCTTGTGGAATTTTAACTGGGCCATAATCGTAATTCATACTTTGTTTGATATGGGGTTCATCTACTTTTACTCCATTACGGTAAAGAACATGGTCCTTGATTTGAATTGCATCTCCTCCTATGCCTATTAACCGTTTAATAAAACGCTGATTTTCTTGCCCTGGAATCGGGGGGTAAAAAACCACAACATCTCCGTATTTTAAAGAAGCAGGTCCTGTGAATTTTTCTATCAGCAAACGGTCTTGTAGTTGAATCGTTGGCAGCATGGATCCAGAAGGAACCACAACGGCTTCCGCTACATACGTTCTACATACAAAGCTTATGACAAGGGCAAGAACAACCGATGGGCCCCATTCTTTAAATAGATTCTTTTTCATAAAATATCCTCCAAACGCTCTCTTACGGATTTTAGGGTTCCTTTGTTACTTTGTTTGCTGATAGCAACGATAAGAAAGGAATCATTCTCCTGCCAAATGTTAATAGAAAACCTCATGTGGTCATTCACATGAGGTTTTCCTTTGTTTCTGATAGTCAATCGATATATCTTACTCCAACAAGCAGGGCCATTAAACGGTTTCCTTTTGGGTCGCCTTTAATTTCTCTAACTCCTTTTCTACTTCTTCTTGCAGGACGGGGTCCATCGTATAAGACTGAATCTCCTGCGGAGGAAGGGTGAGTCGGTTAATTGCCTCTACTTCTGCTTCCAATAATAAAACGCGTTCTTCTGCACGAGCAAACCCTTTGGCGATGTTATCTGTATTAAATGAGACAACCATATTATTTATCTGCTTTATTGATTGGGCTACATTGGCTCTTGAAAGTAAAAGGAGTCTTCTGTTTTGCAGTTGGCTATACTTCTCCTTGAGTTGATATAGCTTTTCAACCAGGCTCTTTGTCTGATTGATAATCGTTTCATACTGCCCTTTATATAGGTTTAAGTTTTTCTCCTGATTTAACTTTTCTTGCAACGCCATTTTGGCAATGGATTCTTCTTCTTTATCGACAGCTAATTTCGCCTGGCGCTCCCTTTTAGCTATCCGTGTTTCTGTATCCGCGATTAACGCCATGTGTTTCTTCTCTAGAAAGAGTTGATGCGCATAGGCTTGCTGCCCTTTCTTGATTTCTTCCTCCATTTCCCGTATGTGATGGTTCAGCATGCTAATTGGGTCTTCTACTTTATCAAGCAGTGTATGAACCTCATTCATTGTCATATCCTTAATTCGTTTAAAAATTCCCATGTTATTTTTCCTCCCTATGTGTTGTTTGTCTTTTTTCCCATTCATCTAAGAAATCTACTTCGGTTTGATTTGCATTATAAGTTGAATAAGAAATCGGTGTCTCGATGATGGAACGGGTAAACGAACGAGCATTTTTTCTTCTACGCAGCCATCTGATTAAAATCACAAGGGCTGCTCCCCCTAAAACAAGGGACACGGCAGAACCGATGAAGTGGAACCCTCCTTCGTGATGCTCACGCATAGTGTGATGTTCTTGTATAGAATCCTCCCTATGCATCGAATAATCCCCGCCCATCAGATTATCTCTTTGTACAAACTGGATTTGGTTATCACCGTAACTCGAGTTTATTGCAACTTGGTCATGACCTCTATCATGAAAACCATCTCCCAATGTATTTATGGCAAAGGTGATGCCAACCAATAGTAAGAGTGTAGTTAAAATCCAGGGTAAGCCTTTCCTTAATTTTGCTTTCATCTTTTTCCTCCTCTTGCTTGTCCTTCTGACAGATTTGAGTATAGAAGAGAAAAGTGAAAAAACAGTGAAAATCAAGTTAGGCACAAAAAAAGAAAACGAAATAGAACATGCCAAAATTACCCTTCAAAATTTCACCGTTTTTTCACTTTTCCCGGTTAAAGTAGGAACTGTCCAAAACGAAACATAATAAAACAAAAATGAAGGAGTGTTATCAATGAAAAAATTACTTACTGTCGCTACAACGGGATTAGCTGTCCTGGCCATCGCAGGATCGGCTTTTGCTGCTTCAACAACTACATCCTCTTCAACCACGTCTACAACACAACAAAAAGTTTCTATGCATAAACATGAGAAACAATTTAATAACCAAGAACTTCTTTCTTTGCTGAAAGTAGATGCCGCTACGTTACAGCAAAATTTGAAAAACGGTAAATCGTTAGCAGATGTGGCTGCTGCACAAGGGGTAGACGAACAAAAAGTGATTGATTTACTGGTAAATCAACACGCTCAACGATTGGCCCAGGCTATACAAGACGGGAAGTTAACACAGGAGCAAGCGAATCAAAAGAAAGCGGATGAGCAGACTGAAATCAAGAACAGAGTCGAACAAAAAGGTGGGTTTGGCTTTGGAGGAGAACACGGTAAACATGGTGGTGAGCGAGGAGGATTCAAAGATGCCGCATCTGTGTTAGGAATCACTGAACAAGAACTCCAAACCCAATTGCAAGCTGGAAAAACACTAGCTCAAATCGCTCAAGATAAAGGAATCGCGAAAGATGACTTGATTAATAAACTGCTTCAAAATGAAAAAGACCGTCTAACGAAGATGGTGGATCAAACATGGCAGCAGCATGATGATGCCAAAACTGATGGTGAAACGAATGATGATGCTTCAACGTCTGATAGTAATACAACCTCTACCATAAATTCTCAAAAATAACATTGAATCGCTAAGGCACACTTTTTCCATAAATTACCCCTACTTTTAAAATATATTGAACGAGGCTGTCTCAAAAGGTCGTGGAAAAGCGACTTTTTGGGACCAGCCTCTTTTTTTATCCTAATATCTGGGTATTTATGGATATCACTGACTCCTTAAGGGCAGATTTCTTACCTTTTCGGCTTGTTTTTTTCGTTCCTTTCCGGGTGTTTTGTTTGTTGTGGTGACTTCATTATACCAAAAACAAAAAAGGGCGATTTTCTTCTTTTTTTTGCAAAAAAAGGCGTCCCAGGTTACTTTTGGGACGCCCTCTTCATTTTCTTTTCTATAGCAAAGAAAAGTTTGTTTTACTGTACATCACACAAATTAGGAATAGATTAATCCCGATTTTCTATACTTCATTTCCTCTACAATTAAAGAATCGAGCTCCTGACTAATGTGCAGTACATCTGGATGTCGGAAGTTGAAATCATGCTGTGCTACTCTATTCGCTAATTTTTTCTTTAATTTGTCAATTACTAAATCTAACTCCACTCTCTGATTCAACCTTATCTCTCCTTAGCAAGTAAAAAATTCAGCTTGCACATTCTCCATTATCTACTGGTAACCAATTCTATACCACAAAATTATCTCGACAAATCGTGACACTCATTCATTTCGTATTGTAAACGCTTAGACGTGTGACTGACATGCTTTTTTATCTAATTTTGTTGCCCTAATCTTATGAGATGATCTGACGAATTATAGTTTTTTTTGTCTAATATTATCATACAACTACATTCAGCGGTCGTTATATCTCCCCTTTTCTTCATAAATTTATCACATGTAACCCCCCCTAAATTATAGAAGTTTTCCCTTCTTTCTTCCTATACAAAAAACAGCATTCATTATCAAATAAGTAAGGTTAAATGGCCAAGTTAGTAATTACAGACCAATTTAACAGCGTCTTAGTAGTTTGAAAATAGACAATTAATGATATTCATTTATTATAAGACTTGTCTTAAGCAATACTACTGATGACCCTTATGCAGAAATTCATTTTCTGCTCCTTAAAACTAGCCCTCGTTATCAGGGCTGTTTTTTTTGAATAAGCACATTTGAATAAAAAATCAATTACTATAAGGGATATCGATTGAGGAAGTCCCCTCTGAATATTTTTGGGATTGCGTTTCTCTATTTCGCGTCAAATTCCATTCCTAAATATAAAATTTGACTCTTGCAGATTTTCATTAAAACCCTAAAAAAGGGTATACGGGTAGTGATTCAGAAAAACCACTTTTTTAAGCGATTAGTTTTAGGGTTTTCAGCACTTCTTTCAAAGACGTTTTTGCTAGTCCTTCTTGATAAACATAAACGACCAGCTGCCCCAAAAATTCGGTTCGGATCCGCCTAACGGTATCTCCAAGTGTAAGTGGCGAGTTCTTAGACCACTCCTGTCTCTGCTGCTCAAGAAAATTCTGTGTCAGGTACTGGATCACCCCGTATCGCTCGATGGCTTTGAAAGAAAGTAGTTGATACTGATCAAACCCTAGTAGTTCCTTGAAATAACGGTAGCCCGTTTCTATCTCCCATCGGATATGATAATACTCCAGGATGGTCACGACATCCAGAGTCAGATCGGTACACAGGAGGCAAAACGGAGTTTTACCCTGAACGAATTTCTTCTCCCAGGATAGAAGAATTTTGACATTTTCCATCTCTGCCAGTGGACTTTCACACAAGTAGACCCGAAATCTTCCTTTATCCTTCACGGTCACGGAATGAAGGTCGGAATTTTCAATATAACAGTTCACAAATTCAGCCATGGACACCCGGATGCCCTGCGGGCAAATCTTGCGATTTGATTTTACAGCCGCGATGACATGAAACCCTTTTGATAGGCAGGTGTCCATCATCTTTTTACTTGAGTACCAGCTATCCATTAACACATACACTTGTTCATCTTCATGGGCAGGAAAGTTTCTGATCATTTCCATAGCCAGCTCGTTTTTACTTTTAAAGGGTAAATGGTGTTCCTGACAGTAGGCCTCACGAAAATAAGGACGAAAATCCCAGGAGAAGGAGAACCCTCCTGCGACCACATGGGAGGTCACGAGGCAATGGGACT
>NZ_BBWZ01000005.1 GCF_001015055.1 Aneurinibacillus tyrosinisolvens | reverse complement strand
GATTGTTGCTTCTTCCTTGATTGCTTCCACCGGACTGATTGTTGCTTCTTCCTTGATTGCTTCCACCGGACTGATTGTTGCTTCTTCCTTGATTGCTTCCACCGGATTGATTGTTGCTTCTTTCTTGATTGCTTCCACCGGATTGATTGTTGTTTCTCGGCTGGTTATTGCTCGTTCTGCTTTGGTTTTGATTGTTCGTGTTTTGGTTGTTTTGTTCCATCTTCCCACTCTTTTCCGTATCGCGCTTTTCCTGTTGCTGTCCCTTTGCACGTTCTTGCATCTGTTTAAGATGCTGTTCTACCTTCTGCATGGTGTTTTCCTCTAACGTACTCATGTGATTATTTACCGGTGAATTGAGTTTAGTAAGAAGATTAACTAACTCCTTACTGCTCAACCCAATCGTTTTGGCGTATTCATAGACTCTCAATTTACTCATTCATTCACCCCCGCCATTTATTGAACAATCAATTGCTTCAACTTCTGCGCAAACCCCATATCCGTTATCCCTATAACAACTCTCTGTTCTTTGCCAAGTGCTGCACCAAGTGAAATTCGATCCCCGTAGGCTGCCCAGGGTACCTCATAGCTGCCGCATTTATCGGTAATTTTTTTTCGCGTATTGGCTGAGGCATCACTCGCGAGAATAACAAGCTTTACCTGTCCCTGACGGATCGCTTTTACGACTAGCTCTTCTCCCGTAATCAATTTGCGGGCACGCATAGCAAGGCCTAGCATTTGCTCTATCTGATTCATTTCCTCACATACCTCATAAATTCCTGTTCAAGTTCATCGTACATAGCTTCCGTAATTTCTGCCTTCAATGTTCGATTCAACATTTTTTTCTTCTTGACCGTTTGAAACGCATCCTGAGAACGGGAGATGTAGGCGCCTCGCCCGGATGCCTTTCCTGTCGGGTCAATCTTTACAGCGCCTTCCGGTGTTCTTACCACGCGGAGCAAATCACGCTTATCATACATTTCCTGTGTCGCAATGCATTTTCGCTGCGGAGTTTTTTTCGCCTTCACGAATCCCTTACTCCCTTTCTTCCTCTACGTGGGCTTCTGCAAATTCAGTAGATTCAGGCTGGTTCTTCTTTTCTAACGGAATAATAGAAACCGGCTCGGTAAAAGTAAACCCTTCTTCCGCAGCCTGTGCCTCACTCTTAATATCAATCTTCCATCCGGTAAGTTTAGCGGCAAGGCGCGCGTTCTGTCCCTTCTTCCCGATTGCGAGGGAGAGCTGATAGTCCGGTACGACCACCCGGGTCATTTTCTCGCCTTCATAGACGGTTACATGGACGACTTTAGAGGGGCTTAACGAGTTCGCCACGTATTCAGCCGTGTCTTCCGACCACTTCACAATGTCAATTTTCTCGCCCTTCAATTCTTGAACAACCGTTTGAACGCGCATCCCTTTCTGTCCCACACACGCGCCCACCGGGTCGACGTTCGGGTCGGACGAATGTACAGCGATTTTCGAGCGGTCTCCCGCCTCGCGTGCAACCGAACGGATTTCAACAACACCGTCAAAAATTTCCGGCACTTCAAGCTCGAATAAGCGTTTTAAAAGGCCGGGGTGTGTACGGGAAACAAAGATTTGCGGCCCCTTCGTTGTCTTTTCTACTTTTGTAATAAACGCTTTTACCCGGTCACCCTGTTTAAATGTTTCCGTCGGCATTTTCTCGTTTACCGGCATGAGCGCCTCGACTTTGCCAAGATCAATATAATAGAAACGGCCGTCCTGGCGCTGGACAATCCCGGTTACGATATCCTGTTCTCTGTCAATAAACTCATTGTAGATGATGCCGCGTTCAGCCTCGCGAATGCGCTGGGTAACGACCTGCTTTGCCGTCTGTGCGGCAATGCGCCCAAAATCGCGAGGGGTTACTTCCATGTCAATAATGTCGTCTAACATATAGTTCGGGTCAATTTCATGTGCTTCATCAATGGAAATCTGCGAACGGCTATCCGTTACTTCTTCCACAATTGTTTTGCGGGCAAAAACCCGGACATTTCCCATTTCACGGTTAATATCAACACGGACGTTTTGTGCCGAGTTGAAATTTCGCTTATAACCGGACACGAGCGCAGCCTCAATCGCTTCGATAAGCACCTCTTTGCTAATGCCCTTTTCTTTTTCTATATCATTTAATGCTTCAATAAACTCCGCATTCATGGTAATCCCTATTCCTCCTTTCAATTTTAAAACACAACAGCCAAACGGGCACTGGCCACTTTTTCCATCGGTATCATGGCACTTGCTTTTGCCTCTTTGATTTCAAGCTGTTCTCCATCATAGGAAACCAGCTCACCCTCAAACACCTTGGCCCCATTAATCGGTTCATACGTCGTAATGTGCACATGCTTACCAATGGCGCGCTCATAGTCCTTTTCTTTTTTTAGAGGCCGCTCAGCACCCGGAGAAGAGACTTCGAGAAAGTACGCGGTTGGAATGGGATCCGCCTCATCCAGCTTCTTGCTTAACTTCTCACTAACACGTCCGCAATCCTCAATGTCTACCCCGCCTTCCTTGTCTATGTATACGCGGAGGAACCAGTTGCTCCCTTCCTTCTTATACTCAATTTCAACGAGTTCAAGATTTTCTTCTTCAATAATTGGCGTCACCAGTTGTTCGGTAAGGGTGATCACGTTTTTGCTCAAGGATATAAACCCCCCAGGTAGCTATCTGTATACTCGGTCTTACTGAACATTTTGCCTTGTTCAGCTAAAACGAAAGAGTGGGTTTCCCCACTCTCTCCGTTACTTCATCACGTATCGTTAGTATTACCAAAAGTTATTATAACATAAACCCTTCTTTCCAGGCAATAACAACACCCGAAGCCGCCCCCAATCCTTTCATTTAGAACAATGAAAGCTGGTTTGTCTCCGGAAGATTCGATAAGCACCCCTGCTGCTGCAGCAATTCGATGACAGATCGTGAGCAGCGGGCGCGCTGCTGGAGATCTTCGATGGAAAGAAACTCTCCGTTCTCCCGCGCTTTCACAATGTTCTCCGCCGCGCTTGTTCCAACCCCGGCCAGCGCGTTAAACGGTGGAATCAAACTGTCTCCGTCAATGATAAACTGGCTGGCATGCGAGCGGTACAAATCAATATTTTTAAAGGAAAAGCCTCGTTCACACATCTCAAGGCACATCTCAAGTACCGTCAGCAGTGTTTTTTCCTTCGGCTGCGCATCATTTCCCTTTTCGGCAATTTCCTTAATTTGAGCCCGGATTGCCTCTGAGCCGCGGACGGCCAGTTCAACATCGAAGTCATCCGCACGTACGGTAAAATAAGTCGCATAGAAATGAATCGGATAGTGTACCTTGAAATAAGCAATGCGTACTGCCATAAGCACGTAGGCGGTAGCATGCGCCTTCGGGAACATGTATTTAATCTGTTTGCAAGACCAGATGTACCAATCCGGTACATTGTTTGCTTTCATTTCTTCTTCCATCTCCGGTGTAAGGCCCTTCCCTTTACGTACGGACTCCATGATTTTAAAAGCATAGGAAGGCTCAAGCCCCTTATGCATTAGATATACCATGATATCATCCCGACAGCCGATAACGTCTTTAAGTTCACACGTGCCTTTGCGTACAAGTTCCTGGGCGTTGTTTAGCCATACGTCCGTTCCATGGGAAAGACCGGAAATCTGGACAAGCTCGGCAAAGGTTGAGGGCCTTGTATCCTCCAGCATTTGCCGGACAAACTTCGTCCCGAACTCAGGCACGCCAAGCGTTCCGATTTTACTGTCAATCTGTTCCGGCGTAACACCGAGCGCTTCCGTTCCGCTAAAAATCTCCATTACTTTCGGATCTCCGACCGGGATGGTTTTCGGATCCAGCCCCGTTAAGTCCTGCAGCATCCGGATGACGGTCGGGTCGTCGTGGCCGAGTATATCGAGTTTCAACAGGTTATCGTGTATGGAGTGGAAGTCATAGTGGGTCGTCTTCCATTCGGCATTCTTGTCATCTGCCGGAAATTGAATCGGACAGAAATCATAAATTTCCATATAATCCGGCACAACAATGATGCCCCCGGGGTGCTGGCCCGTGGTCCGTTTTACACCCGTACAGCCGCCGGCAAGGCGATTCATCTCGGCTCCCCGCCAGCTCAAGCCTTTTTCTTCCCCATATTTGCGGACAAAGCCATAGGCTGTCTTCTCGGCAACGGTACCGATTGTACCGGCACGGTATACGTATTCTTCTCCGAACAGCTCTTTCGTATAGTTGTGGGCCTTCGGCTGATACTCCCCGGAGAAATTCAAATCGATATCGGGTACCTTATCCCCTTTAAAGCCAAGGAAGGTCTCAAACGGGATATCGTGCCCGTCGCCGACCATCCGGATCTGGCACGTTGGACAGTCTTTCGGCGGCAGATCGAAGCCGGAGCCGTATTCCCCTTTCGTAAACCATTCGCTGTGCTTGCACTGCGAACACCGGTAATGCGGCGGCAGCGGATTTACTTCCGTGATTTCCGTCATGGTCGCTACGAAGGAGGAACCTACCGAACCCCGGCTTCCGACCAAGTAGCCGTCGTCGATAGATTTTTTTACAAGCTTGTGGGAAATTAAATAGATAACGGCAAATCCGTGCGTAATAATGCTGTTTAATTCTTTCTCCAGGCGCTTTTCTACGATTTCCGGAATCGGCTCGCCGTATAGATCTTTTGCCATGTTATAGCTCATCGAACGAATCTCTTCTTCTGCCCCTTCGATTTTGGGCGTATAAAGATCCTTTGGTATAATCTGCAGTTCCTCAAACCGATCGGCTAGAAGGTTCGGATTCGTCACTACGACTTCTTTCGCCTTCTCCGGGCCGAGATAAGAGAATTCCTCCAGCATCTCGTTTGTCGTACGAAAATGAGCATCCGGCTTACGCTGCTCTTTCAATGGACTGAATCCGGTAATTCCTTGAATGAGAATGTCCCGATAGTCTTTTTCAAACGGGTGAACATAGTGCACATTCCCTGTTGCGATAACAGGCAAATTTAATTTTTCTCCAAGTTCAACGATTTTACGGTTAGCTTCAATCAGGGCCGCCTCTCCCGCTACCAGTTGTTTGTCTACCAGGTGGCGGTTAATTTCAACCGGCTGGATTTCCAGCACATCATAGAATCGGGCAGCTGCTTCCGCCTCTTCCAGGCTTTTGTTCAATACCGTCTCGAACAACTCTCCCTTTTCACACCCGGAACTAATGAGCAGCCCCTCGCGGTATTGTTGTATTTTCGACCGTGGAATTCTCGGTGTACGATACAAATATTTTATATGGGATAAAGAGATAATTTTATACAGGTTTTTCTTGCCCGTTTCATTTAATGCATAAATGTTGCAGTGAAACGGCCTTGTATTCTGCAAGTCCAAACCGACATGATTATTTAAATCAGCCAGGTCAGTAATTTCTTTTGCCAGCACTTCTTTTAACATATGATAGAAAACCTGCCCTGTCGCAGCCGAATCATCGACGGCCCGGTGGTGGTTTTCAAGGCTGACATTGAACTTATCAGCCAGCGTATTCAGGCGGTGGTTTCGCATGCTCGGGTAGAGGAAACGGGCCGTCTCCAGCGTATCAAAAAACGGATTTCCCACTGGCGGGAGCCCGATTTTTTTACAGCTTGCCTGCAGGAATCCCATATCAAACGCGCGTTGTGGGCAACGAGAACGGCGTCGCCGACAAAATCGATAAATTCGCGCATGACCTGGTCTAACTCCGGTGCATCCCTGACCATGCTGTCTGTAATGCCCGTTAATTGCTGAATGTTGTGCGGGATCGGCTCATGCGGATTTACGAACGATTCATACTGCCCGATTACCTCGCCGTCCTTCATTTTTACGCCGGCAAGCTCGATGATCGTGTTGTTTACAACAGATAAACCGGTTGTCTCCACGTCAAAAACGACATACGTATCACCTGCGAGCGAGCGGCTCTGCGGCTGGTGGACAATGAGGGTCGAATCCGGCACTACGTTTGCTTCGATACCATAGAGCACTTTAATTCCGTGCTTTTTGGCGGCGGAGAATGCTTCGGGAAATGCCTGTGCAACGGCATGGTCTGTTATCGCGATTGCTTTATGTCCCCACTCAGCCGCCTGTTTAATGAGCCGATCAGCGGACGCAATGGCGTCCATAGCGCTCATGTTTGTATGGCAGTGAAATTCAACGCGCTTCTCTTCTGCGGTATCTTTTCTCGTAGCAGCAGCTTTTACTTGATTGATGTCCTTAGCCGTCATCACAAGCTCTCTCGCATATGCATCATCCTGGACAACGCCGCGCACTTTCACCCAGATCCCGTTTTTAATCGCGGATAATTTCGGAACATCCTCTTTGTCATGGGCGAAAATTTTCACCTGCAGGGAATCTGTATAGTCGGTAACGTTAAAGGTACACAATGAACGGCCGCTGCGCAGCTCGCGCACCTCCGCCCCAAAAACGAGGCCCTGGATGCATGTTTTTCCCTGCTCCTCCTGAATCTCGCAAATCGGAGTTGGCTCGTCCTTAATATCATAGCCAATATGAAGGACCTCAGGCACATCCTGCGAACCTGCGCCGCCCTCCTTCTCCTCTTTCTCTTTTCGGTAAGCGCTTCAAGCGCCCGTGTCCGATCCTCTTCCTCTCTTTTCTCTACGAACTGCTGGTAGGACTCCGTATCCTGCACGACATTGTATGTAAGGACGACTTTTTCCCCGCACAGCTTTTCGACCGTCTTTGCTATCCATTCATCCACATTGCGCCGCTTCATCATTTCGATAGCGATTTCGTTTGGTACGCCAAGCTTGATTTTCCTGTCTACTAACTCATACGCAGCTTCTTTAAGATAGGAAGCCGTAGAATTGATGTGCGGGGACACCTGCTCAACGATCCAGGGCCAGTAGTCCTGCAAAAACCCCGGCAGCGGAACAGGCTCGTTATACTGCATAGTACAGTCTACAGCGGCAATCTGGTTGAATGCCTGGACAAGCTTTACGTGGAAAGCCTGATACACGTTTAATGGCAGCAGGGCCGGCAGCCGGAAGGTAAAGTGCCACTTCTTCGTCTCTCTGTATACGTCCACCTTCTCAATCTGTCCCTCATAAAAATACTTCTCAATGAATTCGGGCGGAATGGCCAGTTGCTGAAGGAGCAATGAAAAACGCTCCTGCTTGACAGAATGATTCCCCATGGATACACACCTTTTCCCCATAAAATTAAGCAGGTACTCCCTGAAGCAAAGGAGTACCTGGTAGAGTATAATTGCCTAAACTTATGCCTGCAAAGAAACAGAGAGCGCCTTAATCCGTTCCGGTAATTCGCTCGTTTGAATTTCGAGCGCTTCTCCTGTTTTGCGAACTTTAACCTCGACAATTTCTTCAGCCGCTTTGCCTCCGACCGTAATCCGGATCGGAAGGCCGATTAAGTCCGCATCCTTAAATTTCACGCCGGCGCGCTCGGCACGGTCGTCGAGCAATACTTCGTATCCTTCGGCTAGCAATTGCTCATAGAGCGATTCAGCGAGCTGCCTTTGTTCATCGTTTTTCACATTCACCGGCACAACATGAATTTGGTACGGCGCAAGTGTCCAGGGCCAAATAATGCCGTTCTCGTCATTGTTTTGTTCCACACAGGCGGCAACGGTTCTTGATACCCCGATACCATAGCAGCCCATGACCATCGGTTGCTCTTTCCCGTTTACATCGAGGAACTTGGCGCCCATCTTCTCGCTATAGCGGGTTCCGAGCTTGAATACATGTCCCACTTCTATTCCACGAGCGAACGCGATATGTCCACCGCAGCGCGGGCACTCATCACCCTCCACAATATTGCGTAAGTCGGTATATGTTTTAATAGCGAAGTCTTTTCCAGGCGTTACGTTTTTGTAGTGGTAGTCTTTCTCGTTCGCACCCGCTACCGCTCCCGTCATATCCTGCACGGCAAAGTCAGCCACAACCTCAATTGTATCCGGCAGCTGGAACGGGCCGACAAATCCGATCGGGATGCCCAGCTCATTCATTTCCGCTTCCGATGCCATCGTAAGTACATTGGCATCGAACACGTTTTTCAGCTTGATATCGTTTAGCTCATGGTCGCCCCTAACAAGTGCGACGACAAACCGATCATCCGCTTTAAATACGAGCGCTTTAATAAACTGGCGGGCTTCCATATGGAAGTGGTTCATTAACTGCTCAATCGTTTTAACGTCCGGTGTCGGTACCTTCTCCATTCCACCGGCAGCTTCCTGTTTCTCTGCCCCCTGCCTGTACACCACTTCAGCCTTCTCCAGGTTTGCAGCATAGTCACATGAAGTACAATAAGCGATCGTATCTTCCCCAATATCGGATAGCGCCATAAACTCGTGTGTTCCTTTGCCGCCAATGGCTCCGGCATCTGCCTCTACTGCACGATATTTCAGCCCGGCGCGCGAGAAAATCCGGCTGTATGCGTCATACATGCTTTGATAGCTCACATCAAGCCCGTCCCTGCTCGTATCGAAACTGTATGCATCTTTCATAATAAATTCTCTGGAGCGAATGACCCCGAACCGCGGGCGGACTTCGTCGCGGTATTTCGTTTGAATTTGATATAAATTTATCGGGAGCTTTTTATATGTGTTTAAATTATCTCTTACAAGGCCGGTCACAACCTCTTCATGCGTTGGCCCGAGGACAAAATCCCGGCTGTGCCGGTCTTTCAGGCGCATGAGTTCGGGGCCATATGCATCCCACCGGCCTGTTTCCTGCCACAGCTCAGCCGGCTGAATGGCCGGCATGGAAATTTCCTGTGCACCCGCGCGATCCATTTCCTCCCGCACAATTTGCTGCACCTTGCGAAGCACGCGGTGCCCAAGCGGAAGGTACGTATACACCCCCGATACAAGCTGGCGAATCAGCCCGGCTCGTACCATGAGCTGGTGGCTCACGATTTCCGCTTCAGTGGGAACTTCCCGCAGAGTGGGAAGAAATAAATTAGACTGTTTCAAAACGCTCTACCTCCTGAGTACGATAGGTTCACTTTAGAAAAAACGCTGGATATCATTCCATGTTACGACAAGGATAAGAAGCATGAGAAAAGCAAAGCCGAGAAAGTGAACCATCCCTTCCTTCTGCGGGTCAATCGGGCGCCCGCGAACCGCTTCCACTCCGATAAACACAAGCCTTCCTCCATCGAGAGCCGGCAGTGGCAACAGGTTCATAATCCCGAGGTTCACACTTAGCGCTGCAGCCCATTGTATCAAAATACCAAGCCCATTCTCAGCCGCTTTGTACGTATAATTAAAAATCCCAACAGGTCCGGACAATTCTTTGACTGGTACCTTCCCCGTAAATAGCTGGCCCAGCATATTATAAATGAGCATAGAGAAATCATAGGTTGTAACCGCACCATACTTTGCCGCCCCGATGACCGACTTGGAAGTGGGGGAAAACACACCGATTTTCCCTGTATTCTGCTCCTTCGCAGGCGTAACGATGGTCGAGAATTGCTCCCCATTTCTTTCGACAATAAACTTCAATTCCCTGCCGGGCGATTTGCTTACAGCCTCAACAATGTCTTTCCAATTGTTGGTCGGCTTGTCTCCGATCGAAATGACACGGTCTCCCTGCACCAGCCCCGCTTTTGCGGCTGGCTGGCCGGGTATTGTCTTTCCGATTAAAGGCTTGTCGACCGGAACGCCATAAAACAAACCAAGCAGTGTAAGCAGCACGAACGCTAAAATAAAATTGGCCAGTGGGCCGGCAAAAATAGCGGCCGCGCGCTGGCCGACCGTTTTACTGCCAAACTGTCTATTATACGGTGCGATTTGTGTTTCCTGGTTTTGATGAAGAAGCATCGCTTGCGGGTGGACACGGTAGACAACTTCCTGCCCGTCCTCTGTGCCGCGAATCGTAAGAGCACGTTCAAGGTCCGCCTCCTCGACCGTTATGACCGTCGCGCTCGGGTGGTTGCGGATACCTGTCAATATAATCCGCTTTACCCTTCCTTCGCTATCAAACTCAAGACCGGCATCCTGCCCTTTTTGAATTTCAATCACTTCCGGATCTTCCCCCGCCATCCGTACGAATCCGCCAATCGGCAAAAGACGCAGCGTATAGCGTGTTTCTCCTTTTACAAAAGAAAACAGCTTAGGTCCCATTCCAATCGCAAATTCACGGCAAAGAATACCCGCTCTCTTTGCAAGCAGTAAATGTCCTAATTCATGGATAAAAACTAGCAACCCAAACACAAGAATAATGGCTAAAACCTTTAGCAACGGGGTTCCACCTTTCCTGGTTGTTTGGCCAAAAAACTCGGCCTCTTCCTATTGTATTGCTTCCTGGCGTGCCCAACGATCTGCTTCAAAAATCTCTTCAAGCCCCGGCTGTTGTACGACTCGATGCTTAGCCATAACGGACGCAATCGTATCCTCGATAGCCAGGAAGGCAATCTCTCCCCGCAAAAACCGCGCTACCGCCACTTCATTCGCGCCGTTTAAAACGGCAGGCATCGTTCCACCCTTCTCCCCTGCTTCATAAGCAAAAGAGACACACGGATACCTTGTAAAATCCGGCGCAGAAAAATGCAGTGTCGATATAGCCGTCAGATCAAGCGGTTCCGTCTGCAGCGGTAGCCTGTCGGGGTAGGTCAGTGCATACTGGATCGGTATTTTCATATCCGGTGTTCCCATTTGAGCCATCACCGCCCGATCAGCAAACTCGACCATAGAGTGAATAATGCTTTCCTTGTGAAGCACGGTATCAATCTTCGAATACGGAAGGTCAAATAACCAGTGCGCTTCGATGATTTCCAATCCCTTATTCATCATTGTTGCCGAATCGATCGTAATTTTAGCCCCCATGCTCCAATTCGGGTGCGAGAGAGCCTGTTCGACGGTAACGCCACGAAGCTGCTCGCGCGATCTATCTCTGAAGGAACCTCCGGAAGCCGTTAAAATAATTCTGTTGACCGCCGTTCGACTCTCTCCCTGAAGGCATTGAAAAATCGCTGAATGCTCACTATCTATAGGTATGACGGCAATGCCGTTTTCTTTCGCTTTTTGCATAACAATATGTCCGGCGGTAACGAGCGTCTCCTTATTGGCAAGGCCGATCGTTTTTCCCGCTTCAATCGCTGAGAGGGTTGGCGCCAGTCCTGCACTTCCAACCATCGCTGCTATCAGAAACGTCGCCTCATGGTGAGTAGCAACATGAACTAGGCCCTCCTGCCCCCATACGACTTTGATCGCTTGCGGCAGTTCGAGGCGAAGCTTCTCAGCTGCTTCCTTCGTTTCAACCGATACGAGCCGCGGCCGGAATTCCCTCACTTGCCTTGCGAGAAGTTCTGTATTTCGGCCCGCAGCAAGTGCAACAATTTCAAATCGTTCCGGATACTGTCTAACAACTTCGAGTGCCTGTGTCCCGATTGAACCTGTCGAGCCTAAAATTGCTATCTTCTTCATAATTTCCCCCTGCCATAGCTTCAAAACGAAAAGCGGACTACAGTAAATGTAACAGGTGAAGAACCGGAAAAACAACAAGCCAGCTGTCTAACCGATCCAGGATGCCTCCATGACCCGGCAGTATTGTGCCGGAGTCTTTCACATCCAGTGTACGCTTAATTGCAGATTCCATCAAATCGCCCAGCTGGCCGCTGATGGATACGACGAGCCCGACAAGCAGCGCCTGTGGAATCGGCATCATATTCGTAACCATGGCGAATACAGCCATGGTTACAATCGAAAGGATGACACCACCCAGTGAACCTTCTACCGTTTTATTGGGGCTAATCGATGGCCACAGCTTCCGCTTCCCCCGTGCTTTCCCTACAAAATAGGCGCCTGTGTCCGTTGCCCACGTACTAATAAGGACAGCAATTGTAATCCAGAAGCCGTTTACAAGCCGCGTTTCATTCATAAAGTGAAAAGCGATGCCAAGGTACAGCGAGCTGAACAGGAGGTAAGCAACTTGCTTATATTCCACACGGTTTTTTGAAGCTACCGTAATAAACAGGAGAAGTAAAATAAACAAAAACAGAACATCCCCTCGGATCATCGTTCCCTTCCAAACGAGGTCCGGAAGAAGCAACAGCCAAAGAAAAAACAGGCCGGAGATGCCATGCCAGTCCATAATACGAATCCGGTTCATCCTGATGAGTTCATAGTAAGCTAAAGTAGCAAGAAAAAAAACAAGGGCAGTATACCAGAGTCCTCCTGCATACACAACAAGAAGAAAACCGGCTCCCCCCACAAGACCTGTTACGATGCGTGTTTTCAAGCGTTCCACCTCTTACTTTAGCGTAAAAGCATTATGTCAATGCTCCGTACCGTCTGCTGCGCTGCTGATACTCTTTAATCGCCTCATAGAAATCATGCTTTGTAAAATCCGGCCAGTATACATTGCTGAACCACAGCTCACTGTATGCGAGCTGCCACAACATAAAATTACTCAGTCTCAGCTCGCCACTTGTGCGGATAAGCAAATCGGGATCAGGCAAATCCTTTGTCGCCAGATAGGAAGCAAACAATTTCTCATCGATTTGCTCTTCCTCTACGAGCCCATCTTTCACATCCCGGCTTATCATTTGGACCGCATCAAGCATTTCTGCCCGGCTGCCATAATTCAGCGCAAAATTAAGGATGAGCCCGGTATTATGCAGCGTCTTTTCCCTGGCCTCCTGTAAGGCTGCAAGCGTATAAGAAGGAAGTTTATTTTCATGTCCCACCATGCGAACCCGGACGTTCCGCTCAACTAACTCCTCCAGCTCGGTCGCCAGGAACTCCTGCGGCAAGCGCATTAGAAAATCAACCTCATCCGCCGGCCTCTTCCAGTTTTCCGTTGAAAAAGCGTATAGCGTCAAGACTTCAACTCTAACCTCATCGGCTGCTTTGGTAATTTCCTTGACGGTTTTCATTCCTGAACGGTGTCCAGCTATACGAGGAAGGCCTCGCTGCTTTGCCCATCTCCCGTTTCCGTCCATAATAATGGCCACATGCCGTGGTACATTGGCCCGGTCGATTCCAAACTCATCTAACGAAACAGATTCTTCATTTTTTTGCATCCACCTGGTTAGCTTGTCAAGCATACATGTTATCCCCCGTGCAAACAAATATCATCGGCCCCCTCTTGAATCGGAGGGGGCAGGATGATTATACTTCCATAACTTCTTTTTCTTTATCGGCTACTGTTTTGTCAACAAGCTCAACATATTTATCCGTCGCTTTTTGCACCTGCTCCTGGTTGCGTTTCATCTCATCTTCCGTAATCAAACCATCCTTTTCCATTTTCTTAATGGAATCATTGGCGTCCCTGCGGATGTTTCGGATCGCTACTTTGGCTTCTTCCCCTTCTTTTTTGGCTAATTTAACCAATTCAACCCGGCGCTGCTCGGTAAGAGCAGGAATGGAAAGACGGATAATGTTTCCGTCGTTTGTAGGGGTCAAGCCGAGATCGGACTTTAGAATGGCTTTTTCAATTACACCGAGCATATTCTTCTCCCAGGGCTGGATAACAAGCATGCGGGGTTCTGGTGTGCTTATGTTCGCTACCTGATTGACTGGCATTGGAGAGCCGTAATAATCGACACTGACTCTGTCCAACAAAGCAGGCGTTGCTCTTCCTGCACGAAGGGTCGTTAACTGGCGCTTTAATGAAGAAACCGCTTTTTCCATTCTTTCTTCTGCTTCTTTTAATATTTGCTGTGGCATATCGTTAATCTCCTTTCACAATCGTTCCGATTTTCTCTCCCATAACCGCTCTCTTAATATTCCCTTCTGCCATTATGGAAAAGACAATAAGAGGTATGTGGTTATCCATGCACAGGCTGGAAGCTGTAGAATCCATAACACCGAGACCTTTGTTTAACACATCGAGAAAAGTTAAGGATTCGAATTTCTCTGCATTCGAATCAAGGGACGGATCGGCAGAATACACGCCATCCACCTTGTTTTTGGCCATCAAAATCACTTCTGCCTCGATTTCTGCCGCCCGCAATGCAGCCGTTGTATCCGTCGAGAAGTATGGATTTCCTGTTCCTGCAGCGAAAATAATGACCCTGTTCTTCTCTAAATGGCGAACTGCTTTTCTTCGTATGTATGGCTCCGCTACTTGCCGCATTTCAATGGACGTCTGTACTCTCGTCGGAACGTTCACCTTCTCCAGGCCGTCCTGGAGAGCAAGGCTGTTCATAACGGTAGCCAGCATTCCCATATAATCAGCGGTCGTGCGGTCGATTCCTTTTTCACTGCCGGCCAGGCCACGCCATATATTGCCACCGCCAACCACAATAGCCACCTGTACGCCAAGCTCAACAATTTCTTTAATCTGGCGTGAGATCGAATTAATTACGTCCGAATCGATCCCGTACCCTACATTGCCGGCCAGTGCTTCTCCACTTAATTTTAATACAACACGTTTGTATGCGGGAAGAGGCATTGAAAACAACTCCAATCATCCTATATTTCTTCTCTTGTATCAGCTTTTCCTGCTTGCTGTTTCTTTATCATTTATAAAATAGGGAACACGTCGTGTTCCCTATTCATTGTCAACCGATTATTGTTTTTTAGTTTGTGCCATAACTTCTTCAACGAAGTTATCCACTTTCTTCTCAATGCCTTCTCCCACTTCGTAACGAACAAAACGCACAACTTCCGCATTTCCGTTTTCTTTCAGCAGATTTTTCACTTTTTTGTCCGGATCCTTAACGAAAGTCTGTTCTACGAGGCACACTTCTTCATAGTATTTATTGATACGCCCTTCAACCATCTTCTGAACGATATTTTCTGGCTTTCCTTCATTGAGCGCTTGAGCAGTAAGAACCTCACGCTCTCTCTCAAGTTCAGAAGCATCTACCTGGTCGCGGCTTACGTAAGTTGGTTTGGCAGCAGCGATTTGCATTGCAAGATCTCTTGCAAGATCTTCATTTGTCGTATTGTTTAGTTCAATTAACACACCAATACGGCCACCCATATGTAGGTATTGGCCGAACACACTGTTCTCGCCTTTTTCAAGAATTTCAAAACGGCGAAGCGACATGTTTTCACCGATTGTTGAAATTTTTTCATTTAATACTTCCTGAAGCGGAGCCCCTGTTCCTTTGAACGATTGTCCCATTGCTTCTTCTACATTCGCCGGACGCTGGCTGAGAAGATGCTCGGTAATTTCCTTAACGAAATTCTGGAAGTTCTCATTTTTTGCCACGAAGTCTGTTTCGGAGTTAACTTCAACGATACAGCCCACATTTCCTTCCACAGCGACTGCAGCAAGTCCTTCAGCAGCAACACGGTCCGATTTCTTTGCAGCTTTTGCGATTCCCTTCTCACGAAGAAGATCGATTGCTTTTTCCATATCACCATCAGTTTCCTGCAGCGCTTTCTTACAATCCATCATTCCTGCGCCTGTTCTTTCACGCAATTCTTTTACCATGCTTGCACTAATTGCCATGAGAAAGTCCTCCTAATATTTGGTTATGTTAAGTGTTCCCTACAATCCTTTATTGTAATAAAAGGGTGGAGAAAGGTTACGATACCCTCCGTCCACCCTTGCATTACTTGTGGATTTTATTCAGCTGCCGTAGCAACCTCTTCACCTTGATTCGCTTCCAAAATCGCGTCTGCCATTTTAGCAGTCAGTAATTTAACCGCACGAATCGCATCATCGTTACCTGGAATTACATAATCGATTTCGTCCGGATCACAGTTAGTATCTACGATCCCTACGATAGGAATACCCAGTTTACGAGCTTCTGCAACAGCGATGCGCTCTTTGCGAGGATCAATGATGAAAATCGCATCCGGGAGACCCTTCATATGGCTGATACCACCGAGGAATTTTTCAAGACGTTCTTTTTCTTTGCGGAGAAGGATAACTTCTTTCTTCGGCAGAACTTCGAACGTTCCATCGTTTTCCATCTTCTCAAGCTGGTGCAGACGAGCTACACGCTTTTGGATGGTGCTGAAGTTTGTCAGTGTACCACCCAACCAGCGCTGGTTGATGTAATACATTCCACTGCGTTCAGCTTCTTCAGCTACAGATTCCTGTGCTTGCTTCTTCGTACCTACAAACAGGATTTTTCCGCCTGCTGCAGCTACCTCGCGAACAAAGTTGTACGCTTCGTCAACTTTTTTCACTGTTTTTTGTAAATCAATAATGTAAATCCCATTACGTTCGGTGAAGATATAGCGAGCCATTTTTGGGTTCCAGCGACGTGTCTGGTGACCGAAATGAACGCCTGCTTCCAGTAATTGTTTCATAGAAATTACTGCCATCTTCAACGCACCTCCTCTAATTGGTTTTTGTATTGCCTCCGCTCTTCGCATCTTCGAATGAAACTCCGGAAAATCCACCCTGAGCACCATCATTCAAATTGAAGGGCGTGTGTATTTTTACACCGTTTGTAAATATACCATAGGAATAAAAAAAATGCAACAACTTAAACACAGAGATTACCGGGCAGTCGAATCCTTTTGCTGTCTTTTTATCATTTGGATGACCATCTCTACCTCGCCATTGCCAATTCCCAGTTTGCGGGCAATATCCTGGGATGTATGCCCCTGTTCATACATAACGGGTATTTCCCGGTATTCATCCTTTAAAAACAGGAAATTCTGGCTGACTGGCTCGTTTCTGCCACCCCCCTGCAGACGGTTATGCTCCGTTTCCCCGATAAGCGTCTGGAGCTGCCCGTACTGCTTTGTAAGGTGTGCAATTTGCTCTCGCGCAGCAGAAAGTTCTGCTTTCATTCCTTCGAGTTCAAAATCCGTCGCACGCTTTATCCGGGCAACCGATTGTACAAGCTCTTTGTTTTCTTTTTCGAATTCATCGATTAATGCTGTCAGCTGCTCCACGTGGGCATTAGCGCCCTCGCTCGGCGGGCGCTTCTTATTTGCTCGTGAATAAAGGACGAACAAAGCGACTGTTAGCAACAACAACCAGACCTCAATCATAAACACTCACCAACTGTACTTGTAATTAAAATGAAATATCGATATGGTGCCCGGCATAAGGGTGCAGGTTTTCTCTGTCCGGGTCCGGCTCTTTCCCAGCTGCGGCGCCCGGTTTTCCCTCTTTTTTTGGAGCTTCCCCATGTTTCTGACGCTCTTTACGGCCCTTTTCTGTTTGCTCTGTTTCGAGGGTACGCGTGCGGTTTATTTGTTCTTTTTCCTGCCTTACATGTGCCAGCATTGCCTGTTCCTGCTGTGGGCGTTCCTGAAGGTGTTCGTGTACTTTTCCTATGTCCTGTGTTTTTGGAATCGCAATCTGCAACTCTATTGCACGCAATGACATATAAACTTCCTCCCGTTTCCCGTTTCCGGTTTACAGTACTGTTGACGTAACGCGGCCATCCTCTCCCATAACAAATACGGAGCGGCTGCAATTTTCCTTTATAAAGCGAACGGCATTTCCAAACACGAGTTTTGTTCCGCTGTACATTATACTAAGGCATTCTACCCTTGCGTTTTCCATGCTAGTTAATTTCTCTTCAATTTCCTGCGAACGCATTCTTGCCTGGGCTAATTTCTTTTCAGAGAGAAGCTTTGAATTCATCAGCTTTATCTGCATCGTTTTCTTCTCACGCGTAAGTGTCCCCTGCTGTGCAAGCACCTGATCAAGGAAGCGGAGCCCTTTCTCGGATTTATCTACATTTTCTCCGTGCGTTTTTATATCTGCTTTTAAGGCCAGGTATTCCTCACGGAGCTCAGGGACTGCCCCCACTTCAATGCTCGTTGGCGTGTTGTTTGCGTTTCCATAAATTTTAGCGACGACCCGCTCGCCGGATTGAACGGTCCCCCCGACGATAAGGCCCTTCGTCGCTTTACAAATAACGTTGCGCCCGGCACTAACTGTGCTGTGCATAATCGTCTGGGAGACGATGACATCATTGCCGGCTTTTACGGCAGCATTTTGAATAAATCCAACCTTAACGTCAATCCCTGCTGTAACAGACCCTTTGTCATGTCCAATAATTCCGGCAATAATCTCTATTGACCCTTTCGCCTCAAGCGTCGCGCTTTCAATCCCACCGGCTATCTTTATATCCCCGCCGGCTTTAATCGTAAAACCGGGATGTACATTACCACGTATAACTACATTTCCCACAAAGTCGATGTTTCCTACACTAAAATCAACGTCTCCGTTTACTTCAAACACAGAGAATACATTAATTTTCGTTTGTTCCGTTATGGTCACCTGTCCATCGGCGGCTGCATACGCATTCGATTTCTCCTGATCAAGCAGCACATTCTTTCCAATTTTAAACCGCGCTTCTTTTCCGTCCTTCGGAGCAATCTCGTCCCCTGTTACGCCTCTGCCCGGGGTTCCTCTGGCAGGGGCGTGCTTTTTAGCCAGGAGCTGGCCTTTCTCCACATTTAAGAGCTGGAGTACATTATAAAAATCAACGCTGCCGTCCTCTCTTTCCGTTGGCCCGTGATAATCTGAGGGATGGGCGACAAATTCAATAGAACCGTCGTTTCCATGAATAGGTGCCGTCCCTTCTGCAATGATTAAAACCTCGCCCCGGTATGCATTTGGGCCATCCGCTATTTTTCTTACAAGCTCCTCTTTTATTCCATACGTAACCTTATTGTTCTTTAACACATCAATAAGTTCATTATAAGAAGCAGCCTGTATTTCCCCTTCCGGAGAAAACTCCAGTGATGCCTGGAGCCTGTCTTCTGTTATGTTTACCTTGACCGCTTCGGACACCGGCCTCGTATTCGGGGTGTTTTCTCCCCTACCGTCTGACTCCCCCATATTCTCAACACTCTTCCTTCCGTTATTACTCATTCAACAAATAATCTTTTGAACGGTTAAGCGCTCCGCGTAAGCGAAAGACTGCCTTGGAATGCAGTTGTGATATTCGTGAAGCAGACAATTCCATAATTTCAGCTATTTCAGTAAGGGAGCATTCTTCATAATAAAAAAGCGAAACGACGGTTCTTTCCTTTGCGGGCAACCTTTCAATCGCTTCGGCAAGAATTTCCTTTCGCTGTTCCTTATGAAGGGCAGTTTCAGGTTTCTCCGCCCGTTCGTCCATGATAACGGTCTGGCGTGAGTGCTTCTGTTCCTCATCATCCTGTATCGGTTCATCAAGTGAGAGAACGGAAGCGAACGATACATCAAGCAGCGTTTGTCTTAATTCTGCTACCGATATATTCAAATATTCACTAACCTCTTCGTCTGTAACTGTTCTTAAGTTTTCCTGTTCGAGGACAGTGTACGCCTCTTCAATTTTTTTCGCCTTATCGCGGACGGAGCGCGGGATTATATCGCATTCCCTAAGCCCATCAATAATAGAGCCTCTAATTCTCCACATCCCGTATGTCTCAAATTGGAGTCCTCTCATATAGTCAAACTTCTTTAAGGCATCCAAAAGGCCAAAACGCCCAAAGCTGATTAAATCATCTTTATCAACGGTATCAGGCAGACCCATGGAGAGACGTGTAGCCACATAGGTAACGAGCGGCAAATATTCCTCAATTAATTCGATTTCAGCCTGACGGTCGCCACCTTCGCGCCAGCGTTTCCACTTCTCGATATCCATCTGCTTTTTCGGTTTGCGCGCCACTCTGAACTCACCGCCTTTTATTCATTGGAGAATACCCTTAGAGCCTTTGCAATTTCTTCGGGGTTAATATCCGGAGCTTCCTTGCGCACGACCTTCGAGAGTTCAAGTGGCGCAAAGTCCTCAAATTCATGACCGCTGTCATCTGTTCCCATATGCTTCTCTCCAACCGGGCCGCTTAGGCCGGAAGGCTCATCCGGCGTTACCAGATCAATACGCTGGCCCTTCTCCCCGGCACTAAATAATTCCCTGTTTTCCTTGCCAATCATTTTCCCCATTGCCAGCCTAATTCCAAACATGAGAAAAAAACACACAACAAAAGCAAACAGAGAGCGGATCAGGCTCTCTAAAAGCAAGTTGTTAGCTATAGAAAAAACGAATGTAAATATGCTCATAATTCCGGCAAAATACAGATTCCACTTAAATGAACCTACCCACATATTATAATTCCTTTACCCCTTGATTTACTGTACGAATATTTAAAACGCCCGTATTGCTGTCCAATTCGATCGTGCGGCCGCAATTCCCCCCGGTATCTTCCGCAAGAATTGGAATGCGTGCCTCATTCAGGGCGCTTTTACAAGCTTCCACATTCCGCGGGCCTATTCTCATCGTATCACTTGTTGACGAAAAGGAAAACATCTGGGCTCCACCTGCCAGTTTAGCGACGAGCTTGCGGCGATTCGCACCGGCCTTTTCCATATCATCTATCAGCTTTGGTATCGCAGTATCGGCATATTTCGCCATATTTAATGTCCCTTTGCTCAGCGAAGACTCCGGAAGCATAACATGCGCCATTCCTCCGATTTTTTTCTGGCTGTCAAATAAAACTACCCCTACACAGGAGCCGAGTCCTGTCGTGCGAATTCGATCCGGTGATTTTGCGATATTAAGATCGGCCATTCCTACCTTTACAATATTCATTCAAAAGGAACTCCTAACGCCCGGAAAAGCTGGGGTAACGCCTCCGGATCTGGTATGAGAAAGAAATGCCCTTCGACTTCCTGTTCTCCTTCTAAAAATGCAGTGTCTATCGTCAGGGCAAAGTCACCGTTGTTGCCAATTTCCAGGAGCCCATACGATAAAATAGCGCCTGCCATATCAATCGCAACCGCAGGCACGGATGGCTGCATGTTTAGTTTGGTAAAATCAGCAAGGGAAGATAAATAGGAACCCGTTAAAATATTCCCAATCTCGTTTAACGCTGACAGTTCCATCTCGTCAAAAGAGTCCTCCGTTCCCGTGTCGATTCCCATCAACTGGCGTATGAGATTTTTGGCCGAAGCAAGTGAAATAATAAAAAACATGTTGGCGGAAATATCACCGAGTACCCGCAAGAAAACGGAAACGACAATGGTTTCATCCCCGCCCACAAAATCAGCAATTTCATCAAATGATATGATTTTTACTTGTGGAACTTTCATGTCTATCTCTTTGGAGATTAATTTAGACAGGGCGGTCGCCGCATTCCCGGCCCCAATATTTCCAACCTCGCGCAGTACATCAAATTGAAAATCGTCAAATTGCTCGAACTTGATCATCATTATCCCTCAATGCGTTCGAGTTGTTTTAATTCTTCTGTGTTTAACACCTTGTCCAGGTTTAATAGAATGAGCAGGCGTTTATCGAGCTTTGCAACCCCGCGAAGGTATACAGCCTCAATTCCACCGACAACTTCAGGCGGCGGTTCAATTGCCGTTACCGGAATATCAATCACATCGTTCGCTGAATCTACAATGAGGCCAACTTCAATTTCTTCTACCGCGACGATAATAACACGGGTCGTTTCGTTGTACTGCGTTTCTTCAAGGCCGAAACGACGGCGAAGGTCGAGGATAGGCGTTACGACTCCACGAAGATTGATAACTCCTTTTACAAATGCCGGTGTGCGCGGAACACGCGTAATATGCTCAAGCCTTTCAATCGACTTTACTTGATTTACTTCCACACCATATTCCTCGTCTTTAAGACGAAAGACAATGACCTTTATTTCTTCGACAATATCCTTATGTTCTACCAAAGCAACCCGCCTCCTTATTTAATCAGTGCGTTACAATCAATAATAAGAGCAACCTGTCCGTCTCCCAAAATGGTGGCACCTGAAATCGCGAACGCATTAACCAGGTATTTACCGAGGGATTTTAAAACAATTTCCTGCTGCCCGATAAAGGAATCAACAACGAGACCCGCCATTTTATCTCCCTTACGAACGATAACAACAGGAATATCCTCATCTTTTCTCACTTCGTTATCAGGAATGTTAAAAATCGACTTCAATGAAACAAGCGGAACAATTCGGCCCCGGAAGTCGATGACATCCTGCTGGTGCGCATGCATGATTTGATCCGGTGAGAAGACCGCCGTTTCAATAATCGAACTAAGCGGAACCGCGTATTTCTCATTCTCTACTTGAACGAGCATGGCAGATATGATGGAAAGCGTTAACGGAAGTTGGATTAAGAAGGTTGTTCCTACTCCCGGAATAGAATCTACACCGCAGGCTCCTCCAAGCGATTCAATCTTCGTTTTTACAACATCAAGCCCTACCCCGCGTCCGGAAACGTCAGAAATCTTGTCGGCCGTGCTTAACCCGGAAGCGAAAAGAAGCTCATCAATTTGCTTGTTCGTGAGCGCTGCTGCTCCCTGTTCGGTTACAATGCCCCGGTCAATCGCCTTCTTCAAAACCTTCTCGCGATTAATCCCTTTGCCATCGTCCTTTACCTCGATGAAAACATGGTTTCCGCTATGGTACGCTTTGAGCTGCACTAAGCCTTCTTCCGGTTTTCCAGCGGCGCGCCGTTCATCCGCGTGTTCTACCCCGTGATCAAGCGAGTTGCGGAGCAGGTGAACAAGCGGGTCCCCGATCTCATCAATGACGGTTCGATCAAGCTCCGTTTCAGCCCCGACAATTTCCAGGTTGATCTTCTTATTCAAATCTTTTGCCAAATCGCGCACCATGCGCGGGAAACGGTTAAACACTTGCTCGACCGGTACCATGCGCATTGTTAGAATAATATTTTGCAAATCACCGCTGATCCGGCTCATGTGTTCAACGGTTTCCGTTAACGCACTCTGTCCAGACTCACGCGCGAGCTGTTCCAGCCTTCCCCGGTCAATAACCAGCTCACTGAACAGATTCATGAGGACATCTAGCCGATCAATATCGACACGGATGGTTTTGCCTGTTGTGGCCTTTTTGGCTGCCTGCGGAGCTGTTTTTTCTTCTTTCCCGGCTTTTTCCCGGTCAGCCTTTTCCACACTAGAAGCGGGAGGTACAGCCTGCTGCTGCTCAGTCCTCATGCTTTCCTGACGGTGATTTTTTAGGTTAATTTCTTCAACGACAACGGATTCGATTTCCGATACATTCATCACTGTTTTTTCTGTTTTTTCAAGGCTTTCTTTACTAACGAGAACAATTTCAAAGGATTTCTCGAATTTTTCCTCTTCCAACTCTTCAACTGAAGGTGTTGTTTTAATAATTTCGCCGAGCGACTCTAAGTTATCATACACCATATAAGCGCGGGCAGCCTTTAACACGCAATCATCCCGAACGAATGTTTTTATCCAGTACACATGATGTCCGGTTTCGATTGATTGTTCTATAATTGTGATTTCATAATCATCAAAGGAATACAGGTTTTCCTGCTTCTCCTCTATGAGGCTGGCGGCTGCTGCCTCGCCTGCTGCGCTATCCTGGTCCGCTGCAGGTGTATGTACGGCAGCTATCGGTTCCCCCTTAAGAATAGCCTGAAGCAGTAAAACGACAGCGGACACATCTTCTTTCCCGTCTCCACCGCCTGCAATGGAATACAAAATCGTTTCTAACAAATCAACGCACTTAAAAATAACGTCCATCATGTCAGTATTAACGTGCAAATTGTGGTTTCGCACCTGATCGAGGACATTTTCCATTTCGTGCGTTAATGTTGCCATATCCTCAAACCCCATCGTTGCTGCCATTCCTTTTAACGTATGGGCAGAACGAAAAATCTCGTTTACAATGCTTATATTTTCCGGATCATTTTCCAGCACAAGCAAATTATCGTTAATTGCCTGAATGTGTTCCTTTGACTCTTCTATGAACATATCTAAGTATTGACTCATTTCCATAGATATCCACCTCCCTATCGATTCAAACAGCGCACTAATAGCTTCGCAATATCATGAAGCGGAGCTACATAATCAACGACCCCGGACTGAATGGCAGCGCGCGGCATGCCAAACACTACACAGGTTGATTCATCTTCAGCAATAATGGACTGTACTCCGGTTTCCTTCAGCCGCCTCAGGCCATATGTCCCGTCGCTTCCCATGCCCGTCATAATGACTGCGTATTTGGAAGGCTGCTTTAGCTTTGCTACGGATTCGAACAGCGTATCCACGGAAGGCCGGTGTCCCCCTCTGGGCTCGCTTTGGTTAAGGGAAACGCACAGCTGCCCATCTGCTTTCTCTTTAATCTCCATATGATAATTCCCGGGAGCAATATAGGCAGTGCCTTTCTCGAGTACCTGGTTGTCTTCCGCCTCGACGACACGAATTTCACACAATGAATCCAGACGTTGGGCAAGTGATCTTGTAAAACCGGGGGGCATGTGCTGAACAATGGCGATCGTTCCGTCAAAGTTTCCTGGTATCTCACGCAAGACAACCTGCAATGCTTTAGGCCCTCCGGTAGATGTCCCAATCGCGATAAGATTGCCTGTTTTTTCATGGCTGAACCCGCCGCTTCCCTTCCTCGCTTCGTATGTACGCATGACGGGCGTTTCAGCATCCGCTTTTGTTTTTGCTTTATCCATCATGCTTCTGGCAGCAGATATTGAACCCTGGTGGACTAGACGAGGGGCGTCGGATACTTTAGGGCTGCTCCTTAAACGGGAAACATTTACCCGGGATGCCGCTTTTACTTTTGCAATAATATCAGAACTGATTTTATGAATATCCAGGGAGATGGAGCCGGACGGTTTTGATATAAAATCAACCGCTCCTATCTCAAGCGCGCGAATCGTTTCACTTGCCCCTTGCTTCGTTAAACTGCTTAGCATGAGAACCGGCACCGGGTGGTTTTCCATTATCGCTTCCAATGCTTCAAGACCGTTCATTACGGGCATTTCGATATCCAGTGTAACGAGATCGGGCTGAAGTTTTTCTACTAGCTGTACCGCCTCCTTGCCGTTTCGCCCTTTCCCTATGACTTTGATCTCCGGATCCCCTTCCAGCAGATCTCCTATTACCTTGCGCATAAAAGCAGAGTCATCTACAATTACTACCTTAATCGGACTCAATCTCTCCCCCCTCCCTACTTTATTTCCAGAACGTCCGTAATTGAGCGATAAATGCCTTCATTCCGCTCTCCTTACGATTCACTTCCCCGTTCGATACAAACAGGTCAACCAGGTTGCGTATACTGTCGGCCGCTTTACTATTCGGATAAGATAAGTAAAAGGGGTCCTGTTTTTTTACAGCTTTGGTAACATGTCCATCTTCAGGGACATATCCGAGTACAGCAACTTCCAGCTTAAGGAATTGCTTTGCAACGAGTGCCAGCTTTTCTCCGGTTTGCCTACCTTCCTTCGGAGTTGCAGCCTTATTTACTACAACATGAAAGCGGATGTCTGTTTTTTTGTTATGGGCCATTTTAACTACAGAATATGCATCCATAATGGACGTCGGTTCCGGAGTGGTGATCAATAAGACCTCATCCGCTGCCATAATAAAACGGAGCGTTCCATTCGATATGCCGGCACCTGTATCTAAGATAATTGTATCAGCATATCCGTTTAATTGGGCTAATTGTTCAAAAAAGTAATTTAATTTCCCATCATCCAGTTCAAAAATCTGTGAAAATCCCGAACCGCCCGCAATAAATTCTAGTCCTTTTGGCCCCTTCTCAATAATATCCCAGATTGTACTTCCTTTGTCTATCATATCTAGAATATTTTTTTGTGTAGATACACCCATAAGCAAATCTATATTAGCAAAACCGACATCCAAATCGATAATGACAACCTTCTGTCCCTGCTCTATGAGCCCGAGAGCGAAGTTAAGAGAAAAGTTCGACTTTCCTACCCCGCCTTTCCCGCTTGTTACTGTAATGACTTTTGTCCTGCGATCTTTTTCGAAAACCGGCGCCGCCTCTTTATTTACCTTTTCCCGCAGCCGCTGTGCCTGATCATTCATTGCGCATACTCCCCTAGAAGTAAAGATACAATTTTATCCGGTGTGGCAATTTCAATATCATCCGGCACGTTTTGTCCGGTTGTAAAGTAAGAGAGTGCCAGCTTATAGTTAACGACAAGGTTCAGTATCGCTCCATACGTTCGTGTTTCATCAATCTTTGTAAAGATGACCTTATCAACTTGAATGTTTTCGAAGCTCTGTACAATGGCTTCCATATCGCTATATTTTGATGTCAGGCTCAGCACCAGGAACGTTTCACTTGGAAGGCCGGAAGCCAGCAGCTTTTCTATCTCTGTTACGTATTCTTTGATGCGGTAATTGCGTCCTGCCGTGTCCATAAACAGCAAATTACAGTCCGACAATCTCTCGATGGATGGAGCCAGGTCTTCAACTGAGTAGATTACTTTCAACGGCAAATTCAGGATGTTTGCATATGTTTTTAGCTGCTCTACCGCTGCAATCCGGTATGTATCTGAAGTAAGCATGCCTACCTTTCGCCTGTGCCCAATGACGCTGTCTGCCGCTAGCTTTGCAAGCGTCGTCGTTTTTCCTACGCCTGTCGGCCCCACAAAGTGGACGAAACGGGTTTCCTGCCTCAGGGAACCACTTTTGGGCGCCGACTGATTTATCATGCCAAGAAGAACTTCCTTCACCATAGCGGCAACCTTTTGCTCACTATGAATATCTTCTGGCGGGAGTTGTTTTAATACTTTCTCAAAGATGGACGTAATGATCTCTTCTTCAACCTCTTGCTTAACAAGCTGCTTACGCAGGGCAGAGAAAGCAGCCGGTGCCTGGCCGGTGTTTCCATCCGCCATAACGAGCTTCCACAGCATCCCCTTCATCTCTTCCAATTCTTTTGCCAGTCCGTCCGGTTTCCCTGTTTCTGCGGCGGGCACTATTGTTTTATTTGCCTGCAGAGACAATGTGTTTTTGAAGGTTTCTGCGAATCTTTCCTCATGATGAACAGGCTCCCGGGCTGCCGCCTGATTTCCGGTAACACTCGGTAATGGAGCAGCCGGCACCGGTGCCGTTTGTACTAGCGGCAGTTTCGGAGCCGGCTCTGCAAACGGCTTCCGAACGCTCGGCTTCTCTTTTGTTTCTGCAGGGTCCACTGCCGCAATCACTTCGATTTGCTTTTTTCGAAACATACCTAAAAACCCGCCTGTTTTAACGGATTTTGTGTTTAATATAATGGCATCTTTTCCTAAGTCGCTCCGAATCTGTTGAAGAGCGTCGGACATGGAATCAACTACGTAACGTTTTACTCGCATTATAAACTCACCACTCCTACGCTCTGTATTTCAACTTCCGGTTCCAGTTCGTTATAAGACAATACCGGGATTTCAGGCATCATTCTTTCAACAAGCTGGCGTAAATACATACGAATGGCCGGAGATGTTAATATAATCGGCTGCTGCCCGGTTTGAAGCATGCGATTTACCTGATCGGAAAGCGCAGAGAATATGTGCTGGGACGTATCCGGGTCTATCGCCAGATAGCTGCCCTGCTCGGTTTGCTGCACGGAATCAGATATCGTTTTTTCCAGGCTTGGCCCTGCGGTAATGACCCGCAGCGGCTCATTTGGTTCGGCATAGTGGAGGGTGATCTGCCGGGAAAGAGACTGCCTCACGTATTCTGTAAGCAAATCCGTATCCTTCGTATACGTGCCATAATCAGCAAGTGTTTCAAGAATGGTGGGAAGGTTGCGGATCGATATTTTTTCCCGCAGCAGTTTTTGCAGCACTTTCTGTATATCTCCTATCCCGAGAATATTCGGGACAAGTTCATCTACGAGCGCTGGCGTCGTTTCTCTTATTGTATCAATGAGTGAACGCGTTTCCTGACGGCTCAAGAGCTCGTGCGCATGGCGCTTGATAATTTCTGTCAGGTGGGTTGCCACAACGGACGGAGGATCGACTACCGTGTACCCTGCCATTTCAGCCCGCTCTTTTATTTCTTCTGTTACCCAGAGGGCCGGGAGTCCGAAAGCAGGTTCAACCGTATCGATCCCAACAACGGAATCATCCTCAATCCCCGGGCTCATGGCCAGGTAGTGGTCCAGCATAATCTCTCCGCGCGCCACCTGATTTCCTTTTATTTTAATCACATACTCATTCGGGCGCAGTTGAATATTGTCCCGTATCCGGATAACAGGGACGACAATGCCAAGCTCAATCGCGCACTGCCGCCGAATCATAATGACCCGGTCAAGCAAATCGCCTCCCTGATTAGCATCAGCAAGCGGAATAAGCCCGTACCCAAACTCGAATGCAATCGGGTCAATATGCAGGAGACTGACAACACTTTCCGGGCTTCGCACTTCTTCCATCTCCGCTTCCTCTACCGAGGGCTCGAATGAAGTCTGCCCGGCCTGTATATTTCTTTGAATCCGGAACCCGCCGAACGCCAGTACACCGGCAATCGGAAATGTACGGATCAGACCGATCGGTGTAAAGATGCCCATAAGGACAATCGTACCTGCCACAATATAAAGCAGCCGCGGATAAGCAAACACCTGTTTCGATAAGTCATCGCCGATATTCCCTTCTGAAGCGGCGCGCGTCACAATAATACCTGTGCCGGTGGAGAGCAGAAGTGCGGGCAACTGGCTCACAAGGCCATCCCCGACCGATAAAAGAGTAAAAGTAGAAGCAGACTCGGCAAATCCCATTTTATGTACAACCATACCGATAATTAAGCCGCCTAAAATATTAATGATAAAGATGATAATGCCTGCAATGGCATCCCCTTTGACAAATTTTGTTGCACCGTCCATCGCTCCGTAAAATTCGGATTCCTGGCTGATTTTCTTTCTTCTTTCCTGTGCTTCCATATCCGAGATGGAGCCGGCGTTCAAATCGGCGTCAATCGCCATTTGTTTCCCCGGCATCGCATCCAATGTAAAGCGGGCTGCAACTTCAGCAACGCGCTCTGATCCTTTGGTAATAACCATGAAGTTAATGAGGGTTAGAATAAGGAAGACAACGAAACCGACAATCGCGTTCCCTCCAATAACAAAAGAACCGAACGCATGAATAACTTCTCCCGCATCCCCTTCTGAAAGAATATTCCTTGTAGAGGAAACGTTTAAAGCAAGGCGGAAAATTGTAGTAATAAGCAATAAAGACGGAAAAACGGAAAACTGGGATGGATCGTTCGTATTCATTGCGATAAGCAGTATGGTAAGTGAGAGGGAAATGTTAATAATTAATAGAAAGTCAAGGAGGAAGTTAGGCATTGGTATGACCAGCATAATTACGATAGAAATAACGAATGCCATCACAGCTAAGTCTTTGCGTTTCATACATTTCTCCTCCTTTCATAAATGTGCCGTTAGATTTTCCCTCGAAGTTTATATACGTATGCCAGAATTTCCGCAACAGCCTGGAACAGGTCTTCCGGAATTTCCTGATTCACTTCAACCTGTGCATGCAGCGTACGGGCAAGCGGCTTGTTCTCTATCGTAGTCACTTGATTTTCTTTCGCTATTTCTTTAATTCGCTGAGCCATGAAGTCCTGTCCTTTGGCAATGACCGTTGGTGCTTTCATTTCTTCCGCCCGATAAGCAATCGCGACGGCAAAATGGGTCGGATTCGTTATGACTACGTCTGCATTCGGCACTTCCTGCATCATGCGCCGCATGGCCATTTCCCGCTGCCTTTGCTTGATTTTCCCCTTAATCTGGGGGTCACCTTCCGACATTTTGTACTCATCTTTAATGTCCTGTTTTGACATCCGCAAATTCTTTTCATGCTGAAACTTTTGGTACATATAATCCAAAATCGAGATGACAAGAAGCAGAATGCCAATCGTAAACCCGAGCTGGAGGGTAAGCTTTGACACAATCGATATCATGTCGGCAACCGTTTTGGTGGCCAGCGTAAGCAGCTCGTCTTTACCCGCCCACAGTACAAGCCAGGCCGCAGTGCCGATGACAGTTACCTTCGCCAATGATTTGACAAGATTGACAATGGCCTGCATCGAAAATAACTTCTTAGCTCCCTTAATCGGATCGAGGTTGGTGAGCTTAAACATAAGAGGTTTTGCCGTAAACAGAAGGCCAAACTGAATATAATTTGCAAAAAACGAGACGACAACCGCAAGCAGGAGAAAAGGCCAAACAATCATCGTAGCCTGATACACCATGTCCATCATTATCTTTTGTACGGTCTCCGCCGTTAAATCAGATAAAAGGTAGTCATTATAAAACGACCGAAAGAGAAAATACAGCCTGTTTCCCGTGCTTTTCCCCATAATGAGCAGGAAAAGGAAAACAGCAAGCAGCAGAAGCGCCGCGGAAACTTCCTGGCTCTTGGCTACCTGGCCTTCTTCTCTCGCCTTTTGTTTCTTCTTGGGCGTTGCCCTTTCCGTCTTCTCTCCTGCAAAGAACTGTAGATGAACTGGAAAGCGATTCATTTTCATTGCCTTTCACCCATTATCGCAATCATCTGAGCCATTGAGGAAAAAAGCACTTCAAGCAAACGTGTCATCACAAAAAAGTAGCCCGGAAAAACAATAATTAATATGAGAAAGCCAGCGATAATTTTCGCTGGCATCCCGACAACGAAAATGTTCATTTGCGGTACCGTCTTGGCAACAATACCAAGCGCCACATCAATAACAAACATTGAACTAATCATTGGTGCCGCAAGCAGCAACCCGCTCATAAACATATACGAAAATTTCTGCATTAAAAAAGCGCTGAGTGACCCGTTCCCGAATCCACTAATCCAGCGATCTAACGGAACTACATGATAGCTTGATAAAACCCCTTCTATCAGCAGGTGATGGCCATTTACGGATAGAATAAATAAAATCGTAAGCATGTATTTAAAATTCCCCATTAATGGTGACTGCGTGCCCGTCATCGGGTCAAATACGCTGGCAATCGCAAGGCCGAGCATCATATCAATAAAGGAACCGGCTATTTGAATGGCGGACAAAAGGAGCGTGCCAATAAACCCAAGGATAAGACCGACAAGCACCTCTTTTATCGCTAAATAGACATAGTGCCAGTCAACAGGTATGGGAGCGCCCGCCTTTACCATAGGAAATGCAATTAACGCCAGAAAGAACGACAGCCCTATCTTATACGTTGTTGGAATGCTTCTTGTCGAAAAAATAGGCGCCGAGACAAAGAATGCGGTAAGCCGCAGGAAAACGAGCAAAAAGGCGGGCAATAATTGTATAATATGCGTCATAATACTATCCTATAAATTTATAAAGATTGCCCAAAATGCTGCTGGTGAATTCCAGCAGGTGGTTTAACATCCAGGGCCCAAATAGGATGAGCGCAAGCATTGTGGCAACAATTTTCGGAACAAAGGCAAGCGTTGCTTCCTGAATGGACGTCGTCGCCTGGAAGATGCTAACGAGTAAGCCTGCAACAAGGGCAATTCCTACCAGCGGGGCACTTGTCAGCAATACGGTAAAGACCCCTTTCTGGGCAAGAGAAATAATAAATTCCTGCGACAAACCTTTCACCTCATTGATAGCTTAATAGCAAAGATTTTACGACGAGATACCATCCATCTACGAGAATAAAGAGCAAAATTTTAAAGGGCAGTGAAATCATAACAGGCGGCAGCATCATCATCCCCATTGCCATCAGCACGCTGGCAACGACCATATCAATAACGAGAAAAGGGATAAAAATCATAAAGCCCATTTGCAGCGCTGTTTTCAGTTCGCTAATCGCATAGGCTGGAACGAGCGCCGTAAGCGGGATGTCCTTCACCGTTTTCGGCTTTGGCGCCTTGCTGTACTCAAGAAATAAATTCAAATCTTTCCCTCTTGTATGCTTCGTCATAAAATTCTTGAAGGGAAGCTCCGCCCTTTGTATGGCCTGCTCCTGTGTAATCTGTTTCTTAAAATAAGGCTGGAGCGCCTGGTTGTTCACCTCGGAAAAAGTAGGAGCCATAATAAAGAAGGTTAGGAACAAGGCCAGTCCAACAAGCACTTGCGTTGGCGGTGCTTGCTGCGTCGACAGGGCAGTCCTTGTAAAGGACAGGACAATTACAATTCTCGTAAAACACGTCATCATAATAAGAATGGATGGCGCAATGGACATTATCGTAAAAAGAAGCAAAATTTGCAGTGTGACGGATACATCCTGCGGATTATTGGACGTGCCGAATTTAATATCAACGCCCGGCACAACGACCTGGTTTGCCGCAAATGTTCTTTCTGGGAAGAACAGGAATAAAGCAGCTGCTGTAAGGATGAACAATAAATAAGTGCGTTTCATTTTTTGTTTCCATTCTCCCTATCGTCGAACAATTCTTCTTCCATCATTTCTCTGCGCTGCTTTGCTTCTTCTATCTTCAATTGAAAAGCGGCTTCGAAATCATCCGGTATTGCGCCCTTGCGCCTCTTCCTTAGCTGCTTCATCCATGATCCCACTGCTGCGATGCTCGGGGCCGGCTCTTCGTATTGAGCTTCCATCGATGCGAGAAGCGCCTGCACTTCTTCCGGATCGTTGATATGGCGTATGAGATTGACACTTTCCCCCACTCCGACGATGTAGAGAGAATCCCCGACCTGTACAACTTGCAGCGTTTTTTGCGGGCCAAGGGAGCATCCTCCTAACGTCCGGATAAACGATTTCCCGAAAAGGAGGGTCGAGCGCTTCCCCAGAAAACGAAGCAGTAAGTAAATAAATCCAATCATTAAAGCCAGAACAAAAATCGTCTGCAGAATCATTGCCGCTGTCGATGTGGCCGAACTTCCCACAAGCGCTTCCTGTTCACCCAGCGGCGTTTTCGTGGGCAGGGCAGGATTTGCTAGAACATGTACCTGGTTAGCCAAAAAGAAAACCGCCGTCATGATACTACCCAAGCGTTTTCTTAATCGCTTCAATTACACGATCAGCCTGAAACGGCTTTACAATAAAATCTTTTGCCCCGGCCTGAATCGCATCGATAACCATTGCCTGCTGGCCCATTGCAGAACACATAATAACTTTGGCATTCGCGTCGATTTTTTTAATTTCTTTTAAAGCAGTGATGCCATCCATCTCGGGCATTGTAATATCCATGGTAACGAGATCGGGCGTAAGCTCTTTATACTTCTCTACAGCCTGTGAACCGTCGCTCGCTTCTCCTACAACTGTAAAACCGTTCTTAGATAGAATTTCTTTAATCATCATACGCATAAAGGCTGCATCGTCTACAATCAATACTTTACTCATTCACTTCGTCCTCCCAATATGCCAATATTATTGTAATTTTTGAACGCGATCCCACTGGCTGATAATATCCGTGACCCTCACTCCGAAGTTTTCATCAATCACGACTACTTCGCCTTTCGCGATTAACTTATTGTTCACAAGTATATCTACCGGTTCACCGGCAAGCTTGTCCAGTTCTATGATAGAGCCGGGAGATAGATCAAGGATGTCTTTGATTTGTTTTTTTGTTCTGCCTAGCTCCACGGTTACCTGCAATGGTATATCAAGCAGCATACCAAGGTTTTGCGGATTCGCCTGTGCCATCCCTCCCGAATCAAAGGCGGAAAACTGCACCGGCTGCACATTCATTGGCGGTGGCTGATAACCGCCACCTGGTTGAGAGGGCTGCTGGTACATCGGCGGCTGCTGATAATACATCGGCTGCTGGTACGTCGGTGGCTGCTGGTACATCGGTGGCTGTTGATACGCCGGCGGCTGCACCGGTTGTTCAGGCATGTACCCTGGCTGCGCCGGCTGCTGGGGGGGATAAGGGTATCCCGTTCCCTGCGCCGCTACCGGATCTTCTCCCATTGGCATTGCTCCTTGAGCGGCTAACGGTGGCTGTTCCTGCTGCGGAGCTGGTGCCGTCTCTTCTGGAACCGGTGCCGCCGGTTCCTCGTCCATTCCCCCGATGAGTTGATTTATCATGGAACGGGCAAAAGGGACAGGAAGCAGCTGCATAAGGTTTGAATCAATCAAGTCGCCAACCTTCAGCCTAAAGGAAACCTTGACCAGGATATTGTCGTTTGGTATGTTCTCCGCACCTTCGCCTTGCGCCAAGTCCATCATATCAATGCCCGGGGGCGATATATTTACGAGTTTATTAAAAATGGTAGACATCGAGGTAGCGGCGGAGCCCATCATCTGGTTCATCGCTTCCTGGACGGCGCTTAGATGAATTTCCGACAATTCCTCCGGAGGAGCGGTTCCGTCCCCGCCCATCATAAGGTCCGCAATAATTTGCGCATCTTCTTTACGGATGACGAGCAAATTTATCCCTTGAAAACCTTCTGTATATTCTACATGCACAGCGACATAAGGACGGGGAAATTGCTCCTCAACATCCTCTCTTCGAATAGCCCCAACTTTCGGAGTCGTAATATCCGTTGCCTGGCCGAGGAGGCTGGACAGAGCCGTTGCTGCGCTTCCGAAGGTAATATTTCCAATCTCACCAAGGGCGTCCTGCTCGAAAGGAGATAAAAAGTCATCAATATCAGGCGTAGTCTCCAGGTCGTCTCCATTATCTTCGTTATCCTCTTCCAGGTTATTCTGCCGGAGCAGCGCATCAATTTCATCCTGGGATAGCATTTCCCTACTCATCTTCCCCCACCTCTTCCTCTAAAACATCCTCAATCATGATAGCCGTTTTTCCCTTTGCCGTACCGGGCCGTGCAAGGAATTTTGTTTTTTGGCCTACACGCACTTTCACTTTATCATCTGTCCCCTGGTCAAGCTGGACAACATCTCCAACACTCAGATTCAAAAATTCCCCAACAGATATCGTTGACGTGCCGAGTTCGGCAATGAGAGGGAGCTTCGCCTTTTGGACTCGTTCACGCAATGCCTCTATTTCACGCTCATCCCTTACTTTCTTCTGCGTAGACAGCCAGTAATGAGCTGATAATTTTACCATTAAAGGTTCCAGTACCACATGAGGCAAACAGAGATTAATCATTCCCGTTGTCTCACCAATCTTCGTACTAAATGAGATAACCGCAACCGTTTCGTTGGGAGACACAATCTGCATAAACTGCGGATTTACTTCCATCAGTTCCAATTCCGGTTCAATATCGATTACGTTTTTCCAGGCTTCCGCAAAGCTTTGCAAAGCCCGGCTAAAAATACGTTCCATTATAATCGTTTCGATCTCTGTCAGCGTTCCGACTTTATTGGGAGCTGTTCCCGAACCGCCCAGCAATCGTTCAAGCATCGCATAGGCAATGTTAGGATTTACTTCCATTACCATTCTTCCCTCAAGAGGTTCTGCTTCGAAAATATTAAGAATGGTCATTTTCGGGATGGAACGAATAAATTCTTCGTAGGGTAGCTGATCAACAGATGCGACACTTATTTGTACAAATGTTCGCAATTGAGCTGAAAAGTATGTAGTGAGTAACCTGGCATAATTCTCGTGGATGCGAGTAAGCGTACGAATCTGATCCTTAGAAAAACGAAGAGCCCTTTTGAAGTCATATACTTTTACCTTTCTTTCCGTGTCTTCTTTTTTCAGCTCTTCCGCATTCATTTCCCCTGAAGATATCGCAGCAAGCAGCGCGTCTATCTCCGACTGGGACAATACCTCTGTCATAAGTGTCACCTCCTTATTGTGCGGCTACAAACTAGCAAAAGTAAGACTATAAATCTACTATTTTATTCGTAGTAATCACTTGTACTACTTTGCCTTCCTGCATGACCCCGTTTAAATCTTTTTTCATTGTTTCCTGCATTTTGTCTATCCCTTTTGCATCCTTTATGTCATCAGGCTTCATCGAAGAAAGTGCTCTTATAATGATGTTATTCACCTGCGCTTTTCGCAACTCAAGTTCATTCTTTGCATTCTCGCCGTCCGCTTGAATTGCAAACTTAGCTACAATTAAAGTTCCGGTTGCAAGGTTTGTCCGGATTTCTTCGGTTTCATATGTTACTTTTTGAAACTCCGCTGCACTAACCTCTTTTTTCGTTTCTTGTGCCGCCGTCCCGGCAGGTGCCGGTTTTAGATACGTCTGCCACAAAACAAAGGTAACAACTCCAAGGAGAGTAATCGCAATAATAATAATAAGTGCAATATTAAATAGTTTATTCTTAAATAGATTCCCCATCGTCTGGCTCCTCCGACTCTTTCTCTCTAGTATGCATCGTTAACGCTTTGATTGCATTGATTTCTTTATAATATATACTTACCAGGGAAAGAACATCTGGCAAACTTTCTTTAACGACAAACTTTTTCCCATTTACTAGTGTAATGACGGTATCCGGCGTGGCTTCGAGTGTTTCAATGAGCAGCGCGTTGATCACATGCTTCTTTCCGTTCAACCGTGTAAGGTATATCATATAGCCTCCGAAAGGATAAATTGTATGGCTCTTTTTATAGATGAAAAGAGGGGAGGAACCCCCCTCTCCATCCTATTGCTTTAGCGCTTCAGGTTTACAAGTTCTTCAAGAATAGAGTCTGAGGTCGTAATAATGCGAGAGTTCGCCTGGAATCCGCGCTGTGTAATAATCATTTCAGTAAACTCTTCCGCTAAATCGACGTTTGACATTTCAAGCTCGCCGGCAATAACATCTCCTCGTGTGCCCGCCTTGGTCATCAGTTCAGTAACATCTCCCCCATCAGAAATGGTTACATCAGAAGCCGGGGTTGCTCTATATAAGGATCCGCCAACCTTTTCAAGCCCTCCCGGGTTTTGCACAAGGGCAATCCCGATTTTTCCGGCAGGGGTCGTTTGTCCGGCCTCATCCGTTGCGTTTACAGTTCCATCCGGTGCGATAGAATAGCTTTTCGTACCATCAGGCAGGGTGATCGGCGCGCCCCCCTCGTCTACAACGAGCATTCCGCTTGAAGTAACCAGCTGATTAGCAGCGTCAATCGTGAAGTTGCCTGCACGCGTCAAAAACATTTCTCCAGCATCCGCTGTAGGCCTAACAACGAAAAAACCGTTGCCGTGAATCGATAAGTCGGAGCCCACGTTTGTTACTTGAGGGGAACCGGGTGTATGGATAACATCAATGGAAGAAACCGTCGACCCAAGTCCGATTTGCTTACCGTTAATCCCGCCTGTTGCTCCCGCTTCTGCTGCTTTTCCTCCGGCAACTGTCTGACTCAGGATATCCTGAAACATGACCCGGCTCTTCTTGTAACCAACCGTGTTTACGTTTGCGATGTTATTTCCGATAACATCGAGCTTTGTTTGGAATCCGCGCATGCCCGCAACACCAGAATATAAAGATCGAAGCATTCTTATTTCCTCCTCTTAAATGTACCGCTTCTGTCAGTCAGCGGTACGGGGCTCCCTCAGTGAGGTCCGGCCCATCCTATTTATTCATTGACGATAATTGCACTATCGATGCTCGTAAACACATGATCCTGCATCGAATGGCTATCAACAGCTGTGATTACTTTTTTATTCGGCACACTTACGATATAAGCTACATTCTTCATCAGAATAAGAGATTCACGTGCACCTTTTTGCCCCGCTTTTTCAACTGCACCGGCCAGTTTCGTTAGCTCTTCCTGGTTTAGCGTGATTCCCCGTTTCTCCAGCCTTTGCAAAGCATGGTTAGAGAATTGAAGCTGCTCCGTCGTTTTCCCCTGAATTTTCTGCTGCAGTACATTTCCAAACGATTGTTCCGGCTGGACAGCCGTTTTTTTTCTTTGCTGAACCTGCGGCAGTGATTGAGGAAAATAAACTTGTCCTGCTTTTATTTGATTCATTGCCCTGTACCCGTGCCGGCCGGTGATTCTGGCGGTTTGGCGGACGGATCGGAAACCGTTTCGATCTTCGTCACATCCAGCTTTTTGCCGTCTTCAAGCACGGCCTGCGTTTTGCCGTCCTTCATGCTGACCGCGGAGACAATTCCTTCCCTGGTAACGTCTTTCTCTACCGCATTATCGCCGGTGCCTTCTGTTTCAGTCTCCGTCCAGGTAATCTTCTTGCCAATCATGTTTGAAAAACCGCCAATCGTTTGGGATTGGGCGAACTGGCTGAACATTTCATTGAGCTGTGTCATCTGCTCAAGCGAACTGAACTGTGTCATTTGCGCAATAAATTCCCGGTCCTGCAAAGGCTGTGTCGGATCTTGATTCTGCAGCTGTGTAACAAGAATTTTTAAAAAATCATCTTTCCCGAGCTTAGACTGTTCTTGAAACGATTTCTGTTTCGCATTTGAAAAAGATGCGGTATGGTTTACAGCTGTTTCAATCGTACTCATCCCGTCTCCCCCTTCCTCATGCAATTGTATTAATTTCCTTACTCATGCTGCTGCCTGCCGCAGGTTCATCCTCCTGGAGAAGGGAAGCCAAATCAAACACGGGAGCAGGCTCAGACGATTCCTCTTGCTTCTCACCCTGCTGTTGCTGGCGGGAATTTCCTTTCCCCTGATCCAGCATATCGTTGTTTGAAGCGCCTGCTGCTGTGGTACTGTTCTGGGAGACCTCTATTTTTTCTACATAAAGCCCCTGCTGTATGAGTGCGCTGCGCAGCTGATGAAGCTGCTGTTCCACCGCTTCTTTTCCTGCCGTACTGCTCGTTACGAAGTGAGCCGTTATCTGTCCGTTTAATGCTGTAATGCGGACGTCAACCTGGCCAAGGTTTTCCGGGAAAAGGCGAAGAGTCGTTTCCACTGCCCCGGTTCCACGGTTCACCTGGATTTGTCTTGCAACCATGGCTTCGATTTCTTTAGCGAAGAAGCGAGACGGAATTAAAGGCGTATCCGTGCTGGATTTCCATACTGTTTGATTCTTTTCAACACTGGCTGGCATTGGATTTTGTGACTGGTGATGGCCAACCTTTGTTGCCTCCCCGTCTTCTTGAACCGGCGTTTGGCTTGTTTCACTATCATTTGGCTGTTCCACAGGAGCCATTACTGCTCCCTTTGCCGGTACTTGTTTGGTATCTGCTTGAACCGGCGCTGTAGCCTGCTCTATCCTCGATCCAGTTTCCCCGGTAGTTGCCGCTGTCTGTTTGCCGGGTGAATTTAGCAAACGAAGAGCTTCCTGCACTTTTGCCAGAAAGTCCTTTGGCAGATTTCCCTCTTTTTCAGGCGAAAGGGAGGAAAGTAAATTCACAACCTTTTGTGTTAGTTCCGCTGCCCCTGGGAGGGTTTCCTTTTTCGCGCCGAGGTTTTGATAGATGGCTAACAGTTGCTGCGATGAAACAATAAGCTGCTGTTCCGCCGGGCGGGTGAGTTGTACCTGAATCTGGTTTTCACCGGTCATCAGTTGATATATTTGCTGCAAAACCGAATAAAGTTCCGGGCTTATCTCACTGTTATCCTTGCCAGGATCAGGCTGCGCCTTCATGAGAGCAAGAAGTGAATCGAGCATTTTCTCAAGGGCCGAGAGGTTTGTTTCTTCCAGCTGCTGTGCGCCTGTTCCGCCTGTCGAAATTTGTTCTTGCGGCACTGCCACTGATGTAATCGCCGCTACCGCAGATTCCATCTCTTTCCCAAATGAGCCCCCGTCTGTGCTGGCCGTTTTGTTTGCGGAGCCCGCTGCCGGGGAAATCGGCTTCTCTGCGTTCCCGTTTACTTGTATTGTCGTCATTTTTCCACCTCCTTTCCCCTAAATATATTGTAATCTCTTGTAAAATACAATAAAATCCGCGATTAATATGTCACTCATTTTTAGCTAATTCAGTATTACTTCTTCTTTGCATTTCCAAGAGAGGCAACCAGTGCCTGAATGCGTTTTTGCATGGAGGCAATATCCGCGTCTTTCGACAATGTCATATCTTTAAGCAGGATCGATAGATCAGCCGCTTTTTGCGGGTCCATTTTCGCAAAAATGGCAGCTCTTTCTTCCGGCTTCATAGCAAGCATTACATAGGATGCCTCCTGTAATGTCAGCTTTTCAATAATAGGGGCAGCTTTACCGGCGGACATTGATGTGTATGTTTTTGCTACGTCCTGAATTTGCTTTTTCCTATCTGCTGCTGCCGCCTCGCTGCCCGCAGCTGAAGCTTGTTTGAGGCTTGCTATCTGCTGCTCCAACTGCCTGATTGTTTGTTTATCATTGTTTGATGCCTCTTTAATCGCTGCAATTTCCTTGTCTTTGCTCAGAATCTGGGCACGTAATTCCCCGGTCGTGTTATCGTTCGTTCCTGACGTTTTTTTACCCTCTGTCGCTGTCGGAGGCGCAGGTGCAATCGAGTCTGGAATTACTTTTTCAACAACTGGGATTTGATTTAATCCTTTGGCCAGTACACCTACGACATTGTATCCGAACATCTGCGCGATAATCCCAGCCAAGACAACAGTAAAAAGAAGCGGGATAAAAACGATATAAAAGAACCACTCCAGTTTACTATAGGATTGCTCCTCACCCATCTCTTCCATAAGCAAACCTCCTTACTCCCGGCGAGCTGCCCTTTGCCTGTAATAGCGCGCGATTGCAATTTCGTCTAACTCCTTTTGTTCTGTCACTTTCATTGTCTCTATATATCTTACATACGACTTATCTTTAAGCTTGGACCACACTTTCTCATCCATCGCTTTCTCTGTAAGAATCTCCTGCTTGTACTCTACTTCTTTTTCTGCCTGGATCGTCGTATGATGTGCCTGCAAGACTAGCTTCTGCAAATGGTGTAAGTACTGGTAGGAGTCTTTCAGTTCAGAAAGAGAAATGCTCTCTTCATTCCGGATCATGCGCCGCTCCATCTCTTCTTTTGTCTGCTGCAGGGTGAACAGGCGCTTCTGTTCCACTTGAAGGGTCTGCATTGACTTGCTGTAGCTCATCTCAGCCTGCTCCTTCTCCTTCTCTTTCATATCCAGGATTTTCTGAAATGAATAATGAAATGACATAATCAACACCTACTTTTTCGTACTAAACGTAGCCGTAAGCGACGCAATCGCGTTATCGAGCGAAGAAATTTCGTCGGTTCCCTGGCCCGTATAATGCATAATAATGTCCCGGTATTTAATCGCCATATCAATATCCCGGTTTGCCCCCATTTTATAGGCTCCGATATTAATCAAGTCTTCAGCATCACGGTAGATAGCCATCAGCCGCTTCAACTCCCTGCGGCAGCATTATGCTCAGGGGTGACAATTTCTTTCATTACGCGGCTCACACTTCCTAATATATCAATGGCAGGGTAGTGGCCTGTGTGGGCAATTTTACGACTGAGAACAATATGTCCATCCAGTATCCCACGCACGGAGTCGGCAATCGGATCGTTCATGTCGTCTCCTTCTACGAGAACGGTATAAAAAGCAGTGATCGTCCCTTTAGAAGAAGTTCCCGCCCGTTCCATCAGCTTGGGCAGCATGGCAAAAACCGACGGCGTATACCCGCGGGTTGCGGGCGGTTCGCCAATCGCCAGCCCAACTTCACGCTGGGCCATTGCGAACCGGGTGACAGAATCCATCATCATCATAACGTTCAATCCCTGATCGCGGAAATATTCAGCAACCGCAGTCGTAAGCAGTGCTCCCTTAATCCTTACGAGTGCAGGTTGATCAGATGTGGCCACGATGACAACGGAGCGGCGCAGCCTTCTTCTCCAAGATCGCGTTCGATAAAATCAGCTACCTCTCGCCCGCGCTCTCCAATTAACCCGATGACATTAACATCTGCTTCTGTATTTCTTGCGATCATGCTCAGAAGGGTACTCTTTCCAACGCCGCTTCCGGCGAAAATCCCGATTCGCTGCCCTTTTCCTACGGTAAGCAGCCCATCAATCGCCCGCACACCAACCGAGAGCGGTTCCCTGATTCTGGGCCGCGCCAGAGGATTGGGCGGCTGGTTGTCTACGGGGTACTCCGCCATTCCTTTGGGTAAACTTCCGCCATTCATCAGCCTTCCGTTTCCATCGAGAATGTTCCCCAGCAGTTCAGGGCCGACTTTCACGGTGAGGGGCTTGCCTGTTGCTACTACATCACATCCCGGACCGATGGCCCCTAAATCACCGAGCGGCATGAGGAGGACTTTGTTATCTTTGAACCCTACAACCTCGGCAAGTGAAGGAGCCGCAAGCCCGGAAGGATAAATTTCACAAACTTCCCCGACACGAACATCCGGCCCCATCGATTCTACGGTTAGTCCGATAACCTGGGACACTTTGCCATTCACCCGTATTGGATTTATGTTGTGCAATGCAGATAAATACTTCTCAACATCCAGCATACGTTTACTCGCTTCCATTTGTCGTAAGGTCTGCTAACGCCTTTTTGATTTCCTCAAGCTGTGTGTCCACCCTTGCATCAACGCTTCCCAATGAGGTCCGAACCACACACCCGCCTTCGGTTATGGATTCGTCCGGAACAATCAACATCTCGATTTGACTGTCAAGCACCTCAAGCAGTTTACCACGGTTCTCCTGGACGTATTCATAGGCGTCCGGGCTTACCGCTACGCTCAATGATTTGTATTCCTGCGTTTGGGACAGGGCCTTGCGTATGAGAGCAAGCAGATTCTCTTTATCGGCAGCGAGCTGCTCACCGATAATCTTCCTGGCAATACCAAGCGTTAGATCCAGTACAAACGATTCGGCTTCCCCGATAACCGTTCGCTTCATAACCGGAGCTTCTTCGAGAATGGCCCTCGCCTGCTGCAGCGCTAATGAATACTCTTCGTACACCATGCGCTGTCCTTCCTCTTTACCAAGCTCAAGCCCCTGTTGAAACGCCTGCTCCTGCACCTGGGCGCGGACAGCTTCATCCTCCTGCCTTCGCTGCTCCCACCACCATTCAATCTCCTGCCTGGACTCATTCGCCGTTTGTTCCGTTTGCTGAACAGCATCCTGAATGATTTGTTCCGCCTGTTCCTGTGCCTGACGAATGACTTGGTCAACCCCGGTTGAAACCTGTGCATCCATATTTAGCGGAGCATCGCCATCCACCATATTGTCCTCAGGTTCAGCGGGCGCCTGTACCGGATGCTCAATAACACGTTTATTTCCCACTGTGGAATAAGAAGAAGATTTAATAATTCTAGACAATTATTTCATCTCCCCCACCACGGGCAATGATAATCTCACCAGATTCCTCAAGGCGCCTGATCGTTCCGACGATCCGCGTCTGTGCTTCTTCAACATCGCGCAGACGCACCGGTCCCATAAATTCCATCTCTTCTTTAAATGTATCAACCATACGCTTCGACATATTGCGGAATATAACGTTGCGCACCTCTTCGCTGGCAACCTTCAGCGCCAGCATTAAATCAGCATTTTCAATATCACGAATGACGCGCTGGATCGACTTATCATCAAGCGTAACGATATCTTCAAACACAAACATTCTTTTCTTGATTTCTTCCGCAAGTTCAGGGTCCTGGATTTCAAGCGTGTCCAGAATCACACGCTCTGTTCCACGGTCTACGTTATTCAGCACATTTACGACCGCTTCTACCCCGCCTGCCTGCGTGTAATCCTGTACAACGGTAGAAGAGAGCTTCTGTTCTAAAACATGTTCCACCTGGCTGATAACTTCCGGTGATGTGCTGTCCATTAAAGCGATCCTCCTGGCAACCTCAGCCATTCTCTCCTGCGGTAAAGCCGACAGGATAATCGCTGATTGTTCCGGTTCCAAGTAAGAAAGGACAAGGGCAATCGTTTGCGGATGCTCATTTTGAATAAAGTTTAAAATTTGTGCCGGGTCAGCCTTCCTGGCAAAATCAAAAGGCCGAACCTGAAGGTGGGCCGTCAACCGGTTGATAATATCGAATGCTTTCTGCTGGCCCAGCGCCTTCTCAAGGATTTCCTTCGCATAATTAATTCCGCCCTGCGAAATATACTCCTGGGCAACACAAATCTGGTGAAATTCCGTTAAAACCGTATCTTTTTCCGTAATATCTACTTTCCGTACATTCGCAATTTCAAGTGTTAGCTGCTCTATCTCTTCTTCACGCAAATGCTTGAAAACCTGGGCAGATACTTCTGGACCAAGCGAAATGAGAAGAATTGCGGCCTTTTGTCTCCCGCTTAATTCCTTTGCCGGCCTTGCCATGTCCATCCCTCACTTTTATTCATCTGCTAACCATGTGCGAAGCAAGCCGACAAATTCCTCCGGCCGTTGTTTGGCCAATTTTTCCAGCTGCTTGCGCACGATTGCCTCTTCCCCTTCATCGGCATATTCAAGTTCGGGAACTTCAAGCGGCGGAGCCTGCAGCACTTCTTCCTCTTCTTCCTGGTTCCTTCTGCGGCGAACGAGAATAAATGCAATGATACCGGCGATAACAACAAGGCCGATGCCGCCGTAGATCGCGATGTTTCTCCACATGTTATTAGCCGGCTGAGCAACCTGCTGCTTTCCGCTAAACGCCTGTGGGAACACGCTGATTCTGTCGTTAATTTGCTGCTGTGTGAATTGGGTTCCCTGAGAGGAGAGGGAAGCCCGCACCACATTTCCAAGCAATTGCTGAATACGATTCTGCGTGTCCGGAGTAAGGCTCGCCGGCTTTGTCGGATCCGGAGGCTCTACCCCTACATTAATCGTAATATCATCGATTTTGTACGGCTGCCCTACGATATTCTGCTTAACCCGGTTCACTTCACGATTGACCCGGTCCTCTGTTTTTTCGTATTGGCCGTCCCCGGTGCCTGCCGCTCCCGGATAGCCTGGAATTTGTGTTTGGCCCGTCCCGGCGGTTCCGCCAGCCTGGGCGCCTTTTCCACTGTACGTTTCCTGTATCTTCTCAGCGCTGATAATAATACCCTCATTGTTTTGCTTGTCAACAGGTTCGACAAGGTTTTCTTCTCTTTGTGTCTTGTCAAAATTCAGCTTGACGTACGTATATACAAAGACCTTGTCCCGTCCTAAGATCGTGCCAAGCATGTTTTGCAGGTTGCGCTGAATGTCCATTTCTATATCTTTTTTGATTTTTCGCTGTTTTTCGTACTGATCGAGGGCGTAAACATCCCCGTTATCCGTCTGAGGCTCCAGCATTTCGCTGTACTGGTTCATGATCACAATGTTTTCTTTCGGCAAGTTGGGCACGCTTTTGGAAACTAAATTATAAAGGGCATTAATCTGCGGCGCCTCCAGCTGCTTGCCGGGTTCAACATCAACAACAATCGATGCGGTAGCTTTTGATGCCTCTGCGTCCGGACGAATAAATACTTCCTTTGTTGGCATGGTGAGGACAACTTTCGCATCCCGTACGCCATCAACCGTCTTAAGTAAATCCGCAAGCTGTGTCTGCATAGCGTCGCGTTCCACGACATCAAACTGCCTGTCGGTCATGCCCATCCCGATATTCTGGCTGAAAATATCAAGCCGTACACCGTCCCCTTTCGGGATGCCTTTTGCTGTTAAATCGGCCGCCAGGTTATACTTGTCCTTCTCCGGAACAAGAACATTATTCCCCTGGATTTGATACTGCCCTTGATACCCCGAGGCATCAAGCTCCTGTTTAATCTGGGCGACGTCTACTTCGCTCAAGTTTCCGCTGAATAGCGGAACGTAATTCGGCCTTGATGCAATGTAAATAAATAACGACATCGCAATAATAAGAAATGCCGTAGTAGCTCCAATCAACATTCTTTGTTTATTTGAAAAGCGGCCCCAGAATGCTCCGATTCTCTCACGCCACTGCTGTAATCTCTCTTTCATCCTCCACCCCGCCAATGACCATTAATTGCTAAATTTGCATTCTCATAATCTCCTGATAAGCCTCTACCGCTTTGTTGCGGATTTGCAGAGTCATATCCAGGGCAATCGCTGACTTTTGCGAAGCATCATTACTTGATGCAAATCTTGAACCTGGCCTGTAGCAAGCCCCTGATTCATTTTATCCGCAGCGCCCTGCAGTTGGTTTACTTCATTTAGTGCGTTCTTTAAATAGGAAGAAAAAGAACTCGTCACTTCATATGGCGTCGCAACCCCAGGATTGCTTGCCGGTTCCTTTATTGTTTGAATCGGCAACCCTGATATAATTTTATCTATCATTTGTCTTCTCCTTATCTGCCAATTTCCAGAGCTTTTATCGCCATCGCCTTTGCGGCGTTCACTGCGGTTGCGTTTGACTCGTACGCACGCGTCGTTGACATTAAATCCACCATTTCTTTCAGCATATCAACATTCGGCATTGCCACATATCCGTCCGCATTCGCATCCGGGTGTGTCGGGTCATATACATATTTAAAAGGCGTGCTGTCAGGAACAATCTCTGAAACACGAACGCCGGCCGCTTGTGCAGTTCCCGCATTTCCCACCGCTGCCTGCAAAAAGCTGTCAAAGTTGGAATTGGTCTTTGGTTCAACAACCGCCAGCTTACGGCGATAAGGCTGCCATTGCCCGTTGACATATTCACCGCGCGTCGTGTTGGCATTCGAGATATTGCTCGATATTACATCCATACGCAGGCGGTTGGCTGTCAAGGCGGATGCGCTTATATCAAAACTGCCGAATAACCCCATCGCTATTTTCCTCCTCCGATTACGCTGCGCAATTTTGTGAATTGACCGCTTGTTTGCTGAACAAGCGCATTATACCAGAGTTGATTTTTTGCCAGATTGCTCATTTCATAGTCCAAATCTACATTATTATCCGAATTCTGCATGGGGCCCACTGAAGTATCTTTATGTAAACGGGGCATGATATTCTGCATCGACGGGGTCCCAAAAGTAAAATGTTTCGGATCTGTCCGGTACGCGGTAAAGGAGGTGCTGTTTTGATTCAATGCTTTCTGCAGCTCGTCCTCAAAAGATACACTCTCCGACTTATAGTGCGGCGTATCAACATTTGCGATGTTATTGCTGATGGCCTGCTGACGCATCGATGCAGCATCGAGCGCTCTTTCAAAAATCGACAAAGTGGGCATGGTAAGCACGCATTATTCCCCCAATATATAGATAAAACTTGTTCAATAGCTGAATCCTCAACCTACTATATTCCATACTACGACAAAATCTCCTGCATATTCGACAAATATACACAATTTAATTAACGATCTTATATTAGCAGATTGCAGTAAATGAACAAAGCCCTATCTTAAAGATAGGGCTAATTTACCGAACAAGTATTTTAACGTGTTTACGAAGTCTTTAATTTTTCTAATTCAGGCAGCAGCTTCTCATTCAAAATCTTAATGTATGTTCCCTTCATCCCAAGCGAACGAGACTCAATGACACCTGCGCTTTCCAGCTTACGAAGCGCATTGACAATCACGGAACGCGTAATCCCTACCCTGTCTGCAATTTTACTTGCAACGAGCAAGCCCTCCCTGCCATCCAGTTCTTCAAAAATATGTTCAACCGCCTCCAGCTCGCTGTAGGACAGAGAGCCAATCGCCATCTGTACGACTGCCTTGCTGCGCGCTTCCTGTTCAATCTCTTCCGCCCGTTCTCTCAGAATTTCCATTCCGACTACGGTAGCCCCTACTTCAGCCAGAACTAAATCGTCATCCGTAAATTTTTCGTTTACGCGGGCAAGTATGAGTGTGCCGAGACGATCCCCTCCGCCGATAACGGGTACAACCGTTGTTAAGGCATTTTTGAATAAATCTTTCATCTCAACCGGGAATGCAGTATATGGGCTTTCAATATCAAGGTTTGCAGACGTTTCGTCCACCCGCAGGAGCTGGGTGCTGTAATCTCCCGGAAAACGCTTCTCTTCCAGCATTTTACGAATGCGTTCATTATCCACTTCCTGCGCGATCGCGTGGCCAAGAATTTTTCCTTTGCGGCTGAGAACGAAAATGTTGGCTCCAATGATTTCGCTTAGTACCTCAGCCATCTCCATAAAGTTTACAGGGTGTCCTGCCGTTTTTTGCAGCAAGCGGTTAATGCGTCGTATTTTTGCAAGTAAGTCCATTGTTGTAAATCCTCCTTCATTTTCTATAATATATAACGGCTTAAATCGCGATCTTCCACAATGTCTTTGAGTTTCTCTTTCACATACTCAGGTGTAATTAAAATTTTCTCCAAGTTAATATCGGATGCCTCAAATGATAAATCTTCAAGCAATTTTTCAAGAATTGTATGTAATCTTCTGGCTCCGATATTATCTGTGTTTTGATTCACCTCAGTTGCGAGTGCCGCGATCTCCCTAACAGCTTCGTCAGAAAATTCAACTTTTATTCCTTCCGTCTCTAAGAGCGCGGTGTATTGTTTAATTAGGGCATTTCTCGGTTCCGTAAGGATGCGGATAAAATCCTCCACCCGCAGGCTTCCCAGTTCCACACGAATCGGGAAACGTCCCTGCAATTCGGGGATTAGATCCGAAGGCTTCGCCATGTGAAAAGCACCCGCGGCGATGAACAGGACGTAGTCTGTTTTCACAGGGCCGTATTTCGTTATCACGGTCGAACCTTCTACAATCGGTAAAATATCGCGCTGTACCCCTTCCCGGGACACTTGCGCCGAATTGGATTCCTTGCCCGCGATTTTATCAATCTCGTCGATAAAAATAATGCCTGATTGCTCTGCCCGCTGTACAGATTCCTGCATCACTTCATCCATATCGATGAGCTTCTGTGCCTCTTGAATTACGAGTACTTTTCTCGCTTCACGGACAGGCAGCTTGCGGTTCTTCATTTTTTTGGGCATGAAATTCCCAAGCATCTCTTGCATATTAATACCCATTTGTTCAATTCCTGAACCCGAAAACATATCCAGCATCGAAGGTGCGGCATCCTCTACTTCGATTTCAACGACCGTGTCCTCCAGCTGGCCCATCGCAAGCTGGTGAGCAACCTGCCGTCTTTCCTGGGACAGAGAAAGTTCTTCGGAATCAGGGGATTGCGAGGTCTGATTCGCTTCCTGGTTGCCAAAAAACATCTCAAGCGGGTTTTTAAACGATTTGTTTGCTTTTTTACCAGGCACGAGGACGTGAACAAGCCGTTCATTCGCCATCGCTTCGGCTTTATCTTTTACCTCTTCGGTCTTTTCCGCCTTTACAATTCGAACGGCCGTTTCCACGAGATCGCGCACCATCGATTCCACGTCTCTTCCGACATAACCTACCTCGGTAAACTTGGTAGCTTCTACTTTAATGAAAGGAGCACCGGTCAGTTTGGCCAGACGCCGGGCAATCTCTGTTTTCCCGACTCCCGTTGGCCCAATCATTAAAATGTTTTTCGGGACAATTTCGTCCTTCATATCTTCCGGAAGCAAATTTCTTCTATATCGGTTGCGAAGCGCAATGGCAACCGCCCGCTTCGCCTCTTTCTGGCCGACAATGAAGTGATCCAGCTGCTCAACAATTTGTCTGGGAGTTAAACGTTCCGTATTTTTCAAAGCACTTCCCCCCGGTTAGTCGATTTCTTCCACTACAAGGTTATGATTCGTATACACACAAATATCCGCGGCTGTCGTAAGCGCCGCTGTCGCCATTTCTTTGGCTGTCAGTGAAGGAGCATGCTGCTTGAGCGCCCTTCCGGCGGCCAGCGCGTAATTGCCGCCGGATCCGATTGCAAGAATCCCATCATCCGGTTCAATAATTTCCCCATTTCCGGAAATGAGCAGCATATTATCCTTATTCATCACAATCATCAGAGCTTCCAGCCGGCGCAAAACCTTGTCTAAACGCCAGTCTTTTGCAAGTTCTACAGCAGCCCGCTGCAAATTACCGTGATACTCTTCAAGCTTCGCCTCGAACTTCTCAAATAGCGTAATCGCATCTGCAACAGACCCGGCAAACCCGGCCACTACCTGCCCATGGTATAACCTTCTGACTTTCTTCGCTGTTTGTTTCATAACAACCGCATTGCCAAAAGTTACCTGGCCATCACCCGCCATTGCCGCACTTCCGTTATGTTGAACAGCAAAAATAGTTGTCGCATGGAAAGACATTTCCATTACATCGCCTCCGTTATGTATATCACTATGCCCGCGGATGAGCCTGATTGTATACCATACGCAATCGTTCCTTCGTTACATGCGTGTAAATCTGCGTTGAAGAAATATTAGAGTGACCCAGCATTTCCTGCACGCTTCGCAAATCGGCGCCATTGTCGAGCAAATGCGTCGCAAACGTATGGCGGAATGTGTGCGGGCTTACTTTCAAGAGCTCACTCGCCTGTTCGACATACTTGTTAATCATACGCCTCACGCTGCGATCGGTCAGCGGTTCTCCCCGCGCGTTCAAGAACAGAATGTCCGTTCGATTTTCCTTAAGAAGTGCCGGCCTTGCGTGCTGTATGTATTTCTTATACGCTTCAATGGCATACTTGCCAAGCGGAACATAACGCTCCTTCGCTCCTTTACCAAAAACAAGCGCAGTGCCAATGATCATATCAATCGAGCGAACCGTTAGGCCTGCCAGTTCAGACACGCGCATCCCGCTGCCGTATAACACTTCTAAAATGGTTCGATCGCGCATCCCGAGGTGTTTCGTTTCATCCGGAAGGCTTAGAAGCATTTCCACTTCCTTCGGGTACAGAAACGAAGGGAGGCGCTTCTCGATTTTAGGGGTTGAAACCATTTTAAACGGGTTGCTGTCAAGGTATTCCTCGCGCATAAGAAACCGGTAAAAGCTGCGCAGGCTTGAGAGCTTTCTTGCAATCGAACGGCGGGAATACTGTTTCTCGTTCAATGAAGAAAGGTATGCACGCACATGAACATAAGAAACAGCAGCATAGTCCGAGACAGCATGCTGCTTCATAAATTCCATAAAGGCAAGTATGTCCTTCTCATAGTTTATTATTGTAAGAGGTGAAGCGTTTTTCTCTATCTGCAGGTATTGTTTAAAGAGCAGAAGCATCGAATCAGGCTGCGAACCGTCCATTCTTTTACCTCCCTCACCGAGCAAATCAATAGTAACATATCCCATCCGTTAACTGCAACTTAAATTGTGGATGTTTCGAGAAAAATTCTGAATCTTATCAAGGGCTCGCTGCGCGTATTGTTCGTACCGTTCTTTTTTATTGCGTATTTTCTTTTCCAGAGGCGGAAATAACCCGAAATTGGCGTTCATTGGCTGGAAGCTATCCGGATTCGCGGTCGTAATATAGTGCGCCATACTGCCCATTGCTGTTTCTTTAGGGAATTCTACGGATTCAAGCCCGCGCGCGAGCCGCCCTGCATTAATGCCCGCAATCAAACCGGAGGCGGCGGATTCGACGTACCCCTCTACTCCTGTCATCTGCCCGGCAAAGAACAGGTCATCCCGGTCTCTGTATTGATACGAGGGGCGCATCAGCCGCGGAGAGTTAATAAACGTATTGCGATGGATGACGCCGTAGCGGACGATTTCCGCGTTTTCCAGCCCCGGAATCATTTGAAAGACCCGTTTTTGTTCCGGCCACTTCAGATGGGTTTGAAAACCTACGATATTATACAGGGTACCCGCACTGTTATCCTGCCGCAATTGAACGACGGCAAACGGCTGTTTGCCGGTTCGGGGATCCGTAAGGCCAACCGGCTTCATCGGTCCGAACAGCATCGTCTGTTTCCCGCGTTTTGCCATGACTTCAATGGGCATGCAGCCTTCGAAAAACACTTCCTTCTCAAATTCCTTGAGCGCAACCTCTTCCGCTGTTATAAGCGCCTCATAGAAAGCATCGAACTCTTCTTCGTTCATAGGGCAATTCAGGTAAGCCGCTTCTCCTTTGTCGTAACGTGAAGCGAGAAACACTTTATCCATGTTGATCGTTTCTTTATCGAGTATCGGTGCCGCAGCGTCATAGAAATAAAGGTATTCCTGGCCTGTCAGCCCTTTTAAGCAATTGGACAGGTCAGGGGACGTAAGCGGACCTGTCGCAATGATGACAATTCCATCCGGGATTTCCGTTATTTCTTCATTGCGTACCTCAATCCGCGGATGATTGCGAATACGGTCCGTCACCGCCTCGGCGAACTCGTGCCGGTCAACGGCAAGCGCTCCCCCGGCCGGTACCGCGCAATCATCTGCAGCATCGATAATAATCGAAGAAAAACGGCGCATCTCTTCTTTTAAAATCCCGACTGCATTGGTTAACGAATTCGCGCGCAGGGAGTTGCTGCAGACGAGTTCCGCGAACTTGTCGGTATGGTGCGCCGGCGTCTGTCTAACCGGGCGCATTTCATAAAGAGTGACCTCAACTCCCTGCTCTGCAATTTGCCAGGCCGCTTCACTTCCCGCAAGCCCGGCTCCAACGACTGTTACTTTCTTCATTGCTGTCATGCTCCTTCTTATGTTGTTTCTTCTTCGTAATCACAAACCGCACAGTTCACGGTTGTTCCCTTACCTTTGCTTTTGCCCTTCTTTTCAACGAGCATATTCTCACACTTCGGACATTTGCGCGGCAGCGGTTTGTCCCAGGAAACAAAATCACATTCCGGGTAGCGGTTGCACCCGTAAAACACCCGGTTCTTCTTGCTCTTCCGTTCTACGATTTGGCCTTCCGCACACTTCGGGCAGCTCACCCCGACTTCTTTTACAATCGCCATCGTGTTGCGGCAATCAGGAAAAGAGGAGCAGGCGAGAAACTTTCCGTACCGTCCCATTTTGTAAACCATCGGGCTTCCGCATTTATCGCAGGCAATATCGGACACTTCGTCTTCAATTTCCACTTCCTGCATATGCTGCTCCGCTACTTCAAGCCGCTTGGCAAACCCGCTGTAAAAGCCTTGAAGCACTTCAGACCAGCGGGCTTTCCCCTCTTCGATATGGTCCAGGTCATCTTCCATCTTTGCGGTAAACTCGGTGTCCAGAATTTCCGGGAAGAATTCTTCCATTAACCCGATGACAATCTCCCCGAGCTCAGTAGGCACGAAACGGCGCTCCTGCATTGCTACGTATCCGCGCTTCTGGATTGTATCAAGCGTTGGTGCATACGTGCTTGGCCTTCCGATACCTAGTTCCTCAAGCGTTTTAACGAGCCTTGCCTCTGAGTAGCGGGGCGGCGGCTGGGTAAAGTGCTGCTTCGGTTCTATTTCGCTAAGCTTAGGCTTCTGCCCCTCAACGAGAGGAGGAAGCATTTTATCGTCTTCCTTCTGGGCATCATCGGTTCCCTCTACGTACACCTTCATAAAACCCGGAAATTTGACCTGTGAACCGTTGGCGCGAAATTTTGCGCCCTCCACATCAATGTCCGCTGTTACGGTGTCAAGCACGGCTGCAGCCATCTGGCTTGCAATAAAGCGCTCCCAAATAAGCCGGTATAGCTTTAATTGATCACGCGACAGATATTCTTTTAAAGAGCCGGGATCTTTATTTATCAGCGTCGGGCGGATGGCTTCATGGGCATCCTGTGCCTTTTCTTTCTTGCTGAATTGTCTTGGCTCCGTCAAAGCATAGGCATCTCCGTATTCCTCGGAAATGTAGTTCTTCGCTTCTTCCTGCGCAAGGGGAGACAGTCTTGTCGAGTCCGTTCTCATATACGTAATGAGACCTACTGTTCCTTCTTTTCCGATATCGATTCCCTCATACAGCTGCTGGGCAACCATCATGGTCTTCGCTGCCCGGAAGTTTAACTTTCTGGCTGCCTCCTGCTGCAGAGAGCTTGTCGTAAACGGAGCGGCCGGGTTGCGTCTGCGTTCCCGCTTTTTCAATTCAACTACAGTATATTCACCGTTTTTTATTTTAGCCAGGAGCTGATTGACTTCCTCTTCCGAATGGAGTTCTGTTTTTTCATTATTATAGCCATAAAACTTAGCCTCAAAGCCTTCTTCCCCCGCTAGGAGGTGCGCGGTCACTGACCAGTATTCTTCAGGGATAAAGGCGTTAATCTCTTTCTCGCGGTCAATGATTAACTTGACGGCCACTGACTGCACACGTCCAGCGCTTAACCCCTTCTTCACCTTCTTCCAGAGAAGCGGAGAAATGTTGTAACCGACAAGCCGGTCAAGGATCCGCCGCGTTTGCTGGGCGTTTACACGATCCATGTCAATTTTTCTCGGATGTTTAAACGCTTCTTTGACCGCCTGCTTCGTAATTTCATTGAACACAACACGGCATGCTTTCTCTTCGTCTATATTCAAACTGTGGGCCAGATGCCAGGCAATCGCTTCCCCCTCACGATCCGGGTCAGCGGCAAGATAGATGTTTTTTACCTTTTTCGACGCATCGCGCAATTCTTTCAGTACATCGCCTTTTCCACGGATCGTTATGTACTTGGGCTCGAATCCGTCTTCCACATCTACACCCATTTGACTTTTAGGCAAGTCCCTCACATGGCCCATCGATGCTTTCACAATATATTTCTTACCGAGATATTTCCCGATTGTCTTCGCCTTTGCGGGAGACTCTACTATTACAAGCGAATCTGCCAAGCATGTTTCCCCCTTTTGGATGAAAAAGAATTCCTCCTATTATTTCTTACTTCCCTCTGGTTTGTCAAACAGCCGTGCTAGGGAGTAATGCGAACATATGCAGGCCCCGGCAGCTGCATGATTAGTTTTTTTACTTGCAACGATAACAGAATATAGTGCAAATAGGAAGAAGAAAATGAGGTTCGACACAAAACTTCTTCATACGACACCGGTTCCCACTGTATGGCTTCAAGGACAATGGACTCCTCCTTCGTAGCACGGCCGGACGCATTTGTACTTTCGGTCCCATTTATACTTTCATTTGTACCCGAAACGGTATCAGGATATTCTGACAGCACATCATCAATATTTTGTACCAATTTTGCCCCCTGCTGAATCAGCCAGTGGCAGCCCGCGCTTTTCGGAGAATGAATGGAACCGGGAACAGCAAATACGTCTCTTCCCTGGTCCCCGGCAAAATCGGCTGTAATAAGAGAGCCGCTGCGCGAAGCTGCTTCGACTACAATCGTCCCGCGCCCAAGTCCGCTTATAATGCGGTTTCTTTCAGGGAAGAAGCCTTTTTGCGGAACTGTCCCCGGTGCGTACTCCGAGAGCAGGAGCCCCTGGTCTTTTATTTTTTTCGGCGAGCTTTTCATTTTCTTTCGGATAGATCTGGTCGATACCGCAGCCAAGCACCGCAATCGTAACCCCATTTGCTTCAACGGCGCCCCGATGAGCCTCGCCGTCAATTCCTCTCGCCAGCCCGGAGATGGCCGCCCACTTTCTTTTCGCCAACTCCATCCCAAACTGCCTGGCAATGTTTTTGCCATAAACGGTTGGGTTTCGGGTTCCGACCAGAGCAATGGCCGGCATCGATAAAGACTCAAGCTTTCCCATAGCATACAGCAGTTCGGGAGGATCTGCAATTTCCCGGAGCCAAGCAGGGTATTCCGCATCGTTATATGCAAGCAGATGAATCTTGCGTTTGGTAAGCCATTCATATTTTTCTTTGCCGCTCTCAAGGGAAAAATCTCCCTTTATCTGTTCCGCTATCGTATTTGTTACACCGAGCCGTTCCTGTATTTCTCTTACATGCCAGGTCGAAAACCCGGCTGTCCACCCACCTTTCCTCGCTCTTCGCAGCGCCTTTCTCCCTACACCATCGAGTCCGGCGAGCGCCAATAAACCGTATTTGCTGTTTCCCATCTTCACTCCCCTTTCCCCATTAATTTCTACGCTTATCTGGGATTTCCTTCCAGTATATGATGACAAAAAAAGAAGCGCTGCAAGAGCACTTCTTTCTCCTCTATCTACTTCACTGTTTTACAAACATCGAGCAATCCGCGCTCGATGAGGGCATTGATCATCGTTACACCCATTTCTGAAGGTGTCTTGGCAACAGGAATACCACATGCTTCCATCGTTCTAATCTTCTCAGCGGCTGTTCCTTTCCCGCCGGAAATGATAGCACCAGCATGTCCCATGCGCTTTCCTGGAGGTGCTGTTTGTCCGCCAATGAAGCCGACAACCGGTTTCTTCATGTTCGCTTTCACCCATTCAGCCGCCTCTTCTTCCGCAGTACCGCCAATTTCGCCGATCATGATGACCGCTTCTGTATCCGGGTCTTCATTAAACAGCTTCAGGCAGTCGATAAAGTTCGTCCCGTTTACAGGGTCTCCACCAATACCGACAGCCGTGGATTGTCCGATTCCATTCGTAGTCAGCTGATGCACAGCTTCATATGTAAGGGTTCCGGAACGGGAAACGATGCCCACTTTACCAGGAGCATGGATATATCCGGGCATAATCCCGATTTTACTTTCCCCTGGTGTAATAACGCCCGGACAGTTTGGCCCGATAAGACGGGTTCTGCTGCCTTCCATGTAGCGTTTTACTTTTACCATATCAAGAACAGGGATTCCTTCTGTAATACATACCACAAGATCAAGATCTGCGTCTACCGCTTCCATGATAGAATCGGCCGCGAAAGCCGGTGGAACATAAATAACCGATGCATTCGCGCCTGTTTCTCTTACCGCCTGGACAACTGTATCGAAAACCGGGAAACCTTCAACTTCTGTGCCGCCTTTTCCCGGTGATGTACCGCCAACCATTTGCGTACCGTATTCACGGCAGCCTTTCGCATGGAATAAACCTGTCGCACCCGTAATACCCTGGGTAATGACTTTTGTGTCTTTATTAATAAGAATACTCATAACTCTCCAGTCCCACCTTTCTATTTCACCAAGGAAACAATTTTTTCGGCACCGTCTGCCATGGATTCTGCTGCAACGATATCTAAACCGGATTCATTCAGAATCTTTTTACCAAGGTCAACATTTGTACCTTCGAGACGAACAACGAGCGGACGGTTAAGCTGAACCTGCTTCGCAGCCTCAACAACACCCTCTGCGATAACGTCGCACTTCATAATACCGCCAAAGATATTGATAAAGATACCTTTTACGTTTTCATCGGAAAGAATAAGCTTGAAGGCTGCTGCAACTTTTTCAGCTGTAGCACCGCCGCCCACATCAAGGAAGTTGGCCGGGTTTCCGCCATAATGCTTAATGATGTCCATTGTTGCCATAGCAAGGCCTGCACCGTTAACCATACAGCCGATGTTTCCATCAAGCGCGATATAGTTAAGGTCATAGTTAGACGCTTCGATTTCTTTCGGATCTTCTTCATCGAGGTCACGAAGCTGTACAATATCCTGGTGGCGATAAAGCGCATTCGAGTCGAAATTTAACTTGGCGTCAAGCGCCATCACATTGCCGTCTCCCGTTACAACAAGCGGATTGATTTCGGCAATCGAACAGTCTTTGTCAACAAACGCCTGATAAAGGCTCAGCATGAACTTCGCTGCTTTATTTACAAGGTTTTTCGGAATATTGATTGAAAAAGCGAGTCTTCTTGCCTGGAACGCCTGCAGGCCAACCGCCGGATCAACAACTTCTTTGAAGATTTTCTCCGGTGTTTTCTCAGCCACTTCTTCGATTTCCGTACCGCCTTCTTCTGAAGCCATCATAACCACGCGGTTCGTGTTGCGGTCTACTACGATTCCAACATAGTATTCTTTCTGAATATCGCATCCTTCTTCAATAAGAAGGCGCTTTACTTCTTTTCCTTCAGGGCCTGTCTGATGTGTGACAAGCGTTTTTCCGAGGATTTCCTGCGCGTATGTACGGACCTCGTCCAAATTCTTCGCGATTTTTACGCCGCCCGCTTTTCCACGGCCACCGGCATGGATTTGCGCTTTGACTACATATACATTTGAATCCAGAGTTTTTGCTGCTTCAACCGCTTCGTTTACCGTAAAAGCTACTTTTCCGTTCGGCACAGCAACGCCGTACTGTTTAAGTATCTCTTTACCTTGATACTCATGGATATTCATTCTCCATCCTCCTAACCAAGATTTCCATAAAATAAACGCATTACGCTTATCTAGTGTAAGCTATTCTGCGCATTCAGTATAGCTTATTCGGCATGGTTCGGCAAATACCTGCCGATTTTTTTAAATTTTTCCACAACACTCGTTACCCTGTCCTGTGATTTCTGCACGAAAAAAGGGGCTGCGTACAAAAATAAAGAGACAGAAGTCAATCCTTCTACCCCGGATTTTTTCTGTCTCATTAATTGTATTGAGAAGGAACAAGCAAAGCCCGCTTCGCTATTTCATCCTCCAGCAATGCGATAAAATCATTTTCTAATTGCAACTTTACAGCTTTGCAGTAGGCATCCAGCAACGTTTCGTCTGAGAGTAATTTCATTCAAGTACCCTCCCTGCTACTTAATTATGATAATTATAATATTCAGACGAAGCTAGAACAATGACTCCCTATCCACAGCCATCTGTTAATAACATGTGCACATCATATTCGAATCCTTTATACGGTAAGGGAAAAATCTGTAGATAAACTTATCCACAGAAAACGCTGTCGAAAACTTTTTCTTTCGTCATTTTTTGCAATAGATCTGCTCAAGTGTCCGGTACTGAATCGCTTCAGCAATATGGGATTCATCGATATCCTTGCATTGTTCTAAATCAGCTATCGTTCGGGCAAGCTTCAAAATTTTATCGTATGAGCGGTGGCTAATCCCTAGTGCTTGATACAGGGAAGAGACCCATTTCTTTACGGGTGGCGAAAGAGGGATGTACCGCTCGATCCACTGTCCCTCCAATTCCGCGTTAAAACGGAAGGGAGTGTTTTTATACCTCTCCTGCTGCCTCCCCCTTGCCTCTATAATCCGCTCTTTCATTTGCCGGGATGTAAAGGACGAACCGGCTTGAAATTGCTCTGCAGGTACGCGCGGAACTTCCACCTGCACGTCGATTCTATCAACGAGGGGACCCGATATTTTTCTGCGGTACTGCTTTATTTGGTGCGGGGTGCAAGTACATTCATGTGAGGGCGTCTCGAAGCCGGAATACCCGCACGGACACGGATTAAACGCGGACAGGAGCAGAAATCGGCTGGGGAAGACCAGCTTTGCGCCGCTTCGAACGATCGTTATGTTCCCCTCCTCCATCGGCTGACGCAGCACCTCCAGTACGGATCGGGGAAACTCTGCCGCTTCATCGAGAAAGAGGACTCCGCAATGGGATAAGCTTATTTCACCCGGTCTCGGCTGCGTGCCCCCTCCCGTCATAGCGGCAGGCGTAACGGAGAAGTGCGGCGCACGGTAGGGTGCCAGCATCTCCTGCCCCCATCGCTCCCGCTGCATGCCTGCCGCACTGTATATCGTGCTGACAGTAAGAGACTCCTCTTCACTTAACGGCGGAAGAATCGTCCGAAAACGCCGGGCCATCATTGTTTTTCCTGTTCCCGGCGGCCCCATCATCAGCATATGGTGAAAGCCGGCGGCCGCTACCTCAAACGCGCGCTTTACGTGGGTCTGTCCCTTTACATCACTAAAGCAGTACGTATCAGGCACAGTATGTATGCGCCCGTTTTTATTCGGTCCACACACGAAAGGGAGAGAATCCATGGGTTTCTCAAAACAATCGACGCATTCTTTTAACGTCCGGATTCGCAAGATCGGCAGACGGGCCCGTTCTGCATCCTCCTTGCAATCGTATGGGATAACAACCCCGACGAGCCCTTGCTCCTTCGCCGCCAAAATCATCGGTAAAATTCCATGAATCGGCCGAAGTTTTCCTTCTAAAGACAACTCCCCGAGAAACAGCCAGCCGGCCATTTCGTTTTTTATTTTTATCTGGCTGCTTGCAAGCAAAATCCCAATCGCAATGGCACAATCAAGCATGGAACCCGCCTTACGAACGTCGGCAGGCGCAAGATTGATCGTTATTTTCTGCGCGGGAAATGAAAAACCGCTGTTCTTTATCGCTGCCCGTACCCGGTCTCTAGCTTCTTTTACAGAGGACGCAGCAAGCCCGCTCACCTCAAAGTACGGCAGCCCGTTTGATATATCCACCTCGACCTCCACACATACACCTTCAATACCGAGTACAGTTGCACTGTAAGCACAAGCAAACATGGGCGCTCTCATTCCTTTTTTATCCATAATACCATATTTTTACATATAATGTAAAAAAAATAACCTGCCGGGGAGCAGGTTATCATGAAGGAGGTGTTACACGTCGAGTACTATACAATATGCGTGAATAAAAGCCAGAGTGTTGGACATGTGCCCGGGTTTTTCAAAAAGGGGCGGATGTTTAGAAAGCGGAGGGGATATGGAGGATTTCAGGGCTGGCCTGCCGGTACGTTATAATGACCGCATCGAAGCGAATGCTTGCGGCATACTCTTCTCGCCACCTCATGTACGCAAGTGCGGTTTCCCGGATTTTGTTCTGCTTTGCCCGCGTAATAGATTCACCACCATGCCCGAAGGAATGGCTCCTTCTTGTTTTCACCTCAATAAACACAAGGGTGTTTGTATCCCGCATAATTAAATCGATTTCACCTGTCCGGGTGCGGAAATTAGCGGCCTCCAGCTGGAATCCAATGCTTTCGAGATAGCGGCAGGCGAGCTCTTCCCCTTCACGTCCCAGCTTCTTCCTTGCGTATTTATCCGCCATTTTGCTTCTCTCTTTGATCAGTCTGATACACAAAGGCAAGAATTTCAGCAACAACCTGGTACAGCTGGGCAGGGATTTGTTCATTGAGCTCGAGCTTGGCAAGAACTTCAACAAGAGAAGGATCCTCCTGAATCGGAACGAGGTTTTCCCTGGCTTTTTCGAGAATGGTTTCCGCCATATGCCCCTGTCCCTTTGCGATAACCCTCGGCGCCTCTCCCTCCTTTGGATTATAACGAAGCGCCACGGCATTTTTCCGCTGATTCATATGCGTAAATCAACCCCCTTGTAATTTACAAGACTTGACGAAGAGGCGGGATACGGCGCGCCTGCTGTCGGTTTTCCGGCAGCGGACTCCTGGCCGGGAAGCGGGAGCACACGCATGCCGGAGAGGCGATACCCCTGTTCATCCAATTTAGCCTCCAGTGAAGAACGCAAAGCCTGAACGATGGCGGGCAGCTTCTGCTGATTATTATACAGGCTGACAGAGAGGATTTTGTTTACGATCGATACATCAAGCATCGTCTCTCCGATGTTCTGCATCGACAGATAGAAAAAGAGCCGGCAATTGTCAGGGTCAAGTTCCCCCTGGGCTTTTTTTCTCGATTCAATCTGAATTAATGCGTTTTCCCCTTCCTTCTGTCCGGGGATAGGCAGCTGTATTGCAACCTGCACAAAGGCAGAGTTGTTGTCTCCTGCCAGCATGAGCTGTTGGCCTGTCAACTGCTGGACCATGTGCTCTAACTGTTCCCGGCTGCCCTGGTGCAGACTATTTACGTCAGGGCTTTGCAGCACTTGAAGCAGCGCCGATTTAACATTTTCCATCCGTACGGTGTCCGCCTGATTTATAGTGGCGGCCCCCTCCAAGATTTGACGTTCATGCTGAAGTCCGAGCCGGTTAAACAACTCCAGGACGGCGTTCTTTGCCTTCCCGCCTGCATCCCGGGCTATTTCTATATCGGCAGCGTTTTTCGCCAGGCCTGGGATTTCGTCCGTCCCTTCGCTTCTGCCCGCCTGCTGGGCAGGCAGCGTTGTTTGAGCCTTATCAGGGAGATAATTTGCCGGGTCCTGAGCCGGCACCGGGGCTGAGGATGATAGCATGGATGTCCACCGTTCGGCAGCGGCTTTTGCCCCTCCCAGCTGCATCACAAGCTGTTTCAACTGGTCGCGAAAAGCAGGGGGCATATCCTTCTTCGGATCGGCCAGCGCCTGCTGCAGCGTCTCAGTCAGCTTCCCCAGGCCGGTCTCCATATTCTGGCCGCCGTAAAAAGCCCGGACGGAGAGCACCGTGTCTTTTGTGACCGGGAGACCCTTCTTAAAAACGAGCAGGGCCGCGTCGATTGTCTCCTTATCCCCGCCAGCTTCTCCAATAACATCCTGAAGAAGCCGCATCGACTCCGGGCGGAGCGGAATTTTCTCGTCCAGTGCTCTCTGCAGCAGGGACAAACCTTCTTTGCTTACCTGTGAACCAATCGCTTTAGCCAGTCCCTCAATGCTCGGATCAGCCGCTTCCGCTGATTTCCCTGGCTGGCTAATCACCTTAAGTGTAACCGGGTTTCCTCCCGGCTGCACCTGAAGCCACGTCTTCTGTCCGAGCTCAAGTGCGGTCTCCAGCCGGGCTGTTACGGTTAGTCCGCCTAACTGTACGGTAGCCAGGTTGTCGGGAAACAGCTTCAGTACGGTTCCGCGGAAAATCTGTCCCGGCTGCAGTTCAATTTGCGGAACATTTACCGATGAAGCTGTCTGCCCCATTAAATAATTAACAATTGACCCGGGTATCATATCCCCTCTCCTCCCTTGATTCCATTCTTATTCGCTTTTTCTTTATGCTCATACCAGGACGCCGGCAAACGTTTTCCTGTGAATCGGTGTCGGACCTAAGCTTTTCAATGCTGCCAGGTGTTCTGCGGTGCCATATCCCATGTTGGACGCGAAGTTATACCCGGGATATTGCTCATCGTACTGGGCCATCATCCGATCGCGCCTGACCTTTGCTACGATGGAAGCAGCCGCAATGGATACACTTTTACCGTCGCCGCCGATGATGGGGTGCTGCTTCATATGCAAGCCGGGAATCGTCACCGCATCGTTTAGCGTCGCTGTCGCTTTTACATGCAGAGATTGGACGGCGGCCAGCATGGCTCGGAGTGTAGCCTGGTATATATTGATTTCATCGATGAGCGGAGCATCGCACATGCCGATGGAAACGCTAACCGCTTCTTCCATAATCGTCTCATACATCTTTTCCCGGTCTCCCGCTGGAACTTTTTTAGAGTCGTTAAGGCCCGGCAGGTAAAAATCCTGGGGTAAAATGACAGCCGCCGCAAGCACAGGGCCGGCAAGCGGTCCCCTGCCCACCTCATCGATACCTGCAATGTATACATGTCCTTCCTTCCAAAGCGCCCGCTCCATTGTACTCATTTCATCCCACTGTTTGGCCAGACGTTCCTCCTTTTCCTTCCGGCGCAGCCATTGCCTGTATGCATTTAATACCCCGGCGCGTGAATCCGCCGCCAGAACGGCTGCCTCTTCCGCTGCCAGCGCCTTTTGGCTGTCTAAATAAACCTTTATTTCTTTTATCGTCATCTGATGAATATTCAATGAGACCTTCTCCTCTTTTCTCTCACTGTTGACCTTGCGGTCTTTTTCTCTAGTACTTTAAAGCAAATATACTTTCTTATTCAGCAAAAAAACGCGCAGTTTTACACTGCACGTTCTCATTTTACTACGCATATGGATTGATTTCATCCATGCTAACCCGGGCCATTTCCACGGTGAAAGGATCATCCGGGCGCTCCAGCGTAATGTTTCCTATTTTTCCGCCCCGCATTTCGCGAAGGATGAGCTCGGACACCTTATCGTAATCAATATGTCCTCCGCCCACGATACAGCCTCTCCTGCGGCCTATTTCGTCCAGGATGGCCAGCTTGCTTTCCGGCAGCTCTTCCAGCTGGTAGCGCGCTTTAAATGGCTCCGCATAATGCATGCGCAAGTAGGCGACAACAAACAGGGCCACTTCCTGAAAATCGATGATTTCATCTTTAATCGCACCGCTCGCTGCAAGGCGAAGGCCTACGAGCGGGTCTTCAAACTTCGGCCACAAAATCCCCGGCGTATCAAGCAGTTCAAGCGATTTCCCAACCTTCACCCACTGCTGTGCTTTCGTTACCGCCGGGCGATCGCCCGTTTGTGCCACCTTCCGGCCGGCCAGCCGATTCATGAGCGAAGATTTCCCTACGTTCGGGATTCCCAGAATCATAGCCCGGATGGCTCTATCCTGCATTCCCTTGGCGCGGCGCTTTTCCATCATTTCTTCAACAAGGATCTGGCACTCCACCGGGATTTTGTTAACCCCTCTTCCGGACAGCGCATCAATCGGAAGCGCCTTGATGCCCCGGGAGGCAAAATACTGGATCCACTGTCTCGTTACTGCCTCGTCAGCCAGGTCCGATTTATTGAGTAAAATGAGACGCGGTTTGTCTGAAACAATCTCGTCGATCATCGGATTCCGGCTTGATAGTGGAAGCCTCGCGTCGAGCAGTTCAATCACGACATCGATTAATTTCAATTTTTCAGTAACCTGTCTTCGCGCCTTGGCCATATGACCAGGAAACCATTGAATCGTCATATGCCTCACCTGCTTTTCTTCTAGTTAAATTTTATTTTATTAAGCGGCCAGATTACGAACTCGGAACGGCCAACGACTTTGTTTACCGGTACCGGCCCAATCATCCGGCTGTCCGTACTGTTCCGGCGGTTATCACCCATAACGAAAATATGTCCGGGGGGTATTTTTTCTTCTCTAAAATCTTTCGTCAGCACATCATAGCCTGCCGCTTTGGCCTCTTTTTTATACTGCTGCAAGTACGGCTCATCCACCGGCTTGCCGTCAATATAAAGCTGATCATTCCTATATTCCACCGTCTGGCCTTCTGTGGCGATGACGCGCTTTATGTAATCCTTCTCTTCTGTAGCATGGAAAACGATAATGTCACCATGCTTTGGACTTTGAATATAATAGATAAGTTTGCTCACGATAAGCCGTTCCCCGTCCTCAAGCGTCGGCATCATCGAAGAGCCGCTTACGAGAACCGGCGCAAACAAAAACGTCCGTATAAGCAGCGCCAGAATCACGGCGATCCCAAGCGCTTTCAGCCATTCCCACGCTTCGCCCTTCGCCTTGCGGTTTTGCTTTGCTCCAGAGGAGGCCTCTTCAACCATTTTACTTCCTCCTTGTTTTCTGAGTCAGTTGAATGAGTCAATGTGTAAAAACATTACTTGTATAGCATACACGATAAGGCCAATAAAAGGCAAAAAAGGAGCTTGCAACCAAGCTCCTTTTCTCGCATTAACGGCGAATTTCTTTAATACGTGCTGCTTTACCCACGCGGTCGCGAAGGTAGTAGAGCTTCGCACGACGAACTTTACCGTAACGTACTACTTCAATTTTATCAATTTTCGGAGAGTGCAGCGGCAATGTACGCTCAACCCCTACACCGTAGGAAATTTTACGAACAGTGAAAGTTTCACTGATTCCGCCTCCGCGGCGCTTAATTACTACGCCTTCGAACACCTGAATACGTTCGCGTTGACCCTCGATAACCTTTACGTGTACACGTACTGTATCTCCAGGACGGAAACTAGGGATATCCGCTTTCATGTTGCCATTTGTAATTTCACGAATGATATGTTGCATAACCATTCCTCCTTCCAACAGATGTTCATTCCGTATAAGAAGTAGAGCCGGTTATGTTACCGGAACTTCAAGATAGGAAGAGGACCATCTTATTCTGAGCATTTTTGCCCACAAAGAGTATAATAACACAGTCAGAGTAGCTTTACAACTCCTGTTGTATTTCCTCGATTAATTTTTTCATTTCTTTGGTTAATTCCTGTCTCTCAAGAAGGTCCGGCCGGCGTTCCAGGGTGCGGCGTAATGACTCCTTCAACCGCCACCGCTCAATGTTCTCATGGTGGCCGGACAGCAGAATGTCCGGGACAGACAAATCGCGAAAGCTGGCGGGTCTTGTGTAGTGCGGATATTCAAGCAGGCCTGTGCTGTATGAATCCGTTACAGCTGACTGTTCATTCCCGAGTGCACCCTTCTGCAGGCGCACGAGACTGTCAATAATAACCATGGCAGGCAGTTCGCCTCCGGTCAGCACGTAATCTCCAATCGATACTTCATCGGTTACAAGGTGAGTTCGAATCCGTTCGTCATACCCTTCATAGTGTCCGCAGATGAAAATCAAATGTTCTTCTTTCGCCAATTCCTCGGCCAGCCGCTGATCGTACCGCTTTCCCTGCGGGCACAGCAGGACAACCCGCGGTTTTGCGGCCGCCGCCTCTCCATTCGCCTCGGTCAATGATTCTACAGCGTGAAAAATCGGTTCAGGCTTCAGTACCATCCCGCCGCCGCCGCCGTACGGTGTATCGTCTACCTGTCCGTGCTTATTTCCGGCATAGTCCCGGAAATTCACGACACGGAAAGAAACAAGTTCCTTCTGTACCGCCTTTCCGATAATACTGGATCCCAATACACCTGTAAACATTTCCGGAAAGAGCGTTAAAATATCAATTTTCATCCTGTCCTCCTAGATAAGTCCCGGCAGCAGATGGACAACAATGCGCTTCTGTGCAATATTGATTTCCTTTACAACATCCTCAATGTAAGGAATAAGAATATCCTTTCCTTTTTCCGGCTTGACTACCCACACATCATTGGCGCCGGGCTGGAGAATTTCTTCTACCAGGCCAAGCTTTTCGCCTTCTTCTGTGTACACCTGGCAGCCGATAATATCCTGGAAGTAGAATTCTCCCTCTTCCAGCGGCTCCCGTTCATCGCCTCTGACTTTTAATATGCCGCCTTTATACTTCTCCACCTCATTTATCGAAGTTACCCCTTTAAAAGTGAGCAGGTAAAAATTTTTGTGCTGGCGTGATGAAGCAATTTCTAAAGGTATCGGTTCAGCTGCAGACGGATGAAATAAATAAAGGGTTTGCCCTATCTTATAACGCTGCTCAGGAAAATCCGTTTCCGAAATGACCCTCGCTTCTCCTTTTGTCCCCTGCGTATTGACGAGTCTGCCGACTGTAAAATAACTATCTGCCATCGCGCTTTCCTCCTTCCCGTATTTCATGAACGATACCATCTAACAGCACAATTTCCGTTTCGCTCATTAGTTTGTCCCAATCGTCCCCTATTTTTATTTCCACATAGCTTTCCACCGTTGAATAATGAATTTCACTTCCGGATGGAAGACTTGCAATTTGTTCAAGCTGAAAGGAGATTTGCTCCAGCTTTTCCTGCCGGGCGCTCTGTTCCTTATGTATCCGCTGCTGTACAATTTCGAGCGCTTCCCGCCCTTTGCGCTGTGCCTCCAGAAATAACTTTTTCGACTGGAAGCTAAGCTGTTCGAGTTCAAGCTCATAGCGCTGCTTCATAACTAAAAATTCGTCCTGCATTTTCGCACGCGTATTTTCCGTCATAATCATGAAAACCTTCACCTGGCGTTTCACAGTAAGCACGATGGCATCCCTCCTGGTTGTGCATGCATGAATGGAAGAAAAAGCTGGGATTCATTCTCCCAGCTTTTCCAATTTCACACTATATGATTTCAATTGTAACACGGCGGTTTTGTTTCAAAGCCATCGCGTTCACAACTGTACGAAGAGACTTGGCAATCCGTCCCTGTTTTCCGATTACTTTCCCCATATCATCCGGGTGAACGGACAGGCGGTATACTGTGCTGCTCTCCTGTCCAATCTCTTGAACAGAAACGGATTCGGGATGATCAACAAGCGCTTTAGCAATCGTCTCAATCAATCCTATCACGAACAAGACCTCCCGTTAGCGCAAATAAATTACTTCTGGTTTCTTACTTCGTGGAACTTCTGAAGAAGGCCGGCTTTACGGAACAGAGTACGTACAGTATCTGTTGGCTGTGCACCTGTTGTTAACCATTTTAATGCTTTCTCTTCATTGATGCTTACTTCAGCAGGCTGAGTTACCGGATTGTAGGTACCGATTTCTTCGATGAAACGGCCATCACGAGGCGCTCTTGAATCTGCTACTACTACACGATAGAAAGGGGCTTTCTTCTGTCCCATACGCTTTAAACGAATTTTAACTGCCATTTTACAATTCCCTCCATGTTGTGTTTTACACAATAAAAATAATATTAACAAAGTCAGCTATGAAAGACAAGACTTATGTTTAAGAATAATCATGTTACTGCATGAACGGAAACTTGAAGCCTCCGCCCTTCTTCTTGGCTTTATCGGTCATTTTCGTAAACTGCTTCATCATTTTACGCATATCGTCAAACTGCTTGATAAGGCGGTTTACTTCCTGGACACTTGTGCCGCTGCCGGCCGCAATTCGCTTCCTGCGGCTTGCATTCATGATTTCAGGTCTGCGCTTTTCCTCGGTCGTCATGGAACGGACAATCGCTTCCACCCGCCCAAGCGCGCCTTCATCGACCTTCAAATCCTTCATGCCCTTCATTTTATTCATGCCGGGCATCATGTTCATAAGCTCATCGAGCGGCCCCATCTTGCGGACCTGCGCCATTTGCTCAAGGAAGTCTTCAAAGGTAAACTCAGCATTGCGCATTTTGCGCTCAAGCTCTTTGGCCTTCGTTTCATCAACATCCATCTGCGCTTTCTCAATGAGCGTTAATACATCGCCCATTCCGAGAATCCGGCTCGCCATCCGGTCCGGGTGGAACGGTTCAAGTGCATCCATTTTCTCACCCATACCGACAAACTTAATCGGGGTTCCGGTAACAGCCTTAACGGAGAGAGCGGCACCGCCCTTGGTGTCCCCGTCCAGTTTAGTAAGCACAACACCGGACAAAGCAAGCTGGCTGTTAAAGCTTTCAGCGACATTCACGGCATCCTGGCCGGTCATCGCGTCCACGACAAGCATAATCTCATCCGGCTTTACTACTTCTTTAATTTGCGCAAGCTCGCCCATGAGTGTTTCATCGATATGCAGGCGGCCTGCGGTATCAATGAGCACATAATCAAGATGCTCCGCTTTTGCGTGTTCAACAGCTGCTCTCGCAATCTCGACCGGATTTACCTGATCGCCCATTGAAAAGACCGGCATATTAAGCTGGTTCCCCAGCACCTCAAGCTGCTTAATCGCAGCGGGGCGGTATACGTCACATGCCACCAGAAGCGGCTTTCGATTTAACTTCCCGCGCAAATAATTAGCGAGCTTGCCGATTGTCGTCGTTTTACCCGCACCCTGGAGCCCCACCATCATGACAACGGTCGGCGGGCGGTTAGCAGTTGCAATCTTGCTCTGTCCTCCACCCATTAGCTCGGTGAGTTCTTCATTTACGACTTTGATAACCTGCTGTCCCGGGGTAAGGCTTTTTAGAACATCCTGGCCGATGGCCCGGTCCTTAACACGATTAACAAAATCTTTAACAACCTTAAAATTAACGTCCGCTTCAAGCAGGGCAAGACGCACTTCACGCATTGCTTTCGCAACGTCTTCTTCACTTACTTTCCCTTTGCTGCGAAGCTTATCAAATGTGGATTGCAGTCGGCTGGCTAAGCTTTCAAAGGCCATGGTCCGCCTCCTAATCTATATCCATTTCTAATGCAAGAAGCTTCCCGACCAGCGCACAGGCGTGCGATTCGGACCGCCCCTCAGTAGATAGTTCCTGCTGTAATTCATCCAGTAAAACGCGGCGCTTCTCATAACGGGTAAGCAAGCCTAGTTTGCTTTCATACTGCTCCATTACGTTCGCCACCCGCTTCACGTGTTCATAAACGGCCTGACGGCTGATTTCCTGCAGTTCCGCGATTTCGCTCAACGACAGGTCATCCTGGTAATACATTTCAAAGTATTGTTTCTGCTTGTCTTTCAACAGTTTTCCATAAAAATCAAACAGTAAATGAAGACGGTTCGTTTCCTCCAGCATGGGACCAGTCCCTCCTGTACGGAACTTCCTGTAAAGCGAAAAACCTTTACAGGAACTAATAATACAGAACACATGCCAGAGTGTCAAGTGTTTTCTCTTTACTCTCTCGCTTCTGCTTCTTCTCTCGCAATCGAACCGGCAAAAATAGCATGAACGAACTGCTCCGGATCGAACGGCTGCAAATCATCCATTTTCTCTCCGAGTCCTACATACTTGACCGGGATGTTCAATTCATTGCGGATGGCGATAACAATTCCGCCCTTCGCCGTCCCGTCCAGCTTCGTTAAAATAATGCCGGACAGATTTGCTGAATTGCTGAACGCCTTCGCCTGGTTCAGCGCATTCTGCCCCGTCGTCGCATCAAGGACAAGCAGTGTTTCGTGCGGTGCACCGGGTATTTCGCGCTGAATGACACGGTGGATTTTTGCCAGCTCTTCCATAAGGTTTACTTTATTCTGCAGGCGGCCGGCCGTATCGCACAGCAGAATATCAGCCTGCTTGGCACGGGCGGCCTGAATTCCGTCATAAATCACGGCCGCCGGATCAGAACCCTGCTGCTGCTTCACCACGTCTACACCAACGCGCTGCCCCCATACTTCAAGCTGCTCAATCGCGCCGGCACGGAACGTATCGCCCGCTGCAAGCACGACCTTTTTTCCCTGGCTTTTAAACAGGTTCGCCATTTTCCCGATCGTCGTTGTTTTTCCAACCCCGTTTACGCCAACAAACAGGATGACGTTCATCCGGCCGTCCTGAATGTCCAGAGAGTTGTCTTCGTCTTTATCCTGCAGGAGCCCGACCAGCTTCTCCGATAATACCGGCTGCAGGTCGACGGCATTCTCAATCTTCTGCTTGCGCGCTTCATTACGCAGCTCGTCGACAAGCTCCATTACCGTGTTCACGCCTACGTCCGCACTGATGAGGATTTCCTCCAGCTCTTCGTAGAAGTCCTCATCAATCTTTTTGTAACGGCGCACAAGGTCTTCCACTTTCTCAAATGCGCTGCGCGTCTTTGTTAAGCCATCTTTAAACTTGGTCGTTATGGCTTCGGTCTGGCCGGAAATCTTTTCTTTCAGTTTCTTAAAAAAGCTCATGGCTCCGCGTCCTTTCATATAAGAAAAAAGGGAGTTCATTCCACTTGCCTTTCCCTTCCGCGAGGAAGGAAGAACTGTCCGCTCCACCTCCCTGCGAGCAGCGCCCGCAAAACATCTGGGTAGTTCGATGATGGAGACAATTGCGGGCTTGTTCTGCTCTCCGGGAGGTTCCGCTGGGTCAGGAAGGCCGGACAGCGTGGACTGCCCTCCCTTTTTTCTAACGTTTTTGACCTTGCGGTCTTTTGCTCTACTACTTTATAGCAACATATAGTTTCCTATACGGTAAAATTATCCCGCTTACAACCCTGGATTTCACGCCCGGGCTATGAAACGAGAACTTCTTCTTCAAGCCGGACGGAGACGAGCCTGGATACCCCTGATTCCTGCATTGTTACCCCGTACAAAACGTCCGCACCTTCCATTGTCCCTTTCCGGTGCGTTACGACAATAAACTGGGTATCTTCGCAGAACTCGCGCAAATACTCGGCAAAGCGGGTTACATTCGCATCATCAAGCGCCGCTTCCACCTCATCCAGGACGCAGAAGGGAACCGGTTTTACGTGTAAGATAGAGAACAGCAGCGCGATCGCTGTCAGCGCCTTTTCTCCGCCTGACAGAAGAGCCAGATACTGCAGCTTTTTGCCGGGAGGCTGTGCTATGATGTCAATTCCGGTTTCCAGCAGGTTTTCCGGATTAGATAGCTGCAGGTCAGCACGGCCGCCGCCAAAGAGGCGCGTAAACACAACTTGGAAATGCTCGCGAATCGATTCAAACGTTTCGAGGAAGCGGCGGGACATCTCCTCATCAATATCCCCGATGACCTTATACAGCGTCGCTTTCGCTTCGCTCAAATCACGATGCTGCTCAAACAGGAATTGCTGGCGTTCATGCAGGCGCTCAAACTCCTCAATCGCTCCTAAATTCACCGTTCCAAGCTCTGCAATTTCCGCCTTAATCCCTTTGACAATCCGTGCGGTTTCCTCTGTATTTTCCGGGAGAGGGTAGGTGGCTTTCGCAAGTTCATAGCTTAGTTCGTATTCATCGCGAAGCTTATGGAGCAGGTTATCAAGTTCTACGTCCATTCGGCCAACCTTCACTTCACTCTTATGAAGCCTGTCCTCGATTTCTTTCAGTCTGCTGCGTTGCTCTTTCGTTTCGCTCTCATGGTCAGACAGAAGGTTGTACACATCCTGTCTTCTCTTTCTCTGTTCCTGAATATGGAGTGCGTACTGCTCTTTTTCTGTCCGAAGCGTGCGGATTTCACGATCTATCTTCTCCTCTTCTTCATCGCTTGTCGCCGCACCGCTATCCAGCAGCAGAAGCACTTTCGTTGTCGATTCGAGCTCCTCGGTCACAGAGTGCAATTCTTTTTCAAGACGCCTGTATTCATTCGTCCTCGCATCGTGCTGCTCTTTTCGGGCGGCAGCCTGTACCTTCAGATCTGTGATGCGTGAATTGAGCGCCTCTTTATCGGTTTCCTTTTCCCGTTTGTTTCTCTCCGCCGCCTCAATTTCCTGCTGCTTTTCCTGCTCGGCAATGGCCAGTTCCTCCAGTTGCTCCTCGATCATGGCAATGCGATGCTCTGCCTGTGCCTGCTCATTATCGAGGGCAGCCTGGTCCTGTTTGAAAAACTCCCACCGGTCTGCAATGCCCTTCTCAGCCGCATCCAACTCCCGCAGCAAACCTTTTACTTCCTGCTCCTCAAGGCGCAGTTTCTCCGATGCGTCTCTCATTTCTTCCTGGCTGTGCGACCACGCCTCTTCCTCGGCGGTTATCGTTTGCAGCTGATTGTAGAACGCTTCATTCCATTGTTTCTGTTTTTGTATTTCCGCATCCATCTGTTCAAGCTCGCGCTGCCTTCCAAGCAGGTGGTTTGACTTCTGCTGAACCGATCCGCCGCTCATGGAACCACCCGGATTGACCACATCCCCTTCCAGCGTAACGATGCGATAGCGGTACTGCATGTGGCGCGCCACCGCGTTAGCCTGCTCAAGATTGTGGGTAATAATCACATGGCCGAGCAGATTATAAATGATGTTTGAATACTTGTTATCAAAGCCGACTAATTCGGCAGCGATGCCTACCACACCGTCCATCTGGTCCACGCGCGCCCGTTCGGACGGAGGGAGGGTGCGCGGCTTCATTACATCAAGCGGGAGAAACGTGGCCCGGCCCGCCCCTCTTTTCTTTAGAAGGGCGATCGCCTGGCGGCCTACAGCTTCATTTCCAACAACGACGTGCTGCAACGCGCCGCCCAGCGCCGTTTCCAGCGCAATTTCATACTGTTTTTTTACAGAAATAAGCTCGGCTACCGCGCCTTCAATGCCGGCAAATCCCTTCTCACGGGCTCTTAATATTTCTTTAACTCCCTGCATAAAGCCGCTGAAATCGGTTTGCATTTCCTTTATTACATCGCGCCGGGAAAGGAGAGCATTCAGCTTATGTTCGCCTTCGCGCAACTGTTCGAGTATGTGCGATTTTTTCTCAGCCTGTTCTTTCTGCTGGGCCATTTGTTGTTTAAAGGCCAGCAGCGTTGCGGCGAGCTGTCCGGAAGCATCTGCCAGCTGCTGTTCAAGCTGTCCACGGCGTACGGACAGCCGCTCCTTCTCCTCGATAAGCTGCTGATTGTTTTCTTCGAGGCGGTGCCATTTCTTCTTGCTTGATTCTGCCTGCTGCTGGTAATGCCGCAGCTCGTTGCGCATGGAAGCCATCTGATTCAGAATTTCAATATAATCCGTTTTAGCCGCTCTACATCTCCGTCTGAAAAAGCGGTGTAGTTCACGTATCGTTTTTGCTCGAGCTGCAGCTCTTTCTCCAAACCTGTCAGCATTTCAGTTGATTGCTCCACCTGCTCCTTGAAGGAAGAAACCTGGGCCCGAAGCTCATCCTGTTTTTGCTGGAGGAGCACGGCCTTGCTTCTTGCATCCTGCTTATTCTTGCTGTAATTGCGCAGCCGCTCGCGCAAAACTTCGCGATACCCTTCTTTCTTCTCGCCCTCTTCCGTAACGGAAAGCAGGCGCTGCTGTAATTCTTCGAGCACTTGATCCTGCTCGCTCGCATGCTGGCGCAGATCAGCGATTTTGGCATCCATTTGGTTAATATCGGCCGCACACTCCACCTGTTCATTCGTCAGCTTCAGGGCCTGCGCCTTCATTTCTTCCCATTCTTCATGCAGCAGGTCGAATTGTCTCACGTATAACCCGACTTCATTCTGGGTCAGTGTATCTTTTAACCGCAAATACGCTTTTGCTTTTTCGGCCTGCTCAGACAAAGGCTCCATTTGTTCTTCAATTTCGCTCATAATGTCGTGAATTCGAACGAGGTTTTGTTCGGTTTCATCAAGTTTCTTTACCGCTTCTTTTTTGCGGGCCTTATATTTAACGATGCCTGCGGCTTCTTCAAATAAACTGCGGCGATCTTCTGCACGTGTGCTCAATATTTCTTCAATCCGCCCCTGTCCAATGACAGAATAAGCCTCTTTTCCGACACCCGTATCCATAAACAGCTCAATAATGTCGCGGAGCCGGCAGCTTTGACGGTTAATATAATATTCACTATCCCCTGAACGGTAAACACGTCTCGTTACCGTTACCTCGGTAAAATCCATTTTTAGTTTTTCGTCCGAATTGTCGAGCGTCAACGATACTTCACAGTAATTCACGGCCTTACGCGAATCACTTCCGGAGAAAATAATATCCTCCATCTTCGCTCCCCGCAGTGACTTGGCGCTCTGTTCGCCAAGCACCCAGCGGATCGCATCGGAAATGTTGCTTTTTCCGCTTCCGTTCGGTCCCACTACCGCTGTAATTCCCGGAACAAACTCAAGCTCCGTCCGCTCGGCAAATGATTTAAAGCCTACCAGTTCGAGGCGTTTTAAATACACCTTCTGCTGCCCCCTTTACTTCCCACAGCTTCCTCTGCTATTCTCTCTTCTTATGAATGTACCATTATACCATATGGGTTGTCACTACGGCGATCCTCATAAAAAAAACCGGCCTCCCTGTCATAACATGGGCGCCGGTGCATCTGTTGTTATTGATTTAGTGTAAGTTGGTAAAACCAGCCGTTTCTGCTTTTGCTCCTGCGTTTCTCCAGCTTATATGATAGCGGGTTTGCCGTCTGTCAAATAGCAGCACGGCCTCTCTTTCCCCGTAATGGGAAAGCACCCGCTTCCAGCCGCTGCCTTTGCGCCCCCGAAGTGCCGTTTCATCCGCCGGATGAATAACCACTTCCAGCCGCCCGCCGTTCTCATCCATCGCATGGTTTGTCTTTTCCATCATTCGGTTCAACAAGCGGGAGAACAGTACTTCTTCCACGAGTTGGCGAAACGAAGGATGGAATGGGCCCGCAAGGATCGTTCCCTCGCTCCGGAGGTCATCCGAGGAATGGAGCCCCATGCGAATGACAGGGATTCCAGCCTTTAAGAGAGGGAGCCACATATCCGCCACCCAGTTCACCGCTTCTTCGACGGTAAGAGGCTGATACTGATGTGTCACGTACAGCCATTCCAGTTCGGTTCCGGCTATCACGAGCGCCGGATAAATCCGCACAAAGTCCGGGGCAAGTGCTACAACTTTATCAATGGTACGCAGGCTCTTCTCAAGGGTATCCCCCGGCAATCCCGGAAGGATTTGCAGGCCAAGCTGTACGGATGGATAATTCCTTATCGTACGGACGGCTTTCTCTACATCTTCCGCACTATGGCCTCGCTTTGACATCTCCAGCACCTCATTATCCAGTGACTGGCAGCCAAGTTCAATCGTAGTGACACCATAGGAAAGCAGGTACTCCATAATATGGGGGGCAATGTAATCCGGACGGGTGGAAAGGCGGATGCCGTCGACCCGTCCCTTATCGGCATACCTCTTTGCGGTGCTGAGCAGCATTGTCTGGTACCCGCGGGGCAAGCCGGTAAAGCTGCCGCCGAAGAAAGCAATTTCTACCGATTGATTGGGCTGGACGGTCGCGAGCTGCGACTCAATCATTTCGCGAACGTTTTCTTCTGTCAGCAGATTCTCCCTCTTCTGGCCGGTAATACGCGATTGGTTGCAAAATACACAATCCTTCGGACAGCCCTGGTGCGGGACAAATACAGCGATGTTTACGTGCTGCTTCATTCAATCCCCTGCTCTGCTTTCAATTGATTCAACGCCATCGAAGCCGCATGCTGTTCGGCTTCTTTTTTCGAGCGGCCCATGCCCTGCCCGAGTACTTTTCCGTTTAATGTTACTTCGGAGACAAACTCTCTGCTGTGCGCCGGACCGCGCTCCAGAACAATGCGGTACTGTATTTCCCCAAGACTGTCATGCTGAATAAATTCCTGGAGCTGGCTCTTGTAATCCGTTACCCGGGTAAATTCTCCCTGGTTAATGCGGGGATACACATACTTCTCCAGAAAACGGAAGACGTGTTCAATCCCCTGGTCAAGGTATAGGGCGCCAATGAAAGCCTCAAACACGTCTGCAAGCAGTGCCGGGCGAAACCTTCCGCCGGTCAGTTCTTCCCCTTTGCCAAGCAGGATAAGCCTGCCGAACTGCAGTTGATTGGCGAACGTGACGAGTGACGGCTCGCAGACGATAGCCGCCCGCATTTTCGTCAGTTCTCCTTCTGCCATCTTCGGAAAATGAGTGTATAAAAATTGGGAAACGGTTAACTCAAGGACCGCATCCCCTAAAAACTCAAGGCGTTCATTGTCCTGAAAAGGTTTCCCCCTGTGCTCATTCACATAGGAAGAATGGGTAAAAGCCTGCCGCAATAACTTTTCATTCGTAAAGTGAACGCCAATCTCATCTTGAAACTGCTGAAAGTCCAATGTCTATTCACCACCAAGAACGTATCAATCCACGTATTTTTTCAAAATAATCGTAGCATTGTGGCCACCAAAGCCGAGTGAATTGGACATGACGACATTCACATCCATCTTTCTCGCTTCATTTGGCACATAATCAAGGTCGCACTCCGGATCGGGCGTTTCATAATTGATCGTTGGAGGAACAACTTGATCACGCAGGCTTAACACGCAGGCAACAGCTTCAACCCCGCCGGCCGCTCCAAGCAGGTGTCCTGTCATCGACTTGGTTGAACTGATGGCTACTTTATAAGCATGGTCTCCAAACGCCTTTTTTATTGCCATTGTTTCAAATTTATCATTGAGTTCAGTAGATGTCCCGTGAGCATTAATGTAATCTACATCTTCAGGCTGGATGGCAGCGTCCTTTAAGGCATGCCCAATGGCGCGTGCGGCCCCTTCCCCTCCCGGAGCAGGCTGTGTTAAGTGGTATGCGTCCGCGCTCATTCCATACCCAATGATTTCCGCAAGAATGGTGGCTCCGCGCTTTTGCGCATGTTCAAGCGATTCCAGAACAAGGACACCGGCGCCTTCGCCCATAACAAAACCCTCTCTGTTTAGATCAAACGGACGGCTTGCCTTCTGCGGTTCTTCGTTGCGGGTGGAAAGCGCTTTAGCACTGCAGAATCCGGCTACGGCCATGGGACGAACCGTTGCTTCCGCTCCCCCTGTAATCATCACATCTGCAATTCCGCGCTGGATGATTTTAAAGGCGTCACCGATCGAATGTGTGGCACTTGCACACGCTGTGATGGCTGCGCTGTTCGGCCCTTTGGCGCCGAGCATAATCGACACCTGGCCGGACGCCATGTTCGCAATCATCATCGGAATGAAAAACGGACTGACCCGGCGCGGTCCTTTTTCCATAAGAACCGTATGCTGGTCTTCCCATGTTCCAAGTCCCCCGATACCGGAGCCAATATATACGCCAACGTTCTCGGCGTTTTCTTCCGAAACGTTAAGTCCGGCGTCTGCTACCGCCATTTTCGCAGCGGCCATAGCAAACTGGACAAAACGATCCGTCCGTTTCATTTCTTTTCTGTCCATATAGTCTTCCGGATTAAAGTCCTTCACCTCGGCTGCGATTTTTGCCGGGTATTCAGAAGTATCAAAAGCCTTGATCAAATCAACACCGGACTTTCCCGCAAGAAGTCCATCCCAAAACGTTTTTGCATCGTTTCCAAGCGGAGTCACCGCTCCGACACCTGTCACCACTACACGATTGTTCATAACTTCACCTCGGAATATAATAAACAGCTCTTCTAATGCAGGCTGCCAAATGTGCTCACAATGAGGAGAAAGTCCCGCATTACAATACGGGACTTCTGCCTGTAAATAACAAAACAATAATTACTTGTGGGAATTTATGTACGTGATAACGTCACCCACAGTCGCGATCTTCTCTGCATCTTCGTCAGAAATCTCAAGGTCGAATTCGTCTTCTAATTCCATAACCAATTCTACTACATCAAGAGAGTCCGCTCCGAGATCATCCTTAAAAGAAGCTTCTTCTTTAATTTCAGATTCGTCAACACCGAGGCGATCCACGATGATTTTCTTTACACGGTCGAATGTATCTGCCAATTCCTTCACCTCCTCTCAAGGTATTATACGACACCATCACATGTACATGCCACCATCAACATGAAATACTTGGCCCGTCATGTAGCTCGCTTCATCAGAAGCGACAAATCTTACGAGATGGGCAATGTCTTCCGGCTTGCCAAGGCGCTGCAGCGGAATTTGGGAAAGAAGCGATTCCTTTGTATCATCACCGAGTACAGCGGTCATATCCGTATCGATAAAGCCCGGCGCAACAGCGTTTACGGTAATATTCCGGCTTGCCAGTTCACGGGCAACCGATTTTGTCATGCCGATAACTCCCGCCTTTGCCGCAACATAGTTCACCTGCCCCGGATTTCCCATTACACCCACAACGGAGGAGATGTTAATAATGCGGCCCGTGCGCGCTTTCATCATCGGACGGGTAACGGCTTTAATGCAGTTGAAAACGCCCTTCAGGTTTGTGGCGATGACTTGATCGAATTCTTCTTCCTTCATGCGCATAAGCAGGTTATCGCGGGTAATTCCTGCATTGTTAACGAGGATATCAATCTTCCCGAATTCACCTATTACCTGCTTTACCATTTCTTCTACCTGCGCTGCATCGGCTACGTCCGCACGAATGATAAACGATTTACGCCCTAATGCAGCGACAGCATTTGCTACTTCACGGGCTGCACTCTCGTTGCCTGCGTAGTTAATGGCGACATCCGCTCCATGGGCGGCAAGTTCGAGGGCAATGGCCCGGCCAATCCCTCTTGACGCACCTGTAACGAGTGCGGCTTTTCCCTGCAACATATGTACTCCTCCTTCTACTCCAGCGCTTTAAGCTCCTCGATTGCTTTTTGCAGTGTCGCTGCATCCTGAATGGCCAGCGTCCGTACTCTACGGTCAACTTTCTTTACCAGACCTGATAGAACGGTGCCCGGTCCTATCTCAATAAACAGTTCAACGCCCTGCTCCAGCATGAAACGCACGCTATCCTCCCAGAGGACAGGGGAAGCAACCTGCTCAATGAGTGCCGTTCTAATCTGTTCTTTGTCTTTTATCGCACCGGCCGATACGTTAGCTACTACATTAACCTTTGCATCTGAAATTTTATATTCAGCAAGCTTCTGTGCAAGCTTATCCGCTGCCGGCTCCATTAACGAGGAGTGGAACGGCCCGCTTACGTTTAGTGGAATGACCCGCTTGGCCCCTTCCTCCTTCGCCTGCGCACCTGCCCGGGCAACACCTTCGGCACTGCCGGAAATGACAATCTGCCCCGGGCAATTGAGATTCGCCAGCTGAACCGGATGGCCTTCACCGGTAATTCTTGTGCAGATGGCGGTCAGCAAGTCCCGCTCCATTCCCATCACCGCAGACATTGCACCCTGCCCAGCCGGCACGGCCTCTTCCATAAACTGCCCGCGTGCCCGTACGATTTGCACCGCATCCTCAAAGGACAGCGCTTCTGCAGCTACAAGCGCTGAATATTCCCCCAGGCTGTGTCCGGCTACAAAGTCAGGAGTAAGCCCGGCTCTCTCCTGCAGAACGCGCAAAACCGCAACGCTTGCCGTTAAAATGGCCGGCTGCGTGTTTGCGGTCAAGCGCAGTTCCTCCTCCGGCCCATTGAAACACAGGCCGGATAAGGAAAAGCCAAGCGCCCTATCAGCGGCATCAAATATCGCTTTCGCTGCCGCTTCTGTTTCGTACAAATCGGAGCCCATACCGACATACTGTGATCCCTGGCCCGGAAAAACAAACGCTACTTTGCCCATACTCAGTCATTCCCTTTCTCTTTAGTCGACCATTTCACCACAGAAGCGCCCCACGTGAGGCCTCCGCCAAACCCGACAAGCACAAGGGTGTCGCCTTCCTTAATCCGGCCCTCGCTTACCGCTTCATCAAGAGCAACCGGAATCGAAGCGGAGGACATGTTTCCGTAACGATTTAAGTTCACGATCACTTTATCGTCAGGCAATCCAAGCCTCTTCGTAGCGGAATCGATAATCCGCAGGTTTGCCTGATGGGGCACGAGGAAATCCACCTCTTCTTTCGAAATACCTGCCTTTACAAGCACAGCGTCCGAAGCGCTGTTCATCGCGCGGACAGCGAATTTAAACACTTCACCGCCGGCCATGTGGATATAGTTCTCACGGCTGCCCGGCTCTACTTTCGAAACAGGTTTGCGTGAACCGCCCGCCTCCAGCTTCAGCAACTCAGCGCCTCGTCCGTCCGCTCCAAGCTCAAAGGAGAGAAAGCCCATTCCATCCTCCACCGGTCCAATGACCGCGGCACCCGCGCCGTCCCCGAAAAGAACACACGTGTTTCGATCCGTCCAATCGGTAATCTTAGACAGCGATTCTACACCAACGACAAGGGCGTATCTGTACATCCCATTCTGAATAAATTGCGCGGCTACCGAAGCCCCGTAGAGAAAGCCCGAGCAGGCTGCCGATAAGTCAAATGCCGCCGCCTTCATCGCACCCAGCTTCTCCTGAACAATGCAGGCGGTAGACGGAAAAAACATATCCGGTGTGACAGTAGCAATGATAATTAAATCAAGGTCTTCCGGAGCAACCTTCGCTTTTTCAAGCGCCTGCCTGGCGGCTGCAAGCGCCATATCCGAAGACGCTTCATCCTCGCGGGCAATGCGGCGTTCGCTGATCCCTGTCCGGGTTACAATCCATTCGTCAGACGTGTCGACCATCTTCTCTAAATCCGCGTTCGTCAGCACCTTCTCAGGCAAATACCGGCCGGTCGCCAGAATTCCCACGGAACGTTTTTCATTAACCATTTAAATCCCCGCTTTCTCTTTGAATTTCCCTTGCGATGAGCGCATTAACATCCTGATCTATAAATTTCTTCGCCTGCTGTACCGCCGATCGTACCGCAAGAGCGTTCGAAGAGCCGTGTATTTTAATGCATGTTCCCTGCACACCCATGAGAAGTGCACCGCCATGCTCCGCGTAATCCATCTGCATCTTAATCCGCTTTAATCCGGGCTTGAGCATAAGGGCTGCAAGCTGGCTTGTAATCGAGCGGGTGAATTCTTCTTTCATCACAGAGAAAATGGTTTTTGCCATTCCTTCCATCGTCTTTAGGAGAATATTTCCCGAGAATCCGTCACAGACAACGACATCACACACGTGCTCCATAATGTCTCTTGCCTCTACATTTCCTACAAAGTGGACCGTACTGTTTTCCAGCAGCCCGTATGCTTCCTTCGTTAAGTCGTTTCCCTTCTTCGCCTCGGTTCCAACATTCAAAAGCCCCACACGCGGTTTCTCGACTCCCATTACTTTCTCCGCATAAATGCTGCCCATAACCGCGTACTGCAACAGGTGGGCCGGATGTGCATCCATATTCGCGCCCGCATCTAAAATAATAGCGCCGGCCCCATCGATCGTTGGAATCATCGGGCTAAGCGCCGGCCTGTCGATCCCTTTAATCCGCCCTGTGATTAAGAGACCCGCGGACATGAATGCGCCGGTATTCCCCGCCGAGATAATGGCATCCGCTTCTTTATTACTCACCATGGTAACTCCGACAACAAGCGATGAGTCTTTTTTGCGACGTACCGCCCTTACGGGTTCTTCATCCGCCATTATGACTTCGCCGGCGTGACGGATCTCAATGTTTTTTGGCGCCTGGACGAGCAGCGGACTTATCCGCGCCTCGTCCCCGATAAGCACAATCCGCAAATCCGGCAGCCCGCGGGCCGCTTCAACAGCTCCTTCTACTATAGCCCCGGGGGCGAAGTCCCCTCCCATCGCATCGATTGCAATAATCATATGTCCTCCTACTTGTCGATGGTTTCCGTGTCAAAATCTTTCATGCGAAGTACGCGAAACGTACCGCTAAACACGAGTTCATCCTGTACTCTAGTCTCCACCCGCACCTTGCTTTGGTCTCCCTGGGTTTCACGCACGAACGCCTTCGCTATTAGTCTTTCCCCAAGGCGGACAGGGCGAACGTAACGAATGCGCGCTGCTGCCGTTAACACAACGTCCGCATTAATAACCGCAACAGCGAGCGAGTTTGCCTGGGCGAAAATGTGATGCCCGCGGGCGATTTGCGTTCTTGAAAAAATATGTTCTTCTGTAATTTCCAGCAGGGAAATCGCCGACTCATCAAGCTGAACGTCGACCAGCTCGCCAACGACTTCCTCAAGGGAAAGCGATTTTACTTCATCAAGTGTTTGTTTCGCCACATTTTTAATGCGTTCTCTCACTTCAGGAATGCCGAGTTCAAGCCGATCAAGACGAATGGTCTGGATGCTTACCTGAAAGTGCTCCGCCAGCTCTTCATCCGTATAAAACGGGCTGCTTTGCAGTACCTTACCGAGCATTTCCTGTCGTTTTTTTTTTCGTAAGGCGAGCCATCCTGCTTCACCACCCACAGTCATCCTACGTACGATTCGCTGTTTTTATTACCAGCTACTAAGAGCAGTATATAAAAAAAGAAGGAAAATGACAACATTCTTTCGTCCTGCATAGACACTTATTTCTTGAACAGGCGAAAAAACCCTCCCGCTACAGAAAACATGTCAAAAAAACACAAAAAAAGACAGGATGGTTTCTCATCCTGTCTTTTACGGCAATTACGCGTTGTTAATTACCTGGTTTCCTTTGTATGTGCCACAACTCTTACATACACGGTGAGCAAGCTTCAATTCGCCGCACTCAGGGCACTTTACCATGCCTGGCACTTCTAATTTGAAGTGAGTCCGACGCTTGTTTTTACGAGTTTTGGAAGTTCGTCTTTGAGGTACTGCCATTTATCCCACCCCTTTATTAAATTACAATAAAGATCATTTATTTGATGGGACAAGCTATCCATCAAAACAACAATCATCATACCTGATTTTCCGCCGATTGAAAAGCCTTTATTTATCCTGCTTGCCAAAAAGTTCGCCAAGCACAGCCAATCGGGGATCAATACGTTCAATAACACAGCCGCAATCTTTCTGATTCCGGTCTGTTCCGCACTGCGGGCAAATCCCCTTGCAGTCGTCACTGCACACAAGCGCATTAGGCAGTGAGAGGAGGATAGCGGATTCGAGATATGGATTCACGTTAATTTCATCGTTTTCAAGCAGATGGATTTCCATCTCTTCATCCAGCTCAAGGTCCGTTTCCTTCCTGTCGATAAAGGTTTCCTTTAAGCTTACATTATAACTATAAGGGAAATGCTTTAAACACCGGGCACATTCAATCATGAGCACACCGGAAATATTTCCTTCTACAATATAAAGACCGGATGCGGCAAACGCCTGTCCTGTGAAGTGTGCGGGCTCTGCCCCAACAATGTGGGTATAGCGCCCTGCCAAATCCAGTTCAATCGTTTCATCAATTGGAAAACTGCCCCCGTGCAGCTGAAGCAGCTGGTTTTTCCGTATTTTCATCGAGGTTCACCCCATTCAAGCAACAAAGAATATTATATCTTTTTTTTAGTCATCCTGTCAACGTATGTTTAGTATCTCCCACCGAATGTTTGCAATGAGTTAAATCGCCTTCCTGCTTTTGTGGTAAAATGGAGGGAATTTATGCATAAAAACCATCTTATTCCCGGGAGTGAAATGCTTGAGAACAGTAGGTCTCGTCGTTGAATACAATCCTCTTCACAACGGTCACAAGTACCATTATGAACAGGCCAAACGGCAAACGGGCGCCAGTGCTGCCGTTGCCGTCATGAGCGGGCACTTCTTGCAGCGGGGGGAGCCTGCGCTCGTAAACAAATGGGCCCGAACGGAAATGGCGCTGCGGGCGGGTATTGATCTCGTCCTGGAACTGCCCTTCGTCTATGCAGCGCAAAACGCGGAGCAATTTGCTTACGGAGCCGTTGCCACGCTGCACGCTACCGGCGTCGTTGATTCCCTCTGCTTCGGTTCCGAGAGCGGGGATATTTCATGGATGACACCCCTGGCGAAATCCCTTGTCAACGAAACTGCCCTTTTCCAGCGGGAAATCCGGCAGCACCTGGCCACAGGCATTAGCTATCCCGCCGCTTATGGCAGAGCGGTAGAGGCGCTATTTTCTGCTTTACCCGATTTCAAAACCGCTGGAAACGTTACCGAACCGAATAACATTCTTGGCTTAAACTATTGCATGGCGCTGGCCCGCCTGCAGAGCAGCATGAAGCCCATCACGATTCAAAGGCAAAAGGCGGGGTATCATCAGGAAGAAATTACAGACGCCAGAATTGCCAGCGCCACCGCGCTTCGCAAAATCACAATGGAGGAGGGCTCCCTTGATGGAATTAAACCGTATGTTCCCGCATCAACGCTCGATGTATTGCAGGAAGAAAAACAATCCGGGCGGTTTCCTATGTCATGGGAGGCGTTTTACCCGCACCTGCAGCACCAGCTTATGATTCGCCAGCCCGGGGAATTAGCGGAAATATACGAGATGACGGAAGGGCTAGAGCACCGTATACATAGAAGCGCACGCACAGCGGGTTCGTTCCGCGCTTTAATGGAAGCGATTAAAACGAAGCGTTATACATGGAACCGGCTGCAGCGTCTCCTGCTGTACACCCTTTTCGGCTTAACGAGGGAGAAAATGATTCGATCCGGATTCCGGCAGGGGCCGGCCTACATACGCGTGCTTGGCTTTAGCGAAACAGGAAGAGAACTTCTAAAAACAATGAAGGACACGTGTGCGCTTCCGATTATAAGCAAGGTAAAAAAAGAAAAGCATCCGATGCTGGAATTTGACCTGCAGGCAGGAGCAATCTATGCGCTCGGCTATACTGCCCCTGTTCGCCAAAAAGAAATGCAGAGGGAATACGAGCAATCCCCTCTACGGCTGTAACGAGCAGGCTAAGCGGTATTATTTTTTAGGCGGCAGGCTGCGCAGGTAGCGGATTGCGTCGTCTATCGTTCTGACAGGCACAACCTTCATGCTTGTACCGAGTTCGTTCGCCGCCTTCTGTGCCTCTTCATAATTGGAGCGGTAGCCCGCCCCCGGTGGCACTACGTCATTCGGAGCGAGGAAAATATCGGCTTTTGTCTTATCTGCCGCCTGGATTTTATGCTCAATTCCCCCGATGCGGCCGACCGTTCCGTCTTCAAACATCTCGCCCGTACCGGCAATCCGGTATCCTTTGGTTATGTCCCCGCCGGTAACCTGGTTCAAAATCTCCAGGGTAAACATCATGCCGGCGGAAGGTCCGCCGATCGATTCGGCATAAATCGTTACCGCCTTCGGCAAATCGACAGTGCGCTTGGTCGCCGGAACAGAAGGGGAAAACATAATGCCAATCCCTGCCCGTGTTTCTTTTTGGCCCGGCGCGCGCGGGATGGCTGAGAGTTTCAGGCTCACTTCTTTTCTCTGCCCTTTTCTAACAATGCCGAGTTTTACCGTTTCCCCTGCTTTCCTCCCTTTTAGTGCGGCCAGCAGATCTTTTGGCGCAGGCGTCTTCTTCCCGTCCACTGTTTCAATAATATCTCCCACCTGCAAATACTTCTCGGCGGGCATTCCCGGTGTGAACAGCATGACCATCACGCCTTTGTCCGTTACTTTAACCGGCAGCCCTGCCTTTCGAAACGCCACAATCATAGCATTTTCCTGTGAATGCTTCATCACTTCCAGCTCACGTACATTGTACTGCTCATCCGTCTCATTCGGGCTGTGAACAGATTCCGCCTTTATTAAATCCGTATGGGGATCCGCTTTGGCATACAAATAGCCGAGTACGTTTGCCGGGCCCATTCTTACTGTTGTAAGCATGAGCGTCCCTTTTTCCGCCTTCTTCCCTCCCTGTACCGTCACGATTGGCTGCAGTTCAACGGCAGAACCTGGACGTATCATATAATATGAAGTCGGGCTCAGAGCCACGGCGGCGGCTATGGCAAAAACGAGCAGGGCGAGCGCATAAGGAACCCAGATCCTGTTAAAAAAGCGCGCGCGGTTGTTGTTCATTGCTATTCCTCCATTCCTCAATCTTTTGTTTAATATGCGGGATCATGAGCCGGGCAGCCGCCCTTCCTTCTTCAATAATCCGCTCAATATTTGTGAATGATGTCGAACTAAACTGCCCTACATCCGGCCGAATCATAATGTCGGCGTGGACCGTACGGTGGCGGAAAATCTCACGCTCCATCACTTCAATTGACTGGAAAATGACATCGAAGAACGTCCGAACCGGAACGGTGGAAGGGGCCAGCGCCACATCGACACCAATCGTTAGATCGGAGCCCATCGCCTTGGCGACCTCTATTGGCACCCGGTCCACGACCGCACCATCAACGAGCAGCTTGTCACCAAGCTTGTAGGGCACAAAGATACCAGGAATGGAGACGCTTGCTCTTACCGCTTCGTGGACCGGCCCCTCGGTAAAAACAATCCTCTCTCCTGTCACCAAATCGGTTGCAATGATGGACAGGGGCCGGGAAAGCTCCTCGATTTTTTTATTTTTCGTTAAAAGCATGACGACCTGGCGCAGCTTCTCCCCCGTTACAAACCCCGTGCCAGGTACCGTAAAATCGAGCCAGTGCTTACGCTTCAAATTGATAGCCAGCTTTTCCATCATCTCCGGTGTATAATCGCTGGCATACAGGGATGCGATGAGGCTGCCCATGCTGCTCCCCGCCAGAAATGCAGGTCTGATGCCGTGCTCCTCAAGCACTTCAAGAACACCGATATGGGCAAACCCGCGCGCTCCCCCCGCTCCTAATGCCAAGCCGATTTGCGGCATACCCTTCACCTCTTTCCCAATTTCATTTTATAAATACCGGGCGGCCTGTCATGGTTGGTCTATTTTACGTGTACCGTCCGTAAATATAACAGTAAGCCTGTATACCAATATCGTTTGTACGCCCGACAGTTAGGAGAAATGCCATGCGTTCGGTAAAACCGTATTTGACTACCCTTTTCTTTGCGATCTTTGGTTTTATTCTTGCCATTAGTCTTGTGATTTTTCCCGAGGCTTCCTTCGCGGCCTCCCTGCGGGGGCTTAAGATATGGTGGGATGTTGTCTTTCCGGCTTTGCTGCCCTTTTTTATTACTTCTGAAATCCTGCTTGGGCTTGGGCTTGCCCATTTCATGGGTGTATTGTTAGAACCTTTTATGCGGCCAGTATTTAACATTCCGGGTTCCGGCTCATTCGTCTGGACCATGGGATTTGCCTCCGGATATCCTGTCAGCGCTAAATTAACAACACGCCTGCGCGAAAGAAAACTCATCTCACGTGCCGAGGGAGAACGCCTCGTCTCTTATACTACGACAGCGGACCCGGTATTTATTACCGGTGCAGTAGCGGTCGGTTTTTTCCACAGCGTAAAAGTCGGCATCGTCCTGCTTGCGGTCCACTACGCATCGGCCATTCTTGTCGGTCTGGTTATGGCCTTCCACAACCGGAAAGAACCAGGAACACCGCATCAGATGAACGGGAAAGAGGCACGGTTGTACCAGGCGTTACGGGCGATGCATCGAGCGAGAATCCAGGATGGCCGGGCTTTCGGGAAGCTGATGGGCGATGCTGTTGCAGCCTCGCTCCAATTGCAGCTCATGGTCGGGGGATTTATGATCTTTTTTTCTGTATTTCTCTCCCTGCTAATGAAGCTGCATATCATCACCTTTTTCTCTCACCTTGCCGGCTTATGCCTATCGCTGGCCGGGTATCCGGCGGAGGCCTCCCAGGCATTCGTTTTCGGTTTATTCGAGGTAACGCTCGGCGCCAAGCAGGCAAGCGAATTATTCAGCTCGGATCTCGCTGTATTTGTTATCGCCTCCGGAAGTGCAATCCTGGCGTGGGGCGGGTTGTCCGTGCACGCCCAGGTGGCGAGCATTCTTGCAGAAACCGACATTCGCTATTTGCCTTTTTTAATTGGGCGTACCCTCCATGCGGTATTTTCTTTTTTCCTTACCTATACGGCTGGAAGCTATCTTTACAAGCGGCTGCAGGAGTATACAACTCTCGCCTGGGCGCCCAATCTTGATACAAGCCGGATGTCACTGTGGACGCTTCCTTCCTACCAGGCGCTGTCCACGCTCGCCTGTGCCGGTATCCTTATCCTGGCACTGTTCATTCTTCGCCTGAGCTTTCTACTGTACAGAAAATGACGAATGCAAAAGAACCCCTGTTTAACGGGGTTCTTCAAATTTTTCGCGCAGCGCTTTTTCGACGTTCGGCGGAACAAGGCTGCTCACGTCTGCGCCGTATTTTCCGACTTCTTTGACAATGCTTGAGCTTAAGAAGGAAAACTGGTTATTCGTCATCATAAAGAACGTCTCAATTTTATTGTCAAGCAGGCGGTTAATGGAAGCCATCTGCATTTCGTACTCGAAATCCGAAACCGCCCGCAAGCCTTTAATAATCGCGTTCGCACCCTTTGTATGCATGTAATCGATAAGAAGTCCGTTGAACGTATCGACCTCAACGTTCGGTATATCTTTCGTCGCTTCTTTTAGAAGCTCGATTCTTTCCTCTACCGTAAAAACAGGATTTGTTTTATTGCGGTTAATCAGTATAGAAATAATGACCTTATCGAACACTTTCGCCCCTCTTTGAATAATATCGAGGTGCCCATATGTAACCGGGTCAAAGCTCCCGGGACAAACGGCAATGCTCATACACCCTCGCCTCCCTTCTGTTCTTCCCTTTGATAAACTGTTATCGTTGTCTGCCCGTATGTAGACTCTCTCGCCTTGCTTAAGCTGCCGATCCGATCGCTTAAAATATCTTTTGCATCATGCTCGGCCACAATGACTGCATCCTTCGAGAGCAAGTTATGATCGTGCAGAATTGCGATTTGGCTCTCGATTTTCTGCTGGGCATAGGGCGGATCGAGGAAGACAATGCGAAACTGGATTTCCCGTTTAGCTAAGGCAGATAGGGCACGGTTGGCATCATTCCGGTATACTTCAGCCTGGCTATGAAATCCGGTGGCAGTAAGATTTTCATTCACGATGCTCACTGCTTTGCGATTGGCGTCAACAAAAATGCAGTGCTGTGCTCCTCTGCTGAGCGCTTCGATCCCAAGCCCCCCCGTCCCGGCATACAGGTCCAGTACATAGCCTCCATCGAAATACGGCCCGATTATATTAAAAATCGATTCTTTTACTTTGTCCACAGTAGGCCTTGTCCCTTTTCCCGGTACCGCTTGCAGCGGATGGCCTTTCTTTGAACCGGCTACCACTCTCATTGTTTCAACTCCCGTATCCATCTAATGACAGGTCGAAATTCCTTATCCATCGTACCATAAACCTATATTCCGGTAAATAATTGACAATTATTCTTCCCGCCTGCGTATATTCTTTTCCTGTTTCGTCCACAATAAAAATAGCAGCACGGTATTCTGTGTTGCTGACAACCGCGGAGAAGACTTACGTTTCCCCATAAGCTCTTCCTCCGGTTTCTCCTCTCCCATTATGCGATTCGGCTCCATTTGGTTCCGGATTGCCCGTTCGGTTTAATAACCGGGCGGTTTTTTTATTTACAGGCAAAAATAACACTCCTCTTTATTCATCGCCTCATAAGATAAAATTATGATACTATTAGAGGCATTGAAAAGAGGAGTGAACATTGTTGAAAGATATCATCCAGGCTATTACGTACCACGAACATTGGGAGATGTACGCGAGACTGGTGCTGAGTGCCGTATTTGGTTTTGTCATCGGCCTGGAGCGCACGAGCCGTTCAAAACCGGCAGGCATTAAAACATATACGTTCGTTACCGTCGCCTCTACCCTTCTTACCCTAATCTCTATTTACTCTGTGGAACGCTATTCTGTGCCCGGGCACACGATGATGGATCCGATGCGGTTAACGGCTCAAATTGTAAGCGGGCTCGGATTTCTCGGTGCGGGGCTCATTATCCAAAAAGGAAGATCTGTTAAGGGCCTCACATCTGCCGCAATGATTTTCTTCGCGGGTGGAATTGGGATTGGTGTCGGTGCCGGTTACTATGGGATGACGACCTTTGCCATGCTCCTCATGTATATTGTGATCGTTGTCGGGCATCGGCTTGAGCACAACCGAATGCTCCCCGATCAGCAGACGGATGACGAAGAAATTCGTTAATCCTTTATTTTCTCCAGAAAGTATTCATCCTGGCGCAAGTAGCGGCGAAGCGGAGAATATTCCGGTTCCTTCCAGAATCGCTTGCTGCCAATAAGTGCGGCCGCTTCTTCTCTTGCGACTTCGAGCATGCGGTAATCCTGCACAACGTCGGCGATTTTAAATTCAGGCAGCCCGCTTTGCTTTGTTCCGAAGAAATCCCCCGGCCCGCGCAGCTCAAGATCACGCCGGGCCACTTCAAATCCATCGTTCGTCTCGGTCATAATTCTCATTCGCTCTTTCCCGACTTCGGATTTCGGGTCCGCAATGAGGATACAGTACGATTGCTCCGCTCCGCGTCCTACCCGTCCCCGCAGCTGGTGCAGCTGGGCCAGCCCGAAGCGTTCCGCATCATAAATAACCATAACGGATGCGTTGGGCACATTCACCCCTACTTCAACCACGGTTGTAGATACGAGGACATGAATTTCGTTCCGGCTGAACTGCTGCATCACTTCGTCTTTTTCACGCGACGGCAGTCTTCCGTGCATCAATCCGACCTTAAACTCCCCGCCAAAATAGTGGGTAAGCTGCGTATGCACATCGATCGCGTTCTGCAAATCGAGCTTTTCCGATTCCTCAATCAGCGGCGAAATGACATACGCCTGCCGCCCCTTCTCCAGTTCTTTCCGAACAAAGCTGAGCACGCGATCCAGCATTGCATGGCGGACAAAATACGTCTCAATCGGCTTTCTCCCCGCAGGAAGCTCATCGATCGTTGACACATCCATATCGCCGAATGCGGTAATGGCCAGCGTGCGAGGAATCGGGGTGGCTGTCATAAACAAAACGTCCGGCTGCAGCCCTTTCTCTCTCAATATCCGCCGCTGCTCTACGCCAAAGCGGTGCTGCTCATCTGTAATGACAAGCCCAAGCCTGTCAAAATACACGTCCTCTTGAATGAGGGCGTGGGTACCGACAACTACATTCGTCATGCCTGACTGCAAGCCCGCAAGAATGTCCCGGCGCTGGCGCACGGTCGCACTTCCCGATAAAAGGGCCACTTCAATGCCCCATGGCTCAAGCAGCTCCCGTAACGACCCATAATGCTGCTCCGCGAGAATTTCCGTTGGAACCATGAGCGCACCCTGAAATCCGGCTGACACCGCAGCAAACAGCGCAATGGCGGCGACAACCGTCTTCCCTGAACCTACATCCCCCTGCAGAAGACGATTCATGCTATACTGGGCCCGCATATCGGTCAAAATTTCTTTTACTACACGCTTTTGCGCGTTCGTAAGCGGGAAGGGAAGTGCATGTACGAATTCGCCCACCCGATCCATGGCGATTTTCTGCGGGATCCCGCTCGTTGTCTGGCGATTTACCGCGTGGTATGCCTGCATCTTTAACTGAAACAAGAGCAGCTCCTCAAAGGCAAGCCTTCTTCTTCCCTGCTTCCCATCGTGAATACTTGCGGGATAATGAATATTGCGTATGGCTTCCCTGCGGGTCATCAGGCGGTACTTCTGAAGCAGAAAGCCAGGTAAAATCTCGTCAATCTCATCGCCGAACTGTTCAAGCGCCGTGGCGATCCACTTGCGTATTTGTTTAACCTGAACGGAGGCAACGGTTGAATAAACCGGCTGGATACTTCCTTCCTGTACAGGCACTTTACCTGTATCCATGAAGTGGTGTTCACTGACAACAAGCTGGAGGCGGGACCGCTCAAACTTCCCGGACAGCATAATTTCCCGGCCGGCCTGCAGCTGATTCTTGAGAAAATGGCGGTTAAACCAGATTGCAGTGACCACAACATTATCAACGACGACTTTTACGGATAGCTTGGATTTCTTTTTACCGAAAAAACGGGCGGCAGGTTCCCCGTACACCCTTCCGATTATCGTTATTTTCTCGCCTTCCTCCGCCTCCGCAAGGTCGCGTACCCGATAATCCTCATAGCGATACGGGAAATGCTCGAGCAAGTCGAGCACGGTTTGAATACGCAGAGCTGAGAGCTCCTGCGCTCTTTCAGCCCCGATTCCTTTCACCGCCGTAACCGGCTGTAGTAATTTCTCGCTCACTGTTTTTTATTCAGCGGCACCCCGAAAATTTTCGCTTCCAACTCGCGTCCTGTCGGTGTTGCCGCCAGCCCTCCTAACGCTGTTTCTCTCAATGTATGAGGCATGCTTTTTCCGATCCGGTACATGGCACCGATCACTTCGTCGCATGGAATGCGGCTCTCAATACCGGCCAATGCCATATCGGCCGCTACCGTTGCGATGGCGGCTCCCATTGCGTTTCGTTTTACACAGGGCACTTCTACGAGGCCGGCAACAGGGTCACAAACAAGACCGAGCAGATTTTTCAATGCGATCGCCGTTGCATTCGCGGACTGTTCTGCCGTGCCGCCGGCCATTTCAACGATCGCTGCGGCAGCCATGGCCGTAGCCGAGCCTACTTCCGCCTGGCATCCTCCTGCGGCTCCGGAAATAAAAGCATTGTTCGCAATGACAAACCCGATCGCTCCGGCTGTGAAAAGGTATCGCACCATTGCCTCTCTGTCCGCCCCGAGCTTCTGCGAGATGGAAAAAAGCGTTCCAGGGACAATCCCACAGGCACCGGCGGTCGGCGTCGCCACGATCGTTCCCATTGCCGCGTTTACCTCATTCGTAGCAATCGCTTTACTTACCGAATCAAGAATATCAGGTCCTGCAAGTGTTTTTCCCTTTTGAATATACGCTTGCATTTTCCTGGCGTCTCCTCCGCTCAGTCCGCTGCGGGAAGTGAAGTCCTCCGTAATCCCTCTCTGTACCGCCTGCTCCATAATATCTAAGTTGCGGTACATATCATTCATAATCGCTTCTCTTTCGCGCCCTGATACATCGATTTCCGCCAAAATCATAATTTCCGAAATTGGCTTTTCCTCGGACAGACTAAGTTCAACAAGCTCCGCTACCGTTTTGAATTTCATATGTTATTCATCCCTTCCTGTTTTTATCCTGCTGCAAGCCTTAGGCGGGGAGATTACGGCAACACGACGGAAGCACTTAAAATATACGGCATGGATTCAATCTCCTGCACAAGCTTTTCCGGAAGCTCCTGGTCGGTTTCAATAACCATAAGCGCCTCACTCCCCTTCGCTCTCCTTGCCATTTCCATCGCCCCGATATTAATCTGGTACTTCGTTAAAACATTCGATACACCCGCAACCATCCCAAACCGATCCTCATGCAAAACGAGCAGGGTGGGAGAATTACCGGAGAGCTTCAGCTTAAAGCCATTGATTTCGATAATTTCTATTTTGCCGCCTCCAATGGAAATTCCGACAATTTCCAGCATGTTTCCCGCTTTGTCCGTAAGCTTTACACGCGCTGTATTCGGATGCTCCGGTGTTTCTTCATCATCAATGCGAAATACCACTTCTACCCCCTGCTCATCAGCGATGGCAAGCGAGTCGACAATTCGTTTGTCAAACGTGTCAAAATCAAGCACTCCGCCCACGATGGCGATATCGGTTCCATGCCCTTTATGTGTTTTGGCAAAAGAACCGTAAAAGGTAATCTCTACTTTATCAGGCTGCCTGGCAAAAATGGTGCGGGCAACCCTGCCGATTCTTGCCGCACCTGCCGTATGGGAACTTGAAGGACCGATCATAACAGGTCCGATAATATCAAAAACGGTACGGTATTTCATTGCCTTTTCCCCTCACAGTAAAACATTCCTATCAAAGCATCTGATAGGAATGAAGAGTATATTTCTATATTATACTTTATACATCGTTACTGCCAGCAATCCGGGCCCTCCGTATGTGCCAATTACGGGTCCAAGCTGGGTTACAAGAACGTCCTGTGCCAGTGTAAACTCGTTCTCCACCTGCTCCTTAAGCACAAGCGCCTCGTCCTCCGTTGTCGTATGGATGACAGCGGCAACAACCGGAGCGCTTCCGGCGTATTCTTTACAAAGCTCGACAATACGGGAGACCGCTTTCTTTTTGCCGCGGATTTTCTCCACCGGGGTAACCTCGCCTGTTTCATCGAACGTCAAAATCGGTTTCACGTTCAGCAGGGAGCCGAGCACAGCGGATGCTTTCCCGATGCGGCCGCCCTTCTGCAAATACATCAGGGTATCCATCACGAAAAACTCCTTGCGGGTAGCGCTGATTCGCTGGGCGAGATCAAGGCACTGCTGCAGGCTTTTTCCTTCCTTAGCCGCCCGGGCTACCGCTACAACAATCGCGCCAAGTGCGTAGGAAGCGGTTCGGCTGTTGACGACATGGACTTTCACTTTATCCTCCACCATGTCTCTGGCGATGGTCGCTGTCTGGTATGTTCCGCTCAGCGCTCCGGATAGGTGGATGGAAATAATCTCGATATCCTCTCCCTCAGCGGCGATCCTTTCATACGTGTCGGTAAAATCGATCGGCGACGGCTGGGACGTAGTAGGGAGCTTCTGCACCCGCTGGAGTTTTTCGTAAAACTCATCGGTCGTCAGCGTTATTCCGTCCAGGTACGTCTTGTCTTCAATATTCACCTTTAAAGGGACAACATCAATATTAAGCTCTTGTGCCAATTCTTTTGGTATGTCCGCCGTACTGTCCGTTACAATACGTAGTCTCATCCTGTTTCCCCTCCCGGCTTTCATTCGGTTATTCAACAGAAATAATAAAGGAGTACAGAGGCTGTCCTCCGTTATGAATTTCAACCTCATATGATGTATAATCCGCACGCAGCTTCTGTTCAAGCCCATCCATTTCCGCCTCTTTGACACCCTCGCCGTATAGCACGGTAATCAGCTCCCCGCCGTCCTCCGTCATGCTGCCCAGGAGCTGCTCCGCCACCGCGCAGCGATCGGAGCCCGAAGCTACGATTTCCCCGTCAGAAATCCCGATATAATCTCCTTCCCGGATGGTAAGGTCATTCATCGTCGTATCCCTGACCGCGTACGTAACCTGTCCGGTTTTGACGTACGCCAGCGAGGCAGACATTTTTTCCTTATTGTCATCGAGTGAAGAGGCCGGGTCGAAGGATAGCATGGCCGACATTCCCTGCGGCACGGTTTTTGAAGGAATGACCGCAACCGGAATGTCTACCAGCTGTGCTGCCTGTTCTGCTGCCATAATGATATTTTTATTGTTCGGTAGAATGAGCACCCTCTCAGCCTTGCATGATTCGATGGCTTTCACGAATTGCTCGGTGCTCGGATTCATTGTCTGGCCGCCTTTGATAACAGTGTCGACGCCCAGGCTGCGGAAAATGTCTTCGATTCCTTTGCCGCTAACAACCCCGATAATGCTGTATGGCGCGCGTGGCTGCCCGGGCTGTGGAGGGAGTGAACTCGGCTCCGTAGAGATAACTTCTGTCATCTCTTCCACCTCGGAGGCATGCTGCCGCCTTTCTTCCTGCTTTCTCAATACTTCTTTGTGCTGCAGCCGCATATTTTCTATTTTTATCCGGTCGAGCAACCCGAATTTGTGCGCAAATGTAAGCACATCGCCGGGCTCTTCCGCGTGAATGTGGACTTTTACAAGGTCGTCATCCGAAACAACCAGAAGAGAGTCCCCGTACGAACTGATTTTTTCCCGGAATTCTACCTCGCTAAAGTCCATTGCGGGTGAAAGGTGAACCATGAATTCAGTACAATACCCGTGCTGGATGTCCGCCGGGTTTACAATGTGATGGATTTCTTCGCGCGCTTGTCCGAACGTTAAATCCGCCTCAGATACCGCTTCCGGTTCCCCGGTTTCCTCCGGTACAATTCCTTCCTTCAGTGCATAAAGAAATCCTTCATATATATAGACAAGCCCCTGGCCGCCTGAGTCGACAACCCCTACTTCTTTTAGCACAGGGAGCTGGTTTGGCGTATTGTCCAGCGCCTTTCTTGCTTCGTGCACAAGCGCTTCGATTACTTCTGCAGGGCTGGCTCCGCGCGCAGCTCTTTTCGCAGCCGCAGCCGCCTCTCTGGCTACGGTAAGAATCGTTCCTTCTACCGGTTTCATGACCGCTTTATACGCCATTTCTACCCCGTGCTGAAACGATTCGGCAAGCTGCCTTCCGTCCACTTCCTGTAAGCCCGACAGCCCTTTCGCAAAGCCCCGGAAAAGCTGGGAAAGAATAACTCCGGAATTTCCCCTGGCGCCCATAAGGAGGCCGCGCGAAAAAACAGCCGCGACCTTCTCTGCTGTTTCTTCCTTCGACCTGCGCAGTTCCTCAACACCGGACTGAATGGTTAAGTTCATATTTGTACCCGTATCACCATCAGGCACCGGAAATACGTTGAGGGCGTCTACCCTATTCACATGTTTTTCAAGGCGCTGCGCGCCCATTATATACATTTGACGCAGATCCTGTCCCGTCAACATTCTATTCATCACCTATAAATTCCCCCCAACTAGGTGCCCACTTCACGAACACCCTGCACATAAATATTCACACGGTCCACTGCCAGTCCCAACTGCTGGTCTAACGCATACTTTACCCGCTCTTGAACAATATGGGCGACTTCGGATATTTTCGTTCCATAGCTCACAATAATATAAAGATCAATCAAGACCATGCCATCCTGTTTACGTACTTCTACCCCACGGGATAAATTCTCCCTCCGCAGAATGTCGGCAATGCCATCCTTCATCGTCCGTCTTGATGACATTCCGATTAGGCCGTAGCATTCCATAGCTACCGCACCGGCAAGCGTAGCAACCACTTGCTCTTCTACTTCTATCGTTCCAAGTTCCGTGCTAATTTGAATGCTCATATCATTGCCTCCCTTTATCGATTTGCCCCAATGCCGCTCACCGTATGTACCTAAACTCCCCATCATTTTACTACAACGGGAATGGTTTTTAAAGGATGCCGGTAAATTCTATGTAAAGGATAACTTATTGACACCGCTATTGCTTTATTAAAATACGTATGATATCATACTTGAGTATGTTATGAGAGTCAAATTGAATGACTTCATCTCACAGGGGAGGTGAAATAAATGGCACGTGTATGTTATGTAACTGGCAAACGAGCAAAGAGCGGCAACAGCAGAAGCCACTCCAACCGTGCGAATAAGCGCACCTGGGGTGTTAACGTTCAAAAAGTACGCATTCTGGTTGATGGTAAACCAAAACGCGTTTACGTGAGCACAAAAGCATTAAAATCCGGTTTGGTTACCCGCGTTTAGTGATAGCGGATGCCTCCGTGGAACTTGGCGTATAAGAAAGCTTTATTCTTTCTTATACGCCAAAAAAGCACCCTTTGCGGTGCTTTTTTAGTAGATAAGAAAGTTATACTTTCTTAATCTACATAAGGGCAACTAAGGCTACCGCCAGCACCTGCGGCTTGGCGCTAGCCAAGTTTTCTTTATGTTATGAACCACGTTACCGCTTGCCCCCTCCCAAAATCGCCCGAATCAGCCCCCCCAAAAACCTCGGTAATTTAATCGTATAAAACCGCATGATGACCCCTCCTCATTCACGTACAGTTAATTTAGTATATTCATCCGAGCTCCATACATGTGTATTAATCTTACATACTATCCTATGCATTCGGTCTAACATATGCTTTTACCCTTCATAGTATGTAATAAAAAAACCTGAGCAGCAGGGAATTCTGCCATCCAGGTAACGAAGCCTCTTATTGACACGCCTGTTTAATCTCGTGAATTGCCTTTGCCCTGTCTGCCTGTCCGAACACCGCGTTTCCGGCCACCAGGCACGTCGCTCCCGCTTCTGTCACAAGGGCGGCTGTCTGCGCGTTGATGCCTCCGTCGATTTGAATTTCCACTTTATTTTCAAGCCCGTGCTCCTTGAGCATTCCCTTTAGTTTTTTAATTTTTGCCAGCACTTCCGGAATAAATTTTTGCCCGCCAAATCCGGGGTTAACCGACATCAGAAGAACCATGTCCAGATCGGCAAGCACATGCTGCAGTGTCTCCACCGGTGTCGCCGGGTTTAGGGAAACCGCCGCTTTTATCCCCTGGTCCTTAATATGGTAAAGCGTCCGGTGAAGATGCACACAGGCCTCCTGGTGAACCGTAATCATATCGGCACCGCTTTTGGCGAATTCAGGAATATAGAAATCCGGATTTTCAATCATAAGGTGGACATCAAGGGGAAGCCCGGTATGGGGGCGGATCGCTTTAACAACAAGAGGTCCAATCGTAATATTCGGCACGAAATGACCGTCCATAACATCAACGTGGATCCAGTCTGCTCCGCCCTTTTCTACTTCTTTTATTTCTTCCCCCAGCTTCGAAAAATCGGCTGAAAGAATCGAAGGTGCGATTTTTACCATCCTTAATACCTCGGCTTTCTGTCTTTAATCTCCTGCAAAAACTGTACATAATGCTTATAGCGGGACCGCATAATTTCTCCCTTATCAAGCGCGCTGCGCACTGCGCATCCGGGTTCGTTTATATGGTGGCAGCCCCGGAATTTACAGTTTCCGGAACGCTCTCTCATCTCCTTAAAATAATGGCTAAGGTCATTCGCTTCGATCGATTGGAAATCAAGCGAACTGAATCCAGGCGTATCGGCGACCCATCCGCCGTTAGGTAAATAAATCAATTCTACATGGCGGGTCGTATGCTTTCCTCTTCCTAGCTTATGGCTAATCGGTGCTGTTTCAAGCTCTAGATCACTGAACAGCGCATTAAGAAGAGAAGACTTTCCCACACCGGACTGCCCGGAAAAAACAGAAAGATGCCCGATGAGGTGGTCACGGATGGCTTCGATTCCGTTCTTGCCCTTCGAACTGGTGACAATAACCGGGTAACCAATCGTTTTATATTCCTTGCGAATTTGAGCGACTTTTTCCTCATCAGGCTGAAGGTCCGCCTTTGTAAGGCAAATGACCGCTTCGATTCCCGCCGCCTCGGTGTGAACGAGAAATTTATCGAGCAGCTGGGGGCTAAAATTCGGTTCCGCAAGCGAGAAAACAAGAATCGCCTGATCAACATTGGCAATCTGCGGCCGAATGAGTTCACTCGTCCGCGGCAGAACTTCTGTAACAACTCCGTCCGTTTTGCCTGCCGCTTCGTACAGCACTTCATCGCCGACCAGGGGAGTAATCCCCCTTTTCTTGAAAACGCCCCGCGCCCGGCACTGCCAGTACGCTTCTCCGTCTTGAACATAATAGTAACCTGCCAGCGCTTTAACAATACGGCCCTGCGGCATGACACCCCTCCCTTCTACTGGTAATCGCTATATTTGACCTGCTTTTGTTCGATCAATGTCCCATCCCTGTATACCTCAATTACTGCGTCTTTTTGCGGTGATACGACACACGGAATGGAGAACTGCATGCTTTTGTCGATCGGATACTTCCCTGCCGTGTGATTGTCTCCTCTCGCATCTGAAACTTTAATTTCAATGGTTGCCTTTTCACCTTGATTCAGATACACATCAACCGTCGCCTTTACGCTTTTCGCTTCACCCGGAAGCCCGGAGCTTACTTCAATTCTTACCGTCGTACCTTTTGTAACACGTTCGCCTGTCGGATACGACTGGGAAAGGACCGTCCCTTCAGGCTGATAGCTCGGTTTTCTTGAAATCTCAACCTGCAGGTTGTTCCGATCCAGTTTCGCCTGCGCTTCCTGTTCCGTAAACCCTACAAGCTGAGGCATGACAACTTTTTCCTTTCCTTTGCTTACGACAAGCTTTACCTCGGTCTCATCCGGAGCAATCTCGGTGCCGGCCGGTGGGTTTTGCTCTAATACCGTACCTGCCGGCTGCTCGTCATTACTTATCTCGTCCGTTGTATAGCTTTTGTATTTTGTCTGCAGCTCGCCTTCTATATCACCCAGTTTTTTTCCAACATAACCCGACATAGCGATTTTTTGTTTTCCCTGGCTGACGAACAGCTGGACCTCCGTGTTTTCCTTCACCAGGATATTCGCCGGCGGTGTTTGTTTAATCACGTGCCCTGCCGCTACATCTTTATTGTACTGCTGCTGAATGACCGGCTTCAATTTGGCATCTTCCAGCGTTTTTCTCGCCTGATCCAGCGCCATGTTTTGGACCGAGGGAACCTTGACGTCAGGGACTTTAAAGAGCGTTGTGGCGTAAAAAATGCCTGCGCCCACCAGCACCAGGAATAGACAAATCCCGGTCGTCCATAGCAGGGCCTTCTTCAAAGAACGCTTTGCCTTTCGGTCCCTGGATTCCTCATTTTCATCCGCCTGATCTTCCGGCTGGCCCCCGATGTTTCCTGCCTCCTCAGCTGACACTACTTCATCATCACTCCATGACCGCCTCCGCAGCATTTCCGGTTTAATAGCAGGGATAACGCGGGTAATTTGGGCGTCTTCCTCCTCCTCATATTTCTCCGGAAGAACATAGACAGCCTCATTTTTCCTGTCGGGAGAAAGGCATGTGCGTAAATCCAGAAGCATTTCATGCGCGGATTCGTACCTGTACATCGGTTCTTTTGCCAGCGCGCGGGTAATAATATTCTCAATGCTTTGCGGAATTTCCGGGCGCAGCTTGCGCGGAGGTATGTATGGCTCCTGCAGGTGCTTCAGAGCAACACTAATTGGAGAGTCTCCGGAAAACGGCAGTTCTCCTGTCAGCATCTCGTATATAACGATACCAAGTGAATACAAATCCGATTTCGCGCCTGCCATGACTCCCTTCGCCTGCTCAGGCGAGAAATAGTGAACAGACCCGAGCACCGAACCGGTATGCGTGATCGTGACGGATGAAACGGCCCGTGCAATGCCAAAATCAGTAACCTTAATACGCCCGTGTTTATTTATAAGAATGTTATGCGGTTTGATGTCTCTATGAATGAGTTCGTTTGTGTGTGCGTGGTCAAGCGCATCACAGATTTGAATCGCAATCTCAACCGCTTCTTTTACATCAAGCGGGGCGCTTTCGTTAATATATTTTTTCAGCGTCTTTCCCTCTACATACTCCATTACGATGTAGTAAATATCTTCTTCCTGGCCAAGATCATAAATATTTACGACATTCGGGTGGGACAGACTCGCCGCTGCCTGTGCTTCTCGATGAAAGCGCGCGATAAAGTCATCGTCATTGCCAAATTGGGAGCGCAGCACTTTTAAAGCTACGGTACGGTTCAACAATATATCACGAGCACGGTAAACGACGGCCATACCGCCCTCGCCAATCCGCTCTTCAATATCGTAACGACTACCGATTCTCTTTCCAATCATCAGAAGGCTCCCCCTTTCATCCTGTATACCCCGATGCATTACGCAGGAGAATGACAGTAATATTGTCTTCTCCTCCGGCTTTTAGTGAACAGGAAATCAACCTGTTCACCATATCCTCGAGGGAACCGTCCTGTAATATGTTTGTTATTTCATCGCTGCTTATTTTTCCGGACAGGCCGTCGGAACAGAGGAGCAGAATGTCGTTCGGATCCCAGTGCAGTACACTGTAGTCCGCTTTCACACTCGGTTCCGTTCCCAGCGCGCGGGTTAGGATATTCCGGCGCGGATGATTTGCCGCTTCCGTCGGTGTAATTTGCTGGCTCCGCAAAAGCTCATTTACAAGCGTATGATCATTTGTAACTTGCTGGAGCTTTTGCTCGCTATACTTATAAATCCGGCTGTCCCCGATATGGGCCAGAATGCCATACTGTTCATTCATAAGAGCGATGACTACGGTTGTACCCATTCCCCTGCATTCCTCATGCGTTTGGGCGTAGTCCAGAATTTTGTGGTTGGCAAGCCGGATCGCCTCTTCAAGCTTATCCTGCATTCCGCTCGGCGTCATATCAGCCGTGATTTTTTCTATCTGCCCGGCAATAATATCAACAGCCATCTGGCTTGCCACATCACCCGCCTGGTGTCCTCCCATACCATCCGCAACGATGGCGAGAACCCAACCGTTTTTATACTTGCGGATTGCGCCTGAATCCTCATTCATTTGCCTTACACAACCGATATGTGTCTGTATGGCTGACTCCATTCCGTCCTCTCCCCTACGTCTGTTTAGCGTGCTGGGCGCGAAGCTGGCCGCACGCAGCAGCGATATCGCTCCCGTGTTCACGGCGTATCGTTACGTTGATCCCCTTGGATTCGAGAATTTTTTTGAAGGTGAAAATGTCATTGCGAGCTGTCCGGACGTAGTTGCGCTCCGGAACATAGTTCACTGGAATTAAATTCACGTGGCACATGAGGCCTTTTAAGAGTTCCACCAGTTCTTCCGCATGCTCCGGCTGATCATTTACTTTTCCGAACAGCCCGTATTCAAACGTAAGCCGGCGCCCTGTCGTTTTAATGTAATACTCGCATGCGCGCATCAATTCGTCGAGCGGGTACCTTCGGTTAACCGGCATAAGCTTGGAACGAATTTCCGTATTCGGAGCGTGCAGGGAAATGGCCAGGTTAATTTGCGTTTTTTCATCCGCAAAGCGATAAATTGACTCAATAATGCCGCTTGTTGATACCGTAATGTGGCGCTGGCCGATATTCAGCCCTTGGTCATCGTTTATAATGCGCAGGAAAGCCATCAGGGCGTCATAGTTTTCAAACGGTTCCCCGATCCCCATGACCACAACATGACTCGCCCTTTCCTCGTGCTCATCGAGCGCTCTCTGCGCGGCAAGCACCTGCATCACAATCTCGCCCGGCTCCAGGTCGCGTTTTAACCCGCCCAGCGTCGAAGCGCAGAACGTACAGCCGATGCGGCAGCCGACCTGTGTCGTTACGCAAATGCTGTTACCGTAATTGTGGCGCATAATAACGGTCTCAATCGCATGCCCGTCATGGAGGGAAAAGAGAAATTTAATGGTCCCGTCACTTGACTCCTGCCGGGTAATTTCTTTCAATGCGTCCATCCGGAAGGCTGCTTCCAGTTTCTCCCGCAGTGCCTTGGATAGATTGCTCATGTCAGCAAAAGAATCGACGCGCTTCACATACAGCCAGTCAAAAATTTGTCCGGCACGAAACGCTTTTTCCCCGTTCTCTTCCAGCCACTTTTTCAGTTCAGGCATCGTTTTATTGTAAATAAATGGTTTCATTGTTTTATCACCAATTTCTTTCTTAAAAAGTTCAAATCATATTGTACCATATTTATCCCGCAAAAATCAGCAATTGATAACGCCAGCCAGCGGCAGCCCGCCGCTTATGTACATTATACCCTTCAAAAGCCAAAAAAGTATTCACCCCGTTTTTCACGGAGCGAATACTTTCCTTAGAGAACGAGACTGTCGATGACTTTGACAAGCTGGACGATTTCCGGCTTGCTCACCTGGGCTTCCGCTCCAACCGCCGCACCTTTATGTTGTAAATCATCAGTTATGAGGGAAGAGAAAATAACGACCGGCAACTTGTTTAACTGTTTGTCTTCCTTTATTCTTTTCGTTAAGTGATGCCCGTCCATTTTCGGCATTTCAATATCCGTTATAATGAGCTGTAGTTCCTTGGTTACATCAGCATTATCCCTGGTGAGCCCCTCAAGATAATTCCACGCCTCGCTCCCGTCATGACAGAACGTCAGGTTCACGTAGCCCGCTTCCTCCAATGTTTCCTGGATAAGCCGGCGCAATATCATGGAATCCTCCGCAATAAGAATCCTTTTGTCCGAGCGTTTCCTGGGTCCAAGCTCCTTCATTCTGCCCAGGTTAATCCCCGATTCAGGGCTGATGTCGACAACGACCTTTTCAAAATCGACAAGCAGAATAAAGCGCTCGTCATCCATTTTGATAATGCCGGTCGTGCTGCTCTCCAGCCCCCGTGAAAACTCATCCGGCTTCTCAATCTGCCCCCAGGAAATCCGGTGAATGCGGGCCACCGAGTGGACATGAAACGCGACTTTCATCTGGTTCAATTCGGCAATGATGAGCTTGTCCTGGCCCGGATGTTCGGAAGGAGGGTAGCCAAGCACTTTCGCTAAATCAATGACCGGCAATACTTCGCCCCTCAGCTGAATGATTCCCATCACGCAAGGGTGGCCCTTCGGCGTTCTGGTCAGCGGAAGCGGATTAATGACCTCTCTTACTTTAATGACGTTAATCCCGAAGCTGTCCTGTCCGATGCCGAACTCGATAATTTCAAGTTCATTTGTTCCGCTTTCCAGCAAAATCCCTTTGTTCTCTCTTATTTCCATCCTATTATCTCCTCCCGAGGCACTCGTCTGTTGAATTCGTTATCATGAAGGCCATACCGGAGCACTTCCGGCTAAACAGTAAGTTTTTCTGCTACATTAGGATTATCGTAATATTCATCCGCGTCTTCTATATACTAAATTACCTGCTCATATTTTACTACAATTTTGTTTCCCTGTTCTACTTGTGGCTGTTTTGTCATGATTTTGTTTCTTAATGCAAAAAGGAAGGCGCTTTGCCAAACACCTTCCTTTGTAAAACAGCACACTTGAATATGTCGCCGCTCTCTTTATTTTCTTTTTCTAAGCCGTGAAATAAAGAAGCCGTCCGTATGGAAATGGTGCGGCAGAATCTGGACATACCCTCTGCTAAGCACATCGTACTTCTGCCTTATTTCTTCCGGCATGTCCAGCATAAGGTCCCCGTCCATTTCCCATTCCGGGTGCTCAGCAAGAAAGCGCCTGATCAACGCTTCGTTCTCTTCTGCCTGCACCGTGCACGTACTGTAGACGAGCCTGCCATCAGGCGCAACCAGACGGGCGGCAGTACAGAGAAGCTCGTATTGTACGGCGCTAATTGCTTTCGCATCTTCCTGCCACTTGTGCCACTTGATATCCGGCTTGCGGCGAATGACGCCAAGGCCGGTGCACGGCGCATCGAGCAGCACGCGGTCAAAAGCTTCGCCCTGGAGGACTTCATCCGCCTTTCTTGAATCGGCCTGTTTTCCTGTAATAATCGAAATGCCGAGCCGGAATGCGTTCGCTTCAATCAGCTTGATTTTATGCGGGTGCAGGTCTAGCGCCACAATCTTTCCCTTGTTGTTCATCCGCTCAGCCATGTGCGTTGTTTTCCCGCCCGGTGCGGCACACAGATCAAGCACGCTCATGCCGGGCTGCGGTGCCACCGCGTGCGCAACGAGCATTGAACTTTCGTCCTGCACCGTGCAGGAGCCGCTCGTATAGGCCGGCAGCTCTCCGATATTCCCTACATCCTGCGCGATGACTCCCTCGGCTATTATAGAAGAAGGGCGGACCTGTGCATCCGTGACCTGCTTTTGGATCTGTTCGATTAATTCATCCCTTGTTACACGAAGCCGGTTCGCACGCAGGCTTAGTTCCGGAGGACGGTTGTTCTCCTCGCACATCTTCTCCGTTTCCTCTGCCCCATACTGCTCGATCCACTCCCGAACCATCCATTCGGGGTGGGAATGCAGAAGCGAGAGGCGCTTAACGCCAGGCAAAGACTCCGGTACCTGTACTTTCCCCGGCTCGCGCAAACGGGTGCGCAGCACGCCATTCACCATTCCGGAAATACCTTTATGTCCCCAGCGCTTGGCAATTTCGACCGCTTCATGCACGACGGCCCGCTCTGGAATACGATCCAGGTAAGAAATCTGATAAAAGCTAATCCGCAGCAAATTCCGGACCCAGCCTTCCAGTTTCCCCGGAGGCTGCTTGAGAAATTTTCCGAGCATCCAATCAAGCGTATTCAGGCGGCTGAGCGTACCGTAGACGAGTTCGGTGGCAAGCCCGATATCTCTGCGATCCAGGCTTGATTTGCCAAGCGCATTCTTTAATTCAAGGTTGCTGTAGGCCTGTTTTTCCTCGACATCTATTAATACGCGGACAGCCAGTTCACGGGCATTGGCCGGTTCAGGAAGCGAATTTCGTTTACTCATGGGCGCTGCTCCGTCACAAAACGCATCCCTGGAGCAAGGATAGCGCTTCCTCTTACATAATCAGAAACGAGCATCGCTTTCTTACCCGCAGGCTGTATCTCAATGAGGCGGAGCACTCCCTGGCCTGTCCGCACATCGATTCCTTCGGGCGAAACGGCAAGAATCGTACCCGGTTGTTCTTCTCCTGCTCCGGTTTCTTCGAGCACCTGTGCCTGCCAGATTTTCATGTTGTTGTCCTCAATGACGGTATAGGCGACTGGCCACGGATTCATCCCGCGCACCTGATTAAACAGTTCGCGGGCGGTTTTGTTCCAGTCAAGCCGCTCGTCCTCCCTTTTAATATTCCATGCGTATGTAACCTTTGTTTCATCCTGCGGCTGAGGTGTAATCTCTCCGGCAACAAGCTTCGGAATTGTTTCTAAAAGCAGCTTACACCCCGCCTGGCTCAGCTTCGAGAACATCGTTCCTGTAGTGTCGCTTTCCTCGATAGGAACACGCACCTGGCTTAACATATCCCCGGCATCCAGCTTTTCCACCATGTACATAATTGTGACGCCCGTTTCCGGCTGACCGTCCATAATTGCTTTATGGATGGGCGCACCGCCGCGGTAGGCCGGCAGCAGGGACGCGTGAACATTAATGCAGCCATAGCGCGGATACTCGATTAATTCATTCGGAAGGATCTGTCCGAAAGCCGCAGTAACGATTAGATCCGGCTCATAGGCAAGAATGTCCTGCACGCCGTCTACTTTCAGCTTCTCCGGCTGCAGTACCGGCAGGCCGAGCAATAGAGCCGCTTCTTTCACCGGAGGGGCGGCCAGCTGTTTTTTGCGGCCCTTCGGACGGTCTGGCTGTGTAACAACGGCGACTACCTTATAGTTCTCTCTTACTAACTTCTGCAAAGAGGGCACCGCGAAATCCGGGGTGCCCATAAAAACAATCCGCACTTATTTTCAACTCCTTGTGCCGTGCCGTTTTATTCTTCTTTTCCCGAGTATGTTTTGTCCGCAATATCGATGAACAATACACCGTTCAAATGATCAATTTCGTGCTGAATAGCACGGGCCAGCAATTCCTCCCCTTCAACGGTAATCTCGTTGCCATGGCGATCAAGCGCTTTTGCTTTGACCCATTTTGCCCGCCGTACATCACCGAGCAAACCGGGAATGCTCAGGCAGCCTTCAGGCCCAAACTGTTCGTCCTTTTTCTCGATGATTTCAGGGTTGATCATTTCGATAATCCCATCCCCTACATCAATGACAACGACGCGCTTCGTAATGCCCACCTGCGGCGCCGCAAGACCGACACCTTCCGCTTCATACATCGTTTCCGCCATATCCTCCAGCAGTTTATGGAGATTTGGAGTAAATTTCTTTACTGCTTTACATTTTTCCCGTAAAACCGGATCGGGATGTTTGACAATCATGCGAATTCCCATCGTCCTGTTTCCTCCTGTAATATAACCCTTATTTCCGTATTTCTATTTCGTCTGCCGCATGCTTATGCCTTACATCATCATTTGCGGATCAACATCAACCGCCAGCATCATGCCCGCCTTTTTCCGTTCTTCATCAAATGCGCGGACAATTCTTTGAATGGATGGTAAGACATGCGGATCGTTTTTATATTTTATCATGCATTGAAAGCGATATCTATCTTTGATTCGGGCGATCGGAGAGGCCACCGGCCCGAGAAGAAAAGCGCCTGGAGGAATGACCTCGCGCAGCTGCCGCGCAAATTTTTCCGCCATTTTAATAAGCAGGGGGACGCTTTCGTGTGCGAAGGTAAAAAGAACGAGCCGACAGAAAGGCGGGTAGTTTTTGTCCCGCCTCTGCTGAATCTCTTCAAGGAAGAACGATTCATAATCGTGCCGGCTGGCAAACTGGATGCTGTAATGCTCTGTATTGTATGTCTGCAGAATGACTTCCCCTTCCTTCTCGTGCCGGCCCGCCCGTCCGCCCACCTGGGTGACAAGCTGGAAGGTCCGCTCGGCGGCGCGGAAGTCCGGCAGATTGAGCATGCTGTCGGCAGCCAGGACGCCGACAAGCGTTACGTTCGGAAAATCAAGCCCTTTTGCAATCATCTGCGTACCGAGCAGCACATCCCCTTTGCCTTCCCGGAAATCCTGGAGCAGCCTTTCGTGCGCTCCCTTTCGCGACGTCGTATCTACATCCATACGAATGACGCGGATTCCAGGAAAATAACGCGCCAGTTCCTCCTCTACCTTCTGAGTGCCTGTACCGAAAAAACGGATATGTTCGCTGCCGCATTCCGGGCATATCTCGGGTTCACGCTCCGTAAAGCCGCAGTAGTGGCAGCGAAGGGTGCGGTTGCTCTTATGGTACGTGAGCGAAATGTCGCAGTGCGGGCACTGGACGACAAACCCGCAGGAGCGGCACATGACGAACGTGGAAAAGCCGCGCCGGTTCAGAAACATGACCATCTGTTCCTTCCGGGCGAGTCTCTCATTGATCCCGTCCATCAATGTTTTGCTGAACATTGTCCGGTTTCCGGCACGCAGTTCCTCCCGCATATCCACGACGTTCACTTTCGGCAGCGGACGGTTTTTTACCCGATCCGTCATCTTAAAGAAAGCGATTTTCCCCCGCGTCGCTTCATTATATGTTTCCATCGAAGGAGTAGCGCTGCCGAACAGCACGACAGCTTTATGATAAAGCCCCCGGTACTGCGCAACCGTCCTGGCGTGATACCGGGGCGTCTCCTCCTGCTTGTACGAACCCTCGTGTTCCTCATCCAGTATAATAAGGCCGAGATTGCGAAAAGGGGCAAAAATAGCGGAACGAGCCCCGATGGCGATCTTAACTTCCCCGCGGTGAATTCTGCGCCACTCATCGTATCGCTCCCCCTGAGACAGGCGGCTGTGCAGGACCGCTACCTGGTTCCCGAACCGGCCTTTGAACCGCTCGACCATCTGCGGCGTAAGCGATATCTCAGGCACGAGCAGGATCGTCTCCCTTCCCCGCGCAATCGTCCGCTCCATAATTTCTAAGTAAACCTCTGTTTTTCCGCTGCCTGTTACGCCGTGAATCAGGCAGGGAAAATAGGCAGGGGGGGACATGCCTTCGGCGATGCCTTCAATCACGGTCTGCTGCTGCGGGGTAAACGGATGCTTGGGAGCCGCCTTAAAAGTCCTGCCCGCGTACGGATCCCGGTAGTTCTCTACTTCCTCCCGGTGCAGAATCCCTTTATCCACAAGTCCCTTTACCGTTTGGTGGGAAATGCGAAGAAGCGAAAGCAGCTCCGGCTGGGAAATGGGGCCATAATAGTGAAGAAAATGGGAAAGGATTTCCTTCTGGCGGGTAGCCGATTTGGGCATCGCCTCTCTGAACCTCTCCAGATCCTCCGGCGGAACCGCAGGGGTAAGAACGGTGATTGTTTTTTTTGTAACCCGGTCGCCGACAACCTGTTCGACTGCCAGACGCCCGTTTTCCATGCCTTCCTTGATCCACTGTCCGGCCAACGGAAATTCTTTCAACAGTTTTCCCCACGATACCGGCTGGCGATTCCTGATGTATTCGTAAAATGCCCGCTCCTCCGGGAGGATAGCGGCGTAAATTTCTGTTCCCGGCAATAATGAGACCTGCTTTTCATAGCTGGATCGCAGCACCGCCGGAATCATCGATTGAAGCGCTGCATAGTATGTACACATATAACGCTCGCTAATTTTTCTGGCGAGATACACCATTTCTTCTGTGAGCGGAGGCTCTATATCAAGCACATCGAGAATATCCCGCGTTTTTTTTACCTCACTGGCAGGCGCGATTCCGATGACAAACCCCTGCAGCTTCCGGGCACCGAAAGGAACAGAAACCCGGCTGCCAACCTGGATGAACGGAAGCAGAGCAGAGGAGATTTTATAATCGAAGGGGCGGTCTGTTTCGACAACAGGGACATCAACAACAACCCGGGCATACATGCTTTTACACTCCCGCTGTTTTTGAAATGCCCGCCACTGCATCTAGAATTTTATGGGCAATGTCCGCCTTGCTCATTTGTGGAAGGGCAAAGCTGCGGCCATCCTTTGTATAGATTGTGACGATATTCGTGTCGGTTCCAAACCCTGCGCCCGCCTGGGTAACATTGTTCGCCACAATCATGTCTGTATTTTTCCGCTCCATTTTGCGCAAAGCGTTTTCCTGTATGTTTTCGGTTTCCGCTGCGAATCCAACGAGAACCTGGTGCGTCTTGCGCTTTCCCAGCTCAGCGAGAATATCGCGTGTTCTCTCCAGTTCGAGAACGGAATCACCCGGCTGCTTTTTCATTTTCTGGGCATAGACCGTTTTCGGACGGTAGTCGGCTACGGCGGCAGCCTTTATAACCACATTCATTTCTTCGTAGCGCGCAAGAACGGCCTGGTACATATCCTCGGCCGATTCAATCTCTACGAGCGTAACACCGGCCGCAGGTGTAAGATTTGTCTTGCCGCTCACGAGGGTAACGTCCGCCCCGCGCGCCGCAGCGCCTCGGCAATCGCATACCCCATTTTGCCGGAAGAATGATTTGTAAAGAAACGCACCGGATCGATCGCCTCTCTCGTTGCCCCCGCTGTTACAAGCACTTTTTTCCCGGCGAAATCCTGCTTTTCTGCCAGGGCGAAGTAAGACTCAATTTCATGCAAAATGTGAGGCGGCTCAGCAAGGCGGCCTTTGCCTGTCCACCCGCAGGCCAGGTACCCTTCCTCCGGCTCAATAAATCGGTACCCGTATCCCGCAAGCTGCTTCATGTTCTTCTGCACGGCTGGATGGTTATACATGTTGACATTCATCGCCGGCGCAATCCAAATCGGCGCCTTCGTTGCAAGCGACACAGTTGCAATGAGATTGTCCGCAATCCCGTTCGCCAGCTTCCCAATCATGTTGGCTGTCGCAGGTGCTATCAGAAACAAATCGGCCTCGTCCGCTAGATGGATATGAGAAATCTTCGAAGGATCGGGTTCTTGAAACGTATCCGTTAACACCGGATTCCTTACAAGGGATTGGAATGTAATCGGCTGGACGAACCGCGCTGCGGATTCCGTCATGAGCACCCATACATGCGCCCCCTTCTGCGTCAGCTACTGCACAGATCGGCTATCTTATAAATGGCAATTCCGCCGGTAACTCCAATAACAATCGTTTTTCCTTGAAGCATACATCGTTCACTCCCCACTAAAAAAACGCATCCCATCCCCGCGTCCAGTCATTCGTAGGCATCGGTTCGGATATGCGTTTTCTTATGTAGTAATCTTACTCTTTATTTCATTCTTTCAAATTGAATTTTCTTTGCGTTGAACTCTTCAAGCGCTGTTCCTACGAACTTGTGTGACACAGGCTTGTCAATCAAAAACTTGTTATCTTCCCGCATCTGGCGGGCACGCTTGGAAGCGATGCTCACGAGCGTATACTTACTGTCTACCTTCTGCAGCATTTCATCAACGGATGGATAAATCATAAATTAAAATACCTCCTCGATCCAGTTGCGGTATTTCGCAATCTGGCGTTCCTTCTTTAAATGTTCGGCGACGACAATCGCCTGGATGCGCTCACACGCTTTTTCCACTTCATCATTCACTACCACATAATTATAGTAATCCATCAGCTCAATTTCAGCTCTTGCTACGAGCATACGGTTCCGGATGCTGTCTTCCGTTTCCGTTCCCCGCCCGGTAATTCTGGAATGAAGCTCCTTCAAATCAGGGGGCGCAAGAAAAATAAAGATGCCTTCCGGAAACTTTTCCTTTACCTGGAGGGCGCCCTGCACTTCAATCTCCAGAATAACATCCTTCCCCTGTTCCAGCGTTTCTTCAACAAACTGGCGCGGTGTGCCATAGAAATTCCCCACATACTCTGCCCACTCAAGCATTTGATCATGTTCGATCATCGACTCAAATTCATCCCTGGACTTAAAGAAATAGTTGACCCCATCTATTTCTCCCTGGCGCGGCGCGCGCGTTGTCGCAGATACCGAATACACAAGATCCCTCATCTGCGGCCGCAGCGCGGCACATACGGTCCCTTTGCCTACACCGGAAGGTCCTGAAAGGACGAGCAATAACCCTTTGTCTTGCGTCATATAATCCCCCGTTTAGTTATTCGTCTGAATCATCATCTTTATTAGTTAATCGATGGGCCACCGTCTCAGGCTGAACAGCTGACAGAATCACGTGATCACTATCCGTCACAATGACAGCGCGCGTCCGCCTGCCGTATGTGGCATCAATAAGCATTCCACGATCCCGCGCTTCCTGAATGATGCGTTTAATGGGTGCGGATTCCGGGCTAACAATTGAGATAATGCGGTTGGCTGAAACGATATTACCAAATCCAATATTAATCAGCTTAATGGCCATGCTTTTGCGCCCCCCTGTTCTTGCGGGATAAGGTGGTGATCCCATCACAAGTCTTACCACGATATTTTGCCCTAATACCCGCGCGAAGCGAAAAGATATAAATCCCATCGTACGGTACGGGGTTCAGACAGTTACCTACTATTCTACTTCTTTATTCTATATTTTGCACCTGTTCTTTCACTTTTTCCAGTTCCGCCTTTAAAAGAACGACGCGGCGGCTGATTTCAAGGTGATTGGCCTTCGCCCCCATTGTGTTCACCTCACGATGGCATTCCTGCACGAGAAAATCAAGCTTTCTCCCGATTGGCTCTTTCTCCTCAACAATATGGGCGAACTGTGTGAGGTGGCTGTGCAGCCTTGTCAGTTCCTCAGAAATATCGGCGCGCTCGGCAAACAACGCCACTTCATTCAAGAGCCGGGCTTCATCCAGCTCGCATCTTCCTTCTATGTATTCCTGCAGCCTGGAAACAATTCGTTCTCTGTAATTGGAAGCAACTTCCGGAACAAACCGGCTGATTTGTTCTACCACGCTTTCATTTCATCCAGCCGGTTTAAAATATCATGGCGGAGAGCCTGCCCTTCTTTTTCCCTCATTTGAGCGAGAAGCAAAGCGGATTCTTCTGCCGCCTCCAGGAGAAGCGCCGAATACAGGGCAACATCTACATCCTCATCGACGACGCGTACAACATCCGGAAGCAGCATCATATCCTTAACAGACAACGGCTCACTTTCCCCAAGCATGGACGCCAGTTGTTCCGCTGTTTTCTTATACTGGAGGGCCAGATCCCAATTTACCTCAAGGGCGGAGCATGGGGCCGTCAGCTGCATCGTAACAAACACGTCCACACGCCCGCGTCTAATATGGCGAAGCACGCACTTTCTTACCTGATCCTCAAGCGCAGCCAGCTCTCGCGGCATGCGGATGGCGATTTCACTAAACCTGTGGTTGACCGAGCGCATCTCGACGACAAAACGGGCGGCATCGTTTTTCTTTTCCGCCCGGCCATATCCGGTCATGCTATATACCAATTCATTCACCTCTATCCAACGTAATGGAATTACGCAGAAAAAGCTTCTTTAGTTTACACGCCGGGCTTTACCCATTGCCCTGTGAACACCTCTTCAGCAGGGCCCGTCATATAGACATGGCCGTCCCGGTCGTTCCATTCGATATATAAATCGCCGCCGAGCAGATGAACCGTTGCGGCTCGTTCGGTTTTTCCGTTCAGCACGCCCGCAACGACGGTTGCACAGGCTCCTGTCCCACAGGCATATGTCTGCCCGCACCCCCGCTCCCATACACGCATATCGATATCTGTGTTTGAATTGACAGAGACGAACTCAACGTTCGCTTTACGGGGAAACATCGGATTGCTTTCGAGGAGCGGTCCCCACTTTTCAACATCAAAGCCGGGAGCGTCGTCCACAAAAATAACAGCATGCGGATTTCCCATCGAAACACCTGTGAATGCAAAACGGGTCCCGCCGGCGTCCAAAGGCTCATTAACGACTTGTTCTTGGCGGAGGGAGACCGGGATGCGGGAACCTTCGAGAATCGGCGCGCCCATATCTACTTTTACCTCTTTGGCACGGCCATTTTCCACGACGAGCCATACCTGCTGAATGCCGGCAAGCGTCTCGATCGTAAGGTGCTGTTTATCCGTCATATTGTGGTCGAAGACATACTTGGCGACACAGCGGATCGCATTGCCGCACTGTTCAGGTTCCGAGCCGTCCGCGTTCATAATTCGCATACAGAAATCCGCTTTACTGGAAGGAAGGATAAACACAAGGCCATCCCCTCCGATGCCAAAATGGCGGTCACATACTGCTGAGGCCAGCCGGCCCGCGTCCGGCGGCAGTGTTTCAAAATGGGCAACGACAATAAAATCGTTGCCCAAACCATTCATTTTCGTGAAATTCAAGCTTTTCCCAACCTTTCCTTCCTGCCTGTTTTTGCCCCTAGATAAGAGAAAACGCCTGTTGCAAATGTAGGAATTCCGGCCATAAGAAGAACAAACAGCCACTCGTATACCGTTAGCGGGACCGTATTAAAAATCGGCTGGAGAACAGGCAGGTAAATAACCGGAACGACGAGCACGATCGAAGAAAGCACGGCAAGTACAAGATATTTGTTTTGCAGCGGGTTGCGGCTGAAAATGGAAACCTCACTCCGGCAATCAAATACATGAATCAACTGGGCCATGACGAGCGTCGCAAAGGCAACCGTCTGAGCTCTTACCAAGTTGTCCGGGTGCGCTTCATACGTAATCCAGAAAGCAAGCAGCGTCACCAAACCGATCAGCACTCCGCGCGAAACAATTTTCCATGCAAGTCCCCGTGCAAATACGCTTTCTTTACGGGAACGCGGGGGGCGCTTCATCGTGGCTTCCTCCGGCTGGTCAATCCCGAGCGCCAGCGCCGGCAGCCCATCGGTAACCAGGTTTACCCAGAGGATTTGTATCGGAACGAGCGGGAGAGGAAGCCCTGCCAGCATCGCGAAAAACATAACCATGATTTCTCCAACGTTCGAGGCGAGCAGGTAGCGGATAAACTTCCGAATGTTGTCGTAAATCGTGCGCCCCTCTTCAATGGCCGCTTCAATTGTCGCGAAGTTATCGTCAGCCAGCACGAGCGACGCCGCTTCCTTCGTCACATCCGTTCCTGTAATTCCCATAGCAATGCCGATGTCCGCCGCTTTAATCGCCGGCGCGTCGTTCACCCCGTCGCCCGTCATTGCAACGACATGGCCCTTCTTCTGCAGCGCCTTCACGATGCGCAGCTTATGCTCCGGTGAAACCCGCGCATATACATAGACATTATCTACAATCGAATCGAACTCACTATCGGACATATTATATAAATCCTGTCCATTTACTGTCAACCCGCCCACGGGCAGGATTCCGAGCTGTTGGGCAATCGCTTCGGCCGTCGTCTGATGGTCGCCTGTAATCATGACGGTTTTGATGCCCGCGTTTCTGCATTTTTTGATTGCAAGTTTTACTTCAGCGCGCGGCGGGTCAATCATCCCCATCAAGCCCGCGAACACCAGATTCCGTTCGGCCGAATGCTCATTCTCGGGCTGTTCCCCGGGACGTAAATCACGGTAGGAAATGGCGAGCACACGGAGAGCCTTCTTCGCCAGCGCTTCATTCGCAATAATAATCTGGCGGCGAAGCGTCGGCGTAAGCAGCAGCGGCTTGCCATTCCATAAAATATGCGTGCAGCGGCTGAGAAGAACATCGGGGGCGCCTTTTGTTACGAGCAAGCTCTTCCCATAGCTGTCCTGGACCACGGCGGACATCATTTTGCGCGTAGAGTCAAACGGAAATTCACGGATTCTCTTCCATGTTTCCCCCACTATCTTCCGCTCAAGCCCGGCTTTGCCTCCGGCGACAAGCAAGGCTCCTTCGGTCGGATCCCCTGTAACAACCCAGTTTTCCTCGGCTTTTTTAAATAAGCCTTTCTTCTCCGCCGTCTCCCTTTCCAGGTAGGCGTTATTGCAAAGAACACCGAGATGGAGCATTTTGTAGAGTGAACCGTGGGCCTGCGCCCGCAGCGGGCGTCCGTTCTGGTAAAACTTGCCTTCAGGCTCGTACCCGGTACCGCTCACCTCGATGGTTGCATCTTCCAGCCAAATATGTGTAACCGTCATTTTATTCTGCGTGAGCGTCCCTGTCTTATCTGAGCATATAACACTGGCGCTGCCAAGCGTTTCAACGGAAGGCAGTTTACGGACAATGGCCCGCCGCTTAATCATCCGCTGGACACCGAGGGCAAGAGCGACGGTAACAATGGCAGGCAATCCTTCCGGGATCGCCGCGACAGCAAGGCTGACGCCAGCGAGGAACATAGCGTACGCGTTTTGCCCGTGGAAAATCCCCGTAGCGACAACGAGCGCTGTCAGGGCCAGCGCCACGACGATCAATATTTTACCGAGCTGCTCAAGCTTTAACTGAAGCGGGGTTTGTACCGTTTCTGTCGTCTGAATCAGGTCCGCAATTTTCCCCATCTCTGTCATCATTCCGGTCGTTAATACGACCGCGTGTGCCGTTCCTCCGGTAACGAGGGTTCCCATAAAGCCAATGTTCGTCTGATCGCCCAGCGGGATTCTCTCATGGGGAAGCATGGTGTCCGATTTTAAAACAGGAACCGACTCCCCCGTTAGTGCCGATTCTTCCACATGCACTCCGTTTGCGGATAGAAAACGGACATCAGCCGGGATGCGGTCTCCCCCTTCCAAATACACAAGATCACCAGGAACGAGAAGCTTGGCCGGTATATGTGCAAGCTGCCCGTCACGAATACAATACGCCATGGGAGCGGTGAGTTCTTTTAGCGCGGAAAGGGAGCGTTCCGCCCGGTATTCCTGAAAAAAACCGAGAATTCCGTTAATAATAACGATGGCAATAATAGCAATAGCATCTACATACTCACCGAGAAAACCGGAAATCAGGGTGGCAACGAGCAGCACAAGCACCATAAAATCTTTAAACTGTGCGAGAAAGAGTGTAAGAGGAGAAATTTTCTTCTTGTCCGCCAGCACGTTTTCTCCGAGGTGCTCCAGACGCCGTTTCGCTTCTTCTGCCGACAGTCCTTTTTTCATATCGGTTTTTAAAATACGCCCCAGTTCTTCTTCCGTGTAGCTAAACCAGTAGTGTTGTTTATCCATGTCCATTCCTCCTTTGTTCCGAACCTTCCTTCCAAGCTAACTTATTCTGACAAGCCGTAAAAAATGCTATCCTCTTTCTTTCCCCAAAATAAATAGCCCTCACCGTGTCCGGCGAAGGCTGTTCCTGGATCCTCTTAAATTAAGAACAAAAAGCAAGTTTATAGTATAATCTATACGTTGGCCATTTATATGGACATGCGCAAAGGTGAAATCACCTTGCCAGGAAAAACGATTGCAATGAAGAGGTGATAGGAAAATGGCTTTTGACGGTATTGTAACCCGGGCGATCACGCATGAGCTTCACGGGCTGCTCACAACAGGCAGGATTACAAAAATCCACCAGCCTACGGCAACCGATATTCTCATGCAAGTACGGACCCGCCAGGGAAACGTACGGCTGCTACTCTCGGCCAGCCTTAGCTTTCCGAGAATCCATATAACGAACGAATCATATCAGAACCCCCTGGAAGCTCCTATGTTCTGTATGCTGCTAAGAAAATACTGTGAAGGGGCCGTTATCGAATCCATTAAGCAGGTGGAAATGGAGAGAGTGATCCATATCGATATCCGCAGCCGGGATGAACTCGGTGACGAGCGAACAAAGCGCATCGTTCTGGAAATTATGGGGCGGCACAGCAATTTAATTCTGATGGACCCGCAATCCGGCTTGATTCATGACGGTCTGCACCATGTTACTCCCGCAGTAAGCCGGCACCGTGTTATTCTGCCGGGCAGACCATATGTAACCCCGCCTCCGCAGGAGAAGACAAATCCGCTAACAGTAAACGAGACAGCCTTTACAAAGCTGCTCGATTATAATCAGGGAAAAATCGACAAACAGCTTGTTGCTAAATTTTCCGGTGTTAGTCCGCTTGTTGCCGCCGAGATCGTCCACCGCGCAGGGCTTCCGACAAGGGAGGCTATGTGGAACGCTTTTTCCAGTGTTATGGAACCTGCCCTTGACCACCGGTATGTACCGAACATTACACAGGGAGAAGAAAAAACACATTTCTCCGTAGTCGCCTTGACTCACCTGGCTGATACGGCCGAAACGTTCAGTACGGTGAGCGAATGCCTGGAATCCTTCTACCATGGGAAAGCGGAGCGCGATGCTGTAAAACAGCGGATGCACGACTTGATTCGCCTCGTGAGCAATGAGCGGAACAAAAATATAAAGAAAATTGAAAAGCTCGTCCAGACGAAAAAAGAAGCGAAGGATGCAAAGCAATACCAGGTGTTTGGCGAACTTATTACAGCGAACATTTATCAAATTACTAGAGGCCAAACAGTAGCAAACGTGTTAAACTACTACGAGGATGATGCGCCTGAAGTTCCCATTCCGCTTGACCCGGCCCTCAGCCCTTCCGAAAATGCGCAGGCGTACTTTAAACGCTATACGAAGGCGAAGAACAGCCTTGCCGTGCTCGATGAGCAGATCGCTGCCGCGGAGGAAGAGGTAACGTATCTGGAAACCGTGCTGCAGCAGGTAGAAGGGGCAGGCCTTCGCGATATCGAGGAAATCCGCGAAGAATTAACGGAAGAAGGCTATTTACGGGCAAGGCCGGGCAAAGGCCGGAAAAACAAACCAAAGCCGCCTTCTGTTGAGCGTTACGTATCGAGTGAAGGTATTGAAATGTACGTGGGGAAAAACAACAAGCAGAATGACTATTTGACAAATCGCCTGGCGGCTCCGGATGATACATGGCTCCATACGAAGGATATCCCGGGCTCACACGTAGTGATCCGCGGCACTTCGTTTGGCGATTCCACTCTGGAAGAAGCCGCCCAGCTTGCCGCCTACAACAGCAAAGCAAAAAACTCAAGCCAGGTCCCGGTTGATTATACCCTTGTACGCCATGTGAAAAAACCGAGGGGCGCCAAGCCCGGGTTTGTCATTTATGAGCAGCAGAAAACACTGTTTATTACGCCGGACGAATCAGCGATCCGGAACATAATGAAAACAAAAAACACGATGTCTTGAGGAATTCTCATGAAAAAAAATTCTTTTTTAAAGGGCACGCTTATTTTAACGCTGGCGGCCATTGTTGCCCGCTTGCTCGGTGTTGCCCAGAGGGTCCCGCTCCAGCATATTATGGGGAACGACGGGATGAACTTATACACGATTTCGTACAACATTTATGGGATGCTGCTTATCGTTGCGACGCTTGGCGTTCCGAGCGCGCTCAGTAAACAGATTTCGGAGTATACTGCGATCGGCAAATACCATGAGGCATATCAAACATACCGGGCGGCACGGAATTTCGCCCTCGTAACCGGTGTTATTATGTTTTTCATCATGATGGCAGCCGCACCTTACTATGCACAATACACCCTGGCTCCACAGGCCGAACTGGCGATTCGCGCGATCGCACCGGCTATGCTTTTGTTTCCTCTAATTGCCATCATGCGGGGCTATTTTCAGGGGCTGCAGTACATGCAGCCGACGGGGCTGTCGCAGATTATTGAACAAATCCTCCGCGTGGCGACAGCCGTGGCCCTGCCTCTGCTGCTAATGTATTTAGGCTACAACAAAGACGTCGCGGTTGCCGGCGCTTCTTTCGGGGCTGTCATGGGGAGCATTGCCGCCTGTGCGGTGATGATTTATTTCTACAAAAAGAAACGGGCGGAACAAAAGCAGCGTCTCCGGGAACAGAAAACCCATACACGCCTAACGTATCGCGAGATTTACAAAAAGATGCTGCGGCTGTCCCTGCCGATTACGCTGTCCGCACTGGCTGTGCCCCTGCTTTATTTTATTGATTCCTCCACCGGGCTGCGCCTTCTGGTGCCGCATGATGAGCGAATCTCAGTTGTCGCCCAGCACAAAGAAGCCGTGATAGGGGGCAAAGATATTACGCTGCCGATTGCACCGAGTTTGTATCAGAACAAAACAACCATGGTGCCGCTGGAGGCCGTTGGCAGCGCGATGGGCGGCACCGTTACATGGGACAAGGCTCACCAGCAGGCAACCTATACGAAAAACGGCAAATCGTTTACGCTTCAAATGAACAAAATGGTTATCGTAAACAACCGGGCACTCGGCCCGCTCCAGCTGGCTGAGGGAACGAACATCGCGATGGTGCCGCTCCGCTTCTTCACTGAACAGCTGAGCGCTTATAATGATGCGATGGAAACGATGGGGATTCTAGGCGGGAGCGCGCAGTCGCTTGCCGGCCTCCCGATTATCTTTGCCATTGCCCTCAGCTCATCCATCATTCCAGTTGTTTCTTCCGCCCATTCCAGGAGGGATGAGAAAGAAGTGCAGAGGATGAGCTCAATGGCTCTGCGGATTGCGCTCATTACGGGTGTCCCGGCCGCCCTGTACCTGACCGTTGCCGCTTATCCGGTCAATGGATTTTTATTCAGCAATACGGCAGAAACGTATACGAAGGCGTCCCTTATTATCGCCTGTTTATGCTTTGGCACAATTTTTCAAATTATGATGATGACTTCCTCCGGCATTTTGCAGGGATTGGGCAGGACGGATTTGCCGATGCGGCATGTAGCCGTAGGAATTGCCGTAAAATGGGCGGGAAATTATCTATTCGCCCCGCTGCTTGGAATTTATGGCATTATTCTCGCTACAAGCCTGTGTTTTATCGTTATCATGGCATTAAACATCCGGGCGATTAACCATTATTCACGGTTATCCATACTCGGGGAGAAATGGCGGGGATTTATCCTCTCCGCCCTTCTTCTCGTCGCCATCGGGCTCGGAATTGTGGAAGCAGGCTTTATCATCCAGCCGCTCATCCCGATGCCTGCCTTCCTCTTTTTTGGCATAGAATCCATCATCGTTGCCCTTTTCAGTTTGGCGGGCTATGGCGTTGCCCTTTTCTGGCTAAAAGGCATCGATGTTCGGGAAATCACCTATTTTCCGCGGGTGGCGCAAAAAGCTTACCACGTACTTGCACGTTACCGGATTGTACCGGCATTTGCCGAACCGTTGGATCAACAAAAAAGCGGGCTTCCCTAATAGGGAAAGCCCGCTTTTTTATACTGGCTAGCAATGGGTGTTTTCATCCCGAATTTTCACTAACAGCCGGTCAATTTCGCTTATTTCAATTTGAATTTGTTCAACGATTTCTGTATCTGTAATTTGTTTGTTATTTATAAGCTCTGCTACGAATTCCTTCCAATTCTGATGCGATACATACAATGCGTCCCACTCTTTCTTATCCATCTCATCGATCCGCCCTCTCTACTGCTGATAAAGGAACATGGCTTTCGACAGGCTCGTATGAGAAGCGTTCTATCTATCTGTATCCCTAATTGACTTCGAAAGAACCCATACCTTTCTATATGATTATTCTTACCACTTTCGGGTATGCTAAAACACCAATTTCACTTTGTGTATAAATTCTTTTTAAAATCGAAAAAAAGCGGAAAACGCTGCAAAGTATGCGTTCCGCCTTTCCTTTGTTAACCCTGGTATTTTTCCGGGTTTTCCCGCCATGCTGCGAGCCTCTCGAGCTGATCCGGGCGGATATGCCCTTTCTTCTCTGCTGCCTCCAACAGCGCGGTGTAGTTGCTCAATGTTTGATAGGGGATTCCCGCTTCCGCAAACGCCCTGTCAGCTGCCGGGAATTGATAGGAGAAAATCGCAAGCACAGCAAGCACATCTCCTCCCGCTTCCTGCACGGCGCGCGCCGCTTCAATCGAACTTCCGCCGGTAGAGATTAAATCCTCAATGACAATCACCTTCTCACCTGCAGCCAGCTTTCCCTCAATCTGGTTTCCTTTCCCGTGTGCTTTCGGCTTCGACCGGACGTACACCATAGGAAGGTTCAGCTCCTCCGCTACCCAGGCTGCATGCGGGATTCCCGCTGTAGCGGTCCCGGCGATGACCTGCGCATCAGGATACTGCTCGCGAATGCGGCGGGCAAATGATTGATAAATAAATTTTCTTACTTCCGGATAAGACATCGTCAGCCGATTATCACAGTAGATGGGGCTTTTTATCCCTGATGTCCACGTGAACGGCTCGTCCGGCTGCAGTGCAACCGCGTTAATTTCAAGCAACTTTCCCGCTATCTCTTTCTCTGTATCCATCATTATTGTTCACACCCCCTAAGCGTTTGGATAATATGGTGCAGTGCCTGAGCCGGATTGTCCGCCTTCGTAATCGCCCTTCCGATTACGATATAGTCGGCCCCCAGCCTGAACGCCTGTTCCGGTGTCGTAATCCGGTGCTGATCGCCGGCGTCGGCTCCGACAGGCCGTATTCCCGGGGTAACGGTAAGAAAATGCGGGCCGCATGCTTCTTTTATGAGCGGCACTTCGAGCGGTGACGCTACAACCCCATCGAGACCGCTATCACGGGCCAGGCGGGCATACCGCGCAACCGTCTCTTCGACCGTCCCCTGAATCTGAAGTTCCTCGTTCAGCATCTGCTGGGTGGTGCTTGTCAGCTGAGTTACTCCAATTAATAAGGGTCGTTTGCTTCCGGAAGGTGTACCTTTCTCCAGTCCCTCTCGCGCCGCTTCCATCATTTTTCTGCCGCCGGCAACATGCACATTCACCATGTCAACCTCGAGGCCTGCCAGACTCTGCATCGCCCCAAGCGCCGTGTTCGGAATGTCGTGCACTTTTAAATCCAGGAAAACCGGGTACCCCTGCTCTTTCACGTGCCTTACGTAATCCGGCCCGGCGGCGTAGTACAGTTGCATGCCGATTTTCACATAAACACCGGTACCGGAAAGCATTTCTATACAGCGGCTGGCCTCGGTTATATTTGGAAAATCAAGGGCAACCATCACCCGCTCCTCCATTTTCCCCATTACTTCCACCCCGCTCCTGTAAGTTCTGATATGGAGTGAATACCGAGCCCGGTTAACTTTTCCTCCAGCTCATCGATGATTGTGGGGCAAACAAGCGGGTCCACAAAATTAGCCGTTCCAACAGCGACCGCGGAAGCGCCGGCCATAAAGAACTCTATTACATCGTCGGCCGTTTGGATGCCGCCCATCCCAATGATTGGGATGTTTACGTGCCGGCTCACTTCATAAATCATGCGAATCGCAACCGGCTTAATAGCCGGTCCGGAAAGCCCCCCAGAACCGTTCGCGAGTATGGGGCGGCGCGTTTTAAGGTCAATGCGCATACCGAGCAGCGTATTAATCATGCTCAGGCCGTCCGCACCCGCCTCTTCGACAGCTGCCGCAATGGCTACAACGTCTGTTACGTTCGGTGACAGCTTTACAAAAACAGGCACCTTGCTTACTTTTTTAATTTCCGCCGTAAGAGCCGCGGCGACTTCAGGGTCTGTTCCGAATGTAATCCCGCCGCATTTTACGTTCGGGCAGGATATGTTCACTTCAATGGCAGCAACATTCGGCGCCTGGCTTACCCTCTCCGATACCGTTACGTAATCTTCCGTCGTCGTACCCGCTACATTCACGATAACGGGCAGCTGCTTGAATTGCTCGAGCCATGGAAGCTCATGGGCCAGCACTTCATCGAGACCGGGGTTTTGCAGCCCGATCGCGTTCAGCATTCCGCCGGGTGTTTCCGCAACGCGCGGCGTGGGGTTCCCCTGACGCTCTTCCACAGTAGTCGCCTTCACCGCAACCGCGCCGAGACGGTTTAAGTCATAAAAGCGGGCGTATTCCTTGCCGAATCCGAAACAGCCCGAGGCCGGCATCACGGGGTTTTTCATCTCAATACCGGCAATGTTGACAGCCAGACGGCTGGAAGTAGACAGTGTCATGACAGCTTCACCTCCCCAAATGGAAACACGGGCCCGTCCGAACAAATTTTACGGTATTTTTTGCCCGCTCCTTCTTCCTGTACCGGACAGACGCACGCAAGGCAAGCGCCAATTCCGCAGCCCATCCGCTGTTCAAGCGAGATATATCCTTCTTTTCCGGCCGCCTGGTACCGATCCTGCAAAGCCCGCAGCATCGGAAGCGGACCGCATGAGTACAGTACATCCCACGCCCCGGCAGACAGTCCATACGCTTCCGTCAGCACATCGGTAACAAGCCCTTTTATCCCGTAAGTTCCATCTATTGTGGCAACATGGACCGTACCTATTTCCGACAGTTCTTCCTTCAGGAAAACTTGAGAAGCGGTGCCAAACCCGAGAACAAAAGTTATGTTTACCCCGCGTTTTTGTAATTCTTTTCCCAGGTAATACAGCGGGGGGACACCAATCCCTCCCCCGATGAGAAGCGCGTGCTCCCCCTTTCTGCGGCCTTCTACAGGAAATCCTTCGCCAAGAGGTCCAAGCACATCGAGCGGCTGCCCGGGCACATACCGGCTCAACACCTGGGTACCGTGCCCCTCCGCTCTGTAAATCATCGTTAGTTCATTTGCTGTTATGTCGACATCACAGATGCTGATCGGACGGCGCAGGAGTGGGTCAATTCCGGTTCCGCACTTCACATGGACGAACTGGCCGGGCTGCTTCATCAGGCTTACCTGTTCTCCCTGTACCTTGATGCGAAAAATCCGTTCCGCAATCTCCTCGTTAGAAACAACGATTAACCCATCCTTATTCATAAAGAGCAGCCTCCCTGCCCTGCTGGGAGACAGGCATCGATTCTGCCGTAAAGGTAATGGCCTCAAGCACCTTCAACAGCGCTCTTGCAGTATCAAGGGAGGTAAGGCAGACAACACCGTTTTCGACCGCCTCCCGGCGGATTCTAAAGCCGTCCCGTTCAGGAAGCTTGCCTTTCGTCAGCGTATTGATAACAAAGTTTGCCTGGCCGGTCCGAATAATGTCCAGCAAGTTCGGAGACACCTCATGCACTTTACGCACACGCGTAACGTTCATCCCCTCTTCTTCGAGGTAGCGCGCCGTCCCTTCTGTAGCCATTAGTCTGAATCCAAGGTCATTGAATCCTTGAATGATTTCTTTTGCTTCGTCTTTATCTTTGTCAGCAATCGTGACAAGCACGGATCCGTGGGTAGGAATGTGCATGCCGGATGCAATTAATCCCTTATAAAGTGCCTTCGCAAGGTTTTTATCGCGTCCCATGACCTCACCCGTTGATTTCATTTCAGGGCCGAGGGTCGTATCGACCCGGCGCAGTTTTGCAAACGAGAACACCGGTACTTTTACCGATACGTGGTCGGCTTCCGGATGATAACCCGGGGTGTATCCAAGTTCCGTAATCGTTGAACCGAGGATTACTTTTGTCGCAATGTTTGCCATCGGAATGCTTGTAACCTTGCTCAGAAAAGGCACGGTACGGGAGGAACGCGGGTTCACTTCCAGCACATAAGGTTTTCCGTTATGAATAACAAACTGGATGTTAAGCAGCCCTTTAATTTGCAGCCCTCTGGCGATACGCGTCGTCATCTCGATTAATTCTTCTTTCAGTGCCCGGGAAATGTTCTGGGCGGGATAGACGGCAATCGAATCACCGGAGTGGACCCCCGCCCTTTCGATATGTTCCATGATGCCCGGGATTAAAACGTTCTCTCCGTCACTAATTCCATCCACTTCAACCTCGGCTCCCTGCAAATACGTATCGACAAGCACAGGATGCTCGGGGTTAATTTTCACCGCTTCCTTCATATAGCTTAGAAGCTCCTGTTCGTTGTACACGATTTCCATGGCACGTCCGCCAAGCACATAAGAAGGGCGGACAAGCACCGGGTAACCAAGCACGGATGCGGCTCCTGCCGCTTCTTCAACCGACGTTACGGTTTTCCCCGGCGGCTGTGCGATGTCAAGCGAACGAAGGAGACGCTCGAACTTCTCTCTGTCTTCTGCCGCATCGATGTTCGCCAAATCTGTACCAAGAATCTTTATCCCGGCCTTTTCAAGCCCGGCCGCCAGATTAATCGCCGTCTGGCCTCCAAATTGGACGATGACGCCTTCCGGTTTCTCCTGCTCAATAATGTGGAGAACATCCTCAAGATACAGCGGCTCAAAATACAGGCGGTCCGATGTGCTGAAATCCGTCGAAACCGTTTCGGGGTTGTTGTTAATAATGACGGCTTCGTATCCCATTTCTTTCAGGGCCCATACCGCGTGTACAGTTGAATAATCAAATTCAATCCCCTGCCCGATCCGTATCGGTCCGGAGCCGAGTACGATGACGCGCGGTTTATTCGTTTCCTCCCGCTCATCTTCTTCTTCATACGTAGAGTAATAATAGGGGGTAGCGGCTTCAAATTCCGCGGCGCATGTGTCAACCATCTTGTAGACGGGGACAATGCCCATCTCTTTTCTTTTTGCGGTAATCTCTTCAGGCGAAATGCGTGTGGTTTCTGCGATTCTTCTGTCCGTGAAACCCATCCGCTTGGCCTGCAGCAGCATGTCAACATCAAATGTACCGACAGTTGCCGCGTTGCCCATCTCTCTTTCAAACCGGATGATGTTTTCAAATTTCGCGAGGAAGAAATAATCGATCTGGGTCAGGCTGTGCAGCTGCTCCATTGTCATGCCGCGCCGCAGGCCTTCCACGACAAGGAATAGCCGTTCGTCGTCCGCTTTTACAAGGCGGCGTTCGAGCTCTTCCTGCGCAAGGTCCGCAGCTTCAGGCAAATCAAGGCTGTGCAGGCCGATTTCCAGTGAACGGACCGCTTTATGCAGCGACTCCTCCAGCGTCCGCCCGATAGCCATCACTTCCCCTGTTGCCTTCATCTGCGTGCCGAGCTTCCTGTTGGCGGAAATAAACTTGTCGAACGGCCAGCGCGGGATTTTCGTTACGATGTAATCGAGCGTTGGTTCAAAGCAGGCGTACGTTTGCTGTGTAACCGGGTTTTTCAGCTCGTCCAGCGCATACCCTACCGCGATTTTGGCGGCCATTTTTGCAATCGGATACCCCGTTGCCTTCGAAGCAAGCGCAGACGAACGGCTCACCCGGGGATTTACTTCAATGATGTAATATTGGAAGCTGTGCGGATCGAGCGCGAGCTGAACGTTGCACCCTCCCTTAATGTTAAGAGCCCGAACGATTTTAAGGGAGGCTGAGCGAAGCATTTGGTATTCGCGGTCCGACATCGTCTGACTTGGTGCAACGACGATGCTGTCGCCCGTATGAATGCCGACCGGGTCAATGTTTTCCATGTTGCACACGACAATGGCATTGTCACTTGCGTCCCGCATTACTTCATATTCGATTTCCTTATATCCGGCAATGCTCTTTTCAACAAGGCACTGGGTAATCGGGCTGTATTTTAACCCGCTTGCCACGATTTCACGCAGTTCAGCTTCCGAATCGGCGATGCCTCCGCCTGTCCCGCCAAGTGTATAAGCCGGGCGGACAATGATCGGGTAGCCGATTTGATTTGCAAAATCGACCGCTCCCTCAATGGTGTGAATGATTTCGCTCGGCGGAATCGGTTCGTTAATCTCCTGCATAAGCGCACGAAACAGCTCACGGTCCTCCGCCTTCTTAATCGCCTCTAAGTCCGTCCCGAGCAGAAGCACGTTCTCCGCTTCCAGAATACCGGCTTCATCAAGCTCGATAGCAAGATTAAGGCCTGTTTGGCCGCCCAGCGTTGCCAGCAGTCCGTCCGGTTTTTCCTTCCGGATAATTCTTGCGAGGAACTCCTTTGTAAGCGGTTCAATGTAGATTTTATCCGCCATATTTGTATCCGTCATAATGGTAGCAGGGTTGCTGTTAACGAGGATGACCTCGTACCCTTCTTCTTTGAGCGCCTGGCAGGCTTGTGTGCCCGCATAATCAAATTCGGCGGCCTGGCCGATGACAATCGGCCCTGAACCAATGACGAGTATTTTCTGTATGTTATCGAGTCGCGGCATTTGCTTTTTCCCCCTTTACATGTAGAGCCACCTGCGCAAGAAATCGATCGAATAAATAGCCTGAGTCGTACGGTCCGGGGGCTGCTTCCGGATGGTATTGCACGGAAAACGCCGGGTGAATGTTATGCTTCAGCCCTTCTACTGTTCCGTCATTCAGCGCAATATGGCTAACAGAAAGCTCAGTACCTGCTACAGACGATTCGGTTACCGTATATCCATGGTTTTGTGAGGTAATAAATGTGCGCCCGCTTTCGAATTCCTTCACCGGGTGGTTTCCACCCCGATGGCCAAATTTTAGCTTCTCCGTATCAGCGCCGCACGCAAGCGCGAACAACTGGTGGCCAAGGCATATGCCGAACATCGGGTATTCTCCGAGTAATTCCTGAATCATCGCAATGGCTTCTGGCACGCTCTTCGGGTCTCCCGGTCCGTTCGATAGCACGATACCATCCGGGCGAATACGGCGGATTTCATCAGCGGTTACATTATACGGAACGACAATGACGTCACAGTTCCGGTTGGTTAACTCCCGCAAAATGCCGTGCTTGGAACCGAAATCTACGAGTACGACGCGGGGTCCCCGGCCCGGAACGGCAAACATACTCTTCGCTGATACCCGCGCAACCTGGTCTTCCATTAGCGGAGTCTTCAATTTTTCCAAAAGCTCCTCCACCGGGCCGGCAGAGGTTGTCAGAATTCCCTTCAGTGTTCCATGCTGGCGGATAATTCTTGTCAGCTTGCGGGTGTCGATTTCGGATATTCCCGGGATGTTGTATTCCTTAAGCAAAGCATCAACCGTCTGCTCGCCTCTCCAGTTGCTCGGGTATTCGCAATGCTCCCGTACGACAAAGCCGTGGACGAAGGGGCGGATTGACTCAAAGTCATCCCGGCTTATGCCGTAGTTTCCGATGAGCGGGTACGTCATTGTTACGATTTGTCCGCAGTAGGACGGATCAGAAAGCACCTCCTGATATCCTGTAATTCCGGTGTTAAATACAACTTCACCGACCGATTCATCCGTGGCTCCGAATGACTTGCCGGTAAAAACCGTTCCGTCTTCAAGAATCAACCGTGCTTTTGTCATCATTACTGCATCTCCTCCCCGTCATTTTCTTCCGCTGCCTGCCAGACAATGCGGCCTTCCGAAACTGTCAGTACAGGCCACCCTTTTAAAGCCCAGCCTGTAAACGGCGTGTTTTTCCCTTTGCTGGCGAACGACTGTGGATTTACTTCCTTTTCCGTTTCCAAATCGATTACCGTAATATCAGCAACTGCCCCCTCCTCAATGCTGCCCCACGGAAGGCCGAATACTTTTGCCGGAACCGTTGTCATCCTGTCAACAATTTCCTGCAGGCTGAACAATCCGGAAGCGACAAGCTTTGTATACAGAAGCGGAAAAGCCGTTTCCAGTCCCACGATGCCGAAAGGGGCGAGTTCCATCCCCCGCTGCTTCTCTTCTTCTGTATGGGGTGCATGATCCGTTACAATGATATCAATCGAGCCGTCTTTTAGGCCTTCCAGCAGCGCCTCCTGATCCCTGCGGGAACGAAGAGGCGGATTCATTTTGTAGTTTGCGTCTAGACCCGGGATATCTTCATCGCAAAGCAGGAGGTGGTGCGGGCACACCTCGGCTGTAACGCGGGCTCCCCGCTGTTTCGCCTCGCGGACCAGCCGAACGGATTCCGCCGTGCTAATATGGCACACATGGTAGTGAGCACCGGTTGCTTCCGCAAGCAGGATATCTCTTCCGACGTGGATGGACTCCGCCTCCGAAGGGATGCCTCTCAGTCCATGTTTTTGGCTGAATACACCCTCGTGAACGCAGCCCCCTTCCGCAAGGCTGTCATCCTCGCAGTGGGCAACAACCGGCAGGCCGAGCTTCTTCGCCGCTATCATTCCGTCTTTCATCATGCTGCTTGTTTGAATTCCTACCCCATCATCGGATAGAGCAATCACACCCGCGTCTTTCAAAGCTTTCATGTCCGTTAACTCGGTTCCAAGCTCTCGAACCGTGATAGCTCCGATCGGCAGAACCCGTACGCTGCCTTCTTCTCTCGCTTTTTTCGTGATACGTTGAACCGTTTCAGGCGTATCAATAACCGGGCGCGTATTCGGCATGCAGGCAACGGTTGTAAAACCGCCTCTCGCCGCCGATGCGGTCCCGGTCGCAATCGTTTCCTTCGCTTCAAATCCGGGTTCGCGCAGGTGAACGTGCATATCAATGAAGCCTGGGACGATAAGTTTTCCGGATATATCGATTTCCTGGTGTCCATCGTTCCCGATGCTCTCATCCATTCGCACGATGTTGTTTCCTTCGATTAGAATATCTTTTATGAATGTCTCACCGTTTTTAAGAAGCTGCCCATTTCGCAAAATAATGCCCATTGTTTCTCCTCCTGTTAATTAAAGTAGTTATAGTAAAAAAAGCTTCTTACCCGAGCGGAGTAAGAAGCCTTTACCTATGCATACCACCATCGCACTGAGACAGAACAGACTGCTTGACCTTTTTTTCCGCCTTTCGGGCGGGGCAGGCTGGCAGAAACTCCAATTCGGCTCAGGGGCTCAGGCTATGCATAGACACTGCGGCATCCTTACCAGCCTCACAGGACTGTGTTTAAAGGATTGCTATGATATTTTTGCATTTGCATTTGCTTTTGCAGTTAATTGTTCGTTCGCTTCACCAAACGCCACTTCTTTCCCGGGCAGCACCGCATGCAGGAATACACCGAGGAAGGTAGCCATGGCAATGTTGTCAATTGTCAGGTGCGCAATAAAATTGCTGAAAGTTATTTCGTGCAAATCCAGTTTAAATCCGCCAATTCCGGTAACGAGTACGATAGCAGAAATGACCATATTCCGTTTGTGAGAGAAGTCGATTTTATGCTCTACATACATCCGCATCCCTTGCGCAGCAATGATGCCGAATAAGACAATCGTTACACCCCCGAGAACCGGCTTTGGAATGGTCATGAGAAAGGCTCCGACTTTGCCCATGAAAGCGAATAGAATGGCAAAGCAGGCGGCACCGATGATAACCATCCGGCTGTACACCTTCGTAATGGCAAGGACACCGATGTTTTCACCATAGGTTGTGCTTGGAGGCCCGCCAAGGAAAGAAGCGATAATGACGGCAATCCCGTCACCCATGAGCGAACGGTGCAGTCCAGGGTCACGCATTAAATCACGGTTCATTACATTCGCCGTAACGAGCAGGTGCCCGATGTGCTCGGCGAGCGTGACCAAAGCGACCGGCGCAATAATGAGCGCGGCCATCCAGGCTGACGGTGAAGAAAACGCGTCGATGACATGTCCGGTTGCGAAGTGCTCATTCATCCATGCTTGCGGCGTAATGAACATTGGAGCTTTGTGCACACTTGCTAAATCAATCCACTCAGGATGGCGAAGCGCCGTATAAACATACCCGACAACCATGCCGGTAAGCACGGGAATAACCGAGAGAAAACCGCGGAAGAAAATTGTTGCAATCACCGTTGTAGCAAGCGTTACGAAGGCAACTTCAACCGCTGCAAGCGAATAGTCCGGTTTAGCCGGGTCACCCAGTGGATTGTTCAACGCCCAGCCGACAGCGACACCTGAAAGGCTTAAGCCGATGACGATAATAATCGAGCCGATAACGACTGGCGGAAGCAATCGATTCAGCCAGTTCACGCCGGACGATTTTACAATAAGCGCCACAATGAGGTAAATCACGCCTGCGAGCAAACACCCGAGCATCGCCGCGCCTACGCCCTGGCTCTTCGTTACTGTAATGATAGGCCCGATAAAGGCGAAGGAGGAGCCGAGGTAGTTGGGCAATTTTCCTTTTGTAATGAGTATAAACAGGAGCGTTCCAATCCCGCTTGTAAGCAGGGCAACGGATACATCCAGCCCTGTAAGAAGCGGGACAAGGACGGTTGCGCCAAACATGGCGAACAAATGCTGCAGGCTCAGCGGCAGCAATTTGTGAATCGGTACATTTTCATTAACATCAATAAAATCTTTTTTCATTTCCATTCTCCTCCCTTGTCAGTCTCTCAGGACTGTTTTAAAGGTTTTATTGGATTTCCTCGTTTTTCACAAGAATACTAACGCACTCCCTGCCATCAACTTCCTGCAGCTGAACCGTAATAATTTCTTCCTTCGAGGTCGGCACGTTCTTGCCGACATAATCAGGGCGAATCGGCAATTCTCTATGCCCTCTGTCGATAAGCACGGCCAATTGGATGAGCTCAGGCCGCCCGATATCCATGAGTGCATCAAGCGCGGCGCGCACGGTCCGGCCTGTGTATAATACGTCATCAACAAGAATTACCTTCTTATTATTTACATCTTCTGAAATGTGACTCCCATTAATAATCGGTTGATTATCTTTATGGGTTAAATCATCCCGGTACAGCGTAATATCAAGCTCGCCAATGGCAATTTGCTCCCCTTCGATTTGAAGGATTCTTTCCGCCAGCCGCTGTGCAATGTAGATTCCGCGTGTGCGAATGCCGATAAGCACGCAATCTTTAATCCCTTTATTCCGCTCGATAATTTCATGGGCGATCCGGGTCAGTGCCCGGCGCATGGCCGCTTCATCAAGCAGGACATTTTTTTCTTTCCATCCATCTATCGTCGCCATGGTTTCCCTCCTTATTACAATCGCAAGGTTACTTTATCAAAAAAAAAGCTTTCCGCCAGCGGCAGAAAGCTTTTCGGTTCGGTACACAGAAAGAAGGTATACGTATGCACGTAAACACCTGCTTATTCTGTCACCGAATCTCCCGGTTTCCTTGCCAGCCTCTCTGGACCGAATTAAAGGTTTCTTTGTAGTTAAATGAATTATGACACGAAGCGACAATGATGTCAACCTGTGTTTTTTATGCCTGCCGCAGCCTGGCAATGATTCTTTCCATATCTTCAGGCAGCGGTGCATGAAATTCTAAACATTCCCCGGTTGCCGGATGAACAAAGCCTAAATCACGGGCATGAAGCGCCTGCCCTTCAATCGGAAAATCGCTCTTCGGGCCGTATTTCGGATCCCCGACCAGCGGGTGATCGATATATTTCATATGCACCCGGATTTGGTGTGTCCGCCCAGTTTCAAGCTTTAGCTCAACAAGCGTAAAATCTTTAAAGCGCTCCAATACAGCAAAGTGCGAAACAGCAGGCTTGCTGTTATCGAACACAACGGCCATTTGCTGGCGGTTTTTCGGGTCGCGGCCAATTGGAGCATCGATCGTCCCTTTCTCATGGGAGATTACGCCATGGACAAGCGCCACGTAGCGCCGGGTTACCGAATGCTCTTTAAGCTGGGCCGCAAGCGATTCATGCGCTTTGTCGTTTTTTGCCGCCATAATAAGCCCGGATGTATCCTTGTCGATCCGGTGGACAATCCCCGGGCGCAGTACCCCGTTAATTCCCGATAAATCCTTACAGTGGTAAAGAAGAGCGTTGACGAGCGTCCCCGAATAATGGCCGGGTGCAGGGTGTACGACGAGGCCGCGCGGCTTGTTCACGACCACAACATCACGATCTTCATACACGATATCGATCGGAATGTTTTCCGGCTCCACATCGAGATTCTCCGGAGGCGGTACAGTAAGCACTACCTCGTCTTCTTCCTGAAGGCGATAGTTTCCTTTGACCGAGCTGCCGTTTACGGAAATAAGATTGTCTTTAATCCACCCCTGCAGCTGGCTGCGTGACCAATCCTCCTGGATAGAAGCAAGAAATTTATCAATCCGAACTCCGGCATCCTCCGGTTCGATTACCCAATCATACCGTTCAAATCGCTGCCTATCATCCATATGTTTTATCCCGTCCATCCGTCATTAAGTCTCGCAGCGCATCGATAACGAACAGCGCTACGCCAACGACAATCGCCGAATCAGCTACATTAAAAATCGGAAAGTTAATGAGCACAAAGTGCAGAAAATCTACAACTTCCCCCGTAAGCAGACGGTCATAGAAATTCCCGACTGCCCCTCCGAGGATAAGCGCCAGGGCCCATGAAACGAGGGTCTGGCGCCCGGCTACCTTCCTCAGGTACCAGGCAATTCCAATCACAACCGCAAGCGTAATAATGATAAAAAACGCCCGCTGGTTCTGCAGGATGCCAAACGCCGCACCCCGGTTGCGGTGGGAGGTGAGATGAAACACACCTTCCCAGAGTGGAATGGACTGGCCATACTCCATTTTTGTCACGACCAGCCACTTCGTGAAGCGGTCAAGCAAAAAAACAATAACGGCAATTCCATAGTAATAAATCACTTTATCTATCCCCGCTCTATGCTTCTACTTCTTCTTTTAACACCTCAGCGCATCGGCTGCAAAGTGTCGCATGTTCCGCATCGCTGCCTACATCCGGTGTAATATTCCAGCAGCGTTCGCATTTCTCGCCCTGTGCAGCCGTAACAATAACAGAAAGGCCTTCCAGCGCAACAGCGTTCTCAGGAGCCGTCTCCTCTACACCATGAAGGTGAATGTGGGATACGATAAATAACTCCTTCAAGTCATCGATCGCTTGAAGAGCTTCTCCTACTTCCGCTGTCGGATAGATGTCAAGAGCGGCGGCAAGCGATTGGCCAATCACTTTATCACGGCGCGCCTCTTCAAGGGCTTTCAACACTTCATCACGAACTTCAACCAGGCGATCCCATTTCGCTTCCAGTGCACTGTCGAATTGCTCAGGCTTCACTTCTGGCATATCAACAAGCTGTACACTCACCGTTTCGGCAGAAGGAATAAACTTCCACACTTCATCCGCCGTATGCGGGAGGAGCGGCGCCACAAGGCGAACGAGGTTAACGAGAATATCGTACATCACCGTCTGGGCGGAGCGGCGGCTGGCAGATTTCGTTTTGTCCGCGTACAGGCGGTCTTTTGAAATATCAAGGTAGAAAGAACTGAGTTCGATTGTGCAGAAGTTGTGAACCGTATGGTACACCGTGTGGAATTGATACTCATCGTATGCTTTCCGCACTTTTTCTACGACATGCTGGTTCTTGATCATCATATATCGGTCAAGCTCTTCTAATTCGTTATAGGCCACACGGTCAGCAGCCGGATCGAATCCTTCAAGGTTCCCCAGCAGGAAGCGGAACGTGTTGCGGATTTTCCGGTATACCTCGGCGATTTGGGCGAGGATGTTGTCCGAAATACGCACATCGGCCTGGTAGTCGACAGAAGCAACCCAGAGACGAAGGATGTCTGCGCCCAGTTTGTCCATGATTTGCTGAGGTACGACAACGTTTCCGACTGACTTGGACATTTTGCGTCCTTCTCCGTCCAGCGTGAATCCATGGCTTAACACCCCTTTATACGGCGCCTGTCCGTATACCGCAACGGATGTAGACAAAGAAGAGTTAAACCACCCGCGGTATTGGTCAGAACCTTCAAGGTATAAATCAGCCGGCCAGGAAAGACCGTCACGCCCTCTGAGCACTGCATCATGGCTTGATCCGGAGTCAAACCAGACGTCCATAATGTCCGTTTCTTTACGGAATTCCTTCCCGCCGCATTTCGGGCACGTGCTGCCTTCAGGAAGCAGTTCGGAAACGTCTTTCGCAAACCACGCAGAAGAGCCTTCCGCACGGAAAATATCCGACACTTTATTAATCGTATCATCATTAATGAGCGGTTCATTGCAATCCCGGCAGTAGAAAATCGGGATCGGAACGCCCCATGCACGCTGGCGGGAAATACACCAGTCTCCGCGGTCGGCAATCATATTATGAAGGCGCTGTTCCCCCCAGTGTGGAACCCATTTCACTTCTTTGATTGCTTTCAGCATTTGCTCGCGGAAGCCTTCGATCGAGGCGAACCACTGCTCTGTCGCACGGAAAATAATCGGCTGCTTCGAGCGCCAATCGTGCGGGTAGGAGTGTGTAATGAAACCTATGTGCAGCAAAGCGCCGACTTCTTTCAATCTCTCCGCAATCACTTTGTTTGCCTTATCGTAGAACAGGCCTTCAAAACCAGGGGCCTCTTTCGTCATCATTCCTTTTTCATCAACAGGGCAAAGAACGTCCAGACCGTATTTCTGGCCGAGAATGAAGTCGTCTTCCCCGTGTCCCGGTGCGGTATGAACACAGCCGGTTCCAGCTTCCAGCGTAACGTGCTCACCGAGCAGCAGCGGTGAGGTACGATCATAGAACGGATGGCGGCACACAACGCCTTCCAGTTCCTCCCCTTTGAATGTCGCTGCCACGGAATAATCTTCCCACCCGATTGTTTTCGCAACGTTTTCCAACAGACCGGAAGCAACCAGGTAACGTTTGTCCGCAACCTTTACAAGTGAATATTCGAAATCAGGGTGGATCGCAATCGCCAGGTTCGCCGGGATGGTCCACGGGGTCGTTGTCCAGATGACAACATTATCGCCTTCGGCCAGCTTGCCCTTTCCATCTACTACTTCAAAACTTACATAGATAGAAGCCGAACGTTTATCCTGGTATTCAATTTCCGCTTCCGCCAGCGCCGTCTCGGAAGAAGGGGACCAGTAAATAGCTTTAAGCCCTTTATAGATATAACCCTTCTTTGCCATTTCACCGAAAATTTTAATCTGGCGGGCTTCGTATTCAGGCTGCAGCGTAATGTATGGGTTCTCCCAGTCCCCTCGAACACCGAGGCGCTTAAACTGGCCCTTTTGCTTTTCTACATAAGAATAGGCATATTCAGCGCATCGCTCACGGAACTCTACAGCGCCTACTTTATGCCGGTCAATCTTTTCATTTTTAATGATAGCGTGCTCAATCGGAAGCCCATGCGTATCCCAGCCCGGTACATAAGGGGCATCGAAGCCTGCCATTGATTTATAGCGCACGATGAAATCTTTCAGCACTTTGTTGAGCGCGTGCCCGATATGGATATCACCGTTTGCGTATGGAGGGCCGTCATGCAGAATGAACTGAGGGCGTCCCTTGGTCCTCTCCTGTACCTTTGTGTACACATCTATTTCATCCCACCACTGCTGCATCTCCGGTTCACGTTTCGGAAGGTTCCCCCTCATCGGAAACTCTGTTTTCGGCAGGTTTAACGTCTTTCCATAGTCCATGCTCGTTCATCTCCTACTATGTAATTTCTTCGGCTTATAACCAGAAAATAGCCTTCCCGGCCCATAGTGCACGGGACGAGAAGGCTACGTAATATCCCTTTAGAAGTCTTCCGTATTTAAAAAAGTATAGAACAATCATTGACCAAACGTCAACTTTTTATGCTCGTCCTTTATGCTTCGCCCACCGGTTTGCTTAAATCTTCTTCGATTTTCTCAAAGTTTTCCCAATCCCCGTTATCAAGCATCTCTAATTGAGCTTCAAGGATCGAACGGAAGCGCATCCGGTAAACAGTGGCCCGTCTTTTTAATTCATCAATTTCTGAAACGAGCTTGTGGGATTTCGATAGAGCTTCGTTAATTAACCGATCTGCATTTTTTTCCGCTTCTCTTATAATGAGCTGCGCTTCTTTGCGCGCGTTGCTTTTCACTTCGTCTGCGGTTTCCTGGGCGATCACAAGCGATTTTTTTAGGGTTTCTTCAATATTAGCAAACTGGGAAAGCCGCTCGTTCAGCGTTGTAGTCCGCTCTTCCAGCTCTCGTTTTTCCTTCAGCATAAGATCAAATTCTTTAATAATCTGATCAAGGAATTCATTCACCTGATCCTCATCATAACCGCGAAAGGAGCGGCTAAATTCTTTATTATGGATATCCAATGGCGTGAGTGACACCGGGTCCACCTCCTCTAGTCTTAAACGTGTAGATTCGACAATATTAAACATAATCCCTGCCCATTCTTCAAATTAATACACGGTACTCAATCATAAACATCTGCCTCGATTTTTGTCCGTCCTTTTTTTCGTTTCCCCGCCAATCAGAGCCACCTTAAAACGCCCAAATCCCTTAAAGGAAACAACGTCTCCTTCTTCAAGCCGGTAGGATGGATCATTGATTTCACGCCAGTTCACTTTCACCCGTCCATTCTGAATCGGCGGTACGACCTTCGCTCTTGAGAGGTGAAAAACATCCCCCAGAATCGCATCTACACGAGGTGATTGCACTGTAAAGGAAAGTCGGCGAAACGATTGGGCGGGCACAGCCACCTGTTCAGGTTCGCTTATCTCGGCGGTTACCCGTACCCGGTGAACCTGCGTGAGGTTCAGGCGAACATAATCAGTGATTTCCCGGGCAACGATAATCTGGGCATAGCTGTCGTGGACAAGGATATCCCCGAACTTCTCCCGCTTAATCCCCAGACCGAGAAGCGATCCCAAGTAATCGCGGTGCTCAAGGTTGAGAAACTGATTGCTGCCCCTTATTGTCAGCAGGGCAAGTGCGTAATTGCCCGGGTCCGGCTCCATATATTCCGGATAAAAAATCCCCCGCACTCTCTCGGCATGGCCGTACCCTCCATACTCCGCGAAAAAAACCCCTGCTTCCCGCTGCGCTAGAGACCGGGCAATAAATGCCTGCCTCGGGTCGAGAAAATCCGTCAGGATTCTCTCGTACCGTCCGCTTACTCTTGCCGTCCACTCTAGAACGCGTTCTACAAAGGGGTGTTCATCCTGTCTAAAATGATGATATAAACTCATATCCCCTCACCATTACCCGCTGACGAGCATGGTAACAATACTGAATAAACCGATTTGGGCGAAATACAATGCTACAAGTGCAACAATCGGTGAAATATCAATCATCCCGAGCGGAGGAATAAACCGGCGGAAAATTTGCAAGTACGGTTCAACAAGCCGGCCGAGCAACTGGCCAAACGAGGTTTCACGAACCTGAGGTACCCACGACATAAAAATATAGATGATAATCATGTAATAATAAATATTAAACGCATACGAAACTAGATTTAATAATTGAACCATTTCTTCACCTCGACTGTTTTAGCCTTTATCTTCATACATTAGTTCCGTAATATTTCCCTGCATTTCCATATTTTCCGGAACACATAAAAATGTTTTATGCCCAATTTTTTGAATCTCCCCGTTAATAGCATAGACGGTCCCTCCGAGGAAGTCCACAATCCGTTTCGCCTGTTCCGAGGGTACCCGCTGCAGGTTGATAATGACTGCACGCCGTGAACAAAGCTGATCCGCGATTTCCTGTACTTCTTCATAAGACTTCGGTTCAATCAGCATAACGCGCGGTGCTTGTTCCTTTACTGCGTGAAGGCTTACCACATTGCCGCCCTGCTTTGTTTTCCTGGGCTTTATGTACTCTTCCTCCTCGTCCTCATACACCGGTTCATCGATAATTTCTTCGTACACTTCTTCGCCGCCAAGCCCGAAGAACTCTTTGATTCTATTTACGACGCCCATTCGAATCGCCTTCCTCTTTTGCAAAATTAGCTTCTTTCATCACCGACAAGCGTGGAACCTAATCGAATAAAAGTAGCGCCTTCCTCTACGGCTATCTGATAATCATTAGACATTCCCATACTTAAATGATGCAAAGGATCGTGCGGTATATCCCGGCGCTGCAGCTCATCGCGCAATTGCCTCAAGCCGCGGAATATCCATCTGGTTTCTTCCGGGTCGTCTACATACGGTGCCATCGTCATTAGGCCCACCGCCTGAATCTGGCGCATCGAGCTGATTTCTTCGATAAAATCCGATACCTCTTCCGGACTTAATCCATGTTTTGTTTCTTCCCCGGATATATTGACCTGTATCATGCACCTTGTTACAATGCCGTCCTGCTCCCCGCGCTTGTTTAATTCGCGGGCAAGGGAAAGCCGGTCCAGCGAGTGAAGGTAAGTAAATTTCCCAATAACCTCGCGCACTTTATTTGTTTGAAGGTTTCCGATAAAGTGCCAGACAGCCGAGTCACCAAGCTCGTTCCATTTTCGGACGGCATCCTGGGCACGGCTTTCTCCGATATGCCCAATGCCTGCCTGAAGAGCAGCCCTGGTTGTTTCAAGTGACACATATTTTGTAACAGCAACAATCTCGACATCGTCTGGCGAGCGTCCGGAACGGCCGCACGCTTCAGCGATGTTTCGCCGGATTTCCCGAAGATTTTCCTGAATATATGACAACAGTTATCCTTACCCCTCTTTCAACGCAATGAATGCGGTCATACGGCCGGTTTTTCCCCCTTCTTTTCGATGGGAAAAGAATAGATCGGTACGACAACTTGTACATAAATGACTGACTTCGATATGAGACGGCAAAACTCCTGCCTCTTCGAGCAAAATTCGATTTGTTTCCTGTAAATTTAACATATATTTATCTTCTTTTGTATGCTCTAATACAAGATGCGCTTTTGTATGCAGCACATTTCTGACGCGGCCGGCAACCATATCATTTACCTCGTAGCAGCAGCTGCCAATGGATGGCCCAATCGCCGCATAAATATCCGCCGGGGCGAGTCCCCAATTCTGTATCATCCTTTGAACCATCTTTTGCCCAATGCGCTCCACTGTCCCTCTCCAGCCTGCGTGGGCGACCCCAATGACACGCCACCCGGGCGCATAAAAAAAGAGCGGGACACAATCGGCATAAAAGGAGGCGAGGAATATATTCGGCCTGTCGGTCAGCAGTCCGTCGGTCTCTTTAATCGCGTCCTCCTGCCTCGTTCTTCCCAATCCTGCTTCCTCTTCAGTCACAATTCGAATATTGCTTCCATGCACCTGCTCCGCACACGTCCAAACAGAGAAAGGGTATCCGGCCGCTTCCGCCAGCTTCTGTCTGTTCATCCATACGTCTTCTGCATTGTCTCCTACATGGAGCCCGCAATTCAAGCTTTCATATTCATAGCGGCTAATCCCTCCCCGGCGTGTAGAAAACCCTGCGGTCAGTTCAGGCCAGCACGCTTCCCAGTCGGAAATACGCATTATGTTCTCATGTTTACCGGATTTGAACGGTTCCATACGATCCCCTCCTCATAAGCATCTTATCATTCCCTACAAGATAAGAAAAGATAATCACGCATGCGGGCGGTATACCCCCTGGGCTTTTTCCGGGTCGGTTAAAGGAAACGCTTCATCAAGGCGGACAAGGATGACGTCCTTGCCGATCTTTACAATGTTGCGCCATGGAATCATAATTTCTTCGCCCCCGCCAAAAAAGCCAAAAAATTTACCGTTGCCTTTCCCGGGTACAACAATCGATTCAATTCGGCCAAGCTGTGTGTTAATCTCCAGATCCGAAACTTGCCCCAGGTTTTTCCCATCCAGCACATTGACAACATCCTTCATTTGAAACTCTGATATTTTTACCATTCTTCATCACCCCACTCTTCCCCGAACGTTGTGTATGTAACTATTATATGTACAAATTTTAAGAAATGTCCTAAAACACCCGATTTCATTTTTTCTCTTGCCAATCAATCCACACCGTCGTATACTTATGCAATAAAGTTTATTAATAAACAAAATTATAAATGAATGCAACAGGAGGAGACATACCTTGAACAAAAAAATTCTTTCCTTATTTTTACTACTATTTGTGGTTATCATAGCAGGATGCGGGAATAAAGCAGAAGAAAAAAGCGTGTCATCAGCTGGTGTAAGCGGACAAAAAATAGCAGTGGGGACTGACGCATCATTTCCGCCATTTGAATCTATGTCCCCCACAGGTGAACCAGAAGGATTTGATGTTGATTTAATCAAAGCTGTAGCCGAATCCCAGGGCATGAATGTAGAGGTTAAAAATACCGGGTGGGATGCCATGATGAACGGGCTTGAGAATGGGTCTGTCCAGGTCGGTATTGCGGGAATTACCATTCGGGATGACCGTAAAAAGTCATTCGATTTTACTGCCCCTTACTTTACAGCCAAACAAGTTATTCTAGTGAAAGAAGAAAACAGCACGGTAACAAAGGTTGCCGATTTAAAAGGAAAGAAAATTGGTGCACAATCGGGAACGACCGGTGCTTTCCTAATTGAGGACACATTGGGTAAAGGCTACAGTGGATTAAAGGGGTATAAGGAGATTGCAGGAGCAGTTGAGGATTTGCAAAATGGAAGAATTGATGCAGTCGTTGCCGATAATGCAGTCGTAAAAAAATTTATTGATAAATTCAATTTGAAGAATGTCAAAATCATCGAAGACAAAACAGTACAGCAGGAAGAATATGGCATCGCCGTAAAGAAAGGAAACAAAGAACTTCTTGCCAAGCTTAACAAAGGGCTTGAGACGATTAAAGCAAACGGAACATACGATAAAATTTACGCCAGGCATTTCAGCAAATAAGAAGAACACGTAAAAACGCACTCGGCTTGAGTGCGTTTTTGTCTTTTCTATTTTTTATTGTACATATTTATGCATTTGGGAGATGGCGGCCTTCTCCAGACGGGAAACCTGCGCCTGTGAAATGCCGATTTCCTCCGCCACCTCCATTTGGGTTTTCCCTTCAAAAAAACGCATGGAGAGAATTAACTTTTCCCGATCCGTAAGACGGTGCATTGCTTCCTTCAACGCAATTTCTTCCGTCCACTGGCTATCCTTGTTTTTCTCATCGCTAATCTGATCCATCACAAAAATCGGATCTCCCCCATCCTGGTATATCGGCTCAAATAGCGATACCGGATCCTGAATGGCATCCAGCGCGAACACGACATCTTCTTTCGGCACATTCAATGCTTCGGATATTTCCATAATGGTAGGCTCCCTGGAATTCTTGTTGGTCAGCGTATCCCGCACCTGCAAGGCTTTATATGCGATGTCACGCAGCGACCGGGAGACCCGGATTGGATTATTATCTCTGAGATACCTGCGAATTTCGCCGATAATCATAGGTACGGCATAGGTAGAAAACTTAACATTTTGGCTTAGATCGAAGTTATCAATGGCTTTCATCAGCCCAATACAGCCAACTTGAAATAAGTCATCCACATATTCCCCCCGATTGTTAAAGCGCTGGATTACGCTAAGTACGAGACGCAGATTTCCGTTTACCAATTGTTCTCTTGCTGCATACTTTCCACTCTGCAGTTCTACAAATAATTCCCGCATATGTACGTTGGTTAACACGGGCAATTTGGAAGTATCCACTCCGCAGATTTCTACCTTGTTACGTGTCACGTGTTTTCCCTCCTGAAGGAGCCAGCGTTACTGATAAGTATCTCCTTGAGGGGGAAAATTATGCAGACTTATTCCCAGACAATCCCTTTTGAATTGCCTGATAATTGCCTTAGTTACAGCATCTTGTTGAACTCTTTTTGCAGCCGCTTAATAATTCTTTTCTCAAGCCTGGAGATGTATGACTGTGAGATGCCAAGCATATCTGCGACATCTTTTTGCGTCTTTTCTTCTTCTCCATTTAAGCCGAAGCGAAGCTCCATAATGACTCTCTCCCGGTCTGAGAGCTTATCCAGTGCTTTGTAAAGCAGCTTCTTATCAACCTGCTCTTCCAAATCCCGATAAATAATATCATTCTCTGTTCCCAGAACATCTGAGAGGAGAAGCTCATTTCCGTCCCAGTCGATATTTAGCGGCTCATCAAAGGATACCTCCGACTTTACCTTGCTGTTCCTTCGTAAAAACATGAGAATTTCATTTTCAATACAGCGGGAGGCATATGTTGCCAGCTTGATTTTTTTTTCGGGGTCAAACGTATTAACCGCCTTTATTAAGCCAATCGTTCCAATGCTGACTAAATCTTCTATGTTGATCCCCGTATTCTCAAATTTACGCGCAATGTACACAACGAGGCGCAAATTCCTTTCAATTAGCATCGCCCGAATTGCCGCATCTCCCGTATGGAGCTTGCTTAATAAGTATTCCTCCTCCTCACGGTTCAGAGGCGGCGGCAGAGCCTCACTTCCCCCGATGTAATGCACCTCTTCTGCTTTCGCTCCGATTTTTATGAGAAAGCGGTACAGCCACAGTTGGGCAACTAAACGCAATTTCATTATCATATGCTCCCTCCTTTTTTCAAACCTTACGATACGAGCGCCCGCGTTTCTTCCAGCGCCCTCGGGTGAACAATCGCCTGGTAGCTTCCATCTGAAGAAACCATGCCCGTACGAAGCCCTATCAACATTTTGCTCGTCTCATATTTTTTTTCACCTGCAAGTATACATACTTTATCAGGTCGAATCGCAAGCATAATGCTCATTTGGCTGGATACGGTCTTATAGGGGATAAGCCTTACGCGTTCAGTCCAGCCGCCCTCCAGCGCATAGATCTCCCCCTCCAGTATGGATTGCTCTATCTTTTGTTCATCCGGAAAGGAGGGCGGTAAAACTTCTTTCCATAAATTCATATCCATTATCGTTACAGGAGTACGCGATATCGGATCGTACAGCTGGTTTCCTGTATCGATAAACCCGGTACACGTAATGGAGCAGCCGTTCACTTCCACTTCTACCTGCACATACTGGACATCGGTCTGCCGGTTTGCCTTCATAGAGAAATACCCAAAGCGGGCAAGCCACCAGAACAAAGGAAATCCGATCAATAGCAATAGAAGGGTCGGTCCGGATACCGGCATGGATGAAGCATGTGTTGTAGTAAGAATCCCATTGATTATTTCTGTTTTGTCCTGCATAAGGTAATGAACGGCGAACAATCCGCCTGCAATAAATAGTGAAACCGCATAAAAAACAAGCAGCAATTGAAAAAAATGGCGGATCCGCACCCAGCGAAAGGCAATCAAAATCATCGCACAGGAGAAAAGACACTTGGAAAGAAAAGTGTAAGCGAATGATAGCGGCGGAAAAAACAAAAAGAGAGTATAGGCAGCCCCCAAAAAAGAGGAAAGAAACAAACGCATTTTATAGAGCGGCTGTCTGCAAATCCGCCCCGTTAACAGGAGAAGGCCATAATCAATTAGGAAATTCATAAGGAAGACTACATCTGCATAGATTGTCACATCCCTCTTTCGCCTCCTCTCCATACCCTTCCTGTATGTTCATTATCACACAGATGCAAAGAGTAATGTCCCTAAATCGTATGAAAAATTCAGACATAATATGCGGATAATTTTAGACAAACTGTGACAAGTGGTAAGTCGTACAACAGAAAAAAGCTATGGGTTTCTATAAAAACCCATAGCTTCTTAAGTCTCTGCTGTTTTTGAATTTATTAAAAACTATTTCTTTCGGCGGCGGTTGCGAAGGAATGTCGGGATATCCAGGTTGTCCATTCCATTTGCCGGGATTTGCCGCGGTTCAATGCGCGGTTCTTCCGCTTCCACCGATGCCACTGTTTGCTGGCGGGCTTTTTTCACGTTGTTTCCTGTATTCAAATCCTTATCCCTGCCGCCGAGCTGTGCCTGCGGGCGCGGAACGGCTTGCATTCCAGCGTATTCAAAGCCCGTGGCAATTACGGTTACAACAATTTCTTCTTTCAGATTCTCATTAATTACAGCCCCGAAAATCATATTGACTTCCGGATCAGAAGCCGATGCTACAATGTCAGCTGCCTCGTTTACTTCATACAAACTTAAGTTTGCTCCCCCGGTAATATTCATTAATACACCGTGGGCACCGTCGATGGATGTCTCAAGCAACGGACTGCAAATCGCCCGCTTAGCGGCTTCCGATGCGCGGTTTTCACCGGCTGCAATTCCAATCCCCATTAACGCCGAGCCTCTTTCCGTCATAATGGTCTTCACATCGGCAAAGTCGAGGTTAATCAATCCTGGAACGGCAATCAAATCCGAGATTCCCTGCACACCCTGACGCAGTACGTTATCTGCTTCACGAAACGCTTCCAGCATCGGTGTGTTCTTGTCCACAATTTCAAGCAGCCGGTCATTCGGAATGACAATGAGTGTATCTACCTTTTCCTTCAAAGCAGAAATTCCATTTTCTGCCTGCAATGCACGTTTGCGGCCTTCAAATGTAAACGGCCGTGTAACAACGCCGACCGTGAGCGCACCGATTTCTTTAGCGATTTCAGCGATGACAGGTGCCGCACCGGTACCCGTACCGCCGCCCATGCCGGCAGTAACGAACACCATATCCGCTCCACGGAGGGCCTGTTCCAGCTGCTCACGGCTTTCTTCTGCCGCCTTCTTTCCTACGTCCGGATTCGCTCCGGCACCCAGTCCCCTGGTTAGCTTCCCGCCGATTTGCAGCTTGTTTTGAGCCTTGGAAAGATTGAGAGCCTGGTAGTCCGTATTTACAGCGATGAATTCCACGCCCTGGATGCCGCCCTCAATCATGCGATTTACCGCATTGCTGCCGCCGCCGCCGACGCCGATTACTTTTATTTGAGCCATTGTATCCATTTCCAAGTCGAATTCCAACATGTGTTAAAGTCCCCCTCACTTATCGTGCAAACTTACTTAAATGAATTCACTAAACCAGTCCCTGACTTTTCTCATGACTCCACCCTGTTCTCCCTGTTCCTTTTGGGCTTTAGGGGCGGCATTTTGTTTCCTTGTATTTTTCGGTTGACTTGGTTTTACTTCCTGTTGCTGCGGCATCCGGTTCATATAATATTTCGAAGCATATTTAATGAGTCCAACGCCGGTCGTATAAGCCGGGTCCCTCACACCGATATAATCCGGGATGGCTACACGGACAGGCGCCTGCAGTTCCATTCGTGCGAGCTCCAGCAATCCTGGAATGTTCGCGACGCCTCCTGTAAGCACAAATCCGTTCGGAATCGTAGTATCGTAGCCGAGGAGATGAAGTTCATCTTCCACTAAATTGAAAATTTCTGCTGCGCGGGGTTCAATCACACTGGCTAATTCCACCTGTGAAAATTCTTTCTCCACATCACTGCCGATACGCTTTACTTGAAAAACTTCGTCATCACTCGCTTCTTCAAGAAGAGCGCATCCGTTTTGTAACTGTATTTGTTTCGCTTCCTCCGTTGTAGTGCGCAGACCAATCGCAATATCATTTGTAATATGGTCCCCTCCGATCGGCAACACGGAAAAGGCTGTTAATGTTCCCATTTCAAACACTGCTACCGTTGTCGAGCCCGCACCGATATCCACTAAAACAACACCTAAATTTTTCTCATCCTTCATCAATGCAATTTCACTGGATGCGAGTGGCATAAGATACATTCCGGCAATCGACAAGCCTGCCCGTTCTATGCAGCGCACGAGATTATGTATAACCGTTTTGGCTCCCGTGATTATCGTACCATCCATCTCAAGACGAACACCCATCATGCCTCGCGGGTCATTGATTTCGCCGTGGCCGTCTACGATGAATTGAACGGGAACGACATCAATAATTTCCCTTTCAGGAGGAACGGCAATCACCTGAGCTGCTTTCATAACACGCTCGATATCATCATCACTAATTTCACGGTTTTCGCTGGACACAGCGACAACACCCTGGCTGGCTTGCAGATGAATATGATTTCCGGAAATACCGACAATCACGTGGCGGATTGTTACATCCACCATTCTCTCCGCCTGTTCCACAGCTTCTCTTATCGATTTAACCGTCTCATCAATGTCGACGATCGCGCCTTTTTTGATTCCTTGTGACTCAGCTGTTCCGACGCCAACGATGTTAATGGTTCCACCATTAATCTCTCCAATGATTACCCTGACTTTGGATGTACCAATATCTAAGCTGATAATATAGCCATTGTTGTTCAAGATTTGGCACCTCCCTCAATCCTCTTATTTATTCATGAAAAGTAATCTACCTATTTTAGTTCCACACAATATGTTGTTTCCCTTTTTTTATAAAAGAAAAATTATAAAAAATGTGCAGTTATATTACAGAATTGTTTTCTTTGTCGCCAAACCAGCGCCCAATTAGAATCCGACGGATAACCGCAATGTTATTAAACAAGCGAACACCAAAGGCGAAAATGGCGGCAAGGTACAAATCAATCCCCATATATACGCCAAGGAAAGCAAGTCCTGCAGCCAGGAGCGTATTAAAAAAGAAACCGCTCATAAACACTTTAATATCAAAAAAGTTCTGCAGATAGGCCCGGATGCCGCCAAAAATGGTATCCAGAGCAGCTAGCACCGCAATGGAAAGATAACTGCTGTATTCAATCGGCACGCGAAATTCAAAAGAAAGGCCAAGCACAACGCCAACAATCAAACCGAGAACTGGTAGCCACATACCGTTACGACGCTCCTTTATGGTCCATGGGTTTCATGTACTGTGTCTTGGTGTTCCCCCGGTAAGCCGGAACCAGTACATTGTCCATTTTTGTAATAATAAACTTCTTATTCAGGAAGTGAAACCAGTCTTCCATCGATTCCCGATCGGATCCTGGAAGTTTCAGTGCCGCCTCAAGGCTTTGTGGTTCACCGATGACTTTCACCACATAAGGCATACTGATGGGCTTCGTGTCAATTTGAATGCCTTCTCCCACCACGCGAATGGCTGTATTTACAATCATCCGGTGGCCATTAATCGAGATGGCTTTCGCACCGTTTGCAAAAAGCAGGCTGGTCAAATCTGTTAAATCCTGATCGATGACAGGGGATTGGAGCTTCTGATCAGCGATCGCATTTGCCGGATTATCTTCTATCGTAATCGTTATACCAGGTCCGCTTGTATCTGCAAATCCATTCTCTTTCTTTATTCTGTTTAATTCATCCTGAATGACACTTAAGCTGCTGCCCTCATTTGCGGATGCCTCATACTCATTCAATAACTGGTCATATTTAGAAATATCATTCAAAAGTTTCTGGTGGTGCTCCATTTCCTTCTGCAGATTTTGCCGCAGTTGGAACAAATCCTGCTTCTCCGTTGCGAAAATAGGCTGTGTGGAGCGGTATTGCAGCACCAGCATGAAACCAATAATAATACTTATCACAGTAATTATGAATGGGACCTGCCGATTATTTTTCATCCTTTATCCCTTCCTCGGAACTTCTTATCCTTTTGTCGGGGGAAGTGAAACCCCAGCATTTTTGCCTGTCCCTCCAATATAGCCTGGCAATTCAATCTGTTCAGAATCCTTGATGGAGATCTCAATCGTCCGCTGCTTCAGGCTGTCAATGACTCCGCCGGGCATTTTAAGCGCGGTAAGAAGAGTATCCTTGTTGCCAATAGCTGAAACCACGAAAGGGGGGGCAAGCTTACTGTCATTTACAATCACTGTAGGACCGACACAGCGAACGCTTGAACCGCCCACCAGCCGCTGATCGTTCACGGCAATTCCTTCAGCTCCTGCAGCAAACAGTTCATTTACAACATCGCGTATATTTTGATCATGAACGATACCGTCAGCCACGTTGCTGAATTCCCGCGCGGTTTTGCTGTCATCCAGTGTAACCGTGACCCCCTGCCCGATAACGGGGACGAACCCGGCCTGCATTCTCATCTGCTCCAGTTCATTTAGAACCTGCTTGGAAACAACCTGCCTCTCTGAAAGTTCCCTTTCTTTCGTACTTACCTGCACCCTGATTTTCTGCAGTCTTTCTTCCAGCTGGTCGTTTGCTTCCTTCTCCTGGATAATCTTCTCATTCAATTTCACTTTCTTTTCCCACTCGCTATCGGTAGGCGCCGCCACTGATTTCCCCTGATACTGTGTGAATTGCACCGAATAAGCAACGATGAAGCCAAATATGAGAAGGACAAGTGTCAGGTACACATGAATCCGCCGGACGCTAAGATTTTTTTTCATTCGCTGTTTGCTGCTGCCTGTATGGTTCAAACCATTTCACCTCTGACATATTAATGATTCCTTCTGTTTTTCCTTCGCGTTTAAGCGTTTGAACAAAAGAAGGATACCAGGCCATATTTTCAGCAAAGTTCGTAATCGTGCTGTGAACCTCAAACCCGTCTTTCATAAAAAGGACAAGCCGCTTCGGATTGTTTGCTTCGGGCTGGTGATGGATTTCTGAAATTAAGCTCTTGGTGTTCGAATCCAGCTTAGTAAGCTCCTGCGCAAACTCGGGAAGCAGCCCCTCGTCCCGCCATGTGCGAATAATCGGCTTGTCCATTTCATTTTCCTTTACAGGATATTCCTTAAGAACAAAGCCGTTATTTGTGACCGGGAACAGTTCTCCCCGAGGGTTCATTAAGAGCGCAACCCGCGGCCGCTCTTTGACGCGAAGCTCAACTTTCCCCGGGAAGTGCTTCTTTACTTCCACGCTTTCAACCGCCGGAATCGAAGAAACGATAGAGGCTGCCACTTGCTCGGAATTTATAAACAGAAACTGCATATCAAACGTTACGTGCGATTGTTTAATCACTTCATCATCAGACACATATTTCACACCTGTAACCGTAATATCCTGAACCCTGCTGATCGAAGATTGAAAAAAAAGAATGACAAGAAGAACGACAAAAAAAAGCAGGACCAGTACGAGGATCTGGCGGTTTGTGTTTTTCTTCCTTTTTTCTTCGCGCAAGCGCGGAATCTTCTCAATCTTAGCCATACAAAGTTCCCTCGCTTTTTTGTCTTACTATCTTAAAAACTTAGAAAAGCGGCATACGATGAATATGCCGCTCCACGTGTACATAAATCCTTGTTAAATTTACGCTTGCTCTACGAAAGGCGCTTTATGCGTGCACCGAGGCTCGACAATTGCGTTTCGATTCTATCATATCCACGATCAATGTGATAGACATCCGTTACTTTCGTTTCTCCCTCCGCAGCGAGCCCTGCAATGACCAATGCTGCACCGGCCCGTAAATCTGTAGCCTGCACCACCGCACCGGAAAGGCGGGGAACACCACGAATAAAAGCAGTATTAAGATCAACATAAATGTCGGCGCCAAGGCGGCCAAGTTCATTCACATGCCTGAATCTGCCATCAAACACGGTTTCCTTTATAATGCTGCATCCATTCGCAAGAGACAGAAAGGCCATTGTCTGCGCCTGCATATCTGTCGGAAAACCCGGATAAGGTGCTGTCATAATTCGATCAACAGCCCGAAAGGAATCGCTCGCTTTGACTTTAATTATATCATGGCCATGTTCGATTTCAACACCGCATTGTTTAACAATATCAAGCAATGCAGCCATATGCATCAGGTTCGTATTATATAAAGTAATCTCTCCGCGTGTGATCGCCGCAGCCAAAAGCATCGTCCCGGCAACAATACGGTCCGGAATTACTTTATAATCAACCGACTGCAGGCGGCGGACCCCTTCGATAATAATCCGGTCCGTTCCCGCACCGCGAACGCGGGCTCCCAGCCGATTCAAGAAATTTTGCAAATCTATGATTTCCGGTTCACGGGCAGCATTGGACAAAATCGTCTCTCCCTCAGCCCGCACGGCGGCCATCATGATATTTTCGGTTGCTCCCACACTTGGATAATCTAGAAAAATCATACCGCCCTTTAATTTTCCTGCTGTACAGCGAATCAGGCCGTCTTCGGCAACAATCCTGGCACCGAGCGCCTCAAGCCTTTCAGATGAAGATTAATGCGCCTTTCACCGATGGCGCACCCTCCTGGACGGGACAGTATTACTTCTCCAAAGCGTGCCAGCAATGGCCCCATCAGGAAGATAGAAGAACGCATTTGACCCATTAACTCTTCCGGTACTGTATAAGAAGCAAGTGATGTTGTATCAACGTATACTGTAGTCGCCTCGTGAACACATGTTGCACCGAGAGCTTTTAAGATTTCGAGCATAACTTCGATGTCGGAGAGATGGGGAACATCATAGATGGTATAGGCACCTCCCGCCAGCACCGTTGCTGCCAGTATGGGGAGCGCTGCATTTTTAGCGCCTTGAATCCGCAGCTCACCCGAAAGAGGTAACCCACCCTCTATCGTAAATGTCTCCAAAATTTCACCTCCGTTTACCCCTCGCCCACCACCAGCACTTCAGGAACAAGTTTAACCTGGAAACGCTGTTCCACAATTTCCATCGCCTGTTCCATCAAGTCGAGGACGTCTTGCGCTGTTGCATTACCGCAATTCACGATAAAATTGGCATGCCTTTCGGAGATTTGCGCACCGCCGACGCGGAACCCTTTCAGTCCCGCGCTTTCAATGAGCCGCCCGGCATGATCACCCGGTGGGTTGCGAAAAACACTCCCGGCGCAGGGCATTGAAAGCGGCTGTGTATGGCGTCTGCGATCTTTATACTCCGCCATATGGCGGGCAATTTCTTTCCGATCGCCATAGGACAACTGAAATACCGCCCCTGTCACGATGCCTTTTATCTCCTGTAAAATCGAATGCCGGTAACGAAATGCCAAATCATCCGGTGTAAAAGTTACCAATTCACCATTTTCCAGCAACACTTCAGCATGCTTTAGAATTCGTGATACATCGGATCCGTGCGCGCCTGCATTCATATAAACCGCCCCACCCACTGTACCGGGAATACCACCGGCAAATTCAAGGCCGGTCAGCCCCTCTTTCCCTGCCATGACCGCCAACCGTATAAATGAATAACCGGCACCTACCTCTATCTCTTCCCCGTTAAAATTCAGGTGATTAAATCCGTCAGCCAGTTTAAATACTACGCCTCGTATTCCACCGTCCCGTACAAGCATGTTTGAACCGCGCCCTAAAACCGTCCAGGGAACCTTATGCTTGTATATGAGTTTCATACTGCGGGCAAGCGCATTCTTATCAGTCGGTTCAATTAGAATATCCGCAGGACCGCCAATTTTCCATGTTGTATGATTGGCCAGCGGCTCATCAATAAGCGTTGTTCCAATGTTTGCTTCTTCCAGCTCTTTAATCAGCTTCTGCATAAGTGAACCTCCCTCTTGGTAAATGCAGTTGTTCTGGATTCCAATGGGTCACGTGCCTAGGATAATTTATGCCGGCAGCGCCCACATGGTTCCATCTATGTACCCGTAATTGTTTTTAGTTCTTTATAAACAAGCTCGGCGGCTTCCGGTTGGCCGAGGGACCTTGCCGCTTTTCGCATTCCGGCATCCTTGCCGGAATCGCTTAAGATAGAATCAATCTCATCAAGAAGCCGTTCAGATGTTAGTTCCGTTTCCAGGATGACGCTTGCCGCTCCCTGTTCCTCAAGCCACCTTGCATTTTTCTCCTGATGGTTATTTGTCACATACGGAGAAGGAATTAAAATAGAAGGAAGCCCCAGTGAAGTAATTTCAGCCAGGAAGGAAGCGCCGGCACGGTTTACGATTAAATCTGTTCCCGCCAAAACCTCGGGCATATTATAAATAAAAGGCCGGACTGTAATATTGTCAGGTATTTTGCCCTGCTCCTCAATAACAGTCATTACTTTCTTGTAATGTACATCGCCGGTAACATAAATGAAATGATAATCCGGGTAACCTGGCAACTGCGGGATTAGATTGAGGACGGCGTCGTTAATCGCCCTGGCTCCTCTGCTTCCCCCCACAATTAAGACATGCTTTTTCCCCTGCGGGATACCAAGCGAGAGGAGCCCTGCGCGCCTGTCAGCCATTGCCACTTCCGTTGCCCTCGGGTTTCCGGTTATGACCGTTTTTTCTCTCGGAAAATAAGCGGAAGAACCCCCAAAGCTAACAGCAATTCTCGTTGCATAGCGGGAAAGAAATTTATTCGTTAAACCTGGAATCACATTCTGTTCATGAATAAGGGTCGGAATCCGCAGGGAACTTGCAGCGTATACCACAGGCCCGCATACATAGCCGCCTGTCCCAACTACCGCGTCCGGCGCAAACTGTTTAATCAGTTTTCTGGCGCGGCGGGCTGCCTTAATAAAACGAACGATCGTTTTAACATTCTCGAAGGACAGACTCCGCTTAAATCCGGTAATATAAACGGACTTAAAAGGAATTCCTTCCTTCGGAACGAGATCGGCTTCCAGCCCTCTCACTGTGCCGATATACAATACTTGTGAATCGGGTTCATGGCGTTTTATTTCTTTAATCAGGGCGAGGGCTGGATAAATATGCCCTCCGGTCCCTCCTCCACTAATTACAATTTTCATCGTATTTACCACCAATCTATGATTCGCTTCTCTATTTTTCTATTTCTATAAAACCAATTCTCCTATGCTCTCGAATAACGGGAAATATTAAGAAGAACTCCTATCCCTGTAAGCATTAATGTTAAAGACGAGCCCCCATAGCTAAGAAACGGAAGGGTAATTCCTGTAACAGGGAACATGCCTGTTACAACCCCTACATTAATGACGACCTGAATGGCTACCATGCCTATAATCCCTACAGCAAGCAGGCTGCCAAACAAATCAGGAGCTGTGATGGCAATTCTCATCCCCCGCCAGAGCAAAAGCAGGAACAAAAGAAGAACGGTCGTTCCTCCGATAAATCCTAATTCTTCCGCAAGAATAGAAAAAATAAAATCGTTATACGGCTCGGGAAGGTACAAAAATTTCTGCCGGCTCATTCCGATGCCAAGGCCCATAATTCCGCCAGGCCCGATGGCGTATAGCGATTGAATCAACTGGTAGCCTGCACCGAGCGGGTCCTGCCAGGGATCAATGAAGGCGGTGATACGCTTCATCCGATATGGCGCCGCAAGGATAAGGCCGGCAAATCCTGCCACACCAAGAAGCCCCAGTCCAAACAAATGCCTCATTCTCGCTCCGGCAATAAAAATCATAAGAACCGACGTGCCGAGCAGTACCGTTCCCGTACCCAGATCCGGCTGAAGCATAATCATGCCAAACGCAAGGCACACAATGCCAAGCGTAGGCACCAGCCCTCGCATAAAGGAGTCCAGCTTTTTTTGGTTATCTGATAGCCATTTCGCGAGAAAAACCGCCATGCCAAGTTTCGTGAACTCGGCGGGCTGGATCCCAAACGCACCTACACCAAGCCAGCTTTTCGCCCCGTTCACTTCTTTGCCGATGATTAAAACAACAACGAGCAGCACAAAGCAAATAATCAGTCCTGTTTTCGCCCATTTTTTCCACACCCAGTAATCGATGTTCATCATAACAAACATAGACACAATCCCAAGAATGGCAAAAATAAGCTGCCGCTTCGTGAAGAAGAAAGGGTCTCCTTTCTGTGCAGCAACCACGGCACTTGAACTGTATACCATGACCACTCCGATGGCAAGGAGAACAAATGTGACAATAACAATAATAAAATCAGGAGTCGAACGGGCCTTTGTCAAGCAAAACACCTCTACAGCACAGGATTTGCCTTCCCGCATGCATGTCCGTTCAATCACCTGATTCGATTAAACCTTCAAACAGCGGTTATCGGCTTGTTTTAAGCTTATGCACGGATTGCTTAAACATGCTTCCCCGCTCTTCAAAGGACGTATACATATCCCAGCTTGCACAGGCCGGCGATAATAATACAATGTCTCCCGATTGAGCCATCAGGTGGGCTTCAGCAACCGCATCAGTAACAGTATCGACGCGCTTGCAGTTGTTAATCCCTGCCTCCTGGCCTCTTGCCAACAATTTTTCTGCTGTTTGTCCATATGTAATCATGGCTTTTACATGCTTTTTCAAAAGAGGAACAAGTTCTTTGAAGTCGATTCCCCGGTCCAATCCCCCGGCAATCAATACGATCGGCGCTGTAAAAGACATAATCGCCCGGCTAGATGCTTCTGGATTCGTTGCTTTAGAATCATTATAATATTTTACCCCGTCAACGTCGGCAACAAATTCAAGCCGGTGTTCAACTCCGGCGAAAGTAGCAAGAACCGAACGAATGGTGTCAGGAGCAACGCCTGCCGCCCGTGCCATACAAACAGCAGCCAGCACGTTCTCCAAATTATGAAGGCCGGGAAGCGCTACGTCATCCACGGCTATGATTTTCTCCACAGGAGCAGCATCCGCCAGGCGTTCGGACAGGGGACCCGACTGCGGACGCCTAAACACCACATCGCCATTCTCAATATAGCTGCCCTGTTCTACCTCCCCCGCAGAACTAAACCAGAGAACCGTTGAACGAATACTCGGCTCAAGCCCACGGCAGATCGCATTGTCATAGTTAAGGACAGCAACATCTTCCGCGCCCTGATTCGCAAACAGCCTGCTTTTGCTATATACGTAATCTTCCTTTGTCTTATGGTAATCCAGATGTGCATCGTATACATTCAGCAGGCAGGCAATGGAAGGATGAAAATCCTGCGTTCCCTTTAATTGAAAGCTGCTGAGTTCCGCGATCAGCACCTGCCCTGCCTGGACACAAACAGCCTGCTCGCTCAGAGGTGTACCGATATTTCCGGCAACGACAGGAGAACGGTTTCCTTCTTCAAAAATACGCCCCAGAAGCGTGGTTGTTGTCGTCTTGCCGTTAGAACCTGTAATCCCAATAATCGGTGCATCCGACAAATGGTAAGCAATCTCTACTTCTGTTACGACTGGAATGCCAAGAGCCAGCGCCCGCTGCACTGGTGGAGATGTGTAGGGAATCCCCGGGTTTTTAACGACCATGTCAATTGTTTCATCCGGCAGGTTAGCAGGGTGTTCGCCACAAATAACCCGGATCCCTTCCCTTTCCAGTTCTTCCGCGGCCGGACATTCGCTTCTCGGTTTCATATCATTTACAAGCACATTCGCCCCGCACGCTTTCAACACCCGGGCAACGGCGGCACCGCTTTTCGCCAGACCTAATACAGCAATGTTCTTTCCGTTATATCGTTCTTTACCTTTATCAATTGTCATTAGCTTAACACCCCAATATAAACTCCCAAACTCGCGCACAGCAGCCCTGCCAGCCAGAACGTGACAACAACGCGCCACTCTGACCACCCACCCAGTTCATAATGATGGTGGAGAGGACTCATACGAAACACTCGCTTTTTTCGAGTTTTAAATGATATTACCTGGATGATAACGGAAAGTGTTTCCATGACGAACACACCTCCGATAATGACCAGGAGAATTTCTGTTTTTGTCAAAATCGCAATTCCCGCCAGCGCTCCCCCTAAAGCGAGCGAACCGGTATCACCCATGAACACTTTGGCCGGATGGGCATTGAATACGAGGAAGCCAAGCACCGCACCCACAACAGAGGCCGAGAAAATCGCAACGTTCATCTGGCTGCCCATCCAGGCGATAATCGCATAAGCGCTAAAAGCGATCGCGCTCGTTCCCGCGAGCAGGCCGTCAAGCCCATCTGTCAGGTTGACCCCGTTGGATGCTCCAATCGTCATGACTATCACAAGCGGCAGGTAAAGCCAGCCGAGATCAATCCCCCACTTCGTTCCGGGAATCGATACGGTCGTATCATATCCGTTTTTAGCCAGCACATAGTAAAACACAGCTCCAATAACAAGCTGGCCAAATAACTTTTGCTTTGCGGTTAGTCCTAAATTGCGTTTTAACGCGATTTTAATGAAATCATCAAGAAATCCGATAAGCCCGTACCCGAGCGTAATAAACAGTAGAAGGAAAATTTCTGTTGACTGATTCGCAAATTTAAGGACCGTGAACGTAAGGGCAAGCAGGATAATAATGCCCCCCATCGTCGGGGTTCCCGCCTTTTTCTGGTGGCCCTGCGGCCCTTCTTCTCTAATTGCCTGACCAAACTTCAAACGTCTCAGGATGGGGATGAAGAGTGGAGCGATTAATACAGCTATAAGAAAAGCTGCGGCAATGGAAAAGAATAAGACTCGTACAAGCATTCCGCATCCTCCTTTCTATTCTCTCCACACATTATTTGCCTTTTTCTAGTATGGCTTGGTGTGCCTCTTCTTTATCATCAAAATGAATGGTTTTATCTTTTAGTATTTGATATGTTTCATGGCCCTTTCCCGCAATAAGAACAACGTCCTCTTTATTTGCCTGCCCAATGGCAAACCGAATCGCTTCTCTCCGATCGGTAATCGCCCTATATCTCTTCGTATCTACGCCGTCTTTTGTCAGCCCGGCCACCATATCATTAATAATGGCTTCTGGTTCCTCAGAGCGCGGGTTATCTGATGTAATGATTGCCATATCGGCGTATTTCGCTGCGATGGACGCCATAAGCGGACGCTTGGTTTTATCCCGATCCCCTCCACAGCCTACGATACAGTACACCTTTCCTTTTGCAAATTCACCGATCGTTTTAAGGACATTCTCAAGGCTGTCAGGCGTATGGGCATAGTCAACGATTACGGTGTAATTCTGCCCGGCATCAAGCCTCTCAAAGCGGCCTCTTACTCCTTCTATCCTTTCAAGCGAGTCCCGGATTTGTTCCAGAGGTATTCCCTCAAGCAGACAGACAGACAGAGCAGCCAGCGTATTATAAACATTGAAATTACCGATGACTTTTAGTTTTAAGTCGACGCTTCCCTTGAAGGTTTCCACACGCAGCCGGGTTCCTTCCGCAGTAATGGAAATGTCATGGGCGCGCATGTCTGCTTCCTTGTTAATCCCATATGTAATTACCTGGGCGGCAGTGTATTTGAACAGCATTTCACTGGCTGGATCATCCGCGTTTATTACAGCAAACTTCATCCGCTTCCTATCATACTCATTGCCAAGCTGGGAAAACAATAGCCCCTTAGCATACAAATATTTTTCCATCGTTTCATGATAATCAAGATGATCCTGCGTTAGATTTGTGAATACAGCGGTAGAGAATTGAATGCCGCGCACACGGCCCATATCGAGCGCGTGCGAGGATACTTCAATTGCCGCATATTCCGCCCCACTGTTCCGCATCCAGCGAAAAGCCTGCTGCAGATCGTGTGCCTCAGGAGTCGTATTCTTTACCTCTACTGCCTCTTCTTCCAGACGCATTTCTATCGTTCCAATAATTCCTGTCTTATGCCCCGCTTCGCTAAGAATGCGCTCAATTAAATGTGTCGTCGTTGTTTTTCCATTCGTTCCCGTTACGCCGATGACTTTCAGTTCGCGGGTAGGCTGCCCGTAAAATTGATCGGCGAGGATCGCCAGTGCCCGCTTCGTATCCGGAACATATATGGCCGGCACACCGACGTGGATTTCCCGCTGTGCCAATACGGCTGAAGCGCCAGCTGCTACGGCTTTCTCTGCATACTCGTGGCCGTCAACCGTAAAACCGGGTAAACAAACAAACAAGTCACCCGGCTTCACTTTTCTTGAATCTACCTGGATTCCTGTAATTTCTATATCTACATCTCCCTGCGTGTGCCACAGGGTAAGCACAGCGAGCAAATGACCTAGCTGCATCCTCTTTCTCCTTCTTTCGTTTAGCGGTCACCCGCTCTTCGTTTAAAATAAACACCAGCATTTATTGTAATGCTCTTTTTCTTATTTGTCACCCAGATAGACACGAATGGTTGCCCCCTCCTCTACCCGCGCGCCCGGTTGCGGAGATTGATACGAGACCTTCTTACCAGTACCGGCAATGTCAAGCGGGAAAGTGTAGTAATTATTTACGATTTCTTCTCTTTCCATTCCGACAAGATTCGGAATTTGCACAATTTTTTTATTCGGATATTTGTATTTTTTCTCCATCTGGCTGCTTGTTCTTGGGGGGACTTTCATATACCGCAGCGCGGAATCCATTATATTCCGCACGATTGGCGCAGCAACCACACCGCCGAACTGAATGCCTCTCGGGTTATTGATTGCCGTATAAACAAGGATTTGCGGATCATCTGCAGGCGCAAAACCAATAAAGGAAACGATGTGCTTGCTCTTTGAATATACTCCGTTCTCTACGATCTGCGCTGTACCGGTTTTTCCGCCTACACGGTACCCGTCAATATAGGCGTTTCCCCCCGTCCCGTTTGCTACAACACTTTCGAGTGCGGTGCGGACTTTGGCGGACGTTTCAGGGGAAATGACCTGCCGTACCATTTGGGGTTTGTTCTCCTGGATGACTTTTCCCGTTTCCGGGTCGTTCCATGATTTGGCAAGGTATGGCTTCATCAGCTTCCCGCCATTAATCGCAGCTGCTACAGCCTGTACTTGCTGAATCGGGGTTACCGATACCCCCTGTCCGAAGGAAGTTGTCGCCAGTTCAACAGGGCCTACACGTTTGAGGGAGAACAGCACGCCGTTTTCTTCCCCGAGCATGTCGATTCCCGTTCTTTTTCCAAATCCGAAGTCTTTAATGTAATGGAACAGCCTCTCCTTGCCCAAACGCTGGCCAAGAAGAACAAAGCCGGGGTTGCAGGAGTTTTCCACTCCCTGAAGAAATGTTTGGTGCCCATGGCCGCCGCGCTTCCAGCAGCGCAGGTTCGCCCCGGCAACCTTTATATAACCAGGATCATCGAACGAATCCTTTTCTAAATCTACCTTTTTGTCTTCAAGTGCCGCTGCGAGGGTAATAATTTTGAAGGTAGAACCTGGTTCGTATGTCTTCCACACAGGCAGATTCCGGTTAAAAGTTTCTACGGGGTAATCTTTATAATGGCCCGGATCGTAATCGGGCCGGCTTGCCATCCCGAGAACCTCACCGGTTTTTGGGGAGAATGCGATCGTTAGCGCATCATCCGGCTGGTAAACGGTCATTGCCTGATCGAGTTCACGTTCGATGATGGCCTGGATATTCGCATCGATCGTCAGATGCAAATCCTTTCCGTCCATCGGCGGAGTGAACTTCTCCGCTTCTCCCACCATCCGCTCTCCTTTAGCGTTAGAGAGAAAAGAAATATGGCCCGGTTTTCCTTCCAGCTGTTTATTGTAAATCCGCTCCACCCCTGTAAGCCCCTGGTTCTCTATTCCTGTAAAGCCGAGGATATGAGCGGCAAAGGCCCCTTTTGGATAGTAACGCTGACTGTCTTCAGCCACCTGGATTCCCGGTAAATTAAGAGCCAGGATTTTATCGGCCGTCTCCTTTGACACCTTCCGTCCGCCAGGAACTCTCTCCAGCCGGCTGCTCTTGCTTATCTTTTTGAATATTTCCGTTTCGCTAACGCCGAGTATCTTGGAAAGCTTCCGTGCGGTACCAGCACGGTCTTTAATCTGTGCCGGAATAGCCATGATGGAAGGGACACTGATGTCATAGGCGAGCAGCTCCCCATTGCGATCAAAAATCTGTCCCCGTTTTGCTTCAAACTGAATATCGCGGCCCCATAAGTTCTCCGCGTTTTTAGTAAGCCAGGTCCCTTTCCAGATCTGAACATAACCGAGGCGCGTGATCAGCAGCAAAAAAAGCAGAAATCCGAGCAGTAAAGAAACAAAAATCCGACGTCTAACTGTAACTCCTGATACACGCAATGTCTTTCTCCTCCTCAACGAACAAGTTATTCTCAACAATAACCCTATTCGATGAATGGAAGAGATAGAACAGGCTTCCTTATTCTCAGGATGTTATTTTGGCGCTGCACCCGGTTCCGAGGGAGTGCCCGCAGACTTTGGCGAAAGTTCAATGGACAGTTTGTCACCTTTTTTCACCGTTGCGCCCGGCGGTATGCTTTGTGTAAGGACAAATCCCTCCCCTTTTACCTCCGTTACTTTTACGTCGAGCAGGGCAGCAATTTCGATAACGTCCCGCAGGGTTCTCCCCTTTAAATCAGGAAGCTTGACACCTGATTTCGATGTAACAAGGTATAGTTTCGCCCCTTTAGCCAGCTCATCTCCGGCCGCCGGATACTGGGAGAGTACTGTGTTTCCGCCTCCGAGAACTTCATAGGACAATCCGGCGGCACGGGCTAATTGCTTGCCTTCCCCGAGCGATTTTCCAGCCGCCGGGGGCACCGCAGCCGTTTCATCCTCTACTGTTATTGTTTTCCCGCTTGCCGTATCGGGTGACATCTTTAAATAGTGGAGGCTTTTTTCCATCACCGTTTTAAATATCGGTGCGGCAATGATTTTTCCGCCTGCAGACGGGTTGTCGATATCCGGTTCGTCCACAACGACATAAACGAGGAGTTTCGGATTGTCTTTTGGCGCAAAGCCAATAAAGGAATTGATATATTTGCCCGGCACGTAGCGGCCGTTATGTACGACCTGAGCGGTACCCGTCTTGCCTGCCACATGGTAATCGGGCAGAGCGAAAGGCTGTCCGGTTCCGTCTTTCTCATTTACTACCGCGTCAAGCAAGTCCCGCACCTGTTTAGAAGTATTTTCAGACACAACGCGGCGAACGACCCGTGGCTGGTTATCTATGATGGCTTTTCCCGTTCTCGGATCAATAATCTGTTTAATAATGTACGGTTTCATCAGCTTTCCGCCGTTTGCTACCGCACCCACTGCTGCAACCTGTTGAATGGCCGTAACGCCTACGCCCTGGCCGAATGACATGGAAGCGACGTCACGATCATAAGCATGCTCGAAATTAAGCAGCCCTTTCTCTTCTCCGGGAAGCTCGATCCCCGTCTTTTCACCGAAACCAAATCTTCTAATATAATCAAACAGTCTTTCTTTTTTCAGTTTTTCATAACCCAGGATAACAAAGGCTACGTTACTGGAGCGCTTTACACCTTCTTTAAAGGAAATGACGCCCCAGCCTCTCCCTTCATTATGGTCCCGAATCGGTTTACTGCCTTTAATTTTGTTATAAACTCCAGACATGTACTGATCATTTGCGTTAAACAGCTTTTCTTCGATCGCTGCCGACAGGGTGACAATCTTAAATGTAGAACCCGGTTCGAAGTTCGTACTGACAGCTGCGTTTCGATAGCTGTCCACCCCGGTCGGCGAGTTGGGGTCAAATGTCGGCCGGCTTCCCATCCCAAGAACCTCTCCTGTGTTCGGGTCTGCGACAATAACCGTCAAGCCCTTGACTTTGTATTGGCTGGTAGCGTTGTCCAGAGCTTCTTCTACATAATTTTGAACCTGGTGATCAAGGGTGAGAATCATCTTGTTTCCGTCAACTGCCGGCTTGTACGACTCTACTCCGTCCGGCAATTGATTGCCTTTTCGATCGGTTTTAAAGGTAAAGCTGCCTTTCTGTCCTTTCAATTGCTTGTCCTGGGCCCACTCAAGCCCAAGCTGTGCAATTCCGTCACGGTTCGTATAGCCGAGAACATGGGAAGCAAAGGAACCGTATGGATAATACCGGCGCGAGTCCTCGTATAATCCGATTCCAGGAAGATTAAGCGCCTTTACTTTGTCCGCTGTTTCTTTCGGAATCTTCCACCCGCCCGGGCGCAGTTCAACCTGCTTCCGGTCTTTGCTCTGAAGCCTTGCCAGAATTTGTTGGACCGGCATATTCAGGAGAGGGGCCAGCTTGTTCGCTGTTTCCACCGGATTCACTACGTAATTCTCATTCTTTTTCCCTTCCGAAAGCGCCTTGATTTGGGCAACCACTGTAAAAGCTTTTCCATTGTAAGCGAGCATTTGTCCATTCCTGTCAAGGATATCTCCCCGCTTCGGATTAATAGCGTCACTTCTTTCCCATGTAGCCTGCGCTTTTGCAAGCAGGGTTCCACTGTCCACATACTGCACCCAGAAAGTACGCGCAATAAGCAAAAAAAAGGAGGCCGTAAACAGCGCTCCCATGACCAACGTACGGCAACCAATTCTTTTCTTAACCATACACTTCTCCCCCTAATTCGAGGTTCGATTATCCTTGACCACGCGAACCGTATCATCATTCTTCGTAAGCCCCATCTGCTGTGCGACTTCCCGAATGCGGTCCGGTTTACTCAGCGCGTCAATTTGAACCTTTAACTCCCCGTTGGACTCACTCATCTTTTTAATATCCTTTTTCGCCTGGATAATTTGATAGTTATAGCTAGAAATCATCGTGTAGCGGGCAATTACGGAAGAGAGTACACTAACGAACAAAATAACGGCAAAAAAGTACATAAGCTTTTCGCCGCCGCTAATCCCCGGGCGGATGACGGTTCGTTTTTTTTGAAGCACCTTCTGCTTTGGCTTCTGCTTCGGGTTTATATTTGTCGCTAGATTTCCCTGGTTGTATGGCCTCAAACTCAGTCTCCTCCTCTATTCGGGCAGCTTTTCAGCAATGCGCAGCTTTGCAGATCTGGCCCGTCGATTTTCATCCTGCTCACTTGTCCCTGGCAGAACCGGTTTTCTCGTAATGACCTTCAAAATCGGTTTGTTACCGCAGACACACTGCGGAAACCCTGGCGGGCATGTGCATCCTTTACTGTACTCCTGGTACATTTGTTTACAAATACGATCCTCGAGAGAATGGAATGTAATCACGCTTGTCCTTCCTCCCGGCCGCAAAATATGTATGCTATCTTCCAGCGCTTCGCGGAACGCATTTAACTCGTCATTAACGGCAATCCGGATCCCCTGGAACGTTCGTTTTGCAGGATGCGGGCCTGTCCGCCTCGCTGCGGCCGGAATGGCGCGCTTGATAATCTCTACAAGTTCCCCCGTCGTTTCCACGGGCTGCTTCATACGCTGGTTGTTAATTTCTCTGGCAATCCTCCGGGAGAATTTCTCTTCCCCGTATTCGAATAAAATCGAGGCGATTTTTCCTCAGGCCACTCGTTGACAACCTCATAAGCCGTTAAATCCTGCTTCTGGTCCATTCTCATATCCAGCGGCGCATCTGCATTGTAGCTAAAACCCCGTTCTGCTTCATCAAGCTGCGGAGAAGAAACGCCTAAATCAAACAGTACGCCATCAACCTGCGAAATATTCAATTCAGCAAGCACATGCTTAATCTGGCGAAAGTTGCTTTTGACAAGGGTGACATGTTCCATATAAGGAGCAAGGCGCTCTTTCGCTGCCGCAAGAGCGGCATCGTCCTGATCGATCGCAATCAGGCGGGCCCCGCCGGTCAGCCTGGACGCGATCAGTGAGCTGTGTCCAGCTCCGCCTAACGTACAGTCAACATAGATTCCCCCAGGTTTAATTGACAACCCGTCTACAGCCTCCTGATGCAATACCGTGATGTGGTGGAACATTGTCTTTCCTCCCAATGATGACTAAATCCTTACAGATCAAAATCAACTATTTTTTCGGCGATTTCATTGAATGAATCCCCTGATTTTCCAACATACTCTTCCCACATTGCGGTGCTCCATATTTCGATTCGGCTGGAGACACCGATAAGTGTGCATTCTTTATCGATCATGCCATGGGCACGAAGAAGTGCCGGTATGTTTACTCTACCCTGCTTATCAAGCACGCATTCTGTTGCTCCCGAAAAAAACATCCGGGTGAAAGCTCGCGCATCTGCGCGGGTAAAAGGCAATGATTTCAGTTTCTGGGTAAGTACATTCCATTCTTCCGCGGGGTAGACAAACAGACAACGATCCAAGCCTCTTGTGATAATAAACCGTTCTCCAAGTTCCTCTCTGAATTTAGACGGTACCGTTAAGCGCCCTTTTTCATCAAGAGTATGCTGATATTCACCCATGAACACGCGCTTCACCCACCATGCTAAACTCTTTCCCCACTTTGTCCCACTTTGCACCACGTCTACATGTATTCTAGCTTACAATTGGAAATCCTTCTATAAAAATTTAAGATCTTTTGCAGATTTGCCACATACAATATAAAAAAAATGTCGAACGGGCTCGAAGGCCTGTTCGACATCTAGGTCATTAGTCTTATTCTTCTTTCCAGCTATCTAAATACTCCCTTTGTTCCTGGGACAATTTATCAATTCCAAGCCCAAGCGCTTCAAGTTTCAAGCGCGCCACCTTCTCATCTAGTTCATAAGGCACATTTAACACACGCGCTCCAATTTCTTCGTATTTTTCATTTACGTAGGCGAGGGAAATCGCCTGAAGCGCGAATGTCATATCCATAATCTCGGCCGGGTGTCCGTCACCGGCAGCCAGGTTCACAAGACGGCCTTCCGCCAGCAGGTAAATTTTACGTCCGTCCTCTAACACATGCTCTTCAATGTCTTTGCGCACGACACGCTTCGACACCGCAAGTTTTTCCAGTTCCGGCTTATTGATTTCAACATCAAAATGGCCGGCATTCGATAGGATAGCCCCATCCTTCATTACTGCAATATGCTCTCCGCGGATAACGTCTTTATTGCCGGTTACCGTTACGAAGTAATCCCCGTGTTTTGCCGCCTCAATCATCGGCATCACTTCAAATCCGTCCATGTAGGCTTCAATCGCTTTAATGCCGTTTATTTCCGTTACGATCACTTTTGCGCCAAGCCCTTTTGCACGAAGCGCTACCCCGCGGCCGCACCAGCCATAGCCTACAACAACAACAGTTTTACCGGCTACAACAAGATTCGTTGTCCGGTTGATGCCATCCCAAACGGACTGGCCTGTGCCATAACGATTATCAAACAAGTATTTGCAGTACGCATCATTGACTGCAATCATCGGGAACGTAAGCTGCCCCGATTTCTCGAGGGCACGGTTCCGGATAACACCTGTTGTTGTTTCTTCGCAGCCGCCGCGCACCTGCTTCATTAAATCCGGGCGCTCGGAGTGAAGAATCGTAACAAGGTCGCCACCGTCATCAATAATTAAATCCGGCTTTATTTCGAGTGTTTTAATGAAATGCTGCTTGTACTCTTCCGGATCCGGATTGTACTTAGCAAATACGGTAATGCCATCCTCTACGAGAGCCGCAGCCACATCGTCCTGTGTGGATAACGGATTGCTTCCTGTAATCGTAACTTCTGCACCGCCCGCTTTCACCACTTTAGCAAGATAAGCTGTTTTTGCCTCCAGGTGAAGGGAAATCGCTACTTTTAACCCCTTAAAAGGCTGTTCCTTTTCAAACTGTTCCCGGATTGTGTTCAATACCGGCATATGTTCTTTTACCCAGTCGATTTTCAAATGCCCGTTAGGTGCCAGGCTCATATCGCGTACGATGCTTTTTTCTACTGTATTCAAACTTCCAGCCTCCTACTTTTTAGTCGATGAATATGGCGTTGTGGTTCCTGTTTATTTCAAACGGATAAGAAAGAAACGCATTGAACCAGTCCATTCCATATTTATTAACATAACCAAATATATTGTAAACGCGTTCCTGTGGTTTGTCCATTGGAAACAACGCCGCCTCCGTACGTTCGAACTGGCGGAGGACCGACTCGTGCTTTTTCAGGAAAGCGCCGCTTATCTTCTTCTCATAGTAACCAACCTGTTCCAGAATTTTATCTACGTTTTTCTCCCCGAGATTTTTCAGCCCGAGTTCGATTTTCGCAGCGTCTTCGATAATTGGCTGATATAGCGCTTTAATCTGATTTTTCACTGCAGCAAGCTTTTCCTCAAGGTTGAACGTATTTTGCTGTTCCAGGTAGGCCACTCTCCTGGCATCAAGACCGGTAAACAGCTCCTCCACCGTCATATCATATTTCCGCATCGTTTTTTGCACCGTGCCTTCAATAAGGCTAAAAGTAAGGCGCGGGAGCAATATCGGCATCTCCAGTCCAAACAGTTCAAAATACCGCCGGTAAAGACCCCAGTATGCGATTTCTCCGGGACCGCCGATAAAGGCAAGCGTCGGAAACAGCAGTTCCTGCATCATCGGCCGGGTCACCACGTTGGTGCTAAACCGTTCCGGCTGCTCCTCTAACAGGACAAGAAGTTCTTCTTCCGTATAGGTTTCGGCGCCATCCCTCGTTTGATATGTTCCGTTCTGCCTTATAACTCCGATCCGCTGCCCCTGCCGGTAAAGGAAGAAATGCGCGTTATCGGATTCCGTTTCTACCTGCCTGTGGTAGCCGTGCGCTGCAAGACTGTTTCCCTGTTCCAGAACGGCGCGATTTAATGCCTCATTTTCTTTAATCACCCGGGAAAACCCGCGCTTTTCCAGCTCCCTGACAAAGGGGAGGGCCGAGTCAATCAATACAAGTCCCTTCTCGCCGAACAGCCAGGCCATAACTCTGGCAAAGAAGTCGGTAAGCGTCGTTGATTCCCTGGCAAAACCAAGCAGGCCTTTCCGAAGTTCCACCGAGAACTCCGTATCGATTTGCTCCGCAAAATACGTCTCGATAAACGCTTCCAGAAGCCCGTCTTCAACCTGTAGATGCGTGATCGAAGTTTTCCCTTCCGGCTCCATCCCGAGCTTTGCCTTTTTAATCTCATGGCTCGGGGTCTGAAGGTATACGTGGTTGACCTCCTCATAATCGTGATCTTCTCCCGCAATCCAAAAAACAGATGATTTTCTTCCCAAGCAAACGTTCCTGTAGTTCCGCTGTCCGGAGAAGGGTAAGCGCCTTATGGATCGTATAGAGCGGGCCGGTAAGAATGCCCGCCTGCTGCCCGCCTACGACTACATAGGTGTCACTTTGCCGAAGGTGTTCAATATTCTCCATTGCTTTCGCGTGGTTCCCAACGGCTTGATTGTAAGCACGCAGCCCATCTGCAAGCTCCTCCCGGTGGGAAACAGGGTATGAGGAGAGCCAGCTCAAACGCTGTGTATAGCTTTCCTGGCGATAAGGATCATACGAGTAATAGGATGACACTTTCTCGTAATCATATATGTAATCATGGACTAGCTTATTTGATAAAGGCATTTGTATTTGCTCTACGCGCAATGTATCTCATCTCCTATTTTTACAGTACGTAATAAAGTATAGTACGAAAAAAGAAAAAAAGGAAACGAGCATACAGTTGTATGTCTGTTTCCCATCCTCTTATAAATGATCCACGATGCTTTTAACTAAACTCATAATAAACCGGTGATTCTTATCCATCTCCTGCGGAAAAAACATCGCCATATGCGTAACGGATGCAATGTAGACGTGAACGCTGCGTTCCATCCACTCAGGATTTGCCCCAAGTTCAGCAAAGACGATGCGCAAATGCTTCTTCAACTGCTCAAGGGCGAGTGCCTGCGTTTTCTGTCCCTCATCCCGCAGCTGTGAATCACGGTTCGGGTCTTCGACAATCTCATGCCACATACCGATATGCCGGCCGACAAAAGACAGCAATAAATCGGTAATGCGTCGAAGTTTCTCCTCTGGCGAGGTACTGCCCCCGGTAATTGTAAAAATTTTGTTATCAAATTCATTCCATTGCTGCTCAAGAATGGCCTGGTAGAGCACCGCCTTATTTGGATAATAGTTATAAATGGTACCAACAGCGATTCCCGCGTCTTTCGCTATGGAACGCATGTCCGCTTTACGGTACCCATTCTCCATAAAAACTTTATTTGCAGCCGATAAAATCCGCTGCTGGAAAGAATTATCCATGCCCGTACCCCTCTGCTTCGTTCCCATATAGTAAAGAAGGCCAAATATAAATTTTGGCCTTCTTACCTTCTCTATTCTTTATTGTACCATATCTTTCTCTTATACAGGATAGACAGGATGCTTACGGCGGGCAAACGGAAGCTGTTTGCTGCTGTAAACTTCCAATCGTCCAATGAGCTCTTCCCGCAGCCGGCTGCCTTCGATGATCCCATCGATAACTAACTCGGAAGCGAGGCGGTATATATCGATATCCTCCTGGTACTCTTTTCGCTTTTCCATAATGAACGCCTGGCGCTCTTTCGGGTCTTCAATCGCATTAATTTTGTTGCTGTATACAGCGTTTACAGCTGCTTCCGGACCCATCACCGCAATCTGGGCTGTAGGGAGAGCCAGGCAGCAATCCGGTTCAAAAGCCGGGCCGGCCATGGCATACAATCCGGCTCCATACGCTTTGCGGACAATAATCGAGATTTTCGGCACGGTCGCTTCCGCCATAGCCGAGATCATTTTCGCCCCGTGGCGGATAATTCCCGCCCTTTCTACTTTCGTTCCAATCATAAAGCCTGGAACATCCGCAAGGAAAAGCACAGGAATGCCGAATGCGTCGCACAGATTGATGAAGCGCGCGGACTTATCAGCCGAATCTACAAACAGCACGCCGCCTTTTACCCGCGGCTGGTTTGCAATGACTCCGACCGGTTTTCCGTCCAGCCGGGCAAAGCCTGTAATAAGCTCAGCGGCAAATAGTTTCTTTATCTCATAGAACGAGCCTTCATCCACAACCGCCTCGATTAACTCATGCATATTAAACGGAGCATTCTGGTTGGTAGGCACGATTTCTTCGACAGAACGGCTGTCCGCTTTCGGCAGCTTCGCCTCGCGAACCGGCGGCTTTTCCTGAAAATTACCAGGGAAATAAGAGAGATATTGCCTTGCCGAAGCAATCGCTTCTTCTTCCGAAGCTGCAAGAACGTCTCCACACCCGCTTACCGTACAATGCATGCGCGCTCCGCCCATCTCATCAAGTGTAACCTTCTCGCCGATTACCATTTCAGCCATCCGGGGAGAGCCAAGGTACATGCTGGCATTGCCCTCTACCATGATAACAACATCACAGAAAGCAGGAATGTAGGCGCCGCCTGCAGCAGAAGGGCCAAACAGCACACATACCTGCGGAATCATTCCGGAGAATTTAACCTGGTTGTAGAAAATCCGCCCTGCTCCGCGGCGGCCGGGAAACATCTCGATTTGATCCGTAATGCGTGCGCCGGCAGAGTCAACAAGATAGATCATTGGGACGCGCAGCTTCTCTGCCGTCTCTTGAATGCGGATAATTTTCTCTACCGTGCGGGAGCCCCACGATCCTGCCTTTACAGTGGAGTCATTGGCCATCACACACACGGTTTGCCCGTTTACTTTTCCTATTGCCGTAACGACACCATCGGCCGGAAGATCGCCCGCCATGAAATTGGCAAACAGCCCATCTTCCAGCTGGAACTCATCGTCGAAAAGCAGCTTTAAGCGATCACGTACAAACAATTTGTTCTGTTCTTTGTTTTTTTCATGATACTTCTCTCCGCCCCCCCGTTGGATCTTCTCGATCCGTTCGTGGAGCGTTTGCTGAAGTTCGTTGTTTACCTGCCCGACATTAGCCATTCACACATTCCCCTTCCTTACCTGTTTTTTTCATCGCTTGCAGCACCCTCGAAGGAAGTGTGCGGCCAAGCACGCTTTCCATGAATACACCTGTTTGCACAAGCCCGTCCAGATCGACTCCAGTTTCCATTCCCATGGCGTGGAGCATGTAGACAATATCTTCGGTTGAGATGTTTCCCGAAGCACCCGGGGCATACGGACAGCCGCCGAGGCCGCCAATGGAGCTGTCAAACGTCCGGATCCCCGCCTCTAGCGCCGCGTATACGTTGGCAAGGCCGGTCCCCCTTGTATCATGAAAGTGTCCTGCAAGCCGGCCGCTGCCAAATAAATCAATCAACGAGCGAAAATTCTCCTTCACTTGCTTCGGATTCCCCACCCCAATGGTGTCCCCGATTGACACTTCATACGCTCCCATGTCAAGTAATTGTTCCGTTACACGCACGACAGAAGAAAGCGGAACGTCCCCTTCAAACGGACAGCCGAATGCAGTCGATACGTACCCCCGCACCTTTATCCCTTCCGCCCTCGCCGCCTGGGCAACCTCACGCAATACTGGGAACGTTTCATCTATCGATTTGTTGATATTGCTCTTGTTATGTGATTCACTGGAGGACATAAAGACGGCGATTTCTTTCATTCCGACTCCCAAAGCCCGCTCCAGCCCTCTCAGGTTTGGAACGAGCGCACTGTATACAACACCATCCTTCCGCTTAATCTGTGTCAATACATCCACAGCATCCGCCAGCTGAGGAATCCATTTCGGGTTTACGAAAGAGGTGGCTTCTATTTTCTGCAGACCGCTGCTGACTAATCGCTCAATCAGTTCAATCTTATGCGAAGTTGGAATAATTTCCTTCTCATTCTGCAGCCCGTCACGCGGCCCTACTTCAAAAAGGTTAACAAATTCTCCCATAACATCCTCTCCCTATCCTTCCAGCTCGATGAGCACGTCCCCTTCATTCACGAAGTCTCCGATACTTACTTTAACGGCTGCCACTTTCCCGCCGGCTTCCGCTGCAATCGGAACTTCCATCTTCATGGATTCGAGCATCACTACATCTGCTCCCGCCTGGACATCGTCCCCTTCATTTACTAAAACATTAATGACTGTTCCGGCCATGCTCGCAGTTACCTGTTTCATTCCCAATTCCTCCTAGTTTTTAGTCGTTTGTTTCATTTGTTGTACGAATTTGGTTGTATATACACCCTTTGCGAAGCTATCGTTGTCTAAAACTTCCGCCAGCATAGGCAGATTTGTTTTAATTCCTTCGATTTGATATTCTTCTACTGCCTTCCTGGCAAAATCGAGCGCCTCTTCGCGCGTCTCGCCGTACACGATAAGCTTTCCAATCATCGGATCGTAGAACGGTGTAATGGCAGAACCGGCTTCAACTGCATCATCGATACGGACACCCTGCCCCCGCGGCTGCTGATACGCTGAAATCGTACCCGGAGATGGCATGAATGTAACCGGATCTTCAGCGTAAATGCGCATTTCAAGCGCATGTCCGCGGGCCGTAATCTCCTCCTGCGCAAATGGCAACGCTTTCTTATCTGCAATGAGAAGCTGAAGCTCGACCAGATCAAGGCCTGTGATTTCCTCGGTTACCGGATGTTCAACCTGCAGGCGTGTATTCATCTCCAGGAAGAAGTATTCCTTATTTGCGTTCATAATGAATTCAACCGTGCCGGCTCCGGTATATTGTACAGCTTTTGCCGCCTGTACGGCCGCTTCACAAATCGAAAGCCGCGTTTCTTCATCAAGGAAAGGCGATGGGCTTTCTTCGATTACCTTCTGGTGGCGTCTTTGTATCGAACACTCTCGTTCAAATAAATGGATGATCGAACCGTGTTCATCACCCATAACCTGCACCTCGATATGGTGAGGGTCTTCAATATACTTCTCAATAAACATATCATCATTGCCAAAGTAAGCCTTTGCTCTCCCTTTGGAAGACTGAAAGGCTTTCGTAATCTCTTCGTCTGTATGGCAGATTTGCATACCGATACCGCCGCCTCCCGCGCTTGCCTTCAGCATGACCGGGTAGCCGATTTCATTCGCAATGGCGCACGCTTCCTCCACGGTAGCGATATTTCCATTGTAGCCGGGAACAACAGGAACCCCTGCGGCTATCATTTTGTTTCTTGCCCTGATTTTGTCTCCCATCTCTTCCATAACTTCAGGTTTCGGACCGATGAAAACAATGCCTTCCTCCAAGCATCTGCGGGCAAACTGCCCATTTTCTGACAGAAGACCATACCCGGGATGAATCGCATCCGCCCCGTTCTCTTTCGCCGCTTTCAGAATCGCCTCTATATTCAAGTAGCTTTGTGCTACAGGAGGAGGACCAATAAGCACAGCCGTGTCCGCTTCCCGGACAAAAGGCATGGAAGCATCCGCCTCCGAATGTACGGCTATCGTACGTATTCCCTTGTTTTTGCACGTTCTAATAATACGGCGGGCGATTTCCCCGCGGTTTGCAATAAGGATCGTTTTAATTTCCATCTGCTCACTCCTTATTCTACGAAAACGTTAAATTATTCTGACACTGTATGTTTCTTCTACACTTTACGTGCAAATCCCTTTTACTTTCTAAATTTTTTTTCGATTGAAAGCGAAACCAAAAATCCCCGGGATATATAACACCCCGGGGATTTTCTATCATTATCTGTAATCAACGCGCTCTAAATTTCCGTTGGCATCCATCTTAAAACGAGGTTTGATGTCCATCTCCTCTTCATCGCCGAGGATGGCCAGCTTACGCGCCCGATCCATAATTTGAATCAGTGCCCTGTAATCTTCATTTACAACCTGGTGATCCGATTTGACGAGAGATAACTCTCCCTTTAATCTCTCATTTTCCGCTCGCAGGTCTTCCACTTCCCGCGTTCTGGCTGCAAGTTCTTTCTCCGTATGTTTCATACGTTTCATAGCTTCCTTCTGGTTGCGAAGGAAACGGATGACTACTTCAAAAGAAAGCTCTTCTTCCATCTCGCTGCTGCGGGAAGCTGCAGCCGGAATGACAGCGGCATTTCCGCTTTCCGCTAGACTTGTATGCTCTTCATATGGAACGTGCGTATTCTCTTGGTATTTTCTTTTTGCTTTTTTCCGCTGCTGTCGCTGGGATTTTGCAATCTGGATAGCTGCTTCATAATTTTTACGAATGGTGCTATTCCAGCGAAATCCACAGGCGGCAGCCGTCCTGCCAAGGCGCGTCCCGACCTCTTCAAAGGCCGCGAGCTGCGTACCGCCTTCCCGAATATGACGAAGCGTGACCTCCGCCAGCAGCAAATCATCATCGGGCGTCCAGGCATCCTGACGTGTTGCTGTCATTTTAATCCCTCCGTTTAGTTAACTGCTTTAACTGGTTATCACTATCTGTATGCACTTGCTAGAATTCATAGAATGATTTTCTAGTAAAATAGTATGTCCAATCTTTTTTTTCTTTAAACGGAGGGAGGCATTTATTTTTGCTTTTTCTGTAAAAACTTCTGAACAATCCCATAGTGGGACTCCGAACCCCATAAATCGGAACAAAGATTTATTTCTTCCTCAATGCAAACTTCCTGCGGGAGCCTCGCATCAACCATTTTTGCTACCTTCATATATGCTTCAATGCTCGCAAGCGGCTGTGCTGCAATCTTAGCCGCAAACGCAAACACCTCGGATCGCAGCCTCTCGTGAGGAAAAACGCCATCAAGAAATCCAATTTCCGCTCCTTCACCCGCTTCAAACATCTCCCCGGTAAGAAGGAGAGACAGGGCTTTGTTCGTCCCTATTTTCTCCATAAGCCGTGTCCCGCTGCCCCATCCGGTAATGATATGCATACCGATCTGCACAAACCCCATACGAGCCCGGTTGCTGGCCATTCTAAAGCGGCAGGCGGCCGCAAACTCACTGCCTCCCCCAATGGCCGCACCGTTTATCATCGCGATGGTCGGCTTCGGAAAGCGGTCAATTCTGCTCAATAAGCGCGCGACACGCATGAGCATAGGATAAGACTTATCTTCGTACGTACGGAAAGAAACTGCGCTAAGTCACCGCCGGATACGAAAGCTTTATCCCCGGCTCCCGTGAAAATAACAACTTTCACGTCCCTGTCCGCCGCCAGCTCGTTTAAACGCTCATCCAGTTCCTCAACAAGCTCAAAGCTAATGGCATTCCTTACCTCGGGCCGATTTAATGTAACAAGCGCAATTCCGTCTTTCTTGTCTACTAATACTGTATTCACACCTATCCCTCCCTGCCTATTTTTTTTAAACAAAAAGCTCCGGTTCTTCCGATGTATGAGCTTGAGTTAAAATTAATTTCGCAAGACCTTTAAACTCCAATGCTTCAAATTGTTCTTTCACCTTTTCATAATCAACTTTCCAGCCACATTCGTTAAGCGAACATGTAATCGGAACGTCTGTTTTAATTCTGGCCAACTGCCTCGAGAGATGAAGCATTTCTATATCTGTTTCAATTTTTTTGCGAAGTCCAACGGAAAGGGAGGATATATTCCCCAGAATACCTTCGATCGTTTGATGTTCTTTCAATAATTTTAAAGCGGTCTTTTCCCCAATGCCCCTTACCCCCGGATAATAATCGCTTGGATCACCCATTAAAGCTTTTAAATCAATAACCTGTTCAGGAGTGATTCCCATTTCATTCATTAACAATTCAGGAGTATAAACAACATAGTTAGACAAACCTTTTTTCATGATTACCGCATGAACACGATCATTTATTAGCTGTAAACTGTCCCGATCGCTCGTTAAAATCCTAACATCTGCTTCACTGCCATAGCAGCGGGACAAAGTACCAATACAGTCATCCGCTTCGTATCCTTTTAAACCAATATTGGGAACTCCAAAGCTATTTACTACATCTTTGACTAAATCGAACTGCGGAAGTAATTCGTTTGGCGGTTCTGATCGGTTAGCCTTATAAGAAACATATAAATCGCTCCGAAAAGTTTTACTTCCCATGTCCCAGCAGCAAACTACATGACTGGGCTTAAATGTCTGAATAGCATCCCAAAAATATTTCACAAAACCATAAATGGCATTTGTCGGTACGCCTGAGCTCGTTTTCATAATATATCCATTATAAGAAGTCGCGTAATACGCGCGGAACAACAAAGCCATTCCATCAACAAGTAATACTGAATTAGAGTTTGGCAAGCATAATCTCCTCCGTTAATTTCACTGGTGTAATTATATCACAGTTGTTAATCCTTCCTTTCCATTATTAAACGCAAAAGAACCGGGAAACGGCTAAATTTAGTCGAATTCCCGGTTCCGTGAAATTAGATCAGTACCTCTTTTCTATCGTTTACGTCCTCTCGTTCTGCCAGTTTCTCTATTTCCTCCTTATCAAGAGGAGTCACTCGCACGGCACAAGCCTTAAATTCAGGCATGCGGCAATATGGATCAAGTTCAGGTAAAGTCAACCGATTCACACATCCTTCTTCTCCCCAATGGAAGGGAACAAATACGGTATCTTCCCGAATACCAGGGGAATACTTTACATTAAGAATGATTTCTCCCCTGCGTGATTGAACTTTTGCCTTCCCCTTGTCGGACAGGCCGAGTTTTTTTGCCGTATCAGGATGAATTTCTAAGAATGGTTCTGCTACTTTATTAAGCTCTGGTGTAATCCTTGTTTGAACTCCCGTTTGATAGTGAAATATGATTCGCCCCGTCGTAAGGGTAAGAGGGAAGTTCTCATCCATTGTCTCCCTTGGGTATTGATAGGGAACAGGGATTATACGAGCTTTGCCGTCTTTATGATAGAATTTTCCATCTATAAACATCCGTGGGGTACCGGAATGAGAGACAGTAGGACAAGGCCAGAAAACCCCCTTTTTCTGCTCAATCCGTTTGTAAGTAATCCCCGCATAATTAGCGAGGCCACCCTTACTGGCCCTTCGCAATTCTTCAAAAATCTGTTCTGCGCTATTGTACGGAAAATACCTTTCCTTTCCTAACAGGGCGGATATTTCACACAGAATTTTCCAGTCTAATCTTGTTCCCTTCGGTGGCTCTTTTACGGCACGGCGTAGAATAACGCGTCCTTCTACATTTGTCATGGTTCCCTCATCTTCCAGATACGTGGATCCTGGAAGAACGAGGTCGGCAAGAGCTGCTGTTTCAGACATTAAAGAATCTATGACAATCAAGAAATCGAGCTTCCGGAGGGCTGATTCTACCAGGTTCACATTAGGGCTGGAAACGACAGGATTGGATCCGAGAACGATGAGCCCTCTGATCTCCTTTCTCTCCATCATTTCAAACATCTCATAGGCTGATACCCCTTTTCCAGGGATAGAGTGCTCATCCACCTCCCAGACTTCGGCTATGTGCTTACGATGTTCTGGGTTTTCAATCAATCGATATCCGGGCAATTGATCTGCTTTTTGGCCATGCTCCCGTCCGCCCTGCCCGTTACCCTGTCCGGTTATCGCCCCATAACCACACCCACTCTTGCCAATTTTCCCAGTTAACAACACCAAATTAATAAAGTTTCGGACAGTCATGACCCCGCTGGCATGCTGCTCTACCCCTCTAGCCGTAAACACCATACCGGTTTGTGCCTTCCCATAAAGACGTGCTGCTTCAATGATTTGCTCCTTCGGCACCCCTGTTAAAACAGACACTTCACACAGATCAATCGAACGAGCAAAAGATTGCAGCTCGGGGCCGCCTTCCACCGACCGCTGAAGAAAGGTGTGATTAACATAGTCTTCCTCGACAATTACTTTAATCATCCCATTGACAAGAGCTGCATCCGTTCCGGGTTTTATTTTCAAATGAAGATCAGCGAGTTTAGACGTGCCAGTTTCCCTCGGATCAATGACAATAATTTTGCTTCCATTGGCTTTCGCTTTTCGGAAGTATGGCATCATCGTGGGCTGGCACTCTGCTACATTCGCTCCAGCAAGAATAATACACCCGGCCTGAGGAATCTCGCTTAGCGGATTGGTTAGGCCCCGATCGACACCAAAAGCCTGATTGGATGCTCCGGCAGCCGAAGACATACAAAAGCGACCGTTATAATCAATATGCTTTGTCTCTAAAGCCACACGGGCAAACTTACCAAGGAGATAGGCCTTTTCATTCGTCAATGCCCCGCTCCCATAAACCCCGACGGCATCCTTACCATGTTGAGCCTGAATGGAAGTGATTTTTTCACGAATCCAAGCATAGGCAGTTTCCCAGGATACGGGTGTGAACGATTGGCCGACTCTTAACAAAGGGGTACGCAAACGCGCAGGGTTTACTGCATGAGAGTGGGCATATATGCCTTTTGCACAGAGCTTTCCGCCTGATACTGGGTCACCCTTATCCGGCGTTGCATTGTAACGGCTTCGATGGACTATTTTTTCTTCATACAGATTCATTTTGCATTGCATACTGCAGAAAGGACACTGCGTCTCATACCGGTATTCTTTATGCTGCTGCTGTTCAAGCTGTCGATATCCCTTTAAAAAGTCAGACATAGCTTCCTCTCCTTTTTATATCATGATACAGACGTCTTCACCCTCAACTACCACTTCATACGTTTTGACACAGCCATGATCAGGAGCCTGGACGTGGCCATCTTTTAAGCCAATTTTCCAATCATGAAGCGGACAGAATACAAACTCCCCCGAAACGATCCCCTCGGACAGCGGTCCAGCTTTGTGAGGACAACGATTTTCTACAGCCTTGAACCGGCCATTGGGTAACCGAAATACAGCAATGGAATGCCCTTGTACTTCGACAGCCTTTCCAACATCCTCTTGGAATTCGTTTAGTTTCCCTACGTTCACTTGTACCTTTACCAGACTCATTGAATCGCCCCCCCTAATTTACAATTAGCGTATCAAACATCTTACGAACTTCACTTTCTTCAATCGCTTCTTTCCACGGATCTTTTGTCACAGCCAGCGCTTTATCCATCCTCTCAATCAATTCCCGGCGCGTGTCCGCACTGGCAAGGGTTTCCTGAATGACCTCCAACCCGACACGTTCTACCCAGTGAGAGGTTCTCTCTAAATACTTCGCCGTTTCCCGGTAATACTGCATAAACGCTGCAGACCATTCCAGGACCTCTTCTTCCGTTTTCACCTTGACAAACAGGTCACCGCCACGCAAATGAACGCCGCCATTTCCACCGACATAAATCTCCCATCCGCCATCTACTCCAACTACGCCGATGTCTTTGATGCCAGATTCAGCACAATTGCGTGGACAAGCAGATACGGCCATCTTTACCTTATGCGGAGTCCAAAGACGCTCAAAACGTTTTTCCATATCAATTCCCATTTGAATCGAATCCTGGGTTCCAAATCGGCAAAAACTCTCCCCTACGCAGGTTTTTACCGTACGTAAAGCCTTGGCGTACGCATGGCCGGATGGCATATCCAAATCCGCCCACATTTTGGGCAGGTCTTCTTTTTTCACGCCCAGTAAGTCAATACGCTGACCTCCTGTAATTTTTACCATCGGTACGTGATATTTTTCTGCAGCATCGGCGATTTTACGTAGCTGTTCAGAATTTGTTACTCCTCCATAGATCCGAGGAACAACCGAATACGTCCCATCATTTTGGATGTTTGCGTGAAGGCGCTCATTAACAAACCGAGAATGACGTTCGTCCTTATGTTCTTCCGGCCACACCATACCCAGGTAATAATTCAGAGCCGGACGACATTTCGAACAGCCTCCTTCCTGTTTCCACTCCAAAACATTCATCACTTCTTTGCTGGTCGTTAATTGCATGGAGCGAATAGCATCTACTACTTCATCTCGGCTGAGCGAGGTGCAGGAACAAACCGGCTCTTTTTCTACTGCCTGGAAACTGTCTCCAAGTGTATATTGCAGTAATTCCTGAACCAGTGGCTTGCATCCTCCGCAGGACCGGGAAGCTCCTGTACATCCTTTAATCGCTTCGACAGAATCCAATCCCTGTTCCTCGATGGCCTGGATAATATGTCCTTTGGATACACCGTTACATCCACAAATCAATTCATCATTTGCCATCACAGCCACATCGGAAGAAGTACTCTTCTTCTCGCCCTGGCCTGTGCCGAACAGAGTTTTCAACTCGGAAGCATCCGCTCCACTTCGTATGAGCTGGAACAAACGAGTTCCATCACTTGTATCCCCAAAAAGAACGGCACCAACAATCTTTTCTTCCTTTACGAGAACTTTCTTGTAAACTCCATTAAAATCATCCTGATAACGGTACGACCGTGTATCTGCTTGATCCATAAACTCACCTGCAGAGAATACATCCACCCCAGAAACTTTCAATTTGGTAGACAGCACGGATCCTTCATACGGTTTCGTCTCCACTCCACAAATCCATTTGGCCAATACATTTCCTTGTTCATAAAGCGGGGCTACCAGGCCATACACGATCCCACGATGCTCAGCACATTCTCCAACCGCATAAACGTCCTTTACATTTGTTTCAAGATAGTCATTCACCATGATCCCACGATTCACTTCAATGCCATGGTCCCTGGCCAATGCGACATTCGGGCGTATCCCGACGGCCATGACCACTAGATCAGCTTCCAGCTCGCTGCCGTCCTTGAAGCGAAGGCCTTCCACTCGGTCTGTACCGTATAGCTCCTCTGTTTGCTTACTCATCAAAAACTTCATTCCCTGCGCTTCCAATTCAGCCTGCAGTAACTTACTGGCTGTTGGATCGAGCTGACGCTCCATCAGGGTATCAAAAACATGAATCACTGTGACATCCATGGATAAGTTTAGCAGGCCACGTGCGGCTTCCAGGCCTAACAAACCTCCGCCTATTACTGCTGCTTTCTTATATTTCTTGGATGCTTCCATCATCATTTGGCAATCTTTGATATCCCGATAAGCGATAACTCCTTGTAAATCTGCACCTGGCAAAGGCAACATAAAAGGAGTAGAGCCAGTCGCCAGGATGAGATCATCGTAGTTCTGTATAATCCCTCCATCGGTATAGACACATTTGTTTTCGGTATCAATCTTTGTTACGGTTTGACCTGTATGCAATTGAATGTTGTTATCCTTATACCAATCCCAGCCATTTATAATAATATCGTCAAGCTTCGAATCTCCTGCTAATACATAGGAAAGCTGAATTCGATTATAGTTTGGATGAGGTTCCGTTCCAAAAATGGTAATATCGAACGATTCATCAGCAAGTTTCAAAATATGTTCGATGCAATTCACGCCTGCCATCCCATTACCAACTAACACTAATTTTCTGCTACTCACCGTTCTCAACCTCCTAATAGTTAATTCCATGAATTCTCATTGATTTTATTACATGGATGATGGTCGAGAAAGGATTGTGTCAGGTTTTATGACGCGGAATTTTCCGCAAATTCCAAAATAAAAACCATGTCAGGTTTTATAACGTAAATTACTAATTATTATCACGTATTATTTATAATCGGTCTGAGTTCGAAAATTAAATGGATAAAATTCGAAAGCGGAGGGATTGTAGATGAAATTATCTGAACTACGTAGAAGCGGGCACCCCCCAACCTTGTTGTCCGCCTTCTTATATTTTGATGTGAGCTTTATGATTTGGGTTTTAATGGGCGCACTGGGCGTTTACATTTTCCAGGATTTTGGCCTGTCTCCTGCAGAAAAGGGATTTCTTGTTGCTATTCCGGTTCTATCCGGTTCCTTGTTTCGTATTCTACTTGGGATATTAACAGATCGAATTGGGTCAAGAAAGACAGCTATCGGTGGAATGCTGGTCTCAATGATTCCGTTATTTTGGGGATGGTTAGCCGGCACATCCTTGTCGGAAATTTACGCAATTGCGATTCTTCTTGGTGTAGCCGGTGCAAGTTTTGCAGCCGCTTTGCCAATGGCCAGCCGCTGGTATCCTCCGCATCTGCAAGGATTAGCCATGGGTATTGCGGGAGCTGGTAATAGCGGAACACTGTTTGCCACCTTGTTCGGGCCCCGTTTAGCGGAGCATTTTGGATGGCATGGAGTAATGGGAATTGCACTCATTCCGTTATCCCTTGTTTTCATTACTTTCGCCCTTTTAGCCAAAGATGCTCCCAGTCAGCCAAAGCCACAACCGCTGGTCAGCTACTTTACATTGTTTAAACAAAGGGATATCTGGTACTTTTGCTTACTCTATAGTGTCACATTTGGAGGGTTTGTCGGATTAACCAGTTTTCTGAGTATCTTTTTCGTAGATCAGTATGGATTGCAGAAAGTTCAAGCAGGAGACTTCGTTACCTTATGTGTCGCAGCGGGAAGTTTCTTTCGCCCCGTTGGCGGATGGATCGCAGACCGTATAGGCGGTTCTCGCCTTCTTTCTATTTTGTTCATATTTGTAGCCTTATGTATGGTTGGTATTAGTCTGCTTCCTCCAATTTCACTGGTAACATCCTTACTGTTCATAGGTATGATGTGCTTAGGGATGGGAAATGGAGCGGTATTTCAACTGGTTCCTCAACGTTTCCAAAAAGAAATTGGAATGGTCACCGGGATCATTGGGGCAGCTGGTGGTGTCGGAGGATTCTTCCTCCCTACAATTCTTGGGATGTTGAAACAGTCTACCGGTACGTATGCTTCAGGATTTATGACATTTGCCGTCATTGCTATTGCAGCGCTTGCCGCTCTCATGATGGCACAAAGTGCGTGGAGAAGGACCTGGGTGCAAGAAGGTGATTCAGTAAAAGTCTAACCCTATATTTTAACATGCAAAAAGCCGACGGGCACTTTCCCGTCGGCTTTTCCGTTTGCAATAGCATCAACTTGCCTTATGCCAGTAAGTCTTGCATTGCAGTCCGATTGTATCCGATAATCAACTTCTCACCATCAAAAATGATAGGACGTCTAAGAAGCCGCGGCTCCTCACTAATCATTTCAAGTAGTTCAGACACAGTCATATCTTCAATATCCTTGTCGAGTTCCTTAAATTTACGGCTTCTTGTGGATAGAATATCATCCATCCCATTATGGGTCATTTTTATAATTTCAAGGAGTTCCTCCACGGATGGAGGTTCTTTAAACAAATGACGCTCATCATAATCGATGCCTTTTTCTTTTAGGAACGCTTTAGCTTTTCGGCAAGATGTACAGCTAGGATACGTGTAGAATGTAAGATGATGGTTCATCTCTGTCATCTCCTTGTCAACGATAGCGTAATCATTGAGACAATCAATCTATATTTGTGCGTTAACACTAACTAACAGTAATTAACTTAATTATATTATTAGACTTATTTCTATGTCAATAGTGTTTACAAAACTTTCATTTACCGTTTCCTTCATTTGTACTATAATTATCTCCAGTTATAGAAAAAAAATAGGGGGTTTTCCCATGGAAAACGAAACTTTAAAATTAACCAGCGTTTTGGCTGACCCCACGCGATTTTCCATATACCAGCATGTTGTTGCCAGCCATCGTGCGGTAACAGTACAGGAAATTGCCGAGCAATTTGAGATTCATCCGAATGTTGCCAGGCTTCACCTGACAAAGCTTGAAGACGTTAACCTGCTTGATTCAGCATCCGAGAAAACAGGGAAAGGCGGACGCCCCAGCCGTTTATATTCCTTATCCGAGCAAGTAGTCAGCCTGCAATTTCCACCCAGAGACTATCAACTACTAGCAAATATCGCAATAGAAACCCTCATCTCCCTTGGAGAAGCCGGGCAAAAAGCTTTACATGATATGGGCCGTAAATTTGGACACGAAGCAGCCAGACAAGCTATCGAAAAAGAGCGCATCAGCCTCTCGAACATAAGCGCGGAGCGTAAACTTGAAGCCATTCACCGCCTGATGCTTGCCCAGGGATTGAATCCGGAGATTGAGCAGGTAGATGACGCTACCATCCGCTTCCGTATATTCAATTGCACGTTTAAAGAAACAGCAGCCCGGAACCCCGATAGCATTTGCAGTATGCATCATGCTCTCTTGTTCGGAATCTTCGAGACGTTTTTCAACCAGAACACCCAGCTCATCGAAGAGAACTCCATGCTTGCCGGCTGCAAGTCATGTGATTATACAATGCTCAAAATCTCGTAACTGGTGCGTATGACATGTTAAAAAATCGACAAACCTTCGCGTTTACAGTGCTTTCTAACTAGATTATAATGAATTCTAGATTTGTATAGATATGTACTAAAAGGAGGGGAAATTGTATGGCACGTATGTATCGTGTACTGGCATTTTTTTGCTTGATCATTGCTCTTATGGCGTTATGGGGCGCACTGACTGGAATGGCTGCCTTGTTCTTCGCTCAAACCGGTATGTTCCTGGCTCTTAGCTTTGTTGATCTTTCCGAAAGAACGTATATGACGATTTTTATGACGTATTTACTTGTCGCGTTTACCGGCTTCATGTTCTACGCATTCTTCGGACATTATCCAAAAAGTCTTGATGAACACGCTATCACAGCACTAAACGCGGTATCTGCCTATTTATCTTAAGTATTAGCAAAAAAAGCAGGGTGCTTGCAAATGAAGGCACCCTGCTTTTGGGAATCGATTACTTTAGGAAGTTAAGCCCTTCTGCCATATCAAGCCCTTTCTCTTGAACCAGCACGCGGAACGTATCGCCCATCCCGCCGGGCATGATGAGCTGCCGCACAGCGCGGTTTCTTTTGGCGGTTTCATTTAAAAACGGGTCAACAGACGCGTGTTCCTGCAGCCTCTTCAAAATCCCTGCCCGCAGAAGAAACTCGCGCTGCGAATAAAGTCCGATCACTCGCATTCCCTGCTCTGCCCCCGTATCCATTAAAGCAGAGAAGTTAACATGTGCCGTAATATCCTGTTCTCCCGGTTGAAGGTAGGGGCTGCTGTTCATCGTATGCCCCTGGTAGCAAAGGAGCGTTCCTTCCTTCCTCTCCGGTTCATAAAGAATTTCCCTCTCATATCCGTAATCAATCGTTACGGCATACCCCTTCTCAAGCCATCTTCCTACTTCTTTCATCCATTGTATACTGGCCAGATTTACTTCCGTGCGGTAGCCTTCTATTTGCGGTATCCTTTCTCTGGCAACATAATCAAGAACGGCTGCTGCCGGTTCCTTTAGCTGCTCGATAAACCCATCTCTCTCATTAAGGGCCACATATATTTCGTACCACTTTCCCTTTCTGCACTCGATAAGATGCACCGGAAAAGCATCCGGAAGTTCATTCGAAATAAAAACACCGTTAAGATAAGGCACATCCTTTCGGGCTTCCTCTATCGTCCCATACCATGCAATGGAGATCTGTCCCTCAAAAGGAGCGAGCTTTTCTTCCTGGAGAGCTTTATGATACGCGCTTGCTTCGATCATAATACAGCTGAATTTACGCTCGCAAGCTTCACCGGTCAATTGCTGCAGACGGCTCAGCAGCTGAAAACTAAGGCTTCCGTCTCCACCGCCCATCTCCACTATATAGCATGGTTCGCGCATATCTTCATGTCTCAGCATATCCCATACGGCATCGGCCAAAGTTTCGCCATACACGGCCCCGACGGAGGAATTCGTATAGAAATCCCCCTGTTTTCCTATCTTTTTCGCTTCCTTATTATAGTACCCCCCGTTTTTCGCATACAATGCAAGCTCCATAAAATCACGAAACGGAATCGCCTTTTTATTTGAATCTCGAATTTCCTGCACAATTGTTCTATATAAAGCGCTCTCTCGCACACCCATCCCCCTCTTCCCTATTCATTATGTACGTTTTCCAAAATAAAAAGAAGGCATTTTTTGTTTTACACTATTGACATAGTTTAAAGACTAGTTTATCATGTAATTAACATCCCATATGAAAGACTCAGGGGCAAGTGCCCACCCTATTATGTTTTAACTCTAAATTCTAATCCTCCCCCTAAACACAACCTTCTACCCCGAAGGTTGTGTTTTTTTTATAGTAAAAAAAGAACCCGCTCTTACGAATGGGTTCTTTGCGCAATCCGAATTTGATTTTTCCCCTCATGCTTAGCCCGGTACATCGCATCATCAGCTCTCATGAGCAGCTCCTCGCGATCGGCCGAATGATCAGGGTACTGTGCGACTCCAATGCTGGCAGTTACAGAGAAAGAGAATGGAAGCATGCTAAGACTGTCCTGAATCCGATTTGCAATAAGAATCCCATTCTCCAATTCTGTGTTCGGAAGCAGCAATATGAGTTCCTCCCCGCCGTACCGTGCTACAATATCATTCTTTCTTACCTGCTCCTGGATTGTTTTGGCTGTCTCAATGAGCACATTATCCCCGGCAACGTGTCCATATGTATCATTAATCCTTTTAAAATCATCAATATCCATCATAATCAGGCATAGAGGTGTACGGTAGCGTACAGCCAGCGCGTATTCCTCCGCATACCGCTCCGTAAAATACTGGCGGGTGTGTAAGCGGGTAAGCCCATCGGTAATTGCGAGCATCCTGATATGCTCATACTGGCGGGCATTTGTAATCACCATTCCAAGCTGGCGTGCAATGACCATCAGAAAGCCAAGCTGCACCTCCGAAAACGTACGGTAATCTTTATTATCTAAATAGATAACGCCAAGCGGCTCATCCTTATAAATAATTGGGATCGTTGCATTGCTGTACAGCTCCAGCTTCTCCGCAACCTGCGAGCAGCGCTTGTCCTTCTTTCCATCCTGTACAACGACCGGATTTCCTGTAAAAAACGCTTCGACATGGCGGAAGTCCCGTCCTGTGCCGGAGAAAAGAAACAGGGAGTCTGCCCATTCCTCAGGGTAAGGGGAAGTCGAACAAGCAATTTCCACCTTGTTCTTCTCCCTGTCAACCTGGCCAATCATGACGCGTGCATCATCAAAAGCGGCCGAAATCTGCCAGCAGGCATCCTTGATTAGCATGGTTCTATCCGTTTCCACATCCGCAGCGTTTAGCATGATATCGTACAGCAATTTTAGCTTTCTTTCTTTATATCGCGAATCCTGTTCCCGCTGCCAGTTTTTCACCGCAATGCCGATTCTTTTCGCTACCTGCTCCAGGAACTCTGTCACACAGGCAGGGGGATAGCATTCATCTTCACGGAATACATACAAAATACCAAGTTCTTTCGCTTTATAGGAAATAGGCAAAATAAAGAGGGTTTGATATTCCAGTAATGGCAGGAGTGTAACTTCGACTTCTTGCCGCTTTGGATAGCAGATTCTTCCTGTACCTTTCTTAAGAACTTCTCTCTCAACCGCTTGTTCTGGAAGCAGATAACAATACCTGCTTTCCCGCCGGTCTGTATCTACCCACACTTGAAAATTCTGTTCCTCTTCTATTAAGGAAATACATGTACCTGCGCCCGTCTCGTTTCGAATTGTCTGAACAATGAAGTTGAATGCATCGATAAGATCTGTAGCTTCCGCAATATCATTGTTCAATTCGTTTAGTACACGCAGCAAATGTACATGGCGTTCCGCCATCTCGCACTGAGTCCCGCTGTTCAATCTAACCACTCCACCTGATACTTTCTTCTCCCTAATTGTGCATTGCTTTACAATTATCCTATATTGCCTGCCATGTTACAATCGCTGTTCTACTTCTTTACATTGAGTGGAACATCAACCAGGGACTCTTCTTCCAGCATCCTGTACTTAACGCCTTCAACATCCTCAAACTGGCCGGAATTCCTGGCTGCATACCACACAAGCAGCGAAGATCCGCTAAAACAAACCGTAACAATAAGCAACATCCAAGTGCCAATTGAAAAACCCATTAACATTGATTCACCATTCCTTTTTTTAAAAAGCGACCGTTATGAAAAACAGCAGCTTCTTACGAAGATTGTTATCATGATAGTAATAAGTTTATCAATATTTACAGTTTGAGTGCAGTAATAAATTGACAGAGGCTGTGAATTATGTGTGACAGGTTTACTGCTACCGTAAAATACCCGTGATAAACGGATTATGGGCTTTCTCAAAGCCGATCGTCGTTCCCTGTCCATGGCCCGGATAGACTTTCGTTTCATCCGGCAGTTCCATTAGCTTATCCTGAATGCTTGCAATCAGCTGTTCATAATTGCCCCCCGGCAAATCCGTACGTCCAATGGAATGCGCAAATAGTGTGTCCCCGCTAAATACATGTCCGTCAAATAAGAAAGACAGACCGCCGGGAGTATGGCCCGGTGTTTCCAGCACATCAATTTTCATTCCGGCAATTTCAAGCACATCTCCTTGCTTTGCTTCATATTCTGCAGGGGAAGCGCTCATTGCACCACCGACCATAGGCCAACGGGAGGATCCGTTTAAGTCAGGGTTACCTAACCATTCCTGCTCACTGGCATTGATGTATACCGGGGCTCCCGTCTTTTTGCGGATTTGTTCTAACCCTCCCATGTGATCAAAATGGGCGTGCGTCATCAGGATGGCCCGCACGGTATACTCTGCGGCTTTATCAAGCAGCTCCCCCGGATTCATTCCAGCATCAACGATAACGGCTTCCCTCGTCTCTTCATTTGTTATAACGTAGCAGTTTGTCTGCAAAGGCCCTAATGGAAAAGTAAAAATGCGCAAGAAAACCCCTCCTATTTCCTGTTTTTTTCAGTGTACCATGAACAGGGAAAAAATGAAAAACCCTGCCACGCTTATCATGAAGCGGACAGGGTATAACTTGTGTCTTACAGGAGGTCGGCTGCAAGCTGGGCAAGCGAGGAACGTTCTCCTTTTTGCAGCGCGATATGGCCTGACATCTTTTCGTTTTTAAATATTTCAACTACATAAGTGAGCCCATTGTTCACTTCGTCCAAATACGGATGGTCAATTTGCTGTGGGTCACCCATAAGGATGATTTTGCTATTCTCTCCTACCCTTGTTAAAATCGTTTTCGCTTCATGTTTGGTTAAATTTTGCGCCTCGTCTATAATAATGAATTGCTCGGGGATGCTCCGCCCGCGGATGTAGGTGAGCGCCTCTACCTGGATGCTGCCGAGCCCGGCTAAGATTTTATCGAGGTCCCCAGATTGCTTTGTATTGAAAAGATACTCTAAGTTATCATAAATTGGCTGCATCCACGGTTTAAGCTTCTCTTCCTTCTCCCCGGGCAAATACCCGATATCCTTTCCAAGAGGGACAATAGGCCTTGCTACGAGCAGTTTTTTGTACTCGTGATCATCTTCCGTCATCATGAGCCCCGCCGCGAGGGAAAGGAGCGTTTTTCCTGTTCCCGCTTTTCCCGTTAGCGTAACAAGGGGAATGTCTTTATTCAACAGAAGTTCCATTGCCATCTTTTGCTGGGCATTTCGCGCCTTCACGCCCCATACGATTTCGTCGCCAAACAACAGAGGCAGAAGGAGCCTTCCATCACCGCTTACCCGTCCCATTGCCGAGGAGGAGCCGCCTAATTCATCTTTCATAATAACAAACTCGTTTGGATGCAAGGAGACAGTAGGGAGAAACCGCTTTAATTCAAACGGGCCTTGCCCGTAGAAATGCTGGATGGTTTCAATTGGAGCCTTTACTGTTGTATATCCTTTGTATAAATTGGAGTACTCGTGAACAACGCGATCCGATAAGAAATCCTCGGCCGGCAAGCCAATGGCGTCTGCTTTGACCCGGAGAAGAGCGTCTTTGCTAACCAATATGACATCCCTGGGATTTTCCTTCTGTTGTTCTTCATGATGCAAATTCAGCGCCACCGCAAGAATACGGTTGTCATTCGTCATATCAAGGAATAACTCCTGCATTCTGGAAAAGGAGCGGTGATTTAATTCTACTCTGATATCGCCTCCGTTTTCCATTGTGACTCCTTTATGGAGTTGTCCTTTCAAGCGCAACTCATCCAGCAGTTTGGCAACGTATCTGGCATTTCTTCCTATTTCGTCCATTAATCTTTTTTTGGAATCAACCTCCTCTAGAACAATGGCGGGCAATATTACATCATTATCCTGAAATGAGAAGATTGCCATTGGATCCTGCAAAAGTACATTCGTATCTAAGACGTAGATTTTCTTCAATGTCTCGCCTCCCGGGCATGTATATGAATGCTTACTTTACTTTATGGTTCACGAGGGTTTGTTGTTATTGTATGTGATAAAAATAATTCTAGAAGGTAAAAACGGTGTATATATCATGAGTGTTGCGGAACACTACGTGTAACTTATCCCCTATTTAGAAAGGATGTTTTACCGTGAAATGGTTACTCTTTCTATTTCTTAGCATCGCCCTGACCGCATGCAATCAGAATCGATCCCAGCCTGCTCCGCAGGATGGAAAGACACAGGCGCAGCAGGGTCAGAAGGGTCAGCAGACCCAAAGGGTTCCGCAAACCCAGCCAACACCGCCAAAGCCACAGAATCCGGCAACAACAGCAGACCGCCTTTCCACCATTGCAGTAAAAGTGCCGGGTGTTAATGGTGCAACCGCGGTAGTGTTCGGCAAGGTCGCCATTGTCGGAATCGATGTGGGCGCCCGGCTAGATCGTTCACGTGTTGGAACCATTAAATATGCGGTAGCAAACGCACTTACAAAAGACCAGCAAGGAGCACGTGCCCTCGTGACGGCTGATGTGGACATTGTGCAGCGCCTGCGCGAAATGAACGCTGATATTCGGCAGGGACGGCCTGTGGCCGGCTTTGCTGAGGAACTCGCCGACATTGTAGGACGCATTATCCCGCAGACACCTAAACCACCGGTGAGCCCGGAGAGAACACATCCAGGCACCAAATAAAACCGGAGAACAGCAAAAAATGCCCGGTCGTCTGACTAGGCATTCTTAAGCGCTTCCATGACTTGATTATCCAGTTTGGCTGCAGCACGGGCATCATACGTCTTCTCATACTGAGGTTCAATAGACAGACGCGAGCCATAAAACATAACGTCCCGCACTTCTTCGATCAAGACTTCGAGCAGGGACAACTTTAGCGGAACCCCTTCCATTCGCGGGGCTTTTACACTCCCCATTCCAGCGATTGAGTATACCGAGCCTGCGGCGAATACATTTAACACAACACGGCTGTTGTGTATCACATTCTCGACAATGGAAGATCGGCTGTCAACTGCAAGAACGAGAGTGGAAGGGTTCTTTGCATAAACCCACGAAATCGCACTTATGTACGGAGCGCCGGATTGCTTGTTGATGGTTGAAAGCATGGCAAATCGCTCTTTCTGTAATAAAGGCAGTAACTCCTGGCTAAGGGATTGCGCTACAATTTCCGGCATAAGCAAACCTCCCCATTCTAAGGATACCTTTATTTTACATCAAACGATCGAAGCTTCTCAACCGCAAAATTAACATTTAGGACGCTTGCACAATGAACAATATGCTATGTCTTTCTGGAGAAGAAAGTATGAACTACCGCTGAAATGTATCCGTACATTCGGTTTAACTCCACTCGATTTGTAGGCTGTATGCCCTTTTTATCTTTGTTATTTTTCTCACCGGGTCTCTCCTTCCCGGCGCCGCGATAGTTCATTCCTTTATTTTCTCTTGCATTATATACTTGCAAGCTTCATGCCAATTCTTAAAATAAAAAATTCAGGCATAAACAGGGCGATTTAGCACACCGACGATGCAATACCGATGCAATATCGATGCAAAACGCATCAAAATCGCATCAAGTTGCATCACTTTATTCCATTTGGCTGCTTTCGTATTTTTTTTAACCGGCGGACAACCGTTGATTGATGGATGCCCAGTATTTGGGCTACCTTCCTCGTACTCTTATATTGCCTGTAAAGCGCAGCCAGTTCTTCCTCTTCCTTCTTCTCCTGCCGCACCGGAACTTTTACCCGTTCGTTTTCATCCTCCAGATCCGCAGGAAAAGCAATGGATGGCATTCGAGCTTCAAGCATCATTGCTGGTAGATGCTTGATTTCAATAATCGGATCCACCGTCGTAACAATCAATCTTTCGATTATATTTTCCAGTTCGCGTACGTTTCCCGGCCACCGGTAGGCCTGCATGGCATCAAGCGCATTGTAGGATATCCGTTTGTCGAGGTGGTGCTTGCTATTAAACTTGGCAAGAAAATAATGAATTAACGGAAACAAATCTTCTGTCCGCTTGCGCAGCGGAGGAATTTCAACCGGCACGACATTAATCCGGTAATATAAATCCTCCCGAAACATCCCCATTTTTACCCTTTCCATTAAATTCGCGTTTGTCGCGGCAATCAACCGGAAATCAACTTTCCTCCCGCCTACATCTCCGATCCTTGTTACGTGCTTTTCCTGCAAAACGGTAAGCAGCTTTACCTGCAGGTCAAGGGGCAGCTCACCGATTTCATCAAGAAAAAGAGTCCCGCCATCCGATAATTCAATAAATCCTGGTTTTCCTTTCTGATGGGCACCGGTGAACGCTCCTGGTGCGTATCCGAACAATTCAGACTCCAGAAGACTTCCCGGAATGGCCCCACAGTTTATCGATATGAACGGCCCTTTGCTCCTGAGGCTTCGCTGGTGGATTAATTTAGCCAGCACGCCTTTCCCAACTCCTGACTCTCCGAGAAGAAGGATGGAGGTGTCAACCTGTGCGATACGCATACACATCTGGACAATGTTGCGCATCTCTTCACTTTCTGCAATCATCCCTTCAATTTCCATCTGCTGGGCTCTCAATACTTCCAATTCCGAATGATATCTCTCGGACAGTCTTTTCGCCTCATCCAACTCCGCTTTAACACGGTTCAACTGGCTTAAATCCCGGCAATTCATCACGACCTGAAGAATATCTCCTGTTTCATCATCCACAATCGGCGTCCCTGTTGACAAGAGCACTCCGCCGTCTGAAACTTGCTGAATGACCGTTATCCTTTTTTTGCTTTTAATCACCATTTTACTAACCGCCTGAGAGATAACGCCTCTTCTCTCCAGCTCCTCCTCCTGCATTCCAATCGCTTCACTCGCAGGAATGCCTGTCACTCTGCTGAAGGCCTGATTGAAGTGGCGAATAACGCCGTTGTGGTCCGTCACCACAATTCCATCGTGTGAAGATTCAATAATCGTATCAAGTTCACGATTTAATTTCTGGACGGCCGTTAGCTCCTCAGAAACGCCTTCCAGCTCGGTAATATCCTGCATTACACTTGCCATTCCGATTTTCTTTCCCTCGTCCGTCACAATCGGGGTGTGGTTAATGAGCAGCTTTCGTCCGGCATAGTCGAGGCGGACCATGTGTTTTTTTTCGGTGGAGAGAAGAAGGGTAAGAAGAGGGCCTTCGGAAACGAGTTCTGTCAGCGGCTTCCATGCCATTTCTTTCTGCTCAATTCGCAGGAGCCGCTCTGCGGCCTGATTAATGGAAAGGACTTCTCCCTGAAGGTTGACGGCAACAATCCCGTGATACGTTGATTGTAGAATGGCGTCCAGCTGGGAAATCGTTTTTCGTGTCTGGTGTTCAAAAGCGCGCAAAATGTCAGTCCGCGTTAAAATGCCCACCAGCTTCCCATTCCGGTCCGTAACAGGCAGGCGGCCGGCCTCAAGCTCCTCATCCCATCCTTCATAAATTTGCTGATCGTTGTACAGCGTAACAAGGCGGGTTTGCATTAACTGCTCGACGGGCGTCTCCTCTGGAAGGTGGTGCTTCATCGCCCGGAAGATATGTGATTTAGTAAGCAGCCCAATGAGTTTGTGTTCCGTATCTACGACAGGGAGCCCGTCAATCCGGTTCTCAACGAGCAGGGAAGCAGCTCTGCTAATCGTTTCCTCTTTATATAACACAATGGGATTCGCCGTCATATAATCGCGTACCCACATACCATCCACCTCCCGTATTCTCTTTTCATTTTATACTAAAAAGGATGGCATTGTTCGCCATCCTTTCTAAAACTTCTTATTCTTCTTATTTTCCATAACGCGGCTCGGTTTCAATTGAAGAAAGCAAATGTTCAATCGACTCGCGATCATAAAAACGAGTCTTTGATTTCCCGTCTGCTGTATACTTCACGTGATACATTGTGTCGTCAACTGTATACTCCAGGTTTTCCAGCTTATGCTCTTCTTGCAATATCGAATAAAAAAAGTCACTTGTTTTTTGTGCGGCCGTATCATCCGGCCGCGCATCTGCGACCACTTTTATTTGCAAGTAATCAAATAAAGCGTTTTCAATTTTCATTCGTCTCCTCCTCCTCTTCGTTTTATTCTTTAATAAGAATGACGTGGAAGCCGGATTGCAGCCAGGCTGCTATAAACTGAAGCACTTCCGCTGTCGGCGGGCTTTCCAGATCATCTGCTTTTTGCAAAAGCGACAGCGCCTCCAGGGGGGATAGAAGTGAATCAAGGAACTGTTCCCCGCAATGCGAGAGAAGCCAGGTCTGCCCGTCAAAAGTAATATCCCCTTGTTCAGCAAGGGTAAAGTCAGCCGCCGTCCCGCAGAATGGCCGCTCGCAGCCGGGCTCATCCGGTTCGTCGGGAAGAATTGCGGCCTTTACCAGAGGCAGCAGCCGGGGGTGAATCGCCCGCAGCCTTTCGCAAAGCGGGCGGAGAAACTGTTCAGAGTAAGGTTTCCTCTCTTCCTTGAGAACCCACCCATTTGAGGCGTGCACAATTGGCGTAATCCATAACATTGTCATGCTCACCCCTCATTTTCGCGCAGAGGCGGTGAATTTTTTCTTCTGTAGCGGGCGAGCAGAAGCACCACAACCGCAACGGAGAGGGCCGGAATCATCGGCAGTCCGAATGCATTTAGAATAGAGAGCGGAATCGTTCCAACAAACAGCACAGCATACACAATCGCCGCCTTCAGAATAGGTAAACGCCGGGCAAAGCCCAATTGATACGTAACAGCCATGAGCAAGAACAATACAATAAATTGCCAGGACATGTTTTTCTCCCCTAACTATACAATGCTTTCCTCTTTTTCATATTAAACTACTTTTACGAATGAGTACACAGCTTGATGCGGCTTATTTTATTTATCCCGCCAAAATAAAAAAAGAGAGATAAACCCTCTCTCTTTACGGCTGTTCAATGTATTCACGTTTTATTTCTGGAGTAACAATCTCTATTTCGCCTACGCCGCGGATTAATTTCTTCGCGTAGTATGATTTCGGTTGTAAAATAGAAACCATGTAGTCAATGGCAATTTGCGGATCCACTGTTTCACCGCAGGTGTAACAATCGAGTGCGGCAAAACCTTTCTCAGGATAGGTATGGATCGAGATATGGCTCTCCGACAGCATAACAAGCACGGTTGCTCCCTGCGGGTCGAATTGCTGTGCCTGAACAGAAAGAACAGTCGCACCGCATGCTTCCGCAGCTTCCACCATATGCTGTTTTAAAAACTCCGCGTTGTTTAAACGCTCGAACTCCACTCCCCATACGTCAATCGCTACATGTCTGCCGAAAGTTGAATATTCCATCTTCCGGTCCCCCTTCCTAGGATGAGTATTGTAAACATCGCTAGGACCTACGTCATTCACCACGGGGGCAAGTGAGTTATTGTATAATCCCACCCTTTAAGTGAATCCTGGTTCCTAATGTTATTTTCCCTAACGAAAAATAAAATAACATGTATTCAGGAAAGTTGCAATAGTTTTTTACGAATCGCTCCGCCCATTTTTTGCTGCAAGAACGAGTGCCTGTTTTTCTTCTTCTGACATTTGATATACGGACACGCCTTTATCGATCGGCTTGGCGTATACTCTTGATTCATCTCTTCCATAAATGCTTGTTAACACAACGCCGCTGTTGCTGTCATCAACAAGCGCCAGCGAGAAGCTGAGATCGCTGCCTTCGTTTTGAAAAGCCGCATATCTGACGAAACCCATGCGGCCCTTATGGTGCCGGAGCGCTGCCTGCATTTGTTCAACCAGATCATTGCTTTCCTGCTGTGAATGGCTGACCTCATCCATTCTGTCAAACAGCTTTTCCAGAATTTGTTCAAGATTTTCTCTCGACGTTCCCTGGGTAAGCCTTCGAAACTGCTTCTTCAATCGGCCGAACTTTACTGAAAGTACAATGTTCCATATGAATAGAACCAAAAATAAAAGCAGTAAAACGCCCGCCATCCCCGCTACGATCTCCTTTGTGAACCATCCATCCACTACTGTTCCATCCTTTCACCGCAAAAAATCCACAACACGTATATTTTATATCAGATTGCCTTCTTATGACCATAACAAATAAAAGAAACAAAAAGAACGGGACATGGAAGAAGTCCCGTTCTTTGTTTCAAAGAAATGCTATTCCATAGAGCCGATTAGCTTTAAAGCGGTTCGATAGAGCAGTTCTGTGCCAAGCGAAATATCCTCATATGTGGAAAACTCTTTCGGATTATGGCTAATGCCATCCTTGCACCGCACAAAAATCATACCATAGTCGCATGCGTATGACATGGCAAGCGCGTCGTGAAACGGACCGCTCATCAATTCTGGTGCGTCGATGCTCATCTCCCCGCATGCCTGGCGCATCATTTCTTTAATTGGCTCCGCACAGTACCTGGGCTCGCTATTCGTATCCTCCCGAATCGTGTACGCCAGCGTATGCTCCCTTGCAATGTCGTCAATGGCCCGGCGAAGCTCCTTCTCGTAGCGGTCACGCCGCTCAATATCGATGTCCCGCAAATCAACGGTAAACAGTACCCGCTCAGGGATAATGTTGCGCGAATCGGGGAACACCTGGAGATTCCCTACGGTTCCGACCGTCGGTGCTTCCGGGTCTCTTGAAGCCATTTCGTGGAGTTTCGTAATGGCTTTGGCTGCACCTACGAGCGCATCCCGGCGCATCGGCATCGGAACCGATCCTGCATGCCCGGCAAATCCAACCATTTCAACGGTGAGCCAGAGAGGACCGGAAATTCCGGTCACAATACCGATCGGGCGATCCAGCGATTCCAGCACCGGGCCCTGCTCGATGTGCAGTTCCAGATACGAACCGACCTTCCCTTCCGGATATTCAGATTCATCGAATTTGGAAGGATCACAGCCAAAATCAAGAAGGGCCTGCCTTCGTGTTACCCCGTCTTTGTCTGTCCGCTCCAGCTCGCCCGGTTCCAGTTTACCGAGAATGCCCCGGACACCGAACAGCCCTTTATTAAAGCGGCAGCCTTCTTCATCACAAAACGCGGCGACTTCGATAGGGACATCGGGGACGATTCCGTTCTCCGCCATCGTTTGCACGGCTTCAATGCCCCTAACACCCCAATGACGCCATCAAATCGTCCCCCATACGGCTGGGAATCAATGTGCGAACCAATCATAAGCACAGGCGCACCCGGGTTTTTCCCTTCCAGACGGCCGATGAGGTTGCCGAAGTCATCGATGCGCGCTGTCATTCCTGCTTCTTCCATCCACAGTTTCACGGTTTCTACGGCTATTTTGTCTTCTTTCGATAACGCTAAGCGGCATACGCCGGTTTCTTCGATTTTTCCGATTTTGGACAGTTCATTAATGCGCTTTTCCAACCGTTCGCTGCTTACGTTCAGATGAAGAATGGTCAAATTCCTTCCCCCGTTTCCTGTTTTATTTAGCCCAAGAACAGCAGCATTACAGGGTGCTGCTTTGGACGAGCAGTGTAGAGAGCGCCTCTTTTAACGCATTGACAATGAAGTCCAGTTCTTTATCCGTTGTAACGAACGGTGGAGAAAGCGTGAGCACATTTTCATACTGCGGCACTGTTTCGCTGTTTTTGCCCATCATGAGTCCGCGCTTTTTGCATTCTGTAAGCACCTGGGCTACTTTTTGCGGAGCAGCCGGCTGTTTCGTAATTTTATCCTCCACCATTTCAATGCCCGCCATAAAACCGAATGTGCGAATATCGCCCACATTTGGGTGATCAAGCAGGGCATCCAGCTTATTTCGCAGCTGTATCCCTAAATATTCAGCCCGCTCCACCAGTTTTTCCTCTTCGATAATCTCAAGGTTTTTCAATGCCACCGCACAGGATACCGGATTTCCGCCAAATGTGTTAACATGCCGGAAATGGTTGTCTTTGCCCGGTTCTTTGAAGCTCTCATAGAGCTCGGCCCGGACGGCTGTAGCGGACAGCGGGGAATACGCACTCGTAATTCCTTTCGCCATCGCAACGATATCCGGCTTTACGCCATAGTTTTGGTGGCCGAAATTTTTTCCGGAACGGCCGAATCCGCAGATGACTTCGTCAACGATAAGCAACACGCCGTACTTGTTGCAAATTTCCCGTACTTTGCTTAAATACTCTGGAGGCGGCACAATGACGCCGCCTCCGGTGATGACAGGCTCAAGGATAACCCCGGCTACCGTCTCCGCGCCTTCCCAGTTAATCACATCCTCATAAATTTGTGCGCAGTCAATATTGCACTCCCCGTATGTTTTTCCGAACGGACAGCGGTAGCAGTACGGGGGAGGCACATGCTGGAACCCGGTCCCCAGCGGCTCATACTTAATTTTTCTGTTTGCCTGGCCCGTTGCTGCCAGGGCTCCCATCGAATTGCCGTGGTACGCCCGATGGCGTGAGATGAATTTATGCCGCGTCGGCTCTCCATTCTGGTTGTGGTACTGCCGGGCGATTTTGAAGGCTACTTCGTTCGCATCCGAACCGGAGTTGGAGAAGAAAATCCGGTAGTCACCCTGCAGCCATTCACTCACTTTGTCTGCCAGCCGAATCGCCGGCACGTGGCTCTGGTTGAGCGGGAAGTATGCGAGTGTTTTCATTTGTTCGGCGGCCGCCTCCGCGATTTCTTCCCTTCCGTGCCCGACGTTCACACACCATAGGCCCGACATACCATCCAGGAAACGGTTGCCGTCAATGTCGGTAACCCAGCTTCCTTCTCCTGATACAGCAATCACCGGATTCGGGTTATGAGGAGAAATATGGTGCCACAGTTTCTCCTGATCTTTTTTCAATAGTTCTTCTTTGTTCCACTGTTCGCCCCGGGGCGCGGAATTTATTTCTTTTGTCATGCCGCTTCTTCCCTTCTCCATTATGAAATTCTTAAGTAAGGCCGTTTCTATTTGCGGTGCACTCATATTCACTGCACCTCCTTATTTCATTGCTATACACCAATATTAAACAAAATTCAGAACATTTTCATTATGCATTTTGTCTGATAATATGAATGGTAACTATACATTATGTATAAGGGGCGAAGCGTATGATTAGCATAAAGGAAATATTGAACCGGCCGCTGTTCCGCTGCGCAGAGCTTCTGGCAGGCAAAAATGGAATCGGCCGCACCGTCGGGTGGGTTCATATTGTTGATATTAAAAACGCCGGCCTTTATATTAACCGGGATGATTTGATTTTATCGACCGGGCTCGGCCTTATCGGTACGAGTGAAGCAGAACGGAAAGAATACTTAAAGGAGCTCGTCCAGAACGGAGTTGCCGGCCTGTGCATAGAGCTTGGCGATTATTTTGAGCAGCTTCCAGCAGACATGGTCACCATGGCAGACGAACATGATTTCCCGCTCATTGTTTTTACGAAGCGTGTGCGGTTTGTAGAGATTACCCAGGATATTCATTCGCTTCTCGTAAACAACCAGCTGGAAGTACTCAGAAACCTGACTGCCTTCTCGCAAGAGCTTCAGCGTCTCACTGTCCAATCAACAGGAATTTCCCCCATCCTTGCTGCCCTGCACCGCTACACCTCGCATCAGGTCATCTTCTACTATCCTTCCGGGGTAAGTTTATTCGCACCGGCTGTCGAGCCATCCGCGGGAAAGCACGTAACGGGACTGTACCAGGATGCTCTGGCAGGACAGCACCATGCTTCACCGCTCGGTGCTGTCCTGCAATTGGATGCCCAGCGTTTTCTTCTTTCACAGCCCGTTACTTCAATGGGGCAAACCGCTGCCTATCTCGGTCTCTTAATGAACGGGGAAAAGGTATCCGAATCATTGTTAATGGCTCTTGATTACGCAGTAAAATCGATTACGAGTTTTTTATTGCGCCGCCTATTCCTGGAAGAAAAAAAGATGGAAAGCCAGAATCTATTTATCCAGGAAATTATAAACGGCACGGTGACGGATGAAGAACAGGCTCTTGAGCAGCTCGGCTTCCCCCCTCTTCTCCTCATCTTTTTATTGCCGGAATCGTATACATAGAGCAATCCTTCCTCCGCTATGAAGGAGAAAGCATTGAATCGATTTATCAGGATATTGTACTGCTCTCTCGCTCCCTGCTTGGAAAACAGAGGCTTCATGCCCTGCTTATGCTGAGAGGGAAAAAGGTGTATGTGCTTTGTATTACGAAAAAAAAGGGCTCGCTTAAGACAATAAAGAACCAGCTGGAAGCTTTTATTATTCAATTCCAGCAAGCCTTGGTGCATATGTTTGAAGAACAGGTAAAAACCGTTATCGGCTTCGGCCAGGCTAAGGAAATGCTTATCCTTGCCAAAGAAAGTTTTGAAGAAGCCGAAGAAACAGTGAAGGTGAACCAAAGCCTTCCTCATTCTTCCCGCTTTTTTTATGAAGATTTAGGACTTTACCAGCTCCCATTAAAAATCAAAAACACGGCGTTTATCCCCTCTTTTATTACAGCCCATATCGGGCCTCTGCTCGACTATGACGAACAAAACAATTCCCAGCTCGTCGAAACGCTTCGCATCTACTTGAAGCATATGGGTTCTAAACAATTGGCGGCACAGGAGCTTTTCATTCACCGGCAAACACTATATCACCGCCTGGAGAAATGCAAAGAATTGCTGGGGGATAACTATGTAGAACCGGAAAAACGCCTCTGCATTGAAGCCGCTATCACCTTTTATACGTTTTCCGGAAGAGAACCGGGATAGCATTTCCTTCTTCTCCGAATTTTCTAAATATTTTGTTGACTACTTATTCACAACTAATTATAATCAAACCTGAAACCTTGCTATATTTTCTAGGCAATAAAAACTATCAAGGTTTCATTTTGATAACTTTAAAAAATATAACAGGGGGTGTTTAAAAAAATCAACGGTGTTCTCCCTCATTTTCGTTCACTGTGCTGTTATTTGTATTACTTCGAAGGAGGAGAGATATGAAAACGCAGATCGAAACGAACGGAATTGTTACCCTGGTTCCTGAAGTATCAGCGGAGATGGAAGGCAGTCCGCTCTGGAATGAGGATTTACGCCCTACAACAACAGAAGAACACTCATGGAAAGGATTTAACTTTGCCGCGCTGTGGATCGGAATGTGTCTTTGTATTCCTACTTACACGATGGCGAGCGGTATGATTAGTCTGGGAATGAACTGGTATCAAGCCATCTTTACCATTTTCCTTGGTAACATTATCGTGTTAATTCCCATTCTCCTCAACTCGCACGCTGGAACTAAATTCGGCATTCCTTATCCTGTTTTTGCCCGCCTCTGGTTCGGATCCAAGGGGGCCCATATTCCCGCCATGGCCAGGGCGATTGTCGCCGCAGGATGGTTTGGGATCAATGCGTGGATTGGAGCCGGTGCGATCGATACGCTTTTATCCGCTTCTTTTTCCTTCTGGCAGGCGCTGCCCGGTCATACAGCCATCGTGTTCGCTCTGTTTTGGCTGTTGAATGTCGGCATTGCATACAGAGGTCCTGAAGCCATCAAGGTCCTTAGCGCCATCGCCGCTCCGGTTCTTGCCATTTCAGCGATTATTCTGCTTATCTGGGCGTTTACTACCGCCGGCGGCTTAGGGCCGATGCTGTCCGCTCCTTCAAAGTTTACTTCCACAGGCGAATTTTTAAAGTACTTCTTCCCTGCCTTGACCGGCGTCATCGCCTTCTGGGCGACCATGGCGCTGAATATTCCGGATTTCTGCCGCTATGCAAAAAACCAAAAAGCGCAGGTGGTTGCGCAGAGTTTTTCGCTTCCGCTCACCATGGGAGTATTTTCTTTTATCGGCATCGCTGTTACGTCTGCCACTCTCGTAATTTTTGGCGAGGCACTCTGGGATCCCGTTCTCCTGCTCGCAAAATTCCCGCCCTTTGTTATCTTTTTAGGCACGCTGGTCATCGTTATCTCTTCCATTACGATTAACGTCGGAGCCAATGTGGTTGCGCCTGCACGTGCCATCGAAAACCTGTACCCGCAGCGCATCACATTTGCCATGGGCGCCATCATTACCGGACTGTTTGCGATTTTAATGCAGCCCTGGTATATTATGTCTAACTTTGGCAACTATATTTTCGGCTGGCTGGGTACGTACGGGGCACTTCTGGGGCCGATTGACGGAATCGCGATCGCCGACTATTGGATCGTACGGCGCAGGCGGATGGCGTTGAAAGAATTGTACATGCCGGACGGGCGCTACAGCTATACATCAGGCTTCAACATGAACGGTGTATACGCCCTCATCATCGGAGTGGCCATCCCTATGCTGGGTCTATTTATTCCGCCGCTCCGCTTTATGTGGGACAATGCCTGGACGTTCGGCCTGTTTATTTCCATCATCGCGTACGTTTATTTAATGCGTGGGGATAAAAGCATTTTAAGCAAAGAAGAATACGAAACGATTACCGAAACGAGAACAGATACAGGCACTTCCGGTGCGATCGTTGACACTGAAGTTGCCCAATAATAAAAGACTCCCTGGTTCGCTATTGTGCCAGGGAGTCTCTTATTATCTAGATAGCTGTGTGTCTGCCACCCGTACGGTATTGGTGCCTTAAATCGGAGAACGTATAGTTCTGCAAATCCTCTAGATTATAAACAAAATCCAGCTCCACCTGGCTAATCTGTTCGCCAGGATTGTAAGCAATATAATAGGTCAACTCATCGCTAATGTGATATACCACACCATCGTAGCCAAGCGTTATCAGATATTCCCGGATGATATTCCCGGCCCAGCGGCTTAATTCCATTCCTTCCTGCTCCAAAACCTCTTTCTCAATGGTTCCATTCGGATACTTCCATGCAAGGGCCAGGCTTCGCAACTCTTTCTCCCCGAAACAGCCATCGAGCCGCATCGGGTTTCGAAAATGAACGGTCTGCCGTATGACGCTTCCTTTGTCACTGTTTACTTCAGCGTGACAGTATGCGTATTCCGCAGCTATGGTGTAATTGCTTACAAGATAAACACCACACCCAAATACCGCTTTAATTTCAATCTTGTTCAAAAACTTTCTTTCTTCAGCACCGGCGTAGTGCTGCTTGCCTACTGCTTCCATCGCCTCTGACAGACAGATTCCCCTGTAAGCTACTACGTGCTCTTCCATTCTTTGTCCCCTTCCTTCTTCCTATCAGAATAAGAACACCTCACAATTATCCTACCTATCTGTGTTTTTCTCTATAAGCTATCATTTGGAAGGCGGTGCAATCTCTCAAAAATAAATCCCTATATTATTATTTTAGAAATTTTTAAAAAAATATACCATATATCTTTCTCAATCTCAATTATGTACGATAAAGCAGTCACGTATTTTTCACAAAAAAGAAAGAAGGAAGCGGAGAATGCTTCCTTCTTTCCTTGCTCTCTTCTATAGCTGGGATGCAAGGTTCGCGTACGTTTCAGGGCGCCGGTCACGGTAAAACTGCCATTGATCGCGCACTTCGTGGATGACATTCCGATCCATAATACCGATAATAACTTCATCTTTATCCCGGCTGCCCGTTGCTACGAATTCGCCGCGCGGGTTGACCAGGTAGCTCTGCCCGTAAAACTCGCCCATGTTCCAGGGTGCTTCAAAACCTACGCGGTTGATCGCCGCTACGTAGAAGCCATTAGCAACGGCGTGTGCCGGCTGTTCAAGCTTCCATAAATATTCTGATGTCCCTGCTACGGTTGCGGAAGGGTTAAAGACGATCTCGGCTCCATTTAATCCGAGCAGGCGCGCTCCTTCCGGGAAATGCCTGTCATAGCAAATGTAGACGCCTACCCTGGCGTATTTCGTATTAAACACCGGATAATCCTCATTCCCGGGCTTGAAATAGTACTTCTCCCAGAAACCTGTGCCACCTTCTCCGGCCGCTACGTGCGGAATGTGCTTTTTGCGGTATTTGCCGAGGTACGTACCGTCCGCGTCAATGACCGCTGCCGTATTATAGTAGACACCCTCCGCCGCTTTTTCATAAATAGGCAGCACGATGACCACGTCGTTTTTCTTCGCGACTTCCTGAAACAGCTTGGTTGTCGGCCCTTCAGGAATCGGTTCTGCTGCCTCATACCACTTTGTCGTCTGCTCCGCGCAAAAGTATGGCCCGTAGAAAATTTCCTGCAGACAGATGATTTTGGCTCCCTTGGCTACCGCCTCGTCCACAAGCGCCAAATGCTTTTCAATCGCTTTTTGTTTATGCACTTCAACGGGCTCATCACCGTGCACATCGTGGCTTGCCTGAATGAGGCCGATTACAACTTCTTTCGACATAATAACCCCTCCCATTAATACTGCTGGAACAGCTGTCTTTTTAAATAGTGCCCTCTTCCCTTTTGGCCGCGGAACTGCTTGTCTTGTACAATCACTTCTCCACGCGATAGAACAGTGACAGGCTCCCCGGTAACCTTCATCCCTTCAAACGGATTGTAGTCCACATTCATGTGATGGGTTGCTGCAGAGAGCGTGCGTTCGGCCTTCGGGTCAAATACAACAATATCCGCATCGCTTCCTACGGCAATCGTCCCCTTTTTCGGGAACAAGCCGAACAGTTTTGCGGCATTCGTAGATACCGCGTTCACAAACGTATTCAGCCCGATTTTCCCTTTATGAACCCCTTCTGAATACAGAATGGAGAAGCGGTCTTCAATAAGCGGGCCGCCGTTCGGAATTTTGGTAAAATCATCTTTCCCCAAATCTTTCTGCCCTTCAAAGTTGAAGGAACACTGATCTGAGCCGACGGTCTGGAGGCTTCCGTTCCGCAGGGCTGCCCACAGCTCTTCCTGATTACATTTCTCCCGGAGCGGAGGGGACCAGACGTATTTGGCACCTTCAAATTCAGGTTTTTCGAGAGCGGTCACGTCGAGTACAAGATACTGGGGGCACGTTTCCCCCCACACTTTAAACCCTAGTGCCCGTGCCTCTTTTATTTTGTTGGCCGCCGCCGCACAGGAGACATGTACGACATAAATCGGTGCGTCTGCTAGCGCAGCCATTGCAATTGCCCGGCCTGTCGCCTCTGCTTCCGCTTCCGGCGGACGGGTCACTGCATGGTAATACGGGGATGTGTTTCCTTCCTGCAGCGCTTTTTTAGTTAGAAAATCGATGACATCTCCGTTTTCTGCGTGCACCTGTACGAGCGCCCCTAGCTCTTTCGCCTTTGTCAGCGTTTGAAATAGCGTTCCGTCATCTACCTGGAACACATTTTTGTAAGCCATGAACAGCTTAAGGGATGTAATTCCTTCTTCCTGCACAACAGCCGGCAGTTCGTTCAGCACATTGTCATTCATTTCACTAATCATAAGGTGAAAGCTATAGTCAATAATCGCATTTCCCGCCGCTTTTTTATGCCACGTACTCACCGCTTCTTTCAGCGGTTTTCCTTTCTGTGTCAGGCAAAAATCAACAATGGTCGTCGTGCCGCCAAAAGCGGCCGCGCGCGTCCCGGTTTCAAAGTCGTCAGCGGTCGTCGTGCCGCCGAACGGCATATCAAGATGGGTATGGGGATCGACGCCGCCGGGGAAAACATAGCAGCCCTTCGCATCGATGATTTCCGCATCCGGGACATCGATATTTTCAGCGATCGATACGACCTTCTCTCCCTCAATGAGAATGTCCGCTTCATAAATATCCGAAGCAGTAACGACCGTTCCTCCCTTGATTACTTTGGCCATTTACGGTTCCTCCTTTTTTATTGATTATGAATTCATCATCGCCGTCCGCTCTCTCCATGTAAGCGGCGGCTGTTCGCTCGGCACCTCTACCATCGTGATGCAGTCTTCAATTGGGCAGACGATGGAACAGAGGTTACAGCCAACACAATCTTCTTCCCGTACGACCAGTTTTTCGTTTCCTTCTGCCGTTTGCACAATTTCGATGCACTGGTGGGATGTATCCTCACAGGCGATGTGACAGCGATTGCAGTTTATACAGGAATCCTCGTCAATTTGAGCGACAATCTTGTAATTCAAGTTAAGATTGCCCCAATCGGAATAACGCGGCACCGATTTTCCTACAATGTCCATAACGGAAGCGATGCCCCGTTCATCCAGATAGTTGTTCAGCCCTTCGGTCATATCTTCCACAATGCGGAATCCATACAGCATGGCGGCCGTACAAACTTGAATGCCGCTGGAGCCCATCAGCATAAACTCCACTACATCCCGCCAATTGGAAATGCCGCCAATTCCGGAAATCGGAAGGTCTACGAGCGGGTCGCGGGCGCATTCAGCCACCATATTGAGCGCGATCGGCTTAACTGCAGGGCCGCAGTAGCCTCCATGTGCGCCTTTCCCGTCAACATGCGGAATTGGGTTCCACGTATCAATGTCGACACCCATCAGGCTATTGATCGTATTAATCATGCTGATGGCATCGGCGCCCCCCTGCCTGGCTGCCCGGGCCGTGTAGCGAATGTCTGTAATATTCGGTGTCAGCTTGACGATAACGGGCGTCTGCGCTACTTCCTTCACCCATTCCGTTTGCTGCTGCACGAGCTCCGGCTGCTGTCCGACCGCAGCGCCCATTCCCCGCTCCGCCATTCCGTGCGGGCAGCCGAAGTTGAGCTCCAGTCCATCCACACCGATAGCTTCGACCGCTTTGACCAGTTCATGCCATCTTTCGCGGCTCGGTTCCATCATTAAGGAGGCGATCAAAGCGTGGTTGGGGAATTTTCGTTTTACCTCTCTCATCTCTTTCAGATTATCTTCCAGCGGCCGGTCCGTAATCAATTCAATATTGTTAAACCCAACCGTTTGCCCGTTGTATTTCAGACCGGCAAAACGGGAGGTTACATTGACAATCGGGTCGCCAAGCGTTTTCCAGACTGCACCGCCCCATCCCGCTTCAAATGCCCGTTCTACCTGGTAGCCCGTATTTGTCGGCGGTGCGGAAGCAAGCCAGAATGGATTGGGTGCTTGAATGCCTCCGAGCGTAATTCGTAAATCAGCCATAAGAGAACCCTCCTTGGTTTTATGCCATCGCTTCTTTTTGGGCAGACATATATGCCTTATGAATACCATGCGCTGCTTTTTTGCCTTGCTGCGCCGCATCGACCACCATGGCCTCCGCATTCCCTAAACCAAAAATACAATCACCGGCCGCAAAAATCTTCGGGTGGGACGTCTGGTTTTGTTCGTTCACTTTGACAATTCCCCGGACATGCTCAAGGCCGAATGCTTCAATGAGCGGAATTAATTTATCCTGTCCGATCGCTTTAATGACACTGTCCACTTCTACCGTAAACTCGGAGCCTTCTACTTTTACCGGGCGCGGGCGTCCTGACGCATCCGGTTCGCCAAGTTCCATGCGCACGCACTCCAGTGCCTTCACTTTTCCGTTCTCGTCACCGATAATCCGGTTCGGCGCTGCAAGCCACCTGAATTCTACGCCTTCCTGTTTGGCGAATTCATATTCGAATTCGTATGCGGTCATTTCGCTTTCCGTACGGCGGTACATCATCGTCACACTGTCCGCCCCGAGGCGCCGCGAACAGGTCGCAGCATCAATGGCGGTATTGCCCGCGCCGATGACAACGACACGCTTCCCGACTGAGAGCGAGGCAAGCTGCTTTGTTTTTGTATCTTCCACAAGCTGAATCGCATCGTAAACGCCATCCAGCTCTTCTCCTTCAATCGCCAAATCAGGCACCCTGCCAAGGCCGACGGCGAGGACGACGTAATCATATCCGTCCACAATTTCGTCTACCTGAATGTCTTTTCCAATGGTCATATTTGTAAGGATCGTGACGCCAAGCTTTTCGACCTGCTCTACCTCCCACAGTGCAACCTCTTGCGGCAAGCGGAACGACACGATGCCGTATGTATTCAGTCCACCCGCTTGAGGTTTTGCCTCATAAACAGTGACATCGTAGCCGAACCTGGCTAATTCTCTTGCAGCCGATAATCCTGCCGGGCCGCCTCCTATGATCGCTGCGGTTTTTCCATTGCTCTGTCCTTTTTCAAACAGGGTTATATCCCTTTTCATCGCCCAGTCGGTAGCATAACGCTGGAGCCTTCCGATCATAATGGGAGAGGAAGCATGGTTGAGCACACAGGCCCCTTCACACAGTTCAGAAGTAGGGCACACCCTTGCACAGCTTGCGCCTACCGGGTTGGACTCCATAATAACGCGCGCTGAACCTTTCATATTTCCAGAAGCAATCTTTTTAATGAAAGAAGGGATATTAATGCCGGTCGGACAAGCTTTAATACAGGGAGCATCGTAGCAATAGAGACAACGATTCGATTCATCCATTGCATCTTTCTCCCGCAGGCCGGGAATAAACTCCTGGAAGTTTCGTTCAAGCTTTTCAATTGGAATAAAGACCGGCTGGTTCAAAATACTCTCCTCCTTTGATAAAGCTGTATTAATTATTAAATTTTCAGAACTTTATATTTATATTATAATACTTAAAATGCAATATCAACATTTTTAATTGCATATATAAATATTTATGATGAATATCAAGAGCTTATTGAGACTTAGGCAATCTTTGATAAAATAAAATAAGAGCGAGTTTATCTTCCAAAATGCTCGTACTTTTGAAAGGATACAAGAGAATGGATTTAGAAATACATATTGAGAACCTCAAACGGGAAATTCAGGAAAAACAGAAATTGCTGGCCGAGCTTGAGGAAAATTTAAAAAGCTGCAAAGAACAGAATGAACTCCGGAAACAATATATCGCTTCCAAAGAAATTATTGACTACGTACAGGAACGATCCGGGAAGCTCATTAACATGTCCACAATTAAGCGCTGGACAGACGAGGGATACCTTGGCGAAGTCATTGACGAACGCGCGCAGTTTTGGGCCCTAAAAACAAAACAGGGAAAAAAACGAAACTTATATAATAAATCGACCGTGTTTTCTTTTCTCTATACGAAAGGATACATCGCCCCGTATCACGATATATTGGATGAAGTGCAATATTGTGGAGACAACAGGCGGCTCCAGGCTACTGTAATCAGTGTTCGATTGGAAAAAGGGCGGTTTTTATATAAACTTCAGCTTCCGGATTATACGGTGCTGGAGGATGTGGACGAAATGCGATTGGAAGGTGTAGAGGGCGATGGTTAGCATTGAAATCAAAAACACAAATGAAAATATTCTGATTGCGCGGAAAATAAGAGATGAAAATAAGCACGCGGCGAATCCATTCAATTTGCGCTTCAGCGAGGATAACAGCAGCATTATAATAGAAGGGGAGAAGCTTGTTATTCCAGAAAAAAAACTTCTGATTGAGGAAATGCAAATACACGGTATCCTTCGGCCATACGGAAACGGTTTTGAAATTACAGACGGGGAAAAAGGAAAGACGGTAAATCTTCACTTAGATGCTGAACTGGTCAAAGAAATTAATACGATTCGCAGTTATGTAAAAAGCAAAACACAGCACGATGTTCTGCTTGAGCTGTTTAAAAAGGGACTTGAACAGTTTAAAAGAGAAAACGAGGTAGAGTAAGAGTAATTTCTCTTCCATACTTTACATCGACATATAGTTTTAAAATAACTTGACTCTTGCAGATTTTCATTAAAACCCTAAAAAAGGGAGGACAAGTGGAATGAACTCCCTTTTTTCTTGTTTACTTTCCGCCAAAACGCAGGGCCAGCTGGAGCAGCGTCCGGACGGCTACCCCTGTCGCCCCGGTTGGGTTGTGCCCCTTATCCTTATCCGTTGTGGCTGTCCCTGCAATATCAAGGTGAGCCCACGGCGTGTCCCCGGCAAACTCCCCAATGAAAAGAGCACCCTGTATCGACCCGGCAGGACGACCGGCATCATTCTTAATATCCGCAATCTCACTTTCGATGTATTCCTGATACTCTTCATACAAAGGCAGCTGCCATACCTTTTCTCCCGCCAGGCGTGCGGCTGCTTTTACTTCTTCCAGCCACTCTTCGTTGTTCGTCATAACCCCGGTTGCAACGTGCCCAAGTGCGGATATAACGGAGCCGGTCAATGTAGCTACATCGATAAGTTTGGTGGCCCCAAGGTGCTTCGCATAAGCGACCCCATCTGCAAGAATTAACCTTCCTTCCGCATCCGTATGTACAATTTCAATCGTTTTTCCCGCAAAAGAAGTAATCACATCAGCCGGCTTCAGGTTGTTTCCGGCGATCATGTTTTCACATGTTGGAATGACTGCAATCACATTGACATGCGGCTGCAGCGCGCCAATGGCGTCCATTGCACCGATAACCGCCGCCGCACCGGCCATATCCGTTTTCATTTCTCCCATGTGTTCGTCCGGCTTTACCTGAATGCCGCCCGTATCGAAGGTAACTCCTTTTCCAACGTATCCGAGCACTTCTCTACTGTCAGCTGCACCATAATATTTCATCACTATCATCTTCGGCTCATTTGTGCTGGCCTGTCCCACACCAAGAAGCGCTCCCATCCCGAGTTCCTCAAGATCCTGCTTATGGAGCACTTTAACCTCAAGATTTCGCCTGTGCGCAACTTCTTTCGCTTTCTCTGCCAGAATTGCCGGCGTCATTTTATTGCCCGGCTCATTTACAAGATCCCGGGTAAAATTGGTTGCATGCGCGGCCGCATCCGCCCGATCAAGCCCGCCTTGAATCGCATCTCGCTCCAGCTCCTCGCTTACAACTAAAATAAAATCCTGGATCGCGGGCGCTTCCGTTCCCTTCTTCTTATAACCGGTAAATGTATAGGTACCTAACTCGACACCTTCAACAACACCCTGGACAATATCAACCGGGTTCCAGAATTTCTTCTCCACATAATAATTGGATACGCCGAATGCGATATTTTTTATCCCCTTTTTCTGTGCATGTCTTGCACCAATTCCGATGGCATCCCGCACTTTTTCCACAGTCAGCTTGTTTTCTTTTCCTAGGCCAACCACAATCGTACGTTTCGCTGGGATTTTCCCCCAGTTGTGCAATAGCGTAATTTCTCCGAATTTCCCCGTAATCTCTTTCTCCGCAATGAGCTGGGAAATCCGGTGTCCCAATGCGTCATCTACCGTTTTCGTATATCCTTTCACATTGTCCTGGTCTTCACAGTACGTGACAATGAGACAGTCCGTCGCAATCGATGACATTCTTTCGGTGGAAATTTTGATTTTCACGGTACAGCACCCCCATCTAGTAATAAATCAGCCATTCGTATGCATAATGCACACAAAAAAAGCATACTTATCCTAAGTATGCTAATTCTGCAAAAAGGCCTTAATTTCCTTCCCATCTGGCTTCCTAAACTTCGAGCATGATTCGCTCCTGGTGCAGCTGGCAAAGCTTGCTCTTTGATACCTCAATCTGCCCTTTGTTCTGTACTTGCAGAGCTTCATAAAGAATGGCTAATTCATAGTCAATTTCAAGCTCCAATACAGGGATCCTTTCTTCAGCATCACAGCGCTTCAGTGCTTCCATCACGTCCTCTAGCGTTACTGTACATTCTTTCTCAAAAATGACCTCCCGCTGTCCTCCCGATATTTTAATAATTCGATCGGCTTCCCCATACCGAATTCTCTGCACAACAAGCTGTCCGCCAAAAAACATTTTTACAACGGCATGCCCTTTGGATTGCTCAATAAAATGCTGAAGAATTTTCTCAAAGCTCTGGTCTTTAATATTGTAATGCCGGTTGCGCAACCGATAACGGCGACCGACCTTTTTAAACGTGAACCGATGTGTTTCATATCCTGTTTGAACGGAGAGGAAAAAGTATTTGCCCGTTTCTTTCCATGCGACCGTTATGCCCTGCTCCGCCAGTTGCGCTACGAGTTCTTGAATCTGACTCTCCGTAAACCACAGTGCCACATCGCTATATTCAACCTGGTCGTATGCATGCATGATTATCCCTCCATTTTACTAAATATTCTGAAATTTTTGTTTATCTCATTTTATAATAGATAAACTATAAAAGCAATGGGAATTTGTTGTTTAACATTGTATGAGCGATATGGTAGGATCATGACAGTTATGTGAAATAGGAGGAGAAACCGTATGAGCTTCAAGGGATTTTCACAAGAAGATTTTGCTGTATTTACCATCCCGGGCCTGGAAGCCCGAATGGAAGCTTTAAAAGCATCCGTTCGCCCAAAGCTGGAGGAGCTGGGTGCCTACTTTGCTCCGCTGCTTTCAAGCGAAATGGGAGATGAAATGTTTTACCACACAGCCAAGCATGCAAGGCGGACCGTCCATCCCCCGGTTGATACGTGGGTGGCCTGGGCTGCGAATAAAAGAGGCTATAAAATGCTGCCGCATTTTCAGGTTGGCCTGTGGGAAACCCACCTATTTGTCTGGTTTGCGATCATTTATGAATCTCCGTTAAAGCCCGACTTTGCCCGGCAGCTTGAGCAGCACCGTACAAGCATCCTTCCTCACCTTCCGGAAGAGTTTGTATGGTCGCTTGACCACACAAAGCCACAGGTGTTTTCAAGCTCGGAAATGGATGAAGCCAAAATAACGGACGCTATACATAAATTAAAGCATGTGAAAAAGTCCGAAATCCTTTGCGGAATTACGATCGACAGGCATGACCCCATCGTTTCCGACGGACAGGCACTGCTGGAAAAAATAGAACATACGTTCCTCACATTAAAGCCGCTGTATGAACTATGCCGTGTTTCGGTGTGACGAAAAAAAGAAGGGGGTGCGATTTTTCCGTGCCCCCTTCTTTTTCACCTTAAACCTGGTTACTTACCTTGAAACTCTCATTGATACGCAGTCTGGCCGCATCCGCCTGGGCAAACATGTCATCAAAGAGCTGCTGTACGGTCGGTACATCGTTGATCAAGCCGATAACCTGCCCGGCCCAACCGTACCCGGCCGCCTCATTGCCATCATAAATATATTCACGGTTCGCCCTGCCGCTAACCATATCTTTAATATCCTCGTACGTTACACCTTCCTGCTCACGTGAAATGATGCTAAGCGCGTGTTCTGTCTTCAGCACACGGCCCGGAGCTCCCAGCGTCTTCTTAATAATAACAGTATCTGTTTCTTTTCCTTGAAGGATGGCCTGCTTGTACGCTTCGCTCGCGTGCACGCATTCCTGCGTGGCAATAAACCGTGTACCCATTTCAATTCCTTCCGCGCCGAGCGCAAGCGCCGCAAGAAGCCCCCTGCCGTCACCGATGCCGCCGCTCGCCAGCACGGGAATGGAAACGGACTCTACAACGCGCGGAATAAGCACCATCGTACCGATATCGTCACGGCCCAAATGGCCGCCGCCTTCCTGTCCTACCGCCATGACCGCGTCCGCTCCGAGCTCTTCTGCCTTCTGCGCCTGGCGCACCCCGGCAACGAGGACAAGCGTGCGAATGTTTTCTCCTTGAAGACGCTCGAATATCGGCTTGGGATTTCCGCCTGTTACCGAAATCGCGGCAACCTTCTCTTCAATCGCCACCTCCAGCATTTCTTCATACGGACGGCCATGCTGGCCAATGGCAAAATTCACCCCGAAAGGCTTATCCGTCAGCGTGCGTACTTTTTGAATTTCAGCCCGCAGCTTTTCCGGCGTTCCGAGCGTCATCGCCGTAATCTGCCCAAGCCCGCCGGCGTTTGAAACGGCAGCCGCTAATTCTGCATACGCAAGGTAAGCAAGCCCGCCTTGGACAATCGGATATTTAATCCCAAAAATTTCAGTTACACGTGTGTTCATGTCGCTCTCCCTCTCTTTATTATGGTTTCTCTTCTTTAGGTATTCGCTTTATAAATAGCAAATCCTTTAAATTTTTAAACAATATGCGTATAAACCCTGCCCGAACATGAATAAATTTGCAAGGAATCGCTTGCATTCGGGCATCATTTTGATATACTCAATTTGTTTGTTATCATAAGCTTGTTTGTTATAATTAGCTGCAATCACAACGAGTGGTACGTACTATGAAGGAAATGGGGAATGAAGCATGGATCAATCTAAAACTCCCCTGTTTACAGGGCTCCTGGAACATGCTCGGCGCAATCCGATCCAGTTTCACATTCCTGGCCACAAAAAAGGAGCCGGTATGCACCCGGAGTTCCGCGATTTTATCGGCCAGAATGCACTTTCAATCGATTTAATTAACATTGCTCCTCTTGATGATTTGCACCATCCAAGAGGCATGATTAAAGAAGCGCAGGAACTTGCCGCCGAAGCCTTCGGCGCTGACTATACGTTTTTTTCTGTGCAGGGAACAAGCGGAGCTATCATGACAATGGTAATGGCTGTTGTCGGTCCGGGAGAGAAAATTATCGTTCCGCGCAATGTGCATAAATCTGTTTTGTCTGCGATTATTTTCGCGGGCGCCATTCCGGTATTTATCCACCCGGTAATGGACGCCAACCTTGGTATCGCACACGGCATTACAACAGATTCTGTGCGAAAAGCGCTTGAACAAAACCCGACTGCTAAAGGGGTTGTCGTTATCAATCCAACCTACTTTGGGATTGCGGCAAACTTAAAAGAAATTGTGGATGTTGCGCATGAATTCAACGTGCCTGTCCTCGTAGACGAAGCCCACGGGGTACACATTCACTTCCATGAAGGGATGCCGATGTCTGCCATGCAGGCAGGTGCCGATATGGCCGCAACAAGCGTCCACAAGCTCGGGGGGTCCATGACCCAGAGCTCTGTACTTAACGTACGGGAAGGATTGGTTTCCGCCAATCGCGTCAAATCTGTTATTAGTATGCTGACAACGACATCCACCTCGTACCTGCTTCTTGCATCGCTTGATGTTGCAAGGAAACATCTCGTTGAGAAAGGAAAAGAGATGATGGACCGTGTGCTCGAGCTGGCTGCATATACGCGGGAGGAGATTAACAGTATCCCCGGTCTATACTGTGTAGGAAAAGAAATTCTCGGCGATGTCGCCACCTATGATATGGATCCTTCGAAGCTGATTATTCAGGTTCGCGGAATCGGCCTCACAGGGCACCAGGTGGAAGTGTGGCTGCGTGAGAAATATAATATTGAAGTTGAACTGAGCGATTTGTATAACATCCTCTGCCTTATCACACCGGGAGATACGATTCTTACGGTAACAACGCTCGTACAGGCGCTGCGCGAGCTTGCTCGTATTCAGCTTGGACAAAGCGCTGTAAAGCCTTTTACCGTACACCTGCCGAAAATCCCTGATTTGTCTCTGTTACCGAGAGAGGCTTTCTATTCCGAGACGGAGATTGTTCCTCTAAGGGAAACTGCCGGCCAGATTATGGCAGAATTCATCATGGTTTACCCGCCAGGCATTTCAATATTAATGCCCGGTGAAATTATTACGCAGGATAACATCGACTACATTATGGAAAATCTCGAAGCCGGCCTTCCCGTCCAGGGGCCGGAGGACGAATCGATTGAAACGATTAAAGTAATTAAGCGGACTCAGGCCATTAAATAACAGGAACTATCCGCAAAAAAAGGCCCCTCGTTTGTTTAAGCGAGGGGCTTTATCTATTCTCGTTCCACTATTTTTCTTCTTCACATGTCGGGCATCCGGAGCCGGATGCGTAAAGGACTTGTACTTTGTCATTTTCATAATGTTCGATAATCTTGTCACAATGTTGGCATACAATCGTTCCCATAGCATTCAACCTCCATTTTATATCGTAATAATGAATTAGGTTATACAACATCGAAAGTAAATCCGATTTAATGTGTTATATTGATACTATAATATGACATACTAATTTCGTCAACGGGTTTTCATTAATTTTTTTTCCACACCGTAAAAAAGGGCCTTCAGTCGTAAAAACTGAAGGCCCTCTTCGTATGCTGCTATTCATTTTCACAGTCGCAGCGCGTGGCATGCGATTAATACTGTGGGATTATTGTGTCCGTGAGAGGGAGCTGGCTTTGCAAAAAGATAGATAACTCTTGCGCTTCCTCATCATTTCCAATTGAGAACTTCTCCTTCAATACGCTGATGTTTTGTGCATCCTCCGTGCATAACAGTGAGGATCGGCCGGTTTGCATGCAAATCACCAGAGGCTTTCCAAAAAATTGATTCGTGTACACAAGACCGAAATCATAACGGGCGTTATCAGAAACAAATCCTATGAAGTTTACTTTTGTTGTTTCTGTCGTGTCATAAAGACGCTCGAACATTTAGAAATCCTCCTTTTTTTTTGAATTTACTGTTAATTCATTCTACCATACCTATAGTGTTTATGGAACAGAAATATATAGAAATAGGCGGAAGGTCACAAACTGTTCACTTCACCTTACACAGCCTGTTGTGCGACAATAAATTATAGCAGTACACATGCTTCATTTACAGAGAAACAAAAGAAAATTGGATAAAGGGTGGGCATTGTGAAAAAACGTACGATTACGCAAATTTCTATACTCTTATTATTTTTTATTGTTCCCCTGCTGGATATTTTCCGCATTGATTTAGTAGATTTACACTTTTACGTATTGCGGCAGCGCTTTTCTTTCAGCGACGGGCTCATTTTGCTGCTCACCGTTCTTCTGCTTGTTTTTGCATTCGTCTCCATTGCGCAGTGGTTTGGCCGGCAATTCTGCGGCTGGATGTGCCCGCACAATACATTCTCCGGCTATTTAACGAAAATCACTCACTCAAAAAGGCTAAAAAGAAAACAAATCGCTCTGCACCGCCCTCGATGTCGCTCTATCCATCATGTTTGCTCCGCTTATTGGATTCAGCATGATCGCTTACTTCTATAACCCCTCCGACCTGCTGCACGAAATTATAAACTTGGATACGTCCGCCTGGTCTCTCTGGGCTTATAGCATTACATCTGTCTTCTTCTTTGTGATGATTAACCGGTTGCGCCATCATTTTTGCCGGAACGCCTGCCCATATGGCATGCTGCAAATGATCCTTTCAGATAAAAACTCGCGCAAAGGCGGTGTTCGCAATATGTTCCGCGGCGCCGGCCTTGCGCTGACAATTCTCATGATGGTTCTGGCTTCCTTCCTGCTCTTCGCCATCTACACAAACATAGGATTCGCCATAAGCATCGGCAAAAATCTCCAAGGTGTGCCTGTACAGGGCCGAATCATTTATACATACAATCTTCAAATTGAGAACCTAAAAAATAAACCGGCTGTTTTTCATATTAACTATGAAAACATTCCCGCTGCGTGGAATCTGAAAATCCCTGAAGAGGCGCCTAATGAGGTAAAAACCGGGCCAAATTCCACAAAGTCGATCCCCCTCCTGTTCCGCGTTGATCAGGCGAGCATAGGGCAAAGCAATATAATAACGGTTAAAATTGCGAATGAGGACGGAAAAGAAATCACACGCCAAATTAATATTTTTCCCATTAAGAAGTAAAAAAAGGCCCCGGTTCTCGGGGCCTTTCATTATCCTTAGGTCGCAGCCAGCCTTCTCATTTTATCTTCTCCCTCACGGATCCAGTTAATCCTATCCTGTCCGTGGAGTTCACCCGCCAAAAATTCGAGGCATTCATAGAACAAAGCGGAAACATTTCTTCCATACTTTGTTTCAAGATTCCCCAATGCCTGTGTAATGCGGAATACGTCTGGAGCCTGGAGGCGGCTATCCTCAATAATTCGTTTTCCCTTGTCAGTCAAGTAAACATTAACAACGCGGCCGTCTTTATCACTCTTCTCAATGGTAACAAGTTCTTTTTCCATCATCTTTTTTACATGAATAACAACAGAAGACGGATGCCAGAATGTCCAGTCGGCAATCTGGGTTACACGTACTCCTTCATAGCAATAAACAATCCAAAGAATGTTAAGCTGTACCGCAGAATCAAGGTCCAGCCTCCGGGCAGCCGTCTCCCAGTCATCCTTGTTCACAACGGAAATCGCTCTGAGTATGTTCAACACTTCATGCAATTCATGTGTATCGGTCATTCTATTTTCCACCGCTTCCCCCTCTTCTCCACCGATAAGAATAAATATAATTTATTTTATTTATATATAATAGTATATTTTTCTAAAAATTTAGTCAACATCTTATTATTACCTTTTATGTTCCACTGGCTTTTCGGTTGTCAAAGGGAGGAGGGGATGCTAAACTGAAAAATAGGATGAAAATAGAAATCGGGAGCAGGAGTGAGTCGATTGGGCAGAAGTGCGTACATAACATTCGTTGAAGGTTCAACCGTTCAACAGGTGTCCTTGCAGGATGTGAAGGAAAAAATAAATCATTACATAGACATGGTAAACAAAACAGCTAAGCAATTGGACTGGGAGTATAATAACGCTGCCTTTCCTTACACGATTGTAGAAAAACCGGAGGCCCGCGGACAGTGGCTTTACTTGCAGGGAAAGGACAGCAAGCTGTACAAATATATACTGGTCGGGGTCGGCTCCCGCCAGATTGAGAAAAAAGCGGCACAGCCGAAAACCGATGCAGATGAGGAAACCTCTTCTGTTAGTACGCCCACCCAGGAACATTACATACAGATTACACTGACTGAGGAATCGACGCACGGTGATAAAGGAAAGGCAAATGAATTTTGTAAACATCTAGGGAAGGAATACAAAGCACAGGTCCAGCTGTTCAACGATCGTGTGATGTATTATAATCCCCGAAAATAAAAAGCACCGTCTCATGACGATGCTTTTTTATTTTCCCTGTGCCGTTATATAGTCCCTTACTTTTTGCAGCTTCACGTATTCTGCCTTCTTCAAACTATACTCGTAGCCTGCATATAAATAAGCTGCTTCTGCCAGGCTGCAAGACGCATGGCAGACTGCCCCTTCGGTCGAATACGGATTGTCGAAAATAACCTGCCAATCTCCCTTTCTTTCCGAAATAGGAATTTGTGCCAGAACCGCTATTTTTCGTTCATAGATGAAGTGAAACTCTTTCCAGATTCCATCCCACGACGGGCTGTATTGGGCGGGAGAAGGAACGGCCTGTTTTGCTTTCGTGAAGAAATCGTTCCACTCTTCCAAATCCGCTTCAGTAGCCGAGGCGCGCAGTTCGTTCTCCAGCTGAAAAACAATCGACTGCACCGCTTTGTACCCGTTCTCTTTAATTTGCTTTGCAGCTTCTTCTTCGCAGCCGTTGCCTTTAATGAATTCGATAATGGATTCCGTCTTCGTCATATTCTCCCTCATCTTATGTAAAGTAGTCGCTTCCTGCGTAAGAACTGTTTGTAAAGACAAAAAGGCAGATGCGCTCTGCCCTTTCATTATCCTGCATAAGGAAGAATCCGTTCGGATTGTTTCAGCGAATAATACCGGCCATCCACCATGCGTACACCTAATTCCACACAATATTCCCGGGTGCATTCCATTCCGTATAGAAGCCAGTTTGATGCCTGAAAATTAATGTCGAAATCAACATATTTATCAAGGCCATCATTCTTTACCATTCGGTCGGTTATGTCATACAACCGGAGCACAAACGGCAATTCAGAAACCGGAATCGCAAACCGCTGCTCAATGGCCTCCTTCTGTGGGTCTCTCACGTCCCATGATGCCACAAGCGACTGTGTATCTTTCCATGCAACACATATGTTCGGTCCATCCAAATTATTTTTGGAGGTGCGCCTCTTAGGCTTTGCTTTCATTCGCTGCTCTCTTTCCTTTCTATAATAAAATAAAATTGGCATTGTCTTACATCTGATATTTACTTTTTATTATACCATTTGTATATGCGAATAGAAACATTCCGGTCTGCAAATTTTACTGAGAGTGAATAATGTTTTCTCCGACCATACGGTACTCTCCGCTGCTTCCTTCTTTCATAATTAACTGAACCTTATAGTCCCCTGACTGCTTAAATTTTAATCCCTTTACGTGGTGTGTATAGAGAAAAGCGGTTCCGTTGCGCGCAGTCGAGTAGCTCTGCGGGTAGCTTACATATTCTTCCGTTCCCGAAGGGCTGCGTACAACAATTTTAAATACAATCGAATCTATCTTTGGCACATTATCTATGTCTGCAAATATGTCAAAGGAAACTGTATTTCCTTTTGATACGACCATAAATGGCGACTTAATTTGATAATCTTTCCGTTCTGTTTCTCCAATTTCGGACGCCACAATCATATTGACGTTTGGCTTAATGAGCGAAGTCTGGCCGGTCGCCTCATCCTTTTGTACGAAAGCGCCCATTTTTTCCGCGGCGCTCTCAAGCGGAAGCATTGTCGTGTTATTGACTACAAAAGCAGGAGGGTTTTCCCCATTTAGGCTTGCACCATTAATTTGCACGTCAGCTACAGGGTACTTGCCCATATAAACGTTTCCTGATGCCGCTGCCACTCCCGACACGAACAGGGAAGATAATAGGATTAGCGCTTTTCGTTTCATGTTACTCCCTCTTTTCCGATTCATTCACCTACTTTCTTATACGCTTGTTAAGCTGCTTTGTTTTTCTCTCGCCGGCTCTTTTTTGTATTTGTATAATTCATACAAAAGGGAGGCTGTGTTCCTTACGCAATCCGCTTATTCCCACCGTTCCTGCCATCAATCGGGAATTCCTTTGGAAGATCGATAGAAACTCTCCACGCCACTTGTTTTTGCAGAACGTATTCCATAATGGCTGAAGCTCCAAGAAAGGTGATCAAGTCCCAATTCCAAGGGTTCATTTACCTCGCCTCCTGTTTATTTATATCTTATGCATCATACTGAACATGAGAGCTACTTCTTATTTTCTCCAGTGATATTTTTCCGGATGATAAAAAGCCTCTGCAAAATCTGCAGAGGCCTGAAGAACTTTTATTCGATTAAAAAACTGTATTACTTAGAAAAGACACTGAACAGTTTTTGATAGCCTGTAACAATGCTCTGGTAATATCCAGAGATTTTATCAGCTATTGTCGCTGTCTCTTCCTCATCAATTTTGCCGTCACCATTTAGCATTCCGTCTTGAGGCTGTGTGACTTTACTGGCAGCATTATCAGCTTCAGCTTTCACGGCTTCCCCGGTCTGTTTTACCTCTTCTGCTTTGTTTTCAATTGTGTCTGTTGTTGTTTTCACATCAGGAGTATTGGCTGTTTCATTTTCTTTATTTACTACAGGTGTTAGGCTGATTCCGCCTGCTCCGGTTGCTTTTTGAACTTGTTCAGATGCATTCGTTACCGGCTCCGCAGCTTTTTCGCTCTGTTGAGCTTTACTATCAGTTGGCTGCTCTTTATTTATATAGTTATCCAAAGATTTTTTATAATATCCAATTAACGACTCATATTCGAACGTGCTCTTTCATAAAATATTTGCAAATTACTAATGTTATTCAGCCTGCTTATTATTATGTTGCGTGTTCAATTGCCGTTCTCGCTCCGCTTCTTCTTCATCCCGCAGGCGGTGTGCCATCCGGCTAGAGGCAGAGGCGGCGATACTTGCGACGAGATCATCGAGAAAAGTATGCACCCCGTTTCCTCTCTTCGTGTCCAGCCTCTTAATAATACCGATTTTCTGCTTATCAAGATGACCAAATGTAGTGACCGCAATACTTCCATAACCAAATACGGAGCCGAGGGCAAGCGTTTCATCGCAGCCGAATAGCCCTTCATCCATCTCCACAATAGATTGCAGCGGCTCTGACATCATTCTTTTCTCGGCCATGATATCCAATTCAGTCCCAACAAGGATTGCATGCTGGACCTCCCTTTTTTCTAAAACAGCGTAGACGCTTTCAACGCATGCATCCATTTTTAACCCAACATTATATGGGGCCTGCATCAAGTAGACAACTTCTGCTATATCTTCAATCATAACTCCCCGTTCATCCAGGCGTTTTAATGCAGCTGTTCGTACGTCCCTGCTGTGTACCTGTTTTTTCATTATTATCTGTCCCCTCTCCGAGCCAATGACAGCGTAAAAAAAGTACTTATTACATCATATCGCCGGCCAGGCCCATCAATGACAGTGCTAAACGCACAATTCTTTTAGAAAGGGGGGGCATGGAAAGGAGGACGGTTTTTACAAAATGGGCTATACTATAAATAAAAACCGGCCCTATGGCCGGTCTTTGTGGTCAAACTCAGGTTCTTTTCCCGCTGGGACAGACTCTCCGGACAATGTCCATTCCGGGTAATCACTTACCCGATTCACAACAACTACTAACAAATAGCTGACCATGAATAATAAAATGAGAGCAATAAAGGAAAATACAACAATATAGACAAGTTCCATACATAACAACCTCCTAACGGCACTACTTGTAGGTTGTACATATGGCAAGTAAAATATACCAGCAATTTCATTTGTGAAAAACAGGAGATGATCGCATGGCAGGATATACAGTCAAAGCAGTGAATGAACAGGTTATGAAAGAGAAGGCCTTAGAAGTTCGCCGCCTTGTGTTTATTCAGGAGCAAAACGTACCCGAAGAATTGGAAATCGATGAACATGATGAGGAAACAAACGGAGCTGTCCGGCACTTTATTGCCCTGGACGAAAGCGGACAGGCAGTCGGCACGGCAAGGCTGCGCGCGTATAATAAAGGAATCGGCAAGGCGGAAAGGGTCGCCGTCCTTCCATCCCACAGAAGCGGGGGTGTAGGTTACCTGTTGATGAAGAAGCTAGAAGAGGAAGCCAAACAGGAGGGCTACCATTCGATTAAGCTCCATTCCCAGACGCATGCCCGGCCTTTCTACGAACGGCTCGGCTACGAGGCTCAAGGCGATATCTTTATGGATGCGGGCATCGAACACATCGAGATGATTAAATCCTTATAATTAGAGAAAGGCGCAACGAATGCGCCTTTCTCTTTTTTCACTTGCCGGCAAGTTCTTTTAGCCTGCGAACCGTGTCCACTGTCGTGGACCGTTCACCAAGATCCCCATGAAACACTTTCCCGTTCCGAAATCCATGGAAATCGGAGCCTGCGGTCTTCAATAAGCTATGCTTATCCGCCATTTGTTCGTATATCTTCTCATCTTCTTCGCTATGATCAGGGTGGTGAACTTCGATCCCCTTCAACCCGTAGGCGATGAGCCGCTCGACTAACTGCGTATCATTGTACAAACCAGGATGGGCAAGAATGGCAACGCCGCCTGCTTTGTGAATCATATCGATTGCCTCTTCCGGAGAAATGCGCGGAGGATTTACATAAGCGGCACCATCCTGGCCCAGGTATTTATCAAACGCTTCCTGCATGGAAGAAACAAAGCCTTTTTCAACGAGCACCTCAGCAATGTGGGGGCGCCCTATGTTGCCTGTTTTTTCTTTTTTACGGCTCTCGACCTCCGCCATCGTAACGGGAAATCCAAGTTCATTCAGCTTTTCAACGAGCATGCGGTTTCTTATGTTGCGCACATCCCGCAGGCTTTCCAGGCGCGTAAGAAACTCAGCATCCTCGATGTTTATATAATAGCCCAGCACATGAATATCCCTGCCTCCATCAACAGAGCTGATTTCAATTCCCGGGACGATTTCGACCCCTAGCCTTTCCCCTTCCCGTATTGCATCAGGAATAGCGGCTACCGTATCGTGATCCGTGATGCCTAAAGCCGTAAGCCCTCTATTTTTTGCCCGCTCAATTGATTCCTGTGCGGTACATGTACCGTCTGAAGCTACTGTATGTGAGTGAAGATCCACTTTTCCCATTGTATTCACCTCTTGTTTAGAAAGCATTATCCCATGATATTGTAGCCTGCATCGACGTGGAGGACTTCCCCTGTGATGCCCCGGGATAAATGGCTGAACAGGAAGAGAGCTGCATCTCCCACTTCTTCCTGATCGATTGTGCGGCCAAGCGGCGCCTTTTCCGGGACTCCTTTTGTTAAATCGTTAAAGTTGCGTATGCCTTTTGCCGCAAGGGTACGAATCGGACCGGCAGAAATAGCATTGATGCGGATGTTCTGCTTCCCAAGGTCAGCGGCAAGATAGCGCACACTCATATCGAGTGCGGCTTTAGCCACGCCCATTACGTTATAATTCGGTACCACCCGCTCACCGCCAAGGTAAGTTAATGTGACAATGCTGCCCCCGCCACTCATGACCTCCTGTGCTGCATTCGATACCGCAACAAGCGAATAAGCACTAATATCGTGAGCAAGAGCGAATCCGGACCGGGAAGTGGACACAAATCCGCTTTCAAGGTCTTCCGATTTGGCATAGGCGATGCAATGCGCAATCCCGTGCAGGACGCCAACCTCTTCTTTTACTTTAGAGAACGCTTCTTTAATATCTTCATCGCTCGTCACATCGCACGAAATAAGGATCGTGCGTTCCTGCCCAAGCGTGGAGGCCAGTTCCTCTACATTCTCCTTCAGGCGTTCACCCTGGTATGTAAATAATAAGTTCGCACCTGCGGCATGCAGTGAACGGGCAATCCCCCAGGCAATACTGCGCTTATTTGCCACGCCCATAATGAGTATGTTTTTTCCTTTCAAAATATCCATTCCGAATTTCCTCCTATGTATAAATTTACAGGCTGCTCTTTCATCCATACATATTTTACCGTTCCATTCACTATATTAAAATAAAAAGCTTACCTGCCCTTTGATTGTTTAATAATAGGGTTTCAAGCAGAGCCACAGGTGGTAATAAATTGGAAATTAAATCTGATGCCTATCACTCATTTTATGTTAAGGAGAGGAAGACCTTATGCTGCAGGTTTATGTTTCAAATCAGGAGGCAAGTCATTTCCACCCGCTAGAGGAATCATTGCACGACGAAATTGCTGCCCTTCGGGAACAGATGCACAAGGTCGCAGAGCAGAAAAAAAACCTTTCTGATCCTGCTGTCGTAAAAATCAGCCAGCTGCTGGATCAAAAATTAAACCTATATGATCGGGCAACGAATAAAGCATCGCTTTGCTTAACGTAAAAACGGTACAATCGTGGACAGAATGAGTGCCAAAGCCATAACAAAATACAAAATCTTCGACATTTTTTTCACTTCGCGGCTCACTCCCCTGCTGCGAATTTGCATAATATAAAAATAAAAATATCATTTTCTGGAATTGATTTCAATCATAAAGAAAACTTGGCTAGCGCCAAGCCGCAGGCGCTGGCGATCGCCTTAGTTGCCCTTATGTAGATAAGAAAGTTATACTTTCTTATCTACTAAAGAAAAGAAAGCCGTTTCATCGAAGCGGCCTTTTTCATGTATACGTTTATTATAACAAATACTGCTTAACTCACCTGGTGTTCAATGCGAAGCTTGTCCGCCACCATGGCAATGAATTCGGAATTCGTTGGCTTTGCCTTGCTGTTGCTTACTGTATACCCGAAGAATTTGCCGATCGACTCCATATTCCCCCGGCTCCACGCTACCTCAATCGCGTGGCGGATGGCACGCTCAACACGGCTCGCCGTTGTGTTAAATTTTTTTGCGATTTCCGGGTACAATATTTTTGTAATGGAACCGAGCAATTCTACGTCATTGTATACCATAGTAATGGCTTCACGCAAATACAAATACCCTTTAATGTGCGCAGGCACTCCAATTTCGTGAATGATGTTTGTGATGTTTTGGTCCAGGTTTCTTCCCTTTGGCGGCATAGAAGGAGTTTGCAGGCTGCGGACGGCAGGGCTCGTCCCGGCTACCTGACGCAGGCGGTTGGCCAACACATCCATGTCGAACGGCTTAAGAATGTAGTAAGCGGCCCCAAGTTCTACTGCTTTTTTTGTAATTTCTTCCTGGCCGAACGCAGTCAGCATAATAATCTTGGGCATCACGGGCAATTTCATGCCGCGTATTTGTTCCAGAACCGCCAAACCGTCAAGGTGAGGCATGACAATATCCAGAATTAAAACATCAGGTAATGTATGATTCAAGAGGTTCAGTACCTCATTTCCATTGTAAGCAACACCTACAATTTCTATATCTGCCTGAGCGTTTAAATACTCCCGAAGCAATTCAGTAAATTCACGATTATCGTCTGCAAGAATGACCCTTATATTATTCAAGTTTCTTCGCTCCTTTTATGTGTCTGTATTTATTATAGGATCGGCACGTCTCAATCGTGCGTTTCACACATGTATGCCAGGTGCAGCCATCATTTTTTTCTCCGCCTTCTAACTTCGACGCAGTCCTAGCATATCCTGCATAAAAATGCTTATTAGTTTTCGACGTATATCCTATAATTTCGACTTTTTGCAGAAGGAGTCGGATAAAAAAACTCAAGGCTGGTTAGCTCGCCTTGAGTTCTTCTGTTGACTGGTCATCCGTGTTAATTCCGGCATCCTGCAGCATCCACTCAATAAATGTTCCGTATCCGCTTGTCGGATCGTTGACGAACACATGCGTCACCGCTCCGACTAATTTGCCGTTTTGGACAATGGGGCTTCCGCTCATTCCCTGCACGATCCCGCCTGTTTTCTTAAGGAGCACAGGATCGGTTACTTTAAGAATTAACCCTTTGGTCGCAGGGTACTTCTGGGGAATGACGTTTACAATTTCGATTTTGAATTTTTCAACGGTCTGTCCGTCCACGACCGTATAAATTTCGGCTGGACCCGGCTTCACCTGTTCGGTAAGTGCGATAGGAATCGCCTGGTGTTCCAGGTTGTTCTCCGGCAGCTTTTGCATTTTGCCAAAAATGCCAAATGGCGTGTTTTTCTCAATATTGCCCAGCTTGACATTTTTCGTTTTTAAATGTGGCATATTTTTCTCCCGGCATTCCGTTCTGCCCTCTTTGAATGGAAGTTACACTGGACTGGACAACATGCCCGTCTCCGACAGCAATCGGCTTTCCGGTATCAATATCAGAGATGACATGGCCAAGGGCTCCATACTTCGTGCTTTTGGGCTCGTAAAAGGTAAGCGTTCCTACCCCGGCAGCCGAATCCCGGATGAAAAGGCCCATCCGGTACGATTTTTCTTTTTCGTCCAGCACAGGGGTTAATTCAACGTCCATCTTTTCTTTGCCGCGTGTAATTTCCAGCTGGACCGGATTGCCCTCCTTCCGGACTCATTAACCAGCTTGCCTACTTCTTCCATGTCATTAATGTAAATCCCATTTACCTTCGTAATCATATCGCCCACGCGGATATGGGCAAGTTCTCCCGGCGATATCTTTTTGCCTTTGCTGTCCACTAAATGATGGCCAACAACAAGAACCCCGACGGTGTGCAGTTGTACTCCGATTGACTGTCCGCCTGGAATAACCTTCAAATCCGGGAGTACTTTTACATCAACCGTCTTAATGGGAATGCTGGCAACTTTTAGTGTGACCTTTGCATCGCCCGGTTTGCGTGACTGAATGGTAAGCGGGTGGCGCAAATCAACCTGGCTGACACGATTTGCGTGGTCTAGCTCAATGACCTCCGGGTTGCTCGTTTCCAGCGTGCCCATAACCGGAGCGGTGAGTGACAATTGCTCAAGGGAGCCCTGGAACGTTCGGATTTTCTCCGGGAAGGACGCAAATTGCTGAAAAGGGGCTGATGAGAAAGTGAAAAGAGCGAGTGCAAGTAAAATGCAGCCTAGTACTGTATTCTTTCTGTTACGGGTGTTCAACGGGTCATCACGCTCCTACACGTTCCCTACCTACACCTCCATATTTCTGTACTACTAATGTTTCCGTACGCGGCTGCATTTATAACACGGTACCCTTAAACAATGTATTCCTTTTGCCCCTCCTGTTTAGTAATCAACCCAGTTTTTCTTTGATTAGCGCTGCCTGGGCCAGCATTTCCCTGGCATGTTCCCTTGTTGTTTCCGTGACTTCAACGCCTCCAAGCATTCTTGCAAGCTCGATGACCTGTTCCTCATACGTGAGCTGCTCAACGCTTGTCTGGGTTTCCTGCTCGTCCATTTGTTTTTCAATCCGCAGGTGGGCATCCGCCATGCTTGCCACCTGCGGCAGGTGCGTAATACAAAGAACCTGCCGCCTGCGGGAAACGCGGACAAGCTTCTCCGCAATCGCCTGGGCCGCACGTCCGCTCACCCCGGTATCGACCTCATCGAAAATCATGGTATCAATATTTTCCGCATCCGCCAGAATGGTCTTCATCGCCAGCATGATACGGGACAGCTCCCCGCCTGATGCGATTTTGGAGACAGGGCGCAGCGGCTCCCCGGGGTTCGGAGCGATAAGGAACTCGACCTGGTCGATCCCTCTGGATGTAAGGCGGAATTTGGTCCCTTCGATATCAAGTCCTTTCGGATCTTCTTCCTGGGTGACCGCAATTTCAAACCGTGCCCGTGACATATGCAGATCCTTTAGCTCCTGTTCGATGGCTGCGGACAGTGTATGTGATACTTTCGCGCGAATCTGGGACAGCTCGATCGCTTCCACTGCCAGGTCCAGGGCCGTCTCCCTAAGCTTCTTCTGCAATTCTTCAATCCGCGAGTCCCGGTTCTCCATGCCGTCCAGTTCATCTTCAATCGATGCCGCATATTCGAGAATTTCATCTACGGAAAGGCCATACTTTCGTTTCAAACGTGTGATTTCATCCAATCGGCTCTCGATTTGGGACAGCCGCTCCGGATCAAATTCGATGTTGTCGCGGTAGGCCCTTATCGTTCGTGCCGCCTCCTCAATTTGGTAGAACGCGTTCTCAATCATCTGATGTGTTTCGCGCAATTCTTCATCATAGGGCAGCACCGTCTCCAAATTGGCCATTGCGTTACTCACCCAATCAACCCCGCGCTGTTCCCCAACAAGCGACTGATAGGCATCTTCGAGACCCCGTACCATTTTCTCACCGCCGGTCAGGCGCTTTCTCTCCTTGTGAAGTTCCTCATCTTCTGTCGGCTTAAGGTTCGCAGACACGATTTCCTCCAGTTGAAACCGGTACATATCCATGCGCTGCACCATTTCCCGCTCATTGGAAGAAATGTAGTCAAGCTCCGAACGCAGCTCCTGATAGCGGCTATACAACTTGCCGAACTCCCGGAGAGCCGGGCTCGCTTTTTCATCACCAAAAGCATCAACCCAGTCGATGTGGCGCTCTCCCTGCATGAGGGACTGGTGTTCATGCTGCCCGTGAATATTAATGAGCCACGGGGCAAGTTCACGCAGCATCGCCAGCGTTACGAGCTGCCCATTAATGCGGCAAATCGTTTTCCCTGCGTTTGTAAGTTCACGGCGTACGATGATCATACTTTCTTCCGTTTCCACCCCAAGCTGCCGCAAAATACCGAGTGCAGGAGCTTCACCTTCGAAGTCAAACAGCCCCTCAATTTCAGCTTTTTTGCAGCCATAACGGATGTAATCAGAAGAACCTCTTGCTCCAAGGAGCAGGCCGAGTGCATCAATTAGAATCGATTTTCCGGCACCGGTCTCACCGGTTAAGATAGTAAGCCCCCGCCCAAAGGAAACGGAGACTTGTTTAATTACTGCAAAATTTTTGATGGTTAATTCAAGAAGCATCGCAAAGACCCTCCTCGCCTAAAGCATGTCAATAAAACGCTGCGACATTTCGTCCGCATTTTCTCTGCCGCGGCAAATAATAAGAATGGTATCATCCCCGCATATCGTACCGAGGATTTCCGGCCATTCCAGGTTATCGATTAAAGCACCGACGGCATTGGCATTCCCCGGCATTGTTTTCATTACCAGCAGGTTGTCTGTCTTATCGATGCTTATAAAGCTGTCGATAAGCGTCCGCTTCAGCTTATGCTGAGGGTTAAAGCGTTGATCCGCCGGCAGGGAATACTTATATCTTCCGTCGTTTGTCGGCACTTTCACAAGGTGCAGTTCTTTAATATCTCTTGATACGGTGGCCTGGGTCACGTTAAAACCCGCTGCGCAAAGAAAGTCCACAAGTTCATCCTGTGTTTCAACGTCATTGCGTGTAATAATTTCCCTGATTTTTATATGGCGCTGGCCCTTATTCATACTTTTCCCTCCATGTTAAACCTCAGTGGCGGATAGCCCTGTCTACGGACCTTCCCCCTGCAATTTTTTCCGGACGACCTCAAAAAAACTCCGCTCTTTCCATTTAATTAGTGAAGTCATATGCGGGGAGCGGCGGATGACAATTTCATCATCCAGCTCCAGCGGGTAGCCCAGTTGGCCGTCAATCGTAAGTCCAATATCCTGGTGCGTGGCATCAACTACGACATGTATTTCTTCATCACAGGGAAGAACCATCGGTCTGGCCGTGAGGGAATGCGGTGCTATAGGTGTAAGTAAAATCGCGCTAATATACGGGACGACAATCGGCCCTCCCGCAGACAGCGAATAAGCGGTTGAGCCTGTTGGGGTGGAAACAATAATGCCGTCACCGTTATATGTCCCTACATACAAATCATCAACATATACTGTACACTTAATCATCCGTCCAAAGCTTCCTTTGGCAATGCCGATATCGTTAAGTGCGACCGATTGATTGATGCGGTTTCCATTTCTTATAACTTCCGTCTCCAGCATCATCCGGTGTTCCACGCAATAATCCCCATTCAAAATCTGATCAACAGCATGCGGTAAGTCATCCGGCTCCGATTCCGACAAAAATCCGAGGTGCCCGAGGTTAATCCCGAGGATCGGAATGGAGTGCGGAGCAATTTCCCTCGCTAGCCCGATAAGTGTACCGTCTCCGCCAAGCACGAAAATAATATCAACATGCTTATGAAAATCCGCAATCGGAAGCGCGAGGTCCTGTCTTTCTATGTGGTTCGCTACGACTTGATCAATGTATACGCCGGCGTTCTTCTCTTCAAGAAGCCTTACAAGCTCACGTGCCACAAGCCAGGCATTCGGTTTATCCTTATTCATTGCAATTCCAATGGTTTTCAAAAAAAACACCTCAATATAAAAGGGTAAACAGCGAACAGCATTTTTCTTTTCCTATTATACCTTTTTTCAAAAAGAAATGCATAAAAATGCAAAAAGAGGCGGCAGGTTAGTGCCACCCCTTGGACGCTCATTCACACGCCGGTTCCATTAAAACGTTGCATGCGCCTCACGGACAATTTCGTCCATTTTCCCTTCCCAATCGATTTGGGCAGCAGGCAGGTAGGACCATTCAAGGTCGAAAAGAAACTCAATGTTTCCTTCTCCGCCTGTAATCGGAGAGAAGGAGACGCCTCTCATGTGAAAGCCGATTTGCTGGCTAAATTGCAGCGTATTCCGCAGAACTTCCCTATGAACAGCCGGATCGCGGACAACACCATGCTTTCCAACCTGATCCCTGCCAGCCTCAAACTGCGGCTTAACGAGCGCCAGCACACGGGCCCCCTCATCAAGGAACTCCTTAAGGACGGGAAGAATGAGGCGGAGAGAAATAAACGATACATCGATGGTGGCAAACTGCACCTTTTCCCCCTGCCACTCCTCCGCCTTTAAATGGCGGAAGTTTGTCCTCTCCATAACGACAACCTTTTCATTTTGCCGCAGCGACCAGTCTAACTGGCCATACCCGACATCAATTGCATACACAAGCCGTGCCCCGTGCTGCAGAGCACAGTCCGTAAATCCGCCCGTGGAAGCGCCGATGTCCATCACAACCGCATCGGTCAAGTCAATATTAAATGTCCGGAGCGCCTTCTCCAGTTTCAGCCCGCCCCGGCTGACATACGGGTGAACCTGTCCCTTGACGGAAATCGGCTTCTCTGCATCCACTTTTGTTCCGGGCTTGTCATACCGTTCGGTTTCCACATAAACGAGGCCCGCCATGATTGCGGCCCTCGCTTTTTCTCTGCTTGGAAAAAATCCTTCCTGGACAAGCCGTACGTCAATTCGTTCTTTTCTTGCCATCAGCTACGCTCTTTGCCTCCTCGCCGGCCATAGGGAGCGGACTTTCTGCGCCACGTTTTCCGGCGTTAATCCCGTTTCCGCTCTCTGTTCGCCCACGCTTCCGTGCTCTACGTAATAATCCGGAATCGCCATTGGCTCCACGACCATATCGTGGTAACCGGCCCCTGCATAATGCTCAAGCACGGCACTGCCGAAGCCGCCCTTCAAAGACCCTTCCTCAAGCGTAATCACGCTGTATCCGTCTCTTGCAAGCGCATTAAGCAATTGTTCGTCAAGGGGTTTGGCAAAGCGCGCGTTAATGAGCATCGGCTGGATTCCTTCGGCCTTCAACAGGTCAGCCGCTTTGTAGGCGGTAGGCACCATGTTTCCGAACGCAACGATAGCGACGTGCGCTCCTTCCCGAAGAACCTCCGCTTTACCAATCGGAAGCACCTTCAGTTCTTCATCCATCTTTACGCCCTCTCCGTTCCCGCGCGGATAGCGGAATGCGATAGGGCCTTCCTCGTAGTGAAGCGCCGTATTTACCATATGCTGCAGCTCATTTTCATCCTTCGGCATCATAATCGTCATATTTGGAATGCTTCGCAGATAAGCGATGTCGTACACACCCTGGTGTGTCTCGCCGTCGGCTCCAACAAACCCGGCACGATCAATCGCAAACGTTACATTTAGATTTTGCCGGCATACGTCGTGAACGAGCTGGTCATATCCGCGCTGTAAGAAGGTCGAGTACACAGCGAACACCGGCTTTAACCCCTGTGTAGCAATGGAGGCTGCCATCGTCGTCGCATGCTGCTCGGCGATTCCAACGTCGAAGAAACGTTCCGGAAACTTTTTAGCGAACCCGGTAAGCCCTGTGCCGCTCGGCATTGCTGCCGTAATCGCAATAATGCGCGGATCATCGGCAGCCAGCTTCTCGATCGTTTTGCCGAAGACGCTCGTGTAGCTGGGAGGCCCTTCTGCCTTATAGACTTCTCCGCTCTCTATTTTATATGTGCCGACTCCATGGAATGTATCTGAGGCGGCTTCTGCAGGCGCATAGCCCTTTCCTTTTTTCGTGATGACGTGAACAAGGACAGGCCCTTTGGTGTTTTCCGCCTGGCGCAGGGTTTCTATCAATCCTGGTAAATCGTGGCCATCGATCGGTCCGAGATAAGTAAAGCCTAATTCCTCAAACCAAACCCCGGGAACAACGAGATATTTCATGCCATCCTTTAGCCGCTCCGCCATTTTAGCCACCGTGTTGCCGACGGCGGGTATCTTTTTGAGCAAGTATTCCGCTTCCTCTTTCGCTCGCTTATAGCTGCCGTTCGTCCTTAATTTACCAAGGTAATTATGCAGAGCCCCGACATTCGGAGCGATGGACATTTCATTATCATTTAAAATAATCGTCAAATTTTTACCTTCGTGGCCGATATGGTTAATCGCCTCCAGGGCCATCCCGCCTGTTAGAGCGCCGTCTCCGATGATAGCAATGACATTATGTTTTTCTTTTTTCAGGTCACGGGCAATCGCCATTCCCATCGCTGCTGACAGGGAGGTGCTGCTGTGCCCGGTTTCCCACACATCGTGCTCGCTCTCATTTCGCTTTGGAAATCCGCACAATCCTTTGTATTGGCGCAGGGTGTCAAATTGCTCCATACGCCCTGTCAGCATCTTGTGGACATACGCCTGGTGCCCTACATCCCAGATAAACTTGTCCTGTGGGCTGTTAAAAAGATAGTGCAAAGCAAGCGTTAGCTCTACAACGCCAAGATTCGGTGCCAGATGCCCTCCAGTTACGGAAAGGTTGGAAACGAGAAACTCTCTTATTTCCCCGGCAAGTTCAGTTAACTCGGCAATATTTAGTTTTTTTAAATCCTCAGGGGAGTTGATGGTCGATAACAAGGAAAACTCCTCACTTTCGCGCGTTTCATTCTAGTATACTATACGGTGAAATTAACAACATGGTATCACAAACAAAAAATAAAAACCAATTGACTCTAACGTTTTTAACCTTACGGTCTTTTTCTCTATGACTTTAAAGCAAGATATACTTTCTTATCAGTAAAAAAGCCGCAACCAGTATGGTCACGACCCGCCGTCGATATGTAAGAGAGTGGTCACTCTGCGAGTAAAACCTGTGTCTTAGGTCCAGTAGGATTTCCCAGAAAAGACACCCCAACGTCGCCGTTACGGGCGGTTTCCCTTTACGCTTCTCTCAGCTCCGTCACCGGAAGCCGGACTGGATTGCCACTTAGTACACACTTCAATCCTCACAAAGCTACGCTGCGTGCGAACAGTCTAGGAGATTTCCTCTACAGCCCTGAACCGCCTTCCTAGCCTCTTTTGCAGTACAAATTTCATGCCGCACCGAAATCGTATTTTTTGGCCAAAAAAAACGCGAATCCTGAATCCGGCAATCCCTTCTGCACCACGCAAGGCAGGCTACGCTGTACGTTCACTCCTGCGCAAACAGCAAACAGGACTGGATACAGGTTCATACCCCAGGCCATGGCAAGCGATGCTATCGCGATGCCACGCACCTGGGCCTCCGCGGAAGGAGGGTCAACGCCCACATGCCATTGTGGATCGCCCTCCAACCTTAACCCCCACCACAGACCCCCGACTGGGCGTCGTGAGCCTGCACCAGGGACTTCATCGATGTGCCCTTTGGCGGATTTTTAGCCCCGCCTTCAGAAAGGGTAGACTGACTAGAATACTGCACCACTCTTCAGGTACTTTAAATTATAGCATAAATACCGGCTTTCAACAATGAATCAAGCCTCATTACTAGTGGTCGCGCTGGATGATAAAAGCAGCGAGGGAATGCAGGAGGCTGTCGCTTGGAAGCTGAGCTTCCCTTAACGCCTCCCCGGCATCCTCGATTAGCGTATGCAGAATCGCCGTTGATTCCTCCAGCCCGAGCAGAGCCGGGTACGTTGATTTGCTGCGCTCTGCATCGCTTCCCACCGGCTTGCCGATTTTTTCTTCGTCACCGATGACGTCAAGAATGTCATCTTTTATTTGGAAGGCAAGCCCGATATTGTTTGCATACCGGGTAAGCGAGGCCAGCTGGCGCTCGGAGGCGCCGGCCAGTATGGCCCCGGCGCGCGCGCAGAACACGAGCAGATCAGCGGTCTTATGCTGGTGAATATACTGCAGTTCCGCTAGGGAAAGCTGCTTGTTTTCCGCTTCCATGTCGGCGGCTTGCCCGCCAACCATTCCCTTCGCCCCGGCGCAGGAGGCAAGCTCGGATATAATCCGCAGAAGACGAGAGGCTGGAACTCCGAGGTTTTCCGCCCGGCAAATCACCTCGAATGCATAGGTGAGAAGAGCGTCCCCCGCTAGAATCGCCATCGCTTCCCCGTATACTTTATGGTTCGTCGGTTTTCCCCGGCGAAAATCATCATTATCCATTGCCGGTAAATCATCATGAATAAGCGAATAAGTATGAATCATTTCAATCGCACAGGCAATCGGAACCGCCGCATCAGCGGGTTTATCAAAAGCTTCAAGCGTGGCAAGAACAAGAACCGGGCGCAGCCGTTTCCCCCCCGCCTGCAGCGAATACGACATCGACTGGCGCAGCGCCTCAGGTATATCCGGGGTATCGAGTGATTTTAACAGGTGGTCTGTAATTAGGGCCGCTTTTTCGTTTATGTATTCTGCAAGGCGAGCATCCCTCACTCTTCTTCTCCCTCCAATTCGAACGGAACAACCTTCTGCTCCCCTTCCTGTTCAAGCAGCATTTCTATTTTTTGTTCAACATCGCTCAGCTTGCTGCTGCACGTTCGCGAAAGCTCCATTCCTTCCTGAAAAAGAGCGATGGCCTTCTCCAGCGGCACCTCCCCGGCTTCTAATTGTTCCACAACCTCTTCCAGCTTCTCCATCGCCTCTTCAAACGGCAAATCATTCTTTTTCTTGGCCATCTATCTTCTCTCCTTCAATTCCCCATACTTGGCAATCCAGCGTTCCGTTTCTAAGCTGTACCTTAATCGGGTCACCCGGATTGACATCGTTTACGCTTTTCACGAGCTGGCGCTCCTGAATCCCATCTTTAAATACAAGCGAATAGCCGCGGTGCATCACCTTGAGTGGACTCAGCGCGTCCAGCTTTGCGAGTTTCCGATCGAGCTGCTCTGAGGCAGTATGCAGCGCTGTCTCCATGGCCCTCTTCAAGCGTTCCGTCTGCTGCAGGACGCTGTTCTGGGCACGCTCAACCTGAAGCCCGGGATTGTGCCGCAGAAGAGATTGGTGCAGCTCGTTCCATTCACTTCGTTTCTGCCTGTTGTACTGAATCCCCGCTTTGTTCAACCGTTCCTGCAGCCGATCAAGCTGCTGTTCATACTGAACGATCTGCCTTCCAGGCTGGCGGAAGATATAAGAACGCTGAATCTTTTCCAGCCGCTGCCGCATATGCCTGACCTGGTAGCGAAGCGAGGTAGACAGCCGTCCCGATAACCCCTGAATCCTCTCCTTCAGTTCGAGGATATTAGGCACAGCGATCTCAGCGGCGGCTGTAGGTGTGGCGGCACGCATATCAGCGACGAAGTCGGCAATCGTAAAGTCGGTTTCGTGCCCAACAGCAGAAATGACCGGAATGGCGGAATCAAAAATGCTCCGGGCAACCGATTCTTCATTGAACGCCCACAATTCCTCGATGGAGCCGCCGCCCCGGCCAACGATAATGACATCCACCTCTCCGCGTTCATTCAGCTGTCTGATGGCCCGGCTGATGCCGGGGGGCGCATACTCCCCCTGCACAGCAACCGGGAACAGCAAAATATGGCCTGCCGGGTACCGCCGTTTGATTGTGGTAATAATATCGCGTACAGCTGCACCGGTCGGCGACGTAATGACACCGATGGTCCGAGGATATGCCGGGATGGCCTTTTTTCGTTCCGGCGAAAATAATCCTTCTTTTTCAAGGCGTTCCTTTAATTGTTCATATGCGAGATACAGGCTCCCTATTCCATCGGGCTGCATTTCTTTTGCATACAGCTGGTACTGCCCGTCCCTCTCATACACAGAGATGGAACCTCGGATTAAACCCGGGTTCCGTTCTTGGGGATAAATTTAAGGTACCGGTTATGTCCGGCGAACATGACGCCTTTCATCCGGCTCTCCTCGTCTTTGACGGTGAAGTACATATGTCCGCGGGAGTGGTGGGTGAAATTCGAAAGCTCACCCCGGATCCACACATCCTGCAGCAGTTCGTCAAACTCGATCGTGTCTTTAATGTACCGGGTAATTTCTTTCACAGAAAAAATCTGCCGGTTTTCGTTCACTGCGCTCGCCCTTCCTGTCTCCCGTTATTGCTGCGGCAGACCCGCGAGCCTCTTTGCCGCTTCTACGGTATTTTTTAAAAGCATCGTAATCGTCATCGGGCCGACGCCGCGCGGCACAGGGGTAATGTAGCCGGCTGCCTCTTTAACGGATTCAAACTGCACGTCGCCGACGAGCTTCCCGCTCGCTGCCCGGTTCACGCCTACGTCAATAACGATAGCGCCCGGTTTTATGTATTCTGCACCAATCATTTCCGCTCTTCCAACGGCAACGACGAGAATGTCGGCCTGTTTTGTCACCGAAGCTAAATCCTGTGTGCGTGAATGGGCGATTGTTACGGTTGCGTTTTCCTGCAATAATAACATAGCTACCGGTTTTCCTACAATATTGCTTCTCCCGATGACAACCGCATGCTTGCCAGAAATTTCCTGCCCTGAACGCTTGATGAGTTCAATAATACCATGGGGCGTGCACGGTAAATAGCAATCGTTCCCAATTAACATATTCCCCACATTCACGGGTGTAAATCCATCCACATCTTTATCGGCCCGGATTTTATCAATGACTGCCTTCTCAGAAATATGAGCAGGCAAAGGGAGTTGTACAAGAATTCCATGAATGTTCGGATTTTCATTAAAAGCTTCGATTAAATCCAATAGCTCACCCTCGGTAATCGCTGCTTCTTTGTATACAACCTCAGAATAAATCCCGGTTTCTTCACACCCTTTAATCTTTCCTTTTACATACGAGTGCGAAGCGGGGTCGTCACCGATGAGAATCACGGCTAACCCCGGAAGAATTCCATGCTGCTTTAAACCGTTTACTTCCTCCCGTAATGCGGCACGAATATCGTCCGCTACTTCTTTTCCGCTTATCACCGTTGCTGTCATAAATAAAACCCCCTGTCCGCTTTTTCTCGTTTCCACCTTGCAAGCCCGATTCGGGCTACACCAAACGCGTTGTCCCCTGCATAGGCAGGATCTGCAAAATAAAGGCGTGCTTTTACCGCGGGATGGACTAATCTTTTCACGAGGCGCTCCTTGATATACCGATTCGCTGAAACCCCGCCGACGATAAGCATATCGCGCGGAAACCCATTCTCCGCTGCCCTTCTTAGTACTTTTTCCAGCGTGGCCGCAATGCATTTTTCAGCCGCCCGGGCGATGAGCGGCGGGCTTACCTCTTGCTTTACTGCCCGCATCAGAGCAGCCTCCGGTCCCGAGAAACTAAAGGAATAGCCGGAAACGGAAGAAGGAACCGAGAAGGCTTCCGTTTCCGGATGCTCATCTGTCTTCGCAGCAAGCTGCTCAAGGTACGGACCGGCAGGAAAGGGAAGTCCCAGCGCGACGCCAACCCGATCAATTAATTGTCCTGCGTGCAAATCGTTCGTCTCTCCTATGCATTCAATCTCGTACCCGTCGGCCGTGCGTTTGCACGCGAGCAGCTCACTTGTCCCCCCCGACAGATGTACAGCCAGAAATTCATCCGCCACAAGCGGCGTGTCCGTTGTACATTCCCCTGCCGCGATATGTCCTTCCTGGTGGGACGTATAGTAGAGCGGAATTTGAGTAAAATGGGCGAGCATCTCTGCCGCCATCTCTCCTGCAAGAAATACCGGCATATAACTGCCTGCCACAGGTCTCGGGCTCCGGCTGACAGCCACGGCGGCAAGGCGCTGGCCTTCCACGGCCATTTTCCTGGCAAGCGTTGGCAGGCGCTTGACATGCTGAAAGAGAGCTTCAGACTGCTGGAGCCCTCTTTCGCCTGCCTCAACGGACAGCAGTTGCTTTTCTTCCGCCACAATTTTCCCTTCAGTGTCAACGAGACAGAGAGATGTGCGGTAATTGCTCGTATCAATTCCTAGGATAACGTCCATAGGCGCTATTCCTCTTGTTTGCCCTTTTCAATGTCTTTGGCCATGCTCGATAGCACACCGTTAATGAACTTCGGGGAATCGTCTGTTCCAAACAGCTTAGCCAGCTCAACCGCTTCATTAAGCGTCGCACCGACCGGGATATCATCCCGGTACATCATCTCATACCCTGCGAGGCGCAGGATGGCCCGATCGACATTGGCCAGGCGGCCAACTGTCCACCCCCGCAAGTTCTGGCTTACGATCTGATCGATTTCGGCCTGGTGCCGGACCGCCCCTTCAACAAGCGCGGCAAGGAATTGTGTATCCGCATCTTCCCGGCTTACCTCATCGTTTTCCTCCATCAGGTTTCCCAGTACTTCCTTTGGATCCGTCTGCGTCATATCAATCGAAAACAATACTTGCACTGCTTTCTCGCGAGATTCACGTCGATTCATTAGCAACCACCTTTTGTATTATCCGTATTTACTATCTTTACCCACTACTAAATTACCATTCCTCAAAAAAAGCGCCAAATCCTTTTTATTGTAAGGAATTGACGCTTTCATTTACAATATACCGGAAGTATCTCCCTTTCACATTTTCACCTGTTATCGCTTCGTAAACTTTCCGGGAAGAATTCGATCCAGCACTTCTCCAAGGTCCTCTTCGTTGTCAAACTTACGTCCGAAGTAAAATCCCGTCGCTACAAACACCGAGAATACAATCGTTTTAAAAAAGCCTACGAGTAGAAACAGCAAACCGAAAATGAAACCTGCTGTTATGCCAATGGCCTTTCCCCTGTTCTCCATAATAAATTGCCAGAACATAGGCATCCCTCTATTCCACACGCCGCACGCGTGTTCCCGTATTCGCCTGTGCTACCTCAGACACAAGCACAGTGACCTCGGAGATTACCACGCCTGCAATCAATTCCACATGCTGCTTCACGCCCTGTTGAACCTGCTCCACAAGCACAGGGATCGGGGTGTCTCCGTCCACTGTAACTTTAATGTGAACCGATGTACCGTTTTCCTCCGGTCTTACTTTTGCTTTCAAGTCCCGTATGCCGCGCACCTTTTTTGCGGCATGTGCGGCCAGGCTTTCGAGCGTGTCAATCGTGATGCGGACATCACCGTATTCCGTCGTGCTGCGGACAGCTGGCGGAGCAGGCTGGCGTCCGGCTCCCCTCAGGCTTGTGAACAAAAACTTAACACTAATTAAAAAGAAAATGGCTGCAGCTGCAAAATAAATAAGACTCGTCCGGGATGACGAATACATTTCTTCGATAATCGCCATGACGTATTCGTAAGAAATAAGGTTTAGGCTTGTAGCCATAACAAATAAGGAAACAACAACGAGTGCCAGGCTGTAGAGCGTTAGAATAAAGCGATCAAATAAATTCACGAACGTCCTCCTTCAAATAAGCAAGACCCCCTATGGAGCCTTTCTAGCGAACGCGGTGTGCCTCTTCGGATAATGCTTTCTTTTCCTGTTTTAAATGAACATCCACAATATGTACATTCACCTGCGTTACAATAAGGCCCGTCATGTTCTGGATAGAATCCCGAACATTATCCTGCACCTTCTGTGCTACGTCAGGGATTTGCTGTCCGAATTCAACAATAATATAAAGATCGATTGCCGCTTCCTTATCTTTCACGTCCACCCGCACGCCGCGGCCTGTTTTACGGCCCAGGCGCTCTACTAAATCACCTACGATTCCGCTGCTTAGCCCGGCTACACCGTCAATTTCGGATGTTGCCATATGGGCGATGACTTCGATAACTTCAGGGGCAATCTCAATTCTTCCCAAATCAAGCTGTGAAAATTCAATACCTGCTTCCAATAAATAACACCTCCTTCAAAGATTTATTCTACGCCTATTATAGCAACCATCACGCTATAAGACAATTTTGCTCTTTGAAAGGAGGTGTAGTTTTTGCAGCCTACTCTTCTATTTTCAAATCATACGTTTCAAGGAATTTCGTATTGAAATTGCCTTCCACGAACATTTCATGTTCCAGAAGCTTTAAATGGAACGGAATGGTTGTGTGCACGCCATCGATGACCGTCTCGGCCAGCGCCCGCTTCATGCGCTGGATGGCATCGTTGCGATCCTTTCCCCACACAATGATTTTGGCAATCATCGAATCATAGAAAGGCGAGATTTGGTACCCTTCATATGCTGCACTGTCAACGCGGACGCCAAAGCCTCCCGGTGGGAGATAGGAGCGGATCGTTCCCGGGGACGGCATGAATTTCTTGGCAGGGTTTTCAGCATTAATCCGGCATTCAATCGCCCACCCGATAATTTCTACCTCTTCCTGCTTGAAAGACAGCGGATGACCTGCGGCGACCATAATTTGTTCCTTTATCAAATCAATGCGGGTAATCCACTCTGTAACCGGATGTTCTACCTGGATGCGGGTATTCATCTCCATAAAATAAAACTTCCCGTCTTTATCCAGCAGAAACTCTACCGTGCCGGCTCCATGGTAATTCACAGCTGCGGCAGCCGCAACAGCAGCGCTTCCCATCTGGTGACGCGTCTCTTCATCGAGAGCAGGCGAAGGCGCTTCTTCCACCAGCTTCTGATGCCGGCGCTGAATCGAGCAATCCCGCTCACCCAGATGGCACACATTCCCGTGTTTGTCCGCGATAACCTGAATCTCAATGTGGCGCGTATCCTCAAGATACTTCTCCAAATACACACCCGGATTCCCGAACGCTGCCTGCGCCTCAACCTGCGCCTGGCGAACGGAAGAAATCAATTCCTCCTTCGTACGGGCAACGCGCATTCCTTTTCCGCCGCCGCCTGCGGTCGCTTTTACAATAACAGGATAGCCCGCATCTTCTGCGACACGGATCGCTTCATCAATGTCGGTAATCAGGCCATCCGTTCCCGGCACGATTGGGACCCCTGCATTTTTCATCGTTTCGCGGGCGATGTTTTTATCTCCCATTTTCACGATAGCCTGCGGCTCGGGGCCGATGAACGTAATGTTGCACGCGGCACAAATTTCTGCGAAGTCCGCATTCTCAGCGAGGAACCCATACCCCGGGTGAACAGCGTCCACTCCGGTTGTTGTCGCTACGGTCATCAGATTTGTCATATTTAAATAGCTGTCTTTGGAAGCCGTTGGCCCAATACAGTACGCCTCATCTGCCAGCCGTACATGCAGAGCGTCTTTATCAGCGGTTGAATATACGGCAACCGTTTTAATCCCCAGTTCATGGCACGCGCGAATAACCCGGACAGCAATCTCTCCACGATTAGCTATTAAGACTTTTTTAAACATAGAAATCCCCCTATTCCGGCTTCACGAGGAAGAGAGGTTGTCCATACTCTACCAGCTGCCCGTCTTCAACGAGAACTTTTACGATTTCTCCGGAAACTTCAGCTTCGATTTCATTAAAGAGCTTCATCGCTTCAACAATACAAACAATCGTATCGTTCTTCACCTTATCACCGGCCTGAACAAAGGCAGGCGCGCTCGGTTCTCCTGATTTGTAGAAAGTGCCGACCATAGGTGACGTGATTTTATGTAAATTCGCATCTTCCACATTAGCGGACGGCACTGCAGGTGACGACGGTGCGGACTGTGGTGCAGGTGCTGCTAGCGGCGCAGGTGCCAGTTCGGGAGCCGGTGCGGCTGCCTGGACTTGCGGCACTTGCGGTGCAGCGGGAGCCGGCGCAGCTGCTGCCGCACTTTCTGTTCCCTTCTTAATGGAGATTTTCATCCCCTCTTCTTCAATCTTAAATTCTGTAATATTTGATTGGTCTACTAGTTTGATGATTTCTCTAATTTCATGGATCTTAAACATGCAATGCCCACTCCTAACTTATTTTTCTATGTACTTGCACAGAATTCAACACTTGTATTATAACATAAAGCAAAAACTTTTTGGCGAGGCGGAATTGAATTATTTCTCAATTCACACACCCATCCTGTCTGCCGATTCCCCTTATGGCACTGCGCCATCGCTATGCAATAAAACAAGGATAGGGCTGCGAAAATTGACAATTCCGCGGCCCTATCCTTATGTTCTTACGGCTTGTAGCTGACTACAATGTTGTTGCCAGGCACCTTCATATGCTGTTTTACGAGGCTGATGATTTCGACAGCCTTTTCTTTTTTGAGTGAATTTGCCTGTACTATTACACGTACCATATCATCTTTCGCGATAACGACGACATTCTTATAGCTGCCCGCTGACTTTACAAGTTCCTCTACCTGTGTTTGGTTGTCTTTCAGGGCAGCCAGTTCATCGTATTTTTTTCTTGCCTCAGCAATCGTTTCTGATTTTGCATCGCTGTTCGACATCACTTCCATAAAGCGGTCCATTTCTTGTTCCTGTCTGGCGTCTCTATCCATTTTATAGCTGATGAAGTAGTCATCCGACGGCGCGGCGGCCGGCGTTTCCGGCGCAGCCTCTTTCGTGCTCACGCTGATGTCCTTGTTTCCCCCCACCAGATCCCCCTGTGTTTTGCCTGCATCATTCGTGTTGCCGGTCGCTACAGGAACCTGCTGTGAAGGACCCTGAAAAAGATAGTAAGCGGACAGGACAACGAGAATTGCCAGCATGGACAGCAGCCAAACGGTTTGTTTTTTTAATACCATGTTACATCCTCCTTAAGGTTTTTTAGGTAAAATCGAGATTTTATAAGAGGGAACGGCAAGCACTTTCTGTACGGCTTCAAGGATCCAGGCTTTCACCTGGAGATTCTGGGCACCTGATGCAACGACAACGACCCCGCGGACCCTGGGCTTTACCGTTTTCAAAACAACCGGCTGCTCGTCTTTGTCTTTTCTTGTGATAACAACCTGCTCCTGGCTGGATTCATCGTTAATTTCCCGTGTAGCACCCTTATCCGCTTCCTTCGTCACCTGGCTATGCTTGTTCCGGTTTTTCTCTACAACAATTTCTTCCGTCGAATCGATATTTACCATAACCGAAACCTGTCCTACCCCGTCGATACTTTGCAGAACATCCTTTAGCTGTTTTTCATACATCGCTTCATATTCTTCCATTGTATAGGATTCGTGGTTTTTCTGGGCAAGCACAGCCGTGCTCTCTGCCGGTTCGGGGGGCTTTTTCGGCGTATTCTGCAGTCCGTTAAAAAAAGAACTCAGGATCATAACCGCAATTCCGAGCGCTCCTATAATAAGCAGCGTTTGAATTCCAGCCGGCCGCTTTCGCGTTCCATCTTCGTCTCCCTTTATCCGTTTCCACTTCTCACTCCATTTCTCTCCCGCCATGTTATCCTCCCCCCCTCTCCCGCCATCTGACATCAACCGCGTTGTCGGGCACGTTCCAGGACAGAGAAAGCGAAGATCGAATTTCTTTCTGAAGCGGAGATTGCTCTCCCATTACGGCGACGGTTTCCTCCCTTGGACGATGGTCTTTAGCAGGGTTAATTTCTACCTTAACTGGCTCTACAGGCTTGATGTCCACTCCCTCCTTTCCTGTCCCGGGGTCCGGAGATTTTGCATCCCGGTTAAGGACAATCACCATTTCTCTAATTGGCTGCTTCCCTTCTTTATCTGCAGCCTGCACCTTCACTGTGACAGAATCAACCGCTACCTTATACTGCTGTTCCACCTGTTTTTTAACAAGCTGGCTGATTTGAGATTCCACATATGCGGCCGCGGTTTGATTCTGATTTTCCGTCAATTGCCCGGCGAGCTTCTCCACCCGCTGGAAATCAAAGGAGGCTCCCTTGTTCTCCATCGTCTGCAGTACGAGATCGTCAACTGAAATGTCCTTTTTTACGATATCAAGCAGCGGAGAGAGCAATGTCAGCATGATGATTAGCCCCATGACGAGCTTTACATACTTGCCGTACGTCGTGCTCGGGAGAAGCAAATCAAGAAAGGTGGCCAGCAGGACAAGAAGAATAATTTTTTTTAACCAGAGTGTAATGGCTGCTATCATTGCACACTCCCCTTACCGCATCATAACGGATACGTTTGCGGCGGAAATAATAATCGTCACAGCAAGAAAAAACATTAAACTTACGGTAGCGAGGGCAGCAAATACATAAATCAGGTTTTTGCCGATAATGCTCAGACAAGAGAGGATCGGGCTGTTTCCGAGCGGCTGCATGACCGCTGAGGAAAGGTTGTAGATGAGAGCAAGCGCGATAATTTTAAGCGCAGGAAACACCGAGATGAAGACGATGAGCAAGACACCGGCGATTCCTACCGTATTCTTGATAAGCAGCGATGCCCCTACGACCGTATCCGCCGCGTCCGCAAACATTCTTCCGACAACCGGGATAAAATTGCCGGCGACATACTTCGCTGTCCGAATCGCCACTCCATCCGCAACAGCCGTTGCCGCCCCCTGGATTGAAATCACACCAAGAAAAATCGTCAAGAAACTGCCAAGAAGGCCCAGGCTTATTGTCCGCAGCAGCTGCGCCAGTCTGGTGAGCTGATACTTGACAGAGAACGTGCTGACAATGCTGAGAACGGCCGACAGAAAAAGCAGCGGAAAGATGACGCTGGAGATTAAAATGCCGCTCGTGTTAATAAGAAAGATAATCATGGGGTGAAACATCGCAGCGGATGTTATGCTCCCGGTAGAAGCAAGCAAAGCAAGAACGAGCGGCATCAAGGCAAGCATGAAGCCTACAATATCGTCAATGGCCCCCTGGGCGAACCCGATCGCAATCCGGAAGCTATTAATCGCAAGGATGATAAGGACGATGTAAGAAATCGCGTAGGCAACAGAGCTTACGGCATTTTTTTCAAACGCGGTCTGCAGCGTCTCAAGCACCATGGCAAATACGGTGATAATGAGAATGGCTCCCAGCAATTTTCCGTTTACAAGCAATTCGTGAAACAAGAAGGACAGCATTCCTTTCAGCACACCGGCCAGTGTAATGGTGTGCTCGCCGGTCAGCATTTCAAACAGGCTTTTCCCCTGGCTCTCCGGGAGATATCCGTTGTATTTATCGAGCAGGTTCTTCCAGAACGCTTCAATTTCCTGTGTGTCCAGGCGTTCAATCTGGCTATTTACCACTGCCTCCTGCGGGGAAGCAGCAGCGGACGCGCTCGTTATGCTTTGCATAAGCAGAAAAACGAAAATCCCGAATCCGGCCAGCCAGTGCAGCATACGTTTCTGCTTCATTTTCTTCACACCTTTTTATGAAGGGAGTAGCTGGATAATGGTTTCAATAATGACGGAGAGAATCGGAATCGCCATAACCATAATGAGCACTTTTCCCGCCAGTTCAATCTTAGAGGCAATCGCACCCTGGCCCGCATCCCGCGTGACCTGTGCTCCGAATTCCGCAATGTAGGCAATGCCGATAATTTTAAGAATCGTATCAAGGTACACGATATTTAAGTTGGCCTGCATCGCCATTTTCTCAAGCATGCGGATGACGTCTGAGATTTTGCCGATGAGAAACAGGAAGATAATAATCCCTGTAAACATGGCGAGAACAAAGGCAAACATCGGCTTTTGTTCCTTAATGACTAAGCTTAAGATAGCAGCAATGATACCGAGCCCGACTACTTGAATAATCTCCATTCGCTTCCCGCCCTTACCGGAACAGAAAAACCCGCTTAATTTCTTGAAATAAGTCATTAATGAACGATGCCACCATAAACAATACGACAATGAATCCAATTAGTGTTACCCAATGAGCCCAGTCTTCTTTGCCGGATTGTTTCAGTACGGTATGAATCATGGCGACGATGATCCCCATCCCCGCGATTTGGAAAACGGCATTCACGTCATACCCCATGTTCTCCACCTCTCAATATAGTAAGATCACAATCAGGAGACCACCTAATATACCGAGGCTTTTGCACACCTTCTCGTATTTTTTCTGGCTATCCCTCGCATTGTTTTCTTCGCTCTGTAAATTTATAACCGTTAGCTTTAAATGCTTCTGCTGATCCTCCCTGTCACTGCGCCCGAGAATCCCTCCCAGGTGGAGCAGTACTTCCTTCTCCGGTTCTTTAAGTGCGGTAGCAGGCCATACCTCATTCACGGCTTTTCTCCAGCATTCTTCCGTCGTGTCTGCCTGCTCCTCCAGCATCTCGCTCGTTCTTGCAAACAAACGGGCGACATCTCCCTGTACTCTCCGGGAAATGCTGTGCAGCGCCAGGTGAAGCGGGGTGGAGCCGTATACGATTTCCGTTTCAAGAATTTGCAGGCCCATTCGCAGCTGGCGTATTTGCAAGGGCCGCTTAGCGAAGCGCCCCGCCATCCGCATTCCGATAAGTGTTCCTGATAACAGTACCGCCGAGGCGCCGAGAAGCTTCAGCATCGCATTCGCTCTCTGCATTCCTTGAAGCTCTCGTCGTAAAGCGCGGCAACCGTACCTGCCTTCGGACTGGAGGTAAGGACAACGTAACGGTGAAAAACGCCGGATTGCAGAATACGGGAGAGGAGCGGCCGACGCGTAATGTCCTTTATATCCCTGCCGTGAACGCTCGTAATCACGCTGATCCCTGCGTGGATCGCTTCTTCCAGGGCGTATCCGTCTTCCGTCCGTCCGATCTCATCTGTGATGAGAACTTCCGGAGACATGGAGCGGATCATCATCATCATCCCTTCCGCTTTCGGACAGGCATCCATCACATCTGTTCTGGGGCCCACGTCTTTTTGCGGAATCCCCCCCACACAGCCCGCAATCTCCGAGCGCTCGTCGACAATGGAAACTTTCTTCGCCGGGAGCGCTTTCGATCCGTAGCTAATTTTTCTCGCTAAATCCCGGAGCAGCGTCGTCTTTCCGGATTGAGGCGGTCCGATAATGAGCGTATTTGCAACGAGCCCGTTTTGTATAATGAGCGGCAGAACCGGATCGGCTGTCCCCTGCTTCTCGCGTGCAATCCGTATGTTAAAACTAGTAATGTCACGAATAAGCTTCACGCTGCCTCCCTCCAGAACGGCCTTTCCCGCAATTCCCACGCGATGCCCGCCCTGGATTGTAATATATCCCCGCCTCATCTCCTCCTCCATCGTATAAAGTGAATGCTGGCTCAGCCGATTCAGAAGCTGTGCCGCCTCTTCCCGTGAGAAAAATACCGCTTCCGCAGGTCCTGCACTCCATGGCCTCTTTCGGATAGAAACCAGGTTCTTCCTCCCGCAACACATTCCAGCGGCCGTTCTGCACGGAGCCGGATTTCCTCCATTGCCGCCAATTCGACTGCCGGCAGCAGGCTCAACCGCCTGCGAACCGTATCGGGCAGTATACGTAAAATATCATCAATCACCTGTGTCGCCCCTTTTTGTCCAACCATACTTATCACATTCATATGGTAAGCCTGGCCACTTTATGACAAAGAAAGGGCAGGAATTCCTTCCTCCCCTAAAAACAAGAAAGCAGGCAGGGAAAATCTCCTGCCTGCTGTATGCATTCATTCATTAATTAAGCCTGCTGCCTACCGTGTATCCATCAGGAGCATACAAATCATCCTCATGGAGGTAAATTTCATCAATCATGTCATCGTCATCATCATTGAGGGCGAATTCATATTCATCGTCGTAATCATAATCTTCGTATTCCTCCTCATCGAAGAGGAAGGCTTCTGTTTCGGCAAGGTCTTCATCAATGGCTTCGATGTACTCCTCCTGTTCATCGAGGCGCGCATGCGCATCCATAAGGGAGTCGTTCATTTCCTCCATAAAACGTATCATGTGGTGAATGAGCTGGCCTTCTTTACTTTTTTCTATTTCCATCCCATCTGCAAGTCCACGCAAGTAAGAAATTCTGCTTTCAGTATCCATTGTAAAAACTCCTCCTTTCCGATTCGTTTTTAGTATGGCTTTTCAGCGGAGATTTAACCCCATTCTTTTCGGATACACTACAAACGGTGTACGGAAAGGAGAGGTGGCCAATTGCCGCATATTAACATTCAGAACACACCTTTATATTACGAAGAAACAGGGAAAGGATTTCCTATTGTCTGCCTGCATGGGCTGGGGCTCTCTCATGTAAACTGGCGCGGCCAGGTTGACTACTTCTCCGATCGCTTTCGCGTTATTACATACGATGTACGGGGACACGGACGGAGCGGGATTTCCCTGCAGATTCCAGCGGACCAATACCTTAGAACACTTACTGCCGATTTAAAGGAACTGCTTGACTATTTGGGGATCGAGAAGGCTCATTTTCTCGCTTATTCTTCTGGAACCGTTATTTTGCTCCATTTCCTGCTTTCACACAGTGAACGGTGTGAGAGGGCTGTTCTAACCGGTGCGTTTCCAAAACTCGGCACGATGTACCGTTACAGTAAGTTTACGGCTTCTTATCTTGCCTCACTTGTAAATGCTACCCGGTACGAAGCACATGGCGTGGCAAAAGTAAACGGAGCGAATCAGCAGCAGGTTCATCAATTCAAGGAGCAGGCATTGAAAGTCCGCCGCTCCGAAACGCTTTTGTTTTTGCGCTCGCTCTTCACCTACGACATTACGACGTCTTTATCCCGAATTCAAACCCCTGTTCTGCTCGTCTACGGGGAAAATGAACGCAAAATGATGAAATACCGGCACACGCTTCTCACCTCTCTTCCCAGAGCAGAAGCATGCCTGCTCCCCAGGATATCGCATGCCTGCCCAACGAAGGCATGCGATACATTTAACAGGATCGTAGAAGACTTTTTATTACCGGATGGAGAAAATCAAGGGCAAAATCATCGAGAATAACACTGCCAGCTCCAGGCATGACACGTCTGTGCAGGAGATTGTACAGGCGATTCAACAAATGGCAACCTCGGTCGACTCCATAAACAATTTTGCAGAGGGTAACCTGTAACTGAGCAGCGAAAAATAACCCTCACGCCTATAACAGGCATGAGGGTTATTTTTCGTGCGATTAAGCGCGGGATACGTATTCTACATTGCGGGTGTCGATACTTAGTTTGTCCCCTACGTTTATAAAGAAAGGAACCTGTACAACAAGACCGGTTTGGAGCGTTGCCGGCTTCGTGCCGCCGGATGCGGTATCTCCCTTAATGCCCGGTTCTGTATCCGTAACTTCAAGTACGACCGTATTCGGAACTTGCACACCGAGAATCTCGCCTTCATATGATACGATATTAACGTTCATATTCTCAAGTAAGAATTTCAATTCCTGCTCAATCTGGTTCGTCGGCAGGCTAAGCTGATCATATGTCTGTGTATCCATAAATACATGCTCGTCGCCGGAAGCGTACAAATATTGCATTTCTTTCGTTTCAATTCTTGCTTTTGCTACTTTCTCGCCCGCACGGAATGTTGTTTCTTTAATTCCGCCACTGCGAAGGTTACGAAGCTTTGTCCGTACAAAAGCCGCGCCTTTACCAGGCTTCACATGCTGGAACTCAATTACAGAGAAGATGTCCCCATCATGCTCTATTGTTACGCCCGGACGCAAATCGTTTACTGAAATCATGAATAAACCTCCTACAAGCCTGTTATTATCCTGTTTCTTAACTTTCAAATTATAACACAAAACCATTAAGAAAGAACAATCAATTCCTTCGGTGATTTCGTAATTATTTCGCAGCCATCTTCCGTAATAAGGACGTCGTCTTCAATACGGACACCGCCTGTCCCTTCGATATAGATGCCGGGTTCAACCGTGACCATCATCCCCGGAGCGAGAATTTGATTTCCACGCATAGAAAGCGCAGGACCTTCATGGACTTCAAGCCCGATGCCGTGTCCTGTGCTGTGGCCGAAATATTCACCATACCCTGCTTCCTTAATAATATCGCGTGTCAGTGCATCGGCCTGAATCCCCGTCAATCCGGCTTTCATATGCTGTACGCCGTTTAGCTGGGCTTTGAGGACAACATTATAAATTTCCTTTAGCTTATCGCCTGGTTCACCAACCGCAATCGTCCGTGTAATATCGGAGCAGTATCCTTTATAATATGCGCCAAAATCGAGCGTAATCATATCTCCTTTTTCAATTGCTTTTTCCGAGGCAACCCCATGCGGCAGAGCGGAACGCAGGCCGGAAGCAACAATCGTGTCGAAAGAAGAAGACGATGCGCCTTGAGAACGCATATGGAATTCCATTTCATTCGCCACCTGAAGCTCGGTCATTCCTGGTTTGATAAAGGAAAGGATGTGGGTAAACGTATTGTCCGCAATCGCTGCGGCTTCTTTAATAATGGCAACTTCATCCGGAGTCTTAAGCAGCCTGAGCTCCTCAATAATGCTTGAAACAGGGACCAGCTCAACATTTGGATTCAGCGCTTCCAATCGCTCAAAAAGCGCATAGGTCACATGATTTTTCTCAAAACCGAGCTTTTTGACTCCATACTGCTTCACTCTTGCCGCTACCGTTTCTACGATGTCAGCTTCGTGGCGGATTACATCGAATCCTTCCGCCTGCTGCGCGGCTTGTTCCACATAGCGAAAATCAGTGATTAATTCGGCGCCTTGCTCAGTGATGAGGCAGTAACCGGAGGAACCGGTAAACCCTGTTGTATACCGTCTGTTGTAGGCGTTTGTTACGAGTAAGCCGTCAATATTATGCGCGTCCAACTGTTTGCGGATTGCATTAATTTTTGCCGTCAATTCCATCATCTCCGATTTATAGTATGCTTTAAGGTGTGCTTGTTAAGATAGCGAAGCATCTATAACATTATCCTAAGTATAGAAAATTATATTTTCATATACAATAAGAAAAGAGCACCCCTCACAGTCATTAGCAAGAGATGCTCCCCGCAGCCAACGTGTGCTGGCTATGTACAGCGTATTATTATTTCTGATTGGAAAGATAAACGGCTACCTTCTCCACCTCATCGTCCTTAAGAAGTCCGCCAGGCATCATCGTGCCCTTGCGCCCTTCTTTAAGTACTTTTGCAATCTCATCTTTGGAAAGGCGGGACCCGACATCCGTTAGCTTCGGACCTGCGCCGCCTTCAAGGTTTCCCCCATGGCAGGATATGCATTTTCCTTCCGTAATTTTCTTAGCATCATCTGCACCAGTGCCTGCTGCCGCTTGCCCTTGATCGGCAGGCTTATCCGCAGGGGCATCGGCGGCTTTCTGCCCGCCGCCGCAGGCCGATAGACCGATAACAAGCGCCAGCAGTAAAGCTGCACCCAATAATTTTTTCATATACTCACCTCCCCCCATAACCATATTTATCATCCCTTCCCTTAATTATCAATAGCTGTTGCAAGAATGTTCGTTTATCTCCATACTTTTGCTAGAATCCTTACATTAAATAAGATAAAATAAAGGGTAAGGAAGGTGTTTAACTTGTCAAAACAAATTCAACCCGCTTACGGCGGCCAGGCAGTTGTTGAGGGCGTCATGTTTGGCGGCAGAAACTATACTGTAACCGCCGTTCGCCGCAAGGATGAAACGATCGAATATTACGAGGAACGAAAACAGGAAAAACCATGGGTGAATTCCTTCAAAAAAATCCCTTTCATCCGGGGAATTGTAGGGTTAATTTCTGCGAGCGCCAATGGCTCGAAGCACCTTAACTTCTCTACCGAGCGTTACGACGTTGCTCCCGGTGAAGAAGACGACAGCGAAAATGAAAAGCAGGCCTCTAAGCTCACGATGATTTTGGGTGTTGCTGTCGTCGGCGTCCTGTCCCTTATTTTCGGAAAGCTGATGTTTACCGTTGTGCCTGCCGTCCTTGCTGATGTATTGTTTAAGCATTGGGTAACGAACAATATTCTTCAGAATTTAATTGAAGGCGGCATTAAAATTATTCTTCTGCTGACCTATATTCTCGCCATCGCCCAAACCCCTATGATTAAGCGGCTTTTTCAGTATCATGGGGCGGAACATAAAGTGATTAATGCTTATGAAGCCGGGGTAGAATTAACAGTAAAGAGGGTACAGCAATTCTCCACCCTCCATTATCGGTGTGGAAGCAGTTTCATTATTTTCACCGTCCTTGTGGGCGTTGTTATCTACTCGTTCTTCCACTACGATTCACTATGGGAGAGAGTTTACCAGCGTATTTTACTGTTGCCTGTTGTTATCGGCGTCTCTTATGAAACTCTGCAGGCGACGAATAAATTGCGCGATGTTCCTTTTTTACGCATACTTGGCTATCCGGGTCTCTGGCTGCAAAAAGTCACAACGCGGGAACCGGATGATAAACAGGTGGAAGTTGCCATCGCCTCATTCAAGCGCATGCAGGAATTGGATGAAGGGAAGGCTAAAGAGGATTTAGTTTCTGTCAGCTACTAATTCGCTTGGGTTACACATCTAATGAAATGAGGTGTTAGGGTGTCGCGGAAATCTCAGGTCGTTACTGTCGTATTGTTTGCTCTTGTCGGAGTCGGATTGGCAACCCAGCTTTATAAGGATCCATGGGGCCTCGTTAAATCAATTTTAATTATGGCCGCTATCGGGGGGCTTCTCTACTTCTTGTTCAACCGTTTTCTTCCAGGAGGCTCAGGGAGAACGAGTACGGGCGATGCAGGCTACCAGAAAGCGCTGAAGCAGCAGAAACAGCGGAATAAGCGCTCGCAGCAGGGACAGCAATCCACACCGCTGATTCCTTCCTCCACGAGTAAATTAAAGAAAATGAACCGACTGAAAGCATCGGCGCGGCGCAACCATCCGTTTCGTGTCATTGATGGGAAGAAAAACAAACAGAAGAATACGGAAAAAACAAAAACCTCTTGATTTAAGAGGTTTTTCTTTTCTTCCGAAGAGCGGGCAAGCGTGTGAAAAAATCGTGTGCAGCCTCATTTCCGGATTCGTATAGCCAGTCTCTCTCCTCCTCCGTTAAATCAAACTTCGTGGTGGAGATTCCGTCAGTCGGAATAAATACGGTGCGCGCGGCGTGCTGCTTCTCAACGTACCTTTGATCATGAGCCTGCATCATCGTCCGCAGCATCGCGTGTACATAATCCGGAAAATTAGAAATAGGATACGGTTCAGCTTCATAGCCGGCAGAGAGCCGAAACCCGATTGTAGGGTAGTCCAGCTCCGTGTTCTCCCCGAATATCCATAAAGGGAATTTGCTTAAAATGCCTCCATCTACAATGTACACGGGAGCATTTCCGTTTTTCAAAATAACCGGCTGCAGGTAAAAAGGCAGGCTTGCACTCATCCGGATCGCGAGTGCGACCGAGAACGTGGAAGGATCGTATCCGATTTTATCTAAATCATCAGGAATAACAAGGAGGCGCCCATCCGTAATGTCGGAGGCGATGATTTTCAGGCTCCCAGCCGGTAAATCGCCAAACGTGCATACGTTTTTGCGGCGCAGCTGTTTTTCTACCCATTTATAAAGATAGTCACCTGTATACATTCCTTTGCAAACCCATAGATTTACCCAGGGGCCAATGAAAGGGATCCGGGCAATTCCCTGTTTTTTCTGCAAAGCGACATAATTGAATTCCTTCATAAGCTGCCGCAGTTCCTCGGCCGTAAAGCCGGCGGCCAGCAATCCGGCAATGATTGCACCCGCCGAAGTGCCCGCTACCCTGTTCCAACGAAAGCCTTGCTGTTCGAAAGCCTGGATTGCGCCTACAAAACCAATACCTTTAACACCGCCGCCTTCAAACACAGCATCTATTTTCATTTGGTTCCCTCCCGCTGTATCGCCTTCTGTATACAATTTACTCCAGGAGATGGATTTTAAGAATAAAAAAGAGACCCGAAGGCCTCTGCTCGTTCCATTATTGACGATTTATGACTCGCTTTCCGCTTCCATTAAGCGGCGAAGATCGGCTACGCGCTCCGGCTCTTCCTGGAAATATTGAACTAGGCATTCAATACAGGTAATGGAATCCCAGCTTAAATGATGCTCGATTCCTTCCACGTCATCAAAAATAACTTCTTCAGATACACCGATAATGCGCAGAAAGCTCTCAAGCAAAGCATGTCTATCAACAAGCCGCTTCCCCATTTTTTTCCCCTTCGTGGTCAGCACGAGTCCGCGGTACTTCTCATATACTAAATACTGGCTTTTATCCAGCTTTTGCACCATTTTTGTTACGGAAGACGGGTGAACGTTCAATGCTTCCGCGATATCGGAAACACGCGCATACCCTTTCTCTTCAATAAGTGTATAAATTCTTTCGAGATAATCTTCCATACTTGGAGTTGCCATTCCGTTCCCCCATCCCTGCGACTCTCTTTGCGATTCCTATTCACTTCCTGTCCTATTATGATACCGTACTTTGAAAATGACATGCAAGAAAATCAGGTAAAATACTCAATTCCACTATCTAAAGTTAATGAATTGCAAATCAAGCGGAAAATCTTCATTTTTCAACAGGGCCATGACCTGCTGGAGATCATCCCTGCTTTTGCCTGTCACCCGTACCTGATCGTCCTGAATCTGGCTCTTTACTTTAAGCTTGCTGTCTTTAATGAGCTTGTTAATCTTCCTGGCATTATCAGCGTCAATCCCCTGAGCGATTTTTCCCCGCTGGCGCACGGTACCGCCGGATGCCTGCTCGACTTTGCCGTAGGAAATGCTTTTAAAGGAGATGCCCCGCTTAATTAATTTGGAATCGAGTACCTCCTTTACCTGGTCTAGCTTAAAATCGCTGTCCGATAGGATGACAAGCTCGTCTTTTTCGAGTGTAATGTTACTTTTGCTCCCCTTGAAATCATAACGTGTCTCGATTTCCTTCATCGCCTGGTTTACCGCGTTCGTTACTTCAGCCAAATCGACTTTGGACACAATATCGAATGAATTTTCCTTGCTCATCGTATTCCTCCTTAAAATCATCTGTTCTTGTATGTATAATGCTATCGTATCAAATTTTTTATCAGGATGGGAATCGATATCTCTACTTTTTCTTAGAGCGATCATATATAAAGCCCGTTTCGCTTAGTTAGGAAACGGGCTTCTCATTGGTAATTTTAATAAATCGATCATACTGCCGTTCGGTCATGCGGAGCTGGGTGAACGCTTCTTTAATTGCATTTACATTGTTTTCCTCAATCCCCTGAAAAAGAAGCTCCGGGAACGCTTTATACCTGTCCACAATCATAATGTAGGTGTTATACATATTTAGTGCGCCCGGCTCCGGCCTTGGGATTGACATGGCGTGCTTGACGGCAGCCCGATAGGAGTTTTCCACGCTCCCAACCCGCTGCTCCCAGTCCTTCTGGTCGAATTCTCCCTGAAGCTGTCCCTGCAATTCGGCACTGGCGAGCAATAAATCATTCATGTATTCCAAAGCCTGCTTGCCAAACTGCGGTGAACTCTGGGCTGGCTCATCCAGCGTAGAATCCGGTACGGTGATTATCTGCAAAGTCCCCTTTTCCTCCGCCGCTTGGGAAGGGGCGTCCATATGGTTCGCCTGTCCGTTAGAGCAAGCCGTAAGAAACAAGGTCATCACACTGCCAACAATAAATAGAAATCGGTTTCGTTTCAAAATATCTCCTCCCTCCCAAGATATATATGGAAGGGAGGGACAAATCATTACCTCATCGTGTGTCCCTAGTGAATAATACACCATTGGAGTAAGAGCAGGAGGAAGAATCTCTTCTCATATCTTGCAGGACAAGCTAATACAATGGCTATAAAGGAGGGTTAAAACAAATGAAAGCAACGATTTCTATCACTATTGTCCTGCTTTGTACAGCTGCACTCACCGCCTGCAGTTCTGAAAGCAAATTCGAGCCCGTTGCCCACTCCAATGTTCAGAAGCAAGAAGCGCAAACGATAAAAAGCATGCCACTCAATCCATCCGCCTCTACAGCTGTAAACGCTAATGATAAAATGTTTATTCAAGACGTTGAAAATTCGATAGATACATTGCAAAAGACGCTGAAAGAATTAGACCTTATCCTTTCCGAAACCCAGCACAACGATGAACTTGATGAAGCAAAAGAAAGCGTGGATATAGCCAGGCAGGAGGTGCTCTACCTATGGAATAAAATCCATAACGATTCTAAGCCCGAAAGCGCTAACCTTAAAAAGATAAAAACAAGCTACGAGGGGATTCTTACGAAATTCAGAAAAGGGCTAACTTACCAGCTAGATGGAATGCGGGTTGTAAACTCAGTGAAAATCATGGAGGGAATCGATATCACGAACAAGGCAAAAAGCAGCTTGAACGAACTTGTGATGAATATAAAAAAAGAAAAAGGGTAATTTTTTTCAAAAATTCTATTGACTTATTTCATTTTTATATGATATCATTTTATTTTTGCCAAAACAGTCTACATATGCTATTATTGAAAAAGGCACTTTATCGGAGGTGAGTTTTTTTGTTTGAAATAGGTGACAAGATTGTTTATCCAATGCATGGTGCAGGCGTGGTCGAAGCTGTAGAGGAAAAAGAAATCCTGGGAGAGAAACAGCGCTATTATATTATAAAAATGCCGATTGGCAGCATGAAAGTAATGGTTCCTGTAAAGAAAGCATCAGGTCTTGGTATACGTCTCGTTGTCGATGCGCATACGCTGGAGAATGTATTGCTTCTTCTCCATAATGAAGAATCCGATAAATTAATTCCGTGGAACCAGCGGTATCGCCTGAATATGGAAAAAATGAAAACAGGCAATATACAGGACAGTGCCGAAGTGGTCCGAGATTTAATGCGCAGAAACGAAGAAAAAATCCTTAATACAAGCGAGAAAAGGATGTTGGACAGCGCGCGGCAAATTTTAATTAGTGAACTGGTGCTAGTCAAAGGGTTTACGGAAAATCAAGCAACTGATTTGTTGGATAGGGAAATCAACTATTAGAAATAACAGGCTAAACCTATTTTTATGATAGAAGCATAAAGCATTGATTGCACCCGAAAAAACTAGCCTGAAGGCTATTTTTTTTGCCGGCTATCTATCGATTATCCAGACAGCAAAAAAGGCTGCTAACATGATGATGTCAGCAGCCTTCCCTCATATCGTTACAATATGATTGGTTTATTACCTATTATAACTTAACAACGTTTGCAGCTTGAGCTCCACGGTTGCCTTGTGTAACGTCAAAACTTACTCGCTGTCCTTCTTCGAGGGATTTGAATCCATCTCCTGTAATGGCAGAAAAATGTACAAATACATCCTCTCCACCTTCAACTTCAATAAAGCCAAATCCTTTTTCTGCATTAAACCATTTTACTGTACCTGTGTTCATGTAAGAACCTCCGCAAATTTAGTATAATATGTTAGTTAATATTGAATATAAAAATAAAAATTCACATATTATCACGGGCTGTATACAAATTGAAAATATAACCCCTGATAACATGTGAATTATAAAAATCAATATATAATTAACGTTTGAATTCATTATAGCATACGCTTTTAATATGACAAGGCAGCATAAACAATCGTACAATTTCTCCCTGTTTTTTTCGCCTCATACAATGACTGATCGGCTTTTTTCACTAATTGTGAGACATCGGTTACCCCATCCGGATAGGAAGCAACGCCGGCGGAAATCGTAACTGTTTCCCCGTACGCTGATGCTTTGTTCTATGCTTTTTCGCAAGCGTTCCGCCAGCTCAAAGGCCTCGTTTTTGCCGGCATGAGGAAGCAGGATAACAAACTCTTCTCCACCTACACGGCAGCATATATCCTGTTTTCGCACGGTTTGCCGTATTTGATCGGCAAGAAACGTAAGCACATGATCCCCTGCCGTGTGGCCAAACGTATCATTAATCCTCTTAAAATGGTCGATATCCAATAAAATAATAGAGCAGGCAATCTCATTTTGTTTCCATTCTTGTATTTGTTTATCCATCGTTCTCCGATTGGCAAGCCCCGTCAGCGGATCAGTCACGGATTCGTGCATAAAGTGGTTAATTTCTTCATGCAGGGAGTCCAGGCTATAGGTAAGTGCCTTCTTTAGTTGAAGGGCCTCGTAATACCAGGCAAAGATGCTATCGACATTTCCTTTTTGTCCTTTTTCTATGCTGCGCTCCGCATAGTACGACAGCTGCTGCAGCGGTTTCGCAATCCACTTAACAAGCCACGAAATGATAAGGATGGAAAGCAGCAGAGAAGGCAGTGCTGTCAGTATCATATCTTTAACCATTTTATCAGACGGGGCAAGGGCCATTTTTACAGGGCGCTGTGACACGACTCCCCAGTGGGCGGTTGGGACAAAAGCGTATCCTGCCAGCATATCTTCCCCTTTCGTGTTAATGATACGTTCGGCGCCATTTTCTCCTTGCATGAGCTTTTGAACAATGGCATTCTTTATTATGACCTCATTCACACGCTCCTGCTTTTGGTGATAGATAACACGGCCATCCGGGTTTATAACATATACATAGGAACCATCATGGTAAAAGTGACGGCCCATCAATTGGTTTAAAGCACTGCCTTTTTTCAGGTACAGCGTTCCACCAACCAGGCCAACATAGTTTCCCTGCCTGTCATGAATGGGATAGGAAATAAAAATGACCAATCTTCCGGTAATAGCCGTATATGGCTTGGAGATGAGCGGTTTTCTTTCCTTTAGTGCTTGTTCTGCCCCGGGGGATGTTAATACTTTCCCTACCATGTTAATCGTTTGTGATGAGGTAGCTAAAATCTTTCCGGTTTTATCGGCAATGATGACCGAGTTAAACGTATTCGTTTGTTTTTGTAACCGATCTGCTTCGTTGAGGAGTTTTCCTGTATTTTTCATAAAAGGAGAAATCTCCTGCGCGCTCACCTGCAGTGTTTGAAGCGTATTATTTAAAAACGAATCAATCGTTGCTGCGAGCTTTAACGCATAGACGCGGTTTGTTTCCAGTGTGTTCGTAATAAGGGCCTGTTTGCTTACACGGTAACCGGCGATCATACTGCTAAAGAATGTTACAGAAACCGAAATGATGACGATAAATAAAATTAAGTGCCACAAAGAAATGCGTATTCTCCTCATTCTCTTTCCCTTCTTGCTATCTAAAAACTTCTACGATTTTATCATACAATCCTGAATGTTCCAACTAAGTTTTGCAAGTCCTCTGCCATTTTGGATAAATACATTTTGTGGGGCCTGCCTGTGAAGTGTGTTCAGAATGAATCATTTCTTTGTCTCCTTATTATCTAAAAATTGACAACATATAAAGCGGGGGTGTTCCTAAACAGGCTAAGCCGTTCCTTACATCGGAACGGCTGCTATGCTTGTTCAAACTATTATGTTACTTAAACAAATGGGGGAGTGGGACCTTTGTTATTATTTTTTACAACTAACAGAACTTTGCCTTCATCCAGCTTAGCTTCATAATGATCCGCTTCTTCTGGGCTAAAGTCAAGGTTTTGCAACACATTGCGCGGTCCTTCTCCATTTCCCTGGTCCTTTAAAAATTTAGGCACGCTAGTAATGTCCGTTAGGTCCAAAGCGGTTTCAGTCTCATGAGCGAGAATATACATGTTCCCTTCTGTATACCTTTTATCCTTTAAGTTGCTAATATCTTGATAAAGTGCGGCTAGGTTATCATACTCTTTTACGAAACAGTCATCATTCATTCTGCATCCGCCTTTCTCAATTATGGATAAGACACTACTATACCTTTCCCATTTCAATGAACGTGAAACAAACAGCCCTGAATGTCTAAAGGAATGCGGCCTCTCGTTTGTTCATAAAGTATTGTAAGGTCTTGAAGTGAACGAAGAATAGTATCCGGTTGAATAATACCCGGTCGGATACGAACTGCTTTCCCGAGCAATGTGCCTCTTTTTCATTTTTCGCCTGCTTTTTTTGTTGATCAGCACTCGTGATCGGCTATCGTTCTTTTTATATTCCTTCATCCATCGGTTTACAATCACATGCAAATTTTCCTGGCGATATAAGAGGAGCTTTATCACAATTTTTTTCTTACTGGGAGATAAAACCGAAACAGGCATCGATTTCACTATCTTCTTGATTTTATAAGCAGGGATGCTTTGTATCTGTTCTATAAAAGGAGACAGCTGCTGATAGCTATAAATATAAGAGCGTAGTCCTTGCACATAATGTCGATTATATTTTGTTACATGATTCCAATAGGAAGAATTCCATGGGACCCTTCTCCATTTCATGGCACCTAATAACGCGAATCCATGATCAATAAGATAAAAACTATATTTGTTTCTTTTAGGAAATGTAATAAGATTTTCTCCGTGTCTGTCTACATTGCATATCCAAATATCAAACACGAATGTCTTTAAAAGCTGTTGAGGATTATCAATATGCTTCATAATTGGACTATTTAACTTTTTGCTAAGCTCAGCCCAGGTATAATGACGCCGGGCTGGCCGGACAATGGAAACAACCCCTCGCCTTCTTTCAATTTTCGCCAGTTTAATCTTCGCCGCCTTCAAGTTAAGCGCCCTTGCCAGGCGATAAGAAATTAATTCATTAGCAAGGAGAGGTCCGGCATATTTCTTGCTTTTTTTATCCAGTATCTTAAAATATCCTCTCTGTGTTTTCCTATTCTTAGTACGGGTAACAACCCATACCGTGCTAATCTTCCGAGAGAGTTTTCGCACAATTTTCCATTTACCTTTATGCATCTATTGCCCTCCCCTTTTTTTTCCTTTCTACCTATAAAGTATTTACAACTATATGATTCAGGCACGGCAAAACTTTCCTAATTAATGAGAATGTCAGCTTTTTAATGTGATCAAGATGATTAGGCATCAATAGACAACCTTTTGATGAACATGCAGTAAATAGGTAATCAGACTGAAAAAGCAGGGCAAACTACACAAAGAGAAAAGCAGAAAATTCATCCGTACAAGCCACCTTGCTGGGTGAGTTTACGTATAACCGAGGTGATATCATTTATGGCAAAGATAAGAGTGAATGGAGTTTTCTTGCACTATATTGTTCAAGGAAAAGGGACCCCCATTATTTTTATTCATCCTCCTATACTCAGCGGTGTAAATTTTAAATATCAGCTTGATGAGCTATCAAAGTATTTTACCGTAATAATTTTTGATATAAGAGGCCATGGAAAAAGCCAACCTTCTACGCAGACGTTGACCTATTCACTCATTGTTGAAGATATGAAAAAAATCATGGACCATCTGGGCGTGGATAAAGCATTCGTATGTGGATACTCAACAGGAGGTTCCATTGCTCTTGAATTTTTGTTAACAGCTCCTGAGCGGACATTAGGCGGCATTCTTGTTGGCGGAATATCAGAGGTAAATACTTGGCAGTTAAAAAATAAAATCTCCTTGGGGATTGCGCTTGCCAAGGTTGGGGCCATTTCCACACTTGCTTTCTCTATTGCTTGGAGTAATTCGAATACAACAGCAATGTTCTGGAAATTATTAAGAGACGCTAAAAAAGCCAATAAGAAAACAGCAGAAGAGTATTACCGATACAGTTTGACGTATAACTGTACAAATCAACTGCAGAGCATTCCCTTCCCTGTTTTGCTGGTGTACGGGGCGGAAGATAAAGATTTTCATTCTTATGGCCGGCTTATCCATACAAATTTGGCGAATAGTGAATTCAAATTGATACCAAAGGTAAAACATCAGATTCCCACAAAGACACACAAGGAATTAAACAATCTAATCAAACAGTTTATTTTTTCTTCTAAATGAATATTTCAAAATGAAGGCAAACTATATACGACTGGCTTACTATTACATCCCTACAACGGAGGAAGCTTATGCCTATTTTTAAACCTTCCCAAATTGCGCACTCGATTTATGAAATAGACGGAGATACGCTGCAGCGGGCAGGAATTAAAGGAATCATACTTGACTGGAATAATACATTAATGAAAAAGAAATCTGAGTCAGCATCGGATTCGCTAAAAATATGGCTAAAAGACTTTCAGTCCCGCTATGCGATAAAGCTGGTTATCGTCTCGAACAGCAAACCTCCGACGCGAGGAAACGGGCTGATTAATGAGATTCCGGCTTTGTTTGAAGCGGGCAAACCGAAGAAAAAAGCATTTCTTGCCGCCTTGGATATCCTCGGAACCCGTAGAAACGAGACAGCGGTTATTGGCAATGGCATTATTACTGATTTGTGGGGCGGAAACCGGCTAGGGATGTACACGATTTTCGTGTCTCCTTCATGGACGCAGCCTCGGTTTATAGGGGCGATAAAACGGCTAGTGGTAAAAGTGCTTCGAGTATAGACGAACATCCTGTTCGCCGTCACTCTAAACGTTGTTATCGCATGTGCATGTGAGTCATAAAGAGTAGAAATAGAAACCCTTGGTTCACCAGCCAGCGGGTTTCTTGCTGTTTTGTTTGTGCAGATTATCGGACTTTCGAGCAAAAAGGGCAAACGCCCAACACTTGTCCAAACCCATTCACATAATCTAATACTATCTCTTGCATAAAAGGGAGGGAAAAGTATGGCAGGTTTTGGATTTGATGAGGAAATCGGGATTATTCTCGTACTGTTCATCCTACTCGTGATTATTGCGTGTGCATGTGATTAAGGAAAGGGGAAAAGCCGGATATCTATTCATCCGGCTTTTTTTAGTATATAGTATAAGGCCATAAATTTTTCAATTACGTACATAGCAAAAAAAGAAATAAACGAACAATGACACTTTTGTTCTCTAGAAAAAATTGTCCAGTCACAAGTGAATATTTACCAGCAAAAATTCGCTTGTATGTATGTTAGGATGGAACAAGAGTTAGAAAACACCAAATTTCAGATTAGGAGTGATAAAATGAAAAGACTTCTAGGAGCTACTCTTCTTGGTGCATCTCTGCTGGTATTCAATGTAGGAAGCGCAAGTGCAGCGTCCACTTGCCCATTCGCCAACGGGGCACAAAATTTCGGTTCTAACACCGGAACACAACAATTGAATCCTGCTAATGATCAAGGATTAAATAATTTAGTTCAACAAGCTTTTGCTAATAACAATAACATTACAGGAGTACCGGCTAAGCAGTCTAATTGTCCGGCTCAATTATTTAATGCGCCAGCTTCGCAGCAAGCAAAAACACCGGCACAATCTTTTAGTGGATTCCCATCTTTCATGAACTGTTTCAAGTAATACATGCCAAAAGGACAACTGCTTGCTGTCCTTTTTCTTTTAATAAGCTAGAACAGAACTAACGGTTTCGCTCTCGCTTCCCTTAACTGTGCAAACCTCCCTTCAACCAGGGACGATGACGATAGGGACCGATCGGGATTTGGATGAGGCTGGTTTTTCCTTGCAGCTCCATTTTATAAATTTCATCACACGAATTCACATCAAACCCGAGGAGAGGATGTCCTCCCATCCCGATGGCGCATGCCGTCAGAAGTAGCTGTT
>NZ_BBWZ01000004.1 GCF_001015055.1 Aneurinibacillus tyrosinisolvens | reverse complement strand
GGGTAAACCGGCCTCCCTTTCGTTTATCTGTTTATTCGTAGAAACTCTCCGCCACAAGTTCGTTTTCCTTCTTCTCGCGGCAGCGTTCCCCTGCCAGAGAGATTAACCGGTCAATGAGCTCAGGATAGGAAACTCCTGCTTCCTTCCACAGCATCGGGTACATGCTGAAAGGCGTGAAGCCGGGCAGCGTGTTGATTTCATTAATGTACAGTTTGTCATTCTCTTCATCCCAGAAGAAGTCAACCCTGGACAAACCACTGCAATCAAGGGAAAGAAAAGCATTAACAGCCAGCTCTTTCATCCTATCTACTACACTCTGCGGCACATGGGCCGGGATATCGAGGCGTGTGCCGTCGCTCTTATACTTCGCTTCATAATCATAGAATTCGTTGCTAGAAACGATTTCGCCGACCACAGACGTCTTAGGATCGTCGTTACCGAGAACGGCGATTTCCAATTCGCGGCCGGAGATAAACTCTTCGACGATTACTTTCCGGTCGAATTTGGCCGCAAACAAGAGCGCCTTCTTTAAAGAAGCCTGGTCCTTCGCTTTGCTAATCCCGATGCTTGAGCCCATGTTAGCCGGCTTTACAAAGCAAGGAAAGCCAAGGGATTGTTCAACTTCCCGGCAGACTTCATCTATCCCATCCTGCAGCCGGCTGCGTACATAGCTTCGGTACGCACCCTGCGGAATATCGGCGTTGCCGAACACTTCTTTCATCATCACTTTATCCATCCCAAGCGCAGAGCCGAGCACACCGGACCCCACATAAGGAACATCGATTAATTCCAGAAATCCCTGCAGTGTCCCGTCTTCCCCATTCGGTCCATGAATGACCGGGAAAATCACATCTAATTTTTCTTTTAACGCAAAAACATCCGGCGCAGCGTATACCTCGGGCGATAAACGAAGCTCGTCAACATGCTGAGGTTCTTCCTTCACCCATGAACCTTCTACCCACTGTCCGGTAACCTGTATATAAATCGGCAGCACATCATACCGTGCTTTATCCACCGCTTTAATAATGGATAAGGCTGTATGAATGGAAACCTCGTGTTCACTCGATTTCCCGCCGTATATAATTCCTAATCTCTGTTTATTCGCCATGCAGAACGCCTCCTTGTTGTGACCTGGATATCAGGTGCTTGCCTTCCCGTTCCGGTCTGTGCCTATCTTTTCTTTTAACATATGTAGGAATTAAAAAATCGCCAACAGTAATTATCATACCAGTTTTTTTCCCGCTCTACCTCATTCTATTGCAGGAAATATATTCACTTCTTAAAAATAACACAAACCCCGCTTGCTTAGAGCAGCGGGGTTCTATTCAGCGGCGCTGAGAGTCTTCAATAATTAGTGTTTCATTTTCGGATCCAGCGCATCACGCAGTCCGTCACCAAAAAGGTTAAATCCGAGAACGGTCAGCGCAATGGCAAGGCCGGGGAAAAGAACCGTCCAGTACGCGCTTGTTATGTATTGGGCCGAGTCGGCAATCATTTTGCCCCACTCCGGCTGCGGCGGTTGAGCGCCCAATCCGAGAAACCCGAGTGCTGCCGCTTCAATCACGGCCGTAGCAATGCCAAGTGTGCCTTGAACGATGACAGGGGCTAAGCTGTTGGGAAGCACATGGTGGAATAAAATCCGTGCATGCCCCATTCCCATCACTTTTGCCGCCACAATGTACTCTTCTTCCTTGATGGTAAGCACCTTGGCACGTACAAGGCGGCCGTACGTTGGAATGTTAATAATCGCAATGGCAATTAATGCATTAGAAAGGCCCGGACCTAAAATCGTGACAATCGCAATCGCGAGAAGAATGCTCGGAAAGGCAAGCATAATATCGAAAATCCGGGAAATAATTGTATCGGTCCAGCGGCCGAAATACCCTGCAACCAATCCTAAAGCCGTTCCAACAACAATCGATCCGATGACAGAAGAAAAGCCTACCGAAAGAGAAAGGCGGGCACCATAAATGATGCGTGTTAAGATGTCGCGGCCTAAGTCGTCCGTTCCAAGCCAGTGCTGCGCGTTCGGCGCCAGCAGCTGTTCCTTTATATTCCTCCCATCCCATTGCCCCGGTGCGATAAAGGGGGCGAAAATCCCGAGGATGACAAAGAAAAGAATAATCGTGAGACCGACAAGCGCGGTTTTTTGTTTCTTTAGCCTGAGCCACGCATCCCGCCACGGAGTGCTTCGTTTTACCGGTACCGCCTGCACACCTTCGGTATTTGGCTGAATTACACTATCCATCCTTTACCACCCCCTATTTGTATTGAATTCTCGGATCCAGGTAGGCATATAAAATATCTACAATTAAATTAATCATAACGAAAATAAAAGCGATAACAAGAATGCCTGACTGTACAACGGAATAATCACGGAAGGAAATTGCATCGTTAATGTAGCGCCCAATCCCCGGCCAGCTGAAAATCGTTTCGGTCAGTACAGCACCCCCGAGCAGCAAGCCAAGCTGGAGGCCGATCACGGTAAGAACCGGGGTGAATGCGTTCTTTAAGGCATGCTTATAAACAACCCAGAACTCATTAACTCCCTTCGCTCTCGCTGTGCGAATAAAGTCCGATTTCATGACTTCAAGCATGGAGGAGCGTGTCATCCGTGCAATAATGGCCATTGGGATTGTTCCAAGCGCAACGCCTGGGAGAATCAGGTGCTTTACAACATCCCATAAACCCGTCCAGTTGCCGGCGATGATCGTATCGATAATATAGAAATTCGTAATGCTTTCAATCGGCTCGCGTGCGTTGAAGCGCCCGATTGAAGGGAGCAAATCCAGCTTGTCTGCAAAAATCCATTGCTCCACCAGGCCAAGCCAGAATACAGGCATCGATACACCTACAAGGGCAATGAGCATCGCAATATAATCAAACCACGAGGCACGCTTCCAGGCAGCGATAATCCCTGCATTAACACCTACAACAATAGCAAACAGCAGCGCACACACGGCAAGTTCGATTGTGGCGGCAAGATACGGCAGAATTTCATCACTGATGGCCTTCTTCGTACGTACCGATTCCCCAAATCCCCCGTTAGGACGTTTCCTAAGTAGTAAAAGTACTGCATATATAGCGGGTCGTTTAAGTGAAGCTTTGCACGTAAAGCCGCTACCGCATCCGGTGTTGCCCGCTCCCCGAGAACAGCAAGGGCCGGATCACCCGGTATCGCATGGATAATAAGAAAAACAATAAGAGACATTCCGAACAACACAGGAATAAGCTGAAGGAGCCGCCTAATAATGTATGCAAACATGATTTTCACCTACCTTATGATTAAGGAAAAAAGAGTGCATGCAGTTGTGACATGCACTCTTTCGAGAGGTTTCCTTTTTACTTCTTTTCAATCGTAATACCGATAAACTTATCTGTACCTGTCATATGCGGTGTGAAGCCTTTGACATTGCTTCCGCCGGCAAGAGCTGGCTTAGAGTGTACAAGCGGAACGAGCGGTGCATCTTCGTGGATAATCACCTGGGCCTGTTTGTACAGCTCCTCACGAACTTTGTTGTCCGGTGTTGTCTGTGCCTTGATGAGAAGGTCGTGAACTTTATCGCTCTTGTAAAGCGAGATGTTGTTGGCAGCAGGCGGCTTTGCATTATCTTTGTCAAGCAGCACATACAAGAAGTTGTCAGGGTCACCATTGTCACCCGTCCAGCCGAACAATGCCATTGGATGCTCCCCGTTCTTTGTTTTCTTCAGGTATGTTGTCCATTCCATATTTACAATCTTCGTTTTTACCCCGATTTTAGCCAGATCAGCCTGGATGGACTCTGCGATTTTTTGCGGCTGTGCCATGTAAGGGCGCGCTTTTGGCATAGCCCAGAAATCCGTTTCGAAACCGTTCGGATACCCTGCTTCCGCAAGAAGCTTCTTCGCTGCTTCCGGATCATTCTTATAGTCTGTTACATCATTGTTATATCCCATCAGAGACGGCGGCATCGGGTTTTTCGCCGGTTCGCCAAGGCCGCTGAAGAATCCGTCAACGATTGCCTGCTTATTAATCGCCATGGAAAGAGCCTGGCGCACTTTTGGATTGTCGAAAGGCTTCTTCAAGTTGTTAAAAGACAGGTACCCAATGTTATTGGACGGACGGAAAAATACCTGAAGGTTTTTATCCCCCTGTACAGCTTTCACATCGGATGGATTTAAGCCGTCCATTAAATCAATTTCGCCTGCTTTTAAAGCGGTCAGACGGGCTGTATTGTCCGGAATTACGCGGATAAGGAGCTTATCGAGCTTCGGCTCATCCTTTAACCAGTAGTCCTTATTCTTCTCAAGTGTGATCGTATCGTTTGGTTTCCATTCTTTGAAGACGAACGGACCTGTTCCTACGGGTTTCTGGCCGAATTTGTCTTTTTCTTGCTTAATCGCTTCCGGGCTGCCAATCGCAAAACAAGGCATTGCCATGTTTGCCAGGAAAGGAGCCTGTGGTATGTTTAACGTAAATTCAACATGCGTTTTATCCAGGGCCTTTACTTGTTTAATAACAGCGCTCGGTTCTCCTTTAAATCCGCCGAATTGGCCAGGGAAGTAATCAAACTCTCCGCCTGTATGGTACGGGTTTTTCTTATCCATCATGCGCTCGAAGTTGAATACAACCGCGTCGGCGTTGAACTCTGTTCCGTCATGGAATTTTACGCCGTCACGCAGGGTGAATGTCCACACTTTTCCATCGTCAGAGTGCTTCCACTCCGTCGCGAGGGATGGTTCAATCTCCGTATTCTCTTTCTTGTAATCAACGAGTGTGTCAAAAATGTTTTTGGTAACGAGCAAGGATTCCCCATCTGTTACGTTCTGTGGATCAAGTGGCTGGAATCGCTGGCACGGGCAAAAATGAGCGTGCCTCCGCCCTGCTGTTCAGCAGCAGGCTTGGTTGCCGCTTCCTTGCTGCCCCCTGCTGCCTTATCTGCGCCACCACCGCCGCCGCAGCCAGTAACAGCCAAAGACGTAGCGAGAAGGACAGAAGTGAGCATAAATGTCGCCTTCTTTCTAAACTTCACTGCAATACCCCCTTTTGTTTATTCGTTGTATAAATGGCAAGCCACCATATTCCCGTCCCCTAAATTGCGAAGGACAGGACGCTCTGTCCGGCATATGTCCATGCAGGCCGAACAGCGCGGGTGGAATGTACAACCGGTTGGTGGGTTGGAAGGGCTTGGTACGTCTCCTTCCAGAATAATGCGCTCCCGCTTTGCTTTCGGGTTCGCAACCGGAACTGCCGATAACAGTGCCTGTGTATACGGGTGCATCGGCTTGTCGTACAGGCTTTTTTTGTCAGCCAGCTCCACAATTCTGCCTAAGTACATAACAGCGACTCGATCGCTGATGTGTTTCACCACGCTTAAATCGTGCGCGATAAACAAATACGTAAGTCCAAAATCCTGCTGCAGCTGTTTCAATAAATTCAATACCTGGGACTGAATCGATACGTCAAGAGCGGAAACAGGTTCATCGCAAATGACGAGTTTCGGCTGCAGTCCGAGCACGCGGGCAATCCCGATTCGCTGCCGCTGTCCGCCTGAGAACTCATGCGGATAACGGTTGGCGTGAAACGCATTCAACCCGACGACTTCAAGCAGCTCGTGCACCCGTTTTTTCCTCTCGCCAGGTGTATACATGTTATGTACGGCCATCGGTTCGCTAATTAGCTTCTCGACGGTTTTCCTTGGGTTAAGCGACGCATACGGGTCCTGGAAAATAAGCTGCATGTCCCTGTACACTTTGCGCATTTCACGATGGGACAGCGAGCCAACGTCCCTGCCGTCGAAATGAATCTCACCCTCGGTCGGCTCAATCAATCGAAGAATCGAGCGGCCTGTCGTTGACTTTCCGCAGCCGGACTCTCCTACCAGCCCAAAGGTTTCACCACGGTAGATTTCAAAATTAACGTCGTCTACCGCCTTTACCTGCCCGACAACGTTCTGCATAATCCCCTGCCGAATCGGGAAGTACTTCTTAAGATGTTTTACTTTCAACAGAACTTCCGACATGTCCAGTTCCCTCCTCAACAAGAAAACAACGGGATTTCTGCCTGTTCTCCAGCTCATATAATACCGGTTCTTCTGCGTGGCACCTGTCCATTACGTACTGGCAGCGCGGGGCAAATTTGCAGCCGGCCGGCATTTCCGATGGAATCGGGACATTTCCCGGTATGGAATCCAGCCACTCCTTCTCATCATCAAGGGAAGGAATTGACTGCAGAAGGCCTTTGGTGTACGGATGGCTTGGCGATTCAAACAGGGTATCGACATCCGCTTCTTCCACTACTTTACCGCCATACATAACGATGACCCGCTCGCACATCTCCGCTACAACGCCAAGGTCATGTGTAATCATTAAAATCGAAGTCCCATGTTCCTTTTTCAAGCTTCGCATGAGGTCAAGAATTTGCGCCTGGATGGTCACATCAAGCGCGGTTGTCGGTTCGTCCGCGATTAACAGCTTTGGGTTACAGGCCATCGCCATCGCAATGACAACACGCTGGCGCATTCCGCCCGAGAGCCTGTGCGGATATTCACGAACGATTTGGTCAGCGCGGGAAATCCCAACCTGCCTGAGCAGTTCAACCGCCCGCTCCATCGCCTTTTTCTTATCCAGCTTCATATGGAGCCGGATCGTTTCGGTAATTTGTTCACCTATTGTAAAGACAGGATTTAAGCTTGTCATCGGATCCTGAAAAATCATGGCGATTTCATTCCCACGGATGCTGCGCATTTCTGATTCCGGCACCTGTGCAAGGTCTTTGCCTTGAAAACGGATGGCTCCATCGACAATTTTACCGGGCGGAGACGGGATTAAACGCATAACTGAGAGCGAGGTTACACTCTTCCCGCAGCCCGACTCCCCTACTACACCTACCGTTTCCCCTTCCCCTACAATGAGGTCGACGCCATCAACGGAACGAACGACACCATCACTCGTGAAAAAATGAGTTTTTAATCCCTCGACTTCGAGCAGCGGCTTCATTTTTTCACCCTCCAATCTCACGTAACTGATAATATTAACTCCTGCGATTTGTTATAATTGCGTTAATTTTTTGTTAATTTATGAGCCAAGTATATAGTCTTTGCTTTCCTACAACAATAGAAAAAAAAGAAAAAAACAACAGATATTCTTGTTGATTTTCACATGTAAGATAAGTTAACATGTAAGAAAATATCATAACATAATTTGTTTAGGGTGTGAGTTATTCATGTTAACAGATATTCGAATCAGAGATGCCAAAATTAATGATTTGCCCATCATAGTAGATATTTACAATTCAACCATTCCAGGCAGAATGGTAACCGCTGATACAGAGCCTGTTTCTGTCAGCAGCAGGGAACAATGGTTTGAAGAACATTCTCCTTCTTCCAGGCCTCTATGGATTATAGAATACGAGGGGCAAGTGTGCGGGTGGTTAAGCTTTCAATCGTTCTATGGCAGGCCTGCTTATAACGCAACAGCAGAAATAAGCATCTATATTCATCAAGATTTTAGAGGCAAGAAAATCGGCCAATATATGATACAGAATGCGATAGACGCTTGTCCCAGACTCCAGATCAAGACTTTACTCGGTTTCATCTTTGGTCATAACCAGCCCAGCCTTAACCTGTTTTCCAGTTTTGGTTTTGAAAAATGGGCACACCTGCCCAATATTGCAGAATTAGATGGAATCGAGAGAGATTTAATTATTCTCGGTAAAAGAATCTCTTAAAATTACGCTTCTTCCCCGCTTCGCCATTCATATCTATTTTTCGGGCGCCCTACCTTCTGATAGCTAATAATCGTCCGTACTTTGCCTTTTTGCATTAAATAAACAAGGGAACGGTAGACCGTAGGGTAAGCCAGTCCCACTTCTTTCGTGATTTCATCAACCGTACTTGGCTCCAGATTGCTGCGCAAATACTGGACGATGTGGCTGAGGGTCGTTTTACTGATTCCTTTCGGTGAAGCCAATTCTTCTTCCGCCTGGTTTACTGCTCCTCTTCCTTCCTGAGTCCCTTTTGTGAGCTGCGAAAGGCGGATGTGCAGCTGTATCCTTGAAATAAGATCCGGAGCCCGGACCGGTTTCAACGCAAAATCCGTCGCTCCTCTGTCCAGGAAGCGGTCCGCGATTTCCTGCCTTTCATCTACGGTTAAAACAAGGATGGGCACCTCTTTATCCAGCCGGCGGATTTCCTGCACGGCCATCATTCCGTCCATTTCCGGCATATGGTAATCAACAAGCACAACATCAAATCTCTCCCCGGAGAAAAGGTGAAGCCCTTCCCGCCCATTGCTTGCTGTCTCCGTCTGCCAGCCAGCCGCTGAGCAAATTTCGCTGAGCATAAAACGAACCGAAGCATCGTCATCCATAATTAATATTTTCATCTGCCCTTTCCCTCCCCACAGATGCATCCATACGGTTGTTCCTTCTCCAATGCCGCTTTGTATCGTTACCGAGCCATTGTGCCCCTCAGCTACCTGTTTCACAAACGCCAGGCCAAGTCCCGGGTGCCGTTTCGTGCTGTACCCTGCCTGCCACACCCTTTCTTGTTTGTCAGGAGGAATGCCCGGGCCATTATCCGATACGCCGAGCGATACTTCATTTCCCTGAACGCGTGCGTGCAGGGTAACTCTCCCGTTTTCCTTATCCTTAATGGCGTCGAATGCATTATCAAGCAAATTAACGAGTGCCCTCGTTACGCGGATTTTGTTTACCCAGATATATACATTATCTTCTACAGGCATGTCCATGTCTACGCTTACATTTGTTCCGCTCAATCTGCTGGCCCTCACATAATCCATGACTTCCTCCAGGTGAAACCAGCTTTTCCTGTCTTCATACAGCATTTCGGATATCATTTCACTCATAGAAGAAATAGATCTCGAGCATATACGGCAGTATTCTTTTATTTTTTCGTCCGGAACACGCATTTCAATTAAAGAAATAAGGCCCTCCATCGAAGCGAGCGGTGTCTTTAAATCGTGCACCAGGTGCAGCACCTCGCGCCCGGAGCGCGATTGAATGGCCTCCAGCTGCGCCAGGTGCAGCGTTTTTCGATCGTTCCATTTCTGCAGCGACAGCGTAAAAAAAGCGGAAAGAATCGCCGTATTAATGAGCAGGATGAAGCAAACGAGCAGCCCGCCTGTATTGAGCGCCTGGTCAAATCCGATATGCCGGGAAACTTGCTTTATCTCTAGCAGGTAGGGGTGGCTCCCAAAGCCTGCTGCGCTTAAACATGGAACAACCTCAAGCGATTGAAAACCAATCAGCAGCTGGACGAGAATGAAAGACTTCATCGGAAAGCTCAATCTGCCTTTTGCTAGTTTTTGCAGGATGAGCATAGCGAGCAGCAGTAGAATATCCGGAATGCCGAACGTAAATTTGAGCGAATTATATTGCTGAACGGCGAAAGACAGAAGAGGAACCACAGCTAAAGGAAGAGCCGCCTTTATCCACGTCCGCTGCATCCTTTCTCCTACCTCATCCGCAAGTAAAAATGAACCGAGATAATAAGGCAGAGAATAGAGCGTATTCCATAACATGAGAAAAAACAAAGTCAGTATGAGTGAATTCCCTGTCGGCGTGCTTCTGAGCAACTCCATGAGCGGGGCAATCCCCGCGTATTCGGGCTGTACCCAGAAGGGCAGCAGCAGCCCCAGAGCAACGAGGCCAAGCCCCAGCCACACACCACAGGACACAAACAGCTTCAGCACTGGATTCCCTCCCCCATTTTTTCTTTGCTCTATGCATGTTCTTTTGTCTCTAAGTAAAGGGTAAAGATAAATTTTTTCACATTTAAGCGAATGCGGGACACTTCCTCATTTTGCTCAATCTCCCGCATTTTCTGCCTTACATCAGCGAAGTCAAAGTATTTGGAGGCATACATTTCAAACTTGGGGTTGCCGTAGTCTTCCAGGCCAAGAGAGGATAGATTGTGCAGCCCCCTGGCGACCGTTCTGCGAATGCGCTGCTCCATCGCCTTCACTTCACGCTGAATATCGGTATCGGACGAATCCTTGTCTCGTTCACGTATGTAATCGGTAAAAATATCCTTTAAGGCCGGCAGTTCTTTGATACGTTCCTTGCTGTACCGCTCCAGCAGGAATTCAACAAGGTGAATTAAATCCTGGCTTCCTGACTCACCTAAAATCCCAAGGTCCGCCAGCACGCTATGGATATAGGAATCGCTTCGCACCGGGCGCTGTTCCTGCGGCTGTGTATCCAGCATGGCCAGTGTATTGCGTATTCCCTGCAGCGAGCGCTCAAGTGTAATATGGTCCATTACCTTTCTCAGTACAGCTACGACCTCAATCCGATTAATCGGTTTATGTATAAAATATTCCACGCCTTTACTGTACGCCTCTGCCACCATTTCTTTGTGCTCGACCTGGGAAATCATCACATACTTCCCTTTGTAGCCCATATCTTTTAGCCGTACAACCGTTTCAATCCCGTCCTGCTTCGGCATGAGCAAATCAACAAGTACGATGTCACACTTCCGCACCATGATACTGGACTCTACACCAAATCCATCGTCCGCTTCGCCCGCGATATCCCCCAGGTCCTCGTTTTCAATAATATTGTGGAGCATCTTACGCGATGAGGGATCGTCGTCAATAATAAAAAAACTGAATCTCATTATCCCTTCTCCTTTTGCAGAGCGGCAGCGGAAATACAAATAACAAATATGGTGCATTCAGGAGGCTGTCCCTGTTCTACCTCAAGCTTGCCGCCGTACTCGTTCACGATTTGCAGAGCATGGGCAAGACCGATACCGGTCGATGGATTCCCCTTGTTGTCATATTTGGTTGTATAGCCGGGGATAAAAATATACGGCTTATCCCCGCCGGCAATTCCACCGCCGCTGTCGCTTATCCGAATTATAAGGTTTTCTTTCTCCTGCTGGACCCGCACACTGATTCCCCCCTGCTGTTCAATCGCTTCCACCGCATTGGACAGCAAATTGTTTAGGACGGAAAGCAGTGCATATATTTTATCCGTTACCAGATACGTATGGACGGCAGAAGTAAAGCTGATGTTTTTTTCAAGCATCTCCGCGTATTTTTTATTCGCCCCGATAGCAAGGGAGACGATTTCTTCGATGGTCATCTCGTCTACGACGGCCTCCTGCTCGATAATCCTGCTTACGCCGCTGAGAATGCGCTGCGAATCTTTCTTAATCTCATGTACTTCCTCGGCAATGCTCAGCGCGCGCATGGATAGGGGAGGGTCCGCCTGCGGAAGGTGCCCGTGTTTTTCCAGTGGTTTCAAATCCCGGTACAGGTTATATCCGTCTCTCGTCACCTGTTCGATATGCCCCATTACTTTTTTTAAATAAAGGGATTCCATATGAAGGTCGCTGCTTATAAGGAGGAGCTTCTCGAAGCGAAGCCGCTGCTCACGGCTGATTTCACGCAGGTGGCCTATCTGAATCATATTAAAAAAACCGACCACAAAGAAACTGCGGACGAACGCAAGGATAAACAGAAGATAATCCTCCCGGGGCTCAAAAGGGAACAGAGAAGCCCCGGCCGCCAGACTCTTGCGGACAAATAACTCGGTAAGGTTTGCCAGGAAGTCGGCAGAAAAGCCGATAAGCCCCAGTACCAGCGGAATATTCAAGTACCGCCGCACCCTCCCCGCAGTAAGAACAAAACCAAACGTTAAATAGAAGGTTAAAGAGGGAAGATGCGTGAGAAGGCTGGCCCAGACGGTAAAACTGCCCGGTGCTAGTATGTAATCCAGCCACACGCGAAACAGGACAACCGCCCCTCCCGCTAACCCGGATGCCAGTGGAATGGGAGTATCCTGCAGCCACAGGAGGAGAAAGAAGAAGACAGCGCTTCCGAAGCTGATGCGAAACTCGCTGTGGAACGGCACATATTTAAGTTCACCAAACAAAACGGTAGCCGCAATAAGCGCAAGCAGAATAAGCAGTTTTCGATTCACTGTCATCGTCCCTTATCGTATCGTTAGAAAGCCGCAGAGCGAAGAAGCCCCGTTTCCCGGGGCCAGCCTGTGTCTATCTACCGGGCGAGCGTCTGGATTCCAGTCAGGATAAGCCCGATGAGAAAACCGCAAATCGCGCCATTTACCCGGATCCATTGCAAATCTCCTCCGATTTTCCCTTCCATCATTTCGATTAATGTTTCATTGTCCAGCTTATCCAGATTTTCCTTCACCAGTGCGCCAATTTTAGAATGGTTTGCCTCAACGAGCCCGGCAATTTGTTCTTGTAGCCAGTTCTCAAAGCTTTCCATCATTGTCTCATTTTCTTTGATCCTCTCGAGGAGGCGCGCCAGAAGCGGAAGAACGTATTGTTCAGTAAAGCTTTTTTCCTGTACGAATGAGAGCGCCTTTACTTGGAAATCGAGCAGGGTATCAGAAAGCCTGTCCTTTATATCAAGGTTCTCTATCGTATTCTGTTTCCATTCATTGATGCTGGCAAGAGCCTTCGGGTTATGCTTTAGATTTTCCATTTCTTCCCGAACGTAGGCAAGGAGAGCCTGCCTGTTCTTGTTTTCCGGGCGGCGTAAATCGTCCATTCCTCTGACAATAAGCGTCTGGATGATTCCTCCCAGCTTCTCTTCATTCAGCATACCGCTGAAGGATTTCAAAGCGAACTGCATAAAGCCGTCCAGCTCAATGTTCTCAAGCGCGTGCAGGGCGATCCCGCCAAGCTTTTTGCGCGTTTCACTGCGGATTGCCCACTCCCCGGCCCTGGCAAGCAGAAGATCGAGCGCTTTTTCCTCGTATCCAGCCTCAGTAATTTTATCTATGAGACGGTGCAGGATGCGCTGCACATCAATCCCGTGCAAATAGTCCTTTATTTTTTTCTCAAATAAAGGAAGGTAAGCAGACAAATCGATGTTGCCGATAATATGCCGGCTGAGCACACTCAGGCCGGTTTTTACCGTATCGGAATAAAGCTCCCGCTCAAATACATGCACAATTTTTTCAGTAAGGCGGACACTTCGGATTTTTTCTGTAATGCTCTCTTTCGTTAACCAGTCATTTTCCAGTGTATTAATTAAAGCCCCGGTAATTTTATCGCGGTTCTTCGGTAAAAGTGCGGTATGGGGAATCGGGATTCCCATCGGATGGCGGAATAAAGCAGTGACTGCAAACCAGTCGGCCAATCCGCCGACCAGCCCCGCTTCAAACCCGCCCTGTAGAATGTGCAGCACCGTATGGCCTTGAAAAGGAAGTGTGGCGGCAAAGCCTGCCCCCATCACTCCCAGTGAAATTCCTGCAATATGTTTTGCCTGTCCGGACATGAATATTCCCTCACTATTGTTTACTTACGCTTATCATACCTGATTCCCCGGCCTTTAACAAACCTGGTATTGTCTCGTTAACCTTTCGGCCAATTTCTTAATATCACGCGAGAACATCCTGTCTTCCTGAATCGTAGGGACAACGCTCCGGATTTCTTCGTACAGACGCTTTGTACCCATGCCTGCTTTATCCACCCCCCGGAACTCAATGGCCTGCGCCGCACAAATCGCTTCAATCGCGAGCACGTACCTGACGTTCACTATAATTTGCATAGCATGCCGTGCAGCGATCGTTCCCATGCTCACGTGGTCTTCCTGGTTTGCTGAGCTTGGTATGGAGTCTACACTGGCCGGGTGTGCGAGCACCTTATTCTCTGATACGAGCGAAGCCGCCGCATACTGTGCAATCATAAGTCCGGATTGCTTGCCCGGTTCAGGACTTAAGAAAGGCGGCAAATCGTTTAATTGCGGATTTACCAGGCGTTCAATTCTCCGCTCAGAAATATTGGCCAGCTCCGCGAATGCAATCCCCAGATAGTCCATTGCAAAAGCGATCGGCTGCCCGTGAAAGTTCCCCCCGGAAATCACGTGCCCGTCCTCGGTAAAAACAAGCGGGTTATCCGTGGCCGCATTCATCTCAATCTCAAGCTTCTGCCGCACATACTCCATCGTTTGCCGGATGGCGCCATGGACCTGAGGAATACAGCGGAGCGAATAGGCATCCTGCACGCGCAGCTCTCCCTGTCTCGTAATTAAGCGGCTTCCTGCTACGTGTTCTCTTATTCTACGCGCAACTTCCGCCTGCTCCGGGTACGAACGCACATGGTGCACCCTTTCATCGAATGCATCAATAATGCCGAGAAGGGCTTCGAGGGTCATGGCCGCAATGCGATCCGCCCTGTCAGCAAGCTGGACCGCATCCATGTACGCAATGACACCTGCAGCGGTCATTGCCTGTGTCCCGTTAATGAGCGCGAGGCCTTCCTTCGCCTGTAAATGAATTGGTTTTAGCTCTGCACGCACTAGCGCCTCTCCGCCGGACAGCACCTCTCCTTTGTATACAGCTTCCCCTTCGCCAACGAGGACGAGTGCCAGATGCGAAAGCGGTGCTAGATCGCCGCTTGCACCTAGGGAGCCCTGCTGGGGAATGACAGGATGAATGCCGCTGTTAAGAAGAGAGAGCAGAAGTTCAAGCGTTTCCCTGCGAATTCCTGAATAGCCTTTGGCCAGCGCGTTTGCCCGCAGCAAAATCATAGCCCGGCTGATCTTTTCATGGAACGGGTCTCCAATACCGCATGCGTGGCTGCGAATCAAATGCAGCTGCAGATCCCCCACGTCCCCCGCAGGAATCACAACATCGCTGAATTTACCAAAGCCGGTTGTCACACCGTATACTACTTTCCCTGTCTTTACGTATTGTTCTATCACCTGGCGGCTTTTCTGTACTTGTTCCCACGCCTGGGAAGTCAGTTCTACCTTCTCCCCGTCATACACGACTCGCTTTACTTGTTCAAAACTTAAATGGTTTCCATCAATCAATACGGTCATGCTAATCGCCCCTTTATTCCTTTAGAAGTTTATCTCTTTAGACAACGAAAGAGGCTGCCTGCCGGAATTTCACTATTCCGCAGACAGCCTCTTTAAAAATGCATTATGGGTTTTTCCTGTTCGTTTCATATGCGGGCACTCCCATCTATTGCTGTAAACCCTTACTTGTCAGATAACTTAAAGGTAATATACAATTCATTGTCCTGTCAAGCCAAGATGTCAGATACCGTAAAATATAGTCATCCCCGTCCTGTATATGATAAAGTAAAAAATAATATACAACATGGAGGTGTCCCAGCAGTGAACAAAACGCCGGAAGAAAAGAACAGACAGTTGACAGTGATTCTTAAAGAAATGGGACCTATCATGGTAGCGTTCTCAGGGGGGGTCGATAGTACCTTCCTGCTTGCCCGTGCAAAGGAAGCCGCTCCGGAACAACTCGTCGCGGTGACTGCGGCATCGGAGACGTTTCCGACACGGGAATTTACTCTCGCTGTGAACCTTGCCAAACAAATCGGTGTCCGCCACATCCAAACGCAGGTGAGCGAGCTGACAAACGAGGATTTTGTTAAAAACGATCCGACCCGCTGCTTTCACTGTAAGAACGGGCTCTATAGCCACCTGCAGGAGCTGATCGAGCAATATGGAGACGCGTATACGATTGTCGATGGTTCCAACATGGACGATTTAGGGGAGTACCGTCCCGGAATGAAAGCGGCCCGCGAGCTCGGCGTGCGAAGCCCGCTGCAGGAAGCAGAGCTATATAAGGAGGAAATTCGCGCTTTTTCAAAAGAGCTAGGCCTGCCTACATGGAATAAGCCATCCTTTGCCTGTCTCTCCTCACGCATTCCATACGGAACAAAAATTACACAGGAAAAAATCGACCAGCTTGATTTAGCCGAAACATTCCTGTTAAATTTAGGCCTCTACCAGGTACGCGTTCGCCACCATGATAAAATTGCCCGCATTGAAGTCATGCCGGAAGAGATGGCAGCGGTTCTTGCCCACCACGAAGAAATCGATCGTGCCCTTAAGTCCTACGGATTCTCTTATGTAACACTTGATTTGCAAGGATACCGTTCAGGCAGCATGAACGAAGTGCTGAAAGAGGAAGCAGCCCAATGAAAGATAGTTTGACAGAATGGCTCACACAGGTACAGAACGGGACATTGTCCGTACAAGAGGCCCGGGGAAAAATGCAATCATATGAGGAATTGGGTTATGCAACACTCGATACCGACCGGGAGAAGCGCACCGGGTTTCCCGAGGTCATCTATGGAGAAGGCAAAGCGCCAGCCCATTTACTCGGCATATTCAAGCGATTGATGCACCACCACAAAAAAGTGCTGGCTACCCGGGTTGACGAGGCGAAGGCCTCCTTCCTCTTACAGCATTTGCAGGCAGATCATCCTGAAGAAACGTTTCATTATCACACCGAAGCGCGAACCCTGCATTGGATATCACGCCATTATGCAGAGATGCCAAAGGAAGGGTTTATCGCTGTTGTATGTGCAGGCACTTCTGATTTTTCTGTAGCGGAAGAAGCGGCCATTACGGCTGAAGTGATGGGGAATCGGGTGGAGCGTACGTACGATGTTGGTGTTGCCGGACTGCATCGCCTGCTGGATAAAGTATCGCAAATCGAACAGGCAACCGCCGTTATCGTTGTTGCGGGCATGGAAGGAGCACTTGCAAGCGTCATTGGCGGTCTTGTATCGAAACCCGTCATTGCCGTGCCGACAAGCGTTGGATACGGAGCAAGCATGAATGGGCTTGCTGCCCTGCTTTCCATGCTCAGTTCATGTGCGAGCGGCGTATCGGTTGTCAACATCGACAACGGCTTTGGGGCGGGTTACTATGCGGCCACCCTTACCTATACGATCGACAGAGCGGTGCGCAAAGCACTGGACGAAAGGAAAGAAGTATGATGAAAACACTTTATTTTGATTGTTTTTCCGGCATCAGCGGGGACATGACAGTAGGCGCGCTCGTAGATGCCGGGGCTTCAAAGGAACGCATTGAACAGGAATTGAAAAAACTTCCGGTTTCCGGGTATGAACTTCGCTGGAGCCGGGTAGTAAAGCAGGGCATTTCCGCCACGAAATTCGATGTGATTCTCCAGGATGGCAGTGGCAGCGAGGCTTCTCATGAACATACGCACGGCCACGCACATCCCAATGCCCATCACCATGGTCCGGACGTAGAACACTCTCATCACCATCACAGCCATTATGCGGATATTGTTAAAATGATCGATGGGTCTACTCTGGAAGAGGGCGTCAAGGCGAGAAGCAAACAGATCTTTGCGCCCATCGCTAAATCGGAAGCAAAAATCCATAACATTCCTATAGAAGACGTCCACTTTCATGAAGTCGGAGCGATCGATTCCATTCTTGATATTGTAGCTGTTGCGATTGCCATTGAGGAATTAGGTATCGAGAAAATCATTTCTTCACCGCTTCCGCTTGGATCCGGCCATATTCACTGTGCACATGGCGTCTATCCGGTACCGGCGCCGGCTACACTGGACATGATGCAGGGGCTCCCTGTTGCCCATACTTCCCTTCCTTATGAATTAACGACGCCTACAGGTGCTGGAATTATCGCAGGCCAGGCTGCATCTTTCGGAACCGTGCCATCCATGAAGGTAGAGGCAATCGGATACGGAGCAGGCACGCGCGATTTACCCGGAAAACCGAACGTTCTGCGCGTAATTATCGGCCATAGTTAAACTTATGGATTTTATTTGCAATTCGAATGTGCGCGTGCTATAATTTAGTTAACCTTGTATATGAAGTACGCGATTCACATGTTATAAAGAGTGATCACTTCTGACTGGGACTCTTTATAATATGTGAATTTTCTATTACCCAGGTAATTAGATGCCGCATATTATAAGTATTATTATTTTGGAGGTTTTTACATGAACACAGGTACAGTTAAATGGTTTAATGCAGAAAAAGGTTTTGGATTCATCGAAGTTGAAGGCGGCGACGATGTATTCGTACATTTCTCTGCAATTAGTGGAGACGGATTCAAGACGTTAGATGAAGGCCAACGAGTTCAATTCGACGTTGTTGAAGGAAACCGTGGACCTCAAGCTGCTAACGTTGTTAAATTATAATTAATAACGAATTAAGTGAACGCCCCACAGTTATCATAACTGTGGGGCTTTTTGATAGGATCATTAAGTTGGATTTTTACCATGGGACCGCAAGGCTTTTCTCACTTAAAACGGCTGGCGGTTAATCCATTGCCCGCCGTCCATCGTGATGCATTCTCCGTTTATGTACTCAGCCTCGGGCGATAGCAAGTAATACGCCAGGCCTGCAATTTCTTCCGGCGTTCCCAGCCGTTTTAGCGGAACGCTATTCAGCGTCCGGTTATACGCCTCTTCAGATTCCCATAGGCGATCTGCTCCCCCTGTATTTTCAATCGGACCGGGGGCGATTGCGTTAACACGGATACCGTACTTCTTTCCCCACTCGACGGCAAGCGTGCGCGTCATTGTCAATACGCCTGCTTTTGCAGAAGCAGAATGAACGACATGTTCCCCCGCCAGCCAGGCGTAAGTAGCTACCATGTTAAGAATGCTTCCTCGCTGTCCGTTTGCAATCCACTCTTTCCCTACCGCCTGCGTACAGTACCAGGTGCCGTTCAGTACAATGTTAATGACTGAATTCCACCCGTTTATCGATAAATCCTCCGCGGCGCATAGAAAATTCCCGGCCGCATTATTCACGAGATGATCAATTTTTCCAAATGTTTTTTTTGTTTCATCCACCATGTGTTGAACCATTTCTGGATTTCGAACGTCCATTTGGACGCAGAGCACCTGGCCGTCAAATTGTTCAATCTCTTTTTTTGTTTCTTCCATTCGCTCCAGCGTGCGGCCTGTAATGACAACAAAAGCCCCCTCAGCTGCAAATCTTTTTGCCATCGCTTTTCCCATTCCACTTGATCCACCGGTAATAATCACAACTTTTTCTTTCATTCTCCTGCCTCCTACTGTTTTTTGAATACTATTAATTTTAATAAAAATATGCCGAAATTGAAAGCGCTTTATGGGCGAAATAAATTTCTTTCTCTCACTCAACGTTCGCCCTTGCATACCATATTAGTATTAGTTTGATGATATTGGAATGGAGGATGTTTAAATGAGCGATTCCACAGCAAACAATACCGAAAGAGGCGGGAGTCCTATTCCCCAGCCTTTAATTGATTTGCTAGTCAGCGATGTTTTAAGTAAGCACAATGTATCCGAACCGCCAAATCTGTCTGATGAACAGAGAAAACAGCTTAAAGCACTGGTGCAGGATATGCAAAAGCAAGTGGATGAATTCTTAAATAAACAGAAGGAAAAGTGAAGCTAAAGAAAGTAGAAGCCAGGCAAATTGTACTTACATTTGCCTGGCTTCTATTTTTGGATGTTTGACGGGGGCAGTTTGTCTATACATAATCCAAATTCCTTCCATATCATATTACAAATACAAAACAAGGAGGAATAAGAATGAGTGAAAAATCACGGAAACGCCATTGTTCTCGCAAGAAAAGAAAAGGGCATCATCGGAGCCATCGTGCTAGACACCGCAGCAGCTGGTCCGCGCTCGATGCCTGCTCAAGGCATCCGTTTGCAGAGGCTGAAATAACACAGAATGCAGACCAAGTATCCGAAACTACCCAGGTGTCAGCTGAAGCGATTGTCATTAAGGATTCCTGCGATGTAGAGGTGTCGACAACAGACACACAGGCGGCTGTTAATTTGCAAGTTGCATTACAAGTTCTGATCGCGCTTGTCATCAGCGTTTCTATTGGCAGCAGCGAGACAGCAAACGCCATTACACAAGATTTGCTCCAGAAATCGCAAATCAAGCAGGTTAATACGCAAAGAACAATCATTGAGAATTCCCGTGGGGTTAGGGTAACGACAACAGATACAGACGTTGCGGTCAACATCCAGCTTCTCGCTCAGGTTCTTGCTGCCCTGGTTGCAAGATTGAATATTCTGTAATTAACCTTATAAGAAAAAGCGCCTATAGCAGGCGCTTTTTTTTCCTGTATTTCCTTTTATTTATTTACCATGGCTCACTGCTCATTATTTTGTCCGTTATTTTGTCCGTTATTTTGCCCATCATTTTGTCCATAATATTGTCCGTTATTCTGTCCATTATCTTGGCCGCTTATCTGATTTGCTGTGTTTTTCCCTTGTTCATTTTGCTTTTTTCCATCATGCTTGTTTTGTTCTTTGTCCCGGCGCGGCACATTCTCTACGATTGCCGCCAGATTCTGATTCCCATTGTTTCGCAAAGATTTTGCAAGCTCTTTCGGGTCAAAGCCATCTGCAATCATCCGGTCAATCTTCGCAAGGTCACCTTCGCGGATGCCGAAGCTGCGCAGTTGATTGATTGTGTTTGCATCCAATCCAATTCCGGATTGGCCCGTTTCCGGCTGAATGGATGTCATTGTTGTTTCCGGGACTGATTCCATCTGGTTCGTTGAAGAGGCTCCTCCATTAGATGACCCATTCGTATTGTAGGATGAACTGCCCCCGGATCCAGAGTAAACTCCCTCTGTTCTTGCTTCATCAAGCGTCTTATTAAGCGGTGTAGCGGTTATTCCAGTATCCCCGGCGCTGCCTGGGGAGGCAGCCGGATTCTCACTAGATGGCTTTATCAATTGATTGCTATTTGGATGAGTTTCCGTCTTAGAAGCAGGATTGAATTTCATAAATGCTGTGGTAGACACAAGTAGAAGCACGGCTACACTTCCCGCAACCAGCCAGTATACACGTTTTTTCGGAGCCAGAAATTTTATGGATTTCTTCATTAGCAAATGGTTCCTTCCTTTCATTATCCTCCTAACATATTCGCATATTTCACGTTTCTTTTGTAGAGTATAACGCCAGTTCTTTGCAAAATACTACTTTAGATCGATAATGACAAGTAACCATTCTTCCTATGTAAACAACCTGGTAAGCTCCTCATTTCTCCTTTGCTTTTCCTGTTCCCCGGCAAGATCGTATTTTTTCAGCAAATGGAAAACATGATTCAGCTCCTCCTGGCTTCGTTCCCCTTGCAAATACCCGGTAAGAGAGGCTGCAATTTCCGCAGGCAGAAACGCAGAAATCGCTTCCTGCTTCTTCTTTACGTCCTCTAAAGAATGGTCCAGTTTACAGCTGCTTTTTTCGTTCATTGTGCATTCCCCTTTCTATGTCCTGGTTCAGGCTGCTGCCTATTTTATACGCACCTCCCCAGTGTGGTGAATAGTCTATACCGAAAGGAAGGTGTTATGATGAGTTACAATGATGACGAGTATGAAGAGAGACAATTGCCGCTTCAGAATCCACCCGGTAGTGGCTACCCAGGCGGCGGTATCCCGGTGGCGGTCATACCACTGGTTATCCCGGCGGAGCAGGGGGAGGACCCCAGCCAACATCGCCTCCGCCCTCCTATATCCCGCAGCAAAGCCAAGGTCTTTCCAGTCAAGCCGTAAGCCCGTCCAGTCTGCGCATGTGCCTCTATCGCTGGACATATGTCTGGCTGGACAACGGACAGCAATACTGGATTTGGCCTTTTAGGATTCGGCAGCGCACCGTTTCATACTATCGCTATTATCCGCATTACGGCTACGTTGTCGGTGGAACAGACACACGAAGAATTACCTCCTTCGTTTGCGGGCCCTATTAAAAAAGGAAAAAAGAAAGTTCATTCCACTTGCCTTTCCCTTCCGCGAGGAAGGGGCTACTGTCCGCTCCACCTCCCTGCGAGCAGGGCCCACCAAACATCTGGGTATCTCGAAGATGAAGACAATGGTGGGCTTCTCCTGCTCTCCAGGAGGTTCCGCTGGGTCAGGAAGGCCGGTCTGCGTGGACTGCCCTTCCTTTTTTCTAACGTTTTTGACCTTTCGGTCTTTTTCTTTACTACTTTAAAGCAACATATACTTTCCATAATAATAAAAAACATCGCGGGGGCATTTCGGCAAATGCCTCCGCTGCTTGTCATTCCTGTCCTGAAAGCCGCATACATATACGGTATGAAATCAAGGCATTCGGGAGGAATCACATGATATCCATACTGGTACCGCTTCTTGCGGGATTAGCTTTATTTATGGGCGGCATGAGGCTGATGCGAATCGGGCTGTTCAACATCGCCGGGGAACGCATGCGCCACTGGCTTGTCCGTTTTACAAAAACACCAACGCGAGGAATGGTTACCGGCACCATTGTCACCATGCTTATACAGAGCAGCAGCGCTGTTTCCGTCATTACAATGGGACTGGCGAATGCCGGGCTTTTAACCTTTCCGCGGACGATCGGCATCATTCTCGGCACAAATATCGGCACTACGTTTACGACGCAATTAATCGCCTTAAATCTAACCGGCATGGCGTTTCCCATTTTTGTGCTTGGCTGCATCCTGTGGCTTATCCGGCATCCCGTGATTCGTGCGGTTGGAGCCTCCGTTGCCGGTTTCGGCTGCGTTTTTATCGGGATTCAAGTGATGCAGAAAATTGCGCTCCCGCTGCAGCACACCCAGCTATTCGCGGACGTAATGACGCAAATGTCCAGCCATCATATGGGGGGCATTCTGATCGGAACGGTTTTTACCGCTATTCTCCACAGCAGCTCTGCGGTGACCGCCATTACGATGGGCTTCATGAATGAAAATGCGATCCCCCTCACAATGGGGATTGCCATCATCCTGGGCAGCAATGTCGGCACGTGCATTACGGCAATTCTGGCAGCCATAGGTGGCAATACAGCATCCAAACGCGTAGCCTGGGTTCACGTCTTTCTGAACGTGACGGGCGTGCTGCTTTTTCTTCCCTTCATTCAGCTTCTTGCCCATACAGTTACAGCGCTCACCGACCAGCCCGGTTTGCAAATCGCTCATGCACAGACGATATTCAACGTCGTCTGCTCCCTATTGGCTCTGCCGTTTACCAAAGCGATCGCAAAGCTTGCCGCTCTTTCCATTAAGGAAAATTAGTATTGATCGCCGGAAATAGTCTGTCCCTGTACGATCGTGACGCCGCCGCTTGTTCCGATTCGCGTTGCTCCCGCTTTAATCATTTCTTCAGCCGTTTGACGGTCGCGTACTCCGCCGGCTGCTTTGATGCCCATTTCCGTTCCTACCGTCTTTCGCATTAACGCGACGTCCTGGACGGTGGCGCCGCCATAGCCGAAACCGGTTGAGGTTTTTACGAAATGCGCTCCCGCTTCTTTGACCAACTTAGAAGCGCGCACTTTTTCTTCTTCGGTGAGGATGCCGGTTTCAATAATCACTTTAACCTGTGCACTGCCGGCCGATACAGCAACAACACTGACAATATCGTTCAAGACCGTCTCATCATCGCCTGACTTTAATGCGCCAATATTAATTACCATGTCGATTTCATCCGCGCCATCCTCAATTGCCTGGGCTGCTTCGAATGCTTTTACTTCCGATTTATTTGCACCTAAAGGAAACCCTACGACAGTAGCTACCTTTACCTCGCTGCCGGCAAGGTTCTGCTTTGCCCGCTCGACCCAGTGTGGATTGATGCATACGGCAAAGAAATGATTCTCCACAGCTTCCTTGCATAACTTGTCGATCATATCAGCTGTGGCTTCAGGCTTTAGCAAAGTGTGGTCAATGTAAGAAGCGATATTTATGTCCGTCATTTGGTCGTCTCCCTCCGGTTTTCAATTCCGAGTAATTTGTACGCTTTCGTTAAAACAGAGATATTATTATCGTACCCGCTTTTCCTCCTTTCCAGAAATATCGTCCCATCAAGTGTAACGTAAAGACTCTTATGAAGCATCCCTCTTTTCCTCTATAACCTTTCTCCACTCGCGGATGACTGTCTCACCGATAGCATTCTTATACTGATTATATACAGGCAGGAGTGCTTTTTGCCATTCCTGTCTCTCGGCGTCCGTCTGATAATGGATGGAGAGGCCTTTATCTTTCTTAAGCTCCGTCAATGCCTTATTATTCATCTCTTTTGCATAATGTCGAATCCAAACCGTTGTTTCTTCCATCGCCTGGCGAATTGCTTCCTGTTGGCTACCGGACAATTTATTCCATACATCCCGGTTCATCAGTACGGTGTAGCCAAGATAGCCGTGATTGCTAACCGTCATATGGGTCTGTACCTGGTACAGGCGCTTCGAATAAATGTTGGATAGCGTGTTCTCTTCCCCTTCTACCGCGCCGCTTTCTAATTGACGATACAGATCATTAAAGGAATAGCTCTCCGCCTGTGCTCCCAGTACCTGAAACTGTGAGCGAAGCACTGGACTGTCCATGATTCGTATCTTCATGTTTTGAAAATCTGACGGCTTTATTATTTCCCGATTAGCTGTCATCTGCTTAAATCCGTTATCCCACAGCGCCATTCCCATGACATTTGCATCATCAATGGCCTGAAACAAAAGCTGGCCCAGCCTGCCATCCATCGCTTCGCTTACCATTCGCTCATTCATAAAAGCATATGGCAAATCCATCACCATCCATTCAGGATAGCGCGCGGACAGCTTAGAAATGGACGGAGCAATCATTTCAACCTGTCCTTGCCGAAGTGCCTCGAATTCCGTTGCGTCATCGAACAGCGTAGCATTGGGATACGTTCGAATCTCAACCATTCCATTTGTTTTTTCACGGACAAGCTTCGCAAATAAATTGACGGCAAGCCCCTTCGGCGTATTCTCAGCAACGACATGGCTAAAACGAATGACAACCTTTTTATTTAATCCAGCCTGTTCCTGGTCGTAATGAATGGGCTCTTCTTTATTGAAACCAAAGCCGACCGCTACCGCAATCGCCAGACCTGCAAACAGAAATAAAATAAGCCACCAGAGGGATTTCATCTGCCATCACCCCTTTGTTTTCTAGTATCATAACACAAAAAACACTGACAAAAATATTGTCAGTGTTTGAAAGTCAATCATAAAATATTAAATAGAAGCGGTCTTATCAAAATGCTTTGTTCCTGAAATATGATTTTCTGTGGATTGTCCACCTAATGAATCCGTTTCTACTACACGATTCGGGTCAAATTCGTTTTCCATTTTGGAAATTACCACGGTAGCAACACCATTTCCAATAAGGTTAGTAATCGCACGGGCGGTACTCATAAAACGATCGACCCCAAGGAGGAGCGCTATACCTTCGACTGGAACACTTGGGAATACCGCTAAAGTCGCTGCAAGTGTAATAAATCCTGCTCCGGTTACCCCTGCTGCTCCCTTAGAAGTTAGCATCAGTACCCCAAGTAAAGTCAATTGTTGACCCCAACTTAAATCGACCCCAAATGCTTGCGCGACAAACAGAGCAGACATTGCTAGATAAATGTTCGTACCATCAAGATTAAATGAGTAACCTGTTGGAAGAACAAGGCCTACAACCGATTTGGAACATCCGTACTGTTCAAGTTTCTCGACCATTTTAGGTAAAGCAGATTCGGACGAAGATGTACCAAACACCAGGAAAATTTCATCTTTGATGTATTTAATAAATTTTATAATACTGAAACCATAGTATTTTGCAATCGCCCCAAGAACAAGGATAACAAACACTGCCATTCCAGCTACCGTTAGTCCAAATAATTTTCCAAGGGAAACGAGAGAACCTACCCCGAATTTTCCAATTGTATAAGAGATGGCACCGAAAGCCGCGATAGGAGAGTAATACATAATGATGTTAACGATTCTAAAGAATACGTCAGAAAGCTTTTCGAATAAATCAAGAATTCCTTTTCCTCGTTGTCCCAAACCTGCTAATGCACATCCAAATAGAACAGCTATGAATAATACAGGAAGTAACTCCCCTTCAGTTAATGCTCCTACAAAACTGTCAGGGATAATTTTCATGATAAAGTCCATTGCTCCATGGCCTTCTTCTGCTGCTTTTGTATATTTAGAAATATCACCATGAGCAGCATGGCCATTAACGCCTGTACCAGGATGAAATACATTTGCAAATAGAATCCCAATAGCTAATGCAAACGTCGAAACAATTTCAAAATACAATAATGCTTTGCCACCGATCCGGCCAACCTTCTTCATGTCGCCCATTCCGGCGATACCAACGACAATGGTTAAGAAAATAATGGGGGCAATAATCATCTTGATTGCTTTAACAAAAATGTCTGCCAGAACCTTCATATCAGCACCCTGTTTAGGGTAGAATTCGGCAAATAATACACCTAAGATCATAGCAACAATAACTTGAAACGTAAGACTCTTGAAATTAATCTTCATAACTAACCCTCCCCGCATGAATTGTCATGCTTGTCTGATAGATTAATGATAGCGTTTTCTTGAAGGAAGAAAAAGTTTTCGTACTTATTTAACGTTTTGTTCTTTTTGTTCATTCACCCATGTATATACTTTCATCGGCCGGCCGATGGTTCCATACACCATAAGTGATTTAGCTTGTCCTACTGTCTCTAGGTACTCTAAATAGCGGCGTACAGTAACCCGGGACATCCCAATTTGCTGCCCCAGCTCTTCCGCCGAAATTTCCTTCTCACTGTGACGGAGAAAATCAGACACCTGGCGCAGGGTAAACGCCTGAATACCTTTAGGATAGTGTATATCGTGTTCTTCTTTTTTCTCCTGCTCAACCGGTTTACTTTGGTCAAATTGAGGTTGTGAAAAAGTTTCTAACTTGTTTCTCTGGAAGTTAGACTGGTAGCGAAGGAGCGCCTGTTTAATCCGTTCAAACTGAAATGGCTTGAAAACATAATCGACAGCTCCAAGGCGCATAACTCTCATGACAGTCTCCCGATCGTTAGCTGCCGTTACTGCAATGACATCAATATCATAATCGTCCCGCCGGATGATTCGCAGCGTCTCAAGTCCATCCATGCCAGGCATATATAAATCAAGTAAAGCAAGATGGGGACGGAGCTGATTTATTTTCTCCAGTGCTTCATACCCATTCTTGGCAACACCAACAACTTTAAATCCTTCTACACGTTCAATGAAAGACTTGTTAATTTCCTGGACCATCGGATCATCTTCTACAAGCAGAACACGTATCGTCTCACTCATCTTATGTTACTCCTTTCTTTCCATCGGGATTTTTACACGAATCCACGTCCCGTACCCTGTACTGCTCTCAATCTCAATGTCACCGCCGCTCCGCTCTACAATAGAAGATACAAGATATAATCCGATTCCTCTGCCGCTCTCCGCTTTTGTTGAAAATCCCTTCGTAAATATTTTTGCCTGCACTTCATCCGGGATACCTATCCCATTATCTTCAACCTCAATCGTCAGATAACTTTCATCCTGTACAATGGATACATCGACACACTTGTCCCTATCCCATACCTCAGAAAATCCATCAAACGCGTTTTCGATTAAATTCCCGAGAATAATGACCATATCATGGTGGGTAATCCCATTTGGGAAGCAATGCAGTTCACTATACGGATCAATGTGGAGGGCAATATCCAGTTCTTTCGCCCGGCTTACCTTCCCGATGAGCAGCCCAAGCAAGCTGTCGTTTCGGATGCGGTTCCCCACAAAATGGACAAGGTTCTCCTCTTCCTCATCAATCTGAAAAATATAACGCACCGCTTCCTGATCCTTGCCCAGTTGAATAAGCCCGGCGATCGTATGAAGCTTATTGCTGTGTTCGTGGTTTTTCGCACGAAGAGCTTCCACAAACGCTTTAACACCTGTTAATTCTTCCGCAAGCCTGGTCACCTCTGTCTTGTCCTGGAAAATGGCAAGCGCACCGGCTGTTTTCCCTTTTACTTTAATCGGAAAACGATTGCTAAGAATGAGGGTATCTCCAATATAGAATTGTTCATTATAAGCCGGTTTCTCAAGCGTTACAATCTCCGGAAGCCTTGTGTCCGGGATAACTTCCCTTATCTTCCTTCCCAGCGCTTCTCCTTTTACCTTCAGCATTTTCTTTGCAGGCTCATTAATGACCGTGATGCGTTCATGTTCGTCGATGGCGATAATCCCCTCGTGGATGGCGTGGAAGGCAGCCGTTCGCTCATCGAGCGTTCGAGCCAGCTCCTGCGGCTCCAGCTGAAACGTTTGCCGCTTAATATGGCTTGCCAGCAGATACGCTCCCCAGATTCCAAAGCATAAAGTTAACGAAAGGATAAGCATCATTTCACTGCCCATATCGGATAAAATCGCCTGCAGGTGCGGAACCGTGTTCCCAACCATCACAACCCCTACCTGCTGGTGTTCATCATTCATAATTGGGGCGTATGCCCGGACTCCATTCCCCAGCTCTCCTTTGACCCTGTCAACGTATACATGCTCGGCAAACGCAGGCCTCGCTTCATTTATATTAAATAGGGTCCCCACTCTGCTTGCAATCGGATGGGACATTCTTTTTCCCTTCATTGTCACGACAACAATATAATCCGCCCCATAGATCCCCCTAATCTGCTCTACAAGCGGCTGGATGCGCGTCTCCCCTCCCGGATTTTCCACTTCATGCCGAATCTCCGGCACCTGTGCCGTCACTTTTGCCGTTAAAAGGGAGCGCTGGCTTACATCCTCTACCTTCACGTTTGCAATTTTCCCAACGAGGATAATCGTTCCAATCAAGAGAGAAAACAGGACAATACCGAATGAAAGCAGTGTGATTTTCCAACGAATCGGCCAATTGTCCAACTGCAGCATATTTACACACCTTCCTATAGCCTTTATGCATCATACAGAGCGTTTTTTCTCTGTCTTCTCTATCATGTGATTTTTTTATGCAGATATCAATAAGAAAAAGGAGCCATCCGTCGGTGATGGCTCCCATTCTTGCGTCAACCGCTATGCTTTTAGCGCTTCCTCACTTAACACACGGACAAACGTCCCGCCGCAATATTCAACCCCCGGCTTATCCAGGCGAACTTTGCATATGGTTCCGACAAGTGACTCATTCGCAGGAAAAACAAGCTTCAGGTAGTTATCCGAATAACCGACATACAGGCCGCTCTCAGGAGCTTCCTTGTACGGCTCTTCTGGAATGACTTCCAGGACATCGCCTACAAACTTCTCAGCATACGTAACAGACTGCTTATTGGACAGTTCAATGAGCTCGTGAACTCGTCTGTTTTTCACTTCTTCGTCTACCTGATCCTCCATGCGGGCTGCCGGAGTTCCTGTACGCTTCGAATACGGGAAGACGTGAAGTTCAGCGAATTTCATTTCCTCGATAAAACGGTAGCCTTCCCGGTACATTTCTTCTGTTTCCCCCGGGAAGCCGACAATAATATCTGTCGTGATGGCCACATCCGGCAGCGCTTGGTGCAGTTTCTCAATTGTGCGGCGGTATTCGTCTGTCGTATACTTTCTGCGCATACGCTTTAGCACATCATCCTGCCCGGCTTGCAGCGGAACATGCAGATGGCGGCACATCTTGTCTGAAGAATTTAACACTTCAATGACTTCATCCGTAATCTGGCTTGCTTCAATTGAGCTGATGCGGATTCGCTTCAAACCCGGTACTTTGCTGTCAAGGTCTCGAAGCAAGCGAGCCAGGTTGTAGTCTTCGAGATCCTCCCCATAGCCGCCTGTGTGAATGCCGGTAAGAACAATCTCTTTATAACCGGCTGCAACGAGTTTGTTTGCCTGCTCGATTACACTCTCGGGCTTCCGGCTGCGCATAAGACCGCGCGCCCATGGAATGATACAGAACGTACAGAAGTTATTGCAGCCTTCCTGGATTTTCAAGGAAGCGCGCGTCCGATCCGTAAACTCCGGAACGTCAAGCTCTTCGTATTCGCGGGCTTTCATAATATTAGACACCGCGTTAATCGGCTTCCGCTCCTGAAGATACTGGTTCACGTATCCAGTCAGGTTATCTCTTCCCGACGTTCCGACGACAATGTCGACCCCAGGAATGGCCATGATTTCGTGCGGGGTCGTCTGGGCGTAACAGCCTGTAACCGCGATAACGGCATCCGGGTTCCGGCGAATCGCTCTCCGGATAACCTGGCGGCTTTTCTTGTCCCCTGTATTTGTAACCGTACACGTATTAATGACGTATACGTCTGATGTTCCTTCAAAATCGGTTTTTTCATAACCTTCCTGCTTAAACAGCTGCCAGATGGCTTCGGTTTCATAATGATTCACCTTGCAGCCCAGCGTATGAAATGCTACAGTTGGCATCTGCTACCCAACTCCTTATCCAATTTGTTGCCCCAAACTATTACTCGAACTGATATGAAATGCAGGACAGCCCATACAGCGGAGCAGTTTCCGCCCGCAGGATGCGGCGCCCGAGTGATACGATCGTAAGCCCTGCTGCTTCAGCCTCTTCAACTTCCTTCTCATCGAAGCCGCCTTCCGGTCCGATGACCAGCAGGATGGAAGCTCCCTCAGGAACTTCCGTAAGGATGCGTGCCAGCGCAATCTCTTCCTCTTTCTCATATGCAAGTAAAGCATAATGGAAACCCGGAACAGATGCAAGAAGCTCCTTCCATGTCCGCACATCCTCAATGTGCGGAATCTGGCTGCGGTGTGATTGCTCGGCTGCCTCTTTGGCGATTTTGCGCCAGCGCTCGATGCGCTTCTTTTCTTTCTTATCATCCAGCTTCACAACCGTCCGCTGCGATGTAAAGGCAAAAAAAGAAAAAGCACCGAGCTCAGTGCCTTTCTGAATCACCAGTTCCATTTTATCACCTTTAGGGAGCCCCTGTGCAATGGTAACTTGCACCGGAAGTTCCCGGTTTTTCAACGTTTGCTGTATGATTCTCACCCGGACTTCACCTTCGGCAATCGACTCAATAGCACCCACCACATCGCGCCCATGCCCGTTACAACAAATGATTTCGTCTCCAGCCCGGGAACGCATCACTTTGGCGATATGGTTGACGTCATCTCCCGTAATCGTTACATGCTGTTCTGTCATCTGTTCCGGATTCACAAAATATCGCTGCATATTTATTATCCCTCGCTATGCTTGCTTTTCAGCAATGATGCACACCCAGCCGGACGTAAGCGTATCACGCTCATAAATGGTTGGCGGAGCAACCGTATCGGCGGACGAGTAATTGCTGCCTTCTTCACTGTCATACATATCGTGCATATAATGAGACTCAACAATGCGCAAGCCCGCACTCTCCATCGCCGCTTTTACGTCTTCTTCTTTTTGTGTAATGATGCCGGATGCAACAAAAATCCCTCCCGGCTTTAATACGTTTGCCGCATCGTCCACAAAACGGATGATGACCTCGGCGAGAATGTTCGCGACCATGACATCCGCAGGTCCGCTTATCCCGTCAAGCAAGTTGTTCTGTTCTACCTGTACAACATCGGACGTCTTATTTAATTTAACGTTAATGCGGGAGGAGTGGACTGCGACCTCATCGAGATCAAGCGCAAGAACCGACCTGGCACCGAGCTTTGCCGCGGCGATGCTCAGTACACCTGTGCCGCAGCCAACATCAATGACCCGCTCCCCGCCCTTAATGACTTCATCAAGTGCACGAATACAGAGGACGGTTGTCGGATGGGTTCCAGTACCGAATGCCATACCCGGATCCAGCTCAATAATGAGTTCATCCTCTTTCTGTGGCGTGTATTCCTCCCACGTCGGCGTAATGGTAATCCGCTCCGAAACTTCTACCGGCTTATAGTACTTTTTCCAGGCGGTTTCCCATTCTTCTTCCCTTACCTCTGCAAGGCTTACCGTACCGGGCCTCGCATCAATATCGTACAGCACAAGATTATTCACAGCCTCTTTAATCTGGTCCACCGTTTCGCCAAGATAGCTGTTTACGAGCAGGTAGGCTTTTATAATGACACCCTCTACCGGGTAATCTTTTTCAGAAAGCTGATAAATCTCGCCAAATTTATCTTCCCAATCGCGCGTTAAAATCTCCGGGTCTTCAATGACAACACCCGTCGCCCCCGCTTCATGGAGTATGTTCGCCACCGCTTCTACCGCTTCCTGACTGGTATGAATGCTAATCTCAGACCACTTCATTATAAACTCCTACCATCCTCTCGCTGCTGCACGTGATTTGTGAATCGATACGTTTTCTTATATTTCCCCACGCAGCACTTTTTTCATTTTATCAAAAAAGGAAGTTTCCCCGTTGCCGTGCGTTTCTTCGCCGCTTAATTCCCCGAATTCACGGAGCAATTCCCTTTGTCTGTCTGTAAGCTTTGTCGGTGTTATAATGACCACTTTTACATGCTGATCACCTTTACCGGAACGGTTTAAATACGGCACCCCATGTCCGCGCAGGCGGAACTTCGTGCCTGTCTGCGTGCCGGCGGGAACTTTCAGCTTCACTTTGCCATCAAGCGTTGGAACTTCAATTTCATCCCCCAATGTTGCCTGGGCAAACGTAATGGGGATTTTGCAGAAAATATCGTTGCCGTCCCGTTCAAAGAAATCATGCCGCTTCACACGGAAGACAACATACAAGTCTCCCGGAGGCCCGCCGTTCGCTCCAAGTTCACCTTCACCCGGGATGCGCATTCTTGCGCCGTCGTCCACCCCTGCCGGTACACGAATATGAATTTTCCGGCGAATCTTCTCGGTTCCTGAGCCGTGGCACTTGCTGCATTTTACAGAAACAAATTTACCGCTGCCTTTACATGTTGGGCAGACGCGGCGGTTCACGACGCGGCCAAACGGCGTATTCTGCACAACTTCCTGCTGGCCTGCACCGTTACACGTCTGGCATGTCTCCACCTTGCTGCCCGGCTCCGCACCTGAACCGTCACACTTGGAGCAGGTTGTTTCCTTCGGAATTTCAATATCCATCTCTTTTCCGAATACCGCTTCTTTAAATTCGATCTGCATGCTGTACTGTAAATCATCGCCCTGGCGCGGAGCATTCGGGTTACGCCGTCCACCGCCGCCGCCAAAAAACATATCAAAAATATCACCGAAGCCGCCGCCGAAATCTCCGCCGCCACCAAAGCCGCCGCCCTGGGCTCCAGCATGGCCGAACTGGTCATAACCGGCCTTTTTCTGCGGATCGCTCAATACTTCGTACGCTTCCTGCACTTCTTTGAACTTCGCTTCCGCATCGGCTTCCTTATTGCGATCCGGGTGGTATTTCATCGACAACTTACGGTGCGCCTTCTTTATTTCACTTTCTGAAGCGTCTTTAGAAAGCCCCAGAACTTCATAATAATCTCGCTTGCTCATCTTCTTCACTCCCGCACTGCTTACTCACATGCTTCATCATAACAGGTTGCGAAAAAAAGTCAAAGCCAAGTTGCCCTGACTTTGACCCTTCTCGCTGCATGCTGTCTGCTTCTTATTTGTTGTCTTATTTGTTGTCTTTCTTATCGTCTTCATCAACGACCGTATAATCGGCGTCAACGACATTATCATCATTTTTTGCTGAACCGCCTGGCTGGCCTTCGGCTCCCTCAGCCTGTGCCTGCTGAGCCATTTGTTCGTATACTTTCATGGAAAGCTGCTGGACAATTTCCTGCAGTTCATCCTTCGCTTTGCGGATGGCTTCAAGGTCAGTTCCTTCAAGGGCTGTCTTGAGTGCTTCTTTGGCAGTGGTTGCTTTATCAACATCAGCCGGATCCACTTTATCACCAAGGTCTTTAATCGCTTTATCTGTCGCAAACACAAGCTGGTCCGCTTCGTTGCGCAGTTCTACCTGCTCCTTGCGCTGCTTATCGGATTCGGCGTTTTCTTCCGCTTCACGTACCATGCGGTCGATTTCATCGTCGCTCAATCCGGAGGAAGAAGTAATCGTAATTTTTTTGCTCTTTGCCTGTACCAAGGTCTTTCGCCGATACGTTTACAATCCCGTTCGCATCGATATCGAATTTCACTTCGATTTGTGGAATGCCACGTGGTGCTGGCGGGATGTCACCTAATTGGAAACGTCCAAGCGTTTTATTGTCCGCTGCCATCGGGCGTTCACCCTGAAGGATGTGAATATCAACAGAAGGTTGGTTGTCTGAAGCCGTTGAGAATACCTGTGCTTTGCTTGTCGGAATCGTTGTATTCCGTTCAATCAGCTTTGTCATTACGCCGCCCATGGTTTCGATTCCGAGGGAAAGCGGAGTTACGTCCAGAAGAAGAATATCCGTTACATCCCCTGTTACGATACCTGCCTGAATCGCTGCGCCGAGCGCTACAACTTCATCCGGGTTTACCCCTTTGTGCGGTTCTTTGCCTGTAAACTTCTTAATCGCTTCCTGGACAGCCGGGATACGTGTAGAACCACCAACAAGGACAACTTTGTCAATATCAGCTGGTGTTAGTCCCGCATCAGATAATGCACGGCGAGTTGGTCCCATTGTACGTTCCACAAGGTTTGCGCTCAACTCTTCAAACTTCGCACGGCTTAAGGTTACTTCAAGGTGCTTCGGTCCGGAAGCGTCCGCACTGATGAATGGAAGCGAAATTGTTGTATTTACAACACCGGACAAATCTTTTTTCGCTTTTTCCGCCGCATCTTTTAAGCGCTGCATTGCCATACGGTCGGCTGATAAATCAAGCCCGTTTTCTTTTTTAAACTCACTTACAAGGTAATCAATAATAACCTGGTCAAAATCGTCCCCGCCAAGCTCATTATCCCCGCTTGTCGCAATAACGTTTACGCCTTTTCCTTCTTCTTCATCATTGTTAATTTCAAGAACAGATACGTCGAACGTACCGCCGCCCAGGTCATATACAAGGATCGTATGATCCTCGCCCTTATCCATACCATATGCCAGGGATGCTGCTGTCGGTTCGTTTACGATCCGAAGAACGTCAAGACCGGCGATTTTTCCAGCATCCTTTGTTGCCTGGCGCTGGCTGTCGTTGAAGTAAGCAGGAACCGTAATAACGGCCTGTGTTACGGTTTCACCAAGGTATGCTTCGGCATCGGATTTCAGCTTCTGGAGGATCATTGCGGAAACTTCCTGCGGTGTATACTCTTTTCCTTCAAGCGTTGTTTTGTGGGCCGTACCCATGTGACGTTTAATCGAAGCAACTGTATTATCCGGATTTGTAATCGCCTGGCGCTTTGCCGCCTCACCTACGATACGCTCTCCGTTTTTGAATGCGACGACAGAAGGGGTGGTACGGTTTCCTTCCGGATTCGGGATAACAACCGGCTCGCCGCCCTCCATTACTGCTACGCAAGAATTTGTTGTTCCTAAGTCAATACCAATTACTTTAGCCATTTTATGACTACCTCCCAGATTTATATATAAATAGTTATTTTACGAGCTTACTTTTACCATTGAGGGACGGATCACTCTGTCTTTGAGTTTATAGCCCTTTTGGAATTCTTCAATGATAATGCCTGACTCATAGTCGCTGTTCTCTTCCTGCATAACCGCCTGGTGCATGTTCGGGTCGAACGGCTCGCCGACACCCGGAAGCGTTGTTACCCCCTCCTGCTCAAGCACCTGCTGCAGCTGGCGGAATACCATTTCCACACCCTGAATAAGTGACCCGGCTTCCTGTGAATCTTTGCTTGCGGCCAGCGCTCTTTCAAAATTATCCATAGCAGGAAGCAGCGCTTCGATTACACGCTGCGAAGAATACGCAAGCAGTTGTTCTTTCTCCTTATTTGTCCGGGCGCGGAAGTTTTGCAAATCTGCCTGCGCGCGGACAAACTTATTGTAGTTCTCTTCTTTTTCGCTCGTGAGCTGTTCAATCTGCGCTAACAGCTCCCTCTCCCGCGCATCGGCAGCGGATTCTTCTGCCGGCTGCTCCTCGGCGAGTGTTTCTGTCTGAACGGCTTCCTCCTCCACATCGCGAGGCAGGGCCGTTTCCTCTACCGCTTCAGCGGTATTTTTGTTCTCTTCAGACACAGATGGTTCCTCCTATTCTTCTTTCCATGAAGATTTTTTGCGGATGACTGTATGGATCCTGAGTATCGCCTGGCTAACCTCTCCGGCCGATTTTAAACCGTATAGCTTAACAAGCGCAGGATCTACCACACCCGCTTCCAGCATATCTGCACAGTCTCCCGTATCAAAGTCAAATCCGATACTTTCCCGGCTCTCTTCCGCCTGTGCGGCCTTTATTTGCTCGATTTTTTCAAGCGCATTGAAGCCGGCGTTGCGAATCATCTGGGAAAGCGGCTTGCGCAGAGCCGCTGCTACTGCATCGACACCAAAGCCCTCCATTCCTTTTACAGAAGTTTTCCACTTCTCAAGGTGGCGGGAAACGAACAGCTCGATGCTGCCGCCGCCGGGTAAATATCCGCCACGGAGGGATGCCTGGACAGCCGCTGCCGCGTCTTTGGCGATTCTTTCACGCTCACCTACGACTTCTTTCGTCGAAGCGCCGACAATCATCGTTGCCGAAGGAACCCCTCGCCCGTGAATCACGCGCACCTGGCCCAGGTTATCATCGAACAACAGGTGCCCGGCTTCTCCAACGGAGCGTGCAAGTTCATTTACTTCTTTACCCAGTGCGGTTCGTTTTAAAGAGTGGGCCCCCGTATGCCGGGCCACGCGTTCTCTCTCAGACTTGAATACCCGCTGCAGGACAAGAATCCCATGATCGGTGCAGAATTCTTCCGCGATGCTGTCACAGCTTTTGTCCACAACAAGCACATTAACCTCAAGGGATAACAGTTTCTCCAAATTGCGCCGGTACTCTTCCTTCATCTGTAGATAGCGCTGGAACCCGGCTTCCGTCCCAAGGGCTTCATCACCAATTTCTTCCGGTGCGAGCGCATCGTTAAAAACAAGCATCCGGACGTTCTCAAGCTGTACAGGCATCTCTTTCGCCAGCGGATGCTGGTTGACAAGGACGCCATGGAGCAGCTCATTGTCTGTTCCTTCTCTCGCCGTGACCAGCTCGCTGAATGTAAAATCTTCGTCCTTCATCTTCTCAAGGCCGATCAGCCTGGCTCCTTCAATGATGAGCCGTGCAATATCTTCCTGTTCCCGCCCCGCTATACTAGCGATATGGAACAGGCGCTCATCATCGAAGTCCCCAATTTTCACAGCCGCTTTCTCCAATTGATCAAGCGCCTCATTAATCCCCGCCTGCATGCCGGCTACTACCTTGGCAACCGGCACGCCCCGCTGAACAAGGGTTGCTCCTTCTGTAACAAGAGCCGCAGCGAGCAGGGTAGCGGTTGTCGTACCATCCCCTACTTTCTGCTGCTGCGAACGGGCAAGGCCTGTCATCATCCGGGCTGCCGGATGCCTGACTTCCATCTCCTCAAGGATTGTAACCCCATCATTCGTAATGATAACATTCCCATCATCATCAACAAGCATCGTGTCCAGGCCTTTCGGGCCGATCGTGCCTTCGACGGCGCTTGCAACCGCCTGAACCGCGTTCATATTATAAAGCAGGGTGGATAACCGTTCATCTCCTGAAGCTCCCTGTTCACCAGGATGTGAACTCATAAGCATCCCCTTTTCATTTCCTTATTTATCAGCCCGGTATTGCCTCTCAAGCGCCCGGGTAAGATTGCCCGCCAGTTCATCGAGGATTCCCATAACCCGGCCATACTCCATCCGGGTCGGACCGAGAATGCCGAGCGTTCCTACCGGCTGGCCGTCCAGGTGATACGTAGCGGTAATAATGCTGCAGTTGCTCACCGCCCGTTCCGCATTTTCTGTTCCAATTCGCACTTGAATGCCTGACTCATTAGAGCCAAACAGGCGAACTACCATATCATTTTGCTCAAAAAGTTCCAAAATATCCCTTACCTTATCAACATCCCGGAATTCCGGCTGCATCATGATATTGGTCGTGCCCTTCATTATCACATGCTCATCAGGCGTTTGGATAAATGTGTCTTCAAGCACCGCCATTACCTGTTCATACTGCTGAAGATAGCGGCCCAGTTCCTTCGACACTTCGCTGTTCAGCTGGCGGCGAAGATCAACCATCGGTATGCCGGCAAGCTTGGAATTCAATAAATTAACTAGACGCTCGATTTCCCCAACGGAGATTCCATCCGGGATCGTAATCGTTTTGTTTTCTACTTTTCCTGTATCTGTTACAACAATCACAACGGCAGACTGTCCGGACAAAGGAATCATCTGCAGGGCTTTTAACCGCGCTTTTTTTATTTCGTGCCCAAGTACAATGGAAGTGTAATTTGTAAGGCTGGAAAGCATGGCTGCCGTCTGATTTACCGCCTGTTCAAACTCGTAAAACCGCTCGGCAAACATCTTGCGGATTTGCGTAGTGTCTTCCGCCCGCATAAAAGGCATGTGAACAAGCTGATCAACGTAAAAGCGATACCCTTTGTTGGAAGGGATACGGCCCGCAGATGTGTGCGGCTGCTCCAAATAACCGAGCTCTTCCAAATCCGCCATCTCATTTCGAATGGTCGCAGAACTATAGCCGATGTCTTCTCTCTTCGAAATCGTTCTCGAGCCAACCGGCTCAGCGGAACGTATATAGTTATCAATAATCGCATGTAGAATCAATTGTTGACGCTCCGTCAGCACGATGCCCCCTCCTTTGTTAGCACTCTTTCATGTCGAGTGCTAAAGAGCTTACTTAAAAAATACCAAACCACATTAAGTTTTGTCAACTAAACCAAGAAATCTTGCAAAAACTTCGTTGCCTAATGGAATTCCCCGCTTTGTTAACCGGAGTCTTCCTTCTTTCCACTCCAGCAATTGAAGGTCAACGAGTCCTTTAATAACCTCGCCAAATTTCTCTTCCAACCCCACATGGTAGCGCTCATAAAATCCATGTGCCGAAACGCCGTCCATCATGCGCAGGCCCATAATCATATGGTCCTCCATTTGCTCTATCTGGCTAATAGGAAAGGACTCGATGCGAGGCAGGCCCTGCTCGTTTACAAGCTGGATATACTGCTGTACAGGTCCCGCGTTTACATGGCGGTTTCCGTTAACGTAGCCGTGAGCACCGGCCCCTAATCCGTAATAGTGTTCGTTTCTCCAGTATGTCATGTTGTGGCGGCTTTCAAATCCCGGACGGGCAAAGTTGCTAATTTCATACTGGCGGTAGCCTTTCTTCTCCATTTGCTCCATGAGCAGTTCGTACATGGCTACCTCTTCTTCTTCCGTTGGGAGCGGCAGCTGGTCTTTCTCATACAGAGTGTGGAAAAGTGTGTTTTCTTCTACTTTCAGGCTGTAGGAAGAAAAATGGGGCAAATCAAGGGAGAAAGCTTTATCCAGGGTGTTCTGGAACATATCGACGGTCTGATCAGGCAACCCAAAAATTAAGTCAATGGAGATATTATCAAAACCGACTTTCTTTGCGTTTTTTATGCTCTCATATACCTGGGCGCTGTCATGGATCCTTCCTATTCTTTGCAGAAGCTCATCATTGAAAGATTGCACGCCAAAGCTGATTCGATTGACTCCACCATCTTTCATAATCTGCAGTTTTTCAGGATCCGTTGTTCCCGGATTTGACTCCATCGTAAATTCGATTGTCCGGCTTCTGTCCGGGAAGTGCCTGGCAACAGCATCCAGGAAATATTTCATTTGCGGCACGTCAAGGAAGGTAGGCGTTCCGCCGCCAACGAAAATCGTTTCAATGCCGGTCGCCGGGTTTCGCTTCACGGTTTCTTCCATTTCTTTTTCAAGTGCATACAGGTAATCCCACACCAGCTGCGGGTTTTTCGTTACAAAGGAATTAAAATCGCAGTAAAAACACTTGTTTGTGCAAAATGGGATATGGATATATACGGCTTTTACCATACGAAGTTCCCTCTTTCTATAAGAAAAAAGCGGGTGGACAAAAAGGATGCCCCTGTTTATCGCCCGCTTCTTCCATTCGATTGTTTCACTCGTTTAATTGTCGTCCATTTTGAGTACTGCCATAAATGCTTCCTGCGGAATTTCCACGTTTCCGACGGATTTCATCCGCTTCTTTCCTTCTTTCTGCTTTTCAAGCAGCTTCCGTTTCCGTGAAATGTCACCGCCATAACATTTAGCAAGTACGTTTTTGCGCATCGCTTTAATCGTTTCCCGCGCAATGACTTTCTGTCCAATCGAAGCCTGGATCGGCACCTCAAACATCTGGCGCGGAATGAGTTCTTTTAACTTGTCGCACAACACCCGTCCGCGCTGGTAGGCGGTGTCGCGGTGCACAATAATGGAAAGGGCGTCGACCATTTCACCGTTAAGCATGATGTCCATTCGGACAAGCTTGGACTTCTTATATCCGACCAGCTCATAGTCAAAAGAAGCATAGCCTTTCGTGCTTGACTTTAGCTGATCGAAGAACTCAAATACAATTTCAGCGAGAGGCAATTCATACGTAATCTGAACCAGCATTTCATCAATATACTGCATATCAACGAAATCACCGCGTTTTCTCTGGCATAAGTCCATGATTGCACCGACAAAATCCTTCGGTACCATGATGGAGGCTTTTACATACGGTTCTTCGATAAAGTCAATTCGCTGGGCTTCTGGCATTCTGGACGGGTTTTCGATTTCCAGTACTTCTCCGTCCGTCTTCGTTACGTGATAAATTACGCTCGGCGCTGTTGTAATGAGCGGGATGTCGAATTCGCGTTCAATCCGTTCCTGGATAATTTCCATATGAAGCATGCCAAGGAATCCACAGCGGAACCCAAAGCCGAGCGCCTGGGACGTTTCCGGTTCAAACTGCAGCGACGCATCGTTGAGCTGCAGTTTCTCCAGCGCTTCGCGCAAATCGTTATAGTCACTGCTGTCTATCGGGTATATGCCGCTGAATACCATCGGGTTTACTTTGCGGTAACCCGGCAGCCCTTCGGCGGCAGGGTTGTCCGCAAGCGTCACCGTATCACCGACGCGGGTCTCGCGCACGCTTTTAATGCTGGCCGCGATGTACCCTACGTCCCCAACTGTAAGCTCGTCAACCTGCCTGGCAAACGGAGCGTGGGTCCCGACTTCTATTACTTCAAATGTGGCACCCGTGGCCATCATTTTAATCTTAGAGCCTTTCTTTACCACGCCGTCAATGACACGGACGTAGACGATAACGCCACGGTATGCATCATAGACAGAATCGTAGATGAGCGCTTTAAGCGGTGCATCCGGGTCCCCAGTTGGAGCCGGTACCTTTGCAACGATTTGCTCAAGAATGTCTTCAATTCCAATGCCGGCTTTTGCTGAGGCTAGAACCGCATCGCTGGCGTCAAGCCCGATGACATCTTCGATTTCCTGCTTTACCCGTTCCGGCTCAGCACTCGGCAGGTCAATCTTGTTAATGACCGGAATGATTTCTAGATCATTATCGAGCGCAAGATATACGTTGGCGAGCGTCTGCGCTTCGATTCCCTGTGCCGCATCTACAATGAGGAGTGCGCCTTCGCAGGCTGCGAGGCTGCGTGACACCTCATACGTGAAGTCGACGTGTCCGGGCGTATCAATTAAGTGGAGAATATATTCCTCTCCGTCTTTTGCTTTATACTTCAATTGAACAGAATTCAATTTAATGGTAATCCCACGTTCTTTCTCCAGTTCCATTTGATCAAGGAATTGGTCTTCCTTCTCACGATCGCTGAGCGCGCCTGTAAACTCCAGAATGCGGTCCGCGAGCGTGGATTTCCCATGATCAATATGGGCGATAATAGAGAAGTTCCGTATTTTTTCCTGTCTTTTTCTTCGATCCATAGTAAACCTCCCATAGAGGACAAAAATGCACTAAGTTTTATTATATCAGGCAAGCGATATAACAGCAATACGAAAAAAGGGAGTTCATTCCACTTGCCTTTCCCTTCCGCGAGGAAGGAAGAACTCTCCGCTTCACCTCCCTGCGAGCAGAGCCCACCAAACATCTGGGTAGTTCGGAGCGGGAGACAATGGTGGGCTTCTTCTGCTCTCCGGCAGGTTCCGCTGGGTCAGGAAGGCCGGTCAGCGTGGACTGCCCTCCCTTTTTTCTGACACTTCTGACCTTACGGTCCTTTTCTCTACTACTTTAAAGCAGCATGTACTCCTACACCGTAAAGAAAGGGCCGATATAATATAACTCAGAGGCGGGTGAGGTTTTTCGGGAAGGAAGTTAGTACTTCAGCGCCGTTTTCAGTTACAAAAATATCATCTTCAATCCGTACGCCGCCTACGCCCGGCACGTAGATTCCAGGCTCGATCGTAAACACCATGCCGGAAACGATCGGATCCTGATTCTCTCCGTGAACGGAAGGGTATTCATGCACTTCAAGCCCCATTCCATGCCCGGTGCGGTGGGTAAAATACGGGCCGTATCCTTCTCCGGCAATCAGCTCTCTTGCCGCCCGATCGACTTCTGCCAGCGGGCGGCCGGTTCTTACCGCCTGAATCGCCGCTTCTTCGGCCCGCAGCACGGTGTCGTATATTTTTTCCATTTCAGCAGTAGGTTCTCCGAGTACAAATGTACGGGTAATGTCAGAACAGTAGCCATTCTTAAAGACTCCGAGGTCGAACAGAAGGAACTGTCCTTCCTGTACGGTGGTCATGCCGGGTACACCATGCGGGAGCGCGGAATTCGCACCTGCAAGGACCATTGTTGAGAAAGCCGGGAAATCAGCACCCTTTTTCTTCATAACATATTCGAGCTCGGCCACAAGTTCGATTTCGGTTACGCCCGGTTTTACCCGCGTAAGCCCTTCCTGGAGCACGTCTTCGATAAGGCGGATCGCTTCCCTGATTTTGGCTGCCTCTCCCGCTGTTTTGCGATTCCGCAGGAGGGAGATATGACGTCCTATGTCCGTAAAGGATGCTTCCGGAAATGCTTCCCGGAGTTCGTCCGCCTGGCTGAACCTGAGATGGCTCTTTTCAACGGCAATACTTTTGCTGCCTGGGTGCAGGGCCTTTCCCTTGAGCAGGTTACATGGATTGTCTGTATCTGCAACCGGAACGATTTCTTGCACAATTCCAGGAATGTTTCGAAGTGAAGTTTCTGCCTGTTCTTTTTCCAGGGCGGGAACAAACAAAATTCGGTTTCCGTTTCGATTTATCACCAGCGCCATAAATCTTTCATGCGGGTCGCATACAAAGCCGGTGACATAGGCAACAGAAAGCGGGGAGGTAACGAGCACTGCATCGACCTTCTGCGCCTCCATTTTATTTTGAATGGACTGTAAACGCTCAATGTATTGATTCATGTGAGATTCTTCCCCTCAAAAATAATCGGTTCTTCCTTTTAGATTATTCCCTATAATGCCGTGATTTCCTTTTAAAAAAAAGAAACCGCCACCGCGGTTTCCCATTCGTCCTGTATTAAAACCTTCCTTTAATCCATTCCATACTGCTGCGGGCAGCGTTAACAACCCAGCTTCTCACTTCGGTGGCAACCAGGCTAATCCCGTCCCCCGATATTCCGCCGTTCAGAAGCTTGCTGTCCGAAGAAATTTGCTTGCCCAGCACTTCCACTTCCAGCCGCCCGTTATCAACTTTTGTAATATGAAACCCTTTTGACGGTTGATCGGAAGCCCCTTCAACTCGCTGAATCCCTTTTTCCGCCGTATTAATTCCCCATAAAATTCCGAAAACCAGCACACCTACGAGTAAAAAGAATTTTGCCGCAAGCTTCACAGCAAGCCTCCTATCAGGAACGTTTCGGTTTTTGCACTGCATTTACTTTTTCAGCATTCCAGTAAATTCCGGCGACTGCTTCTGCGATGACGTCTGCTGTACGGTAGCATTCCTCCAGCGTGTTATCGACACCGCCTACCTCGATAAGAATCGCGTGGGAGGATACCGACTGGTTATATTCACCATTCCCACCTTTTTTGCCAAATATACCTTTGGAAAGGCCGGGGTATTTTTTCTCGATCGCATTGTGGACTTCCAGTGCAAACCTCTCATTCTTCTCCCAGTTTTTGTTGCGCATCCCGATGACAAAATGAATTCTAGCGTATGTATTCCCTTTAATATCGATGGTGGTCTTGTCTCTTCGCAGGGAATCCCGGTGAATGTCAATTAAATATTGAAGATCGCGGTTTTGTGCAAGAACAGTCTTCACTGTTTTTAACGATTGAGCATAGGACAGAGCATAGGACAGAGCTTGTTCATTCAGTTTTCCTGTAAAATCTGTATTGCTTATAGAGGAGCCGATCCCGTTTTTTTCAAGGGTTTCTGCCACCCTTTTGCTAATCAGTGTTACATTCTTCTTTGGATCCATAGCCAGATTCGGCTCATCCTTCGCTTTAGCCTGCGGCACTGCATCAATCCACGATTCCCGATTGTGGGTATTATAAATAAACACCACTTTCTTCCCTTTCGTCGAAAGAACCGGCTGATCTGCCTGCGGTGCGCCTTCTGCTTTCGCTGTTGTTTCCGGCTGGGCGGCATCCGTTAACGCTTCCGGCGGCGGAGAGGACTCGAACGGCAAATCCGTAATCCCTACATCTTTGCCTGCTACCAGAATGTCTGTGTCAAAGAGGTCAAAGCCGGGAAGCTCGTGGCCAAGCAGGCTGCGCGGGTCATCCGGGTTGATGCTTGTCATTAATCGCAGCGCGAGAGCCGATACATTGACATCCTGCCTGTCAGCCGTTTGTTTTCCCGTAAAATAAGGAACTTCATAGCCGATTATAGTAGACAGAACGCTATTGGACATGGCCACAGTCAGTTTTCCGACGTGCTGGGAAGACAGTCCACTTCCGGACTGAGAAGCAAAGAGAAGGCCGGTGAGAATAAACATAACGGCCGTTCCGAGAGAAAGGGCCAGAAAACTCCTTTGGACACCTGCTCCGTTCAGATTTACAATGAAACTTCTGTATTTACCATACACGCTGCATTCTCCTTTCCCATTCTCTTTCGTGCGGTGACGTTTTCTATCTTCTCTAGCAATCTATGAAAGAATACAGAAAAGTAGAACGCATGAGAAAAGGAAGGGACTAAAGTCCAAGAAAAACGTCGCGGGCAACGACCGCGACGTTTTTCTGTATATCAATGTGTGTAGGCTGATACATTATCCATATCAATCGAGGAATGGAGGGCCGCATTCAGGCCATTTGCGACGATGTTGGCGATATCTTCAACATAGTCGTCCACTTCTTTCGGTGTCACAATCAGGTTATGCCCCAGGGGAGCGAGCACCTCGTGAATGAGCTGGCGTTTGTCTTCTTCCTCTAATTCACCAATCATGCCAAGGATTGCTTTCTTCTCTTCCAGAGTCGGCATATCGTCTTCCGTAAACCTTTTCTGCTTACCGGGGAAATTGAACCCTCCCGGGACAAGCCGGCTCAATGGGCGCGGGTTTTTCGCTTCTTTAACCTGGCGCCCCAGATGAGCCAGTATGTATGTAATCGCGTCATGGACGATCGTTGCCGCGGCCACGACAGTCGGAACTCCCACCGCAATGACCGGAATGCCAAGTACCTCTTTATTTAGCGGCTTACGTTTATTTCCAACTCCGGATCCGGGGCTAATCCCGGCATCCGACATCTGAATGGTTGTGTTTACCCTCTCCAGGGCGCGTGAGGCCAGTGCATCAATTGCGATGACAAAGTCTGGCTTTGCTTTCTCAATGACACCGTATACGATTTCACTCGTTTCGATGCCTGTAATGCCAAGCACACCGGGAGAAATCGCGCTTACTGAGCGGTAGCCCTGTTCAACCTGGTCGGGCATAAGCTGGAACAGATGCCGGGTTACAAGCACATTCTCCACGACCATCGGGCCGACCGCATCCGGTGTTACATTCCAGTTGCCAAGCCCGACAATAAGGGCGCTGTGCTCTTCCTTTATGCCGATTTCCTTAAGGAAGCTGTGAAATTCCTTCGCAAACCGCGTGGCTACCCGGTTCTGCAGCTCGGTATCATGGCTGCGCAAACCCGGCACTTCAAGTGTAACGTAGCGGCCCGGCAGCTTTCCGATGGCCCGGGCGCCTTCCATATTTTCGACGTTAATTTTAGAAACGGTAATTCCGCCTTCTTCACTTGTTTCAAATGTAATCCCATTCAGCTGAGGAGCACCTTGTTTTTGCCCGGCTAACTCTCTCGCTTCCAGCGCCAAATCGGTCCTTATATTGTACATGCTTAAATCAAGCTTTTCCTCCATGCAAATCACCTCGTTTCCATGCTTTCCTGTTCTTCCTCTCTTTATGCAAAAAAACAAGGTTGCAAACAGTTCCTGTACATGATACAATTTCTTTTGTTGACTTTAAGTATAAAGTAGTACTTACTGGATGCACCAAGGAGGTGAATCTAATGCCTAATATTAAATCTGCTATTAAGCGTACAAAAACAATTGAAAAGCGCCGCGCTCACCGCGCAGCTCAGAAATCTGCTCTCCGCACTGCGGTTAAGGGAGTAGAAACAGCCATTGCAACAGGTAACCTTGAGCAAGCAAAAGCTGCTCTTCAGGATGCCAGCAAGCGATTGGACAAAGCAGTAACCAAAGGATTACTCCACAAAAACGCAGCTTCCCGCAAGAAGTCTCGTTTGGCTAAAAAGGTTAACGGCCTGTCCGCTTAATGATATATGAATGCATTCATATCGAGAAAAAGCGACCTATTATGGGTCGCTTTTTCTTTACCCTAAAACAACTCAGGGCGCTTTAATTATATCTTTCATTCCCATAATAAACAGTTCAAGGGCCAGCTCTTTGTCTATCTGTCCCGTTTTGATCCGGTAATCCTCTTCGGCAAGCCGGTTCAAAATTTGCTTTAACGCCTGTTCACTAAATCCCTTCGCCTGCTCTGTGGCGAGTTTGGCGGCATAAGGGTGAACACCAAGCATCGACGCCATTTGCTGGGAAGAATATCCCCTCGGCTGGAGCGTTTTAATTTGGAGAAGAATACGGAACTGGCGGGCGAGGAGCGTGAATATTTTAAGCGGTTCCCCGTTATCCTTGTTGCTGCTATTGCTTTTGTTTAGCTGCTGTAAGTCATAATAAATCCGTACAGCCTCTTCAATTTTCAAGCGCGCGATCTGGTCGATTAACCGGAAAATATCCTGTTCAAGCTCCCGGGTTACGAGCGTTTCTACAACAGCAAGAGTAATCCGTTCCCCTTTCCCTGTATAAAGCGCCATCTTTTCCAATTCCTGATCAAGCTGGCGAAGATTGCTGCCGACCATAGAAATGAGCAGCTGCAAAGCGTCCGGCTCTATCTCCACTTGGAGCCGCCGGGACCGCCTCTGAATCCAATCGGCAAGCGCTGCTTCTTTTAGCGGTGCGCATTCCGTTGTAACAGCCGCTTTTTTTAAAGACTTCACGACTTTTTTCCGCTCGTCCAGCTTCTCTTGGTCTACCTCAAGCAGCAGAACAGAATAGTCCGGCGGATTTTCCATATAGTTTAGCAGTGCGTCAAGATCGTGCTCTACTGCACCCGTTGTTTTAGCACCGGTTAAAAAAAGCGCATTCGTTGCGCGGACCATTCGCCTCTCCCCCATGAAAGGAAACGTTTCCGCATCCTGTAGTACAACCTGAATCGGGGTTTCCCGCAAATCGTACACGCTGTAGTTAAAATCACGATTCGCTTCCTCTATCACGGTCTTTTCAATTAGACCGGCCACTTCATCCATTAAATACTCCTCGGTTCCATACAGCAAATAGACCGGGGCAATGTTCCCCTGCTTGACATTCTTTGCAATTTCCCGCAGCTCCATCCTGTTCACCTCGCTTTTCATTATACCTTTTTCCTGTCCCCTGAACAGCAAGAACCATGGCAGTCATTTGCCATGGTTCTTTTTCCAGTGTGCATATATGTAAACGCTCAGGTTCCGGCGGGGCCCTTCATCCGGATGCTGAACGATAAGCACCTTTGCTTTTACTACATACTACGCACCAGATAAAAAAAGGTGCTTATTTATATACCGGTCTTTCAATGTTTTTTTCCAAATCGATGACCCATTTCTGGACACGCAAATCGGACGGCGCCCCTGGGGACTGCTCCGGGTTATACTGCAGTGTATATTCGATTAGCTGATCATTTATCCAGCGGTACGATACATTGTGCGCAGCGTTCCATGTATGCGTCGCAAAGCTAATTTGTCCTGTTTTATCACGCACAAGAAGCTGGTTGCCGCTTTCACCGACAAAATATTCCCCCTTAGGAGACGGATTTCCCGGCGGCCTATACGCCCCGGATGCAGCATTGTCTTTCTGGCGGGCATCTTCAGTGCCTGTGTTTGCGTTGTTGTCACTCCCCGCAAAGCTCATAATGCCATTGGCTGCTCCCGGATTGGGAGGAGCTAATGCCGGTCCCTCTTTCGGCGCTGCCTGGCCCCCATTCTCCTTCGGGGCTACGGCTACGGCGCTCTTCTCCGGCAGCTTCGCTGCATTCCCGGGAAGCGGGCTTCCCCCATTCTCACCTGGCTTTCCCTTTAGTGGCGCTTCCTTGTTCATATTTTTTTCAGGAGGAGGAGTCTGCTCGCTGTTTTTTTCCGGGCTTTGCGTTTTTCCTGCAGGCTGTCCCTTATCAGGATGCTGCCCGCTGCTTGGAACCGCGCTCTCTTCCGCTGCATTAGGATATGCTGAAGACTCGGAGGTGCCGACTGAATTGTTCTGGCCTCCGATTACAGCCACCCGTTTATTCTCAGCAAGAGCTGGCTTCCCGTGTGCGGGTTCAACCTTTTTCTCCACTGCTGCAGCAGAAGGCGCTGCGGTAGAAGGCTTTGCTGCTTCATTCCCAGCCGAATTGCTCTCTTTGTACTTATTCGGCATGGAAAGGGCGGATTCTTTCTGGGAACTCTCCCCCATATTAAACATCACAACGGACAGCAGCAAGCCCGCGGCGATAAAACCACCCGCAGAACGGTACCAGAACATTTTGTTTCTCTTTATGTCAACTCTTTTCCTCTCAATGGCTGCAACTTGCTCATCCGCAGCTAGGAAAGGAACTCCGCTTTTATTTCTCTCTTGATCAATGATATCAAGCTGGGGCAAAATGGAGCTCACAATACTAAACGGCGGCTTCACCATAGGAAGTTGTTCGAGACGGGTAGAAATCATATGCAGGCGTTCCGCCAGCTCCGCGCAATCCGGGCAATTTGAGAGATGCAGCATGAGCTCTGTCTTTTCGGAGTCGTCCAAATCGCTGTCAAGATCACGTTGTATAAGCTCATATATTTCTTCGCACTCCACCCTATACACCACCTTTCTGATATTCTTTCAACAGTTCCTGCAGTTGCTGGCGCGCTCTATATAAGTAAGACTTCACTGTATTTAGCGGCATGTTCATCACTTCTGCTATTTCCCCGTATGACAAATCTTGAAGATAGCGAAGTGTAATTACCGTTCGCTGGTGCTCTGACAGCTGGTTAATCGCTTCCCGAACCTCTGCCGCCACACCGGATTTTACGACCTCCTGCTCCACATTCTGAAGATCGCGAAGTGTTAGTTCATATTGGTCGATGGAGACAGTTTCCTTCTTTTTTCGAAACTTATCGATACAAACATTCGTAACGATGCGCTGTACCCAGGTTGAAAACTTTGCTTTTTCCTGGTATGTTGTTATCTTCGTATAAATGCGGATTAAAGCTTCCTGCGAAGCATCTAATGCATCATGCTCATTCCCCAGTACATAGTACGCTGTTCGATAAACGGACGGCTCAATTAATTCCAGTAATCGAACGAGAGAATCTCGATCTCCTTCTTGGGCGGAGCGTATTAACTCTGCATCAATCACGCCCTTGCCTCCTCTCCCATACCTTTCAGACGTGGATAGCACGCTGAATGTTGCATAAAATATTGGCTATTTCGCTGTTGCCCGGCAGCGGGCTGCCGGCTTATAAACAAACCCGTTTCTTTCGATTTGGACAACAATGGCGCCGCACTCATCCGTGCGGAGTACCTTGCTGCTATGCGCAATGAGTCTTTCGATTACTTCTGCGTGTGGATGGCCGTACCGGTTTTTCTTGCCAACAGAAATAACGGTTAGAACCGGATGTGTCCGCAGCACCCATGGCTCCGATGTTGAGCTTCTGCTTCCGTGGTGCCCGGCCTTTAAGATGTCTACATTATGTATATCGGTTTCCCGCAAGATTCGCTCCTCTCCCTGCTGTTCAAGATCACCTGTTAGAAGAAGCTTCCTTCCGTACGCCTCCAGAAGGAGAACGACCGAGCTATCGTTACGGCTTTCCCCGGTGCTTTCTTTGTTCGGATTCAGAACATGCCAGCGAATAAAATCTCCTTCTTTCCATGATTGGCCGCTATTTGCCGCAACAACAGGAATATTCCCTTTATTTAGAAGATAAAAAATTTCCTTCATAAGCGAGGTTTCTGTTTTCCGGCTATTCACCATTACCTGCCGGACAGGCATATGGGAAAGCAAATAAGGGATGCCCCCTACATGATCGCTGTCACCATGGGTCAGAACAAGCAAATCCACCTGTTTAATTCCCCGGTAATATAAATAAGGCATGACAACTTCCTTAACCGGATTATAATTATTTCGCCGCTTCTGCCATGGTTGTTCATTCCAGCGCGGCATCGGACCTCCGCCATCGATAACAACGACTTTGCCAGGTGTTTCAATCACGATGGCATCCCCCTGGCCTACATCAAGAAAAGTAATAAGCACACTGTCTCCTGGATGAGAGTCGGTAAGCAAAAGGCAAAAAAGTGTGAGCGGAATGAAAATGTGGGCAGTTACTATTTTCCAATTAAAAATTATTTTACCATACAAAGAGCAGGCGAGAAAGACAATCCAGGCCATATACCCGCACAGCCAGAAAGCGGAAGGCGAGGAAAAAACACCGCGAACGGTATACCACGTTTCCGCTACATAAAGAAATTGTAAGACAGGTGTAAGCATTACGTCTACTACATTTGCAAGAAATAGCCCGAAAGCGGGGTGAATGGCACCAAGAAGCAGAGAAACTGCCGCCAGAGGAGCTATAATAATACTAATAAAAGGCACAAACACGAAGTTAATGAGCGGAGAAATATACGCGTACACATGGAAGTAGTAAATCGTAAGCGGAAAAGAAACGATCGTAGCAGTTACCGTCACTGCGACAAGGCTCTTTAGCGCTTCCTGTTTTATAGGAAGAATGCTGTTAAACCGGGGGACAAAAACAAGCAGGCCAAAAGTAACCAGAAAAGACAATTGAAAGCCAACCTGGTGAATGCAGTACGGATCGTACAGGGCCATCATTAAAAAAGCGGCACCGATGCTGTTCCACCCGTCATGGAATCTTCGCATAAGGAGAGCCCCAAGCACGAGTTCCCCCATAATAAGCGCCCGCATAGCGGACGCGCTTGCGCCTGTCATTAGCACATAAACGGGGAGAATGACGGCGGTGATCATGTAGGCGCGTTCCTTGCCCATGCCGCAAAGGCAAAGCAAATAGACAAGCGCGATAACAAGCAGACTAATATGCTGGCCGGATATGGCAATTACATGCGTAAGGCCGAGTGAGGAAAAGCTCGTGTACAACTCGGGATCGATTTCTTCCTCGGAGCCGAGCAGCATCCCTGCGAGCAATCCTTCCGTTTCATTGCTGTACAACTGGGATAAACGGGTGGTTAACCATGTGCGCGCCTGAATCATGCTTCGGTTTATACTCAATGCGGCAGGTTTTCGGTATATCAGCGATTGGACTTCTGTAATTTTCCCGGTTTTGTGGATTCTCTGCCAGTGAAGAAATTCAGGATAATCAAAAGCACCCGGATTAGTAGGATCAGCGGGAAGCGAAAGTTCAATTTCTCCGGCAAGTTCAGTCCCGTACGTTAAAAGTTTCTCCGCACGTGTCCGCTCATGTTCTGCATGAAAGTAAAGGGTTGTCTGCACCTTCTCTTTCGGTTGAATGGAACTCCCGTCTATTCCGGTAATTTCAATAATAAACCGGCTTCGATCCCCATCGTATTCGGGAGCGCTCTTTATAACCCCTTCAAATGCGGCTTTTTTATCCGGAAGGACGCTGACGTTATGTGTGTCAACCCATATGTAATATGTAAATCCGCCTATCAAGAAAAAGAAGCACAGGATGCAGTTCCACCGATGTTCCCTATACCTCCAGAGAGCCGCAGCTGTAATCGTTAGGCACAGAATAAGAAGCAATAGACCGGAGCGGGCGCTGTTTATAAACTGTGAGGCGCTAACAAGACCACCCAGCATACACAAACCATATAAAAAAAGCGCCCGCTGTCTCATCTATTTCACATATCCGCGCTGTTTTAATTTTTCGATGTGCGAGGTAACGAGAGTATCAATGTCCATCAGGAACGTTTGCTCCAGTATGTACAGCATGGTAAAACAGCACTGCGCAATATGTAATAGGTTGAGCCCGCAGCCCCGGATGACCTGTTCATCGTCGTAGCGGACAAACTCTCCGCTCGCTCCGCGGAATTTGCCGATCCACTGCGCAAACCGGCCAACAGCCACTGAAATGGTAAGCACAGTGCTGTCAAGTGTCACACCCGGAATGACAGGGCGCGGCAGGCTGATGGCGCGATACCCTTCTTCTGTGATTTTCAAATATACATCTCCCGTATCCCTGTCAAGGTATCCCTTGCGGAGCAGTTTCTTCAGGTGCTCCTCCATTAAATTCTCCAGCCGGACATCCGGCGCCAGGTCTTCAAGCACGAACGTCATGGAAATACAGGTTTGAGCAACATCAAGCAGTTCACCTGCCACTCTGTGCAGGGCATCGCGTGCGTTCGGTGTTCCCTGCTCGTCCATCCATTGTAAAATCGCCTCGCTCAGTTCACCCTGCTCCTCGACCAGCTTGTGAAAGGTCGATTCCAGCGAGGGAATAAGCCGGGTAAGGCGGGGCAGCACAATTTCAATCATGGTCTTCTTCCTTTCTGCGTTACCTATGTATGATTTCCTCCTTATTGTATCATGTAAAGCAACAAAAAAAGTAAAAAAAAGGAAAGAGTCGTTTCCTCTTCCCTTTAGTAATTTTGCAATTCATTCAGCTGGCCGGTCAACAGCGCCAACTCTTGTTTAATCATGTGCATATTTGGCTGTTCAATGTCCTGTACCATATAATTATTCAACTTCTCGAGCAGGAAGTTAATCCGCCCTTCTACAATTTGCTGATCAATGTACTGGTCAACAAGAATATTGGATAATTCCTTTTCTTCCCCAAAACCGTTGTTCTCAAAAATCTTTCCTTCACGGAAGTGGATGTCCTTGCTCATTCCTTCTTCATACAGACGAAGCATTCCGGTAGCTCCCATCAGGTAGATAGAACCATAAAACAGGCGAATGAGAGGATTGGTGGCCATTTCGTCTTCCGTAATTCCGTTTATATAAAGACGTCCTTTTATCGGCAGACCTGCTTGTACAACTAAGCGGAACACACCGTGTTCTGTATAAAAACCTAAAAGCAGGGTACCTTGCATTGTTTTCTTCTCTTCTACTGTTATCTCATGTCGTGATTTCGCTTCTTCCACAACACGATACACATCGTCAATACGCTCATGGGCTGCCTGGAAATTATCGCATACACCTCGGATGGTTACTACATTTGGTTGCATTGAAATCACCTCGTTAGTAGTTCGAAAGATTAATCTCTCTTGCTACATCATTACCCCCTTTTTCACCATCCATACCATATATTCGAGTATTTTTGCTAAAAAATATAATTAATCAATGACTTCCTGCTTGACCCGGCCGGCGGGGCATACTCTGCAAGATGGCGAAGCGCAATTCCTTTCTGCGTGAAAAGAGCAGCCACCTTATCGTAATCCTTACTGTAAGGGCGATGGTAAACGACTTCAGTAATCCCGCTGTTCGCAATGAGATTGGCACAGGTCCAGCATGGCTGATCGGTGACATAGACAGCGGCTCCATCGCGATCCGCCTGATCGGTAAAGAGGAGCAGGTTTTGTTCGGCATGAATCGTACGGATGCACTTCTCTTTCGGCACAATCTCCCCGCTCTCGTCCGGTTCATAATATCCCTGCAGCATACAGCCCTCATCAAGGCAGGAAGTAACACCTCCCGGGCTTCCGTTATACGCCGTGCCAAGAATCCTTTTGTTTTTCGTCAGAATTGCACCTACACTGCGCCGGGGACACGTGGCGCGCGTAGAGGCCATGTAAGCCATGTCCATAAAATATTCATCCCACGTCTTTCTCGTATCCAATCGCACTCTTCCTTTCTTCCAGCTTTCCCGTTCTTCTTGCTATTTCTATAGTAAACGAAAGAAAGGAAGCCTGCAAAAGCAGCGCTTCCCTTCTTCTTATTGCTCTATACAGTCGCCAGCTGGCTGGCTTTTAAAGCTTGCTCCAGGTCAGCGATGATATCATCAACCGATTCGATACCGACAGATAGACGGATCATGTCCGGAGATACGCCTGCAGTAATTTGTTGTTCTTCGCTTAATTGCTGGTGAGTTGTGCTTGCAGGGTGGATGACGAGCGATTTCGCATCTCCTACGTTAGCCAGGTGGGAAAGAAGCTGTAAACTGTTAATGAATTTCTTTCCTTCTTCCAATCCGCCCTTAATGCCAAAAGTAAAGATAGAACCTGCACCTTTCGGCAGGTATTTCTGCGCTAATTCATAATATGGGCTGCTTTCAAGTCCCGGATAATTTACCCATGAAACAAGTTCATGGCTCTCAAGATAACGAGCTACTTTAAGTGCGTTTTCCACATGGCGTTCCATGCGCAGGTGAAGGGTTTCTAATCCCTGCAGGAACAACCAGGAGTTAATTGGAGCCACTGCCGCACCGATATCACGGAGAAGCTGAACACGTGCTTTAATAATATAAGCGATGTTTCCTACTGCCTGTGTATATACGATACCATGGTAGCTTGGGTCTGGCTCGCTCAAGCCCGGGAATTTTCCATTATCCCAGTTAAACTTTCCGGAATCAACGATAACTCCCCCGATGGATGTTCCATGTCCGCCGATAAATTTCGTTGCTGAATGGACAACGATATCCGCACCAAATTCGATCGGACGGCACAGATATGGTGTCGCAAATGTATTATCTACAATAAACGGTACGCCATTCTCGTGAGCTACGTCTGCGATCGCCTCCAGGTCAACTACATCGATGCGCGGATTCCCGATCGTTTCCGCATATACGGCTTTCGTTTTATCGTTAATGGCAGCGCGGAAGTTTTCCGGATTAGATGGATCTACCAGATGAACCGTAATGCCCAGCTTTGCGAATGTATGAACGAACAGATTGTATGTTCCGCCATACAGGTTGCTTGAAGCCACAATTTCATCCCCTGCGCCTGCAATGTTCAGGAGGGAGAAAGTAATCGCAGACTGGCCGGATGATACGGCGAGTGCGCCGACCCCGCCTTCAAGCTGTGCTACACGCTGCTCGAACGTATCCTGTGTAGGGTTCATGATACGGCTATAAATATTTCCGAATTCTTTCAATGCAAACAGGTTTGCCGCATGATCGGTATCTTTAAATACGTAAGAACTTGTTTGATAGATCGGCACCGCCCGGGACAGTGTTGTAGGTTCGACTTCCTGGCCCCCGTGTAAGCAAATCGTTTCAAAGTTAAGTTTCTTTGTTTCTGACATCATTATCTTCCTCCTCATATCTTGATTGAATTTTTCAGGGCGATGCTACCAAAAATAAAAACCTCTTCCCGGAAGGAAGAGGCTAGATACTGAGGTATGTATCATCGCTCTCATCTTCCAAAGCCTATTGCTTTGCTGGATTTAGCACCTTGCAGTATAACCTGCCGGTTGCCGGGCTTCTAAGGGCCAGTCCCTCCGCCACTCTTGATAAGAGATGCATATGTCGTTATTGCCATTATAGCCACACTATTCCTACCTGTCAACTTAATCCAAAAATTTTATTTTGCAACAATATGCGGTTTTATTTTCTCAAATGTTTTGGCCCCGATTCCTGAAACGTTCGTGATGTCTTCGATCGTTCGGAACAATCCTTTTTCCTCACGATATTGAATAATGGCAGCCGCTTTTCCGGGCCCGATGCCAGGAATGGTTTGCAGTTGCTCTGAGGCCGCATGGTTTATATCTACTCTAATCTGGCCGGAATCGCTCCCGGCAGGTACTCCAGGAGAGGCGCCTTGTTTGTACGAAGCTTCAGCGGCCTGTTCTCCCTTATGGGGAATATATAGCAAGGCCCCGTCCTGCAAAAGCTGAGCCCCGTTTACCTGCTTGTCGTCAGCTTCCGGGAGCAGCCCGCCTGCCATGCCGATCGCTTCAAACATTCTGGCCTCCCCGTGCAGCGTATACACACCGGGGTGTGCGACCGCCCCTTTCACATCAACAACAATTCGCTTCTCCTGCTTCTTTTCAATTCCTCCGCTTTCATTCTGTTTCCGCCCCGTCTCCTCCGGCTTCTTCTGTTCTTGCACCCCACTTTCCACAATAGGAATCATGGCCTTCTCTGCGTTGTTTTCTTTCCCATAGAAATAAAAATAACTACTACCGATAACAATAAAGAATATAATAATGATAAGTGTTTTTTTCTTGCAAGAAAGAATTCAATCATCATATGCCCCCTGCAGCTTGTGATTGGTTATTGGATTGCCTATAATCTTTGTATACTGCTATTGAAAAAAATGACGGACTATAAAGGAGGTTCATAGTATGAGTGTTCACCACGCAATTTCCGCCCATTCGGCAAAACAGGCGGAGTATATTACCCTTTATCGTAAACTGGACGCTATAAGAGAACTGCGGATCGAGCAGGCTATAGAGCAATGCAAGGCCGGAGAAGAAATCTCAGTCCATGAAATTAATCACGTAACACAGCAGATTAACCAGCTCGCACAGAGCCATCACCTGCCTCCACGCAAGCTTGTAACAATAGAAATGATTAGAGAGATATGTAAATAATTACCATATATTTACATGATAACACATCTCCTAAAATTTGTGTACTGAATCTCCTTTGGGGTCCATATACATGAAAACAGCGGAATAAAAGGAAGGCTACCATACAGCCAGTCTGCGTTTGTTTGCACCTTTCTTTTTCAGTATGGAGGGACAGACAACCTGCCTGAGCTGTCCTGCCTGCTTTAAAAACGGCTGGAGGGATTCAGATGCACATTGGTTTTATCGGCACAGGAAGTATGGGAACGATTTTAATTGAAGCGTTTATTGAATCCGGCGCACTTCTTCCCTCGCAGATTATCGCTTCTAACAGAACAAGAGAAAAGCTTTCTCCTCTTCTCGCAAAGTACCCTGGAATAAATACTGCGGCGAATCGCGATGTCGCTCTACAGGCAGACTTCCTGTTTCTATGTGTCAAGCCACTCGATTACCGTGTTGTTTTGGATGAAATAAGAGATTGCCTGGATGATCAAAAACTTCTCCTTTCCATTACAAGCTCAGTTGGGGTTGAACGGCTTGAATCTTTCCTTACATGCAAAGTTGCACGCGTAATTCCAAGCATAACAAATGCTGCCCTCAGTGGTGCAACACTTGTTACGATGGGCAGAAGGCTGCAGGATGAGGATGCCCAGGCACTGTTTACTCTTCTTTCCGCTATTAGTACCCCGATTCATATCGGGGAAGCTGAAACAAGGATTTCCTCCGACATTGTAAGCTGTGGGCCCGCGTTTTTTAGTTTTCTTCTGCAGCGCTTCATTGACAGTGCTATCCAAGAAACGTCTCTATCAGAGGGGCAGGCGACGGAAATGATGACCCAGATGATTATCGGGATGGGCCGCCTTCTCGAAGACGGCCGCTTCTCGCTGCCGACTTTACAGCAGAGGGTGTGTGTGCCCGGAGGAGTAACCGGGGTCGGGCTGCGCGTCATCGATGCGGAAACAAAAGACGTATTTACGCAGACAATACAGGCGACCCAGGAGAAATTTGCCAGTGATTTGGCTGAGGTAAAGGCATCGTTTTCAAAATAAAATCGCGACGCAAAAAAACTCCTTTCATTCTAAGAAAGGAGTTTTTTGTGCATTTCGTTTATTCGACTATCTGGGCAACTGCCTTGAGCTTTTCAGGAATGGTAAGCCCAAACATCTCTGCCGCCTTCTTGCTAATGACAAGCTGTACATCCTTGGTCGTCTCAACAGGAATTGAACCTGGTTTTTCCCCGCGCAGCACTTTAGCGGCAATGCTTCCTGTCTGGCGGCCCATCTTGTAGTAATCAATTCCATACGTTGCAACAGCACCGCGCTTCACCGTATCACTATCCGAGGCAAACACGGGAATCTTGGCTGCCTTTGCTGTGGACAACAGTGCCTCGAATGAAGAAACAATCGTATTGTCAACAGGGATTAAAATCGCATCCACTTTGCCAACAAGGGATTCTGCTCCCTGTTTCACTTCCCCTGTATTGGAAACGCCTGCCTTCTCAATCGTGATGCCTTTTCCTTTAGCGGCCTGCTCAATCATGTTCAACTGGACACCCGAGTTTACTTCCCCGGTGTTATAAATAACACCCAGCTTCTTAATGGAGGGAACAAACTGTGTAATCAGTTCTACCTGCTTATCCATGGGCGATACATCTGATGTCCCTGTTACATTATCGGCAGGCTTTGCCAGTGAAGGGACAAGCTTAGCGGCCACCGGGTCGGTTACGGCCGCAAACACGACTGGCGTATCTTTCGCCTGGTTCACCACGGCTTGTGCGGACGGTGTTGTAATCGGAATGATTAGATCCTTGTTATCTGCAGCCATTTGCTGGGCAATCGTTGTCGTATTGCTCGGATCTCCCTGGGCATTAAGATAGTCAAGTTTCATTGTTTCCTTATCTTTAAAGCCTTCAGCCGCCAGCTGATCCGTAATTCCTTTGCGAATCGAATTTAACGCGGGGTGGTCGACTATTTGTGTGATTCCTACTTTCACCATTTTCACAGTACTCGCCTGTTCGGCCTTGCCGCTCGTAGACGGCGCGGATGGCGCTGCCTTCTCCTGTCCACAACCTGCAAGAATCATAAATGCCGCCATTAGCGTGATGGCTCCGTTTGCTGCTCTTCTCATCTTATCTCTCCTCCAATATATCTCAGCTACTTGCTCTAAACTGGTTTTATTATAGCATGACAAGTTGTAAGAATACTATAAAAAGATAGTATGTTCCTACAAGCTTGCCTCGGTTATTAATGCATGTTCGGGGAGCAAATCAGTCTCCTTGAGCCTGGCGGAATTACCAAAGAAATAATCTCCTTTTTCCTCCCTTACCCGTATAAACGCTTCAACGATTTGCGGATCAAATTGTGTACCGCTGCAGCTGACTAATTCAGCCACCGCTCTCTCAATGGGCCATCCTTCTTTATAAGAACGGGTCGACAGCATCGTATCAAGCGCGTCACATAGGGAGACGATACGGGATTGAAGCAGGATTTCATCTCCGCTTAACTTGCGCGGATAGCCCGCACCGTTAAAAAATTCGTGGTGCTGGCCGATAATCTTCGAAACAGTTTCCATCCCTTTTACACGTCCAATAATGTTTTCGCCAATAGTCGTATGCTGCTTTACAATTTCAAATTCTTCATCCGTTAGTTTTCCCGGTTTCTGAAGAATGGCTTCACTAATCCCCATCTTTCCGATGTCATGGAGCAGGGCACCGCGTTTTAAATCATACATTTCTTCTTCTGACAGGTTGAGTTTGCTGCCGATTGCCGCGGCATATTTCGCTACTGTGGCTGAATGGCCGAACAGGCTGTTGTCTCTGGCGTCAACGACCTGGGACAGAGTCAGAATGAGCTGGTCATTGTTTGCCCGCAGCTGCTCGTTGAAGTCTGCCAATTGCCGCATCTGTTGGTCTTTCTGCTTAAGAAACAAATGCATATTGCAGCGCATTAAAACTAAAGGAATAATAAATCCAATTAAACCGTATATATTAAACTGTTCATAAACCACCGCTAAAATTACACCGATGAAACCCAACAAACCAGAACTTACCAGGACCCAGTCCAGGGATTCTTTCCATACTGTTAACAGATTTGTTTCGGATGCTAATGCGACAACTGTACAAACAGCTAAAGTATCAATAATAACAAATACAGAAACTGTAACTAATAGAGGGAATATATTATCAACCTGTAATAGAGAAGAGTTGTTGGTTTGAAAGGTATTCCACACTAAGGAAGCAAGAAAGATTACGTTAATTGTTTCACAGACATTAAACAATGCTTTAGTAAAGCCTATGTATCGTGGGATAAATACGAGGGATAGCCCATAGCATGCAGCAAATATAGCCACTTCGAGTGGATTAAACAGAACAACGGCTGCTATAATTATCGCGGTTCCAGCAGATATTCGATAGCTTTGATGATTAATAGTAAGGATATTAAGACGACTGGATTCAAATAAACTGCCTAGGAAGACAAATGGAAGTACGAGCGGGAAAGAAACACTATATTCATTCAATGTAACTTTAAAAAGGATAAAGAGTGTAATCAATACATGAAAAAATATATATATTCTTGTTGTAACCGACAAATTGCTCATTATAGCATCCCTCATAGTAGAAATATGTAGAAAAAGCAGTCAACTGACTGCTTTTTCTACATTATAACAATTTATCCTCTTATATGTTATGGTTCAACAGTACTACAAATAAGATAACTTACTGCGTAGCTATATTCCAGCTTACTTTATTCCAACTTACTTTGTTCCAACTCACTTTATTCCAGCTTACTTTATTCCAGCTTACTTTATTCCAACTTACTTTTGTATAATCAATATCCTTCCCGTTATCTCCAATGTACGGAGACCGCGGCCATTCATTATATCCTCCCGGGGCAATGGACTGTAGCTTCTGTTCATCCTTTGCCAGAGCGACCGCTTTCTCGGCATCGATAACCCCCGCATTATCCGTCATGCCGCTATAAGTTTGAGTCGTATTCGCCAGAACTGCCTTAATCTGATTCGGTGTCAACGAAGGGTTCGCTTCAAGCATCAGGGCAACCGTTCCGGTTACTACCGGTGCTGCCATAGAAGTACCGCTCATCTGAAGGAAATGGCCGGCAAGCACCGCTTCCGGGTGTTCAACTGCTAATATTGCGTCAGAAGAAGGAAGAAGCGATACAATATCGGTTCCCGGTGCGGTAACTTCAGGTTTTGCAACTCCTTCCGCTGTGCTTCCTCTCTTGGACCACGAGGCAAGGGTTGCTTCTTTTGCCTTGTCCTTTCCATTTCCATCCACAGCACCCACCGTAATAACAAACGGATCATTTGCCGGTGCATAGTTAACATCGTTAGGATTTACTTTGTCGTTTCCGGCAGCTGCAATCACTGTAACCCCATTTAACCACAACTGTTCAACGGCTGCGCTTATCGGACTTGCAAGATACGACTGCGAGACGGAAGAAGAAACGGAAAGATTGATGGCTTTAATAGAATACTGATCCTTGAAATCGTATACCCATTGCAGTCCATACAGTAAATCAGCTTCTGTTAATTCTCCGTTATCATTTCCAAGCTTTACATCAATCAAATTTGCTGCAGGCGCAATCCCCGTTATTCCCCCTGCTCCTTTAGCGTTAATGATGCCTGCCACATGTGTCCCATGCCCGTATGTATCATAAGGAGTTGTCGCTTCCGGATTAATGACCGCAGACTCTATCAGGTTAAGCTGGGATGTACTGAAGCTATCTTTTCCGATCCCGCTGTCAAGCACAGCAATGGTCACGCCTCTTCCTTTTTCCTCAACCTTATCAACCTTCACCATTTTGCGGTAATTATTATTTACAATTCCCGCTTTTTTGAATTCATTATTTTTACCGATTTTCTCTTTTCTCTGTTTAAAGCCGGCTATCATAGGCTGGATGGATTGCACAGCAGTTGGCACCTTAATGTCTCCGACTGGACTTTGTACCGGAGCCGCTGCTGCTTCTTGCGGTACGGGCTTTTCACTTTCAGGCACCGGTGTTTCTGCTGCCGGTGTCCCTTTCCCATCCTCCGCTACAGGCGGCGCACTAGTTTCCGCGGGTACTGGATTGGCATTTTCAGCACTATTTGCCGCTGTATCAGTAATCGAATGGGATTGCAGAGGGTGATTTAAGCTATAACGCAGTACACTTTTTTGCTCGCCGAATGCGGCAAGGTTAGCCGCAGGCACTTTTGCGATAAAGCCATTAATCAATGGAATCTCCGCTACAAGCACCCCGCCCGCTGAACGAAGTAAATCCAGCGAATCAACTCCCTTTTCTTTCTGCACAATAATTTCAACCTGCTGTGCTGCACTCGTCTTTGTCATAGGGATAATGGCAACGGATAATAGGGCCAGCATGATTGCTAGCATGGTAATGACGAGGCTTCTGTACTTTACTCTGTTCATTTCTTTACTCCCTTATTTATAAGATTATAATTCTACTATTACTTTAAGTCTTTCAGGTAATATTTTCAATAAGTTCAGCTATTAATTTAGTCACTATTTTACGATTGAACCATTAATTGGTTTTCCGTTTAATGCTCTACTCTAGTAAAGCTTTCCATAGTAAATCACAGATAATCGCTGCTCGCATAATAAAAAGGCCTCCCTCTGAAGAGAGAAGCCTTTTCGTTCCTGGATAAGAAAGCATATATTGCTTTAAAGTGGTAAAGAAAAAGACCGTAAGATCAAAAACGTTAGAAAAAAGGAAGGGCAGTCCACGCAGATCGGCCTTCCTGACCCAGCGCAACCTCCCGGAGAGCATGAAGAAGCCCACCATTGTCTCCCGCCCCGCGCTACCCAGATGTTTGGTGGGCGCTGCTCGCAGGGAGGTGGAGCGGACAGTTCTTCCTTCCCCGCGGAAGGGAAAGGCAAGTGGAATGAACTTCCTTTTTTCTTGCTTAACCAACAACAATGTTAATAAGTTTACCCGGCACAGCAATCACTTTTCGTATCGTTTTATCAGCAATAAGCTCTTTAATTCTGCTGTTCTCTGTAACCATAGCCTCCATATCCTGCTTTGTTGCATCTGCCGGGATAATCAGCTTTTCCCGCACCTTGCCGTTCACTTGAACAACAATTTCTATCTCATCCAGGATGAGCGCGGTCTCATCGAAGGCCGGCCAGGACTGGTGGTGTACGCTGTCCTCTCTGCCGATCATACGCCACATTTCTTCTGTAATATGCGGTGCAAAAGGTGCCAGCAGAATAATGACGGACTCAATCGCATGTGCAAGCATTCCCCTGTCTGCATTCTCAGGATAGGCGTATATTTTGTTCACCAGCTCCATAATCGAACTGATCGCCGTATTGAATTGGCGGCGTTCTCCGATGTCGTCGCTTACCTTCTTAATCGTGGCGTGAAGGGTACGGTTCAAATCCTTTGCCGCTTCATCCCCAAGGTTGACAGGCAGCTTTTGGGCAACAAGTTCAACGTGGCTTTCCACCATCCGCCATACCCGGTTTAAGAAACGGTAGCTTCCTTCTACCCCGCTGTCGCTCCATTCTAAATCACGATCCGGCGGCGCGGCAAACAGGATAAAGAGCCTTCCCGTATCTGCTCCGTACTTCTCAATAATTTCATCCGGGCTTACTACGTTTCCTTTGGATTTGGACATCTTCGCCCCGTCCTTCAGCACCATTCCCTGTGTCAGCAGGCTTTTAAACGGTTCCGTGAAATTCACCATGCCGGCATCATACAGCACTTTGGTGAAGAAACGGGAATAAAGCAAGTGAAGGATGGCGTGCTCGATTCCGCCGATATACTCATCGACAGGGAGCCATTTGTTCGCTTTCTCGGGAGCAAATGGAATTTCATCGTTTTTCGGATCCGTAAAACGCAAATAGTACCAGGAAGAATCAATGAATGTATCCATCGTATCCGTTTCACGGCGGGCTGCGCCGCCGCATGACGGGCAAGTCGTATGAATAAACTCCTCAGATTTAGCGAGCGGGTTACCGGAGCCGTCAATGACCACATCCTCCGGCACCTAACCGGCAAATCTTCTTTCGGAACAGGAACGGTTCCGCAGCTGTCGCAGTAAATCATCGGAATCGGCGCACCCCAGTAGCGCTGGCGGGAAACAAGCCAGTCACGCAGACGATAGGAAACGGTCGCTCCTCCAACATTCCGCTCTTCCAGGTATCCTCCGATTTTCACAAGCGCTTCGCGGTTCGGCATCCCGTTAAATGATCCGGATTGTACAAGCACACCGTCTTCCGTATACGCTTCGGCCATTTCCTCTTCCGGCACAAAACCTTCACCTATCGGCTGGATAACACGTTTAATTGGAATATCGTACTGGCGCGCAAACGCGAAGTCCCTTGTATCGTGTGCGGGAACAGCCATGACCGCACCTGTACCGTAATCCATCAGGACATAGTTGGCGATCCAGATCGGCACCTCTTCTCCAGTCAGCGGATTGCGGGCATAGGAACCGGTAAAGACCCCTTCTTTTGGCGCGTCAGCAGACGTGCGGGTAATGTCCGATTCCTTTTTCATCCGCTCTACAAAGGCAAGCACTTCCGCTTCTGTGTCCTTTCCTTTGATGAGTTCACGGACGGCCGGGTGCTCCGGCGCAAGCACCATAAACGTTACGCCGTAAAGCGTATCCGGCCTCGTTGTAAATACGGTAATCCTGTCATTCAAATCCGGAATTTCAAATGTAACTTCCGCTCCTGTGCTGCGTCCGATCCAGTTTCGCTGCATCGTTTTTACTTTTTCAGGCCAGCCGGACAGCTCATCAAGATCGGCAAGCAGACGGTCAGCGTAATCCGTAATTTTAAAATACCATTGCTCCAGGTCGAGCTTCGTTACTTCTGTGCCGCAGCGCCAGCAGCGCCCGTCTTCTACCTGCTCGTTAGCCAGTACGGTCTGATCGTTCGGGCACCAGTTTACCGCTCCTTTTTTGCGGTATGCCAGCCCTCTCTCATAGAAAAGCAGGAACAACTGCTGCGTCATTTTATAATAGTCAGGTGAGCATGTCGCAATCTCGCGGTCCCAGTCATAGCTGACACCGAGCTGCTTTTGCTGCCCTCTCATAAAAGCGATATTTTCATATGTCCATTTGGATGGCTGGGCACCGAATTTAATGGCTGCATTCTCGGCCGGCATCCCGAACGCATCCCACCCCATCGGGTGCAGCACCTGGTATCCTTTCATCCGCTTGAACCGGGCCGTTACGTCACCGATGGAATACACGCGCATATGCCCCATATGCAGGCGCCCGGACGGGTACGGAAACTGCTCCAGGCAGTAGAATTTCTCCTTGCTGTCATCTTCATTTGTTACATTTGCTTTAGTTTCATTCCAATACTGCTGCCACTTCTGTTCGATTTCACGCGGCTTATACGATTTCATCAGTGTGTACCTCCTCAAGTCGTTAAAAACGCATTAAAAAAACCTCTCGCCCCTGAATAAAATCCAGGGACGAGAGGCTTATGTATCCATACACTCCCGCGGTACCACCCTAGTTAGCACCATATAAATAAGCGCTCCCTCTCGATCCGTATCGCGGATAAAACGGACGATGGTACGTTATGTTCCCAACGCCGGCTCCAAGGTGAGTTCATTGCCTTATGCGGTTAACTCGCACCGTCCGTTAACTCTCTGTATCGCATTCGCGCAATTACTATTCCTCATCTATGCCTTTTCATTTGCAATTTTACCTAAAATTATATGCAAACAAACTAACAAATGTCAACCTATGTACCGGGTTCATTTTTGAGCGGCAAAAAAAGCCCGCTCGCTCTCCTCCGTTATCGGCTGGGTAGAGAAATCCTCAGTAACAGACAACACGGAAAAACCCGCTTCTTCCAGCCATTTTTCCAACTGTGCCATCGAATAAGCCCTCTGCCTGTGAAGCTCATGAAAGCGGCGGTACAATCCGTTCCCTTCCTGCACAAACAGCGACAGGCTGTGTTCCACCGTCTCTTCCTTTGCATCGTACGTGCTCTCCCAGATGTAAGCAACCTGTTCATCCTGGTAGCTAAACGACTCGTTCCCAAAAACCTCTGCGATTTTGTAAGGGGTATGCACGTCAAACAAAAATGTTCCTCCTGGCTTTAATGCCCCATACACATGTGCGAACACCTGCTGAACCCCTTCAGCATCAGGTATGTAGTTTAACGTGTCACAAAAGCTTAGTACGCTGTCCATTTCCTCGTCCAGTTCAAGGTTTCGTATGTCCTGCTGCAGCAGACGCACCTCTCCTTGCGGGTGGCTAAGGGCCAGTTTTCTGCTTGCCACTTCAAGCATCTCTTGCGAGAGATCAACCCCCCACACCGCAAGATTATGCTCAAGCAAATAGCGGGTAAGCGAACCGGTTCCACAACCGAGCTCCGCCACCCGCTTCGGCACGGAACCGGTATGGCGCCAGGCCCGCAGGGCGAACTGCATCCACTGGTCATAAGGGGCATCAGCCATCAGGTGATCGTATACATCGGCCAGCCTGTGGTAACTAGTGGGCGGAAACCGTTCTGGCATCTTTCCACAATCTTTCTATATTATAAAATTCTCGCTCGTCCTTGTGAAATACGTGGACAACCACGTCCCCCAGGTCAATTAAAACCCAGCGCGCCTCGTCATACCCCTCGCGCCCTCTTACCGTAATGCCTGCTTCTTCCACGCCTTTTTTCACGCTGTCCACAATCGCCTGCACCTGCGTTTCAGAATTTCCGTGGCATATGACGAAGTAATCCGCAATGACGGATAATCCGTTAATATCAAGAATAATTACATTGTGTGCCTTTTTATCTTCCGCTGCCTGAGCGGCCAGCTGAGCAATTTCCTGTTCTGTCATATTCGCGTTTATTCCTCCTGTACGTTCTTTTTCTTTTTCGGCTTAACTAAGGAGTTGCGAGCGAAAACGGTTAACGGATATACTTTCTTTTCCCGATTCACAAGGAAAATAATCGTGTTCCCGAACGCTCTTGCCAGCGCATGATCCATATCTTCCTCCGCCAATTCGCGCAGCTCCTCTACTCCGGGAAAATGGCGGCCCGGTTCGATATAATCCGCAAGGCATACAACCTTCTCAAGCGGAGCCATGTTTTCCCGGCCCGATGTATGGTACCGTATCGCATCAAGAATTTCATTATCCTGAATGCCCAAATCCCGCCGGACCACTTCTGCCCCCACATGGGCATGCCACAGTTCTTTGTCGTGTTCAAGTAAATCCTTCGGAATCGCAGGCGTGCGCTCAATGATTTCACGCATTTTATCTTCCGGCCAGAACTTGCAATAATCGTGGAGAATGGCGGCCGTCTCCGCCTGTTTCACATTTACACCATACTTTACAGCGAGCCGGGAGGCGGTTTCCATTACACCAAGCGTATGCTCGTACCGGTGCTTTGTAATCTGTTCCTTCACTGCCGCAAGCAGTTGTTCACGATTCATACAATCCATTCTCCTCTATATATAGTCTTACCGACTCGGGCACCAAATATCGAATGGACTCCCCCGAGAAAGCTTTATGCCGAATTATCGTAGATGAAACGTCAAGCTGCGGCATTTCCACTTCGATTACACGATCCGTATACTCGTTTTGCATGCTGTAACCCGGACGGGCCAGCGCCACGAATTGAACGAGTGACACGAGCTCCTCTATTCTATGCCACTTTGGCAAATACTCAACCATGTCGCCGCCGATAATAAAATAAAAATCCACATTAGGATGCTTCGCCTTGAGAGACAGAATTGTATCGTATGTATACGAAGGTTTATCATCCTTCTTGTCAAGCTCAATCGCCGTAGCGCAGAAGTTCTCATTGCCTTGAATCGCCCTCTCCAGCATAGCCAGGCGATGGCAGTCAGCCGTAATGTGTTTTTCGAGCTTATGGGGAGGGATATGCGCAGGCATAAACCATACTTCGTCTAGTCCAAGCGCTTCGCGTGCCTGTTCAGCCACAATAAGATGGACCGTATGCACCGGGTCGAATGTGCCGCCGAAGATCCCGATTTTTTTCCGTTCTTTATCTTGGAAGCTCAATCGTTTTCTTTTCCTTTGATTCTTTGTAAAGAACGATTGTATTTCCGATAATCTGGACGATTTCGGCGCCCGCGCCCGCGGCAATTTCCTCCGCTACCTCATGTTTGTCTCCCCCATAGTTATTCAAAATCGATATTTTCAGAAGCTCGCGCACTTCGAGAGTTTCCTCTACCTGCTTAATTAAATTTTCATTGACGCCGCCTTTTCCCACTTGAAAAATGGGATTCAAATGGTGGGCGAGCGATCGCAAATGGCGTTTCTGCTTACCTGTCAGCATATCATTCCCTCCTTGTTCTATATGCAAATTCCCTAGCTTCGTTTTTCAAGCTCCTTCATGGCGGCAGCCCGCATTTCATCGACGGGAGCCTTTATTCCTGTCCAATATTCAAAGCTTAATGCCCCCTGGTAAATAAGCATACCCAGACCGCCATGCGTTCTAGCCCCCCGGTTATGCGCCTCCTGAAGCAGCTTTGTTTGAAGCGGATTGTAAACTAAATCGCTGACCAGCATTCCCTCATGCAGTAGTTCCGGGGCCAGTGGTGTTTCCAAAACGTTCGGATGCATCCCTACGGATGTTGTCTGAATAAGAAGTGTAGATTCCTTTATCACGTCAGGAATATCGCCAGGGACCACCGTATGAACAACGGAAGAAGGGTTCACGTGTTTTATGTCTTCAGCCAGTTGCTTTGCCTTATCAACTGACCTATTTACAATCACAAGCGAAGGAAGCCCCGCCTGCAAAAGAGCCACGGCTACTCCGCGCGCACCGCCTCCTGCGCCAATCATAACGGCAGATTGCTTGCGTACATTGATCCCGGATTCCTCCACAAGCGAACGAACGTAGCCTCTCCCATCTGTATTATACCCCACGAGGCGTCCGTTTTCGTTTACAATTGTATTCACAGCCCCTATCAGGGCCGCTTCTTCATCAATTTCATCCAGATAAGGGATGACACTGATTTTATGCGGCACTGTTACATTGACTCCCCGAATGCCAAGCGCCCGGATAGCGTCAACGGCAGATCCTACTCTTTCCGGCTGGATATCAAATGCTGCATACCGGTAATTAAGCCCGCAAACATTAAATGCCCGGTTATGCATCACGGGAGACAAGGAATGGCCAACCGGATGACCGAACAGGCCTGTTAAAACAGTATGGCTATTCAAGATTCAATCTCCTCACATGTTAGATTAGGGAAGGACGCAGGCTTGCCGCAACCCCTTTTGGAACGTGGACGGCCACATTGGCGCCGCTGCCGTGCAGAGCGACCCAGCCGAGACCGGAAATAACCAGGTCATACTTCCCTTCCGGCACTTTGAAAGTAAACGTATCCAGTTTTCCCATGCTTTCCGCCATTTCTTTTCCCGGCGGGGAAAGCATTTCCCCAAGGTGTTTCCCGTAAATTTCATCCGCATTTTCAAGCTTTGTACGGTGAATGTTAAGATGATTGGATACATAAAATACGAACGGCTGCCTATCGCCCCGGACGAAGTCGATCCGTGCCAGTCCCCCGATAAACAAAGCCTGCCCGGATTGAAGCTGGTATACTTTCGGCTTTATCGTCTTGTCCGGCATAACAAGCTTTAATTCGTCCGGAGCGATACGATGAACAATCTGGTCCCGGTTTACAATGCCGGGTGTATCATACAGTGAAGATTTTTCGTCGAGCGGGATTTCAATGACATCAAGTGTTGTCCCGGGGAATTGGGACGTCGTGATTTCCATCTCGGATTCTCCGAACTGTTTGAGCAATCGGTTAATGAGCGATGATTTTCCGACATTCGTTACTCCGACGATATAAATGTCTTTTTTCTGCCTGTATTTGTTCATCGCCTCAATGAGTCTGTCCATTCCCTCGCCGTTTCTCGCGCTTACTAAAACAACATCAACGGGCTTTAAGCCAAGGTCGGAAGCCGATTTGCGGATCCAGTTAATAAGCCGGTTCCGATTGACGTTCTTCGGAAGCAAATCAGCTTTATTTCCAACGAGAAGGATCGGATTGGAGCCGACGAACCGGGGCAGTCCACGAAGCCAGCTGCCATTAAAATCAAAAATATCAACAACTTTTACGACCAGGGATTTTGTATGGCCGATTCCGTTAAGAATGCGGACGAATTCATCATCACCGAGCGTGACGGTCGACGCTTCATTATAGTGCTTAATCCGGTAACAGCGCTGGCAAATAACCGCCTCTCTTTCCAGCGCCGCCGGCGGGGCATACCCTACCTTTGTTTTATCCTCTGTCTGTATTGCCGTGCCGCACCCGGCACAATAAATTTCAGCTTCGTTCTTATCCATTTTTGTCCTCCCACGGAATTTTGCCGCGTTTCCTCATCCAATTAAGTGCGATGCGTTCCATCTGCCTGTTGAACCGTGTAAAAAAGCCATCACTCTGGGCAACAGGCACAACGAGAATCGTATAAAAACCCATCCGTTTTCCGCCCAGAACATCGGTGAACAATTGATCGCCGATAACGACCGTTTCATCCACCCGCAGGCCCATGCGGCGCGTTGCCTTCTTGAAGGCCGATGCTGTCGGTTTCTTCGCCTGGTGAATGAAGGGGACACCGAGGGGTTCCGCAACTTTCGATACACGGGTCCCTTGTTGTTCGAGACGATAACGACGGAAAATCCCCGTTCCTTTAGTTCCTTCATCCACTTTAATAATTGAGGGGTTGCATCGGGCCGGTTCCACTCGATCAGCGTATTATCCAGGTCGGTAATAATCCCTTTGACACCCCGTTTTTTCAGTGCATCTAAATCAATCTCATATACGGATTCAACGTGCAAGTCCGGCAGTAATAAAGAGTAGAGCATGGGATCACTCCAAACGTAGTTTGCTTTAGCACTATTGCTGTATATTTACAAGCTTCTCTTAAATTCCGCGATTTACTATACCATATATATCCTTATCCTGTCATCTTAACAAGAAAAAAGGAAGTTCATTCCACTTACCCTTCCTTTTTTCTAACGTTTTTGACCTTGCGGTCTTTTTCTCTATGACTTTAAAGTAACATATACTTTATCGACAAAAAAGGCATGCCACCGGGCATGCCTTCTTTCCTCTTGTCGTTTATTTATTTATTGGTACCGGTCGGCAGTGCCGGCATCACTTTTGCATTTTTTGCTTCTTCAGGAAGCTGGATGACAATCTTGCCATCGAAATCGCTATATGACATGTTCTGGCTCATAATCATCTGGGTAAACGGCATTCCCTGCTGTGCTGCGTTTCCTTTGAATGTAAGCACGATTTGCATTGAACTTGCCTTTGTAAGCTTCGTTGCCGGATCAACCGTGATGACGCCCTGCATGTAGATGGATTGGATGCTGTTGTCCGCTTGCTCGATCGCTTTCGTCATATCATCCATTCCCTGCATGTTCTGAAGCATGCCAGTCATCTCCGACAGTTTATCAATCCGGCCCTGGAAAGCAAGCTGGTTTCCTCCAAGGCTTCGGTAAAACAGCTTTTTCGCCAATTGCGGCGGAATGGATTGGGTTTGCTGTTTCATCATTTGTTCCATACTGAATGGGAATGCGTTCTCCATTTTCATCCAGCCGGATGGATTGTCTTTATCTCCCGGTACTTTCACGTACATATCTTTTCCAATGATATACTGATCCATTGGCATATCCCCAGGAATGTTAGCATCGCCGGAAGCTTTCATACTTGAAGTCATATGGATGCCGTCAGGCAGTGAGAATTCAGCCTTTGTCTGCACGGTCATTCCGGCAGCTCCCACTTCTGCTTGCTTTCTCTCCGCAGGCGTCATGGAGGCAAGCACCTTTTTATCTAACACCATGCTCATGTGCATGTCACCGGCCATGCGGAACGACTTTATGCCCTGCTGCTTCTGCTGGTTTTCCTTCAGCAGATTTTCCGCATCCTTTCCGGTGGAAAGAAGCGTCCGAACAAACCCTTCCGCTTTCTGCTTCGTCAGCTTGTTCGCGGATTGCTTCCAGTCGTAAGCAAAATGGGCGGCATTAAACCATGTGGATAGGCTGTACGCCCAGTGCTTGGACGAAAGGGAGGAAGAGCCTGACGGCACCGGCTGCTGCGGCATGCCGAGCGCCCGTCCGATAATAGAGAGAGCTTCCGCTTCCGTAATTGATTGGTTCAGCCGGATGGTGTGGTCTGCATATCCGCTAATAATATGGTTCCCGTACAGCTTATTTACCGTGCTGTAGAGCGGATGGCCTGGCGCTACGTCCTTGTATGTACCTTTGGCGCTCACAGCAGGAAGTTCAATGGCATCTCCCACCAGTTTAAAGAATTCTCCGCGCGTGACCTGCTGGCTTTGAGGAACTACTGCAACCGCGCTTTTTGCTGCCAGCGCATGAACCGCCGGTGTCCCCATTAGCATCGCAACGCTCAACATTCCTGCCGCCGCTATGTTTGCCTTCTTCATTTATTGCCCTCTCCCTTCGTAATTCATTTCCTAGATTTTACAACTGTATATACGTGAGAGGAAGAAAAAGGTTTCGATCTGTAAAGGGAATTCTTACGCCCTATTTTTGTGAATCAGTTCCTGCTTCAGCTTCCACAATTCCTCGCTCAAATCTACGTGATATCCATGCGGGTTTGTAAGCCTGCGGATTTCGGGGGATACCCGGGAAAGCTGTTGCTGTGAGTACGTTCGAATTTCTTCAAGCGCAGGGGGCCGTCCCTGACGAACACCCTTCAAAATAACAGGATGCAAAAGATTTTCGATACGGTAATTCCGGATTGTCTTCCGCTTATGCGGAAAGAGCGGATCAAACAAGGTAATTTGGTCGAGCGGAATTTCCTCTCCCTCCAGCGCAATCAAATCAGCGAGGGCCTGTCCGCTTTTCCCATCATAGAACCGGAGTACCTTTTTATAGCCGGGATTCGTAATCTTCGCCGGATTTTCCGATACTTTCAAGCGCGGGACCCATTCCCCATCCTCCTCAGAAGCAGCCAGCTTATATACGCCGCCAAGCGCGGGGCAATCGTAGGAAGTAATGAGATTCGTTCCAACACCCCATACATTGATTTTTGCCCCCTGGTTCTTCAAGTCCTGAATCAGCCGCTCATCCAGGTCGCCTGAGGCGACAATCGGCACGTCTTCAAGACCTGCCTCATCCAGCATCACACGCGCCTCCTTAGACAGGTAGGCAAGATCGCCGGAATCAAGCCGGACGCCGAGCAGCCTTTTGCCTTTTTCTTTTAGGGCAAGGCCGACTTTAATTGCATGCGGAATGCCAACACGCAGCGTATCATATGTATCCACAAGTAAAACGGTTTCATCGGGAAAAGCATCCGCATAAGTCATAAAAGCTTCTGCCTCATGCTCAAACATTTGCACGAAGCTGTGCGCATGCGTTCCTTTTACCGGAATGCCAAAATCGCGTCCCGCCATTATGTTCGACGTAGCGTGCACCCCGCCGATATAGGCAGCACGGGCTCCATAGTAACCGGCATCCGCCCCCTGCGCCCTCCTGAGCCCGAATTCGAGCACGGTATCTCCTTTAGCTTCTCCGACAATTCTCGCCGCCTTTGTCGCAATGAGCGTCTGGTGGTTTATGATGGTAAGAATAGCCGTTTCAATCAATTGGGCTTCAATGATAGGTGCTTCCACCCTAATCAGCGGTTCGCCTGGAAACACGACCGTCCCTTCCTTCATCGACGCTATGCTGCCTGTAAATGTAAGGTTTTTTAACCTCATAAGGAATTCTTCCTCATACGGGTAAACGCTTCGCAAATACGCAAGATCCTCTTCTGTAAAGTGCAGGGACGCAACATATTCAACCACCTGCTCAAGTCCCGCAAAAATCGCATACCCGCCGCTGCAGGGGGATTTTCGAAAATACATGTCAAACACAACACGCCGGTCGGCCATCCCCTGTTTGTAGTAAGCATACAGCATATTAATCTGATATAAGTCGGTGCTCATTGTGAGATTTTTCATAAATTCAGCTCCTTACCGTTGTTTTTTTCCAAAATTGACGCAGCCTGGACCGGTGATATAATTTTCTTAGAAACATCCTATATGGAGGGAGGAGCGTTATGGTAACGATACACCCGCTGTTCCTTTACATGGCGGAGAGGGCTGCGATTCTGGTTGTTTTGGCTTTCTTCCTGTCCCGCTTTCGCTTCTTTCGCAGGATGCTGCAAAGAAAAGAAGGAACAAGAGATAAAATCATTACCATCATTGTCTGCACGATTATCGGAATTCTCGGAACGTATGCGGCTATTCCCATCGAGGGCGCTCTGGCGAATTCGAGAGTAATCGGCCCGGTCATGGGCGGCCTGCTGGGCGGCCCGCTCGTCGGTACAATCTGCGGCCTTCTCGCAGGGCTTCACCGGTATTCTCTCGGTGGATTTACCGACACAGCCTGTGCGGTATCAACAACCGCCGAAGGCCTCATCGCAGGCCTTGTATATTTGCGTTATCACCAGAAGGAGATGCACTGGTTCGTTGCCTGGATCGCCGGATTTATTGCGGAAGCTGTGCAAATGCTCCTCATTCTTGCCATTGCGCGCCCTTATTCGGAAGCACTCCATCTTGTAGAAATTATTGCACTCCCGATGATGTTGGTCAACGCCTCAGCTATCGCGCTGTTCATGATGATTGTCCAGGTCGCAAAACTTGAAGAAGAACGAATCGGCTCAGCACAGGCTCAACGCGCGCTCCAAATCGCCGATATTACCCTGCCGATTTTACGAAAGGGCCTCGATAAATCCTCGGCCGAGCAAACCGCCACTGTTATTTATAAAATGACGGAAGCCGCCGCCGTTGCGATAACGGACAGAGAAAAAATACTGGCCCACATCGGAGTCGGAGATTCCCACCACCGCAAGGGGACAGCATTACAAACGGAAGCTACGCAGGAGGTATTGCGGAACCATGCGATCCTTTGGGCACGTAACAAAGAGGAAATTGGATGCAGCCGGGCGGATTGCCCTCTCCAATCCGCCATTATCGTTCCACTAAAGAAAAAGGATACAGTCGTTGGAACGCTGAAGCTCTATTTCAAGAGGGAAAGAGAAGTCTCAGTCGTCGATTGGGAACTTGCCCGCGGGCTGGCACAGCTATTCTCCACCCAGCTTGAAATCGCCGACCTTGAGAAGCAGGCGGCTCTGCTCGCCGATGCGGAGATCAGGGCCCTGCACGCCCAAATTAATCCTCACTTCCTCTTCAATGCACTCAATACGATTTCATCCTTCATCCGGACAAAGCCGGAAACGGCACGGCAGCTTATCGTTAAACTAAGCGAATTCTTCCGGAGAAACCTCCACCATGGAGGGCAAATGGTAACTGTGCGTGAAGAAATCAGCCACGTCGAAGCCTACCTGGAAATCGAAAAAGCACGATTCGGAGACAAGCTGAAGGTGCATATGGACGTTGCAGCAGAAACACTGCACCACCCCATCCCTTCGCTCATCCTACAGCCGCTCGTTGAAAACGCAGTGAAGCACGGATTGCTCCCGAAGAAAACCGGAGGGACAATACTCATTACAATCCGCAGGGAAAATACGATTCTTTCGATTCAAGTGAAAGACAATGGCGTTGGATTTACAGAATGGGAACCAGAAAAACTGTCCGGGATTGGGCTGCAAAATGTACGGGGCCGGCTCCATTCCTTATATGGTGAACCGCATAACGTTACGATCGAAAGCGATCCGGGCAGCGGAACGCTATGCACGATTACAGTCCCCTGGGAAGAGAGGAAAGTTTCATGATTCGCACGTTAATTGTTGATGACGAAGCACCGGCGCGCTCGGAGCTTCGCTATTTATTGGAGCAGCACCCCGATATTTCCGTTATTGCTGAAGCGTCCAGCGGGGAAGAAGCCATCCATATGGTACACGAACTTTCCCCTGATGTCGTCTTCCTGGATATTCACCTCCATGACATGGACGGTATTCAGGCGGCACAGGCATTGGAACAGTCCGGCTCACAGCCTGTCATTGTTTACGCCACCGCTTATGACGAGTACGCGATTAAAGCGTTTGAAACGGAAGCAGCTGATTACATTCTTAAGCCTTTCAGCACGGACCGCATCGAGAAAACAATCAGCCGTCTGCGCAGGAGGCTTCAAAAAGAGCCTTCTCCTCTAAAAGAGGCAGGAATCGAATCCACCCTGCGCCAGATTGTCGATACGCTGCAGCCGGCCGCAAAAAGCCAGACGTCGACACGCATCCCTGTAGAAAAAGCAAACAGCATCGCTTTTGTCGATGTCGATTCGATCGTTTATACTGCAGTAGAAGGCCGGCATACCCGGATTTATACGAAGACGGCGAATTTCCCGGCCTCATTCAGCCTGCAGGAACTTGAAAGAAGATTGCCGGAAATCAGCTTTTGCCGCATCCACCGGGCCTATATTGTAAACTTGCATGCAATAAAAGAGTTCATCCCCTGGTTTAAAGGAACGGTGCAGGTGAAGATGGACGATATAGAAGAAACGGTGCTGCCTGTCAGCCGTTCGCTTGTGAAAGAGCTTAAAACCCGGCTCGGTTTTTAATCCATATCCTATACATTTCACGCTCTGTTTTTTACTACTCATGCATTGTTTACTACAGCTTATGTAAAAACAATAGGCATTGAAAGCGTTCTCCCTTATGATTGATAATACCAATTCGTTGGAATTTTTTAAAAAGGGGGATTTTTCGATGAAAAGCCGTTTGCTTTCCATTCTTATATGGGCAGGCATCTCGATTGTCGGTGCCGTGGCCTGGGGATGGGTTGCTCTTGTACGCGGAGAAGAGATTAATGCCGCCTGGCTTCTCTTTGCCGCACTCGCCAGCTATGCGGTTGCCTACCGTTTTTACAGCCGTTTTATTGCTCATAAAATTTTTCAGTTGGATGACAACCGCGCAACACCCGCAGAAGTAAATAATGACGGAAAAGATTACATCCCAACGAATAAATGGGTTGTATTCGGACACCATTTTGCGGCCATTGCAGGGGCCGGGCCTCTTGTCGGGCCGACTCTTGCCGCACAGATGGGCTATCTTCCGGGAACGATCTGGATCGTTGTCGGTGTTATCCTTGCCGGTGCCGTTCAGGACTTTATCATTTTAATCGGCTCCATTCGCCGTAACGGGAAAAGCCTTGGCCAGATAGCAAAGGATGAAATTGGCCCGGTTGGCGGGCTTCTGGCAGCGGTTGGTATTATTGCTATTATGATTATTTTAATTGCCGTGCTTGCCCTCGTTGTTGTAAATGCCCTCGCGGATAGCCCATGGGGTACGTTTACAATTGCCATGACGATCCCAATCGCCCTGTTCATGGGATTCTATATGCGCTATATCAGACCGGGCCGGGTTGGAGAAGCATCTATCATTGGTTTCGTACTCATGATGCTCGCTCTTGCCGGCGGGCAGGGGGTGGCAGCGTCACCAACGCTCGCTCCAATGTTTACGTTTTCGCCGGAAGCCCTGGCGATTATGATGATTATTTATGGCTTTATCGCATCCGTTCTTCCTGTATGGATGCTGCTGGCACCACGCGATTATCTCAGTTCCTTCTTAAAAGTTGGAACGATTGGGCTGCTCGCGGTAGGAATTGTTCTAACATTGCCTACCCTGCATATGCCTGCGCTAACAAAATTTATCGACGGTACAGGGCCTGTATTTACAGGAAACCTCTTCCCGTTCCTGTTTATCACGATTGCCTGTGGTTCGATTTCCGGCTTCCACGCCCTCATATCAAGCGGTACAACACCTAAGCTTGTGGCAAAGGAAAGCCACAGCCGGGTAATTGGGTACGGCGGGATGATTATGGAGTCATTCGTTGCTATCATGGCTATCATTGCAGCCTGCGTCCTGACGCCTGGCACCTATTTCGCCATCAACAGCCCGGCGGCGGCAATCGGAACTGACGTGGCTACCGCGGCAAAAACCATTACAGAATGGGGCTTTACCGTCAGTGCAGCGGATTTAACCCAGCTTGCGAATGATGTAGGAGAGAAGTCGATTCTATCCAGAACGGGCGGTGCCCCTTCGCTGGCGGTTGGGATGTCTGTGATTTTCTCTACCCTTGTCGGCGGAAAAGCATTTATGGCCTTCTGGTATCATTTTGCTATTCTTTTTGAAGCCCTGTTCATCTTAACGACGGTTGACGCCGGTACACGCGTAGGCCGCTTCATGGTTAGTGAATTAGTCGGTAATTTCGCGCCCAGGTTCAGGGACACAACATGGCTTCCCGGGAATTTATTTTCCAGCGCGGTCATCAGTCTCGCCTGGGGATACTTCCTGTACGCCGGGGTTATCGACCCGCTGGGCGGGATTAAAACACTATGGCCACTGTTCGGAATTGCCAATCAGATGCTGGCAGCGATTGCTCTTGCGGTTGGAACAACGATTATTCTTAAAATGGGCAAACGCAAATACGCCTGGGTTACCCTTGTGCCGCTTGCCTGGCTCACCATCGTTACGATGAGCGCAGCGTGGCAAAAGCTGTTCAGTTCGAATCCGGCAGTCGGGTTCCTGTCCCATGCAGCGAAATTCTCGGAAATGATTGCCACAGGAAAGCTTCCAAAAGGTGTCAAGACAGTTGAAGCGGCAAAGCAGATGATTTTCAACGACAGGGTCGATGCTGTCATGACAGCGATTTTTGCCGCCATCGTAATTGCTTTGCTGCTTGATTGCATTCGTGTCTGGACCAGCATCATCCGCGGTACGTATCGTGGTTCCCTGCAGGAGTCACCGTACATTCAGTCAAAAGGCGACCCGACAGAATACACTGGTAATCATTCGCATAGTGCATAAAGGAAAGGAGGGGGAGGAATGGCACAGCATTGCTGCACATCGCACACTTCCCAGTCGTCCGAACGGCTTGCCCATATTACGGCAGAGCATTCACTGGCCCGAAAAATACGCTCCGGGTTCCGGATGATTTTCGGCATTCCAGACTACGAGCGATACCTTGACTACTGCCACGCTTTTCCACCCGAGGGAGAAACGGAGCCTTTGTCGGAAAAGGCATTTTTCGAAAAGGCTCTTTACGAGCGATATGGCAGCGGAAAGACAACCCGCTGCTGCTAAACAGTCAGAAAGAAAGTGCAATCTGCGCGCTTCCTATTACCGGAAGACCGTGCTGGATTGCACTCTTTTTTTAATAACCAGATATGCAGGAGTCTCGTTATCGTTACAAAACCTCATTGGTCTTTTGCTCATCCTCGGCCATTTTGTTCGTCCGATCCAGTTCGTCCGCAAATACTTCTTCAATTACGTCCTTCTTGCCGTATACGAGCAGAACATCCCCTTCCTGCACTTCCGCTTTCAACAAATTTTCCCGCAGGATTTCATCCCCTCTTTTTACCAAGAGAATGTTTAAATCCTTGCCCTCACGCAGGCACTCTTTTACGCGTTTTCCTACAAAACCGGAATCCTGAAAAATGTGGACATCTGTCAGCAGGTCGTCTTCCGCCATAAGGAGAACGTCTTCCACAGGAAGCTCATGGGTTAGATTGACCTTTTCCATATGGGTATGCATTTTTCTTTCCAGCCTTTCCTGCACAGCTTTTGATTTCATAACAAAAAGCGAAACAAGAAGGACGATACCAATAATACTTAACTGGGGAATGCCTGAATGCTTTGCGAGAATCGTACTCATAGAGGAAATAATGACAGCCAGGGAGAAAGCGCCGAACAGAATGAGAAACGTTGCGAGCTTTCTTCTCACCGGATGGCGGGCAATCAATTCGGACTCGACCGTCGTGAATCCCGTTCCGGTCAGCATGGAAATCGCCTGGAAGCGCGCAATCTCTTTTTCCAGCCCCGTCAGCCTGAGCAGAACCGTGGAGATTTCGATGACAAGTCCAACAATGACAAAGTAAATCAGAATAAAGACAAATTCGATGTCGATCCTCTCCATTCAGATAGTATGGCGGAGCAATCTATTCGGCTTTTATTTTCAAATGCTGCTCATACGGTGAAAAATCAATCTGCTTTTCCTTTAAGTGGGCCACAAGGAATTTATGGTCCCGGGCCGGCGTTGCCATAATGTACCCCTTCACCACAAGGTCCTGGCTTATTTCGCCCGCCCCTTCCTCCAGAGCGAGCTTCCCGATTTTCGCAGCGATGCTGCGTCTGGCTACATCCCGGAACAATTCCGGCACCGGCTTTACCAGATCATTAAGGAGCTCTCTTGTCTCTTCCGTCCACATCTTTTTCGTTTTATCAATATAATAATCCTGCCAGTCGAGTTCAGACATTCCGTCCTGTTTGGGCATGGATTTTAAAAATTTGCGGAACATAAAAAAACCACCGATCGTAAGCAGCAAAACGAGAACAACCGTCCATAAAATAATAAAAGTGCCAAATAAAGTTGACATTTCTTGCAATCACCACTTCCATAAGTAATCATAAATATGGTACATTATAGTATTGTAAAGCACATTTATAACTTGCTTATGTATTTAATGCAAATTTCTTTGGTCATATTATACCATAAAAATTTGCCTACTTTATAAATAGTTAGGTGGTATTCTCACGATGGAAAATCATAAACCATATCGTGTTTTATTATATTACAAGTATGTCCATATCGAAGATCCTGTTCAATTTTCCGAAGAACACCTTGCTTTCTGTAAAGAGCTTGGTGTAAAAGGACGCATTATTGTCGCGGAGGAAGGCATTAACGGAACGCTTTCCGGTACGCCTGAACAGACGGACCGTTATATGGATGAACTTCGCAAGGACCCCCGCTTTGCTGATATGTTCTTCAAAATTGACGAAGCAGACGAGCCTGCCTTTAAGAAGATTTTTGTCCGCGCCAAAGACGAAATCGTTACCTGGCGTTTTGAAGAAGACGTAAATCCGAACGAAACTACCGGTAAACATCTCAGTCCAAAAGAGTTTTATGAACAGCTCCAAGACGAGGATGTCATCGTTATCGACGGCCGAAATGACTATGAATATGAGCTCGGCCATTTCCGGAACGCCATCCGTCCCGGCGTAAAAACATCCCGTGAATTCCCTGAGTGGATTCGGGAAAATTTAAGCCAGTTTAAAGATAAAAAGGTCTTAACCTACTGCACCGGCGGTATCCGCTGTGAGAAACTGTCCGGGTTCCTCATTAAAGAAGGATTTAAGGACGTGTCACAGTTGGAGGGCGGTGTTGTTACGTATGGAAAAGATCCCGAAGTCCAGGGCCGTCTTTTTGATGGGAAACTGTATGTATTTGATGAGAGGATTTCCGTTCCGGTAAATCGTACGGAGGAAGACGTCATCATTTCAAAATGCCATCATTGCGGCAAACCGGAGGACCGGTATGTAAACTGTGCTAATCCATGGTGCAATGTCCAGCACTTCTGCTGTACAGAATGTGAAGATAAACATAAGCGCTCTTGCTCCAAAGAATGCGAAGAACATAAAGACAACCGGTACGTGCTGGAGAAAGAGCTCCAGCAGCAATCTTAAACCCGGCGGCAAAGAAGGCAGACTGCGACATGTGCGCAATCTGCCTTCTTTCTTTACTGGAAAGCATACCCCTCATAGCTTTCTTCATAGCAAGAAGCGATTGAAAGCAACACCGCCAGAAAAACAAATGCGTAATTTAATTTGTACAGCGCAAACAGTTCCCACATCTGTCTTCCCCGCCTTTCTGCGGAATCATCTGGCTATGACAAAAGTTCCTTTGTTTATAGACATTATATATTAGAATCATATTTTCTCACAGTATATATGGTTAATATTTACCACTGTTTTTCTGTTTTTGTGCTGTTCTTTTTATTACAAAAGCCCCTGCAGGTACCAGCAGGGGCTTTCTTTGTTGGCGGTGTAGCGTCACTCTTCAGGCTGAGATATCGACGAAAGCGCTTCCGTAATAACGTAAACATGGTTGCCTACATTGTACGTATAGTTATCTTCCATTTCATAATGCTCTTTTTGCAGGTCCATTTTTTTCTCCTCCTTTTTATTTCCGTTTATTCATTTTTAGTTCTCATGCCAGCCTACATCTTTTTCCATATAAATCCTTACCACACTTTTAAAGTGTAGTAACAAAAAAGGATAATCCCTGAGGACTATCCATCACTATACTATTCATATTTCGTTTACCTATGCACAATTCTTCGCTAAACCGGAATAGAAGATTCGGCCTCTTCCCCAGATTTTTTACGATAGATAAGCCGGGATAATCCGACACTCATTTCGTACAAGAAGATGAGCGGCAGTTCAAACAAAAATCCAAATGGCAAAGAAAGCTGAATCATACTGGAGAAATCGTCTACTCTTGCATCCATTAATCCGTCGAGTTCCTTGAATTTTTCGATAACTGGTTCAATACGTTCGTAAGGTATCCGGGCTTTTACATAACCCTCCCTATCGCATCTTTCCCTTTGTTTTTTTCATTATATTATAATTGATAAAGATTATCAATATCAATTTATATCTTTTCAGGTTCTACCATGGTAATCAGTTTATATAGAATGATGAGTGGGAATCTTACTTACATAAACCAAAAAACAACAAAATAAACAAGTCAATCATCACAAGAATTACATAGTTATCTGTTGAAAAAGGAGGGGAAATATAATTATGATCGAACATTTATCTCAGCTTCATCCTATATTTGAGCGCACCAGAAACAGCATTACTGTTTTCATGGACATGCTTTCCCCCACGATCACTCAAGCTCAGGATGAACATGAACGGCTTTATTTCCACCACATCTACGAAGAAGAAGAACAACGATTGGAAAGACTCCACCAGTTGATTCCTGCATTATCCCACTTCTTAGAGAACGAACAAACGACCAACATCACAAATCAAGGATTTATTCATCTTCTCCAGGACATTAACCTGGAGAAATTTGGACTGCATAACTTTTTAGAACATTTGGATTTAGCGATGTATCATTTTAAAGATGAAGAGCATACCCGAATGTTAACATCCATGCTACAGCAGACAAAAGCAGATTACCTGTTAGTAAAAGATACCCTCTCCCTTATAAATGAGAGCTTTCCACCTGCTGTTAATTCGGAAACCGGTAAGGGGTCGGAGCAGCACGACGTAACAACAGCCGCACATGACTCTGCACACACTGAGCATACTCCAGTCATTGCTTCACCCGTAAGCGCAGCACTTTCCACACCTACCCGCAAGGGGTTAAGCGTAGGAAGCCTTAAATCCGCCCGTTAATACAAAAAATAAGGAGGTTCATATATATGGAAAAGCAAAGAAGATTCCCTGATTCCCCTCTAAATGAACAGGAATGGAATCGAATGGATGAAACGGTAATCGAAGCGGCCAGAAGACAACTCATCGGCCGTCGTTTTATTGATATTTACGGTCCCTTAGGTGAAGGAATCCAAAGCGTTACTAACGATGTCTTTGAAGAACCCCAGGGTGGAGGGATTAGCCTCCGGGGAGAATCGCTTGAAATGTCGCAGCCGACCCGGCGAACCAATCTGACGATTCCCTTGTTATATAAGGACTTTATCCTTTACTGGCGTGACCTGGAACAAGCGAAGACACTCGGGATTCCTATTGATATGAGCCCGGCGGCTAACGCCGCGATCCAGTGTGCCCGTTTGGAGGATGAGCTCATTTTCAACGGATCTTCTGAATTCGAGCTACCAGGGTTAATGAACGTGAAAGGACGTCTGACCCACATCCGGAGCGACTGGATGCGATCCGGGAAAGCTTTCGAAGATGTGGTGGAAGCTACCAATAAACTACAGCAGATGAACCACACCGGGCCGTATGCCATGGTTGTATCTCCTCAACTGTATTCTCTCCTCCACCGCGTTCACGAAGGAACCAATGTGTTAGAAATTGAACACGTCCGTGAACTGGTGACTGATGGTGTATTCCAGTCTCCAGCGTTCAAAGGAAAAGCTGGTGTTATCGTGTCTACAGGGCAGCACAATTTAGATCTGGCGATCGCCGAAGATTTCTATACGGCTTACCTCGACACCGAGCACATGAACTACCTTTTCCGGGTATACGAGGCGCTCGTCCTTCGTATCAAACGCCCCAGCGCGATTTGTACGTTAGAAGATCCAGATGCATAAAAACAAAGGAAAAAGGCACCTGCGAAAGGTGCCTTTTCTATTCCATCTATGCGATTCTTTTCCGGTTTATCTTTCGTTCATTCTCGCTGCTATATTCGATAAAGGAGAGATCAAGTTCAGCACCAGCCGCATCCATTCCGATATCCTCTGCGATTTGTTTTACTTCTTTCTCAAATACAGGTGTACGGCTCCCCTCATTTATCTGGCACAGCTTTTTTAAGTATTTTAGTTTCTCATCAATTTTCATCTGTTTATACATTCCATTCGACATCTGACAAATGCGCTTATGAACAGGCTGTGAAATAAGAGTAATCTCATCAATATGGGAGAGGAATCGTTTTCCCTCCTCTGTAATAAAACCGACATAATAATTAGCAGCACCTATCCGTTCAATACTCGTGATCACAGAACAAGGGAAATGCTGTCCATCTCGTAGTTGAATGTATCCTGTCTCAATGACCCCACCCACTCGTCTTTCATTGGACAAAACGGTATAAATATCGGCCAATCCATTCACCACATACTCCACTACTGTTCCCTCCTGTTGATCAAAAGTATATTGATTAGTGATATCGATTTTCAATGTCAGTGTACCAAGAAATAAGCATCGCGTCAATAATGATAATTATTCCTAATTAAATTGTGTTAAAATCAATATAACGAGAATAAAGGAAGGAGAGATATTTTGAAACGCCGGGCGTTAACAGTAGGTTCCTTACTCACCAAAAAACAACAAATAATTTCTGCAAGGAAGGAATCCATTCATCAAACCAAAATCCACTTGCAGCAAAATCAATCAAAATTTGAAGTGGATCCTATTATCGGTCAAATACTGTTAGAAGCAGCTCTACAACAGGGGGGATTTTTGGATTTCAAATGCCGGAAAGGTACCTGTGGCCGTTGTACAGTTCAGGTGACAAAAGGTACTTCCCTTTTACTTCCGCCAAACCAGATAGAACAGCAAAAGTTAAATAGGTTTTTAACAGAAGGATATCGGTTAGCCTGTCAAGCTATAATTAAATAATTTATGTGGCTAAATCACTCGCTATGAAAGGGAGTCTGAGTCGTGGATATGAAACAGCGTGCACTGCAGTTAATAAGCATTGAAGTAGAAAAGATTGAGCGCTTGATTCAGGTACAGAAAAACAGTTTGAATAATCCAGTATGCCCCGTTTATGAAGAAGTTCTCGATACTCAAATTTTTGGATTATCACGTATTGTTGACTTTGCTATTGATTTAGAATTATTAAGTGCTGAGCAAGGAAAAGAAATACTAACCGAATTAGAAAAAAGACTTCTTGAACAAATACATTCTGTAATAAAGTAATAAAAACATTCCTCCCCTTCATGCCTAAGAAGAGGAGGAATGCCCTAACTAAAAAAATAATTATGTAGCCTGTTAAAGATCGGTTACGCACTTTGCGGAAGAATTTCTTGCTCCTCTTTTTTAAATAGTTGTTTTCTTACAAATGGAACTACCCATCGATCTAAACCAAATTTCCCTGCATTTAATCCGGCAACAAGGATAAAGAGGCCCATTAAGATCATTTGTGGATTTGTACTTGTTGTTCCTGAAAGCAGATAGGAAAAATTCATACTAAGTCCCATCAATACAGTAAACGTAGTAAACACACCTAAAATAAGTCCAAGTCCTGCCAGAAATTCTCCCCAGGGAACTAACACATTGAAAATCCCTACATTTGGAAGCGCGAACCCATGGATAAAGTCTGCCCACCAACCTTGAACAGCCGGATGGTCACCACTTGCCTTTTTAAGAGCTACTTTCAGAAAACCACTTGCATCAAAACTTCCTCCCGCAATTTTCCCCCAACCAGCTTGTAACCAGGTCCATCCTAAATACAAACGCAAAACAGTTAACCCATACGAAGCATAAAGATGTTCCCTTAAAAATTTAATCACCATACAAAACCCTCCTTAATAATAATAATAATCATTATCGTCGATATTGATTATTATTATTATTTACAGCGTGTATAATGTAAATAGGAAAAAGGTTTTAGATAGTTTATGCAATTTTTCAATTAGAATTTGAAATTCTTAAAAATTATATTTGTGGATTGATTCCCTTATTAATAAGCAGGATGCAAAATTTTTTCATTTCTGATGGGGCCATAACCCAGTCAGATGCATATGTTACAGATGATACGATATAACACAGATGGATTAAAGAAGGAGGAATTCACATGGCCAAAGCTCCCCGAAAACGGCCTCTTCCGAGGAAGAGTAAAAAAAATATAAATGATCCCCTATTAATTAATAATATTGATTTGGATTGGCTTGATACTCTGGGATTGGAAGAGATAGAACAGGAAGCAAAGAACATTAGAAATACAGATCGGAAAAAGCCTGCTCCTATAAAACAGGAGGTGTTCGAACCTGAGTTTTCCGAGCCAGATTTCTTCGCACCAGAACCTTACAGAATGCCCGGGGCGGAAAAAATAGCCCCTATGAAATATGAACCCGCAGAAGAGAAACCCATTCCTATTGTGGAAACAGATAAAATTCCAAATATAGAAGCTCCTAAACCGGCTACTCCTTTACTGATGACGGACCGCAAGGGAGAAAAAACTACAGCATATATTTACACTGACGATCTTATCAACCAGGCAGTAACAACAGAAAAAATCGCTAACTGGGCGATTGATGAAACAAAGATTCAACAGGGGAGCATAAAAACAGAAGCCCTGAAGGATTATGCTGTAGATAGCTCTAAATTAGCAAATCACAGTGTAATCTCAAGCAAGATTGCTCCTGCCTCTATTGACACCGAGCATGTCGCTGATTACTCAATTACTGCAAACAAAATTAAAGATCGGGCGATCCGCGGGGACAAATTAATGAATAATAGCATTACCTCGGATAAGTTAGCCGACAAGACGATTGATTCCATGAAAATTGCCGATCACTCAATCCAAACAAAACATCTATCCGAGCAGATAATCACGACCGACCTTATCCAGGATCATGCGATTACTTCGGAGAAAATAAAGAATGGAAGCATTCAAACAAATAATTTGGCAAAAAATGCAGTTGACTCCGTAAAATTAGCAGATGGTGCTGTAACGACTCAAAAAATAAGAGAAGGTTCCATAACTGGAGATAAAATATGCGAGGAAAGTATTTCCGCTGTTCATCTTCAACCGAAAACAATCCAGCACCACCATCTGGGAGATGTAGTTGTTTATGATAACAATATCGCACCTAACAGTATAAAAACGAAGCATATCGCTGAAAACTCAATCAGTACCCATCATTTGGAGAATGATGCAGTAACTTCGAGTAAAATAGCAAAAAACTCAATAAAACAAAACCATTTAAACGATGGACTTATTAGTAACCAGCATCTTGTTGACCATGCAATCACAGCATCCAAATTAGCTTCTGAATCAGTGTCGACCGACAAAATAGTTGACCTGGCCATTACAACGGTAAAATTGTCCGATAAAAGTATCATCTCACAGAAACTCGCTCCCGGTTCTATTACCAGTGACAAGATAGTTGCTGACAGTATCGTAGCCGAACATATTAAGAAAGAGACCATTGAAGGGCATCACCTGAAACCAAACATTATCGCCACTCAGCACATTCAGAAACAGGCCATTTCGAATGAAAAGCTAGGGCCCGGCTCTGTTACCGGCGACAGGATAGCCGCGGACAGTATAGGATCAGGCCACATTCAGAAACAGACAATTGAGAGTTATCATTTGAAACCAGCCATTATCAACTCCCATCACATTCAGGAGCAGGCGATTTCGAACGCTTTAATTCAAGATGCAGCCATTTCAAATGATAAACTTGCCTCCGATTCTGTTACCGGTGATAAAATCGTCGCGGACAGCATCTCCACTGCTCACATCCAGAATGATACCGTTGAAAGCTATCATTTAAAACCGGGTATCATTACCAGGCACCATATTCAGGAACGCTCCATCTCGAATTCGTTGATTCTGGAGGGTTCTATTTCAAGTGATAAACTCGCTCCTGGTTCTGTTACCGGGGATAAAATAGCTGTAGATAGTGTATCCGCCGAGCATATTCAAAAAGAGACCGTTGATCGATCTCATCTTAAATTGAACATCATTGATGCAGATCACATTCGGGAACAAGCTATTTCAAACGAAAAATTAGCTCCCGCCTCCGTTACGCGTGACAAAATAGCCGCTTACAGTATAACTACGGAGCATATTCAGGAACAGGTCATCGAGGGAATCCATCTAAAACCAGGCACCATTAACTCTGGGCACATTCAAGAGCAGACCGTCTCAAATTCCTTAATTCAAGATGCAACCATTTCAAGCAGTAAACTCGCTCCTGGTTCTGTTACCTGCGAAAAAATAGCGGTGGATACGATAACCGGTGAACATATACAGGAAGAAAGCATCAGCGGCCGTCATTTGAAACCCGATGCAATTGCTGCCCACCATATTCAGGAGCAATCCATCTCTAGTTCGCTGATTCAAGATGCGTCCATTTTAAGCAGCAAACTCGCTCCTGGCTCTGTTACTTCGGATAAACTGGCTGTAGACAGTATTGCCCCCAATCACCTCCAGAACGAGAGCGTCAATAGCCATCACTTGAGAACGAATGCTATCACGACCCATCATATTCAGGAAAAATCCATCTCGAATTCCTTAATTCAAGATGCAGCGATTTCAAATGATAAGCTGGCTCCAAATTCGGTTACCAGTGAGAAGCTCATTGACAACAGCATTGCATCACGCCATATTCAGAAAGAAAGTATTGATAGCTATCACCTAAAACCAAATGCTATTGCTACCGAACATATTCAGACACAGACCATTTCGAATGAAAAGCTAGCACTGGGCTCTGTTACCAGCGACAGAATAGCTGCTAACAGCATAACAGCCGATCATATTCAGAAGAAGGCCATTGAGGGAACCCATCTACAACCAGGTACCATCACCGCCGAGCACATTCAAGAGCAGACGATCTCAAACTCCTTAATTCAAGATGCAACCATTTCAAGCAGCAAACTTGCCCCTGGTTCTATTACCGGCGAAAAAATAGCAGTGGATAGCATAACCGGTAAACATATACAGAAAGAGAGCATCAGCGGCCGTCACTTGAAACCAGATACAATTGCTGCCCACCATATTCAACAGCAGACCATTTCAACTGATAAGCTAGCTTCCGATTCTGTTACCGCTGATAAAATAGCTGCTGGCAGTATAGCTGCGGCTCATATTCAGGAACAGGCCATTACACCTTCCCTGATTCAGGATGGCTCTATTTCAAATACCAAACTGGCTTCCGAATCTGTTACCGGTGGCAAGATAGCTTCCGCCTCCATTACCAGTGACAAAATAGCTGCTGGCAGTATAACTATGGAGCATATCCAAAAAGAAGCGATTGAGGGAATCCATCTAAAACCAGGTGCTATCACCGCCGAGCATATTCAAGAGCGTACGATCTCAAATGCTTTGCTTCAAGATGCAGCCATCTCAAGTGAGAAGCTGGCTCCTGGATCTGTTACCTGTGAAAAAATAGCAGTGGATAGCATAACCAGTGAACATATACAGGAAGAGAGCATCAATAGCCACCATCTAAAACAAGGTGCGATTGCTGCCCACCATATTCAACAGCAGACCATTTCGAATGCTTTGCTTGAGGATGCAGCCGTTACAAATGATAAACTGGCTTCCGGTTCCATTACCGGGGATAAAATAGCTATAGATAACATATCCACTGAGCATATTCAAAAAGAGGCGATTGAGGGGTCTCATCTCAAATTAGAGACGATTACTACAGATCATATTCAGGAACAAGCCATTTCTAATAAAAAATTAGCTTCCGCCTCCGTTACGAGCGATAAGATAGCTGCTGACAGTATAGCTGCGGTTCACATCCAAAAAGAGACGATTGAGGGAACCCATTTAAAACCGGGCACCATTACCGCCGAGCACATTCAAGAGCAAACGATCTCAAACTATCTGATTCAAGATGGTACCATTGCAAGCGACAAACTCGCGTCCGGATCTGTTACCGGTGATAAACTAGCTGCGGAGAGTATAGGTGCGGAGCATATCCAGAAAGAGACCATCGAGGGAACCCATCTAAAACCAGGCACGATCACCGCCGAGCATATTCAAGAGCAGACGATTTCAAACTCTCTGATTCAAGATGCTGCCATTGCAACTGAGAAGCTCGCTCCCGGCTCTGTCACCTGTGAAAAAATAGCAGTGGATAGCATAACCAGTGAACATATACAGGAAGAGAGCATCAATAGCCACCATCTAAAACAAGGTGCAATTGCTGCCCACCATATTCAACAGCAGACCATTTCAAATGCTTTGCTTAAGGATGGTTCTATTTCAAGTGAGAAACTTGCCTCCGGTTCTGTTACCGGTGATAAAATCGTCGCGGACAGTATATCCACTACTCACATTCAGAATGATACTGTTGAAAGCCATCATTTAAAACCAGGTATCATTGCCACAGATCATATTCAGGAACAATCCATTTCAAACTTCTTGCTTCAAGATGCGGCTGTTTCAAACGAAAAGTTAGCACCTGGTTCTGTTACCGAAGATAAATTAACGGCCGGAAGTATAGCTGCCAGTCATATTCAAAGCGACAGTATCGATAGCCATCACTTGAGAACGGATGCTATCACTACCCGCCATATTCAGGAACAGGCTATTATATCCGCTCTTATCGAGGATGGCTCTATTTCAAATACCAAACTCGCTCCCGGCTCCGTTACCGGGGATAAAATAGCTGTAGATAACATATCCACTGAGCATATCCAAAAAGAAGCCATCGAGGGAACCCATCTAAAACCAGGTACTATTACCACCCACCATATTCAAGAGCAGGCGATCTCAAATGATCTGATTCAGGATGGAGCCATTTCAAATGATAAGTTAGCTTCCGACTCTGTTACCAGCGATAAGATAGCTGCTGACAGTATAGCTGCGGTTCATATTCAGGAACAGGCCATTACAACTTTCCTTATTCACGACGGAGCCATTTCAAATACCAAACTGGCTACCGACTCTGTTACCGGCGACAAGATAGCTGTAGATAGCATATCCACCGAGCATATCCAAAAAGATGCCATCGAGGGAAGCAAACTAAAACCAGGTACGATCACCGCCGAGCACATTCAGGAGCAGACGCTCTCGAACGCTTTGATTCAGGATGGAGCCATTTCAAGCAGCAAACTTGCTCCTGGCTCTGTTACCTGTGAAAAAATAGCGATGGATAGCATAACCGGTGAACATGTACAGGAAGAGAGTATCAACAGCCGCCATTTAAAACCAGATACAATCGCTGCCCACCATATTCAAGAGCAAGCCATTTCTAGTTCCCTGCTTCAGGATGCAGCCGTTACAAACGATAAACTTGCTACCAATTCTGTTACCAGCGATAAAATAGCTGCTGATAGTGTAGCTGCGAAGCATATCCAAAAAGATGCCATCGAAGGAACCCATCTAAAACCAGGAGTTATCACCGCCCATCACATTCAAGAGCAAACGATCTCAAATGCTTTGCTTCAGGATGCAGCCGTTACAAATGATAAACTGGCTTTCGACTCTGTTACCAGTGACAAAATAGCTGCCGACAGTATAGCTGCGGCTCATATTCAGGAACAGGCCATTACAACTTTCCTTATTCAAGATGGATCTATTTCAAATCATAAGCTAGCTTTCGGTTCCGTTACCGGGGATAAAATTGCTGTTGACAGTATAACTACGGAGCATATTCAAAAAGAGGCAATTGAGGGAACCCATCTAAAACCAGGTACCATTACCGCTGAGCACATTCAGGAACAAGCCATTTCAAATGAAAAATTAGCTTCTACCTCCGTTACCGGGGACAAAATTGCTGCTGACAGTATAGCTACGGAGCATATTCAAAAACAGGCTATCGAGGGAACCCATCTAAAATCAGGCGCTATCACTGCTGAGCATATTCAAGAGCAGACGATCTCAAACACTTTGCTTCAAGATGCCGCCATTTCAAGCAACAAACTTGCTCCTGGCTCTGTTATCGGCGAAAAAATAGCACTGGATAGCATAACCGGTAAACATGTACAGAAAGAAAGCATCAATGGCCGTCACCTCAAATCAGGCACTATTGCTGAGCATCATATTAAACAGCAATCCATTTCGAATTCTCTGCTTCAGGATGGAGCCGTTACAAATGATAAGCTGGCTGATAAAGCAGTAAAAGAACACCATATAACCAATCACTCCGTAACTGAAGAAAAGCTGTCATTCAATCCGGTTCAAACCGTCAGTGGAAATTCAATCACGCTTCAACAATGCGGGATTGTGCCTTTCCAAATTGCCGCTAAAGAAAAAGTTATGGAAATTACAATTACTCTACAACAGCCTTACCATACTCCTGATTTCGTTATTGTAGCGATGACCAATCAGCAGACCTGCCAGACCGTGCTGAAAGAACAAACAAATAGCACAGCAACCATCTCTATCGCACGGGGAAGAACAGGTTCAGAGATAAACGGTGTTCTTCACTGGATAGCGATGGGTGAAAAACAAAAAGAAGCTTTACGCTATGTAAGCACAGAAGAAAAAGAAGCCTTACACTATGTAAGCACAGAAGAAGAAATATAAGCAGGCTAAAGAAGAAGCCGGTGAGACATCTCACCGGCTTCTTCCATGCTTATTTATTTCGTTAAAGAATGTACACCATGTCCGAGCGCTGCTTCTACTGCTTCCATTGTTACCTCAGCCAGCGTAGGATGCGCATGAATCGTTAGTGCAATATCTTCCAGCGTCGCTCCCATTTCGATAGCGAGCCCTGCTTCCGCAATCAGATCGGACGCTTCTGGCCCTACAATTTGAACCCCGAGTACACGTCCATCCTCTTCATCTGCCACCACTTTTACGAAACCATCCGTCTCATTGACACTGAGCGCACGGCCGTTCGCAGCGAAAGCGAACTTACCGGTTTTGACTTTATACCCTTGCTCCTTCGCCTGTGCTTCATCAAGGCCAACGGTTGCCATTTCCGGATCTGAGAAGACAACGGCCGGAATCGCAAGGTAATCAATCTCGCTCGGCTGCCCTGCAATGACTTCTGCCGCTACTTTTCCTTCATAGGACGCCTTGTGGGCAAGCGCAGGTCCGGCAACGATATCGCCAATCGCATATACATTCGGCACATTTGTTTTGCACTGCTTATCGATTTCAATCAATCCGCGCTCGGTCAGCTTCATGTTAATAGCGTCCAAACCAAGCTCGTCCGTATTCGGGCGGCGCCCCACTGTTACAAGGCAATAATTCCCTTCGAATACTTCCTCTTTATCCTTAATGGAAGCCGTTACTTTGACTCCATTTTCCGTTACCTCACTCTTGCTGGCGATTGCCTCTGTATGAATGTCTACATTCAGCTTCTTTAGCTTTTTCTTCACCATCTGAACCATCTGCTTTTCAAAGCCCGGCAGTATGTTTGGGCTGCCTTCAAGAATGGTTACTTTTGCGCCGAGCTTCGCGAATGTCGTTCCCAGCTCGATTCCAATGTATCCACCGCCGACAACAAGCAGCTTTTCCGGAATGTGATCGAGTGTCAAAGCTTCCGTTGATGAAAGAATGCGTTCGCTAAAAGGAAGCGCAGGAATTTCAATCGGGCGTGAACCGGTGGCAATGATGCAGTGATTGAAACGGTAGCGGTTCACGTCATAGCCATGGAACACGCGCACTTCATTTTCACTGACAAATAAGGCTTCACCCGAAATGATTTCGACGCCATTTCCCTTGAGGAGCGTTTTTACGCCGCCGGTCAGCTTGTTGACTACGCTTTGTTTCCACTCTTGGACCTTCTTCATATCGACGGTAACACCTTCAACGTTAACCCCGATGTCTGCGCCTTCTTTTGCCTGCTCATAGCGATGTGCCGCAGAAATCAAGGACTTAGAAGGGATACACCCGCGGTTCAAACATACGCCGCCTACTTCATCTCTATCCACAATCGCTACTTTTTTTCCCAGCTGTGCTGCGCGAATAGCGGCAACATAACCGCCGGGTCCGGCCCCGATAACGAGAACGTCAAGTTCGGTTGTAAATTCACCTACTACCATTTGTTACACCTCCATAACGAGCATTTCCGGGTTTTGCAGCAGCTGTTTAATGTAGTTCATATACAGCTGCGCCATTTCCCCGTCAATTAAGCGATGGTCAAAGCTGAGGGAAAGGGCCAATACCGGCGCTACTACAATTTCATCATTTTCATTGACAACAGGCTTCTTCGCAATCCGACCCACACCTAAGATAGCCACTTCAGGGTAGTTAATGACCGGTGTAAAGAACATTCCGCCCGCCGAACCAATGTTTGTAATCGAGAATGTGCTGCCTTTCAGTTCGTCCGCAGACGCTTTGCGTTCACGTGCTTTCGTCGCAAGCTCAGAGATTTCGCTGGCGATTTTCCAGAGCGGCTTGCGATCCGCTTCTTTAATAACCGGAACCATAAGTCCCTCGTCTGTTGCGGCCGCAATTCCGATATTATAGTATTTTTTCAATACGATTTCGTTCTTCTCGTCATCAATGCTTGCGTTCAGCTCAGGGAATTCACGCAGCCCGGCAATGACGGCTTTTACAACGAAAGGCAAATAGGTGAGCTTGACTTCTTTCTTCGCGGCAATCGGCTTGAATCGCTCGCGCATTTCGACCAGCTTCGTTACATCCACCTCGTCCATAATTGTTACGTGGGGAGCTGTATACATCGACTTGGTCATCGCTGTGGCAATGGCTTTGCGAATTCCTTTCAAAGGTATGCGTTCTTCAAGTCCACCTGGAACGGTCGCTGTCCCTGTAATCGCTGTTGCATTCGCGGCTGCTGCGGGAGCTGCATTCGCCTGCTGCGGTGCGGCTGCCTGGGCCGCAGGCTGTGCCTGTCCACCGACTTTGAACGTCTGTACATCTTCTTTCGTAATCCGTCCGTTCTTGCCTGTTCCCCGTACCTGACGGATATTGATTCCCTGCTCACGCGCAAATTTACGTACAGCTGGTGTGGCGTATACTTGCTTTGATTCATCCACCGCAACATTTCCATCTGTGCCAGGAACGTGAGCCGCATCTACTGGAGTATTCGCCACCTGCACTGCTTCTTCCACTCGTTGTGCCTGTGGTGCTGCCGCTTCGGCCTGAGGAGTTGTCTCCACAGCAGCCGGCTCATTGTCTGCGCCTTCTGCGTCAAACTCAACGAGCACATCACCGACGACAGACACGGTTCCTTCTTCTACTTTGATGGCAAGAACTTTTCCGTTTACAGGAGAAGGGATTTCCACCACTGCCTTGTCGTTCTGCACTTCCATGATAATCTGGTCTTCTTCTACCTGGTCGCCTTCTTTAATGTGCCACTTAACAATTTCACCTTCATGAATTCCTTCACCGATATCCGGCATTTTAAACTGGTATGCCATCGTTTTCCCTCCTTTTATGTTTCCATTGTTAGAAATCAAGCACTTTATTCAGTCCGTCGATTACTCTTGCCGGATCAGGCAGCCAAATATCTTCTGCCATAGCAAATGGAAATACAGTATCCGGTGATGTCACGCGCAGCACAGGCGCTTCAAGCGAAAGAATTGCGCGCTCATTAATCTGTGCGACAATTTCAGCCGCTGCACCCGCTTGTCTTTGTGCCTCCTGTACCACAATGGCACGGTTTGTTTTTTCAACAGAAGCAACAATCGTTTCAATATCAATCGGGCTGATTGTACGAAGATCAATAACTTCAACGGTAACGCCACGGTCTTTTTCGATTTGCTCCGCTGCTTTTAATGAAGTCTGTACCATCGCACCGTATGTAACGATAGTGACATCCTTTCCTTCCTTCACAACGTTCGCTTTTCCGAGCGGAACGGTATATGATCCTTCCGGAACTTCTCCGCGGAATGAGCGGTACAGCTTCATATGCTCAAGGAAAATAACCGGGTCATTGTCGCGAATTGCGGAAATAAGCAGTCCTTTCGCATCATATGGATTGGATGGGATGACAACCTTTAAGCCTGGTGTTTGCATCATTAATCCTTCTAAGCTATCGGCGTGAAGCTCAGGCGTTTTTACGCCGCCACCAAACGGAGAACGGAATACGATCGGAGCGTTGTATTTTCCGCCGGAACGGTAGCGCATGCGCGCCGCCTGGGCGGCAATCTCGTCAAACACTTCGAAAACGAACCCGAAGAATTGAATTTCCGGAACCGGGCGGAATCCCTGGAGCGCAAGACCGACGGCCATGCCGCCGATTGCAGATTCGGCGAGCGGTGTATCAAATACGCGCTCTTCTCCGAATTCCTTCTGCAATCCTTCTGTCGCACGGAATACCCCGCCGTTTACCCCCACGTCTTCCCCAAAGACAAGGACGTTTGGGTCATCTTTCATTTCAGTACGCAAAGCGTCTGTAATCGCCTGGATCATTGTCATTTGTGCCATGGCTTACTTCATCTCCTTCTGCTTGTACTCATCGTATTGCTCCTGCAGCCTTGCCGTTTTCTCTTCAAACATAGTATCGATTAAATCCGTTACCTTCTGTTTCGGATATGCGTCTGCTTTTTTGATGGCTTCTGCAATCTCGGCTTTTGCCTGTTCGATTGCTTTATCCTCATCCTCTTTTGTCCAAATCTTTTTCTCTTCTAAATAGGTGCGCAGACGAATAAGGGGATCTTTTTGTTCCCACTCTGTCATTTCTTCCTGCTGGCGGTAACGTGTCGGGTCATCACCGGCCATTGTATGCGGGCCATAGCGGAATGTGAGCGCTTCAATAAGCGTTGGACCTTCGCCCGCTAATGCGCGCTCTCTTGCTTCACGAACGGTTTCATAAACAGCAAGCGCATCCATGCCGTCGATTTGTATGCCTTTAATGCCTGCTGCCTGTGCCTTCACCGCAATTGATTCCGCGGCTGTCTGCTTCGAGAACGGAGTAGAGATTGCATACCGGTTATTCTGAACGAAGAAAATCGCCGGCACTTTATATACGCCCGCAAAGTTAAGGCCTTCGTAGAAGTCACCCTGTGACGTACCGCCATCTCCTATGTACGTAATCGCGACCCGTTTTTCTTTTTTTAGTTTAAATGCCATAGCTACACCCATTGCCTGGACAATTTGCGCGGCAATAATAATCTGCGGCATGAGAACATTTACGCCTTCCGGAATTTGTCCACCGTGCATGTGCCCGCGGGAATAAAGGAAAGCTTGATATAAAGGCAGGCCATGCCACACGATTTGCGGGATATCACGATAGCTTGGGAGGATAAAATCTTCCTTCGAAAGTGCACTCTGGCTGCCAACCATCGTTGCTTCCTGTCCGGCAACCGGAGCATAGAAACCGAGGCGTCCCTGGCGGTTTAAGCTGATGGCACGCTGATCCCACATGCGGGTATACACCATTTTTCTCATTAATTCGTAAAGCTGTTCATTCGAAAGTTCAGGCGTTTGTTTTTTGTCATTGACCTTGCCTTCAGGAGAAAGAATTTGTAACATCATGACAACTCCTTTTTTTGATAAAATGTGTGAAATGAATATTAGCACTACTGTAATAGAACAAACTTGGAGTATAACACCAAGTGTTGCACAACAAGTACAGTTTTAGATTTTCTTATCCGCGAAGAGTATAGCACCTCGTATTTATCATGTCCAATTTTTTTACACATACATATATAATTTGGAGGGAATTTCTCAATGGATGAACGCCTGCGCAAACGAACAATACTACGCCGTGAACTTAATAGTACTTACCTTGCAGAGACACGCTCCTATAAAGTCTACCTGCCGCCCGATTATGACCCCAAGCGCCGCTACCCGATCCTGTACGCCCAGGACGGTGAGCAATTTCTCAACTTCGGACGCGGGGCCACAATTGCGCAGCAGATGATTCTCGAAGATAAACTGTTACCCTTTATCATCGCTGCTGTTACAGTTTCCAAGGAAAATCGTACCGAAGAATACGGGACAAACAGAACCCGCAATGCAGCTTACAAGTCTTTCTTTATTGAGGAACTGGTTCCGGCTGTTGAGAATGAATTTCCTGTTGGTGAGCGCGTCCTTGTGGGCGATTCACTGGGGGGAACGGTAAGCCTTGATTTAGCCCTCGAACGCCCGGAGCTTTTCTCCCGCGTCATTTCTCTATCCGGAGCATTTTATCCTGAAGCAATGAAAGAGGTGCTGCGAAAAGAAACTCTTTCCGGCCTTCAGATTTATATGCTCATCGGATTGGATGAAACACAAGTGCCCGTAGGAACCAAAACCGCCGACTTTCTTTCATACAATCGGGAAATGAAACAGCTGCTCAAGCAAAGAGGCGCTTCCGTCACATATTTGGAGAAACAGGGCGGGCACGATTGGGGGTTCTGGCAAAAAGAACTCCCGGATGCTTTTTCCTTTTTTCTAAGGTAAAATAGCAGTATGGAATGGACAACACTACTCTCGTATCTTTCAACTAAAAATCTTATGGCGCTGCTGGATAAATATGAATCGCTTGGACCATTGCCGGGGATCCTTTCTACGTTTGTGGAAGCTTTCCTTCCGATGCTGCCTCTCATTGCCATTGTGGCAGGCAATGCCGCTGCGTATGGGTTATGGTTAGGATTTCTCTATTCCTGGCTCGGTGCCAGTGCCGGAGCGATCCTTGTATTCCTGCTATGCCGCAAACTTGCCCGGCATCGATTTATGAGCTTTCTTACGCAGCATCCGAAAGTCAATTATTCTATGGATTGGATGAACCGGCACGGATTCAGCGCGATCTTTTTGCTGTGCTGCTTTCCGTTTTCTCCCTCTTCCTTAATCAACGTCGTGGCTGCGCTCTCTAAAGTTTCAACAGTCCAGTTTGCGGCGGCGATTCTAGCAAGCAAAGCGATTATGATTTTCATGATTTCATTTATCGGGCATGACCTTGCTTCATTCATTCGGGAACCATGGAGGCTTCTCCTTGTCTTCGCTGCCGTGCTTGGGCTATGGTATGCTGGGAAAAAGGTGGAGAGCCGCTTCGCAGTGAAACAATGAAATAGCGTCAATCAGAAAACAGGGGAGTGGTAAGCCGGAATACCTGGCTTACCGCTCTTTTTTACTTTAAAGTTGTTTATCATGTATCCTTTTCCACAGTGCGCCAGTGTGAAACAATAATGGGAAAATCGATTCATTCTGCTGCCGCTACAGATGCCCAATTACCCTCATTTTTTCCCGCAGAAGTTCGATACTCACGGGAGTCTGTCCCTCTTTTTCTCCATCCGTGTCAATCAATTGGGGAGGGTCACAATGAATCGAAAGTGAATCCGCTTTGAAGAGATAGAAGGCTTCATGCTCGATTGGCTCACTCTTTATGTAGGAGGAGGCCACGCTAATGATTTCTGACAGACCCACATTGCGGACAATGGCAACTTCGAACTGCCCGGTATTCATTTCGTTATCCGTGAACAATTCAAGCCCGGCAAGTGATTGTCCATTCGCCACATACACCATGACCGCGTCCGCCTCGATTTTCCGTTTCTCTGTTTCAATGGTCACATGAAACAGCTGATTGTTTTGCATGTGCTGCAGTGACTTTATGTAGTAGGTAAAATGGCGGAGGTACGTTTTCGTCTCATTCTTTATATCCTTAGACACCGTGGAAATAAGCCCAAGCCCTAAAAAGTTCATAAAATATCGCTCACCGTATTTACCGATATCAATAAACTTTGGCTCTTCCGTTTTCATAAATTCACACGCTTCAAGAAGAGTTAAGGGAATTTGCAGCGTGCGGGCGATATCGTTAGCCGTTCCACCGGGGAGAATGCCAAGGACAGGCTGCTGCCGGGCCCTCATCATTCCGTTCACTACTTCATGTATGGTTCCGTCTCCTCCTGCAGCGACCATTACGTCATACCTGCCGCCTTCTTCAGCCGCCATCTGTTCTGCATGCCCCTTGCTGGCTGTCGGCCGGATCGTAACGTCCCATTTCTCCTGCAGGGAAAGAACGATATCACCGAGCTGGCCACCTACGAGTTGTTGGCCGGAAACCGGGTTATAAATGAGAAGCAATTTCTCTTTCATACAGCCACAGCCTTTCTATCCAGTCCTTTACATTTTCTTCTATTTTAATTATTCCCCTAACCGAACCGCTTGTAACACGTTTCTCGTTCCTTAACAATAAAAAATCCCTTCCGCCGGGGAGCGGAAGGGATCGTATGCTACATTTCCTGCATTTGTGTGAACGGGTAAAATCTGAAAATCGCCTTACCGGCAATTGCTTTCGCATCAACGAACGGCGTTGGCCACAGATGGGAGTCATAGCTTTCATTGCGGTTATCACCGAGGAAAAAGAACTTCCCTTTCGGCACAGTCACAGGGCCATATTCGTACGTCATTGCCTCTCTAATATATGGTTCATTCACCTTTTTACCGTTACGGTAGAGGGCGCCGTCCTTGATTTGGATCGTGTCACCGCCGACACCAATCAACCGCTTAATGAAACGCTCATCCTTCTTATCCTTGAGAGGCGGGTAAAATACGACGATATCACCGAACTTCAAATCGCTTACGTTCGTAAACTTCTCTACAGCAAGCCGATCATTAATATGAATTGTAGGAATCATAGAGCCGGACGGAACGACGACCGCCTCTCCAACATACGTACGGATGGTTACGCTCAGGATGATCGCCAGCAAAATCACAGGCACCCATTCTTTTAACCATTTTGCCATTCTGCAGTTTCCTCCAGTTTATCCAGGTTAAGCATATGCCCTAGTTTATTTCTCTAGTCTATTGTAAAACAAGTTGCAAGTAAAGTAACGAATTTTTTTGAGCGTCTACTGAACAGGACAATCTCATAGTATAAAAGAGCGGATAATCCGCAACCTGGTTTTCCTGCCAATGGAGGGAATCAATTGTGATAAAAAGAGGGAAGACGATGCTTCAGATTGGCTTCACGTATATCGGCACGGTCGTTGGCGCCGGCTTCGCCAGCGGCCAGGAAATCTTTCAATTCATTACCCGGTTTGGTGATAAGAGCCTGTTTATTATCGCGATTTGCACCGTGCTGTTCATTGCTGCAGGCAACAAGATTATGCTTATCTCCGCACAAATCAATGCACCATCCTACCACCAGTTTAATAATCATATGTTCGGCCATACCATTGGACGCTGGATTAATTGGGCGACGCTCGCCATGCTCATTTGCATTACGGGTGTGATGCTCGCGGGAACAGGTGCTCTATTCGAACAACAATTCGGGGGATACTACCAGGCCGGCATATTTTGCACCATGCTGCTTATTTATGTGGTTACGCTGCGGGGGATGGAAGCGATCATAGCAGTCAACAGTGTTGTCGTCCCTCTCATGATTGCGTTTAATCTACTCATTGCGATTAAAACCTTTACCATCCACGGCATCGCATCTGCTCCTTCGCTTCCTGCTGCAGGAGGCTGGCTGTACTCCCCCTTTCTCTATGTTTCCTTCAACGTCATTCTTGGTCTGGCTGTGCTCGTCCCTTTAGGAAATGAAATAAGAGATAAATATTCGATTATCGGCGGAGGGATAATTGGGGGGCTGGGGCTTGGCCTTCTGCTCTTCTTAAGCAATTACGCATTGTCAGCTCATTTTGAGCAAATCAGAGGGGCAGAAATCCCGATGGCGCAAATCGTTTCGATGTTTAGCCCGGTTGTGCACTGGCTGTTTAGCCTGATTATTCTTGGGGAGATCTTTACTACACTTGTCGGAAATGTATTTGGCTTAACCAGGCAGCTTGAACTGTTCCTGCCGCCCTCTTTTCAAAAACAATTCATCATCCTCTCTCTTCTGCTCGTTTGTTATGTCATCAGCCAATTTGGATTTTCTACGCTTGTACACCACCTGTATCCCCTGTTCGGTTACATTAGCGCAGGGACGCTCATTCTTATCTTCTCTAAGAAAAAAAGACAGCCATCTCTATTTTGATTAGAAAAAAAATTTTGTATAATCGCTTTATAACGAATCATTGGAGGAGAAACTATGCTCAATTGCCGTGACGAAGTACGCGCAATAACGGAACAACTTGTAAAAATAGAAAGCATCGTAAATACAGACGGAGAAAAAAATATCGCACACGCCCTCTATGAGATGGTTTCTTCCCTTCCATACTTTGCAAGCCACCCTGAACAGGTGATTCTTATGCCAACGATGCATGATGAATGGGAACGTTATAACGTGTTAGCCTGTGTAAAAGGAACGAAAAATACGAGCAGCCGGACGGTTATCTTAATGGGGCATATCGATACCGTCGGCATTGATGACTACAATCATCTGAAGGGCGTGGCCTACCACCCTTCAGAATTAATGAAAGCGTTACACCAGGAGGAGCTGCCCGAAGATGTGGAAAAACAGCTTGCCTCGGGCGATTGGCTTTTCGGAAGAGGGATGCTCGATATGAAAAGCGGGGTAGCCAGCAATCTGTACCTGTTAAAATATTATGCCGAAAACCCGGAGCTGCTGGATGGAAACCTTGTATTCGTTGCAGAATGTGATGAGGAAGACAGCTCGCACGGCATTCTTTCTGCCTTGAAGCCGCTAAAAAGCTGGAAGGAAAAATACGACTTTCACTATATTGCGGCCGTGAACGCTGATTTTGTCTCCCCCAGGCACGAAAAAGACGAAAACCGCTACATATACAAAGGGACGGTCGGCAAGCTTCTCCCTTCCTTTTTCATTACAGGGGCGGAAACACACGTAGGCTCCTGCTTTGAAGGGCTTGATCCGAACTTTGTTGCCGCCGAACTCACAAGGCAAATTGACTACAACCCAGAGCTGTGCAATGAGGCGTACGGAGAAGTAACCGTTCCTCCCGTATCACTAAAGCAGACAGACCTGAAGCCTTCCTATACGGTGCAGACGGCCCTCTCCGCTTATGTATATTACAACTTCCTCGTTCACTCCTGGTCACCCAGAGAGGTTCTGGAGAAATTGAAGCAGCAAGCGGAAATCGCCTTTACGAACGCCTTATCCTTATTTAGCGAGCGATATAAAGCTTACTGCCAGAAAAGCGGGGAGCCGTACAAGGGGATCTCATGGAAGCCAAGAGTTTTTACTTATGAAGAAATGACTGAACAGCTTCGTAATGAACATGGGGAGGCTTATGAGACCCACATAGAAAAGTTCAAGGATGGCCTTCTTGCCGACCGGTCGCTTGATAGCCGTATGTATGCCGCCCGTGTTGTAGAAGAAGCATGGGGATGGATGAAAGACCGGAGCCCTGCCATCATTGTTTTCTATTCCTCCATTTATTCCCCCCGCATTGAATTAACAGGGGAAACAGAGAATGAGAAGCTGCTTATTCAAGCGCTGGAGAAAGCCGTAGATGATATTCAGCCTCATTATGAACACCCTATTGTGATAAGAAACTTCTTCCCTTACATTTCTGACATGAGCTTTGTCGGGTTAAGTGACGATGAACAGGGAATCCGGGCCGAATCCGCCAACAATCCTTCCTTCGGGAAAAAATATCACGTTGATTACCAGGATATTCGGGATATAAATGTTCCTGTCATTAATATTGGTCCATACGGGCTTGACGCGCATAAAAAGTATGAGCGCATGGAAGCCAGGTATTCTCTCCAAATGGTACCGAACCTAACCCACCGGGTCATCGAGGTATTGCTCGGATAACGAAAAAAGCAGGCGAGGTCAGGAGGCCACTGAAAACGTAAGTTTTTCAGTGGCCTCGATATCAGGCCTGCTTTTTTGTTGCCCTCTTGTATTTTCCCATTGCCATCTCCTGAACTTCGTTTATTCTTAAGTAAGTGCCCTTATTTTTTAGAAATGCGCAGGAGGTAACAATGGAACACGTCGACATGAATATGCTTATGTTTTTGCTTGCGGCCGGATTTATCGCTTCTTTTATCGATTCCGTTGTAGGAGGCGGGGGCTTAATTTCAGTACCCGCACTGCTATTTACCGGTTTGCCTTCCCATGTTGTGCTCGGAACAAACAAACTGGCGAGCACGATGTCTTCTCTGACGAGCACCATTTCTTTTATGCGCTCGGGAAAAGTGAACGTCCGGCTTGTTAAATACTTGTTTCCGCTCTCACTCATCGGCTCCGCTATCGGCGCCTATACTGTGACAAAAATCCCGCCTGAGTTTCTAAAGCCGCTCGTCATCACGCTTCTTACTCTCGTTGCGGTATACACCCTGTTCAAAAAAGACTGGGGCAGCCAATCGACATACAAGGGAATGACCAGAAAAATTGCCTATCTTTCCGCCACCATTGCTCTCATTATCGGATTTTATGACGGTTTTTTTGGTCCGGGGACCGGCTCTTTTCTCCTCTTTTCCTTCCTGATGCTTGGCTTTGATTTTGTCGGCGCTGCTGGAAATTCTAAGGTACTCAATTTCGGGAGCAATATTGCAGGGATGGTCACGTTCATGGCGCTCGGTTCGGTTAATTATGCGTATGGAATTCCGATGGGCCTTGCGATGATCGCCGGGGCGATTTTCGGCTCACGTCTTGCCATTCGCAAGGGATCTACTTATGTTCGTCCGCTTTTTATCGGTGTAACCGCCCTTCTTATTGGAAAACAGCTGTGGGATGTTCTTCATTAAACGCGCTTTCATCCTTTATATTTTTCAACAAGCAGCGGGGTCTCAAGCAGGATAGGAAGGTTCTGGTTATAAATCGTATCGAATTGTTCGACAGGTAGCGGATTGACGCCGACCCCAACTTCAATCGTATAGCCCGGCCTGCGGTATTCCTGGATAAACCAATCCTTGTACCCCGCCGAGCTATCTGCCGTATGAACAGGTGTGTACGTGCTCAGCACCTGCATGCGGGTGACGATTTTTTCGCTTGCTTCGGGATTTGCTGCGCCAAAGCCCCAGTAGATCACCTGCCCCTGGGAATGGTAAGCGAGAACCGTGAGAAAATCATGCCGCTTCGTGAACTCATATACAGCCTTCGTCTCCGGTTCGGATAAAGGAAAAGCCCCCCCATAATGCCGGGGTGCATACGTTTCCGGGCTCGTCTGCGCTTCTTCCTCCCACAGAGCCGGCCACTGGTGATTCAAATCAACCCCTCTAACATTCGCTGTCCATTGTCTAAAGAATGGGGAGCCGTTGTTAATTTTCATTACTCTTTCGTAAAGCGGGTGGCAGGGCGTAATTCCTTCTACAACGAGTTCGATTCCATCCGGATTGACCATCGGCACGAGCCAAATGGAAAACGCATGAAATAAAGAAGTGACATCATATCCGCGCAGCGAGTTCCCTTTAGAAAAAGCATCTGCAAAATCTTCGATAAACTTCATCAAAACCGGGCTTGTAATCCATTCATTTGCGTGCCAGGCCGCGCTGTAAAAAACCTCCTTGCTTCCCTTTCCTAACCGCACTGCATAGATGCTTTTTCCAAGAACCGTTTTTCCAATAACCTCAAGGTGAATGAATGGGTACCGCCCGGCGAGCGTTATAAGATCCTCTACAAGGTTGTCATACGTGTACTCCTGATTCGTTTGGACGATCCCTTCTCTTCTTTTTCTCGGTATACAGAACACCTGGCCGGGCTTTATTGATATCTCATCTTCAGACAACACGTTCGCCCGTTGAATTTCTTCTATCGTAACGCCGAATTTTTCCGAAATCGTACGAAGGGTATCTCCTTCCTGCGCCGCGTATTTTACGGAAGCTTCCGGTATTTCAATAATTTGCCCCGGTATTAAATATTCCGGTGCGATAATATCCGGGTTTACCGCGAGGATGCCGGTAACCCCCACACCGAACCGGCTCGCAATCTTAAGCGGTGTATCACCTTTCTGTACGATATACTCCATGCACGTCCCCCCCCCCTTTTACTTAACTGTATGCAGGGCAGGGACAGCCCATGAAGAAAAAAACGAAAATTGAACGCGCTTTGCCGTATGTGATAAGATTGTATACGTTATGCCAACTAATGCCGGGGCATATACTACACTGTTTTATGTTCGTTTTGTATGCCCCTGTCTGATAGAAAAAGAAGTGATGGAGAGAGGGTAAAATCGTGGGGAAAATGAGAAGCATAGCAGCATTCGTCCTGCTGTCAGCAGCAATAACGGGAGGCTGCTCTTCCGAACCGGTGAGTGAGCACAGTAACACAAAGCAACAAGAAGCAAAACAGCAGAATAACTCACCGAAAACAGCGGCCGCACTGGCTGCAACCGTTACAACGCGGGGGAACGGCACGAAGGAAGTAACCAACATGCTGGATACGCTCGTTGTCGTAAACAAACAGCGAAACATGGGCGCAGATTATGAACCACCGGATCTGGTAGAGCCTAACATTCCTTTCTCAATCGAAAAAAAGGATCCGAAGAAATTAATGCGCAAGGAAGCGGCCGCTGCCCTTGAGCAATTGTTTGCCCAGGCCAAGGAAGAGCATATCGATCTTGTCGGCCAATCAGCCTATCGCTCCTATGCGACACAGCAAGCAGTTTTTAAAAGGCTGACGAAAAAATACGGCGGAGAACAAGAAGCAAACAAAGTGAGTTCTCACCCTGGACAGAGTGAGCATCAGACCGGCCTTGCCATCGATATTACGAGCCATCGCATGGGCTTTACGCTAGAAGAGAAGTTCGGGGAAACACCTGAGGGAATCTGGCTGAAGGAACATGCGCCGAAGTACGGTTTCATCATCCGCTATCCGAAAGGCAAAGAAGAAATTACCGGATATTCCTATGAACCGTGGCATATCCGTTATGTCGGCAAGGAAGCGGCGCAGGAAATCGCCTCTAAAAATAGTACGCTTGAAGAATACTTGTCACAATAATTCCTTATATTTTACATATAAAATATGCTATCGTACAATAGGAATAGATCTTTGGGTTTACGGAATAGAAAGGTGTGGAAGAATGAGCGCGAAGCCGTTTAACGATAATTTTTTAAAGGCATGCCGGGGAGAAGAGCACTCTCACGTTCCTGTATGGTACATGAGACAGGCCGGCCGCTACCAGGCTGAATATAGAAAAATCAGGGAGAAATACTCCCTTTTTGAAATTACACACCGGCCTGAGGTTTGCGCGGAAGTAACCATGCTGCCCATTCATCAGCTGGATGTAGATGCGGCTATCCTTTTCGCGGACATTATGACACCCATGCCTGCTATGGGCATCGACGTTGAGATTAAATCCAGCATCGGCCCGGTCATTGCGAACCCGATAACAGGGAAAGGCGACGTAGAAAAGCTTCGCAAGCTGGAGCCTTCCGAGCACGTTCCTTATATTCTGGATACGATTAAATTGCTGCGCGAAGAACTGCGCGTGCCCCTTATCGGCTTTGCCGGAGCTCCCTTCACCCTTGCCAGTTATTTAATCGAAGGCGGACCTTCCCGCAACTATTACAAAACAAAAGCGTTCATGCACTCCGACCCTGAAGCCTGGCATCTGCTGATGGACCGACTTGGCGAAATGACGGTAACGTATCTGAAGGCGCAAATGGCTGCCGGGGCGCAGGCTGTCCAGGTTTTCGATTCCTGGGTTGGCGCGCTCAATGCACAGGATTACGCCCAGTTCGTAGCCCCTATTATGAACCGTATTTTTTCCGAACTTGAAGAAGAATCTGCCCCGAAAATTATGTTCGGTGTGGGGGCAGGCCACCTGCTGCACGAATGGGATAGGCTGCCGCTTGATGTAATCGGGCTCGACTGGAGAACCCCGATTTCTTTCGCGCGCGGACAAGGCGTTACGAAAACCGTGCAGGGCAACCTGGATCCGGGGCTTCTGCTTGCTTCCTGGCCGGAAATCGAGAAGAAAACAAGGGGAATCCTTGATGAAGGAATGCAGACTCCTGGTTTTATCTTTAACCTGGGGCACGGCGTTTATCCGCAGGTGCAAGTGGAAACACTTCAGCGCTTGACCGCTTTTATTCACGAGTATTCAGCAAAAAACAACTAAAGGCAGGGCATCTTTTATGACGAAAAAGAAAATGGGCCTTCTAGTGATGGCTTATGGCACTCCAAGGAGCATAGAAGAAATCGAGCCGTATTATACACATATTCGCCGCGGGCGAAAGCCGACCCCCGAGCTTCTGCAGGAGTTAACGGACAGGTACGAAGCGATCGGGGGAATTTCCCCCCTCTCCCGTATTACGGAGGAACAGGCTGCTGCACTGGAAAACAAACTGAACAGCATGCAGGATGAAATTGTTTTTCAGGCCTATCTCGGCCTGAAACATATCGATCCTTTCATTGAGGACGGCGTACGCCGCATGAAGGAAGACGGGATCGAGGAGGCTGTGAGCCTTGTCCTTGCCCCTCACTATTCCACATTCAGCGCGAAATCTTATAACAGCCGGGCACACGAAGAAAGCGAGAAAGCCGGCAGCCCTCTCATCCACTCGATTGACAGCTGGCATGAGGAACCCGCTTTTATTCGCTACTGGGCTGAGCAGCTGAAAGAAAAGGTTGCCATGATTCCAGAGGGTGAGCTTGGCAGCACGATGGTCATTTTCTCTGCGCACAGCCTGCCGGAGAAAATCATCCAGATGAATGATCCGTATCCGGAACAGATTGCAGACAATGCACGCGCAATCGCTGAAATGGCGGGTGTACCCCATTACACGACGGCCTGGCAGAGCGCGGGCCGCACGCCGGACCCGTGGCTCGGCCCAGATGTGCTGGATAAGATGCGCACTCTTTATGACGAAGGGTATACAACGATGGTGTTATGTCCGATTGGCTTTGTTTCCGATCACCTTGAGGTATTGTACGATAACGACCATGAGTGTAAAAATCTCGCGGATGAGTTGGGCATCCGCTACTTGCGCACGCCGATGCCCAACACAGATGAACAGTTTATGAGTGCACTTGCATCGGCCGTACTGAAGAAGTTAGAAGAAAGAAAGTGATGAATGATGAGCACGCAGGCTCTTACAGTGGCTATAGTCGGAGGAGGCATTACCGGCTTGACGACTGCCTATTACTTGCAAAAAGAGATTCAGGAACAGAAGCTCCCCATAAACTACGTATTGCTGGAAGCGGACGATCGGCTGGGGGGCCAGGTCCAAACAGATTATACGAATGGATTTGTGATCGAGCGGGGGCCCGATTCGTTCCTTGCGCGCAAAACGAGTGCATCCCGGCTTGCAAAGGAAGTAAGGCTTGAGGGTGATCTTGTACGCAATCAGACTGGCCAGGCCTATATACTGAACAACGACCGATTATACCCGATTCCTGGCGGATCAATTATGGGTATTCCTACCAAGCTGGCACCATTTGTAACGACTTCGCTCTTCTCACCCGCCGGAAAAGCGCGTGCGGCACTCGATCTCGTTCTCCCGCGTGGAAGCCATAAAGACGGAGATCGCTCCCTGGGCGAATTTTTCCGCCACCGTCTCGGCAATGAGGTCGTTGAAAACCTGATTGAACCGCTTCTATCCGGTGTATATGCCGGGAACATCGATGATTTGAGCCTGATGTCCACCTTCCCGCAATTCTATCAGGTAGAGCAGAAATACCGGAGCTTAATTCTCGGCATGCGGTCTACAACACCAAAGCAGCCAAAATCAGCCGCAAATAAGAAAACAACAAGCGCATTCCTCACGTTTAAACGCGGTCTTCAGTCATTGGTGGACGCGATTGAACAGAGGCTGGATCCCGTTCATGTACGAAAGAATACGGCCGTCAAGAAAATCACGAAAACCGGGGAAGGATATGAACTGCACTTATCCGATGGCACGGCCATTTCAGCCGACAGTGTTGTCATGACGACGCCGGCGAAGGTGACGCGTGAGATACTTGCCGATTATTCATTCATTAACCTTCTACAAGATATGCCGACGACATCGGTGGCAACGGTCGGGCTTGCTTTTTCCGAGGCAGACATAAAGCAGGACATTAACGGAACCGGGTTTATTGTTTCCCGCAATGCCAGCTATAATATTACCGCATGCACGTGGGTACACAAAAAATGGCCCCACACAACGCCGGAAGGCAAGGTTTTGCTGCGCTGCTTCGTCGGACGCGCAGGGCAGGAAGGCATTGTGTATGAATCGGATGAAACGATTATCAATGCGGTGCTTACCGATTTAAATAAAATCATGAAGATTGAACGAAAGCCCGAATTTCACCATATCACCCGCTGGAAGCAAATCCGCCCGCAGTATATCGTTGGCCACCAGCGCCGGATGGATAAGCTGGAGGCTGAGCTTGGCAGCAGCCTGCCCGGTATTTTCCTTGCAGGTGCTCCGTACCACGGGGCAGGACTGCCGGATTGCATTGACCAGGGCGAGGCCGCTGTAAGTGCGGTGCTGAAATTTTTGCGGACACCGGAGGCTGTCGTGCGATAAGCGAAGCGATACGATTGTTATAATAAAAAAGCGGCGGAGTGCAGAATCCGGCCGCTTTTTTGCATTTATGTAACCGAGACGCCGGAGGGCGCCCCTTATCCACAATGATTTATGTTATTTTCTGGTTACCAACTGCTCTTGTGACATCTTGACAAGACGCTTCACCATTTCTCCGCCAACCGAGCCATTGGCTCTTGAAACCGTACCTGCACCAAGCTGTACACCAAACTCGGATGCAATCTCATATTTGTACTGATCCAGCAATTGTGCCGCCTGGGGAACAAGCAATTTGTTTCTGCTTCCACCCTGTGCCATGCTATTCACCTCCTGCTTGGAACGTACACTTATTGTTTGTCATCCGCCTTTGTTTTATTGAGCTAACATATTGCCAGCAAAGGATGAATTTTAATCATCATCATGTTCATCTGTTTCATTTCCTTTCTTTTTATGTTTTTCCTTACCATCCCCGTGCTTTTCTTTATAATGGCCTTTTTTCTTTCCTCCCCCTTGCTTAAGAATATCCGCAACCTCGCCTTCCCCTTTCTCATTCAGCGCGCTAATGAGCCTGTCAGCGGGCATGCCGGATGCAAGAAGGCGCTCCATCTTATCAATTTGCGCTTTATTTAACCCTCTGGCCTTCAGTAAATTTGTTACTTCCTCGCTTATATACTGTGTTTCTTTATTGACGGATGTAGTTGTATTTTGTGCAGTGGTTGTGCTGTTCTTCGGCTTGTTTTGAACAGGAGCTGCCGGGCCCGGGTTTGTTTGCTTGGAATTCGTTTGTACCGCCTTGTTTTTGGACTGTTCCGCTAAGAACTGATCCAGCGTTTTATCTAACGGTACTTTTGTAACCGCGGATTCTGCCGTCTGCGCGGTTCCCCCCGCTGCCGGACTTATCGGCGTAGCTGTGATTTGGCCCACACTCTGTGCGCTCGCCGTGGCCGTGGCCTGTGCAGTAACCGTCTTGTTTGCTTTGGTGTCCGTACCCGCCACGTTAGACGCAAGAACCGGTGTTCCTAGAGCAAATAAAATCACAGATCCGAAAATGAGATTATTCTTTGTTGCGTATTTTTTCATTCCGGTACTTCCTTTCCTCTCCGTTTTTCTCTATACGATTCGTAACCGACTGATTTTTTATGGGGTAAAAACGTGATTTCCTTCCCTTCTTCTTTCATAATACACGCTTCTTGGAAACAATAAACAAAAAAAGGGAAAACAGAATGTCTGCCTTCCCTTTTTCTATGTATGAATTAGTCCTTCTGCAGGAGGGACGCCCCGGAAATTCCCGGATCGGTCATTTCGTACGGATCAAGAATTAAATCGAGCTCTTCTTCGGTCAATACATTGTAATACAAACAAAGTTCACGAACGGATTTTCCGGTTAGTATCGCCTCGCGGGCAATGCGCGCCGCCGTTTCATAACCAAGGTGCGGATTAACAGCTGTGATAACCCCCACGCTCTTCTCCACATATTCCTTCAGTACCTCTTCGTTTGCCTCTATGCCCTCCACACAATATTCCCTAAACACACGGAATCCGTTGTCCATAATACTGATGGACTGCAGAAGGTTAAATACAAGCACAGGCTCCATAACGTTCAATTCAAGCTGGCCGGCCTCCGAAGCAAGACAAATGGTGTTGTCATTTCCGATAACCTGGAAGGCAATCTGGTTGATTACTTCTGCCATAACCGGGTTTACCTTGCCCGGCATAATGGAGGAACCGGGCTGGCGGGCAGGAAGAGAAATTTCCCGCAGCCCGACACGGGGACCCGAAGCCATTAGGCGTAAATCATTGGCGATTTTAGACATGTTCATCATGCATACTTTAAGTGCAGCCGATACTTCCGTATAGGCGTCCGTATTCTGTGTAGCATCGACCAAATGCTCCGCGCCCACAATCGGAAAACCGCTGATGTCTGCCAGGTGTTTTACAACGCTCTCGATGTAGCGGGGGTCTGCATTTAACCCTGTCCCTACTGCTGTAGCACCCATATTGACTTCATACAAATGCTGGCGTGATTGCTGGATTCGGCGAATATCACGGGCAAGCACACGACGATACGCTTCAAATTCCTGGCCAAGGCGAATCGGCACCGCATCCTGCAAGTGTGTTCGGCCCATTTTGATAATCGAGTCAAATTGTTTCGCCTTTGCGGCGAAGGCTTCATGCAAATTGTCCATCGTTTTTAATAACTTCTCAAGCAGGGTAAGCGTTGCAATGTGAATGGCCGTGGGGAACGCATCATTGGTGGATTGGGCCATATTTACATGCGTATTTGGGCTTAGCTGAAAGTAATTTCCCTTCACTTCATCGAGCAGCTCAAGCCCACGATTGGCGATGACCTCATTTGTATTCATATTAATCGAGGTCCCGGCTCCCCCCTGGATGGGGTCGACAATGAACTGCTCATGCCATTTCCCGGCGATAATTTCTTCGGCTGCCGCTACAATAGCCTGGCCAATGCGCGGATTTAGAAGCCCTGTCTCCATGTTGGCGAGTGCTGCCGCCTTTTTCACAATGGCCATGGCCACAATGAGAGCACCATGGAGACGATAGCCGGTAATCGGGAAGTTTTCCACGGCTCTTAACGTTTGAACACCGTAATACGCATCTACAGGCACTTCTTTCTCGCCAAGAAAATCTTTCTCAATGCGATAGTTCTTCATTTCTTCCATTTCGATTAACATCTCCCGCTATGTAAATAATTGCTTCGAGCCATATCTTTGCCTATCGTACCACACATGAACCAGAAAAAGGAAGCAGACCTCCGGAGAGGGCATGCTATTGCTGGCCGGATTTTTTGATTATGCCGGAATCAGCCGGTTTCCCGCTAATTTTGTTTTGTTTCAGCAGAAACGTTTGCTCATTTTTCACAGCCCCTAAAATAAAGACGCCAAAGAAAACGCCTGATAATAAAATCGCAACGATACCATGTACAAGCTTTCCTTTCTTCGTAAAAACAGAAAGAATGGAGACAAGCGAGAAACCGAGAAATACAACAGCACAGAAAAAACCAATAAGACTGATAAATCCCCACATAAATAGGTTCTTCCTTTCTACAAATACCACATACGCAATCGTGAAATTTGAGGTAATATAAAAGAATAAATACAGCAAACAATAAAGGAGCAAGACAATATGGAACTCGCACAATGCATACTGGATGTACATGCTCGTTCAGCGGATGAATCTACTGCTTTTCCGGCTTCTCCTGTTTTATTTAAGAACGGTTATGTTTACCCCGTTTTCAAGGATGAGGCGGATAATTGGCTGACTACAGATGAGGAAGGTTTCCAGCATATTATCGCCTCGGACGTAGATACGATTACGGATGACGGGTGGTTTGTCGTCCATTTCCGCCTTTTATAAGAATCACCCATTACATCCACCCAGACTCATGTCCTGCTTCTCACTAACTATAAAATTCTCTTTTTATAGAATTTTACCTTTTTTATAGGATAAAAGAAATACATATAAGGAATTAATCACATAATGTTAAAATAGCAAAAGCAGCACAACGAGAATAAGCAGGAATACATTGACGAACGTCAAAGTAGCAAAGAAGAAAAAAATCATTTTCTTTGGGGAGCGGAACGTTTCGGTGTTAATCCCCTCCTGCTTTGTAAAGTAGTCTCTTGTTGCAAACATAATAATAAAACATCCGAGCAGAACGGAACCGATGCCCACAATGAATGCAATCGTATGGCTCAATAGGGAGTAAGGAGCGGCCTTGAATACAACCCCCGCTGCTAAAAACCCGAGGCCAATCATCGCGATTCCGGTCCGTATCCACGCCAGAAACGTTCGTTCGTTTGCCAGGTGCTGCTGAATGTATTTGGAATCCGTCGTTTTTTCCGTACGCCTATCCGTCATTTCCATCAGCTCCGTATTATTATTATCGTTATTATACTCCACAAAAACGTTTCCTTAACAAACCAAAAAAGAGAGGCTTTTGACCTCTCCCTACTGGGTACTTCCATTATAAATATCGTTTTATGCCCACAACCCGGTAATGGGATAAATACCAATCGATATCATTAATAACCACTTTCCCTTGCCCGCTTGCAGCATGAGCCATTTTACCATTTCCCATAAAAATTCCCACGTGGGAAATAGAACCGCTGCCCGTATCAAAAAACACTAAATCTCCGGGCTCCATGGCGTTTGCAGATACTGCACTTCCTTTCGCGAACTGGCTTGCGGCTGTGCGTGGAAGTTCCATCCCAACCGAACGATACACATAACTCGTAAACCCGCTGCAGTCAAACCCGCCTGTCGTTGTTCCACCCCAGCGGTAGGGAACGCCCAGCAGCGGATTCACTGCCCGGTACAGCAGCTCCCCCAATCTGTCTCCCGAGCGGGAAGCCACTGTCCGTGAAGGTGCAGGCGCGGCAGGCGCTTTGCCGTACAGAGCTTTATAAATCACAGCTGCTGCCTCTGCACGCGTCAGTGCTTTTCTCGGATGAAAATATCCGCCCGTCCCGACAAAAATCTTCTTCTGTGTCACAGCCTGTACACTGCTTACCGCCCACCGGCCAATGTTACCGGCATCCCGATACGGCAATGCACTACTGGTATGAGGATAATTAAACGTGTGAGAAAGAATGGCCGCGGCTTCCTCGCGGGTAATCGGCCGATCCGGCTGGAACCGATTGTAGCTCACACCTTTAACAATTCCCATAGAATATGCTTTTTTTACTGATGAATAGTACCACTTGCTTTTTGGAACGTCCTGAAATGGAAAGCTGGTAATGGTTGCAGGCCTATTGACGGCTCTAGATAAAATGGCGGCAAATTCGGCCCGTGTAATGGGTGCCTTCGGTGCAAACTGCGTGCTCGTTATCCCGCGCATTATGTTTTTGTTATAGAGACCTACAATGCTGGGCTCCGCCCACTGAGCTTTATATGTATCGCTAAAGACGCGTCCGGATGAGGCCGGGACAGGGTTGAAAGTGCCGACAAGTAACGAAATGGAGAGAACTCCTGAAACTATATACTTTTTTATGTTCTTCATGATGTCCTTTCTGTTTGTTTATTTACATAACATTAACCATGTTATCAAAAAATGAGGGCGGAGCCATCCTCCAAACTTACCAAGCTTCCCCCTTTGCTTCCATAGTTTGGCCTAAGGCTATCTAGTCAACTGCCACTCGTTTGTTTCCCTAAAAAATAAAAACCCCTCCTTTTCCTCTATATTAAAGGGAAAAGGAAGGGCATCGTATGTGCGAGAGCCATCGTCAACTCTTGACCGCGTTTTCATTTTTTCGGTAAAATTCATGGAACAGTTTAAGCAGTGCCCGTTTCTCGATTCGTGATACATAAGACCGGGAGATTCCAAGTTCTCTTGCAATTTCACGCTGTGTCCGTTCTTCTTCATTATCAAGGCCAAACCGCCCGATAATGACTTCTTTTTCCCGGTCATCCAGCACATGAATATGTTTGTATATTTTTGTCTTCTCAATTTTCAACTGGACATGCTCTTCGATTTCATTCGCTTCCGTACCGAGAATGTCTATGAGGCTTATTTCATTTGCCCTCCGGCCATATCCGTTTTGTGATGCTCCCCGTTTTCCGCCAATTCGCGCATAATGCACCACCCTGCCCTATGAAACGCTCGGAGCACTCTATTCGTCTCCTCTTTGCTCAACGGAGGGGGAGACTGAACATGTATTGTTGATTTCTCTATCCGGTAGGTCGCGTCGTATTCCTTCTTCTCCATCGCACATCACCTCTCGCTATACTATATGAAGAAGAATTTCCGGACGGCCCTTGTTTTTTACTTCGTGCGCAGCGCACGCTGGATGATTCCTTCCCACAGCCTCCATGGAACCGTATTTTTCAGGAAAAGAGACAGTTTTACACCACGCCCGACGGTACCCCTGTTACGAGTGCAACGGGCTTTGTATTCATATCAAGCCCTTCCGGAAAAAACCATCTGCTTCTCGTGCCTCGTATTCTCAATCGGCAAAAGCCTATAACAATTTTTGTTCTGGTACTTATAAATTTCGATAATGCCCTTTTCCTCCATGCTTTTCAGCTTCTTCTCTACGGTGTTTTTGTTCATATTGCATACTGCCGCAATCTTTCTAATGGAAGGAAAGAGTTCCACGCCATTCTCATTCACTAGTCGCAGCAGAAAGCTATAAATAACAAATTCAAATGGATCAAGGCCCAACAGGAAAATATCATTTGGCGATTTGAAAAGTTCATTTAATAAATCCATAGCTTCTCCTCTCTTACGATTTCGTTCTGTCTATATGCTATTGTTTCTATTATACCGGACAATGGGCTGAAAAAAAACCATCTATCGGCCCGGCAAGGGGTTTTCCTGTATAGACAGTATGTTAATGCATCGTTCGTGCCCGCAAACTTGATTCATGTGCAAGCTATGAGCCTCATACATTAACGGTGAGGTGATGATGCAGATGAAGCGTGTGTGTATGTATCTTCGTAAGTCACGGGCGGATTTAGAAGCCGAGGCGCGGGGGGAAGGGGAAACGCTTGCCCGCCACAGGCGAACATTGCTTCACTACGCGCAGGAAAACAAGCTGGAAATTTGCAGCGTCAGGGAAGAGATCGCTTCCGGAGAAAGTCTGGTGAAGCGGCCGCAAATGCTGCTTTTGCTGGAAGAAGTAAGCAGCCGCCTGTACGATGCTGTACTCTGTATGGATATTGATCGGCTCGGACGCGGCAATATGAGGGAGCAGGGATTTATTTTCGAAACGTTCAAAACGGCCGAAACAAAAATTATTACACCCCGCAAGGTTTATGATTTAAACGATGAATGGGACGAGGAATACAGTGAATTTGAAGCTTTCATGGCACGTAAAGAGCTAAAAATTATTACCCGCCGCATGCAGGGAGGGCGCATCCGCTCCGCCCAGGAAGGGAATTATATTGCCTCCCGCCCCCTTATGGGTATTCGATCCATAAAGAAGCCCGCTCCCGCTACCTCGTTCCCCACCCGGAGCAGCATGAAGTTGTAAAAATGGTTTTCGCATGGTATACATGTGACGTCCCGGCTGATCGCCGGGGCGCTACCGACATTGCCCGAGAGCTGAACCGCATGGGGTACCAGACTTCCACAGGAAAGGAATGGACAGCGGATTCCGTACTGGCCATCGTAAAAAATCCCGTGTACGCCGGGCGGATCCGCTGGAACCAGGTGGACGTTCCCGGAAAGCACGAGCCTCTCGTTTCAATGGGAATATACAAGAAAGCATTAGGCATTTTACAATCAAAATCCCACGCTCCCCACCCGCTCAAGCATCGCCTCTCCAACCCGCTGGCCGGATTGATTAAGTGCGCCGTATGTAAGAAACCGATGGTGCTGCGGCCTTATGCTCAGCAAAAACCACACCTTATGTGCCCGAACCGCAAATCGTGCGGAAACAAAAGCAGCCGGTTCGAGTACGTTGAGTCGCGCCTTTTGGATAGTTTAAAAAGATGGCTTCAGCATTACAGTAGGAAAGATGGCTTTCACTCGCTTTTTCCATGCCCCGAGGAGGGTATTTCCTCTATAAAGGAAATAGCTATGAAACGGTTTGAAAAGGAACGAGGGCAAATCAAAACGCAAAGGGAGCGGCTGCATGATTTTCTTGAACGCGGTGTTTATGACCTGTTTACTTATACGCAGCGAATGGAAAAGCTTGCAGAGCGATTGGAACAAATGGATAAGGCGATCGAGGATTACAAAGCGGATTTGCAAAAGCAAGAGGGACTGGAGAATTTGCCAAGAATAGAGTTGCAAGGGGCCGGTGATATGCTGGATTTATACAATAGGACGGAGAGCGCCGAGCTCCGCAATAACCTGATTAGGTCTATTCTTGAAAAAGCGGAGTATAGAAAAGAGACATGGCAGCGCAATGATGAGTTCACTCTGGTTGTTTATCCGAAAGTACCGGAAAGGAAAGCACCCTCGGTCAGCGACGGATAACATGAGGGTGTATATTCATTTCCCTCCTTATCCGTTCCAATCGGGTCGTGGAGGGAGACGTCTTTTTTTGTTTTCTTGAGCGAGCGAAGATGCATAAGGATTTCATTTTCTATGCACCGCGCTGCATATGTAGCCAGTTTAGTTCCTTTGTTTTTTTGGTAGCTCTCGATTGCTTTGATAAGGCCAATGGTGCCGATGGAGATTAAGTCTTCGCTGTCTTCTCCCGTGTTTTCAAACTTCTTTACGATGTGGGCTACCAAACGTAAATTGTGCTCAATCAGCATGTTCCGCGCATGCTTATCCCCCTGCGCCATTTTCTCAAGGTACGTGTTTTCTTCCTTATCACTGAGCGGCTGGGGAAACGCGTTATTCTTAATATAGGAAACAAAAAACATGAGGTCCTTCACAAACATGGTGATCGCAGCAAACAGTCCGGTCATTGGGCACCTCCTGTTGATTTTACGCCTTACCCTATCGTATGGATAAAACGCCCACGATGTGCCTGTACGTGAATTAAGATCAGTCTATTTTTAAAATTTTATCAACTCACTATCGTTCCACAAAGATTTCCTAATGGCGTTACACTCGATTGCATACTGCCTTCTGGATAATTAGAAAACGGAAGGTCATCACCAATTCTCTTTATAAGAAAACCAACCATTGTTCGGGAAATTTATGTTAATCTTTACATAGCGTTTTATATGCAAAAGCAAAATGGGGAATTTTCCTCCACAATTTGCTATCGCCAATAATTGCAACCCGGTATTTCGCTCTTGTCACAGCAACATTGAGTACATTAGGTTTTTTCCCGGCCCATTGCGCAGCTCCTGCACCACTTTTTTCATCACAGCCAAGCATCAATATGACCTCATTGGCTTCCTTTCCCTGAAAAGTGTGGACAGTCCCGCAAGACTTATCTACCCACTTATCGATATCATCTTTATTATAGTCTCTACAATGTTTGTAGAGGGTTTTCTTTAATATACTCCTCATATTATTGGCGACAGATTTAAAAGGGCTAATAATATAGATATCAGGAAATCCCTTTTGTAATGCAAAAGATTCTAGCACCAATTCAATTACCCTATCCCCTTGCTCTGGTACATAATGATCTTTGTTCCCATGCTCTCTTCCAGTTATGTCTATCCATACAGACTCACTTAATAAAAGTACTGCATTAACGTCGGCTTCCTTAGACTCTTTAAACATTCGATTATTGTATGCTACTTCATTAGAGATCGAAAACATAGGGTCTAAGCATCTCCTATGTACCACTAGCGGACATCCAAGCCATATGCTCCCCTTTGTATATTCTCGGTATCCTCCGTATGGATTTATAGTGTCAGCTAACACTTGAACAGAAAGCTCCTGCGGCTTATATAAATCTTCTATTCTAAATTGTTCGGCAAATCTCTTGGATAGCTCCTTAGGAATCGTTACAACGGGTTCTACCTGCAAAGGATCTCCAACAATAAGTGCTTTGTTAGTGCGCCATAATGCTCCTATTGCAGAATGAGGAGTAGCTTGTCCTGCTTCATCAATGACTAAAGTTCCTAATTCATTTTTGCCCACGTATTGTAAAAATGTTGAGACTGATGCAAATGTGGTGGATACTACCGGTACAACCAAGAATAGTGTATTAAGCAAGGGGGAGAATCCTAACACTTTATCCTGCTCCGAAAACTTATTGCTCCACATATTCACCAGACAATTCATATTTTGCTTTATGCTTTTTGAGTTAAGGATAAATGCCTTTTGTAACATTAATGCATAATAAAACAGTTCTTCTCTAAGTGTGTCATATTTTTTATCAGTCCACGGGCAGGCTATTTGTGAGTTGTGGTTGTTCTCAATCCCCGTCCAGAATCCCTCGCCAGCAAAGTTTTTTCCAAATTGTGTTTTATAGCTGTCCAGTTGTTTATTAGAATTGAGAAATAGCTCTTCTTTGCCAGCAAAATAACTTTGGGTACTTACATAATTATCGTTAACTTCTTCTAGCCGTGTTTTCAAGTTATCGACTTCAGAGTTAATCCTTGCGAGGTTAATTGTCACTTGATCCAATGCTTGTTTCGCCTCTTTTATCTCCACAATAATTGGATCTTTTTTGAAGCAAAATGAGAACCACCTTTTAAACCATGGAAGCCTACTTTGGAGTAGGCCGACGTTTTCTTGTGCTATATCCAGTTTCTGCTGTAAACGATTTTGCTTCTTAACTCGTTCATCAAGTAGATTTTGCTGTTCCTCCAACTTGCTTTTTGCAACTGACATTCTATCAAAAGCATCATGACGTTCCTGGACAATTTGTTTGTGTTTATTAACCTTATCGACTGCTTCTTCGATTAACTTACGGTATTTTATTACTTCAGCGTGCTTATTTCTAAAAACTTGCTTAGCTTGCTCCCAGTCAGGTAACTCATCTTTATACAACTCCTGTAAATTAACACCTTCTTTGTTAAACCAAAGGGCTTGTTTTAACTCATTAATATTCGACTTTTTCCCAAGGCGGGCAGAGATAAGCCCCCAGCATTCTTCAGCATTGCCCGTAAGTGTTTTAGCTATATCAGAAAAATAAGTCTCGTCGGTTTCATCAATATTAAAAAGTTTTGTATTAGCCTTTTTCACATCTTTGGCAATCGGTAACTCTTTAGAAATGTTTTCAACCGCTGAATTGTTATTTGATGCAACAATAACCCCAAATTTATTGAGTTTAGCATCGGGTTGATAATAGCTTTTTAGATATTCATTTTCGGGTGCCGTAAACTGACACCGCTTAAAAGCTTCGTCCGGTTTTTTGTATTCGCTCAACAGTAATGCTCTTTCTACCACATTAGAAGCTATGACCTCTTTTAAAAGAGTGGTTTTCCCAGTTCCTGGCGGTCCATTTACCGAAAAAATACCTCCTGTATATCCATTTTCTGATATGGCTATATTGATAGCAATTTGTTGCATCAGACTAGGGCTATGCTCTGAAGGCCATTTACCAAGAGGATATTTTTGAGGCGATAACCATTTTTCCATTTGGCAGATATCCGTATCGATTTCTGTTCGATTGACTGCCGGCTTTTTTAAAGCTTCTATATATTGTACGATTCTATCACCGGTTTGAATATTCCGCTTGACCATATCAATATCAGAAACATAGAAGCTTGACATCATATCAGTACTGGTATCAATGTCACTATCTTCATTAACTTGCTCATCTTGATTTATACTACTTTCTTTTCTCTTGTTATTTTCCTTTTTAGCAAACTTCCGATTGATAACAGCACAGAAAGCACTGTCGTTTAACTTAAGGAATATTTTCCCCGTAACAATAGAAAAAATATTTTCCAAATCCTTATGTTGAAGCGGGGTGCTTATGGAGATTAAAATATCATTTATCTCGCTATTCAATTTGTCAATTTCTGACGTTTTAAAGTCCGTCCTTAGGTTTTTCTCTGCAATTATTTTAGCAACTGCCCACACAAAGGTAGAAATTGAAAAAGAATTTCCAACATATCTTCCATCACTCGCTACTCTAAAAGCACAAACACATGACGATGATATGTCTTGTTCTATAGCGTTATCTTCCTCATTAATAGACTCCAACAATCTAACAATCAAGTCTTGTGACTTAATTTTACCCAGATAAACATCATATGTATATTTAGAATCAGTGTTTGTTATCCATATTAACCTCGTACTTTGTCTGTTTACATGGATGGTGTCTTTTGTTACATCCGGCCAGAATGGTGAGAAAAACTCTAAGTTGTACCAGTAGTTTAAAAGATTTTGTACGCTATTCATTTTACTCTCCCACCTCTATTTCGGTTTTCTTTAGTTTCGCATGAAAAACTTAGAACAGTGAAACCGAATTACACAAATACCTAAAAACTCAACTTATAATTTCAGCCGAGTTTCCTAAGCAGCATCCTATTAATCAGTAATATTTTACCATACTAAGACACTTCGAAAAATCAAATAAGTAGACTATTAAAAAAGCCCCTTTTCTCAAAATGCCAGAAAAGGGGAAACTATATTATTCCTTATCCTTTTGATGAATGACCATATTCTCTAAATCAATGACAAATTTCCCTGCTAACAAAACATCCAGTCCAATGATACCGTTGATTCCGAATGCTTCATCTAAATCACCGAAATCAATAGGAAAGTCACTAATCTTAAATGGTGCAAACTCAATTTCATCTACAACTTTGCGGAATGAGTAATCTTCTCCACCGATCCCGTACATAACATTAATCTCATCATCTGCCGCAGCAAAAATTCCCAGGTCAAATACAGCATCAGCGGAAATAATTGTACGGGCAGCTCCTGTGTCTATAATTACATGCTCAAGTGCTATCGTCTTCTCTTGATATGTAATAATAAAAGACACATGCAGCAAACCATCAATGTACTCCATTTTCATTCGGAGTCTTCCCCCTGATATTCGGTTTACGAATAATCTCCATTATGATAGAAGGCTTCGATGTATGATAAACAAAACGGTCTCCTTTTGCTCTCAATAATTCCTTTGTCGCTTCCCGTTCATCCTCCAGCGGACGAACAATTGCTACCTCTTCTACATATTTCTTATCCGCTTCAACATGCGATTTTAGGCATTGAAGTAAGACGAATTGGTTTGGATAAATTTCCTGAACCTTTTCCCATTGCATACTTGAACCTCCCTATCCATGATTTTATCTTTATTTTACCTTATGGACTGTTGGTATCCAAGGAGGCCTAATTTTTATAATAATTACCTAACCGCAAGTATGCGGAGATTTATTATCTAGAGCTATACGCCCATACTGTATAGTTGGGGTTTGGGTAGCGGATGTAATCGTTCGATTTCCTGATCGTGCAAGGGCAGAAAGGCATCAAAATCGACAAGGCATCCGGTTCGGTCGAAGGCGTTCAGGCTGGGGGTGGTATGCCCCTCATTAAAAGAAGGGGCGTTCTCGCACTCGATCGTAAATAAAACGATTACATTTGTATAAGGTAAGGACAAACGAATTTGCCCTTTTACCTTTTATTTAAAATCACTTTCTGTTCATTCAAATGCTGGAAGGACTCGTCCTGTTACTTCCCCAAATCCGATCCGGTACCCTTCTCCCTGGCACCAGCCTGTCATTGTTACTTGATCACCATCCTCTAACCATACCCGCTGTTCTCCATTCTCCAAGTGAAGCGGTTCGGCTCCACGCCAAGCTAACTCCATTAGGCTGCCTCGTGTCTCTTTCTCCGATCCACTGATCGTTCCTGAAGCAAGCAGGTCACCCGGCCGCAGGTTACAGCCCCCCACGGTATGATGGGCAATCTGCTGAGCCATGCTCCAGTATAGATAGCGAAAGTTACTAGCAGAAATACGCTGTGCCATCTCCATTCCCTCCCCTTGCAAATATACCTCTAAATGGATATCAAACGTACCTGCGCCAGGCATACGTAAATAGGGCAGCGGTTCAGGGTCCTGCTTCGGGCCGTCTGTGCGGAAGGGCTCTAAGGCTTCAAGCGGTATTACCCAAGGTGACATTGAGGTAGTGAAATTCTTAGCCAGAAAAGGGCCGAGTGGTTGATACTCCCATGCTTGAATATCCCGTGCACTCCAGTCGTTGACCAATACAAGGCCGAAAATGTGTTCCTCAGCGTGCTCGACCGATATCGGCTGCCCTAATTTGTTCCCAGGGCCAATAAGCCAGCCCATCTCCAGCTCAAAGTCGAGTTGCCGGCAGGGTCCGAACAGGGGGGCAGTGGCATCAGCTGGCTTCATCTGTCCTTGGGGGCGACGCACGTCAGTACCGCTAAGAACAATCGAACTGGCCCGTCCGTGGTAACCTACGGGTAAGTGTGTCCAGTTTGGCATTAATGCGTTTTCTTTGCCACGGAACATAATACCCACATTCGTTGCGTGTTCTTTCGAGGCATAGAAGTCGGTGTAGTCACCGATTTGCACAGGTAAAAGCAGTTCCACATCGCTTTGATGCAGTAATGCAGCATTACGAAGGGTGGTGATGTCCCGAAGGGTCGGTTCATCCTCACTTAGCAAGTGTTGGATTTGCGCCCGTACGTCGCGCCAGATCGTACGCCCCAGGGCCATAAACGCATTAAGTGAAGACTGGTGGAATACTCCCTTGCCGGCCACAGCAGTCCCGCTAAAGTGCCCGGCATCATCTACCACTGCAAGATCCAAGACAAAATCACCGATGGCAACACCAATACGCGGAGTACCGCCACTCCGGGGACGGAATACTCCGTAAGGTAAATTCTGAATAGGAAAGTGGGATTCGGATCCCACCTCGATAAATGAACGTTTCATAATCAATACCTCCATTATGTTATAAAATTTGTAATGACCGTAAATCGTCACGAGGCTCATCAAAACTGCAGCTGCCGTAAGAACATAACGCCGCTTCACGCAACCGCGTAATTTCAGACATGGAGACCGTCCATTCACGCCATGCCAAGCTCTTCGCGGTAAAGGAAAAATGGGCTGGTGCCTCGTCAGCAAGGATTTCCGTAACCGTCGCTATATCCAGGTTATTGGCGTAAGCTAGCATCTCCGCGGCAAACACATTGACAAAGCCGTGCACCCATGTATTTACCTCATCACGGTACATTCGAATGGGATGGTGCAGTCCGGCTGTAAACTTCATCGTGATACCGCGATCACGGCAGCCCAGGAGTATAGCAGCCACCTGCTTAGGTGTTGGAAATGCATCAGCTGTAACGCCGCCGGTGCGCAATTTAAAACCGAGTATCTCTCCACCCGAAGCATTGTGGGCGGCGATTGCATCAAGCGTTGCAAGTCCATAGCGCTGCCAGTCCGTGTTTACTGGCACTGTTGCCTCGCAGAAGATATTCAGACTGTGCTTAGATGTTTCTAATGCGATAGTTTTTACTAACTCGCGCATAGGTGGAATCGGTGGCAACGGCATTTCGAGCACTCCTATCTCCACGGCATCTCCATGTCGCTCACGAAAGGCTGTAATTTGTGCAAGGTCGGCCTGCAGCCCCTTGAGGCAATCTGCCGCATTGTCATTCTTGCTGCCGAGAACCGAAATGTTTAGCGCCATCTCGTTTGAAAATAGCGGCACATACGGGTCAAGCTCATCTAATCGTGACGCGGGTATAATGAAACGCCCCAGCATCCAGGCGTCTTTATCGGCCCGGTACGCAGCATAGTTGCGAATTGCGGCCTCTAGCGAAAGGCTTGCAGGCGGGAACAATCCCGCGTAGTCAATGAGGTGCTCCATAAAGGCACGCACAGCCATTTTTGGCACCGTATTTTCTGTTTCCGCGCTGTTCTTCGACTCTTTCCCCGTTTTCATGACCTTCCCCTCCCCTGTGAATCATCTTTCAATAATCAAAAAGATTTTTTCAATAAAAAAACCAGTCCATTTTTACTTCTCCTACAAAAAGGGTCAAATCAATAACATTTGACTTCCATTGCTCTTAGAAGGAAAAGAAACGGACTGGTTATTCGTCTACTACATTCGAGAAACTCTTTTTAAGGAGATATCCTCAGAGACCGCCAGTAAAGTTTGTTTTTATATTAATGTATCCCTTATCATTTTTCAATATATTTATTGTATTTATAATATTTTATAATTACTGGTTTTTTATTTAAAAGCAGGTCGCTGCTAGATGCTATATGCACAAGAAACCGAAAAGACAGGCCCGCCTTACGCCGAGCGCCTGCAAAAATGGAAAGCGAGCTACCAGCGTATATTAAAACGCGGAGAAGTAGAACTTCGCCGTTTATTCCGGGAACCTCTATTTGTGTTGTCTGGCAGTAAGCTAAGTAGTTACAGTGTTTTTTAACCATCGGCAACACGTGTAGGTGATAGGTTCAGAAAAAAGTTTCCTAGTGGCAGCAACTATCACCTTTTCCAATTTACTTTAATGGATCATACCCATATTTCAAAAAAGCCCCTTGACCCTTATCAGATAGGATGAGCTCCAGAAATTGCCGAGACAATTCTGGGTTCGGAGATTTTTTAACCACCGCAATATAATTAGTAGACATGACATTTAATTCTTTCGGAATCTCAATGATATCCACCCTTTTCTCAAATTCAGGTGTTACATCCGTTCGGTAAACTACCCCTGCTTCTGCTTCACCCAATGTAACCTTTTGCAAAACCGCCTTGGTACTTGATTCAAGAGAAACAACATGGGACATGACTTGTTTGGAAAAATCACTCCCATAAGTCACATTTGCCTTTTCAAATATTTGCCGTGTATATCTACCAATAGGTACACTATCAATACCGATGACCAGCTTAACCGGTTTTTGGCCAAGGTCTTCAAGGGAATGAATGCCAGCAGAATTGCTTTTTGGAATGGCGATCACTTCATGATTTTTCGATACCTCTTTAAATTTCTCAATGAGACCTTCTTTTTCGACAGCTTTAATATGCTTCAAGTCGGCGGATAAAAAGAGATCGGCTTTCGCTCCCTGCTCCAGTTGAGTCCGCAGGACTTGTGTGCCGGCAAATGTAGACTCCAGATTGACACCCGGGTGACTCGTTTCAAACTCTTTCGTCAAATCGGAAAAGGGATCCGTGGCATTAGCTGCTACCAGGGCAAACATAGATACACGCGCCACTGAATGGGTAGGTTTTGAAGTAAGCCCTCCTACTGCGATGGCCGCAATCCCAAGGAACATAACAGCCGAAATCACCCATTTCCATCCCTTTCCAGACGTTTTACTGGATGCTTTGCTGGTTCCTATCTCTAATGCCTGATCGGCTTGGATTCTCTGAAAAGGAGCGGATACAGTTACCAAACGAACATCTTCGGAAGCAATCCGGGCATAAACGTGGTCACCTACTTTAAATCCTTCCTTTTCAACTGTTTCAACGGGAACATCCGCGTAAAAATGAACTAAAGTATCCAGTTGGATTCGAACAAATCCCCCCATCCAGGCCATATCCCGAATTTTCCCCTGCCATTCATATTGTACAGCCCTTGGTTCGTAACCAACTTCCACTTTCCACGGGTCAAAGGCAACTGCAAAGGTCCCTTCCTGCCTATCCCCTGGAATTGGAGTAAGATTGGTTCCTGTAAACTCAGCAACAAAGTCATTTGCCGGATACTGTGCAATTTCCTTAGGTGTGCCCGATTGAATAATCAAACCACGGTCCATAACAGCTACGCGATCCGCCAGTACGCGGGCATCCTCATAATCATGGGTAACAATAATGGTAGGAATGGCCAGTTTATGGAGTAATTCTTTAAGTTCCGCCCTTACATAAGAACGGGTAGATACGTCCAAGGCAGAAAGGGGTTCATCCAACAATAAAAGTTTGGGGCGAGTCACCAGGCCCGAGCCAATGCCACACGCTGCTGTTCTCCCCCGGAAAGCATCGCCGGCTTTGATTGGGTTAAAGCCTGTATACCCAACAAGACAATTGCTTCCTCTATACGGGCAGACCTCTCCCCTGGGCTCAGATGCATAATTCCGTAAGCAATATTTTCGGCAACCGTTAAATGGGGGAATAAAGCATAGTTTTGAAATAGAAATCCGATATTCCTTTCTTCTGGGGGAATATCAGTTCCTTGCTCATTGTTCCAGAGGAATCGCTTCCCTAATTCAATGCTCCCATCATCCGGCTTGATAAGACCTGCTAGCATTTTTAGTGTAGTGCTTTTTCCACAACCAGAGTGACCAATCAAAACGAGCGTTTCTGCTCCAATTTGTTGGGAAACATCGACTGTAAAGTCTCGCAATTGCTTTTTCAGTTGAAAGGTTAACAATGGGAGCCCTCCTCTCCTATCTGGATATTGTTTTATGCATTATTTTATCTATGAAACTAACCAGCAAAAGCAGTAAAAACGATACGGTTAAGAGCAAAGCGGATATGGCCACCGCTACGTCAGCATCTGATTCCATCGCTGTATAAATCGCTAGCGGTAGTGTTTGCGTCTTGCCCGGTAAGTTTCCTGCAAACATCATTGTTGCCCCAAATTCGCCTAAGGCTAGCGCCCAGCTAAGCGCTACCCCCGATAACAATCCAGGTAGTGCTAATGGAATGGTCACCCGCCAGAACGTATGCCAGGGCGTTACACCTAATGTCCGTGACACAGCAAGTAACTGATTATCTACTGCCTCAAAAGCTTGTCTTGCTGTTGTCACGAAAAATGGGGTGGCCATAAATACTTGAGCGAATACCACAGCAATCCAGGTAAAAGGAATCTCAATCCCCAAAAAGGACAGCATATTCCCTAACATTCCCCGCTGCCCAAACACCAACAGCAACCCGACCCCAACGACTGCCGTTGGAGCAACAATTGGCATTTTCAAAGCGACTTCCAACCATTCTTTGCCAACAAAATCACTTTTAGCTAACCAATAGGCCAGCGGGGTTCCAAATAGAATAATAATGACCAAGGAAATACCTGTCGTTTGCAAACTTAACAGCAGCGCACTATATGTAATATCACTGTTTAATTTCTCAAACAGTAAAGATGGACTTTTGCTCACAAATACAGAAAACAATGGCAAGAATAAATAAGAGACAATGCCAAAAATCAATATAAACAGCAAAATCCGTCCAAATTGCCTCCATTTAAACATTAAACATACCACCCTCCTTATTCGGTTTAAACTAATTTACAATTTCTTATTATAGTTATAAATTTTTGTTTTGAATACAATTGATTGTACAATTTGTTAAAAAATCTCGTTTTTTTTCGAATAATTTAAACGAGGTATCTAACACATTAAAAACACCAAATCGGGTACTTACCTCTTCAATGAGCAGATATTTTTCATATAAGAATAACATAAATTTGTACTTTACCATAAAAAAGGCATATACCCTCATCCTGTGTAAAAATAGAAGTGTGACCAACCACTTCTATACAAAGGAAAAGAATATATGCTTCTTACGTATAGGGTTACACTTTAAACTTTCCAAGAAGATTACTCAGTTCTTCCGCCATTTTGGAAAGGGCCGCAGCGGAAGATGTGATTTCCTCCATTGGAGCCAACTGTTTCTCCGCAAAAACTGCAGCGTTTTGACTGCTTGCAGATGTTCCTCTAGAAACCTGGGCAATGTGAGAGATAGAAGCTGAAACCTGCTCGGTACCGGCTGACATTTGCTGAGCTATGGCAGACATGTCTTGAATTTGATCAGCAACACGTTTCATCGAGTGTAAAATCTCCGTAAAGTTACGTTCAGTTTCATAAGCCACATCAATCCCTGATCCAACTTCTTTCTTTACTTGATCCATTACATCCACTGAAATCTTCGTATCACTCTGTATTTTTGTTATGATGTTCGTAATTTGGCCGGCAGAAACTGAAGATTGTTCAGCCAGCTTCCTTACTTCATCAGCCACAACGGCAAATCCGCGTCCATACTCTCCTGCCCGGGCTGCTTCAATTGCCGCGTTCAACGCTAATAAATTAGTCTGATCAGCAATCCCGGTGATTACGCCCAAAATCTTTTCAATTTCTTGGGAGTGATCAAATAACTGGTTGATTGTCGCATCGGAATCATTAACAGATTTCTGGATTGAATTCATTTGACGCACTACCTTTTGTATCGATTGTCCGCCTGTCTCCGCCAGCTCCGCTGTTCCATTAGAGGCTTCTGACACTACAAAACAATTTTCGGCAATACGTTGAATTCCTTTAGACATCTCTTCCATAGCTCTGGCACTCTGTTCAGTGTTTTCGGTTTGAGTCTCTGTGCCACTGGCCACTTGTTCGATGGATGTCGCAATCAGTTCAGTAGCTTTGACACTTTGTTCGGCGCTTGCAGTTAATTCTTCAGACGAGGCAGCAACCTGAACAGACGTATCGTTCACTTTGCGTATTAGATCCGATAAGTTATCAAGTGCCTGGTTGAAGTGATGTGCCAGCGTCCCGTATTCATCCCGCCGCTTCGTAAATTCCAATCGGTTCTTCAAGTTACCCTGTCCCAACTGTTCCATAAGGGTTCCAATTGAAACCAGCGGGTTGGTCAGGCGGTTACCCATGAACCAGGCAAGAATGAAGCCTACAATAAATTCGATAGCCAGTGTAATATACATATGGATTTTGATATCGTTAGCCGCGCTGTAAAATTCCTCGTCATAAGAACCGACAGCAATAATCCAATCCCATGGTTCAAAATACTTTAAGACAACAATTTTATCACGGGCGTGGTCCTCTCCCGGATTTTTCCATGCATAGTGAACGATTCCGTTCTTTTTTTCTGCGATCAACTTACCTACACCGCCCTGGGTGTCCCAGATACTTTTGCCTTCCGATTTAGGGTGCATCGTAAGCACACCATTTGAATTTTGAGCAAAAATATAACCGGTTGTTCCTACTTTAACTGTACTTTTCGATAGATCACGTGTTCCGTCTGAATTCCTCGGTCCAACTAGCAGGAGCTGCATCTCTGATTGGGCCTCTTCTTTCGTTATTTTCCCTTTTTTTACCTGGTCGTTCAAAGCAACGGCTGAATTGTAGCTGTTATTGGTAATGTTCCAAAGATCAGTCATTCCAGATTCTATAAGAGCATTCCTTGTTGATGAGTAACTAAGTAGGCCTAAAATCAATGTAGGAAACATGATGGATACTAAAATGATGGATATTAACTTGCTTTTTACACTACTCATTGTCAAAATTCTCCCCTCCTTTAGTCCTAATAAATATTCGCAAAAGAGTTCTTTTTCCCTGCTTCTATTTAGAATATTTGAAAATTTGTTTCTACTCCACTTCTCAAGTATTGTGGCTTTTCCTTGAAATATGATTTGTCCTTGGCAGGTTCAAGATACAAAAAAGTAATTTTTTTAAAAAAGTATAAAAGATACAAATATATCCTCCGATATAAAAAAATGAAAGAATAAATGACTACAAGTATAAAGTAAGTGATTCGATTTACCAATAAAAAACTCCTTTAGAATCAGGATAATTTATACAGTCACCGGAGGTAATGAGATGTTCAAGAAGTTTTTTGTTATTTTTTCTTTGTTTGTTTTTTCTTTACTCGGTCCAAACGTAATCCACGCAGCAGGGGGATACAAGGGAACATTTGTCACAAAAAAAATATTGCCCGGGGTAAACATGACAACACCTGTGGTAAATAAAACAATGGCGACTGAAACAAAGACAATGGCGACCTGGATATGGGATGCTTCGATAATTGAAACACACCCGAACGAAGCTTTAACGTTTTTGGAAAGCAAAGGGGTAAATAAACTTTATCTTCAAATCTCCTATACGATTAGTTCTGCTTCCTATCACGATTTCATAATAAAAGCAAATCAAAAAAACATTGATGTATACGCATTGAATGGCAGCCCAGCCTGGGCTGCTGCCGGTAATGAAGGCGAATACCAGAAGTTTATAGATTGGGTGGGGAAATTTAAAACACAATATCCTGGTTCCGGGACATTCAAAGGCATTCATTTGGATGTAGAACCCTATTTATCAGATGAATGGAATACGAATAGAGAAGCCCTAATAAAAAGATTCCAGGATATGATGATGATCTTTAAGGCCTCTGCAGCTTCCAACCAGCTTACTTTGGAATGTGATATTCCTTTTTGGTATGACACCGTCACCTATACGAACAGCGTTTATTTGAGCGGAAATTTAGCGGAGTGGATTATCAAGAATGTCGATGGTGTATCCGTCATGGCGTACCGAGATCAGGCAGATGGTGATAATGGCATTGTTACGCTGTCTGCTACAGAAGTGGATTACGCTGGAAAATACGGGAAAAAGGCAGTCATAGCAGTCGAAACAATGAACATATTGGAGACGCCGTATATCACGTTTTATGAAGAAGGGGAAGCTTATATGAGAAGTGAGCTGGCGAAAGTATCATCCAGCTTTGCGTCTAAAACAGGCTTTGGAGGGACTGCGGTACATTATTATGATAGCTGGAGAAACATGAAACCATAATAATAAAGAGGGTTCCTGATAAGACAGGAACCCTCTTTTTGTTTTTATTGGTTCGTAGTTTCAGGTATCTCCCGGAAAGCTTTCTGCATAATCGCGTAGCTTTTCTTCAATCTTTCCTGAAAATGGGCTTCGTCCCACGGCTCCCATGTGTACATAGGCATTTTCGAAACATCCGCGGCAGCTTTACCATCTCCAAGACCTTTAACCTGGTTTGTTTGTCCGTCAACCATCCACGGAACCAAATGAATGCCATCAACGTTCTCCGTTTGCAATTTCTTGCCGTCGTTAGCATAATTGATAACATTTAAGGAGCTTGGGTCCGAAAAACCGAGCAGCATCCAGGGAATTCGCATCTCAACTACGTTCCCTTTGGCCTGCCACATAGCAAGAGAATTGTAGTTTGGATCCGCCGGATCCGTCGTTCCGCGTCGCAATTCACCCATTTGTATATCCTTATACGGACGATCTCTTACTTCCTGCGGCGGCTTGCTCTTCTTATCAATAATTAATTTCCACGGTGTAAAGACGCCGGAATCATCCTTCATCTCCATCGGATTTACAGGGAAATTCCCTTTCATTTCACCCCACAGCCGGGTGTGAAAATTGTAATTCGACGCCATGCTTACCTGGCTCTGTTTGCCAATTGAAATGAGTGTCTCTATTCCTTCACTTAGCTTCCGGTTCCCCATCTCCCTGGCATGCCGGTTTCCACCTTTAACCGTATCCATTCCAACATACAGCATTTCTTTGTCCGAATCGAAATTGTGGTCCAGTTCACCGGCAATGTAAAGGTAAGCTTCATCGTGCGCCACCTGCATTTTCTTCCAGCCAGGCACACCGGGGTTCCATTCTTTTTTATCCTCTATTTGTTTCCAGTCATTCATATTTCCATCGATTTTCAGCGGGCCATCCTTGCTCGAGAAATATCCGTCAATTCCGAATAACTGCTCATTCGTTAAAACGTTCAGCCAGTACTTCCGCCGATCGGCCGGCATTTCATAATCCATTGTGTTCCACGTTCGCTTAAACCATTCGTCCTGCCACTCGAATAGAATCGCCCCGGCATAGTTCTCCTGAACAATTTCGTGGAGCAGGTCCGCGTTAATATTTCCCTGTTCTTCCTCCGTGTTGCCGCCCTGATTCCTGTCCAGGCCGGTCAGGTGCCCCACTCCAAGCGAGGAAGGAACGCCAAACTCGGTAATCATAACGGGCATCCCCTTAAAGTGCTTCTTCAACTGGCGAAGATACGCTTTGTAGGTGTCCACTTCACCCTTATCATTTTTAACGTTCGTGAGCGTCTGATCAAACCGGAAGAAATCCGGGTAGTACGGATAAGCATGGAAAGAAGCAAAATACCCGGCCTGCCAGTTTGCTGGCTGGATATGTGCAGCGTCCACACTTACCAAATCCTCATTGCGTTCAACTTCTCCCGGATGTTTCAATGGATCCGTTGTTACCCAGTTGGTAAAGGTATATGGATGTTGCCAGCCTTCCTTGCTTTCAAACGTCGCAAGTGTGTTGAGCATTTCCGCCAGCATGCTTTCAAACGGTGTCGCATTTTCTTTCGCTTTAAAATAATCGCCCTGGAACGGCGGTGTTCCTTTATGTACCTGATCCGTGTTATCAACCAATTCAGGATCCCACTCCGTCCCGACACTCCAGCCTAGCAAATAAGGACCGGCGTTTGCCCTGTATTTGCCGCTCGCTTTCCCGCTCTCTGCTGGAATATCGATGTCCCCGTAGACAGCTCCCACGGCGTAAATGATTTCTTTCTTGAAAGCTTTCAGCGAAGAACCACTAAGCGCGTCATAATCTTTTAACATCTGTTCCTCGGGCGACCACACCCCCTGAATAAAATAAAGGGGGTTATCCTTATGTGCCTGGTTGTACTCAACCAGAGTTTTATAAAAAATCGGGTTATGGATCGTGTATACCCGGATGACGTTTGCCCCCATATTTTGAATCTGAGCAAACCAGCGCAAAAGCGTTTTTTGATCGGTCGCCAATTCACCAGGATCATGGCCAGGGTAGGTTGCTCCGACGTTCACTCCTTTGGAAAAGAAAGGCTGCCATTTCTTATCCTTATAAATTTCGATTTTTTCGCCCTCTGTCCGAAATTTCACGTTCATTCCATTAGCTAGTTTTACGTTCTCCACAGATGTCGTTTCCGCCCCGGCAGTTTGAAACTGGTGCCAGCTAAAATAACTGGCCACCAGAACGGCCACAAGCCCGATACTCATACGTAACCTTATGTTTCTCTTCATATTTTTCAAAGCACCTACTCCAGAATACGGCGAATTCGTGCCTCGACTTCCACCGGGGAATACGGCTTCGTTATATAATCGGATACACCCATCTCAAAGCATGTGCTAATGTCCCGTTCTAAACGGTTGTTTGATAGCACCATAATGTCGCAGTCCTCATATGCTTTATTGCGGATCGTGCGAATGACCTCATATCCGTCGTAAACGGGCAGTGACAATTCTGTGATGACCAAATCCGGTGATACGGCATCAAACAGGCGCATCCCTTCTAGGCCGCTATTCGCTTTATATACTTCATAGCCTTTCATCATCAATCTGGAATCAAGCAGTTCTCCAACCGCTTCGTCATCATCGATAATGAGGATCGTAGATTTTTCTTTTTTTGCTTCTGACGGGTTATACATTAGAATCGTGTTTTCATAGTCTGCTTCTTCCTGCAGCGTATGAAGCATTTGCTGTACATCTGTTTCATTTGACAAGCGGTTGAAGTCCGCTATGAGGATGTTCCCGCCGGGCAGGTTCTCTTCCTGCAGAAACTGCTGTACGGATAAAGAAAGAAAATGCGTGTAGCTCAGATCTTTGTCTGGCAGCAAAATGGCCAGCACAGCATTTTTGTATAATAAGTTCACAGCCATATCGGGTTCGTGGCCTGCCACTACTTCTTTCAACCGCTCTCGCTGGCTTGTATCTAACACATATTTCCCAAGAATTACACCGCAAGTCTTCCGGTCCAATTCTACCAATGCCTGATTAATCCCATTCATAATAAGGTCTGTTTCCCTCACCGTTTCCAGCACTCGTGTCGACATCTCTTATCACTCCTATTGATTATTGTATCTTGTATCAAGCGGCTTCCTTTTTCCAGCTTGTTCGGACCATGGTTCCCCACGAATCGTCTTTACGTATAAAGTCAATATGGCCGAGAATGGTCCAGAACACATTAATCTGGTTATAACCAAGTGTCATTAGAATGCAATAAAACATCATTTTCACAAGATCCTTAAATTGCGGGTACCGCCTAAACGCGATTTCCTCAATGAGCAAGGCACCGCAGCTGAATAAAATCTCGACAAGCAAGCTTATCCCCAGAATAAATAGCATCACCTTGTAATTAGCCATATTTTCTAAAATCAGTCCGATAAGCGCCAGATAACCGGTCACCTTTAAATAAGGCCCGAGTGTTTCAAAAATCAGCGTATACGGCATCGATAGAAGCCCCACCGCTCTGTACTTAGGAACGAACATCATACTGCTGTATTTAAAAATATTTTTAATGTTGCCACGTGCCCACCGTTTACGCTGGCTCTTTAGAATACGCAGCGATTCCGGTGCCTGTGTCCAGCATACCGCGTCCGGACAGTACGCAATCCGGTATGGAAGATCGTTATCCATCATATGTTTGTGCAGCTTAATAATAATGTTCATATCCTCGCCAGGAAAGCCGTCCCGGTAGCCGTCAACCTTGACTAAGTAATCTTTCCGGAAAAGGCCGAATGCGCCCGATACAATGAGGAGCCCGTTAATGGCACTCCAACCGATCCTTCCTGCAAGGAAGGACTTCAAGTATTCAATGTTCTGGAACATCGGCAATAATTTATCGGGGAGGCGCACTTTCGTCACGATCCCGTTTTCAATATCACATCCATTCGCCACACGTACATTGCCCCCGATCGCAACGGTTTCCTCAGGATTTTCCATGTATACGCTGGCGAGCCGGATTAAGGCGTCTTTTTCCAGTAATGAATCCGCATCAATCGTTGCGACGAGCGGATAGTGGGACACGTTAACACCTGCGTTCAGAGCATCTGCCTTCCCGCCGTTTTCCTTATCCACAACATAAAGCTTAGGATAGCGGGGATTGTGATACACTCCCCTGAGCGGCATCGCTTCAAGTGCTTGTCCAACCGAGTATGTGGTCTTGGGTATCAGGTTGAATTCGTCAATTAACAGCTTGAGTGTATCATCCCTCGATCCATCGTTAATGACGATAACTTCATACCTGGGATAGTTGAGATTCAAAAGAGACCGCACGCTCTCAATAATGGTCAGTTCCTCATTATAGGAAGGAACCAGGATGGAGACGGGCGGAACGTACTCGGAGCCCGACAACTCGTCGTATTTGGAGTATTTCGATCCTTTAATAATACGAATAATCCGTTTATACGAAACGAGCATAATAACCAAATAAAACAGGTACACGACGATAACAGAAAAAAAAGCAAAGAGAGCGTAGCCCAGAAGTAAACCTTTCACGATCCCCCTCCTTTCTAAGAACTTAACCGGGCACTGCCCGCCTGCATAAAAAACTGCCGGTAAATACGAAGCCGGTTATTGTGGCGAATGGTTTGCTCCAGGTCTTTGGAGTAAAACGATCCTTTAGACAGTTCTTCCTCAATCATATCGGCTGCCAGGGACGCCTGAAGAGTCTCCTCCTCGTATACCGCCACCTCGCATAAAGCCCGAAAGCCGGCATCACCAAGCCGAATTAAGCTTTTGGCGCTGTTGTACCTTACACGCCAGTCGAAATCTTTCATCCCTTCCTTTAAAAGAGAAATAACAGATACCATTCCGAGATGGCCAAACGCATCGGCGGCTTCGGCGCGAACGGTTGCATCCTCATGCTGCATAAGCTCTCTCATCTGCTCCCGTTTCATTTTTGTTCCCTGACGGACAATGGCTTGAACGGCCAATATTCTCAGTTCCGGGTCGTTTGACCAAACGAAAGACCATAAAAGATCGTGTACGCCAGGAATGAATTGATTATGGAGTGCAGTCATGGCAATTCTCACAAACTTCTCGTCCCTCTCTGTCAAATAACGGTAAAGCATAGAGGTGCAGTCGATTCGAGATTGGGCAAGCACATCAACTACGAGCAGATGCGAATGTGACTGTTTACGGTGTTTCACCAAAATACGGACCATCTTGTCGAGCTCTTCTTCATTTTGCACGCATTTGGCAATGGCTCTGGCAATGACAAAAGCGGGTGGACCATACTTTTCCTCCTCAAGCAGCTGCAGAAGTGCCGGCACCGCTTCTTTCGCCTGGATAACACCCAGGTTGTGGACTGCGTCCAGCCTGGTTCCGTGAATTTCGCTGCGCAGCCTTTGCATATTGAGCTCCACCAGACCAAGTTCGCGGCATAGATTTGTTAGTTTATCGCGTTCAGCACCAACGATTTTCCCCATCCAGTCAAACAGCTTTTTTTGAATAACCCCAAGCTCTCTCTTCGTCAGCGGACCATTCGGTTTTTGGAGCGGTGCCCTGTCATGGAGGTGTACTTTAACATAGTCAAAATAGCTTTGATATTTCTGCAGATAATACCTCGTTTGGCGTTCCTGCCAGATCGCCCTGCTTCTTAAACTAAAAAGAACGACTAAAACAATGACAATGAGGGTAAACAAGATGTATGTGGAATAAATAAGATTTTCCAAGACCCTCTCGTCCATATGGAACACCTCCTTCTTAATACCTGTCCTCGCCTGCCTTCTCTACTATACAAATATAATTTGATCATTTTATTATCATTTATGAACCATTTTTAACCGCATTGTAAAGTTTGTTCTTATTCACCTTCATAGGAACGTTTCCACGCGGAATAATCATGAACAGCAAATCCAAGGAATCCTGAAGAAAAATACAATTCATTCTCCACTTTTTTTAACTCCTGCTTCATTTTATGTGTCCCTTTCTTGTTAAACGTTGTATCGCCGCTCTCCTGAACCGGATTCATTTCAACATCAATAATTACGCTTTTATTTAATTGACCGGCTTCCTGGATGATAGGAGCAGACAGTTCATAGATGCTATTGGATCCAACTCCCGCATCCCGGTAAGCCATAATGGAAATGCGGTCAAATTTTTTCATCATCCAGATACTTACATTTTCATTTGAAGCAGGGACTTTCAAAGAATTAACCCAAAAAGGCAAATCAACTGTCCTGGTCAAGCCTGGCAGGCTTTCTTTTGTTACCCGGGAAACCGTATCCATATTCAACACCCATTCTTTCACCACTTTCTCCCGATTCGTGTTCCAATCCGGCAGTAAATAAGGTTCAATGTCCAGATGAATACCTGAAAAACGATACGGCGGGCTTACGGATTGGTTGTAATTTTTAACCCACGTAATAAATTGCGTGATATTTTTTTGTCCCTCCAGGGTTGCCCAGGCCGGATCACCAGCAAGCGCTTCTACTTTGATGTGGTTCCTGTTCGCTGCCTGGATAAATTTTTGATACGTTTCTTTTTTAGCGTTGGCGGGATTTACCCAAACATAGAGATGGGTAATATGATTTTGCAAGGCAAAATGCAAAATACTTTGCTGCTGTTTCTCAAGTATCGAAGCGTTCCATATCCAGGTCCCCATGTACATCTCCGGTGTCGTCAATTTCCACACCGCTGTAATAATCATGCTTGTAGTCAGGAGGGTTATAACTATCCTCCTGCTCATTTTGTTTTTAAACAAATAAAAACCCTCCTCCAGAAAACAACTAAGTGCCTATTTTCTAATTAAGGAACCAATACTATTATCAACATGAAAACAATTTTTGATAGGGAGGTAACGAGTGAAAAGAAAAAAGATCTCATCCGGCTTTATTGCAAAAGTAATGGTTGTATGTCTGACTGTAGCCGTATCGTCTCTCTTCATTCCATTGCAAGGCGGTCTTTCGAATAAGGTTTATGCCGCAGAACAGCCTGAGAAAGCGACCTGGCTATGGAATACATATTCGATTTGGAAGGAAAAAGATAAGACCCTTGATTTTCTTTCGCATAACAGCGTTACCCTCTTGTATTTGCAAATAGATGCAGACATACCGGGTGACGTCTACCGTACCTTCATAAGCGAGGCCTCAGATCGCGGCATTGAAGTTCATGCATTGGGAGGAGCCCCGGACTGGGTGCTTCCGGAACACCAGGACAGGCTTTATCAGTTCGTCCACTGGGTAAATGCCTACAATAACAGCGTTCGGCCTGTTGAACGGTTTAATGGCATTCATCTCGACGTGGAAGCCCATGTCCTTTCACAATTTAAGAGCGACCAGGATAAGGTGCTCGGCCTATGGATGGATACGGTCAGCGGCTTTGTTGATGAGGTGAAATCCGAGAACCCTCATTTAACCACGGGCGCTGATTTGCCGGTATGGCTGCATCGGTTCGATGTGCGTGACGGGCACGGCGGCAGAACAACCCTTTCGAATTGGATGTTTGGCAAACTGGATCAAGTCACCTTAATGGCCTACATCGACAATGCCCAGGGCATTATCCAGGCCTGTTCCACTCCGCTGGATGAAGCCGCAAAGAATGGAAAGCCCGTGATCGTTGCGGTAGAAACGATGAACAATGACGAAGAGAACAGCAGCTTCTATGCAAAAGGAAAAGCGAGCATGATGAGGGAGTTAGATACAGTAAACAGAACACTCTCAAGCAGCCTTTCTTTTTCCGGAGAGGCAATTCATAATTATGAAAGTTGGTCTGCTTTAAAAGAGTAGATGCTAAATAAGCAAAAGCCCTACCTTATCTATCCTAAGTGTAGGGCTTTACTACTTTCATTTTGTTTCTGGTTTCTTCTAATTCGTAACGAGAACTGAACCTAATTCCCGCTCGACTGTTCTGGCAATGGCTTGTACCAGTGATTCCAGCTGCTCCTTATCCGGCCCCTCTGCCATGACGCGAACCAATGGCTCTGTCCCGGATGGGCGAACCAATACCCGTCCGTTACCCGCAAGTTCTGTCTCCGCTTCCTCAATTGCCTGTAGAACCGCTTTATTACCGGCCAGCCTTGTTTTATCAACGACCGGAACATTAACCAACAGCTGCGGATAATGGGTCATCACCTGTTTTAATTCAGACAGCGGCTGGCCTGATTCCTTCACAATCGTAAGCAGCTGCAGTCCGGTTAACAGTCCGTCACCGGTCGTATTATGATCGAGGAAAATAATATGCCCCGACTGTTCGCCGCCAAGATTGTAGCCGCCGCGAATCATCTCTTCTACGACGTAGCGATCGCCGACCGCGGTTTTGGTCGTATTGATGCCCTGCTCTCCCATTGCTTTAAAGAAGCCAAGATTCGCCATAACGGTCGTAACGATCGCGTTGTTGTGCAGCCTTCCCTTTGTTTTTAAGGCGCGGGCACAAATGGCCATAATGGCATCACCGTCAACCATCAGGCCGTTTTCATCCACAGCGAGGCAGCGGTCAGCATCCCCATCAAAGCACAATCCGATATCTGCTTTATGCTTCAACACTTCCGCCTGCAATTGTTCCGGGTGTGTAGAGCCTACCTGCTCATTAATATTGGAACCGTTCGGCTCGTCTCCAATGGTGACGACCTCCGCCCCCATATTAGCGAATAATAAAGGAGCAAGCGATGAGGCAGCTCCATTGGCGCAGTCCAACACCACTTTTAGACCTTCGAAGCGTTGCGCCACCGTGCTCTTCAGATGGGAAAGATATTGTTGGCCGCCTGCCAAATGCTCAGCTGCGAAACCAACGCTTGTACCGGTAGGCCTTGGAAGCGTGTCTTCCGCCGCCTCAAGAGCGTGCTCGATTTGTAATTCTGTTTTGTCACTTAACTTAAACCCATTGCTGCCGAAGAATTTGATGCCATTATCCGGAAACGGGTTGTGCGAAGCGGAAATCATCACACCAGCGTCCGCTTCCATTGCACGTGTCAAGAAAGCAACGCCTGATGTAGGAATCACACCCAGACGAACCACTTCAGCTCCGACCGACAACAATCCCGCAACTAACGCACTCTCAAGCATCTGGCCGGATATACGTGTATCTCTTCCGATAACTACCTTCGGCCTTTCAGCTTGCTTCTGTCCGGTCAGCACACTGCCGCCTACGCGGCCAATTCTAAAAGCGAGTTCAGGCGTAAGCTGTGCATTCGCAATTCCACGTACGCCATCTGTTCCAAAATACTTTCCCATTTTTATCCCTCATTTCTTTGTTTTTAGATGAACCGCCCGTCAGTACTTCCCTACAGTTGTCCCTCCGGTGCTCACCATCGTTCCGGAATGATCCAGCTCGAATACTGAACTGCCTTTGGGCTCGTCTTTCACTTCTTTAAACGCGATACCATTTTCCTTGAACCTGTTTTTATTGGAAAACGCATAAGAGAAGTACGCGGTAACCGGCTGCGGAGATTGCTTGAGTGCTTTCAGCTGGCTTTTTTAGATTTTCGTTCCACTGAGACTGCAGACTAAAGTAGGAAAAGGAAACGAGGGAGACATTAACGAATAGTACTGCGACCATTAACCAGCTTAACCCCCGAATCACCTTGCGTTCTTTAAAACTGAAGCCCAGCAGCGCAATCACAAACGGAACCATCCAGAGCTGCGGAACGTACCGTGCCCACCAGGCGGCATAGTTGATAAAAGCAGAGACAATTAGAATACAAAGCATGCCAAGCACAACGAATGTTCGCGGAATATTAAACAAAAACGCCATGGCCAGGATAAGCAGAGACAGTATAATCACACCGCTGAACAAGGGCCCAAATCCACCAATCGCGGTATCCGGTGTTCCGAATGTTTCCAGTTCCGCTGAGCTGAATGTAAAAGGTGTTTTTAGCTTTGTGACATCCCGATCCGTGGTGTTTGGCTCCGTCACTGCGAAATAAGAGTGGATGGCCTGATCGAGCCGGCTCATGGTCAAAAAGCTAGTCGGTGTAAAAGCGGCGACAACGTCTTTCGAACCGTTCCCGGCCAGCGGATAAAAGGGATTCCCGAACTTCATCGTATTTGTAACGTACGGATTTAACCCAAGGATAACCGTTCCAACAATGGCACTTGCCGCCATTACAATGATTAATTTTTTCAGCAAATCATATTTTTGTGTAATGTACAGCGCCAGAACAAGCCCGATACATAGAACACCGGCATACCCTATCGCCGTAAATTTATTGTTGACCGTTACGATGATGCAAAGCGAAATGGTGGCAATCAGGTATTTATTAGCCTGTAAGTAAAGTAAAACACCGAGCGCGACCAGACAGACAAGGAGCGAACTGAGCTGTCCATCGACGTAGAAACTTAGGGATTGATAGATGCTTATCGGGTTGCAGGCAACAAGCAGGGCGAGAATCGCACATCTGCCCCATTTTTTCGGCAGAACTGCAGCAAGTGCGGCGAAGGAGAGAAAGAACGAGCTTAGCATAAGAACAAAATTAAACACTTTGCTCATTTCAATTTTTCCAGTCACCGCATACAGGACAGTAGCGACAATTTCGTTGCCTCTCGCATAGTGGTCGATCCAGATTGCATAAGGAGCTCCCTGATCACCGAGCGATTTATCATAGACCGGATTCCAGCCGGCTGCCAGGCGAAGAATTCCTTCCTGGTGATACGCCTGTCCATCGTAGCTTAAATCATAGAAGTGACCGCTGACCATAAGAAAAATACCAAACAATACGGCTGACGCAAGAAAACTAATCCCAAAATAAAACGGGTATCTCTCCGGGAAATAAGCTTTCGCCATAAACCATATGAACACCGCCGTCGCGGCAAGCGCAATAAACAAATGGACGGCTGTAATCGGAACGCCCACGAGAAACAGCAGCGAGGCAACGACAAAGGCCGCAGCTGTAAAGACAAGCATGGTAATACCTATTAGCAGGCTTGTATTCTTGATTCGGTCGTTCATCTCTTTCTCTCCTTACTTTTTACTTTGGTTACTTGTTCTTGCAGATATGGTTATACCCAGAAAGAAGCGATCCATGCTACCAGCGTACCGACGCAAAGGCCGCCAACAATTTCTGTTTTCGTGTGGCCCTGCTTTTCTCTCAGGTTGGCCTGTTCACTGCCGGGATCCCGCTGGACCAGTATGTTAATAAAACGGGAATTTTCACCCACGGCCCTGCGCACGCCTGTCGCATCAATAATAACGATGAACACAACGGCAACACTTAATCCGAATAAGGGTGTATCCCACCCTTCTGTAAATCCAATGAGCATGGCCACAGAGGAGATAACCGATGTGTGGGTGCTTGGGAACCCGCCGTTCCCGACATGCTGCCTCGCTTCCCTGCCATGTTTGTACGAATTAATGGCAAATTTCATGCAGCCTGATGCAACCCAGGCGATAAAAGGAAGTAATGCAAATACATAACTATGAAATTCTTTCATATACCTTTCCTCCGTCATACTTCTCCACCGCTACGACCTTGAGATAAAAAAAAACGCCCAGCATAATGAAAACCATTCCTGCCCATTTCATGCCCGAAATCGATTCATTGAACAGATAATATCCGGCCAGGACAACGACTACATACCCAAGGCTGACCATGGGATATGCGACGCTAATATTCATTTGCTTCAATGTAACCAGCCAGAATAAAGAACTTACTGCGTAGGAAAAGAGCCCGGCCAGAACTGGCCAGGAACTCAACATTTTAAGAACGGCGGGCCCCTGACTCCAGAGCGGCTTTGGACTTGTGAGCCCCCATTTCATTAATAGCTGTCCGATGACGCCGAGCAGGACAGACGCCAGCAGCCACACGTATTTCATTTCGTTTCCCCCATGTTTTTCTATTATTCAAAATAGACAAGAATAAGCACAACCGAGAATGCGTACAGCATGACCGTTACCAGAATGTGCCGGTCTTCGAACAGCACTTTCTCCGGCTTCCCGCCTTTATCCTCCATATGAATTAAATACAAATAGCGGAAAATGCCGTAAAGCACAAACACAAGCGTCCACATCAGATAAATGGTATGGCCGGATGTGAAGGTAAACAGTGCATAGCTCATAATCGTTGCCGTTGTTACAATACTGTTGAACTGATTTAGCAAATCAAACGAGTAGGAATCGAGCACTTTTCTATGCGCACCCTTATTTCCCTCAAGCAAATGCAGCTCATGCCTTCTTTTACTAATCGCAAGGAACAGGGAAAGCAGAAGCGTACAAATGAGGAACCATGGAGTAAGCTGTACGCCAATTACCAGCCCGCCGCCGATGGCACGAAAGAGAAAGCCGGAAGCAATAATTAATATGTCGAGAATGACAACATGCTTTAACTTAAACGAATAGGCCACATTTAGCAGAAAATAAACCACTAGCAAAACAGCGAACAGCGGACTAAAAGAAAAGGCCGTTGTCAGGGAAAAGACAAGCAAGATGGCTCCCAGGAACAGCGCTCCATAAGGGTTAATCGCACCGGATGCCATGGGACGATGGCGCTTTTCCGGGTGCTGCCGATCTGCTTCGCGGTCCACAAAGTCATTCAGTATATACACACAACTCGACACGAAGCAGAAAAGAAAAAACCCGATGATCGAATGCAACAGCATGTCCACATTCGATTTTTTAATAGAAAAAATAAGTGCGGCAAAAACCAATAGATTCTTGGTCCACTGTCTGGGACGGAGCTGTACGAAATACATAAGGGCCTGCGAAAACGGAAGGGCTCTCTTCCTTCTGATTTCTACACTTTCATTAGGTATGCTCATTATCAACCATCCTTTTCACTCAGTTATGTACTCAGAAGTCATCCTGCGGCAGTCGAACAATGCACCATTCCTTGCTTTACTCCACCTAATATACCGTTAGTTTTTGATCATTCTATTATCATATATGAACCATTTTTGACCGCATTGTAAAAATTAAATGTTGATAAATTAAACATTTACTAAATATTTTTAATCTATAATGCAGATCTTTCCTGGAATGAAGAAAGACAGCACAATCAATTTTCTTGATTGTGCTGTCTTTCTCTTTTTTTACATTATGTAATTTCACATACTTACATATTCATGTGTTACCTGCGCCATTAATGAAATCATCGCATCCCACTCTTCTTCATTCATATGGAATTGATACATAAAACCTTCTGAGTAGAAGATGACCTTAAAGTCATTCTCTTCGCCCGTTCTAATATCAACTTTGCTAAAGAGGGTTTGAAGGACTTTCTTTTGGCCGTTTGCCTTTGTTTGTTGGCTCGAATTAATTAAGTGATGACGTTGCTTAGCTAAGAATTCTTTTATCTCGTCTACTGAGTAGAGGGCACACAGGGAAAGAGCGATATCATCTCGATAATAAGAAATTGTCATGCCATTCGTTGTTTCATCGTTGATACTAAGTAACTCGCACCCATTAGAGATTTGAAGAATATTACCTTCATTTAAAGTGACCATGTATCAATCAACTCCATTTCTAAATTTAATATAACCAATACTAGTTACCCAATATGAGAAGACAAAAAACTGGTAATGATTTACATCCAGATTGAACCCCGCCTCATCATATTCAACCCTGCAGCCAAACAAATCATAAATATAAATAATACGTGAATGGTTTTCACACAACGCCCCGTGATGTCTGCAATTTCACGCTGGGGATATCCCTTGAGGGAAAGATAGACGGATTGAAAACGTTCATAGGATCTTCGATCCTTAGCTTCTTTCATCGCTGTTTGTATTTTTAGGATTTCTTCTTGATTCGTCATCTTGGATGCATCCTCTCGTGTGGGTTTTATAAGATAATACCTACCACGATAGGATGAAACCACTTAGTTCAACTTATATAAAAAGAAATTTTACCTTCTATCAGATTCCGACAAACTTTTTATTTTTGTTTTGTTATCATAGTGTTTACAGGACAACATGCACAGGTCTTATATGCCATTTTAGGGAAATTTCACGAAAATCATCCTACTAAAGGAGGTTTATAATTTAGAAAGACTTTTTTGATTTACAGCAATGTTACAGCACAACGGCACCATTAAACATAAATTTATCAAAAAATTCTAATTACGAAGTAAAAAGGGGGGATAGAATGGCTTTACAACAAACCTTCATCGGTAAGAAATTGAAGCGGGATATTCTATCAAAGGATGGAAGATTTCTACTTACTAAGGGTATTTTACTCCAGCAGATACATATTACACTTCTGGTTAAAAATCGAATCTTCCTGGAAAAAGAGGATATAGTAAATCCAGAAGAAGCAATAATACAAGAGACTGCTCAACAAATAAAGGAGATTTTTCATTTTACAAAAGAAAAAAACCAAATTCCTCTACTAGAAATTGAAAGGGTAATCATCCCTACCGTTTACGAACTATCAGACAACCAAGATGTTTTTTCCGTTCTCTCCCATTTGCAATCAAAGGATGATTATACCTACAGACATAATATCGCTGTTGCTGTACTCTCTACCTTAATTGGTAAATGGATAAACCTAAATACTGAACAATTGTCTCAACTTGTCACTGCCGCTCTTCTTCATGATATAGGGAAGGTAAAAATCCCCGATGATATTTTGAACAAGCCAGGAAAATTAACTGATACAGAGTACAAAATAATGAAAAGGCATACCATTTGCGGATACGATATCATCCAAAACACAAAGAATTGTCCCAGTCTTTATGCTTCTGTCGCTATACAGCATCATGAGCGGGAAGACAGCAGTGGCTATCCCTATAAGTTAAAGGCGAATCAAATACACCTGTTTAGTAAAATTGTAGCCATTGCTGATATTTTTCATGCGATGACTTCCAAAAGAGTTTACCGAAATCCACTTTCATTCTATGAGGTTATTAACCAAATGCACACGGAGCGGTTTGGTAAATTGAATCCAGAAATTCTTCATACATTTATTAACCAAATTATGACCTCTGTTGTCGGAAAATCGGTTCTTTTATCTGATGGGAGGGAAGGGAAAATAAAATTTATTCACCCGTTTCATCCCACTACTCCCTTAATTGAAACAACGGGAGGGTTTGTTGATTTATATACTCATCCCTCTGTGCATATCAAAATGGTTTTTTCCTAAAATTAACGAAAGAATCCCGGATGGAAAAAGAGTTATACAAATTCAATACGATAGTCATCAAAAAAATAACGGGGCATATTCCATCTATTGTTTTACAAAAACCTGAACGAGATGAAATCAACCGTATTCAAAGGAGAGAATTTTTACGTATCCCCGCTTTACTTAATGCAAAAATTCTGGTATCCGACCTAGAAGACACGGGAAAGAAACAACATGATATGTTAATAACTATAATAAACATAAGTGGAGGCGGCTTTCGTTTTTCAGGAGTTAATCCGTACTTTAAAAAAGGAACATATATACAAGATATTTTATATTTTGAGAAGGACAAAACCACGATTATGGAAATAGGGTTTGAAGGCGAAATCGTTAATATTATCCACCCCCCTACAAATCAAGAGCTAGTTGAGTATGGCGTAAAGTTCAAAGAAATTTCGAATGCACATCAAGATATGATTATCCAATATTGTATGAAAAAACAAATAGAAATAAATAATGTAAATGGCTGAATCCACAAACGTTATATAACGAGGGGGCGTAAAAAAATCCCTCATAGTTGTCAGCGAAATGCCATTGTAACAAATGGCTTCTTCACATTATCAACTACAAGGGGATGCTATCAACACCAGCTTTTTATACTTACTTTGAAACTTATGTTAAGCGGTTTTCTGTTAATAATTTATTTATAGCAACAGGCAGCATATCCGCTAATGTTTCAAACGCATAATCAATATCCAAACGCTCCGTCCACTTATGGGCATCCCTGCCCACCGGCCCAAGGTTCAATACAGGCAAATTAAGCGCTTCTAGCCCTTCTAAAGGAAGTGTGTACCCTTTCTCCCAGAGTGGCATATTCGAAACAAGGGGATTGAGGGAAGAAATGGGCTGCGACAACCCAGTATAACTCAAATCAGATATTCCGCCGAAATAATTTTGCTTTTGCAGAACCACTTCATGCTTTGTCTTCGCATACGTAATCATGTCGTCAACCACCGATTGAATATACGGATCCTTTCGGGAGCTCACAGCAGGATAATACGGCGGCGCAAAGAAAAGAACGATCATAGGAGAAAGTTCTTTACACAATGCAGCCATTTGATCTACAAGGCGAATCGTAACCTCACGATCATCTCCTTCCGCCCTGCTCTCCATTGCGGCCGTTTGAATATGGTCCACTTCTTCCTTCCCATATGTTTTTACTGCATAGGCCATCAATTCTTCGAAGGTTAACACGTTAATGTTGATCGTTCCTGGCGTAGAGCGCTGCAGCTGAGCAAACTTATCCGCCTGTTTCGCGTAGTTTTGCTCAATAGAGACAGCTGCGGTTTTCATGAGGCCGCGCAATTGATCCACGATTTCATCCATTGTTTTTTCGAATAAGAACAAATTGAATAATGTCACCGCACGATGGGGAATTTGCACCGAGTATTCTTCTTTTAAGTCCCTTTGCAGCAAGTTCGTAGGTGGCGGCATCACTTCTCCCTCGACCACCTCACAAAACTCCGTATTTAATTCAAACTGATTCGTAATTTGAGAAACCATATAACTCGCATTAAGCCCTGATAAAGGCTCGCCGACATGGGTTTCCTTTCCATAACAAAGAAACCCGGGAAGTACCTTGCCGATAGATCCTGTATAAATATAGTTGTTTTCATCTCCCGGATAGCGGGCAAACATGGGCTCTGAATTCAAGCATGCTTTATACTCCAGCCGGTATTTCTCCGCCATCTCCAACAACACCGGGACCGCCGTTCTCATTCCTACAGAGTTAACTTCCTCATCACAAACAGCCAGCAGCAGAACATTTCCATCAAAGGCTCCGCCAATCGCTTGCTCAATCATGGCCATGTGAGAAACAAGTCCGCACTTCATGTCCATTGTCCCTCTCCCAAACAACCAGTTGCCCTGCTCAATATCCTTCTGTACTTCTAGAGGAATGTTTTGTTTATCGCTATAGAAGGCCGCTGTTAATTTCCCAGCATCGAAAGCGATGGGTTTCCATCTGCCGTAATCCTGAATGTCTACGACATCAAAATGACTCACAAGGATGACCGTGTTTCTTACATCCTCTCTTTTCTTTACAAGAGCGGTGACAATTTTACGTCCATCTTCTGTTGGATGAAGCTGTAAATGGTCTGCGTTTTCCTGAAAATACGAAAAAGCGCGCAGCTCCTCTTCAATATAATCCGCAATCGCAATTTCAGCCCTTGAACCTGTAACGCTTGGAAATCTAACGAGCCTGGAGAGAAGCTCCATCTGTTCTGTTTTTGTCCGCCATTTACTTGTAGTAACGCTTCCCATCATACTACCCCCGTTTTCCATAATACGGAAACCTTTTCCGGTTTCTAGCTAAAAAAATAAGGGAGAGACTCCCTTATATCCGCCCTATTTTTCTTGAGATTTCTTCTGCAGCAGCTTTTGCTTTCGCAATGAGTTCCGGCAAACGCTCCTCCGTAAAGCGAAATCCGGGTACACCAATACTCAAGGCTGCGATTACTTTGTTGTTGTACCCGATAATCGGGGCAGCCACGGAGGCTGTATCTTCCGTCTTCTCGCTCTGGCTCACAGCATAGCCGTTTCTTTTTATTTCAGCCAGCTGCTTTAGCAGCTTTTGTTCCTCTTCAGGAGAAAGCTTCAGGCGGTTTATCGTCTGTCTGATTTCATGTTCTTCCATATTCGCAAGGATGGTTTTATTCGGAGCGCCAACATAGAGTGGGATTCGAATGCCGAGATTTTCGGCAAGCCTGATTTTTAAAGGACTATCGATTTTCTCAATCACGATTGCGTCGGCACCGCTCGCAATGTTTAAATAGATGCTTTCCTCAACTTCACCTGCTAAGCGTTCCATTACAATTCTTGCCTCTAACCGAAAATCAATTTTGTCCAGCTGGCGCAGGCCAATTTCCATCCATTTGTACCCTGCTTTATACTGTTTTGTTTCGGGCACCTGGACGACAAGCCCGTGCTCGATTAAGGAGCGGAGCAGCCTGTGAAGCGTGCCGAGAGGCAGAGATGTTTTCTCCGCCAGTTCGGTTATGGGCCACTCATCTTTGGAGTTTTCTGAAGTAAGAAGGTTAATAATTAGCATTGCTCGATCAATGGATTGGATCATTACGATAACTCCTGCCATTACAATTGTTGTTTTGTATTTTAAATATCAAGAACTTCACTGCGTTTCTTCGCTTTCGTCTGCTTTCTTTTACGGGCATTTACATCAAAACGCGATTCAAGTTTGCTCACACCATATGAAAAAATCAGCACGAGAACAAGATAGTATAAACCTACCACGATGTACGTATCCATTTGTTGAAAGTTGGATGCTGCTTCACTTAGCGCCGAACCCCATAATTCTTGCATTCCTACATAGGCCACAAGGGAGGAGTCTTTTAATCCAATGATAAACTGGTTGCCGAGAGAAGGAATGGCTATTTTGAACGCCTGTGGGAGAACAATTCTTCTCATCGCCAATGGGTAAGGCATCCCTAGAGAACGTGCTGCCTCCATCTGTCCACGGTCAATCGACTGAATCGCCCCGCGGAAAATTTCGGCAATGTATGCCCCGCTATGTACAGCTAACGCCAATGCACCGGCCCAAAACTGTGAGAGCGTAACGACACTGGAAATCCCAAAGTATAGAATAGCAATTTGTACAATAAGCGGTGTTCCTCTAATGACAGTAATATATAAATTGGCAATATAGTTAAGCCACCTGTTGTGAGAAAGCCGAAAAAATGCAAAAACAAGACCGATTCCACTTCCTAATATAAGGGACGTGACGGTCAGCTTCAATGTAAGAAGGACGGCCACCGGAAAAACCTTGTACGTCGATAAAAAAATATCAATCATGTCTACTCACCCTCAACCCGTTTTAGGAAACAAGGGTGTCTGATGACACCCTGACTTGCTGTTACTTCTGTTCACCCAGAATATTGCGGCCGAACCACTTCTCACTGATTTTGTCGTACGTTCCGTCTTTGATAATTTCCTCCAGCGCTTTGTTTATTTTTGCCCCAAGTTCTTTATCCTCTTTTCTAATGGCGAGCGCCTGGTCATCATGAGTCATAGGCTGCCCCACATCTTTGATTTTAGCTTTTCCTTCCTTCATCATGCGAAGGCCAACCATCTGATCCGTGATAACGGCATCAAGCCGGCTTGTCGGCAGATCCATAAGGGCCGTCAGGTCGCTATCGTACTCAACAACGTTAGCTTTGTCAGTGTGCTTGAGGGCCAGATCTTTATAAACACTTGCCTTCACAACGCCAATTTTCTTGCCTTTTAAACTATCGGGGGATTTTATGTCCTGATTGCTTTCCGCTACAAAAATTTCAGACCCGGATCTGTAGTAAGGTTTTGAAAAGTTGACTGCTTTTAATCGCTCTTCTGTAATGGTCATACTCCCCAGGATCGCATCATACTTCTTAGCCAGCAGCCCTTGAACAATGGTCTCCCACGGGTTTGTTACCGGCACCGGCTTCATTCCCATCTTTTCCGCAAGCGCCTGGCCAATTTCCACATCAAAACCGGTGAGCTGGCCATTCTCCTTAAAGTTGAATGGTTTGTACAGACCACTCATCGCATAATGAAACTCTTTCTGTTCCGCTGCTTTAGGATCTGCCTTTGGTTCCGCTTTTCCTCCCGTATCCTGGGTCCCGCATGCGGTTAGAAGGAGCGAGCCTGTCATCATTGTAGATAATAAAACCGTTACCCATTTCTTCTTCATCTTTTAATCCCCCTATATTTTTTGGTTTTATAAAATGCTTCTTAAAAACTGTTTGGCTCTTTCGGTTTGCGGATGATCAAAGAACTGTTCGGGCGATGCTTGCTCGAGAATCTGCCCGTCCCCCATGAATATGACGCGGTCAGCTACTTCACGGGCGAATCCCATCTCATGAGTCACTACAATCATCGTCATTCCCTCGTTTGCTAGCTGTTTCATTACTTGCAGTACTTCTCCTACCAACTCCGGATCTAGGGCTGAAGTAGGCTCGTCAAACAGCATAATACGAGGATTCATGGCCAGAGCCCGGGCAATAGCCACCCTTTGCTTTTGTCCCCCTGACAGCATATCCGGATATTCATCCGCCTTGTCTTTCAACCCTACCTTCTCGAGCAAATCATAAGCAATGTCCGTGGCTTCACTCTTCTTCATTTTCTTGACATAAACAGGAGCCTCAATGATATTCTCTAAAACGGATTTGTGAGGAAACAGGTTAAAATGCTGAAATACCATGCCGACTTCAGAACGAACTTTGTTTAAATCTGTTTTATGCGGATCAACTCGTTTGCCCTGGAGCCAGACTTCTCCTTCATCATTAATTTCCAGAAAGTTCAAGCAACGCAGTAGCGTACTTTTTCCGGATCCGCTTGCTCCTATTAAAACAACAACTTCTTTTTCTTTGACCTCCAGGTTAATTCCATTCAACACCTGCAAAGAATCAAATGACTTGCATACATTTTTGACTTGAATCATGTCAACCGTGACCCCCATCTGATTCGGGATAAAATGAATTTTTCCATATTGCGGAAACCTTTTCTATTTTAAGAATATTATATAGAATTCAATTTATTTTGTCACTATGTTAATTTCTAAGTAAAAAGAAACCAGCCTGGATCCAGACTGGTTTCTTTGATTGCGCTTTGTTGAGTATGTAACTTTTTTATACTTTACCAACCTGCTGGGTTTTAACTCCCTTTGGCAGTTTTAAGGTAAATATATCTTTGGGGAACTTGGAATTGGCAATAAGCTTTGTAACAACGTATTCAAATGCATTTCCTTTGCCTGCTTCTATACATTTAACAGTTACACCGGTAGCTTTATCAATCCAATGCGCCTCTTGATGAAACTGCTCTATCGTTGCTGTTTTCCCGCCCTCTCTATAACTCTGTACTGTTTTTCTATCCTGAACCTGGATGGGGTTCCCATATTTATTATTTTTTCTTTCAATGTGCCTTTTCTCTACCTTTCTTTCACTCCCGCTTAACTGCTCCCAGCATTTCCACTTTTCGATTTCATACACTTTGTTATTTTTAGCTTTTGTTCGCGTTGCTTCTATCATAATATTTGATAAGCTTTTATTTTTCTCAATCGCTTGTTTAATGATGGTTTCCGCCGACATACTTGCTGCTTTACTAGCCATTGGCTGATTTATTGCCATAACGGTTGGCAGAGACGAAACAAGCACCGTAGAAACCCCTATTATTCCTGCTAAAACTAGTTTGCTTTTTTTCATGTCATTTCCTCCTCGTTTTTCTTAAGCTTTTAATAGACGAGGAGGGAACAAAAAACGTTTCACCGAATTCCCCGTTTTAAAAAACCAAAATCAGAACTTTACAGTCTAATATACGAAACAGACAAAGGAGGGGAATTTTATGGACCACATCATTCGTGCCCAACAGGGCGATGATGATGCGTTTAATCACCTGATAGATCAGTATAAGTCTTTGTTATATCGAACGGCTTTGGCTTATGTTAGAAACGAAGATGACGCGATCGAAATTGTGCAAACGACGGTTTATAAAGCTTATTTATCCATAAACCGTTTAAAGGAGCCTGCCTATTTTAAGACATGGTTAACGCGAATTTTAATCAACTGTGCCATAGATTACATAAGAAACAAGAAAAGGGTGATTCCCTTTGCAGACATATCTGATTCCCGTACAACTTCTTTGCAAGACGGATTCGAAAATGAGGAATTACATGATTCGATCCAAAAGCTTGACGAGAAATATAAGACGGTAGTCATTCTTAAATATTTCCAGGATTTAACACATGAACAAATCGCTGAAATATTGAATTGCCCTGTTGGTACGGTGAAAACTCGATTGCATAGAGCACTCCAAACACTTCGAATGGATTTAAAGGAGGAATGCATAAATGGATAATGAGCTCAAAAAATGGGCTGACTCCCTACATGAAGCGGAAGTCCCCAAACGGCTGGATCTAGCTATCGAACAGGCGATTCAAAAAGGTAAAATGGACCGGCATATTGAAGTTTCGCCGAATCAACACCCAGTGGAAACAAAAACAGCCAAAGGAAAAACAAAGCATCAAAAGAAATGGATGTATGGGGTATCTTCCGCTGCAGTCGTATCCCTTTGCATTATAGGATCGGGCTTCTTCTCTCCGACCATGGCGGAAACACTAAAGAAAGTTCCTATTTTAAGCCATATTTTTGAAACATACGGAGATCCCGGATTAAAAGAAGCTAACAAGTTAGGGTTAAGCACTCCAGTTACTCAGAAAGCTACAGATCAGGGGATCACACTAACGATTACAGATATTCTTTTTGACGGCACGAGGTTATCCATAGGATATAAAGAATACTCCCCTGACGGACTTCCTCTATTAGATTTTAGTAAGCCAAGATTTCGTATGGATGTGCCGGGGTGGGATCAACAACAATCCGGGATGGATAAGACAAATGAAAATCAGATTCGGGGGGTATGGAATTTAACATGGTTAGAAGAAAATGCTTTACCTGATCATTTCAATCTTTCAATGAAGGTTACGCAAATTGGAGATAAAAAAGGAGAATGGAAGTTTGAACTTCCGATTCAGAAAATCAAAACTTCAACTAAAGTGCTAAACCCAATGTTAGCCAAGAAGAGTAAAGACGTAACATTAACTGTTCAATCTGTCAGCTTATCTCCTCGGGGGACTGATATCCAATTTCAAACGGTAAGCCCTCCAAATGCTGTGACTAATATGTTTTATCAAGTAACAGATGATCATGGTGCCCCACTACTCATGTTAGAAGGCGGAGGATTTAGCAGTGAAGAATCTGACGATAAAACATCTATATTTCAAAACCGTTACCTGTTTACACCAGCCAAAGGAACGACAAAATTTCTTGTATTGCGGCCTTATACGGACGGGTATAAAAACGGTGATATTATTACACCCCTGCAGAATCAGCTTCCACAAACAATTCAACAGGGAGAGATCGGCTCCTTTACGATTCATCGCATCGACTTCTTAGAAGATCGCACAGTCTTATATTATGATGTAATCGGAGATAACCCTTACGATCAGGCGGGTGTAATCTGGCTTATGAATGAAAAAGGTGAGAAACTTACAGACGATGCAAAAGGCCCGCACTTGGTTGGCGTTCAAAACGGCCGCTACTCTTTTATTCGTGATTATCCCAAAATAGAGAACAAAGAGAAATTAAAAGTTTTCACTTACTCGATGAATCATGTTCACTATTTTAAAGATTTAGAGGTGAAAATCCCATTAAACTAGAATACAAGGAGCTTTCATTACATAAGGTAGTACAGGAAAAAGGGAAGACAGACTGGTACAAAAATTTCACAACGCGAGTATGCAAGGTAGAACGGGACACTTTTTCTGAAAATAGTTAAATACATTATTGATATCCGCCCCCATCTACACAATGTTGAGAGGTGGCGGATATCGGTCGCTTTTTATTCTTAATTATCTCACAAAAAAGCAAGCTCCGAAAAGGAACTTGCTCAGTTATTACTAATCGAGTTACTTTGATGTGCTTCTTTTAAAACATATTTTTGGATTTTCCCGGATGGTGTTCGTGGAATTTCATTTATGAATACGACTTTACGGGGTTTTTTATAACTTGCCAACTGTTCAGCGGCGAAATGTATAATTTCTGCCTCCGTTATTTGGGCACCCTTTTTCGGAACAATGACCGCGCAAACACTTTCTATATATTTCGGATCCGGAATGCCAATGACCGCTACATCCGCTACAGAAGGATGGCGAATTAAAACATCCTCAATCTCCACCGGATAAATATTCTCTCCCCCGCTTCGAATCATATCTTTCTTTCGGCCCGCGATACTTAAATATCCGTCTGAATCGAATTTGCCCAGATCACCCGTATGGCACCATCCGTCAACAAACGTCGCCGCTGTCGCCTCCGGTTTACGCCAGTATTCTTTAGACACAGATGGACTTTTGATACAGATTTCCCCTATCTCTCCAACACCTACCATCTGCCCCTCTTCACCCACTACTTTTATTTCCACCAGCGGCATCGGTTTCCCGACCGTATGGGGTTTTTTCCTGGCATCGCCAGGATCGAGGGAAGCGGCAATCGGAGTTCCTTCTGTTAAGCCATAGATTTGAACGAGTCCTATATGAGGAAAACGTTCGGTTAACTTTTCAATAGCCCAGGGAATAATAGGGTCTCCTCCAGAGATAATACGATGCACTTTTGATAGTTTAGAATCAACTAACTGAGGAGAGTTCAGCATCTCATAGACCATGAAGGGAAAGAGAAGGCAGTCAGAGACATTTTCTTTCTCCATTACGTTTATAATACGGTCAATACTGAAGCCCCCGCTTTTAACCACCACTACGGTGCCTCCCGCAAGAAGAGTCGGCAGTGTTACATCTTCCATTGCCCCAACATGATAGAGAGGACCGGCCGACATCGAAACCGTTTCAGCATTCAAATTCCATTTCATGACCTGCATGGCGCAAAACCAGAGCGTATTTGCATGCGTCCATAACGCCCCTTTAGGCCGGCCTGTCGTACCGGAGGTGTACATGAGCATCACAGGATCGGACGGTTCAATCTTTATCTCCGTGATTTCTGCTGTGCTGCCGTCAGCTAACACTTCCCAGGGCAAGGACCATTCCGGAGATGGGTGATTTTCATACGGCAAGCAAATATAGTCCTCAACCTGGATCGAATTTCGTATCGGATCAATTCGATCAGCTATACTGGAATGGAAACAAAGCACCCTTGTTTCAGAGTCGTTCAGCGCATATTCAAACTCCTGACTGGAAAGGCGGAAATTCAGGCGTACAGCGATCGCCCCGATTTTCGCCGCCGCAAAATAAAGCGCCCAATACTCCAAACAGTTATACAGCAAAATCCCTACCCGATCCCCTTTTTTGACTCCTAATGCAAGCAAGGCATTCCCGTATGCGTTGGAAATGCGATGCAGGTCGCCATACGTCCATGATGCTTCGCTCTCCAGCTTTAATGCACATCTGGAGGGCTCAACAGTTTTCAGATCCTGAGCATTGCGTCTTGTTATATATCCAACATCCATAGTGCTTCCCTCCCATATCCAAGTAAACTTCCGCTTGCTTTATGTCTCCATTGCCGCATAGTATTTTACATACGTTTCCTTAAGAACATGCTTTTGTATTTTTCCGGTCGCCGTCATCGGAAACTGATTTAGAATCACAACGGCTTTAGGTATCTCGAATCCAGCAAGCTCTTTCTTGCAGCCATTGATAATTTCTTCACCGGTGAGTAAGGTCCCCGGTTTTGGAATGACAAACGCGGTAACCGCTTCACCCCAATGCTCATGCGGCAATCCAACAACCGCAGCATTCGCAACCCGGGAGTCGTTTAAAATCACATTTTCCACCTTACCGGCCGGAACATTTTCACCACCGGTTTTAATCATATCTTTTTTACGGCCAATAAAAATGAGCTGCCCATCCGGATCAAATACGCCAAGATCACCTGTATGGTGCCAGCCGAATGTTTGGACTTGTTCTGTTGCCTGTTCATTCTTCCAGTACCCTTTCATCACGTTCGGCCCCTGGTGCACAATTTCACCTATCTGACCCTGGGAAAGTAAATTTCCTTCGTCGTCCATGAGCGCTGTATCTACCGTTAAGGATGAAATTCCCCAATACGGGCCAAACCGGCGCAATTGTTCCTCCGGCTTAAAATACATTGTTGAAGGATACACCTCGGTTTGCCCGGTTCCCAGCGCAAAACGAGCACCGAAACGGTCAATCGCCCTTCGCAGCGTCCCTTCATCCATTGCTGCCATTGCGTATAAACAGTATCGTAAAGAAGAAAGGTCATAGTTGCCCGCTTCTGGATGATCCAGCATGGTCTTATACATAATCGGCAGTCCAACCATCCAAGATATTTTTTCCTTATCAACCGCAGTAAAAAAGGCCGTCGGGTCAAAACCCCGCAAAACAACAGAAGCAGCTCCAACAGCAAGCGCTGACATGGTCACGACATGCTGGGCACAATGAAAGAGCGGCAGCATGCACGTTACCACATCGTCTTTCGTCATTTCACCTTCAATAATATTGCCTAACGCAGCTACATATACGGATACATGGTCATGCATGACACCTTTGGGCCTGCCTGTGGTACCGCTTGTATACATAATTGAGATGAGATCGTCAGAATGAATGTCTGCATCCGGTTCATGGACAGGATGGCCTGTTATCGCATTAGGGAAAGAGAGCGTAGATCCTGGAAGATCCGCTCCCGAAAGCGGAATCGTAACGACTGTCTCTACCTGGCTAAGGGAAGGGAGCAAAGCAGCAACATGAGGATAGAGGACATCATCTACAACTAGGGCCCTTGCATCAGAATGGTCAATAATATACTCAATATCCGCCGGCGCAAGCACCGGAGTAATAGGTACCCACACGAGCCCGGCCTTCGCAATCCCGTACATTACAAAGAGGAATTCAGCAGAGTTCTGGCACACACACGCTACACGATCCCCTTTTTTTAACCCTTGCTCTAAGAGGAAATGGGCAAATTGGTTGCAAATGTTCTCCATCTCGCTAAATGAAATGTGCTTCTCACCGTCTACGATAGCGATTCTATCCGGGTAACGCCGGGCATTCCGCTGAATAATATCGCCAATCGCCAGTCTTCTAATCCCTTCTGCCGACCTAAACATCCACGATCCCTCCCTGTCTATTCATCTCAACCATTAAGGTAAAACTATACCCCGCCTTTGTTTATCATAACTTTCATAACGGCAGCTACCACAGTTTCGCCGCTATGCTTCTTGATTTCTTTTAAAGCAGTAATTACGCCGCGCCCGCCGGCTTTTTGCTCAATGTCCGTAATTTTCATCTCTACATGGATGGTATCTCCGATAAAGGTCGGGTTCACAAACCGCACATTTTCCATTCCATAAAAAGCGACAATCACATTCGGTTCAAAACGCATGAGCCCCGTTCCAACAGAAAGAACGAGCATTCCGTGCGCGATCCGCTGTTTAAACGGGGTGCTTGCAGCATATTCCTTGTCGGTATGAAGGGGATACCAATCACCGCTGAAAGCAGAGAAATTAACCAGATCGGCCTCCGTTATCGTTCGTCCCCTGGAAACCCATGTCTCGCCCACTTCGTAACTCTCTAAAAATTTAGAAAACATTTGACATCCCCCTTTATAAGGTTAGTTACCCGCTAAGCCAAGCTGTTTCACAATCATTTTGTTCATGATTTGAGTTGTTCCCCCGCCAATCGACTGCAGCCGTGCGTCCCGCCAATACCGTTGCACCGGAAACTCCATCATATAGCCATTACCGCCATGAATCTGTACCGCAGCATCCGTTACTTCCCTTACCATCTCTCCGGCCAGTGCCTTCGCCATCGCCGTTTCGGTAAGCGCATCTTCACCGTTCATAAATAAATACAAAGCATGATAGGTGAGCTGACGGGCCTTTTCAATGTTAACCGCCATATCGACGAGCATGTGCTGAATGACTTGAAACTTTTGAATCGGCTGGCCGAACTGGGTGCGTTCCCCCGCATAACGAATGGCCTGTTCCAGCGCAAGTTCTGCCAGGGCGACCGATTGCAGGGCCATGCAAATCCGTTCCCACTGGAAGTTTTGCATAATATAGTAGAACCCTTTATTTTCTTCGCCAATAAGATTGGCAGCAGGTACACGGACTTCATCAAGGATAAGCTCGGCAGTATCTGAACTGCGCCACCCAAGCTTTTTCAGCTTTTTACCGACCAAAAAACCAGGAGATCCCCTCTCTACAATAAACAGGCTGATCCCTTTATGATTTGCCGCAGGATCTGTTTTCGCAGCCACCACGACAAAATCAGCCATGACGCCATTCGTGATAAACATCTTGTTTCCATTCAGTACATATTCATTGCCATCTTTCCGTGTGGTCGTACGAATTCCGGCCACGTCCGAATCGACGTCCGCTTCCGTAATACCGAGCGCGGCAACTTTCTCTCCCGCAATGCCGGGCATTAAATACGTACGCTTCTGGTCCTCGTTTCCAAACTTCCAGATCGGTGTTAAAGCAATTCTAAAGTGTGCTCCAAGCCCTGCGGCGACACCGCCGGACCCGCACCTGGCCAGTTCCTCTATGAGAACGGCTTCCGCAATCAAGTCCGCTTCCATGCCTCCATACGCTTCCGGAAACTTAATCCCGAAGTAGCCCAGCTCCCCCATTCTGCGATACAGTTCACGCGGGAATTCCTCCGCTCTTTCCCATTCCTCTACAAAGGGCAAAATCTCTTTCTTAACGAAACTGCGGACTGCCCTGCGGAACATCTCATGCTCTTCATTGAATAACCAATGCGCCATTCCTATCCCCCCTTTGCAGCTCGATTACTTATAGGCCCATTTCCTTTGCGATAATTTCTTTCATCACCTGGTCTGTACCGCCGCCAATTCGGTACAGGCGTACATCCCGCCAAATTCGCTCAATCCGATTTTTCGCCATATATCCGCTGCCGCCGAAAATCTGCAGCGCCCGGTCTGCTACCCAGCAAGCCACCCGGGCACCTTCCAGCTTCGCCATGGAAATTTCTTTGGAAGGAACCTCTCCTCTGGAGAATCGATAGGCGGTGGCATAGGTAAGCTGGCGGGCCGCTTCAATCCGGGTGGCCATCTCTGCCAGCAGATGGCTTACGGCCTGGTTTTGTCCGATTGGCCTGCCGAACGCTTGCCGGTTTTTTGCATAGTCAAGCGCCATCTCATATGCATGCTGGGCGATGGCAACCGCACCGGCTGCACCGATGAGACGCTCCCCCTGAAGTTCCCACATGATATGATAGAATCCTTTTCCTTCTTCGCCAAGCAGGTTCGCATGTGGAACCCGAACGTCTTCTAAAATTAGCTCAGCCGTGTCAGATGATCGCATCCCTACTTTATCGAGCTTGCGGCTGACCGAAAACCCGGGCCGATCGGTTTCCACAAGGAACAGGCTAATGCCTTTGTATCCTTTACCTGGAGACGTACGTGTTACAAGCACGACAAAATCAGCCCGCGGCCCGTTTGTGATAAACGTCTTGCTTCCGTTTATGACCCATTCGTCTCCATCACGGACGGCCCGCGTCTCAATAGAAGCGACATCGGACCCGTGATTCGGTTCAGTAATACCCAGAGCGGCGAGCTTATCCCCCCGGATGGCCGGACGAAGAAACCGCTCGTGCTGGTCTTTCGTGCCGAACTCCATAATAGGAGGTGTGGCCATCTCCACCTGGACTGCCATCGCCATTGGAAATCCGCCGGCCCCGCAGCGGGCAAGCTCCTCAGCAAGGATGAGTGACATGAAATAGTCTCCGCCCTGTCCGCCTACTTCAACGGGATACCGCAGGCCGAGAAATCCCAATTCTCCCATCCGGCGTACGATTTCGAGCGGGAACTCACCTTTTTCTTCCCATTCGTCAATATGAGGAGTCACTTCCTTTGCGACAAACTTTCGGATGGCTTTCCTCAATTCTTCATGTTCACGTGTAAAAAACGGACTTCTCGTCACTTCTCCTCCCCCGTTTCTACTTCAATTTCCATGCGCAGCAGGTTGGACGCATAGCACTTGCCGAGATTATCCATTCGGATGGATGCAGAACCGCCGCCATTTAGTGCCTCTTTACATACGAAGTTGAGCGCTTTCACATTTGGCACCAGATAACGTATTACTTCTCCTTTCACCAATCCGGTAAAATGCGCCTTCACCCGCTCAGGAGTTACCTCCCGGACAAACACGCTATACAAAGCGTCCGTTGGCGCAAACAAGGCGATATTTACCGTATCTCCCTTGTCTCCCGAACGTGCCTGGGCAATTCGGCGAAGCTGGGTACGGCCCATTTATTCCACCTCCGATACGTTTACCTGAACCTTGCTTTCAACCACTTCGCGCGGAATGAGGCATGACCACATGCCAAGCAATTCCCGCGGAGGCATCATCCCGGTAAATCCGCTCATCGAAGGTGGGCCGTTTAACGCAAGCGGAGGAAACAGCCTGCCGAGCTTAGCCGCTTCTTCCTTTCTCTGGGTGCGTACCACCATGCGCAAATACACTTCATTCAGCTCTTCTTCCGGGACCCTTGCCAGCCGTCCATGCAATGAATTGTAGCCAAGGTAGTCTGTTTGAATTTCGTCGTACTGCAGTTTTATCCGCTCCATTTGTTTTCGTAAAATTCGGTCCGCCGCCTGCGCCTTGCCCAGTGCGTCCGGCCATGAATAGCCGGCCATTGCCTGGCCGAGCCAGCCGTCCGAGTAGCCCATCACCACCTTCAGCCTGTCCGGGCGCTTCGCCCCCTGGGCTCCTGTGACACGCACCCGGTTAGGCCCGGTGTCTTCAAGCCGGACATCGGTCATGTTCAGCACAACATCCGGTGTCATGTAGGCGGAAGGATCATGGATTTCATACAGCAGCTGTTCTTTCACCGTATCAATGGAAACAAGCCCTCCTGTCCCTACTGTTTTCGTAAGAATAAACTCGCCATCCTCCCTGATTTCTGCCACCGGGAAGCCCAGCCGCTCAAAATCCTCGATCGCTTGCCAATTACCGCTGAAATTGCCCCCTGTCGCCTGTCCTGAGCACTCCATTAAATGACCCATAAGAATACCCTGTGCCAGGCGGTTCCAGTCCTCCTGCCCCCAGCCAAATTCATATACCAATGGCGCAAGAAACTGAGCGGAATCGGTTGTTCGCCCCGTAATGACAATGTCAGCTCCCTGCCGCAGTGCTTCCACGATTCCATCCACACCAAGGTATGCATTGGCAAATACAATCCGATCGAGTATTGAATCAATGTCTCTTCCGTCCTCCATATGCTGGAGGGAAATGCCCTGCTGCCTGAATTTAGGCAGCCGCTCCAGAATATCATCTCCAGTAACAACCGCCACCTTTAATCCTTGCATGCCGAGTTCATGAGCAATCCGCATGACTTCTTGCTGGGCACCGGCCGGGTTCATCCCCCCTGCGTTTGTCAGAATCTTAATCCCTTTGTCCTGCACATAAGGAAGCAGCTTCTGCATTGAGAGGGTAATGTCCCGTGTATATCCTTTGGCAGGGTCCTTTTGGCGGTCTTTTTGTAAAATAGCCAGCGTCAGTTCAGCAAGGCAGTCAAAGCATAGATATTGAACATCGCCGTGCCTGGCTGTTTCTACAGCGGGGAGAATGGAATCACCGTAAAATCCCTGCGCTGCTCCAATCCGAAGCTTTTTCATTCATTTCCCCTCCCAAACCGGCGTCCTTTTTTCGAGAAACGCAGTAGCTCCTTCCTGTAAGTCCTGGCTTTTGAACGATACTAATCGCAATGTGTTAAGATGGGCCAGCGATGTTGCTACGTCGTTCTGTTCCGTGGAGCGAAAAGCTTCAATTCCGAGTTTCACGGCAAGCGGACTGTACGAAGCAATCGTCCTGGCCAGCTGCCATGTATCCTCTTCCAGGCGTTCAGCCGTCGTCAGACGATGGATTAGTCCGATTTCCAGCGCTTTTTCTGCGGAAAAGATGTCTGCCGTCAGCATCATTTCCATCGCCTTCCTTTCTCCAACCGCACGGCGGATCCACGGAAGAATGACAAAAGGTACCAAACCAAGGCGCAGTTCGGTCGTCCCGAATTTGGCCTGTTCAGTTGCAATGGCAATGTGGCACATGGCGACAAGCCCGCATCCTCCGCCAAAGGCAGGACCGTTTACCGAGGCAATTAGCGGTGTGCGAATGGTTGCCCCGAGTTCGAACAACCGCGTGCTTTCCCGTCCTTCCCAGTATAGTTCCGGAACGCTTTTGGACATGTTTTCTTTAAATTCATTTAGATTTCCGCCCGCACAGAAAGTACTTCCATTTCCGGTTAAAATAATGGCCTTTATGCTATCATCTTTATCTGCCTCCTGCAGAAAAGAGAGCAGCTCATTGGCCAGCTCCGATGTCAAAGGGTTCCGCATCTCGGGCAAATTCAATGCGATTTTGGCAATGCCTTCCTGAACCGTATAAAGGACCGATGGGTTGCTCATTCAATCAACTTCCTTTCTACACCGGATGAACGGCGTTTCGCCTTGGCTGGATGACGGGCTTTTTATGCTGGTACATAGTGAAACGGGAAATCACTTCCGAACGCAAACTTTCAAATGGAACAATGTTATCAATAATAAGCTCGGACCCAAGCCGGTAAATGTCGATATCCTCTGCGTACTCACGGCGCTTCTCAGCGATATAGGCGGCTCTGTCCTCCTCCGGCAGCTGCATAATTTTATTGAAATACACTGCGTTCACCGCTGCTTCCGGTCCCATAATCGCAATCGAGGCGCTGGGAAGGGCAATGGTTGCGTCCGTCCCGAAAGCTGGGCCGGCCATTGCATAAAGCCCTGCGCCATAGCATTTACGGACAATAACAGACAGCTTCGGCACGGTCGCTTCCGATAACGCCGAAATCATTTTCGCCCCGTGCCGGATAATTCCCTGCCTTTCAACCTGGGTGCCAATCATAAAACCGGGAACATCACTCAAGAAGAGAAGCGGAACATTATAGGCATTGCAAAGCCAGATGAACCTTGCTCCTTTATCGGCAGAATCAGCGAAAAGAGTTCCACCTTTGACTTTGGACTGATTGGCGACAATTCCGACCGCTCTCCCGCCGATACGGGCAAACCCGGTAATAAGTTCCTCCGCCCACAGCTTTTTCATTTCAAACCATGAACCTTTATCAATGACACGTTGAATGAGTTCATGCATATCGAACGGGACATTTTGATTTTCCGGAATAATCTCTGATAGCAGACGGCCTTCTTCCGGCTCCATCGGTTCAGACGCGGCTGGCTTTTCCTGCCAATTTTGCGGCAAATAACTGAGATACTGTTTACATGCATCAATTGCTTCTTCCTCCGACTGTACGAGCACGTCCCCTAATCCGCTGACGCTGCAGTGCATCCGGGCTCCTCCCATTTTTTCCATGGTCGTCTTCTCCCCAATGGCCATCTCAACCATTCGCGGGGAGCCTAAATACGCACTGGCATTGTTTTCAACCATGATGGTTACATCGCAAAAAGCAGGGATATAGGCAGAACCGGCTGGAGAAGGGCCAAATAGTATACAAATCTGCGGCACAATGCCTGAGAGCTGCACCTGATTATAGAAAATCCGGCCCCCATGCCGGCGGCCTGGAAACACTTCGATTTGATCCGTGATGCGCCCGCCTGCCGAATCGATTAAATACAAAATCGGCACTTTCATTTCCATGGCCTTTTCCTGAATGCGAAGCTGTTTCTCAACTGTTTTCGCTCCGGATGATCCCGCTTTTACTGTAGAATCGCTTGCCATGAAGCAGACCGGACGGCCATCGATTGCTGCCATTCCGGTTACGACCGCATCCGCCGGCAGCTCAGGGTCGAGCACATTGGCAAACAACCCGTCCTCCACAACGGAGCCGGGATCAAATAGAAGTTCCAGCCTTTTGCGAACAAATATTTTGCTTTGCGCTTCCAGATTCTCATGATATTTTGCATGCCCCCCGCGTTTTACCCGGGCGATTTCTTCCAGCAGTTTTTGATTCGCTTTGCTCATGGGTACCCTCCTTTTTACTCTCTTGGTTGTTTATTCTGCAAAGAACATACCAATGACAACCCACAGAATAATACCAGATGCGGCCGCTTAATTTGTTGAAAATTCATTAAATTATAAATACAATAGTGTTAAAATGTAGACAACTGTCCGAAAAATTATACATTTGCTTTAAAAAGGGAGGAACTATGTTAAACGTGGCAGATTGCATGACGCATAACTTCGTCGCTCTCCAATCGACAAGCACGATTCGCTGCGCGCTCGAAGGTTTCCTGAGCTATCGACTGGACATAGGCTGCATCCTTGATCGTAACGGAGAGTTAGAAGGAATTATCACAAAATACAATCTCTACCGGATGCTGTTAAACGGACACCCGCTCGATACGTCGATCGCTCCGTACTTGATCCATGATGTAACCACCGTTATGAATCACACCTCCTTAGAAAGCGCGCGGGACACTTTAATTGCAGCAAATGTTGCCCATGCTGTCGTTCTTGATGAAAACAAAAAGGTTGTTGGCGTGATGGCCAAAGGGGACTTAATCCAGGGCTTTTTACTTGGAGACAAACGGCTCTCCAATCACGTAACCTCTCTTATCGAAAACCTCGAAGATGCGGTCATCAGCATCGATAACGACTCTTTTATCCATACTTTCAATTCTGCCGCAGAGCGCATGTTTCAATTGTCCCGCGAAGCCGTTCTCGGACGGCCTGCGGAATGCATTCCCCAGGTTGGAACAGAAACGGTGCACGAATTGCAAACAACAAAAAAATTAGAACGTACATTAGAAAGCGCCCTTGAAATCGCGTACGACGGGATTGTGATTACGGATGAGCTGGACCGGGTGACTATGGTGAACGATGCTTTGCTCGAGTTGTACAGCCTCTCCCGCGAGGATTTATTAGGAACGAAAGCGGCCAGCACGCTGCCGGAGCTTGCTTCGCCTGAAAGACTCGATACGAAGAGTGAGCAAACCGGAGACATTTGTGAAATTAAAGGGAACAAGTGCATCGTTACATGCATGCCGATTATTCAAAAAGGAAAAAGCGTTGGAGCTATCATTAAAGTCATGTTCCGCCAGCTGGACTCCCTTAAAGATTTGTTCCGGCGCCTTGACCATTTAGAGAATGAACTGACATACTATCGTGGGGAATACTTTCGGGCCACCACCAAAGGCACCGTTTTAGATTCAATCATTACGATCAATCCGGAAATGGAAACATTGAAAAAGCAAACGTATTTAGCTGCCCAGGGCTTCTCAACCGTCTTAATTACAGGAGAAAGCGGAACGGGCAAGGAATTGTTCGCGCAGGCGATTCACGAAATTTCCGGCAGGCCGGGAAACTTTGTGAAAGTAAACTGTGCAGCCATTCCGGGTGAACTGTTGGAATCTGAATTTTTCGGGTACGCTGATGGAGCTTTTACCGGGGCAAGAAAAGGAGGAAAACCTGGGAAATTTGAGATGGCAGACGGCGGAACGCTGTTTCTTGATGAAATCGGTGATATGCCGCTTTCACTGCAGGCGAAACTGCTGCGTGTTCTGCAGGAACGCGCATTTGAACGGATTGGAGATACGCGCACGACACAGGTGAATGTAAGAATAGTTGCCGCCACGAACAAGCAACTGGAGAAGTTAATTGCGGAAGGAAAATTCCGTGAGGATTTGTACTACCGCCTCAATGTCATTCCCCTATCGATTCCTCCGCTGCGGAAACGGAAGGAGGATCTGCCCTTGCTGTGCGATTTTTTAATCCAAAAGCTGAACCGGATGCTTGGCAAACAGGTTCAGGGAATTAACGATTCTGCACTGAAAACTCTGCAGAAGCATAGTTGGCCAGGGAATGTTAGGGAACTCGAAAACATCCTGGAGAGAGCAATCAATCTGGGAAGCGGCCATTGGATCGAGCCTCACCATTTGCCATCCGTTTTTCTCTCGGAAGAACAGGGCGCACCTATTCAAGCTAAACCGGATGATTTGCATTCTGTTGATTTGCACTCCATTGTTTCGGATACTGTTGCTCTCAATAAACGCGATGTCATCGCTGCTACGGAGAAAGAGCTTATTTTAAAAGCTTTACGGGAAAGTGAGGGGAATCGGAGCGCTGCAGCAGCGAGGCTTGGTGTCAGCCGTTCGACGCTCTATCAAAAAATGCGGAAATATCAAATTGAAGAGAAAAGTTACTTTGAATCACTTTAAGATTAAACGATGACTAAGAAACGCAGCTTCCCCCTGTTAAGGGGCAGGCTGCGTTTTCACTAGAGTTTTATGATTGTTACGATAATCAATGTTATTGGAATGCTTCTTCTTTCTTGTTAGACGTAACTCGCCCCAGAAGATAATCCGCGGTCATGTACGCCAATGCCATAATAGTCTCTGTCGGGTTGTATGAAGGAAGGGTAGGGAACTGTCCCCCACCAACTGCATATAGTCCTTGGCACTCGTGTACTTCCCCGAATGGATTGACTACTGATGAAGTTGGGTCCCACCCCATGCGGTGAGTACCAACATCATGAACAGTGATATGATAAGCTGGCGCCGGTGAATCCTCCCACCACTCAAGCATACCCATCTCCTGTGCAATTTGTCGTTTAATCTTCATGAAAAATTCTACTGCTTTACGGTCGTATTCCGTCCAATCATGGGTAATTCTTAGTGCCGGTTGTCCAAATTTATCCTTGATCTTTGGATCAAGGTCACAGTAAAATTTATTGGATGGTAAGGTGGAATGTTGTGAGTACATTTTGAAAAGCCGCCTGTAATTCTCACTTATCCACTCTTTAAAATCTTTTCCCCAACGAGGAACGTGGGGAGGAAGGCTGTGCACAGTCTCAATTGGCTGCATGTCGCCGGTCCAAGTATTGATTGGAGATCCCCAAAGAATTCCATCCTCATTATCAGGGATCAATTCAGATGTAAAATCATCCAGGACAGACCCTCCTTGAAGTGATCCCATGAATGGATTCGTCCACTCTGGTAGAATGCCAGTGAACCAACCATAGTTATGAATCATCAAATGCTTGCCAACCTGGCCATTTCTATTAATTCCTGAGGCTAAAAGTAATCTAGAGTTTTCAAGGGCGTAACAGCCCAAAATTACAATATCCGCTTCAAGAACAATAATTTTTCCTTCAGAATCAAAATAGGAAACCCCTTTGACTCGACCGTTTGGATCGCGATTCACTCTAAAAACGCGAACGTGAGGACGTACTTCAAGGTTATCGGTCTCTGCAGCGGCAGATCGAATCAAATCGTTAGTGGATAGCTTGGCACCAACGTGGCAGTGGTAACCGTGACAGTATCCACAATTCGTACAGGCAGGCCTGCCCTTATAATCAACAGTCGCAATTGCTGTTGGAGTAGGATATGGATGATAGCCTAGACGAGTAGACGTCTTTACAAAAAGGTTATCCGTTGACCCACGAGTTAAAGGAGGCATGGGGTAATTTCGACTGCGAGGCGCTTCAAAAGGGTTACCATCATTAAAAATTTCGCCATTAATATTACCCGCTTTACCCGCTACCCCAAGTTCCCATTCAACCCGATCATAATAGGGCTCTAACTCATTGTAGCTTATAGGCCAGTCGACTACTGTTGTATCTTCTGGTAACGCCGCCTCAGAAAAACGTTCTATAATCGTGCTTCGCATATTAAAATCTTTCTCACGAAATCGAAATGCAGCTGCACCCCAAGACTGGGTACCGCCTCCCGTTCCAATTGACGGCGGAACCTGAAAAGGATCACCTAAACCAAGTTTATTAGCAGCCCAAGGAAGAATAGCAGCCTCTTGCTCGTTATTCGGTCTCCACGTAATCGGATCAGTTCCCATATGCGGCACAATCGCACTACGGGTATAATAGCGAATCTCATCAAACTTAGATTGGAAATCCGCATCCGAGTAAAATGCCCCCTTCTCAAGTCCTACCACTTTCAAACCAGCATGAGCAAGTTCTGTTGCTATGATTCCGCCTGCAGCACCAAGTCCTACTACAATAGCATCAATTCGCTGAGTCATTGTTTCACCCCTTTTGCCGTCGAACGATTTCGTTCTATTTGCAGATCTTCAAGAGTTAACACCTCAATTTGTGTAGCATCGAAACCTAATTGCATCTGCTCAGCAGTATAGCCCCATTGTGCACCCGGGAATCCTATTAACTTCCAGCCAACGGCGTTACGGTTTCCACCATAAAGGGGGTCACAAAAGGTTCCTTCAAATGTATGTTCACGTACAACAGCAAAGAATTGTGCCAGTACACTAGAATTCTCGTTTATTTTATCGGATAGACTTTGAGGACCAGAAGCTTCTTTTATTATGAATCCCTCAATTTCACTAAGCACGTTGTCCTGGTGTTCTTCGTCAAGTTCAACAAAGGGACCTCCATATCTTTCTTCACAGTAACGGCGAAGCTCTAACAAACATTTTCGATAGAATGTTTGAAGATGTCTATAATAGCCGCTTAGTGCTCGATCGATATAAATTACTGCTCCTGCCTCTCGTGCACCGGGGCTTAACGGGTCACCAGGTATGATGCGAGAGGCCATAGCTTCGATAGTACGTGCTTCATCTTTATTAAAAAACATGAACGTTGGTAAAACTTCCTTGACTTTCGACATTACTCACCCTCCTCTATACAAGGTTAACTACAACCTATTAAATGCAAACTTGAAAAATTTACTCTCTTATAAAGGGAGTGGGGAGAAAACAACTCCCCCCGGTAGCTTTTTGATTTCTGTATCTTACTTTCTATTTATCATATCCATGGTTTTACTCGTGGATTTTAACCTTCGAACTTGAAATTGGCAGTGCTTTAAACCGTTGTGTATTTTCAGTAATCGCTATTTCAACTGGTAGTCGTTCCATGCTAGAAGCGCCAAAGAATCCATCTATCCCCTTTGTCCGTTCTAGCACATATCGAACGTCCTCTAGCTCTGCAAGAGGGCCACCGTGGCAAATCACAAGCACATCAGGGTTTACCTCTTTGGCAGCATCGTGCATTGCCTGTATGCTAGTGATCGCTTCATCAAGAGTCATTGTGCTTTCTGCTCCGATAAACCCCTTAAGTGTGGTGCCCACATGAGCAACAATCACATCAGCTCCTGCTTCAGCCATGGCACGGGCCTCATTTTCATTGAATACGTATGGTGTAGTTAACAAGTCTAGTTCATGGGCTATTCGTATCATTTCTACTTCACGATCATAACCCATCCCTGTCTCCTCCATATTTTGGCGCAATCGACCCTCATAGAGTCCCACGGTAGGGAAGTTTTGCACGCCTTTAAAACCGATTCTTTTTAGCTCTTCTAGAAAAGTAGGCATCATTCTAAAAGGATCCGTGCCGCAAACGCCTGCAAGCACAGGTATGTTTTTGACTACCGGTATTACCTCACCCGCCATTTCAACAACGATTTGATTTGCGTCTCCATAAGGCATTAACCCAGATATCGAGCCCCGACCCGCCATTCTGAAACGGCCGGAGTTATATATGATGATAAGATCCGCACCGCCAGCTTCTGCACACTTAGCTGAAAGACCTGTGCCCGCACCAGCGCCAATAATCGGTCGTCCTTGTGCTACTTGTTCCCGTAATCGCTTCACTATTTCCTGTCTACTCATTCCTTAGCACCTCGCTATGTTTTAGTATTTTATCTAACTTAATCGCCATTGCTTTAGCAAAACGGGGATCGTTGATGTCTGTATCCATGAATACTACCTCAATGTGTGAATCGAGTGTCTTCTTAAGGTTATCAATTAACGCCCAATCAGCTTCTGGAGCATAGAAGACCCCATGCGATTTGGCGATGGTAGAAATCCCTTTGAGTGGGATGAAAACACTCACTGGTCCCTTTGCCTGGTTTAACTTACGTCCAATGATTCTTCCTAACTCCGCACATTCTTCGACTGTAGTACGCATAAGAGTAACATTCGGATTGTGTTTATAGAGATTCCGTCCATGGAAACGTTCGGGTACTGTATCAATCGGCCCGAAGTTTACCATATCGAGAGCTCCTAGTGATACAACTTGCGGAATACCAAGATTACCCGCCATCTCAAGTCTTCCTGGACCCGCCGATAGCATTCCACCAACCAATTCGTCGGCAAGTTCAGTCGTAGTTATGTCCAGTGATGCACTAATAAAACCATCTTTCATGAGGCTTCCATAGCACGACCACCGGAGCCATTAGCATGGAATGCCACTACCTCGTATCCGAAATCTTCTAACCATTTACTAGCTTCCGAAACACAAGGTGTTGTAACCCCAAACATGGAGATTGCCACCAATGGTTTCCTTTGTTCGAGTGGATGAAAGGATTGGCTGGATTTTACCATCCCCGTAATAGCGGCAGCGGCGTTGGAAAGTATTTTTTCAGATAGACAATTAATCCCTGCAATGTCTACTACTGAATACATCATCGTGATATCTGATTGCCCTACATACGGCCGGGTATCACCAGAAGCAATCGTTGAAACCATTAGCTTTGGCACCCCAATGGGGAGTGCTCGCATGGCTTTGGTAGCTATCGAAGAGCCACCCGATCCTCCCAAGGCAAGAATTCCATCGAGGCGACTTTCCTCATGGAGTTTGCAAACTACTTCTGTTGCACCGATTGCCATCAACTCCATAGCAGTACCACGATCATTTTGTTCTATAAGTTCATCAATTTTGGTACCAGCCGCACGGGCAACTTCGGCTCTAGTTATATCAGCCGGAATTTGAGGATTTCCCAGGACGCCGACGTCTACAAGAAGCACCTTGCAACCTGCAGATTGAATACGGTCAATTATGAATTTGTACTCGTTCCCTTTTGTATCAAGTGTCCCTAAAAGCACCACCGTTGCCATATTGGTTTCCCCCGTTGATATATCCTCTCATACTAACGCTTTGGTATCTGCCCAGGTGATACGATTCTACAGTCAGGTAATTCACGCAAACCTTTCTCTGCTCCGGCTGGTGAATAGACAACAAATGTCTTTAATGGCTCCCAACCTTTATTGATAGTGTAATGGTATCTACCTTCGGGTACGTATACTGTACATCCCGGGGTCACTTTATATGTCTGTGGATTACCATTCTCATCCTCCACCATCTGTTCACCTTCGCCAGAGAGGACATAAATAATCTCCTCAGCTCCAGGGTGGTTATGTCGGTCATGTCCTTTTCCCGGTTCAACAACAACTACACCTGCGCTAAATTTGGTGGCACCTGTAACTTCAGAAGCACAGGTGATTTTAAAACAGCCCCAATCAAACGCCATTGTTTCAACCTCTTCCGGCCAAACTATGAACTTCTCGTTGCTCACGGAACTCATCTCCTTCTTTTTTTGACAAACATAACGTAGAGAGGATAGAAGTATTCATTGGGCTATAGTTCGGCCATGCTCGGATACATCAAATGTTAACTAAATTTTCAGACGAAAATTCCAGTTCAGCAATTATGTTCCAGACATGGCCCCTTTTATTAGGAACGAATTGCTGCGTTATTTTTAATGCTGTTTCTTTCTACTTCTTCAATTAATGGTTTAAGGTACTCAAACGCCTGGCGTGCCACGTAGTCTGGTTCTATATCGCGACGATCGAAACCAAGTTCCATTGCTAAATATCCATCGTATCCTATCTCATGCAGTGCGGAAATAACGGAGACGAAATCTCCTCGACCTTGTCCGGGAGCCAAGCGATCATTGTCTGAGATATGAACATGGCGAAGGTCTTTTCCCATACGGTATACATAATCAGTTGAAACTTCTTTACGATAAAGAGCATGGTGTGTATCAAACATAACTTTTACATTAGGTTCGTTCACCTCTTCCATCAATTCAATGGCATCATCGCAACGATCCACCAGGTTACTATCAAAAGGAGTAGGCTCTACGACTAGAGTTACATCATAATCTGATGCAGTTTTGGAAATTTCCTTTAACGCCTCGGAACTCCACGCCCATGCCTGCTTACGGCTGGTACCGAAAACTTGCCAACCAGGGATATAGAGGACGGTTTTACCACCCCATTCAGCACACAGTTCGATGACATCTTTATAATGCTCGATAGTATGGCGGCGCTCCTCCGGGATAGGAGAAGCCACATTGTGACCGGGTCCACCACTTAGAGCTGGTAGCATACTAGACACTTCAAGACCATAATGATCCAGTACCTTTTTAATCTCCTTACGTCGCTCCCTCGTTAGAGTTGGTGGGTAAGCATGTGGGCTAGCAGCTCCAATCTCGATTCCGTCATAACCAATATTTGCAATTCTTTTAATAACTTCCTCAAGCGGATACGCAGGTAACCATACTGGAAAACTAGCATAAGGCCATGTGTTAAATGATAGTTTCATTGTCATAATAAATTGCCTCCTCAATTTTATTAATTTTAATAAGTTGTTCCCTTGTACTTCGCAACGTTTTCTTTCGTCACAACAGGTGATTCTAATTTAATGAAGTCTGGCATTGGTTCCCCGGCTAAGGCTTTAGCAGCTGCAATAACACTCATTGGCGGAACAACAGGATAGACAACGGTAGAGTCTATATCACCATTCGCAATGGCATCAAAAGCTGTCCCTTGTCCGTCAATGCTAAATACTTTGATCTCGTTCCGCCCTGCCGCTTTGATTGCCTGTATCGCACCAAGAGTCATCATGTCCGCATGAGTAAACACGGCGTCGATTTGACCCTTCGGGAACCGTTGTAATATATCTTCCATTACTTTCAGACCTTGCGCTTGGTCATAGTTAGCATTCTGACTGGCAATCACTTTAATGCCTGGAGCATCTTTAATTGCATTCATGAATCCCTGGTGTCTATCAATGGTAGGAGATGCAGAGGGACTTCCTTGTATTTCAACTACGTTTCCCTTACCATTCAAGACGGAGACAAGGTGTTTACCCGCTGCCTCTCCTATATCTATATCTTTTGCTTTAATGGTAGTTAGGACCGGAGCATTAACGGTACGATCTATCGAAATAACTTTAATTCCCGCTTTCTCGGCCCGTTTTACTGCAGGAGCAAGTGCTTCCTTCTCTACGGCATTAATAATTAAAACCTTAATCCCTTTAGCGATGAAGTCATCTACAAGACCTGTTTGAACACTCGGATCATTTTGGCCATCCCCTACTATTAGTTCCATATTCGGAAAGAATTTCTTAGCAGCTTCTTCCGTTTTGTTCTTCAAAGCTACACCATAAGCAAACGTCGTGGATGCGACAGCAAATCCTACCTTACCCTTAATCGACTCAGGCGATGCTTTTAGCTTCAATGCTGTTTGGCATTCAGGGCCACAATATAGACCGTAGTCATTTGCGGAAATGGCGGTAGGGGTTGCGGCGCCGTTTGAGACTGACTCAGATGCACTACGACCACAGGCAACCGTAAACAGCATGAGAACTGAAATCCCTATCAAAGTTCCTATTCTAATAAACTTCATAGTCCCTGATTCCCCCTCAAAAAATATGAAATCGTTTCCTATTCCAGACACTGTCCCCCTTCCTCGTTAAAATTTATTTGCTATTATAATCCTGTCCACTGTTGTTTGATACGCTGTTTTAGACCCGCCGTCGTGAACAAGACTGCAGCCACAATGATTAATCCTTTCGCTATCTGCTGGTTGAAAGGAGATACTCCCATCAAGTTTAGAAGATTTGCAACCATAGCCAATAACAGGGCCCCCGCGATTGTTCCACCAATACCACCTCGGCCTCCCATTAGACTTGTTCCCCCAATAACAACTGCTGCAATACTATCAAGCATGATAGAACTGCCAGCAGTCGGGTGACCAACGTATAATCTAGCGGTAGTCATTAAACCCCCAGCGGCAGCACACAAACCACTAATAGCGTAAACTGTAAGCAGCACACGCGTTGTTCTGACACCTGAAAGATGTGCGGTCTCCAAGCTGCCACCAACCCCATAAACAAATCTGCCAAAAGGTACATACCGTAATACCATCCAGGCAATTGCAGCGCTTATCAGAAACAGGATGACTGGGCCTGGAATAATCCCTACTCCTCCATTGCCTAATAGCTCTATAATCCCACTATTTATACTAAAATCCTGAGGTGTGCCATTAGATAGCAGTAAAGCAACCCCATTTCCTACAGCCATTGTTGCAAGAGTCATGATAAAAGGCTGAATTCCGAAGAAAGTAGCACCAATACCATTGATTATCCCAATCACAATACCTATTAGCAGTGAAATTATGATAGCCACAGGAACTAAAAAACCTAGCTTTAACATTAAGGCAAAAGCCACTCCAACCACTGCAAGGATAGCCCCTACCGACAGGTCAATACCCCCGGTTAAAATAACAAATGTCATTCCTATAGCTACCATCCCAACTATCGAAGCCTGCCTCATAACATTGATAACGTTTTGTAAGTTAAAGAATTCGGGTGCTAGAATAGCAGTAAGTATTAACATGGCGATAAAAAGCGAAATTGTCACTCGATAAGTACGAAGGGCATGAAGTAATGATCCGTTAGACCGAACTGTTCCCGCACTCTCAGCGGCTATGGCACCCTCGTTACTAATTAACAAAGAATCCTCACTCCTCATGGGATGTCCCTCCTACAGCATATTTCATTATGGCTTCTTCCGTGGCATGCTCTCGTTCCAATTCTCCGGCAATCTGTCCTTTGTGCATAACAAGAATGCGGTTACATATTTCTAAAATCTCAGGTAATTCTGACGATATGACAATAATACTTAATCCACTTTTGCAAAGATTCCGGATTACTTCATATATTTGTGCTTTACTCCCAACATCGATTCCCCTTGTCGGTTCATCAAGAAGAAGAACAAAAACTCCTGCTTCTAACCATTTAGCCAGCACTATTTTTTGCTGATTGCCTCCAGACAGCCCCCCAACAAGCGCCTCTAAATACGGAACTTTTATCTTGAGTTCTCGTACGTAATCTTCTGCAGTATTTCTCTCCCTTCTGGAATAAATCCAATTTATTTTTGAGCACGCCATTTTGACCATTGATATATTTTGTAATGCTGAGAGATTTTTAAATAGCCCCTGTCCCCCTCTATCCTCTGGAACCAAACCAATCCCCATCTTCACAGCGGTTTTTGGGGAATCTATTTTGACTTTCTGACCCTTAATAAAAATTGCACCTGAATCGATTGGATCCGCTCCAAATATTGCCCGGGCTAATTCGGTTCTGCCTGCACCTCTAAGACCGGCAATTCCGAGGATTTCCCCTTTGTAAAGAGTAAAATTTATATTGTTAAGAATCCCCGCTCTCGAAAGCCCTTCAACACGAAGCAATTCTTCGCTCCGCTCTCGACTTAAAGCCTCAGTCGGAGTACTGCGAATTTCTCGTCCTACCATCTTCGATACTAAATCATCAGGATTCGTCTCACTAATGAGGCCTTGGCCGGTCTGTTCTCCATCTTTTAACACTACGTATCGATCTGCCAATCCAAATATCTCATTCAGTCTGTGTGAAATGAAAATTATAGCAACGCCACGATTTCGTAACATACGAACAATTTTTAAGAGCCGCTCTACATCCTCCCCACCAAGAACTGCTGTTGGTTCATCGAGTATCATCACTCGTGCCTTTTGATGGAAAGCCTTTGCAATTTCAAGCATCTGTTTCTCGGCTATACTGAGGGTGGAAACCGGCTTTTCAACTGGTAAATAGAGACCAAGTTCATTTAGAAATTTGTTAGCTTCCTTTCGTAAAGCTCCCCACTCAATCATTCCCCTTGTTTTAATATAACGATTGAAGAAAAGGTTCTCCGCTATCGATAGATGAGGAAATAAATTAAACTCCTGATACACCGTTATGATTTCATGTTGCTCGGCATCCAGTGGGGTATTAAACTTAACCGGTTTTCCATCAATTAGAATTTCTCCTGAGTCGGCCTGGATTACCCCGGCGAGCGTCTTTATTAGCGTCGACTTTCCTGCTCCATTCTCTCCCACAAGGGTTAATACCTCACCGGCATTAATCTTCAAGTTGATATTATTTAGCACTTTAACCCCGGAATAACTTTTTGATATATTGCGCATCTCAAGAAGGGGAGGAACGAAGGCTCTTTCATTGGAAATGGTAAAATCATCTATGTTTATAGTGGAATTTTCCATACAAACCAACCACCTTTATTTTTTCAAATAATCTTATGCATTCGAATGTAATCGCTTACGATTTAATCAACCAGTCGCTTTCACTAAAGTTTTTAAGTAAATTCCATGCACAGAAGAAATTCGCCCCCATCGTTTAATAAAAAGAAAATATTCCACTTGCTGTTTTTTTGAGTGAATCGTTGATTATTTCATCAACAGTTAGAACAGCTGCACCGATAACACCAGCTTTTTCCCCCAATGAAGACTGTTGTATCAATAGGTTACGTGTAGCCAGTGGCAATGAGCGATGATATATAGCCTGCCTTATAGATGCCAAAAGCAAATCACCTATTTGAGAAAACCCACCCCCAATACAAACTAAAGAGGGGTTAAAAAAGTTGATAAGGTTCGCTAATACATTGCCAATTAAAACACCGCATTCACGGACCATTTCGACTACCACCGGATCCGATTCCAGTACTGCACGTTTAACATCCCCTGAGGTTAACTTCCCTTTAACCAGCAATATTTCCGCAAGTATTTTACTTTGACCGTCCCTAGCGATTTGCTCTGCCCTCCTAACCATCGCTCTTCCGCCCGCAATGGCTTCCAGGCACCCTCGATTGCCGCAATAACAGAGAACATCGTGGCCGATATTTATATGTCCAACGTCCCCCGCACACTCTGCGGAACCACGATAAATTTGCCCATTACATATAATTCCTGCTCCAATTCCGTTACCAATTTTCAGGAAGACTAAGTTATCAATCTCAGAAGCTAACTCAACAGTGCGCTCCCCCAGTGCCATTGTGTAGACATTATTGTCTATATAACATGGGCACTGAAAATGTTGAGCGAAAAATTGACGAATGGGATAACGATCCCACCCTGGCATGATAGGAAGGGAGGCAGGTAGACCAGTACTATATTCTACTGGCCCCGGTACGCCCATTCCTATTCCCTTGATTAGGGAAGTCTCAATCTCATTTTCCTTAAGTAAACAAAAGACCATTTCTTTGATATGTTCAAGTACTGCTTTGGGGCCTGATGCAACATCTATATCACTAGCTTTCGATGCGAGAATACTGCAGTTCAAGTCTACAATTCCGACCTGTACATGAGTTGTCTCTAGGTCAACGGCAACAATATATCCTGCTTCAGCGTTGAAGGATAAAAGCCTTGGTCTTCTACCACCAGTTGAAGGTCCCATATCTACTTCAATTACCAAATTACTTCTAACCAGCGTTTCGACATGTTCTGTTACGGTTACTAAACTAAACCCTGTTGACCGCACAATGTCTGCTTTGGAACTTGGCTTTTTACTCCGTCGAATTGCCTGTAACACTTCTGTAGTTACGCGGGGCATATTCACAAGCATTCTCTCCTTTCAGCAACCTACCAAAAAGCAATTCCTTTTCTCTCGCCTTATTTACATATAATTTAGAATATTAACTTTTTATAGTCAATTATAAAAAGTATGACAACCGTAAAGAATAAGTATAGCAAGTATTTTAATAACTCTTTATATATGGCTTATTAAAACTGAAATTTCGCAATGAAACTAGCGTAAAGTAATAATCAAAAAACGCAGCCCTCCTCGTTATGAGGCATGCTGCGTTTTTATGTTCAGTTTGACTACGCTGTCTTTATCTAATAAAGTTACTTTAAATTTTATTTTGAGGATTCTCCTTCCTCTTGCAACAACGAATAGTAATTTTTTATTTTTTTGGATATCGCCTTTTTCAATAAGCTAGGGAAACAAACGCCCAATTCAACGCAGTTCATGGAGTTGATTTCCCCTTAAATTAACTGTTCTGCTGCCTCATAAGAGTCTTACATTTTTTGTCTGAAAATAATAAATCTCAATTCGCAGTATCCCCACTTTCTCTTTGTACCCGTTTGAATGAATACTTACGAATCCCTATCATTTGAATAGGTTAAATGAAAGTATTCCTTAAGCCCTGTTTTCCCCTTATCCGTAACCAGGATGGCCCGGCTTCCCTTCACCCCTTCCGTCCAATGAAGCTCTTCAAACTTGAGAACCAGGCTTGCCCCAGAGCACCTGCCAAATGAAACTTCCTTTCACTCCAATCTAAACACTTTCTTGAAAAAGCCCTTCTTTTTTTCTGCAGACTGTCCAGATCTATACCGAAGTGCTGAAAAAAGGCAGTACCTTTCACCGTTAATTTAAATTCTTCATCCTCATCTATGATGAAATTCTGTTCAAGCATACACTCGGTCAAAGCTACTCCAAATTCACCGGCAAAATGGTCGTAGCAAGTTCTTGCCTGCTTTACTTGTTTAACCTGAATCGATTGCTTCAAAGATTTAATTTGAACGGGGGGTGAAATATTTAGAAGAGTTTCTAGTATTCCAGCAGCGTCAGGATTTAATTGGTAATAGCGATGACGTCCCTGTTTCTGTGCAGTTACCATGTTATTTTCAACCATTTTCGCAAGATGAAAACTCGCTGTTTGAGGTTTAATTCCGGCCATGTAAGCGAGTTCGGATGCCGGATGCATTCTTCCGTCCAGTAGGGATACAAGGATTGATGCTCTAGAAGAATCAGCTATTATAGAGGCTACTTCGGCAAGATTATTGTTGTTTCCCAAAATAAATCGCTCCATTTTCTTTTAAATTGGTAATCGTTTTCTTTCTCTCCTATTATATTGTATTTCCCTTCTATGACATCAATATTTACTGTTGCCATTTAAACTGCTTTGTGCAACTCATGAGATAAGTTCAAGCACAATTTATCGTATAGATAAAAAACCATAATAAATGATAGAAAAGTGATAATAGAAGTAAAGCACAAAATGGAGTAGTATAAACCAAGTAATGTAGCTAAAGTACCTACGCCAATAATCGGCAGCCCGACTCCTAAATAGATGACAATATATAGTTTGGATACGACGGCACCCCGTTGATGAGCCGGGGCAATATGGTTAACTTGCTCCATGCTCCCCTTAAAGGATAATCCTTGGCCAATCCCCACAGCCAAAATCCCGATGATTAACAGGGCTGCAGATTGAAAGGGGACAGCCAGTGAGATGCCAATCAAACCAGCAGCCAATATGAGTAATCCACTTTTTATGGAAACATCGTAGCGGAGTCTTCGCAGCATAAATTGAGCGCCAACCGATGAACCAAGCATCAAAAATACAAATCCACCTAGCAATCCTAAATTGTCTATGTTCAGCAAAGTAGATATGTACGTAGGAATGATAGACATGAACAGTGCGGTGACTGCCCATGAGATAAAAGCCGTGCCGGCACTTGCCAAAAAAGGCCCACTGCTATTTTTCGGCAAGCGGCTTGCTGTCTCAACGGCCTGCTGCTTAGACTGGTGAACCGTTTCTTCCATAAACAAAATTCCAAGGATACTAGGAACGGCTAAAATTAAGTGAAGGACATAAGGAATTGTGAATGGATTTGAAGTATATTGGGCAATGAGTCCGCCGATAAGCGGTCCGAGAGCCGTTCCACCGGCTGTTGTTACAGACGCGACAAGAGCTGCTATCTTTTTATCCTCATATGGATTCAATTCCATTAAAGCAGCCGTCGCAGCTCCGCTCAAAGTCCCTACGGCTAACCCTTGGAATCCTCTGGCTAAAAAGAGCCCTTCGATCGTGTTGGCCCATGCAAAGGCCACGGAACCGATTATCGACATCATGACGCCAAACCAGATGACTTTCTTTCGGCCAAACCGATCCGAAAGTTTGCCAAACAGCGCCAGGGATGGGATAAGTACAATTGCATAGGTAGCAAATATCAGAGTTAAAATCAGGGAAGAAAAACCCATGGTTTCCTTGTAGATACCATAAAGTGGGGAAGGAATATTTGTCCCTATCATTAGCGTTAAAATAGAATATCCAACCAGCCAAAATGAAAACCTCTTATTCTTCATTTTTATTTACCGCTCCTTTTATAAAATATTTCTAGCTCTACAGCCACATTTATATTTTAGACAATAAATGATTCAAGTTTCATCGAAGTATGGATTACATTATTGAAAAAGACAACCCTGCTGGGTGACAGCTGGGTTGTCTTTTTTCAAATTATCCAGGGTTATTATGATTTAGGTGGGACGTTTAATTGAAAACTGCTCGCCAAGCTTAGCGTAGTTATTTCCAGCCAAACGGCTTACAGGCTTTACTTTGTCTGCAAGAATGTACCCTTTATTTTGATCGTATAAATCGTCAGCTATATGGTAACAAAGAATCCGGCCAATTAATAAGTCGGTAACAATCTTACCGTCTTCCCCATCAAGTGTAATGTGTTTTTCAAGCTTACACTCAAAACGAATCGGTGCCTCTTTAATACCAGGCACAGAAATATGTAAGCTATCAATTGTATGCAGTTGCGTCAAATCAAGTTCGCTTTCATCCGGATTTAAGGAAGCAGCTGTTTTGTTAATCTCTTCTACTGTATCTTCATTACTTACATGCACAACAAATTCTCCTCGTTCTACTGCATTCCGAGCGGTATCCTTCATGTTGCCATTTGCTCGCTGTACTGCAATAGATAGGCGAGGGGGAGCACTGCTGATGATATTGAAATAACTAAATGGAGCTGCATTGACGACTCGATTGACAGTAGAAAGCGTGGTAACAAAAGCTATCGGACGGGGGATAATTGTTCCGGTTAATAGTTTGTAATTGTCTTTAGCAGGCAGTTCTTCTGGACGAATGCTTATCATATGACTCACCTTCCTTAGTAAAGTTACTGTTATTGTATCCTGAAATGGCTTTTATTTTGTTTCTCCTTCTAATGTTTTCTTAGCCAGGCTGGTAAGTAAGTTCGCGTTTCCACCGATTTCCTGCATAGTTGCTGATAACTCCTCTGTAATGGCTGATTGGTTTTCTGTTTCCTCGCTTATTGTTGATATAGAAACGTCTAGTGGCTTTGTTTAGAATATCAGCAATACTAATGAGAATATCATCTGAAAATAAATCATTGAGCAATGGGGCCACTGTCAAAAAAGCGTTAATTTTTGGGTGGTATTGATTTTTTTGCTTTAACATAATATAGCACCGTTACAAATGTAAAACTTGCTCTAGAAAAAATAATTACGTTTGATGAATCTGATTACGGAAAATTAACTAAAAACAAAAACCCCAACAGTTTACTCTATTGGGGTCGTATTGTTAAACTCTAAAAATCTGTTTCTATAGGACTACGTCGTTTTGTGTAATCTCACTATTAACCTCTTTAAGATCGTATGGGAATATCTTCCTCAAAATGTAATATAACAATGCTCCAACAACGGCCGATGAGGTAAAACTTAAATCTATACCACCAACGACCTGCACGAGTGGACCCGTGAATACGCTAGTACCTGTGAACAACAATCCTACAACGAGTCCGATGGCCCAGGAAACAACCGCGGAAATGTTAAACCCACTAGAATACCAGTAGCTGCTTGACGGTGAACTGATGTGCAAATCTAAAGGCTCATATCGGCCTTTCACTAAATAGTGCCCGACAAGATTGATTGCTAACCAGGGTGATACACCCACGATGATGATAATGACAAATGCATCTATAAGATGTATCATATCGGACACATCAAATACACCTATAAGCACTAATATAAACCCAATGGCAGCCATTATTATCGTGGTTGTAACCCGTTTAAGCGTCCAGCCTAGCGTCTCTAGAGAAAGCCCGGCACTGTATAAACACAAACCTCCGTTTGGCAGACTCCCAAATATTCCAGCAAGTGCAAGGGGAGCAACCCACCAGGAAGGAGATCCGCCAATAATTCCCGTAACAAAGGGAATCGACAAATCCTTTACCGTTGACATCATGTATGATGCGGGCAGCATAGCTAACCAGCAGCCTACGAACATTCCCAGTGATGTTGCCCAAGCTAATTTTGTCGAACTATTGGCATTAGGAACATATCTGCTATAATCTCCAACGAATGGTGCATAAGAGATGGGAACCGACGCGACTACGAGCATAGCGAGGAACCATGTAGGCCAAAAACCTCCTAACACATACTTACCGCCTTCATAACTCACATTGAACTGTGAAGCAAAGGTAAACAAAGATAAAATGACAATAGCTCCAACAAAATAGGTTCCTATTTTTTCAAATAACACTACGATTTTATGGCCCATGATAGCTACTGTGGCGGTTATCGCACTAATAACTATGCACCCTATCAGTAAAGTTCCGGTTCCTTCTGGCCACCCGAACAACCGGTGAGCCCCCGAAACGAAGGCTTGAGCACCAGTCCAAACCATTAAGGCATAAAATCCCATCGCTATAACGATATTAAGAACCGACCCGACAACACGACCTTTAACTCCAAAGTGTGCGCCACTAGCGAGAGCTCCATTGGTACCTGTTCTTTGTGATAAAATAGCGATTGGCCCAATAACCAACGAACCGATCGCAAGTCCTACCGTTATCGCCCAGAAAGCAGCCCACCATCCAAGCCCGAATACAATAGGCAGTGAACCAATAGCCATAATTCCGAAAGCAAACTGCGAACCGCACAACACATAAAACACATTGGATGCCTTAGAGTTCCGCTCATTCTCCGGAATGATATCGACACCACGTGTTTCAATCGAGGAACCCCCTTTGATTTGAACCATTGGCTCGCTCATTATACATACCTCCATTTAATGGTAACTTCTTTATATCTTCAATCCCTGAAATTCCTCGCATAGAAGTTGTATGATGTTCGCAGTATATTTAGTTTGTTTAGGCCAGCTGTGGTTTAATCGGTTTCATTTCGTCAATGACAATATCTCCGTCTTTAACAATCAGCTTGTTGTCAAGGTATAATGTGCAGTTTTTCATTGGCAAATCAAGGTGACAAGGAGTATCATTCGTTCCCCCTAATTCGGAATTAGGACCTAATGAGAATAAAACATTCCCATAGAACGCCCGGCCATCCATGCCGAACACCTGATTATCAAATGCTAAACTGTGCCATTGTGCCCGCTCGTTAAGACCCCAGCCAATGTGGGATATTGCATAAGCTTGAGGATCGTTAAAGCTGTCTATATATTCCTTCATAAGCATGGCGTCAAACCCGCCTTCTATGTTCGTTACATATCCCCCTTTTATCATTAAATGTATCGGTTCTTGGATGTACCGATTAAAGGGGAACAAAATATCTCCTTTATCCATAACAACAATTCCCTCGACTCCGCCATCATTGGAAGAGGTTGCGGAAAAGCAGCTTGGTAGGTGATCCCATTTTCCCGGTTCATCAGCAAAACCATATTCGATAAGGATCGGGTACTGCCCCAACTGATATCTAACATCTGTACCCGCCTGATTTGTGAATCTTAATTCTTTCGCATTTCTTAGCAACTCTGTTGCATAAAGCACCCTTTGCTTGTCACTTTCTTTTGGAAACATTCTTTTGATTACATCGAAAGGTTCAACTACCATCAATATTCTTACGCCTTCGTTTTGAAGTTCCAACTGTTCTTTTGAAAATAAAAGGAGAACTAAGTCAATGACCAAATCAGCCTTTTTCAAGCATTCTACCGCTACACGATTGTCTGTTAAGGGGGTGATACCGAATGATCCTGTATTGCCCCTGTTAGCTGGCGGCAGTTTCAATTCAAAAGCATTAGCGCCAATTTGAGAAGCAGCCGTTAGAAACGCTTTTGCATAATCTGCCCTAATCTCTCCGGAAGTTAGTACAGCCATCGTTTCTGTCGGCTTCAATTTACATAACTCCAGTTCTGCCTTAAACAAAGCAACCATTTCATTAAATTCAGGATTCAATACAAACACCTCTTTCAATTTTATTGATTTATCGTTTTTTCAATAAAAGAGATAATAGAATCAGCCGTGTATTCAGGATTATCCTTATATATCATGTGTCCCACACCTTTGACTCTTTCCACTTCCATTTGGGGATTTAGCCTCTTTAAGACCTCCAGTTCATTCTCACGAATCGTATCACCAAACTCAGCAGCCAAAAGCAGTGCAGGCGCAGTAAGCATTTTTATAAACACCTGGAAAGGCTCCCTTAAGAGCGATTCATACGATTCAATGATGGCTTGCAAACTATTGTTTCGGTATTCTTCGGCTCTCTCGGCCACTTGTTCTTCCGTAAAGGAAGGGAAAAACCCCCGGAACACTTCCATTTCCCCCTGGTCAACTGCCTCCTTTTGTTTTAAAAACATCGACAGTGGATTTGGATATACCTCTCTTTGCCCTGGACCATTGACTGGAGGATCAATCAATACCATGCCGGAAATTAATGAAGAATAACGGCTTCCAAAAGCAGCAGCCATTCTGGCTCCCATGGAATGCCCCACTAAAATCGGCGGAATGGGGTTATCCGTTAATGCGTTGACTACATTCAGCAAATCTTCTGTGTAATCTTCTAACATGTAACCTTTTTTAGGCGAATCCGACTGTCCTCTGCCTCGTATATCCATGGATAACGTATAATATTTTTCCGGCATAAGATTTAAGATTTTTATAAATGAATAGCTGTAACTGGTAATGCCATGCAAAAAGATAACCGGAATGCCGCTCTTATCCCCTTTAGTAATAAGGTGGATTTTAGCATTTACACCTTTTACAAATAAGTGTTCAAAAGATTCATCTTGGTTCATTTTTTATTCCTCATTTCGACAGTAATCTAAGTAAAAGAATTTTCACTATGCCAAAGGAAGGCCAATCGATTTACGAATATGGTTCATGAAAGGTGTTCTATCATATTCATGGTAGAGGCGTTCACGAAGCAGCGGTGCCGGCAGCGCGTTTACGTTTTCGAATAAACCAATACGGCCTGCATGGGAATCGGTTGTAATATCCCAGATAAAGTTCATTAAGAGGTTCTTCTGCTTGGAAGTTAATCCGCGGCCAAAGAGAAGCTCTTCTAGCTTTCCACCAATGTACGGATGCTCATAGTCTTTCTCCGAGAACCTCATCACGAGTCCCTGTCCACATAGCTCCTGGAGGTTATGAATAATTTTTGGATAGTGTATAATTCCATGCAGGCGTCCTGCTGTAAGCATATTGACATCCGGCCACATCACGCCATCGTCGGTCAACTGCGCTAATTCCTCCGAGGCCAACACGTAGGCCCTCAGTGTTTGCGCGTACTGGATTACGTCCGATACGATGGAACGCACACCTGGGATTTGTCCGGTTCCCAGCGCCTCAACAATGAGCTGGGCCGCCCCGGCATACAATTCAGCCTTCGCCGCTAAACGGGATAAAATATGCCAGTGCGCTCCTAATACGACACTGCCGTACAACTCATTAAGTTCCGGAACTCCGTAGTTGAAGATTCTCCACTTTTCTACGAAAACGTTATCAAAGATGAGGAAGGAGTCCATTTCTTCCCCGCGTGATTTTATCGGGTGGTCATAGGCGTTCGCAGAATCCACAGAGACCGTTTCACGACACACAATATGGATGCCCGGCGAATTGATTGGAACCGTTAACCAGAGGGACTCTTCCGGTAACAAGCCCGGGCGCATCAGGTTGGAGAGGACCATTTCATTTCCCTGGGAAGAAATCGAGCCTACTGCCTTCGCTCCGCTAATATAGATCCCTTCTTCTGTCTCTTTCACCACTCGGAGCAAGGCGGGTGTGGACTCTCCGCCTTTGAGTTTGCTTCCTAATTCCACATCGAACAGGCGGGCACCCGCTGCAGCGGCTTTAGAACGATCGTTCTGCGGGTCAACCAGTACTTCAGGCCCCAAAATATTGTTTTTCTGTGCATAATCGATGTAATGAAGCACATTTTGTGCATACTCCGGTCTTTTTTCGCGGAATTTGGAGAGGTATGCTGCCATCCCTACAGGCACTAAGGGCATAAGATCGAATGGGCGGCCAAATACACCAAACGTTTCCCTGGCGATATAGTCAGTCAGCGCCCGACGGGTTTTCAGGTCCTCTTTGGTTCTTGGAATCATCCAGGCTGTGCTTACTCGTTCTCCCTCTGAGTTGAGGTAAGTGAGTGTGTCCTGCGTTTCCGGATTGTGCTGGGCGTCATAGATTTTAGCCATGATGTCGATACCACCACCAGTGGCTGGGTGGGCTGTCACATCTGGAATGAGTTCACCCTGATAAAATACATTGCGGCCGTCACGAAGACTTTCCTTAAACATCTCACCTGTCTTCAAGTATTTAGCTGCTACCTGAGTCTTTTCCATTCTTTCTCCCCCTCTTTAGCAAAGTAGAAATTGTTTCCATAAATAGCAAATAAAATTTTCAAAGTTATTTTTTTATTAAAACTTAATTCAAATTAACTAAACTTACCAAAGCTTTCATGTTTTATTTTATCTTCTGTTTGTCTTAGTGTCAATATTCAAACTTATTAAAATAAATTAAATAGCAAAATAAGTTTTTGGGATTACTAAACGTTATTTCCTATAAAAGAGTGTGCGTTATTGCTCGCTTCTTGTAAATACAATTGTAAGGTTTTCTACCTATTAATTAGCAATGTCGCTATCTGTTAATTTCTTGTTATCCTCTTTATTAGAATGCATAATCTTGTGTTCCTGACCCGTTCTAGCGCTAAATGAAAAGACAAGCAGCACGCTACATAGTATAGTCATTCCGATATAGGAAGACTGATAGCTGCCGGAGATATCATGAACCCAACCGATTATGGTAGGAATGCATCCAGCAAAGATGTATCCAACGGACAAGACAAGTGCTGTCCACGCACTTGCATCATGAACTGTTGACGTTTCATAAAGTGGTAACATCATTGACAATGGAAGCAGCCCACCGAGCCCAATACCAAGCAGGATAATAGAAATCCACACACTTATCATATAGGAGAAGAAAAAAAACGCCAAACCAATCAGCGTAATCAAACTACAGCCAATTAACCAGATACGTCGATGATGATAATAATTTACAGCAATAGGAATCACTAGACTGCATATCATCTGTACAAAGGTAAATACGGTAATTGCTACCCCGGCATACACTTTACTTAGTCCCAATGCTTCGGTCATCGGAGCCAACCACGTAACGATTGAGTAGTACAAACTGGCCTGCAATCCAAATATAATTGTAAAAAGCCAAGCTCGTTTATTTTTCCATGGTAGTTTTCCCTCACCCTGTGTAGATGGGACAGCATTTGGATTTTGTGCTCCTTTTGCCATTACAGGCCACCAAAATAGCAATGCTATAATGGCAAGTACAGACCATACAGCCAGGGCCAATGTCCATGAACCTTGCAATACACCTTGTAACGGAATCGTAAATCCTGCACTTAAAGATGTTCCAACCCCTAATCCTACAGAATATACCCCCATCATAGAAGCCGCATGAGCTGGAAACATACGTTTTATAAAGCCAGATAATAAAGCTCCGGCAATTGCAATGGCAATACCAATGAATAATGTAGTGACAAGCAGGAAAAGCGAGGATGAACTCAGCGCACGCATAAAAGTCATCGTTCCAATCACTACTAAGCAAATCATTATCATTCGTTCAATTCCCCAACGAATTCCCAAACGGGCTGAAAATGGAGCAAAGATACCCATGCATAATACCGGGATTGTAGTTAGGAAACTCACTGCAAAACTACTCATGCCAAGCTCATTGCGGATGGTTTCTAATAAAGGGGACACAGAAGCGATGGCTGGCCGCAGATTAGCGGCCACTAAAAAGAAGGCTAAAACGAAAAAAATATTTTGCGTATAGTTTTTCATCCATTATCATCTCCCTTTGCCATAACAAAAAACCACCAAACCGGTGGCGACATCTAATTTAATATAGAACGGAGTCCTTTATGCTCTTTTAGCCTCGTTTTCTCCTTTTTTATCGCTGTTACAGGCTCTAAAAATTGCAAAATCACGTTTTCTTTGAAAAAATGATGATTCATTCCCTCTTCCAAGGTAACTTCTATAAATTTATTGGTATCCAGAATCCTTGCTTTAGTGAAATACTTATTGTTATGGCTTCCGATACTTACCTTGTATTCTCCTGCAGGGGGTAAAATAATATCGCGATCTGGCATCAAAAATACTTTAATACCATTCATCATTCGTATAATTCTGCCGCTAACCTCATGCTGTTTACCCATAAGTTTAGTGACAAGTTCAATATCACCATGCCTTACAGCATTACGTACCCTTGTGCTAGAGATACGTTCACTATCTAAATTAATAAATTCTAACCGCTCTGTTTCAAACCCGAATTTCGTACCCGCCTGTTTTAAAAATGCAAAATCCCCTAAACCTTTGTAACCAAACTTAAAATCTTTCCCAATAAAAATTTTTTGGGGGTTTAGATTCATAAGAATTTTACTAATGAAATCGTCAGCACTAATCTTCGAAAAACTTTGATCGAACGTGTATTCAATGAGTATGTCCGCTCCCAGTAAAGCAACTCTCTCGGCCCTAGTGCAAGAACTCGTTAAACGAACAAACTGCGGCTCCGCGTTATCGAAGAACACTTTCGGCAAAGGATCAAATGTAATGACTATAGCAGGGAAATTCTCCTTTTTACCTTCCTTTATAACAGTTGATATTAACTGTTGATGACCTTTATGAACACCATCAAAAGTGCCAATCGTTATATATGAACCGTGTTCTACCTCACTCATTATTGGATGAAATAAATCCTTATAGAACTTCAGTGTAATCCCTCCCTACTATTCAGCTCAATACAATAAAAGGAAAATCCCCTTTCTCGTTAAGTTGTCTAAGCAACTATCCAGTAGAGGATTGGGGGAAGTATCTTTTTTTATCAATTAAAGTTTTTTAATAAATCGAGGCATACTTAGATGAAACTGTTGCAATTACTTCATCCGTTTTTAGTACATCAGCATATTTTTGGCGTAAATCAAATAGGCTTTGTTTATGTGATGCTAATGAACGATCACCTACAGCATCCTCAATTACAATCGGCCTGTATCCATATTGCAGCGCATCGACAGCTGTAGCACGAACACAGCCGCATGTAGTACACCCAACAATTATGATGGTATCAATCCCATTTGCATTAAGGCGTGCGATTAAATCTGTCCCGAAAAAAGCGGAGGCATATTTCTTAGTGATTAGACTATCACCGGAGCGAAAATCTAATCGGGAATCAACATTTACAGCTTCAGTGCCAGCTTTTAACGTCTTTAACCCTTCCATCTTCTGGTACCATATTCCAGAATCAGCAAGTTTATCATCATCATAAGAAATGGTAGTAAAAAATACTGGAAGATCCATTACATGCATCATATCTAAAAGTTTGTTAACTTCCGCAATCTGTGAAGATAAATCGGAACCCATTGGCATAGTAGGATTTGTAAATCCTTTAATCATATCTACTACGATCAAGCATGGTTTCTTACCGAAACCTAATAACTTTCCGAATCCTCTTTCTTCAAACAAGGCCTCATCTCTTTTAGTTCCCACCATTATGATTTTCCCTCCTTAAATCTCCAGGATTAGTATACCAATCCTGGAGATTTATTTATTTAATTAGCTCTTTACACTTGTATTAAATACACCGAATTGTCTATTATAGTGAAGTAACGGAGACTTTGACTGACCCAATATTACGTCCTCAACTAGCCCAATAAAGATAGTATGGTCACCTGCCTCAATGGTCTGCTCCACTTTACAATGAATACTTGCGAGGGCGTTTTTAACATTATGATTAAAACCGTCTTCCGTTTCTACAAAATCCTCAAAGAATTTTGGCACACCTGGTTTCGCCCCTGTTTTCGCTACTTCAACCTGATCTTCTGCTAATACGCTTACACTAAAACGGTCGTTATTGATAATAGCCTGCGTGCTGGCCGCCTTCGTTGCTAAACTTATTAAAATAAGGGGCGGCTCCATCGATATTGAGCAGCATGCACTTACAGTTAATCCCCAGGCCGGCCATCAATTTCAGTCATTACAACGGTTACTCCAGTAGCCAATCGACTCATTGATTCACGGAATCTATCTTTTACTTCGTGCATTATATTGCCCCTTCTCTCATTTTAGATAAATCGGAAGTAAATTGGGTAGCCTTCGCTTCTAACGCTTGGATTTTTCTCATCCATATCTCTTTTTGATTTTTAAATCTCCCCAACGCCTCAGCGATATCTTTTAGAGCTTTCTCCTGGTTATCATTTATTTCCTGCAAATTTTCCTTCATTATTTGTTCCTTCTTGGATAATAATAGCAGTTCAGATCGATTACATTTTTGCATGCTACGGTAATAGAAGTTTAAATCATCAGACATCTTCGCGTGAAATTGAAGGAGTTCCTCGATATCCAGGTATGCCACCCCCAAATGGAAACATTAGATAGCTATATCCCCTGACAGCAATTTTCCAGCATTAGGTACGTAAGGTTTTAAGTCAAGGGTTTTAAGAATGTTGTACACTGTTGCAACAGCTGCCGAAAGTACCGGCTTGCCAATCTTATCTTCAACGATTTGAATGGCTTGTAACGAAGGCATTTGAACACAAGCGGATAACACAACAGCATCTGCCTGGCTAACATCCAAATTATCAACAATATCTACCAGACGCATCGGATCTTGGCGTCCAACTTCCAGGTTGTCCGGAATTTCCAGGCTAATAGAATCTGTCACCTGGATTTCGCTTGATTCGATATAATCAATGACCTGGTTCGTTAGCGGCTTCATATAAGGAGTAATAATGGCTACTTTTTTTGCTCCTAATGTTTTAATTCCGTCCACAAGGGCACCTGCGCTACTAATGATTGGAGTAGCCGCACCGTTTTGCTTTGTTGCTTGAAACAACCGCTGTTCCGATTCCATATGATACCCCGGTCCCTGGCACATGATAGCAACAAGGCATGCGTAGGCAAGAACATCACATCGGGCATCGGAGAGTTCAACAGCACAGCGGTCACTTTCTACATCCATTGCTTTTAATTCTTCTGGTGTGACATGCTTCATTCTCATGCGACTAGAATGGAATGTAAACGATAATTCCTGATCAATTTGCTCTCTCCAACGAAGCATAGCTGGAATTTCCGTTTCCATTGTTGTATTTGAGCTAGGAACAATAAGTCCTACCCGGTAATTTTTTTTCAAGATGAATTCCTCCTGGATAGATTCAACTTTATGCTAAAGGAAGACCAATTGATTTACGAATATGGTTCATGAAAGGCGTTCTATCATATTCATGGTAGAGGCGTTCACGAAGCAGCGGTGCCGGCAGCGCGTTTACGTTTTCGAATAAACCAATACGGCCTGCATGGGAATCGGTTGTAATATCCCAGATAAAGTTCATTAAGAGGTTCTTCTGCTTGGAGGTTAGTCCGCGGCCGAAGAGAAGTTCTTCTAGCTTTCCGCCAATGTACGGATGCTCATAGTCTTTTTCCGAGAACCTCATAACCAGTCCCTGTCCACATAGCTCCTGGAGGTTATGAATAATTTGCGGGTAATTTAGAATTCCATGCAGGCGTCCTGCTGTAAGCATATTGACATCCGGCCACATCACGCCATCGTCGGTCAACTGCGCTAATTCCTCCGAGGCTAATACATAGGCTCTTAATGTTTGAGCGTACTGGATAACGTCTGACACAATGGAACGCACGCCTGGGATTTGTCCGGTTCCCAGCGCCTCGACAATGAGTTGGGCTGCCCCGGCATACAGTTCAGCCTTCGCCGCTAAACGGGAGAGGATGTGCCAGTGTACTCCTAATACGACACCGCCATACAACTCATTAAGTTCTGGAACTCCGTAGTTAAAGATTCTCCATTTTTCTACGAAAACATTATCAAAAATCAGGAAGGAGTCCATTTCTTCCCCGCGTGATTTTACCGGGTGGTCATAGGAATTCGCAGAATCTACAGAGACCGTTTCACGGCAGACAATATGAATCCCCGGCGAATTGATTGGCACTGCTAACCAGAGAGATTCTTCCGGTAACAAACCTGGGCGCATCAGGTTGGAGAGGATCATTTCATTTCCCTGGGAAGAAATCGAGCCTACCGCCTTCGCCCCGCTAATGTAAATCCCTTCTTCTGTCTCTTTCACCACTCGGAGCAAAGCAGGTGTGGACTCTCCACCTTTGATTTTGCTTCCCAGTTCCACATCGAATAGGCGGGCACCCGCTGCAGCGGCTTTAGAGCGGTCATTTTGAGGGTCCACTAGCACTTCAGGTCCCATTAGATTATTTTTCTGTGCATAGTCGATATAGTGAAGTACATTTTCTGCATACTCCGGTCTTTTTTCGCGGAATTTGGAAAGGTGTGCCGCCATCCCTACAGGTACGAGAGGGGCAAGATCAAACGGACGGCCAAATACACCAAACGTTTCCCTGGCGATATAGTCGGTCAGCGCCCGACGGGTTTTCAAGTCCTCTTTCGTTCTTGGAATCATCCAGGCTGTGCTTACTCGTTCCCCATCCGAATTGAGATAAGTGAGCGTGTCCTGCGTTTCCGGATTGTGCTGGGCGTCATAGATTTTAGCCATGATGCCGATACCACCACCAGTGGCTGGGTGGGCTGTCACATCTGGAATGAGTTCACCCTGGTAATATACATTGCGGCCATCGCGAAGGCTGTCTTTGAACATCTCACCTGTTTTCAAATATTTAGCTGCTACCTGAGTCTTTTCCATTCTTTTTCCTCCTTCAATAAAATAAAGATTTTCATAATTACTGAGTAAACTTTCTGAAGGTTCATATTCAATTAAAAACTTTCTAAATCAACCAAACTTACCAAAGCTTCCATGGTTTAATTCTATATTACACTTAATATTGTGTCAATATATAATTTTTAGAATTTAATAAACAAATTCAAAAGAAAAAAACCGCGTTTATCCTAAGATAAATCACGGTTTTTCCTAAGCCTAATCCAGTCTCTCTATTATTGGTTTCATTCCTTTTAGTACCTTATCTAGACTCATTACATCTGCATATCTTGCGTTTAAATCTATCAATGTCGAGTTCTGTAAGGTTTGATTACGATCTCCTACAGCTTCTTTAGGAATAATGACTCTAAATCCTCTTTGGAGGGCATCTACAGCCGTTGCCCTTATACTTCCACTTGTTGTAGCACCAGCCAATATTACAGTATCAATCTGACGTTCCCTCAGAAAATCGTCCACTTCGCAATTATGTAAGTCAGTAATATGTACTGTAGGATTAATAATATCATAAGAATAATCAGTAAGAGCTGGATGGATATTGACCCATGTACTCTGGCGATCTAAAATTTGAAGAGATGGGAACTTCTGGCACCACAACTTAGATACCTCATTCGTCGAGTCATAAATAGTTATACTAAAGACAATCGGTATATTATGTGAAAGAGCTTCTTCTATAAGCTGTTTTGTTGCAGAAATTTGCTCTTCAATCTTAATAGCTAATTGAGAATGCGGTTCAGTAAAAGCTACGGTTAAATCGCGAATAAGAAGAGCCGGTTTTTTACCAAATCCGATCTGTCCTGAAAATCCCTGATTGGAATAAAGGAGTTGTAACTCATCTGGAATATATCTTCTTTGTCCTCCAGGAGTATACAGAACCTTTAAACCATAACCTTCGATAACTCCATTCTTCTCTAATCGTCGTAGTGTACTTGGTGAAACTCCCAGCAGCTTTGCAGCTTCAGATATATTTAAAAGATTTTCATACATACTAATTCCTCTTTTCACAGAAGTTAGTGTAAACACTCAAAGAACTTATTAAAATTGCAAAAGCTACTCAAAACTCCTTAAAGTTATCATTTATTATACCACACTATTTCCCATCATCCCACTTTCTTTGCTTTTATTTACCAATCCCGTTTCTAGCTTAAATTCTTGTCGGATTATAACAAATTGTTAAAAGCCAGGCCAAAATTCTTTTGCATTTTATGGCATTTTTTTGATTTTGTGTAAACATACTCTTTCGGACTACATATCTCTTTACTTTTTATCTTGCATTTATGCAAGTCTTCTTGCAATTTTGGGACTTTTTCTTTTTGCCGAACATGTAAACTAGCAAGACAATAAAACAAATTTGGCGGAAACCCGTTTCCATTTTGTCGGTGATGAATATATTTATGCAGAGATTTCTCGTGAAATGAGTACCATTAGCGCGTTTAAAGCCCTATCCATTACCCGCGAATTACGAAGACAGAAGATTCTTGGGATTATTGACATTTGTCCGGCCAATACCTCCTATCTTATTCGCTATAACCCAGAAATCATTCCGCCATATAACTTGTTAGATTACCTTAGGGAAATTGACAGTATAAAAAACAATCCGGCTGCGCTTAATCTAAAGGTGCATATCGTTGAAATTCCTATTTGGTATAATGACCCGATTACGAATGAGTATGCCCAACAATTTAAAGAGAGAACGCAACACAATTGCGCCTCTGATTTTGAGTTTGTAATGAAGCGGATGGGATTTAAGGAAGAGAAGGGGATATTCTTTCCTTTCGTTTTGCTAAACAAGGAATGTGTACGTACATATGTATAGCTGGAGGAGTCCAATTACCGGAAATAATGGGAAGTAAGTCTACATACGTAATTAATCAGAAGGTAAGTGTTGGTGGAATGAAAATACAGGCTGGCAGTGAGCTTACTATAGGGGAGCCATCTTCCGATATATTTGAAAAAGCAGGGCGTACTCTGCCTGATTCCTTTTTTCCTTCTTTTTCAAAAAATCTTGAACTCCATGTTGTTTTAGGAATGTCCGTTCAGCGTATCAGTGATGAAGGCTTACATACATTTTTAAATAGTGAGTGGACAGTCAGTCCAGAATCCAATCGAATCGCTTATCGTCTGCAGGGCAGCCCTCTTACTTTTGAGAACAGTCTGCCTCCGTTCGGTGCAGGCAGTCACTCTTCCAATATTGTAGATACCGCTTATCCATTAGGGGGTATTATGGTTACAAATCCAGAGGAGATTATTATTCCATTAAACGATGCACCAACCGGAGGAGGCTTTCTAACTATCGGTGCTTTAGTCAGCACGGAACTTGATTTCTTAAACCAATGCAGAGCGCAGGCGAAAATCCATTTTTGTGCGGTCACAGTAGAACAGGCTATTCAATTTCGCCTTTCTAAACAAAAACTGCTATCTGACATCGTTGACTGGTTAGCAAAATAATAGTTTTGGTAGTACTGGCTATCGAAGATAATCCTTCTACGAATCCAATTATTTATGGAATGATAGCCAGTATAACCACCTTTATCTTAATGTTTCAACTAAATCATAAATTTTCTTCTGACGCTCCATCCGGGCTTCAATAGCTTGATCCATGGTGACAGCCAAAAATCGAGAGGCGGCCAAAGGCCTGGATTGAGCAATGCGGTCCAGATCCGAGCTAATAACGGTCCCGATCGTAACAAATCCCCCGCCAGTTGTCCCATCATGTAATAAAACAATCACTTCTTCTTCATTAGGTACCAAAATCCCGCCAATAGGATAGATAATATCGACAACATTAGAGGAACTGTCTCCTGCTCCAAACGGCGCTTTAATGTTCTGGAAACGAATGGACCCACCTTTAAACCGGTAAGCTACCCGATTTGATTCTGTGGATACCTTCCATTCAGAATTAAGGAAGGATTTTACTCCTTCATCACTGATTAATGCCCCTGAAAGCCCCATAACCACACGAAATTCATTCGACTTTGTAAAGTCAGGTAAAAAAGGGGAGTCGATTGATTTGCCAACTTGTTTAAACACACCCGGCAGGGGTTCGCCAATGGGAACACGGTCTTCCTCTATAAGCTTGCGCCCGTTGAAACCACCGAATTGGCTGTACAGGTATGTAGAACGGCTTCCCAATACTTCAGGCACCTGGATTCCACCTGAAATACATAAGTACGCTTTTACCCCTTGTCTTGCGGGAGAGAAATGTAAAATATCTCCCTCGGTTACTCTGACATTCTCCCACATTGGGATAAGCTGATTATTAATTCGCGGTTCCATGGGCGCCCCGGTTATAGAAATTACAGTATCCTTTTCAAATTGTATTTTAGGCCCAAGCAATGTCATTTCTAATCCGGCGAATTCGATTGGATTACCAAGTAATACATTCCCTGCTATAAAAGAATATTTGTCTGCTACCCCACTTGGGGGAACACCGTAATGATAATCCCCATATCGGCCAAGATCCTGAACTGTTGTTTCTATGCCAGGTTCAATGATTCGTAACATATTAAAAGCCCTCCATTAATTCAAGGATATACGGTCTTCCTCTCCGGAAGTATTCCTCCGGTGAAAATTCAACTTCCTTCATCCGAAACCGATACGTTCCTTGTTCAACCTCACGGCAAATGGAATAGTATTCTGATTCAGTAATAGAGCGATGCTTCCACAAATCACCAGGCCGGGCGAGAAAAAGGGAATGTTTAAAGTCCTCCAGCTGTTCATCCTTATGAAAGACAGGGACAGCTGATATTCCGATTAACTGATAACTTCCAGGTCCGGGTACTGGATAAATCACTGTAAAAGCCCCTCCCAATCCAACAGCTTGTCTTGGTGTATCCGTTCTTGGACTAATATATTTAGGAGTTTGAATTACCTGTTCAAGCGGCACACCTAAAGGGAATTCCCAGGCAGTCCCAGGATTAAACCCTATCATACTAATAAGGTAGGGCATTGAGGTATGAGCTTCAATAAATGTTTCTTTATGTTGAAATCCGTTAATTTTCATTACAAATTCAAAATTAGTTAGGTGCGGTTCCGTATGACGATCTTTAAAGCGCCTGGAATACTCCTGGGTAATGGGATCGTCATACCAAATTGGAATTTCCACAATACGTATTGACAAATTTAACTCTGACGGATTGCTCTTCAGAATGTCTATCTCTTTTAAATAATCCAACAGATCATAAGCAGAAATAATATCCGGATTAAATCGAACCAGGTATGAGGCATTTGCCGGGCAAATATCCAGCACACCTGGGATTTGCCGACTCCTTAATTCTTTGGTAATTGCTAAAGCTTTGAAATTGCTTTCTGCGCTCATATCTTTAGATATCTCCGCAAAAATATATTCGTCACCACCAAAGTGGAAATGAGTCTCTGGGACCGTAAACATCATTGCACCCCCTTTATTTCAGTAATTTTTTTATCCGGCGGCTGAGGGTCGCTGGACTTACGCCTAGAATTTCTGACACCTTAGCTGCAGTACCATACTTTTGCAATCCTAAAGTGATTAACTGCGTTTCTACCTCTGCTATAGCTTGTTTTAAAGGCATTAGCTCCAATGTCACAACAGATTCTTTATCTTTATTTCCTTTTTGATTAGCATAGAGTACGGAAAGAACATCATCACGATTAATAAAATCCTCCCGGGAAGTAACTATCAGCCGTTCAATTACATTTTGCAGTTCTCGAACATTCCCTTGCCATGGATGGTTATCCAATACTTCTAATGCTTCCTGGGATAAGTACTTTTCTTTATGATAAATATGATTAAAATGCTGCAGGAAATATAAAGATAACGGCATAATATCTTCTTTCCGCTTTCGCAAAGGGGGAACTAGAATGGGAATAACATGCAAACGGTAATATAAGTCTTCTCTAAATCTCCCTGCTTGTACTAATTCCCATAAGTTCCGGTTGGTCGCTGCAATAATGCGTACATCTAAAGAAATCGTCTTCGTGCCTCCAACCCTTGTTAGTTCCCGTTCCTGAAGAATCCTCAATAATTTCACCTGCATATTTAATGGCAGTTCTGATACTTCATCTAAAAAGATAGACCCCTGATTAGCCAGTTCAAAATAACCAGGCTTCCCCTTAGAATCTGCCCCTGTAAAAGCGCCTTTTTCATAACCAAACAATTCGCTTTCAATCAGTTGCTCAGGAATTGCTCCGCAATTTACTCGAACAAATCGATGTGAATACCGTTTGCTCCACTCATGTATAGCGAGAGCGACAACTTCCTTCCCTACCCCGGATTCCCCATGAATAAGTACAGTTGAATCAACATCAGCAACCATTCGAATCTCATCTACTACACGTTCCATCACTTGAGATTGATATACCAGATTACTTTTTCTAATCGTATAGCTTTTCAATTCCTCTAGTTCTTGTTTATACACCTCTGATTCTTTCTGAACCTTCATTAATTTTTCCTTTAATTGGTTTACCTCGGTAATATCCCTTGAAATGATAATAATCTTAACGATTTGTCCTTCATAAAAGACAGGAGTAGCAACAGACCATATACGTTTACCGTTTTTACTTTCTTGTATGCTTGTCAGCTTGGTTCCTTTTTTTAAGCAAAGTTCTACAATATTCGGTTGAAAGAAACCTTGCTTTTCCAAATCATAAACATTCTGCCCAATGACTTCACCGGAATTTTCTGCCCGCCAATAATCTTTCAAGAACGTACCAGTGAGGCGTATAATGATTCCTTGCGGGTTAACGACCATGATTTGTTCTTGAGAAGACGAGTGTATCGCTTGCAAATCCTCATTGAGGTGACGCACAAATTCTAACTCCCTAACAGCCTCTTCCCACTGTTCCCGCAGGAAAAAAATATGAACCAATCCTGTAACCTGCCCATCGACAATGGAAGGAGTGAAGTTTCCAATCATATGTTTAAAATTAAGGTAACTATTTATACTAACCAAGGACTTTCCTGCTAAAGCATCATTTAGATTACCTTGAATCTCTATGAGGGAACTATAATTACGATTTAACAAAAAAGAAGATGATAAACCTAAAATTTTCTCCGCCATTTCATTAACAAAGGTAATCCCCAGCGATGAGTTTGTGGTAATAATCCCGATTCCTGCTCCTGCAGAAAGTTGATTTAAATGTGTAAGACGGAGTTCATGGATTCGCTGCCGTGCGTTTTGGATAGTACAATATCCAGCAAGCTCATCATGCTCGTTAACTCCTATATAAACAGAAATATTATGATAGAATTCTATCTCGTGTTCCAAGGGTACCTTTAATATATCTTGTTGATATTGAACAGGCTGTTCTAAATTACAGGACATTTGAATCTGCTTCAGAAGTAAGGGCTGATCTACATATCCTACTACCCTGTCATCTTCTACGATGAGTGCCAGTTCCATTTTGTTTTTCGTTATTGTATGTAAAACCTCCTGGACAGTAGCCTGAATTGGCACTGTAACAGGAACTGGTTGTAGAATCTGTCTCCAGATAAACACAATATCACCCCCTTCTCCCATTTGTTATTAGACTATTCTATATTTTAACAAACTTTTTTAAGAATCAACGATCTAATTTTAGCCAGGACCGTTTTCACACAAAGTTAAACAGCCTGAGTCTCTTAGAATTCCAGACTCAGGCTGCGTAAACAGGTTTAATTCCTTGTTTTATACACGTGTATTTAAAACATCATGGATTGGAGCAATTTCAATATTTTCTGCTGTTAGGGCTTTCACTATGGCTTTTGCTAAAAGAGGAGCTCCAGGTGTATCCCCATGAATACATACCGTTTCTGCTTTAAGTGATACATCCTCACCCGTATTTGCCATTACTTTACCTTCCTTTACCATACGAACGACCCGTTCTGCCACCTTATGGTAATCTTGAATCGTTGAACCTTTTCTTGTAAGGACAATGGAGCCGGTAGCCGTATGTTCGCGGTCAGAATATACTTCTTTGGCTACTCGGATCCCCATTTTTTCGCCCGCTTCTACAACAGCTGAATGATTCATTGCATATACAATCGTATCTGACCCTGTTTCGGCAATCGCCTCCAAGATTACCCTGGCCACTTTTTCATCTTCCATTGCCAGCATATAAAGAGCACCATGGGGTTTGCAATGCTGAAGCTTCATACCAAAAGCGGAAGCGAACTCTCGCAGGGCTCCCATTTGATATGTGACATAATCTTTTATCTCGGAAGTAGTAGAACTCATATGTCTACGTCCAAAACCTAATAAATCAGGAAAACCTGGATGAGCTCCAATAGCTACCCCGTATTCCTTAGCCAATTCTATTGTTTTCCGCATAACATGGGGATCACCGCCGTGGTAACCGCAGGCGATATTGGCCGATGTAATATATTGCATCATTTCTTCATCATTACCTAATTTGTATAAACCAAAGCTTTCTCCCATATCACAATTCAAATCTACCTTTGGCATCTTACCCTCTTCCTTTCAGTTTAGATTTGGCATAGAAGCGTCTACAAAATTCATTTCCATGGCCAGAGCACTCCGCCCTTTGCCCACTCTTTCTTCTTCACTTCTGTAATGAGGATGTCTACTTCCTCTTTATCAATGTTAAGGGAATGGGTCACCGCATCCGTTACCTCTCGGATTAATGAAAGCTTCATTTCATCGCTTCTGCCCTCAATCATCTCAATTCTTACTACAGGCATGTCTATTCCTCCTATAAATTATACTTGTATCTCTTTTGAATTAAGTATTGACTAAGAGAAGTTTATCAAGGAATTTTGTCGTATATTCACCATATTGGAAATCGCTATTTTGCACGATCATCTGAAGCAGCGTTTTGTTCGTTGTTATTCCTTCTACCTGAATCTTTTCCAGTGCCTTATCCATCTTTTCAATCGCTTCTTCACGTGTATCCGCGTGAACAATAATTTTTCCGATCATAGGGTCATAGAAAGGGGTAACATTATTGCCTTCTTTAATCCCAAAATCCAGCCTCGCTTCTTCCGGAAGAACTAGGCGTGTTACCGTTCCCGGGGAAGGAAAAAAGGTTTTCGGATCTTCCGCATAAAGACGGCATTCTATAGAATGTCCTGTTCTCTTCACATCTTCTTGTTTCAACGGGAGTGGTTGTTTTGCAGCCAGCCGCAGTTGTAGTTCCACTAGATCAATACCCGTAATTTCTTCTGTTACAGGGTGTTCAACCTGGAGGCGGGTATTCATTTCGAGGAAATAAAAATTCTTCTGATCATCGAAAATAAACTCCATGGTTCCTACTGTAGTATAGCCAATCTGTTTTACCCCGCGAACAGCCGTCTCCAACAGCTCTTGACTGGTTTCTTCATCCAGGAAAGGAGAGGGGCTCTCTTCTACTACCTTTTGGTTGCGACGTTGGACGGAGCACTCACGTTCAAACAAATGAATGACATTTCCCTCATGGTCACCCGCTACCTGGACTTCAATGTGTCTTGGATTGTTAATAAATTTTTCCAGGAACAACGTTCCGTCACCGAACGCAGACTCGGCACGCTGCCTGGTTGTTGCGTATGCCTTTCTAAGCTCCTCAGGATTTTGAATGAATGCCATCCCGATTCCACCACCGCCTGCACTTGCTTTGAGCATAAGCGGGTAGCCAATTTGTTCAGCAAGCTCCAGCGCTTCTTCCACAGACTCTAAAGAACCATCCCATCCAGGTACAACAGGAACACCCGCTCTTTTCATTTGCTGGCGGGATTGAATTTTACTGCCCATTAATTCGATTATTTTCGCATCAGGTCCAATGAACGTAATTCCTTCTTGTTCTAAACGGAGAGCAAAATCGGCATTCTCGGACAGGAATCCGTAACCTGGATGGACGCCGTCAACTCCGGTTTGTTTAGCTGCCTCGATTACTTTTTCGATATCAAGATAGCTTTTCTTAGCCTGCGCCGGGCCAAGGCATACTGCTTCGTCTGCTTCTTCCACGAATAGTGCCATAGCATCCGCTTCAGAGTAAACCGCTACGGTTTGAATGCCTAAAACGTTTGCAGGTACGAATGACACGGCGGGCGATTTCCCCACGGTTAGCAATAAGGATCTTTTTAAAATAGCTCATAGAAGCACCTCCACAGGTTGTTTATTTTACAGTAAGCACAGCAATCTCTTGGCCCGCATCAACAATGTCTTCATTGTCTACAACAATACGTTCTACGACCCCGTCTTGCTCCGCCTTAATTTCATAAAAGTTTTTCATAACCTCGATTAAACCAATAACATCATTAGCCTTTACTTCCTGGCCTATGTTCACGAATTCAGGCTGATCTGGGGCTGGTTTATTGTAAAAAACTCCAGGAATAGGGGACACGATCGTGATTTGATTTGCCATCTATGCTCTCTCCTTTAAGCTTTCTTGATGATATTTTCGATTTCTAGTAATTTTCCTTTTAATTCTCGGCGTTCTTGGATTGCTTCATCTACAGTAACTGATACGAAATGAACTTTATCATTTGTTTTAACCTGAGCCATACGGCTTAAATCCGTGCTAATAATCGTAGCAATAGTCGCATATCCGCCACCGGTCACAGCATCATTTAATAAAGCGATCGGTTCGATTCCGTCAGGAACCTGGATAGAACCAATAGGATATCCGAGATCGACAACGTTAGAAGGATTACTTCCTGCACCGAAAGGCTGCTCACGCGGAACAAACTGAAGGCGCTCCCCTTTAAAACGATAACCTACACGGTTGGCCTCCGGAGTTACAGTCCACTCTATACTATGGAAACGCTCCTTACTCTCTTCCATTAGACGATAGCTGCAAAGCCCCATAACCACACGAATTTCATGATTTTTACTGTACTTTGGAATATATGAATCAGGAACGGTAGTATTTGTTGAAACGCTTGCTTCTGAATCGCTGCCACTTTGGAGCACATCGCCCTCTTTAAGCGGTCTGCCCTCATAACCGCCAACTCCGCAAAGCGTGTAGGTCGAGCGAGAATTCTGAATTAATGGGACATCGATTCCGCCCTTAACAGCAAGGTAAACCCGGGCACCGGATTTCACAAAATCAAACGAAAGTACATCGCCAGCGTTGACTTCCAATGTACTCCATAATGGAACCGGCACTCCGTTGACTTTGGGAGGAATTTCCCCTCCGGTTATAGAAATTACCGTATCCTGTTGGAATTCTAACTCAGGGCCCATGTATGTGATTTCTAGAACGGCGGCATTTCTTTTATTGCCAACCAGCATATTGGCAACAGTAAAGGAATATTGATCCATTGCTCCGGATGGAGGCATTCCGATTTCATAATAACCAATCCGGCCGTTGTCTTGAACTGTCGTCTGAAGCCCAGGCTTTAGCACTTTAATCACGGTACAACCTCCCTAATACTTGCTCAGAGAACTTCTTTGGATTTTCCATAACCTCTTGCGGGGTATAAGTGATATCCGTAATTTTATATCGAAAGGTGCCTTCTTCTACTTCCCTTCGAATTTGTTCATACTCATCCCTGTTAATTGAACGATAACGAAAAATATCGCCCTGGCGCGGGAAAACCATAGAGTCTTTGAAATCAGCTAATTTTTGATCACGGTCAAAAACAGGTGCAGCGGCAATACCAAATAATTGATACCCGCCAGCTCCCTGAACCGGATAAATACAAGCAAATGCTCCACCAAAACCAAAAGCACGTTCAGGTGTATACGTCCGGGGACGAACATACTTAGGAACTTCAATTTGTTGTTCACGGTTGACCATTTGAAAACAGAATGGCAGACCTGGAACAAAGCCAATCATGGAGACCAGGAACGGATAGTTTGTCAGATCTTGAATAAACTTCTCTTTAGACTCATATCCATTCACTCTAGCCGCGTATTCAATGTCTGTAGATTGCGGATCTTGATGGCGATCACGTGATTTCATAAGCGCATCATGTGTCCAGGGATCTTCAAAAAGTATCGGAACATCTACCGCGCGTGAAACGATTTCCATTTCTAATGAAATAGCAGATTCAATCTGCTTTAAAATTTCTATTAATTCATTTGGATGTAGAATTTCTGGGTCTACCCGAACCATATACGAGGCGTTGGAAGGACAAATATCTAGAATCCCCTCCACCTTTTTTTCTTTTAACTCCTGAGTAATCGCTACCCCTCGGAAATTTGCTTCCGAATTCATAGTCTCAGCCAATTCAACAAAAACAAACTCGTCGCCACCATACTCATAACGTGTAGCCAACTTTATTCACCTCACCTAACCTTAAGAAATATACGCATAAACATAATAAAGCAAGAATAATGCCAAAATTATATGCAATTTTAAATAGTCAAACCAGGAAAAACGAACATGATCTTTCACTTTTGAAACAAAATAGCACCTTTCGTTTTAGGAAATTTTTAAAAAAGCATTGAAATGACAAGTTCCATACCATTTATTTCATTTTTGAAACGTATCTTTCATTTTTGAAACAACATTGTTAGATTTTATGACAGAAAAGCCTGTTTTTATATTATGGGTCTAATTGGAATGTTAACTATTATTTTGGCTGTCGCAACGAATGGGAAGTATTATGCAAAGTCCGCTTCTATTGACACGCCTGAAGAAGCGTATATAATTCACTAAGAATTTAGTACAATTTTACAAATGAATGAATCACAAACAATAATCCGATCTCCAAATCGGACTATTGTTATTACCAATTAAAAATCGTACTATAATGCTATAATAGCCCATAGAGGTGAACAGATTGATTTATGTCATTAAAGCCGCATACAGCTTTTTTCTCCCTCCTGGGATTTTTATTATTCTCCTGCTCCTTTTAAGCTGGCAGCAGTATCGAAAAACAAAAAGCCCCCCTTCTTCCCCCTCCTTCTTGCTGTATGCTTTTATATCGTTTCCACTCCTTACATAGGCGATGTAGCAATTAAATCATTGGAAGACCGTTATCATCCTCCCACACAAATACAGGGAGATGTGCTCGTTATGCTTGGCGGGGGAGCGACATCCGGGACACCGGACGTTAATGGAGCAGGTCAGCTGTCAGGTTCGGCTGCCAATCGCCTGCTGACGGTCGTCAGACTCTACAATAAAACAAACCTGCCCATCATTTTGTCCGGCGGGCAGGTTTTTAGCGATTCCAGCAATGAAGCATCCATTGCCAGAAGACAATTAATTGAATTAGGAGTTCCCAAAAACAAAATTATTGTGGAAGACAAAAGCCGGAATACCGAGGAAAACGCCAAATATGTTAAGGAAATGCTGAGCAGGCACCATTTCAAGCAGCCGATTCTTGTTACTTCCGCCTTTCATATGGAACGCTCGGTGCGTAATTTTTCTGGTGTTGGAGTTACGGTGACTCCCTATCCAACAGATTATAAAAGCAGCCGTCCCATAACTCTTTACGCTAATAAGCTTGTCCCGTCTGCCAATGCTCTCTCCAATGTGAGTACAGCCCTTAAAGAATACATCGGCATCGCTGCTTTATCGTTCTGATGCGGTCTTTCATATGAAAGGCCATTTTTTAAGCTCCGCTCGCTTCTACCTGGCTTTTGGCTTTGGCCTTCTTTGATGATAAATAAACACCGGCAAAAATAATAAGAAGTCCGACAATTAGATTTGAAGTAATCGGCTCTCCCAATAAAACATAACCCCAAATCATCGCGGTTGCCGGAATTACGTATGTTACAGTCGTCGCAAATTCCGGACCGCCTTTTGCCATCATGTAGTAAAAAAGCAGATGGGCGATCCCCGAACCAAAACATCCAAGTCCGATAACAGCAAAAATAGGCAAGGAATGAAAAAGCATAGCTGGCTTAATCGGTTCAGTCAGAACCATGCCTGCTAAGCCGACAAGGGCTCCTACAAGCAGTGAATACGTTGTAATCACAAGCACACCTGTATTGGATAGAAAACGTTTTGCATACTGGGAAGCAAACCCATAACTCATGGTCGCCAGAAGCATCGTGCCAATTCCAACGAAGTCTCGTGCAAGAATGTGCCCGAACTGAAAATTCATAAGAACGAGGATACCAAAAAAGCCGATCATAATTCCGAACCACTGGCGGGCTGTTAATACGACAGAAAAAACCACAACACCCATTATCCCTGCCCAAATCGGTGTTGTTGCATTTAAAATAGAAGCCGTATTGCTTTGAATTGTTGTTTCACTCAGGGATATTAGTCCCCAGGGTAACCCGGCATTACATATTCCAACGACAATGAGAGATTTCCACGGTAGTGGTCCCGTGATTTCTTTGCGTTTCCTCCATAGAACTGGAAGAAGAATGATGGCTCCAGCGAGACACCGAAGAAAAACCGTGCCCCAAACACCGGCTGGTTCTAACAACCATTTCATAAATACAAAGGATAGGCCCCAGATTAAACTAAGGCCAAGTAAAGCACTATACAATCGCAGCATTTTTCTCCCCCTTTTACCGTTTTTTTGTGCTACCTCCATGGATAGTATAGCTGGATCGAGGAGGCTATGTAAGGTTTTGCGAATGAAAGAGCAAGATTACAAAAGCAGATTCTTTATGATTGCAGCAAGACGAGCCATTTCTCTTTCCATATCGGCAAGTGATGCATACGAATAGGAAAGCCTTAAATAATTGCTTGTATCAGGACCATACAGGTTTCCCGGGTTAAGCAAAATCCCTTCCTTTAACGCCTTCTCAAAAAGCTCTCGCGTTGCTGCAAGCGAAGTGAGCCGAACCCAAATATAAAATCCGCCCTCCGGAACATTCCATGAAGCAATTCCGCCAAAATACTTCTCAAGATAATGGACCATAGCATCCCTGCGCTCCTTGAGCTCTTTCCTGATAAAGCGAAGCTGTTCTGCGTATAGCCCGCTTGAAATCCATTCCGCTGCTGCCCACTGGGATAAAGAACTGGAGCCGTAATCTGTCTGCATTTTTATATCCGATAGCCGTTCAATTACCGGTTCCGGCCCTACGACCCACCCAATTCTCAGCCCCGGACTTACGGTTTTCGATAGGCTTCCCACATAAAGAACGCTCCCACTTTTATCGTTTGCCTTTAGAGGGCTTGGCGGCGGACAATCCATCCATAAGTCCCGGTACACGTCATCCTCAATGATAGGCAGCCTTTCTTTCTCACACACTTCGAGGAGCTGCGCCCTCCTTTTCTCTGTCATACACACCCCGGTAGGATTATGAAAAGACGGAATCGAATACAGCAAAGCCCCATCGCATTGCTTTTGATATGCAGCAAGCAGCGAAGTTTGAATGCCTGATTCGTCCATCGGAACGCCAAATAACTTCATGCCGGCTGACTGAAAGACATGGACGGAATATAGATAAGACGGTTTCTCGAGCAGTACCGCCGCTCCCCTGTGTAAGAGTCCAACCGAAATAAGCTGCAGCGCTTGCAGAGCTCCCGATACAATCAGGATGGATGCGGGAGAAGCCTGAATTCCTATCGTTTTTAAATACTTGCTCAATGTTTGGCGCAAAAACAAATTTCCTTTCGGCTCCTCATATCCTAAAGACAGATTGTGATCAGGAAGCTCTCGAAGCAGATTTTGTATTTGCCTATAAGGCAATAGCTCAGGGGAAAGTTCTCCTGTCCCCAGCCGAATCATATTCGGGCGAAATTCTGCATGGTTTATTTCTTGAACCGTCAATAAATTCGGCTGATGAATGCCTGAACGGACGAAGGAGTTCCAATCAGGAGGCGGACTGGACGCCAGCAGGCTCCACGTTGTATTCACCACTCTTGTCCCGCCGCCTTTTTTCCCTTCAATCAAACCCTGGGAGGCGAGTTCATCCAGGGCGGTAACAACGGTGCTGCGATTAACGTTAAGCAGATTTGCTAACCTGCGCTGGGAAGGGAGCTTTGTTCCAATTGTCCATTCTCCATTGCTGATTTTTTCTTTTAAATGTTCTTCAATTTGCTTATGCAGCGGAACCGAAGAGAAGCGATTGGGTTTCCAATCCAAAGCGTTCACCGTTTTCCCCCCCATATGATTTTTAAAGATATGCAATTTGGTTGGTTTAACATGCATCCAAATGGATGGAGACAAATCATTCCTCTATTTTTAAAATAAAACTGTAGTCATTTTTACATAATGGAGGATACATAATGATAGAAGCCGTAATGCATGCCGTTGTTCTTGCCTTTGGGCTCATTTTGCCTTTAGGTGTTCAGAATGTATTTGTTTTTCAGCAAGGAGCCTACCAGCGCAGTTATTGGAGGGCATTGCCCGTTGTTTTGACAGCGTGTCTCTGTGATACGCTGCTGATTACTTTTGCTGTAACAGGCGTATCCGTTCTGGTATTAACAAGCCCGTTGTTTAAGGTTATATTACTATCCGTCGGTGTTGTTTTTTTGTTGTATATGGGATGGATAACATGGAAAAGCAAGTCCAATAACGCCAGCGAACAGACGGAGGCTTTTTCATTTAAAAGACAGGTTATCTTCGCTGCTTCTGTGTCCCTCTTAAACCCGCATGCCATCATGGACACAATCGGTGTAATTGGCGTCAGTTCCTTGCAATACTCAGGTCTGGAGAAGGTCGCATTTAGCGTAGCCTGTATTTGCGTATCCTGGATCTGGTTTGCTTCCCTTGCACTGGCCGGCAGAGTTTTTGGCCGTATCGACTCATCGGGCAAACTTATGGTCCTGCTGAATAAAATATCGGCCGTCATCATGTGGGGTGTTGCCATTTATTTAGCAAAGTCAATGTTTTCGTAATACTATATTACCTTCCATGAGCAGCAAGCAAAGCGCTCGCCACTTCCCTGGCCTGGCGGGCCGACTCCTTCTTGTTTCCAATATGCGCGGTCACGATCGCCCCTTCTACAAGAAGCATGAGCTGATCCGCAAATGTACCCGGATCGCTTATCTTCACTTCACGAGCCAGCCCATGGATATAATCGCGTATAAACTCTTTGTGCTCATAGGCGATTCGCCGAACTTCCCCCTTCTCAGAACCAAACTCTCCCACCGCGTTAATAAACGCGCACCCTCGGAAATCTCCGGTTTGAAACCATGCATGCAGTGCATCAAAAACAGCTAAAAGGCGTTCCCTTGGCGTATCTGCCTGTTCAATGTATTCAGTAAACCAACTCCGCCAGTTTTCATCCCGCCGGATAAGGTAGGCCTCAATCAGTTTGTCTTTTGAAGGAAAATGCTTATACATTGTATTCATCGCAACGCCTGCTTCTTTCACGATGCGGTCGATTCCGACAGACTGGATTCCTTCCTGGTAAAACAGCGTTGCGGCAGTGCTCAGGATCCTTTCCGCCGCCTCGCTCTTCCCTGAATGCTTCGGTGTGTTCATTATTTTTCCATCTCCTTATTGACAGTAGAAAGAACGTTCTATATAGTTAATTATACAAAAAGAACGATCGTTCTACCTAAAAAGATTGTTCTTTTACATAAAAGGAGGGTTCCCCTTATGGAAGAAACACAGATTAGAGGCTTTCGGCTTGGCATTTATGTTTTCAAAGACGCAGAAATTATCGATTATGCGGCTCCCCATGGCGTGTTTTCGGTAGCCAGACGATTCGATCCGGAACTGGATGCGTTTCTTATTTCTGATTCCATGCATCCGGTTCAAACGCAGGCAGGGTTCACCGTCATGCCGAACTACAGTTTTGCGGATCGACCCGATATGGACGCTTTCTTAATTCCGGGAGGATTTGGCACGCGGCAGGAAACATATAACGGCCGCCTGCATGATTACATTACATCGCTGCCGCAGAAAACACTGCTGACGAGCGTATGCACAGGTTCCTGGATTTACGGGAATATGGGCTTGCTGGATGGGATACCGGCGACAAGCCGGAAGGAGCCCGATCGAGTGGAAGCCTCATCGTCCGGGATGGTGCCGATCGATCGGCTGGCACAGCTCGCGCCCGCTTGCAAAATAAGCAGATCCCGCGTGGTCGATAGCGGACGCATCATTACAGCCGGGGGCATTGCAGCAGGAATGGAGATGGGCTTTCACCTCTTGCGCCGTGCTGGTTACGATGAATCGTTTATTTATGAGGTGGCCCGTGTAATGGAGTATCACCAGGCGTATGAAGGGTACCGTGAGGATTTAGAAATCATGGACGCAAATCAATATCGCTAAGTACAGTAAACAGCCTGCTGAATTGAGTGAATTCGGCAGGCTGCTGTTTTTAAAAATGGTTGTTATATTACCTTCCAAACAAACAGGAAAAAACGCTGCTTTGTTATAAAATTATCACAAATCAATCGGGAAAGGTGTGATAAAATATGGCGTTATTAGGAAGAATTGTTTTTTTACAAAGGTTAAAAGATGAGTTGATCGAAAAAATAAACCACCCTTCTACCACCTATTCTCAGATGACCGAAATCAACAAACAAATGCGCCAAATTAACCTAGAAATACAAAATATAAGGCGGACAGGAAATGAATAGATCTACTTGTCCTTTCATTATAAACCACCTGGGTTTCTATTTTAGCCTCCTTTTACGTTTCACCTCTAAAAAATACGGGAAGAGGGAGAACATAAGGGGTGAAAACGATGGTAATGTTAATTTCTGTGTTAGCCTTTTCCCTGGCAATTCTGCTGTCATTTTTCATGGCCTATCGATATCGGAAAGAACGCCAGGCAGTATCATGGTTATTTTCAGGGATAGGAGGGTTTGCACTCCTTTTATCCGGCAGTGTTTTTGGTTTTATTTATACGCACCCAAAACCTCAGCCTTCTTCTTTCCTGCCGATTAAAGTCAGTGAAGCCGATCATTCAGACTCATCTTCTCTAATACCGGCAACTTCTTTTTCTTCTCTTCCGCAAAATCAACCGATCGAAGTACGTCTGATTTCCCGCTCACAACAAAGGGATATAACAGCAGTAAGTCCCGCTGATGCAAAACCGGAAAAGAAAGCAGGCCCAAAAAAAGAAAACAAAAACCAGTTAACCCCCCCTCCCCCATTACCTAAACAACAAAAGGAAAGAGGGACGAAACCAGCCTTACCTGAGCCTGTACAGTCTGCAAAAGCAAAAAAAGAGACAGTAAAATCGCAGCCAACGCCGTCAGAAACACAACAGCCGCGTACACCTGAACCGCTACCGCAAGAACAGCCCCCGGCTCCTTCAAAGCAAAATCAGGAACAACCTCCAGGAGACAGTACCAGTCAACCGCCACAGCCAGTGGAGCAAAATGTAACGCCGTCTCAGCCGCAGTCTCCAAACCCATCACAAGTAGATGAAGGCCAGGCCAAGGAAGTAAATGCAAGCTCACAATCAACAGAACAAGAGAAGCAGACCCCGCCGTCACCACAACCATAAAATATAAAGAAATAACAAGTAAGGCTCCAACAAAAACAGGCGGCATCTTTTTGTGAAAGATGCCGCCTGTTTTTGTTGTTCTACCGCTTGTTACCGCTCTTTCGCACTTTCATTCAGCAAATACAAGTTATAAAAAGTAACGATAGATAATGCCAAAAGAACAACGCTTACCAATCTGATAATGCTTGACATCCTCATACTCTTAACCCCGAGTAAAATGGTAAAATAAAGGAAGGGAAAGAAGAGTATGACCTACTAGGATTTTTTTGAAATCATTCAAATTGGAAGGAGTTATTCATTATGATTCGTAACATGGGACACATTACGATTCTTGTGAAAGATTATGAGGAAGCTATCAAATTTTATGGGGAGCCGAAGCAAGTGCCCTGGGGAGTCGAGGTTGTATTTGAGGATTTATATGGCAACCGGTTTGATTTAATTGAGCCTGTGATGAAGATATGACGGACAAAAATGTTGTTGAACTGCATAATGTCTCAAAAACCGTCGACGGAGAACCAATCATCCGGGATTTATCGTTTTCCATCCGGCGCGGAGAAATCTTAGGGCTGTTAGGGCCGAACGGCGCCGGGAAAACGTTCACGATCCGCATGATGGTCGGGCTTATTACGATGACGGATGGTGATATTTTCATTGAAGGGCATAGCATAAGAACCGATCGAACAAAAGCCCTCCAGCATGTCGGAGCGATTGTAGAAAATCCTGACCTGTACGGCTACATGACAGGGATGCAAAATCTCAAACACTTCGCCCGGATGTATGATACATCGATAAGCAGGGAGCGAATCATGGAAATCGTTCGTCTTGTCGAGCTTTCCGATGCGATTCACCGCAAAGTGAAAACATACTCACTCGGTATGCGTCAGCGCCTTGGAATTGCACAAGCGCTTCTCCATCAACCGGGCGTTCTTATTCTGGATGAGCCGACAAACGGTTTGGACCCGGTCGGCATTCACCAGCTCCGCGGGTACTTATATAAGCTTGTGAAAGAAGAAGGCATCGCTATTATTGTATCCAGCCACTTACTGGCTGAAGTTGAATTGATGTGTGACCGTGTCGTTATTATACAGAACGGAATGTTTGTCGGAGAACACAATATAAAGGAAAGAAAAGATAGCGTGACAGCCGTCGAAGTTGCTTTTGAAGTCACAGAACCAGACAAGGCAGTCTTGCTGCTCGCTTCCTTCGGCACTGTCCAGGCAGTCGAAACAACGATTATGCTTAAGCTCCCTAAACAGCAGGTTCCAGCTATTGTCGCATTGCTTGTTGAATCTGGAATCGGTATTTACCAGGTCAACATTAGGACTGAATCCCTTGAAGAAACGTTCTTAACCTTAACAGGGGGAACACGGTTATGACAAGATTTCTCGCACTCATACAAAATGAAATTATAAAAATTAACAGTAAAAAGCAGCTCATATTCTTCCTATTGTTCTGTTTGCTGCTTATCGGGGGCATTGGCATTGCGAACCGGATTGTTCCTGATATGAGAGCAGCGGTGGATTACTTAAAATTCGCAAACAGCATGGCGTCGTTTCTGGCTGTCTTTCTTGTCTTGTTTGCTATCGTGCTGGGAGCCCAGTCTCTCTATGATGAATTCAAGGATGGCACAATTAAGCAACTGCTGCTGCGTCCGGTAAGCCGCACATCGATTTTATTATCGAAATATACGGCCAATGTTGTTGTTATCCTATTTGCCGCTCTTTTTCTATGTGTAGCATGTGCTGTCATTGGTTTGCTGTTGTTTGGTACAGGCAGAAGCGGAACCCTCACCCTTGGGGTTGTGTGCAAGTCCTACCTTTACAGTCTGCCGGATGTCCTTTTCATTATGACGCTCTCTTTTTTTATTGCGGGGTTGTCCAAAAGCAGTGCGTTGTCCATTACAATCTCCATTTTTCTCTACCTGGCTGGTGAGGCATTAACCTCTCTTATCCCGCAAAAGTGGGGAGCTAAATATATTATTTTTAATAACCTGAATTTGAAAGTTTACGACCAAAACCCTCTCCTGAATGGAGGGATAGAGGCCCCGTTCTCGGGGATGTCCTTTGGGTTTTCCATCATGCTTATTTTTCTGTATGTGGCCGCCCTGTTATTTATTGAAATTATTGTTTTTGAAAAAAGAGACGTGTATTAAACCATTGTGCTGCAAATAAAGCAGAGGCCAGGAAAGCCGGTCCTGCTTTTTTCTTTTATTTAGATATGATGCAGGGAGGGTTAAAGAAATTTCAGCTTTAAAACAGCCTGTCTACTGCCAAGTGGATAAAGGGTAAAATCGCCTCGTAATGAACAAAATAACACGGGAGAGGTGAGTAACAATGAAATACTTGGCAGAACTGTTTAAATTCCTGTAGAAAAAGCGGCCCGGTTTTGTTTAACTGCCGGCGTGTACGGAAAGGAGGAGGGATGACTAGAATGAACGCGTTAACTAGACATTTATATCGCATGGCCAAAATAATAAGCATCGCCCTCCTTCTTTCCTGTACGGCACATGCATCGTCTGCTACGGCAAAAAAACCTGAAAACCGGGCAGCGGATAGTTATCAACTGTATATTAATTTATGGTATCGGAAGCTGTACATAATAAAAGACGGCACCCCTATAAAAAAGTTTTCCATTGGCCCGGGTACAAAAGAAACGCCCTCCCCTATCGGCATATACCGTGTTGTTTCTAAGGATACCGGATGGGGCGGCGGTTTTGGAAGCTGCTGGCTGCAATTAAATGTTCCCTGGGGAACATACGGAATTCATGGAACGAATCGGCCGGGGCTCATTGGAAGATATGTAAGCCATGGCTGTTTTCGAATGAAAAACAGAGACGTTGAAGAAGTATACGAACTCATTCCCGTTGGCACACGGGTCGTTATTGACGGTCCCATTACAGGACATAAGGACGTAACATACCGCATTCTTGTAAAAGGATCAAGAGGGGCCCTCGTCCAGCTCGTTCAAAACCGTCTGCAGGCAGCAGGACTGTATAAAGGAAGATGCAATGGCATTTTTGACGGCGGTACAGAGCTTGCCGTTATGCGTTATCAAAAGCAAAATAAACTTCCGGTCACAAAGCAAATTGGCTATGAAGACCTACTTCATCTCGGTCTTATTGAATGAAAAAAATCTTGAATACAGTTAATGCCCACTTTTTTCTTTTTACCTCACGTTTTCCAATTTAAGACATAAGCTAAATGTAATTAACAAATATTTTTTCTTACTTTTACACCCCCGACCACTCGTAAGATAAACATAGGCCACCTCTAACATATGTGCTTATATCCTTTCCCTGCAAGGCGAGCTTCTTAGCAGGAGAGCGTTACACGCGAGATGCTCTGAGGTAATAAATGTACAGGCAACCGGAGTGAGGAGGGACAGCGTATGTATTACAATTTTGTGGAGTTCAGCTCTGGAGATACTTACACATACAAAAACCTGGAAACTGATTTGCGAAGCGGACGAGAAATTGATTTTTTATATAAAGATTCAAGATATTGCATTCTTTTAGAGGAAGAAGGATGGGTGTTTGTTGAGTTATTCAGCGGTTGGACAAGTGAGGTGTATGAAAGCTTCGAGGAATTGCTGGACACAATCAAGATTGATGGAAAGAAGCTAAAGGACATTCTAGACTCGCTAAAGGTGCGGTATATCTTCTAAAAAAGGAACAACTCCTTCTGGATTGTTCCTTTTCTTCTGCATTGCTCCGGCTATTTTAAGGACTCAGGATTCAGCCCTTCCAATTCAGGAATGACAAACCTTCCATCCTTCCTGATTAACCTGTCATCAAACCAAATCTCGCCTCCGCTGTATTCAGGGCGCTGAATGAGCACCATGTCCCAGTGGATGGCCGACGCGTTTCCATTATAAGCATCCTCATAGCACTCTCCCGGGGTAAAATGGATAGAGCCGTCTATTTTCTCATCGAATAAGATATCTTTCATCGGCTCGCGGATAAACGGATTGAGCGCGATAGAAAACTCCCCGATATAACGGGCGCCTTCATCGGTGTCAAAAATTTTATTAATGCGTGTTGTGTCATTCGCAGCCGCGTCGACAATCTTCCCATCTTTAAAAGTAAGCTTGATATTTTCGAATACGAAACCATTGTAAGGAGACGGCGTGTTGAAGCTGATAATGCCGTTTACCGAGTCCCTCACAGGAGCAGTATAGACCTCACCGTCCGGTATGTTGAGCTGGCCGGCGCACTTAACCGCCGGAATCCCCTTGATGGAGAAAGTAAGATCGGTATCTTTCGCCACCAGCCGGACTTTATCTGTTTCGTTCATTAAATGAGCGAGGGGGTCCATCGCCTTGTTCATCTTACTGTAATCCATTGTACAGACCTCAAAGTAGAAATTCTCAAATGCTGCTGTGCTCATGTTTGCCAGCTGGGCCATCGATGGATTAGGATAACGCAGCACGACCCATTTCGTTTTCTTTACCCGAATTTTGGAATGGACTTCCGCCATGTAGAGCTGATTGTACAGCTTCATTTTCTCTTCCGGTACATCGGAAAGCTCACTAATATTTGAGCCTCCGCGGATCCCGATATAAGCCTGCATCATGCTCATCTGTTTGGCATCAGCCTGGGTCCAGGTCCGTATTTGCTCTTCTGTTCCATTCAGCAGCAATTGCCGGAGAATCTCGTAGTCCCGTATATTTACATGCGGGTGTCCGCCGGCTTGATGGATTTTTTGAATAAGCGCCTTTACAAAAGCATGATCAATCCCAAACGCCTCGATTAAAACATGCTCCCCCGGTTGAACTTTTATGGAATAGTTGACAAGTATGCCTGCTAATTGTTCCAAACGGCTGTCTATCATGCGGGTTTCCTTCTTTCTGCGTCTGTGTAGTATTCTCAACTATTATTTACGATCCATCCGTTTTTTTCTCACCTTCCCAAAACAAGAAATCTTCGGGGAGCGAAATCGCAAGCCCCGAAGATTTCTTGTTATACGGTATCACATTCGACAATCATAACGGACAAATCCTTCATCAAATCAATATCATAATAAGAGGACACGCTGTGCCCTCCTGCGTCTTTAATAACCCGGAGAATGGGCCTTGTCGGCGCATCGCGGTTCTGACCGATGACAATCGCTGTTTCTCCTGTGTTTACTTTTACGGTAAGCCCTATGGGATAAATCGCAATCGTACTGCGAAACGCTTCCACGATATCAACATCGAAGTGCGTGTGCGTCTCTGTATAAATCAACTCCATCGCTTCATGGGGCAGCATAGAACGCCGGTATACCCGGTGTGTTGTCAGCGCATCAAACACATCGCACACAGACAGCACCTTTGCAAAGGGATGAATTTCATCTCCCTTTAGCCCTCTCGGGTACCCGCCGCCATTCAATTTCTCATGATGCTGGTATGCGCAGTGCGCCGATGACAAAGGAATTTCATATGTTTTCCGCAGGAATTCGAACCCATGTTCCGTATGCTTTTTTATCTGTTCAAATTCCTCTTCGGTCAGGCGGCCCGGCTTGTGTAGAATTCCCTGTGGGATAAACAGCTTCCCAACATCATGGAGAAGCGCTCCCATCCCAATCTCAGACAGCTGCTTTGTGTTAAAACCGCGTTTAATAGCGACAGCCGTTGTATATAGTGTAACATTCAGCGAATGAGAAAATACATAGTTTTCCTTAACATGCGTGTAAACGAGCATGTTCATCGCTTCTTTCGTTTGGCGAAGGTCCCCGTACAGCATCGTGAAGATCTTTTTAAACTCGTCTGCGATTTTTGCGCTGGCCTGCGTACCTCTCCAGCGAAAGGTGTCCTTTTCAATGGCAGAAAAAACAGTTTGAATCGAATTCATTGCTTCAACTCTTACTTCATGGGAAATAACATCATTCAGTTCAATATCCGCCGTAGCTTTATCTTGTATGTATAAAACAGGAATTTGATGCTGTCTTAGATTGTCAATCATTCTCTGGGTAAGGACGACGCCTCTTCCGAGCAGCACCATTCCTTTTTCATTAAATATAGGTTTAGCCAATTCCATCCCCGGAATACATCTGGCTGTTGCTACTAGTCTCATGGCTTTCTTCCTTATAATGTAAATGTGATAGTAAAATAGCTTTTTGTATGTAGACTCCAATTACATATTACACGTTTTATTGGCAGCTGAAACCATTTTGTATGTAAAAAATTTAAAGTGTACTTTTCATACAATGTTTTCTATAATAATTATTTGTATGTTGTTTTCTAAGAAAGACTGGCACACGTAGGTGGAAAATAAAAATTTATATACAGAGGTGAACTGCTTTGATGCGAGGAATGTATGATAAAGTGTTCTCCCGCTATTGGAGTCCGTATGTTGCTGTAGGGATTGCCGGCTTGCTAAGCGCACTCTACTTTGGAATTACAACGACGGTATGGGCGGTAACAGGAGAATTCACAAGATTGGGCGGCCATCTGCTTCAGCTTTTTGGTGTTGATATCTCAAACTGGGCATACTTTAACTTAGTCAAAATGAATGGAACACCGCTTGACCGGACCGACGGCTGGATTGTCATCGGGATGCTGGCCGGCGCTTTAATCACTGTGCTGCTTGGAAACAATTTCAAGATTCGCGTCCCCCAACAGAAGCGTCGTCTCGTCCAGGGCTTTGCAGGCGGTATCATCGCCGGGTTTGGCGCAAGGCTGGCACTCGGCTGCAATCTTGCCGCGTTCTTCACGGGCGTTCCGCAATTTTCTTTTCATTCGTGGATTTTTATGTTTGCTACTGCAGTTGGAACGTATATCGGCGTCAAAATCATCGGCACCTCCTGGTGGCGAGGCAAGCCCAACCTAAAACCGTTTAAGAAACCCGCAGCTTCTGAAGCGGGGGTCCCGGCAAAGAAACGTGTGAACCAGCGTATTCTCGGTCTTATTGCCGCCCTCCTCTTTATCGGTGTTGTTATCTTCTACTTCAGCACAGGAAAAACAATGCTTGCCATTGCCGCTCTTTTTGGTGCGGGCTTTGGAATGTCCATTGAAAGAGGGCAAATCTGCTTCACATCCGCTTTCCGCGACATGTGGATTAGCGGCCGCGCCGTCATGACGAAAGCACTGGCGATTGGGATGGCGATTAGCGTGCTTATCACTTTCTTCTTCCTTCAGTCCGGCATGGAAGCCGTAATTAAAGTTGCCGCTCCAAGCACCCTTGTTGGCGGGCTTTTATTCGGAATCGGCATCGTGCTCGCCGGCGGGTGCGAGACAGGCTGGATGTACCGGGCGATGGAAGGCCAGCTCCACTTCTGGGTTGTCGGTGCAGGAAATATTATCGGTGCAACCTTCCTCGCTTATGCGTGGGACCACCTTGGCGTTTACAATGCGCTTGCCAAAGGATGGCCGAAAATCAATCTAATTAAAGCATGGGGGGCCCCTACAGCCCTCATTGCAACGTTTGTGCTGCTTGCTGCCTGGTACTTCTTCTCCGTATGGTGGGAAAGGCATTATCGTTTCGGCCGCGGCTTGAAAACGGGAGAGGGAAAATACGTACCTCAGCATTCAAACATGCAATAGGAAAGAACGTTATACAGCGATCGAGGTGAAAAAAAGTGGATGAACTTGCTATCGATTTTGTGCTTGATATTCGCGGTGAGCCTTGACCGTACCCCGTTATGTATGCGCTGGATGCGCTGCGGAATATGAAAGCCGGACAGGTGCTGCAGGTCATTGCGGACTGTCCCCAATCGTTTAAAAGCGTGCCTGAGGAAGTTGTTAAACACGGCTATACGCTTGTAAAGGAACCGGAGAAGAAAGGGCACGATTTGTACTTTGTTATCAAAGTTACATCATAAAAATAATGCATGGAAGGACAGGTGAGAAATCACCTGTCTTTTTTTACTTTTATGAAACAAAATAGGCGTCAGCGCGTCAATTAAATAGGAAGAAGAAGAATTTTATGGAAAAGAAACGGAGAGAAAAATGAAGAAGAGAAGGATTGTTGTTTTTACACTGCTTATGTTTTTCGCATGCTCCCTGTCCCTGCCGGCCACAGCACAAACACCCACGATTAAGCTAGGAGATGACCTTCTCTTAAGCAACTATTCCAGTTTCATAAATGGAAAGAGAGTCGGCCTTATTACAAACCAGACCGGCGTAAACAGCCAGGGTCAAAGCACCATTAATGTGCTCGCCTCCTACAGGAACGCTTCACTAACAGCGCTCTACAGCCCGGAGCACGGGCTGGACGGCAAAGCGAAAGCGGGTGCTTATGTTGAATCTTACAGGCACAAAACGCTGGGCATCCCGGTATACAGCCTGTATGGCAAGACGCGGACTCCATCCGAAAGCATGCTCCGCAACGTTGATGTCCTCGTGTTCGATATGCAGGATATTGGCGCGCGTTCATATACGTACATGTCAACGCTGAACTACTGTATGACAGCAGCGAAAAAGTATAACAAGCAAATCGTTGTACTGGACAGGCCGAATCCCCTCGGCGGAACGATTGTCGAAGGCCCCGTCCTTGAAGACAAATACAAAACTTTTGTTGGTGTAGATAACCTGCCGATGACGCACGGGATGACAGCCGCGGAACTGGCCCAGTTCTTCAACCGGAAAATCGGAGCCGATCTTAAAATCGTACCGATGGAAGGCTACACACGGTCCACCATTTTTAAAGATACAGGCTTAAAATGGGTGCAAAGCTCCCCGTTAATGCCCAACCTTGATTCTGTCTTCGGCTACTCGGCAACCGGCCTTGGAGAAGGAACAGGAATTTTCCAGGCGGACGCTTTCAAGTGGGTTGGCGGAAAAGGCATTGATTCAGTAAAATACGCTGTCCTGCTCAACCGCTCCGGTTTGCAGGGTGTACAGTTCATCCCGGAAAAAAGAGGGAGCGCCGGCGGTGTTCGCTTAAAGATTACCAATCCGTATACGTTTAATCCGGCTCGTACAGGCATCTACACTCTGGCGTACGCCCATTCACTCAATAAATTTAAAGTACCAAAAAGCGGGCGAGAGATTGTCATGTTTGATAAAATTATGGGGACGAATAAAATCGGCCAATACCTTGAACAAGGCCTTATACCGAAGCAAATCGAAGCAAAATATGCGGCACAGCTCGCTCTGTTTAAAAAAGAGCGTGAGAAATACCTTTTATATGGAAATAGCAGCCTCGCTATGGCTGGCAAAAGAAAATAACGCAAAGAAACCCTCCGAATCCCGGAGGGTTTTTCTTGCTGGATAAGAAAAAGACCGCCATTGTCTCCCGCCCCGAGCTACCCAGATGTTTGGTGGGCGCTGCTCGCAGGGAGGTGGAGCGGACAGTCTCCTCTTCCTCGCGGAAGGGAAAGGCAAGTGGAATGAACTCCCTTTTTTCTTGCTTATACAGAGAAGTACTCGGCAAACCGTTCTTCTGTCAGGCGGTTTCCGACAATGAACGTACCAAATTCACCAAAGCGCGCGCTTGCTTCATCGAATCTCATCTCGTACACAAGCTTCTTGAATACAACCGGATCATCCGCAAACAACGTTACGCCCCACTCCCAATCGTCGAGGCCAACCGAACCTGTAATAATTTGGGTGACGCGGCCGGCGTAGCCTCTGCCGATCATTCCGTGGCTGCGCATCATGCCGCGGCGTTCTTCCATAGAGAGCATGTACCAGTTGTCGTTTCCTTCACGCTTTTTGTTCATTGGGTAGAAGCAAACGTTTTTCGCTTTCGGAAGAGCCGGCTTCAGCCGTGCCTGAATCGCGGGGTCCTCTTCCGGATTCTCCGCATGGGAAATATAACTGCTTAGTTCAACAATGGAAACATACGAGTAGTTCTGCATAGTGTAGGCGGCAAATCTGGTTTTATTAAAAGCCGTCTCTAATGCGTCTAATTCCTCAAGCGTAGGACGCAGGTGCATAAATGCGATATCCGCTTTATGGCCAACTACCGTAAACATTACGCTGCTTCCCTGTTTGTTCTCTTCCCTTGCTGCCCACTCGCGGGCCAATGATTGCAATTCATCCAATGCCGCATTCCGTTCTTCTTCAGAACTGTTTGTCCACATCGTCCAGTCAATCGAGCGGAAATCATGGAGGGCGTACCAGCCTTCCAGCGTGTTTACTGCTTCACTCATTCCAGGTCAACTCCTCACAAATAGATTGCTATGTAGCTGCGTTTCGTACCACAACTCCCATTATATCAAAAACCCGGGAACAAAATGCAAAAGGAGATTTGTTTACAATTAAGCAATTGAGCATAAAGGAAAATTCTGCTTCTTTAGACATAACTATTTAGATCATAATCTAAATCTTTACAGTATAAATAGGACATCAATGTAAGTAAAAATAGGTTAATTTTATCATTTATCTGAGAATAAAAGGTATTTAACTATCCTTCATGAAATAAATTACTTGTTTTAGAAATTTTACAATATTTTCAAGGAGGTACTGTATGAAATCAAAGTTTTTAGCTGTTGCGCTCACTTCTGTTCTTGCCGCAGGTAGTTTGGCAGGAACTGCCTTCCCGGTCAAGGCTAGTACTTCAGCCAATCAGACTTATCTTGTTGCCTTTAAACAAAAACTTCCGCCGGATTATCAATCCATTATCTCTAAATCAGGTGGAAAGGTTCTCCGTGCTCTCCCAGAAATCGGAGGATTGGAAGTGCAATCCACTGATCCTTCTTTCCTTGACAACCTTAAAGGAATTTCTGCTGACGTGCAGGCGGCTAACGTGGAAGCACGCCACAAGCTGGACGATGAGCAGCCATCCGCTGCAGATGGCCAGCCTGTAACCGATATCCCTCAACCGAATAAAACGAGCAGCTATTGGCAATATCAGTGGGACATCCAGCGTATTACCCACAATGGTGATTCTTACAGGAAAGAAACGGGTGGAGTTAAAAATCCGAATGGAACAGTAACGCACAAAGCTGTCGTCGGTGTTATCGATACAGGAATTGACGCTAACCATCCTGATCTACAAGTTAATTTTCTCGGTGGGCGAAATATGGTTCCGGCGGGCGTAGACGCTGGGGAGACGGGGGATCCTACCGATGTAAAAGATAGACAGGGACACGGTACACACGTAGCCGGTTCGATCGCCGCAAACGGAAAAGTCAAGGGCGTAGGACCCGATCTGGGCATTCGTTCGTATCGGGTGTTCCCAATGGCGGATGGTGCGGCCACTGCCTGGATTGTAGATGGCATCGTCGCAGCATCCAATGACAAAGTAGATGTCATCAACATGTCGATAGGCGGATACGATTCGATGAAGTATCTATATAACGGAGAGAAACAAAGCGATATTGCTGATGCTGTACTGTGGGAGCGTGCCGTTGAATATGCGGTTAATCATAATGTGACGGTTGTAGCAGCAGCCGGTAATGAATCCCTTAACCTGGATGACAAGAAAGCTGTTATTGATTATATGAACCAGAATAACACGATCCCCGGGGTTGTATATGAAGGAAAACCGCTTGAGACACCCGGAACTTCTAACCTCAAAAGCTACGCTCTCCTCCATGGAACATCCATGGCTTCACCTAAGGTGGCCGGCATTGGCGGGAATCATAAAGGCAGCAAATCCAAGTCTATCCCCTTCCCAGGTTGCCTCGCTCATTGAGCAATCTTCCATGGATTATGGAAAAAAGGGAGCCGATCCGCTTTTCGGAGCCGGTGAAGCAAATGTCTTCAATGCACTCACGCAAATGGGTAAATAAACAAGCCCAAGCCTGGCAAAAAGACACCTGAAAAGGTGCCTTTTTGTTCTCTATGCATTAGCCATATCGTCTTACCAGTCTATACTTTGCCAGAAATTCCTCCGCTTTTATGATAATACCAGCGAATTACCTGCAGTCCAAGAATACAGGCAATCAGCCAGGTTCCGCCAATCGTAAACCCGGCAACAACATCGCTGGCGAAATGCACGCCCAGGTAAATCCGGCTCAACCCGATGCACACGGCGAAGCTAAGAAAAACAAGAGGGAATACCCAGCGAACAAGCTTCCGGTGTCTGAAATGGTACCAGAGAAGGTATCCAATCATTCCGTAAAATACAAAGGAATTCATAGCATGGCCGCTTGGAAAGCTATACCCTCCCGCTTCTACAAGGTGCTCAATATCCGGCCGGGCGCGGTGGAACGTTACTTTCAGCAAATAGTTAAACAGCCCGCTTCCTCCAAGGGCAATCGTTAACATGAAAGCCTCAAGCCTTCGCCTGAGAAAAAGCAGGACAAGGAATATGACCAAAAAGATAGGGACAACCCTTGTCGCTGATCCCATGTTCGTGAGAAAAATAACATCTTGCGTCAGGGACGGGCTGTGAAACGTATGCAGAAATGAGTATACCGCTTGATCGAACTGGCCCGTTTCTTTCTCCACGACGTCTTCCATTAATTTAGCTGAAAGCAGCATAAGAAGAAAAGCAACGGCGAAACCGACAGCAAGCACAATCCCAAGGCTTCCTGCCGGCCGGACTTTATTTATCACGCGATAAATAGAATTTTCAATGGTCTGTTTCTCTTTCACTATGCATCACCTTAGCCAAATTATGTATCACAAACCGCATCCTGTCCAGCCTGTAATTCGCTGCTGTTATGTATTATTGTTTCCTCGTTTTTTCATCCTTTGCCAGCCCGGAAACAAGTTTCCCGAACATTTCGGTTGCGTGGTTCTTGCCTGTTGTTGGCTGCTCTTCAGCGACAATCGCGATTGCATACCGCGGGTTTTCCCTTGGTGTATACCCTACAAACCACTGATTGTTTTTCTGTTCTCCCCCAACGATCGTCTGTGCGGTCCCGCTCTTCCCGGCAATGGACCAGGGCAGCCCTTTTATTCCTATACCAGTGCCGTGATCAACGACCCCTTCCATCAAATGCTGGAGCGTTTTTGCGGTTTGCGCCGTTATCTCTCTTCCCTCTAACGGCCGATCCTCGAACTGATAAAAGCTCGTACCGTTCTGGTAATCGATAGCGTCTACGATACGGACTTTTTGTTTCTTTCCATTGTCCGCAATCGTCGCCGCGATTCCGGCTGCCTGAAGGGGTGTCATTTGGACATCTCGCTGCCCGATCCCGGTCTGGATAAGAATTCCTTCATCGTTTCTTGGAATATCGTTGGCAAAAACCCGGCCGCTATCCTCACCATCCAGTTGGCGGAAGGTTCCCATCTTAAAGAACGGATTTTTCTCCCAGCCTATCTGCTGATCCAGCCCAAGATCGACGGCATACTGCTGGAGCTTTTCTGCCCCAACTCTTTTCGCTACCTCAGCGAATGTAATATTGCATGATTCGGCGAATGCATCTGCAAATGTAATATCCCCATGCCCGCCTTTCTTAGGGCACGAGAAACCGTACTTGCCGTATTCGCCCTTACACATAAAATGTTCATCCGGTTTTACGAGGCCTTCTTGAATAGCGGCTGCAGCCACAACAATTTTAAAGACGGAGCCCGGGAACGTCTGTTTAATCGCCCTGTTTTTCGAGCTATCCGATAAGGGATCAGGACTTGTCGGATCAAAATCCGGCCGGGATACCATCCCCAGCACATCCCGGGTTTTCACGTCAAGCACGACGGCAGCACCTTTCTTCACCGTTGATTCATCAAATAAAGTTTCCATCTGTTTTTGGATTCCCGAATCGATTGTCGTACTTATTGAAAGCGGATAAAAAGCGTTTTGCGGCTCCTGCAGACGAATATCAAGCCCATTCAGCGGGTTTCCCTTCCCGTCCACAAAGTAGGAAACAGACTTCTCTCCGACACCGACAAGGAAAGGCTGGAACGAACGCTCAAGCCCTGCTGCCCCGATTTTACTCGTTGCATGCAGCGCCCCAGTCAGCAGTTCTTCCTGGTATTTTTGCTCAATTTCTTTCGTATTTTGTCCGAGATAGCCAATGAGGTGATGGGCAATTCCACTGCCTGGGTATCGAACGGTAACAGGAAGTGGAAGAACACCGGCCAGATTAAGGGCCTGAACATCTTTTGCCTGCTTTTCCGTAAGTGGAATGATTTCACCGTCTTTATTTTTCCAGAAGCCTGCGTGCTTAGCCTGGGATAGAGCGTTCACGATTTCGCCTGTGGATACGCCAAGCGCCTGCGCCAGCCTGTTCATTTTCTCATTTTCACGTAAGGAATAACGAACGAGAGGAAAGATTGCGAGTCCTGTCTGCTCCTCTCCCGTTAGCGAAACCCCGTTTCGGTCATAAATCATGCCTCTGCCTGTATTCAACACAATTTTCTCACGCCGCTGTGCAATAGATTTCTCCACAAGATCAATATGATGGGAAGAAAAAGAGCGGGTGGCTATCACCTGGATCCACGCCATCCGCGTCACGATTCCTGTATAAATGAGCGTAAACAGCAGAAGTACCACGAGCATTCTTCGTTTTTTCCGTTTCTCGGGCATAAAAAAAGCTCCTCCTACTCCGGTAGACTTATAACCTTAAGTCTTGCCGGATAGAAAGAGACTTTATACATACACAACGTTAAAGAGAACTTAGTACTGTATTAATTTTCGTGGAAAGCAGATCAATCGCTACGCGATTTTGTCCGCCTTCCGGCACGATGATATCGGCATAGCGCTTCGTCGGTTCTACAAACTGCATATGCATCGGGCGGACGACACCGAGGTATTGCTCCACAACAGATTCAATCGTGCGTCCACGGTCCCGGATATCCCGCATCATCCTGCGGATAATCCGCACGTCAGCATCCGTATCGACAAACACTTTGATATCCATCACATTGCGCAGGCGTTCATCCTCAAGAATAAGAATGCCTTCCAGAATAATGACATCCTTCGGCATTACCGTTTCTTTTTCCTGCGCCCGCGTATGGAGCTTGTAATCGTATGCCGGCTTCTCTATCGGTTTATGGCGGACAAGCTGGTTCAAATGGTCAAGAAGCAAATCATTGTCGAATGCGAGCGGGTGATCATAATTTGTTTTAACTCTCTCTTCAAATGAAAGATGGGACTGGTCTTTGTAATAAGAGTCCTGTTCAATCATCACGACGCTCATATCGGCAAACTGGCGGTAAATTTCTCGTGCGACTGTTGTTTTTCCGGAGCCGGTTCCACCTGCCACTCCAATCACGATTGGTTTCGCCATTATTTCTTCTCCTTGCGCATCATGTCATGGCGGCTGACAGGTTTACTCGCGCGGAGCTTGACGGTCATCATCGCGTGAGGAGCAGATGCAATCGGTTCGTCGTCTTCATTCCACATTTCCTGCACTGTCTGGGTGAAGCGGTCAATGGTTGGACCGAAGAATTCAATCGTGTCACCGATGCTGAATTTGTTTCGCTGTTGAACGGTAGCAATTCCTGTTTCCTCATTATAATCAAGGACAAGCCCGGCAAAGTCGTACTCAGGAATGTCTTCATTTTCACCATACAACTGATCGCTCTCCGTGGGAACACCATAGAAAAATCCGGTTGTTAAGGAGCGGTGTGAGGCTTTCCAGATTTCTTCCATCCATTCCCGCTTTATCCTATATTGTTCCGGATTTGCACAGTATGCATCCACCGCACGGCGGTATTGATTCGTTACCGTTGCTACATAATGAATGCTCTTCATCCGGCCTTCTATTTTAAAGCTGTCAACTCCCGCATCAATCATGTCGGGCAAGTATTCAAGCATGCACATGTCTTTCGAGCTCATCGTAAACGGCTCTTCTTTCTTTCCGATTTGCTGGATCACGGCATCGTCTTTCGGCAGTTCTTCGAATAAATCATACTTCCAGCGGCACGACTGAGAGCAGCCGCCCCGGTTCGAATCGCGCGCCGTAAAGTGGTTGGAAAGAACACAGCGCCCGGAGTACGAAATGCACATGGCACCGTGAATGAACGCTTCAATCTCAATATCGACATGTTTTTTAATCTCGCGAATTTCCTGAATCGACACTTCACGGGCGAGGACGATGCGGCTGAGCCCTTCTTCTTTCCAGAACTGCACCGTCTGCCAGTTCGTTGTAGACGCCTGCGTGCTCAGATGCAGTTCCAGGCCAGGGGCCGCCTGCTTCGTTCTTTCAATCAGAGCCGGATCTGCGACAATGATGGCGTCGATGCCCACACGCTCCAGGTTTCTCATAAAATCATCGACCTGGTGCAAATCTTCATTATGCGCAATAATGTTCGTCGCCACGAAAACTTTGGAACCGTGAGCGTGGGCGAAATCAGTTGCTTCCTGCATTTCGTCGAAAGAAAAATTATCGGCATTGGCCCGCAGCCCAAGGCTCTGTCCCCCGATATATACGGCGTCCGCCCCATAGCGGACCGCATATTTTAACTTCTCCAGATTTCCCGCAGGTGCAAGCACTTCCGGTTTTTGGAGAATAGGGCCGCGCGGCGTAAGTATGTTTGTATTTGAAATGACGTTCAATTGCGCCATATGAGTCACCCCTTTAATAAACTTGCTCCTTAAACAGGAAGCCTGTCGTTAGCACCCGATTTTTCGGTTGAATTTGTTCGATTTCTTCCAGCAACTGTTCCGCAATTTCCGCGTAAGAATCTGGGTTTTCAAAGCAGGCATCAATCGCGCGCCGGTAGACGGATACTACCTTTATATTATAGTCCGTATCCTTCATAACGCCGTCTATTTTTAAACTGTCGATTTCAGCCTCAAGCAATTCATCAAGATTCTCAAGCAGGCAAATATCTTCGGCGCTCATGATGTGCGTTCCGTTGCGGTCTTCGAACACAGGATACTGCAGGTCCTCCCGCTTTTCTTCTGTGACGAACAGGCTGCGTTCCTTGCCCGCGTTTCCGCCTTCTTTCCCCTGGAACTTCTCATAATTCGTTACAAGGTCGCGGCGTGAATGGAAAATACAGGTCATTCCGTGGACCTGCACCTGAATTTCGACTTCGGCGTGCTCTTTAATCTCAACAATGGCATCGATATTGAGCTCTCTCGCCAGATAAGCCCGGGTCGCGCCTTTTCGGCCCCAATAGTTAATCGTTTCATAATTCGTGGTCAGCACTTCCGCATTCCAGTGAAGGGGCAAATCCGGTGCCACCTGGCGCGCCGTCATGACGACAGCAGGGTCGCCAAAAACAACCGCATCCACGTCCATTTGCCAGAGCGCCTGTAAGTACGCCGGCAGCTCCGTTAAATCCTCGTTATGAAGGACAGCATTCACCGACACGTAGAGGCGTGCATTCCGTTTATGCGCCTCCTCCACTGCCTCGCGGATTTCATCAAGCGAGAAATTCCCCGCTACCCGCAGGCCATATTGTTCATGGCCTATGTTTACCGCATCCGCACCGGCATCAATCACCTCGATGAGTTCGTCCATACTGGCTGCCGTGCAGAGTAATTCCGGCTTTTTCACGTTATTCCCCCCCGTTTTATACATAAAGCAAGCCCGTCGCCCACAGGGACAAAGGACGTTTCCAGCGCCGGGTGCCCGGCGAGAAACCGGTTAAATTCCTGCAGCCTTGTAATCATCGTCCGCCTGCCCCGCGGGATCTCTTCTTCGGCAACCATTCCGCGGAAAAAGACATTGTCGCAAACGAGCAGCCCGCCATCTGAAAGATACGGCACATACTTCTCAAAATAAGTCATATATTGTCCTTTGGCGGCGTCAAGAAAAATAAAATCAAACGCATGCTCACCCGTAAGCCCGTCCTGCGCATCCTGGTGGTAGATTGTAATCCGATCGCTAATCCCTGCCTCTTCAAAATTCGCGCGGGCCCGGGTGACCATCTCCGCAGAAATCTCGATGGACGCAATGCGCGCTTGCGGTGCCGCTTGTGCCAGCCAGATCGTGGAATAACCGATCGCCATCCCTACCTCTAACATGCTTTTCGGCTTGTGCATGGTGAGCAGGAGGCGAATCAGCTGGATACTGGACAATTGGATAATCGGGATGCGCTGGGCTTCGGCCTCCCTTTCCATTCTAAGCAGTTGTTCGCTTCTCTCCGGAATGAGAGCATCGATATACTGCACCATTTTATCTCCGGTAATCATAAAATACACTCCATCGCTTTATCATAAACTTCTCTATAGTAGCATACTGGCAGGGCAAAATCTATTTCTGGTTCGCCTTGCTTTTTTCAATGTTTTTAAGGTGTTCCGGGTAGGTGGCCGCAAAATAATGCTCGCCTGTCCCATCTTTTTTCGTTACATAATAAAGGAACTTGTTCGACTCGGCATTGACAACGGCCTCAAGCGCAGCCTTGCCCGGATTGGCGATCGGTCCTGGCGGCAGCCCTTTCACCTTGTACGTGTTGTAAGGGTCGTCCTTTTTTAAATCGGCAAAGGTGACGCGTTCTTTCTGCTTGCCGAACATGTATTGAATGGTCGCATCCGCCTGCAGCGGCATTTGCTGTTTCAGGCGGTTGAGATAGACACCTGCTACTTTTGCCCGTTCTCCTTCCGCCCGCACCTCCCGCTCTACGATCGACGCCAGCGTGACGGCCTGGTGCACGCTTAAACCGTGCTGCTTTACTTTCGCATTCCAGCTAGTGTCCCATACTTCCTGGAACCGCCCCAGCATGCGATCGATGTACTCGTGCTCTGTCGTTCCTTTTTTAAATTCGTACGTGTCGGGAAAAAGGTATCCTTCCAGCCGGTGTTTCATTTTAGTATCGCCCGGAATCGCTTTCACTATATCATAAGGGAATGTCCCTTTATCCGCCTCGTGAAGAAACACCTGTTTGTTAACAAGGTTTTTGCCGGCAAGGCGGTCCGCGATTTGCTCGACGGTGAAGCCTTCCGGTATCGTGACCGTAATCGTATCCTTGTACACTTCTCCTTTGGACAGCTTCTGCACAATCTCGTCAATCGGCTGCCCGACGGTGAATTGGTATTTTCCTGCCTTCAGCATGCTTCCTTCTCCCTTGATTTTCGTATAAACGGTAAACATGCGGGCATTTTTTATTAACTTATTCTTTTCAAGGATAACCCCCACAGACCGCGGGGAAGACTTAGCCGGAATGACAATCGTTCTTTTCTCTCCGCTATCTGCCTGAACAGGCTGTAGAGCATTCCATACATAATAGCCTGCACCACCTACGATGGCAGCAAAAGCAAGCAAAATAACAATAATAAATTTAATAATTTTCCACGATGTACTGCCATTTCTGTTGTCCATCAAAATCCCCTTTCCTTTCCAATTCCTCTCACATCGCTCTATTATACAACATTCCAGGCAAAACGTCGTACGATGTACTTTTTTGTCATAATTTGCTGAAGAGCAATGTTTGTAAGGTCAAGATTAAGGAGAAATGGGGAGAACAATTTCGAAAACCGTTCCCTGCCCTGGTTCGCTCTGAACCTGAATCCTCCCTTTATGATTTTCAATAATATTGTAACTAACCATTAAACCAAGTCCGGTTCCCTTCTCTTTCGTCGTATAATACGGCTCTCCTAGCATTCTAATTTTCTCTCCAGAAATTCCGTATCCATCGTCCTTGAAACGAATGGCGATAAAATGATTCTTTGTTTTTTTCATCTCAATCTGAATCCTTCCTCCTTCCGCCACAGCCTCCAGCGCATTTTTTAAGATGTTGACAAACACCTGCTTCATTTGATTTTCCACACACTCAATAGGCGGTACATCCGGAGAGAAATCGGTAGTAATTATCACATTCTTTACAACCGCCTGTGCCTCAAATAGCGGGAGCAGATCTTGCAGTAAATCAGCCAACTGTTTCTTTTGGAAATTCATTTTCTTTGGACTGGAAAGCATAAGAAACTCATCAATTATACTCTCAATTCTATGTATTTCACTTGTCATAACATCAAAATAAGCCGGGTTTAACTCCTTCTCATTTTTCCATAGCTGTATAAATCCTCGAAGAACAGTGAGTGGATTTCGGACTTCATGGGCAATTCCCGCAGCTAGATTTCCCGCAATCGTGAGGCGATCCGTTTTCCTCAGCATCTCCTCCTTCTTCCGAAGTTCCGTTATATCATGGGCGACTCCCAGAAGGTGGGTGCACTCTTTTTCTTCATTGAATATGGGGATCATCGTGACTTCAACAATTAAAAGAAAATCAGGCATTTCGACTGTTTCTTCGTATCTAATTGGTTTCCCGGCATCGATAGCTTCTCTATATTTTTGCTGCACAAATGCCGCTTCTTTCTCGGGCAAGATTTCCTGAACTGTTTTTCCCATCTGTTTTTCACTCAGGCCGGTAACCCGGAGGTAAGCCGGATTTGCATCCACCCAGCGATACATTTCGTCTTTTCCAACTTCTATGAGGCAGATGAGGTCGGAAACATTATTAAAAATCAGGTGAAAGTTTTCAGCCCTCCTGGTAATGGAAAGCTTCTCGTTCTCATGCTCGCCTGTCATGTCCAATCGCCCTCTCCCTTTATCCTTACTTCTTTCTTTTTGCTCCTTTTATTCATCTCGGCAGAAAGACGGCGTAAAAAAGCCACTCTAAAACAAGCTTAGAGTGGCGGACAGCCCGAGGGGGGAAGGTTACTGGCGCGCGCCGGCATCATATCGACACACGGGCGCGCCGGACTACCAACCGGACTGTGTTTTTACACTCCACCTAAATTATATCCAGTACAAATAGGAAAAGGAAGGTACAAATGGGTACCTTCCCTCATTTTAGCGATTTAAAATTTGATCCTTGAGGATTAATCTTCTTCTTTCTCGATTTCATCCATTAATGTTTCAAACGTCGCTTCAACCTGCTGCCACTCTTCATCGCTTTCGATTTGATGGAGAGTTTCCGTACCATCGAAACGCATGAACTGCACTTCGTATTCTTCCTCATCCTCCTGGTCAGCCGGAACGAGGCAGAGGTACGTACGGTCTTCGATTTCAAAAATATACATCACAAGAAACTCAAGATCCTCGCCGGATTCTTCGTCTGTCAGTGTAATGTATTCTCCTACATCAATCCCCATGCTTTCTAAATCCATATGAAAACCCTCCTATTTTTGGGCATCCAGGTAATTTTGCAAAATCATTACCGCTGCCATTTTATCGATGACCTGCTTTCGTTTTTTCCGGCTTACATCAGCGGAAATTAGCATTCTTTCAGCAGCCATCGTCGTTAAACGTTCATCCCACATTTTTACCGGCAAATGAGAACGATTATGCACGTATTCAGCAAAAACCTGGCATAATTCAGCGCGCGGTCCGATAGTGCCATTCATATTTTTCGGGAGTCCAACAATAATTTCCCCTACATCATATTGTTTTATAAGCTCTTCGAGCCGGGCGTAATCTTTTTTCTTGCCCTCTCTTCGAATCGTTTCTACTCCCTGCGCGGTCCAGCCCAGTTCGTCGCTTACCGCCACGCCGATTGTTTTATCTCCAACATCGAGTCCCATACTGCGCATCATTTATTCTCCTGCATAAATTGAAATGGATAGCCTCTCTTCTAAGAAAAGGGCCCTGATAGGCTATAAATTAAGCGGAACCATACCCCGGACTAACGGTGCTCACGGAGGTAGGAACGGACAAGCTCCTCAATCAATTCATCCCGTTCCAATTTACGAATGAGGGTGCGGGCATTGTCATGACGAGGAATATAAGCCGGATCGCCGGAAATTAAATATCCGACAATTTGATTAATGGGGTTATACCCTTTCTCTTCCAGGGCAGAGTATACGCGCAAAAGCACTTCGCCTGCCTCTATCTCTACATCATCCTGCTTGAAATTAAATTTCATCGTATGATCCATTGAACTCACTGCCTAGCACCTCTTTCGAAAGGTCTTGTCTCTTTTCCTATTCGCCTTCTTTGGCTGATTTCCTTTTTATAAATAGACTAAACCTGTTCTTCTACCCAATTCTTTACAAAATCGAGCGCTTCACCCAGCTGAGCCGGGTTTTTGCCGCCCGCCTGCGCCATATCAGGGCGTCCGCCGCCCCCGCCGCCGCAGCGAACCGCGACTTCTTTCACCACTTTACCCGCATGGAATCCTTTTTTAACGAGGTCTGCAGTGACACCCGCTACGATGTTTACTTTATCTTCTTTTACCGATCCTAGTACGACAATAGCAGATCCAAGCTTATTCTTCAAATCGTCTACCATGTTGCGCAGATTATCCATATCAACGCCGTTTACCTTCGCTGAAAGAAGCTTGACGCCCTGGATGTCCTGTACCTGCTCCGTGAGCGAGGAAGCTTCCACATTGCTCAGCTTTGCCCGCAGGGACTCGTTCTCTCTCTCCAGGTCTTTCATTTCAGCTTTCATCGTTTCGATGCGCTGCGGCACATTCGTAATCGTTGTCTTTAAGTCATCCGCTACAGATTTCAATGTGTGGAGCTGCTTGTTTAAATACTGGTATGCCATGCGGCCGGTAACCGCTTCGATCCGGCGCGTTCCCGCTCCGATTCCAGTTTCGCTGATGATTTTGAACAGCCCGATTTCCGCCGAGTTGTTCACATGGCACCCGCCGCAAAGCTCAAGGCTGTAATCTCCAACTTCTACTACACGTACGTTATCACCGTATTTTTCACCGAACAAAGCCATAGCACCCATAGCTTTTGCTTCCTGGAGCGATTTATGCATAATATTTACATCAAGGTTACGCCAGATCTGCTCGTTTACGTTGTTCTCGATTCTCTCCAGCTCTTCCGCTGTAATGCTTCCGAAGTGAGAGAAGTCGAAACGGAGGCGATCCGGTGCCACAAGGGAACCGGCCTGGTTTACGTGCGTGCCAAGCACTTCTTTGAGCGCCGCATGCAGCAGGTGTGTAGCCGTGTGGTTTTTAATCGTATCCGCGCGGGAAGAACAGTTGACCACAGCCTCTACTGTGTCGCCAACTTTCAGTGTTCCGCTTTCAACGAGGACAGTATGAACATTCTGCCCGTTTGGCCCTTTTTGTGTATCTTCAACTTTTGCCCGCGTTTTTCCAGCCTCAATAAATCCCTTATCCGCCACCTGCCCTCCGGACTCAGCATAGAATGGTGTGCGATCAAGGATCACCTGGCATTCCGTACCGGCACCAACCATATCAACGGATTCATTATTATGGACGATAGCAACTACTTTTGCGTGGGAGGCAAGATTATCGTAACCGACAAATTCACTCTTCACTTTGATGTCGCCCAGCACACCGCCCTGTACCTGCATGCTGCCTTCATCCTGGCGGGCTGCACGAGCGCGGGCACGCTGTTCATCCATTGCGGTATCAAAGCCTTCCCGGTCAACGGTGATGCCTTTTTCCATCGCGAAGTCTTCCGTCAAATCGAACGGGAATCCGTATGTGTCATATAATTTAAACGCTTCCGGCCCCGTAATCTGTGTCCGGTTTTCTTTCTTTGCTTCTTCCACCATCTGTTCGAGGATATGCAATCCTTCATTCAATGTCTCGTGGAAACGGACTTCTTCGTTTTTAATCACGCGTTCAATGAACTCCCGCTTCTCAAGAACCTCAGGGTAGTAAGCGTTCATGATTTCGCCGACAACTGGTGTCAGCGAGTAAAGGAAGGACTTATCAATTCCGAGTACCTTCCCATAGCGAACCGCACGGCGGAGCAGGCGGCGAATGACATATCCGCGGCCTTCATTCGAAGGAAGGGCGCCGTCTCCGATAGCAAAAACAACCGTCCGGGAGTGATCGGCGATAACTTTCAGCGCGATATCATACTCCAGCTTCTCCCCGTATTTTACGCCCGCGATTTCACACGTTGCCTCGATAATCGGGAACAGAAGGTCGGTCTCATAGTTGTTGTCCACATCCTGGATAACAGAAGCCATCCGCTCGAGTCCCATCCCGGTATCAATGTTTTTCTTCGGCAGCGGGGTGTAAGAACCGTCCGGATTATGGTTGTACTGCGAAAATACAAGGTTCCAAATCTCAAGATAACGCTCATTTTCCCCGCCCGGATACAGTTCCGGATCGGACGGGTCATTGCCGTATTTCTCTCCTCTGTCATAGAAAATCTCACTGTTCGGTCCACAAGGGCCTTCCCCAATGTCCCAGAAGTTCCCTTCCAGCCGCACGATGCGTTCTTCCGGAATGCCTACCTTCTTATTCCAGATTTCAAATGCTTCTTCGTCCTCCGGGTGAATCGTTACAGACAGCTTTTCCGGGTCAAACCCAATCCACTCAGGGCTCGTAAGGAACTCCCATGCCCAGACAATCGATTCTTCCTTGAAGTAATCCCCGATCGAGAAATTACCGAGCATTTCAAAAAACGTATGGTGGCGAGCTGTTTTCCCGACATTCTCAATGTCGTTCGTGCGAATGGACTTCTGGGAATTCGTAATCCTCGGATTCTCCGGGATAACCCGGCCATCGAAATATTTCTTCAAGGTAGCAACTCCGCTATTAATCCAGAGAAGCGTCGGGTCATCAATCGGGATAAGCGGCATACTTGGCTCTATTCTATGACCTTTACTCTTAAAAAAATCCAAAAACTTTTGACGAATCTCAGCAGAACTCATGGATTTCATCAAACAATCCCTCCAAATTCACATAAATAGTTGTTTCTAAAAGCAAAAAAAGCCCTCAATCCCAGAATTTCTTCAGGGACGAGAGCTTGTCTTCTCACGCGGTACCACCCTGCTTACCCGCCTATGCATACGGCAGGTCGCCTTGATTTCACAATAACGGGCATATGAAAATGCCCGGCAGGCTTTATCCAGCCCACTCTCAGGAGTAGCGTTCAACGACTCTTCTTCCTAGACATTCTCTCAACCCATGGAATGTCCTCTCTGTAAAAAGGGCTGCCGCCTACTGATTCCCTCAACGATTTTACAATATTAAAATTCATTCATAACATGATTTATTATACAAATTCACCTTGGCCCCTGTCAATTGGCCCTTATTACTCCGGCCAATCCGGGCGGCGGACAGTGTGGGCCACAATATGCTGCAGGATAACCTTGATGCTGGCCACAAGCGGAACGGCTAGAATCAGGCCAAGAATGCCGGCGACCTCCCCGCCAACCATCACCGAAAAAATAATAAGCAAAGGGTGCAAGCGCAGGGATTTCCCTACGATGAACGGCGAGACAATATTCCCTTCCAGCAGTTGAATAATCGCATTAATGATAATGACATAGACGGCTAGCTTCCAGGAGATGGTCAGGGCAAAAAGAATGGTCGGCGCAGCCCCGATAAACGGTCCGATATAAGGGATGACATTCGTAACAGCGCTAATAATTGCAAACACGAGCGCGTATGGAAGCCCGATAATAAAATAACCGGCATAAGCAAGAAGTCCAACGATGCCGCACACCGTCAACTGACCGCGCACATATTGCCCAAGCGCCGTATCAATGTCATGCAGTACATGCTTCACTTTCATCCGGTGGCGGCCTGGAATAAGGAGCAAAATCCCCCGCTGCATCGGCTTCATATCCTTCAGCATATAAAAAACAATAAACGGGATAAGCATGACAATCAAAACCTTCTCCATAATGCCGTTCATTCCACTGAACAGTCCCGTAATATACCCTGTCAGCGCCACTTCCATCGTGCGCACTCCGCTTGTCAGCCCGCTGTGCAGCGAGAATGGCGCACCGACCTGCTGCATTCGCATCCGGTCAAGCCAGCCCCGGTATGTTTCCATTAGCTCAGGGATCTTTCCTGAAAGCTCCCTGTATTCCTCAATAATAATCGGCCCTCCGTTCTTTACGACGAAGGCAACAAAGAGAAGAAAAAGGGTATATAAAATGAAAACGGCGAACCCTCTGGGAAAGTGGTGCCGGTTCAAAAAGGTGACGATCGGGTTTAATAAATAAGCGATAATAAGGCTAAAGAAAAACGGGGTTAGCACCTTCTTTACAATCACCAGTGCCTTAACAAAGAAGAAACTAACCTTTCCGATCATAAAAATAATGCTGAGCAGCAGCAGCAGAACGACCAGCCCGTAGATCCATTTTGTCCTCATAATCCTCGCCATCCCGTTCCCACACTCCGCTTCTCCCTCATTTTCTTTCTTTAGTATGGACGGAAGGAAGCAAAGTTACTTATACTAAAAACCGCATAGGTAAAATTGTTATAATATTGTGTATTTTCCTTTAATACAGTGAACTGATTAAAAAATATGACGCTTCTTATAAGTATAAGGGGTGAAAAAAATCCGCTGGATATACACCCAGCGGATCTTTCTTTCTTTATCTGGCCATGCCGCGCATCATACTTCTGCCCGCCTGCATTATATTCTTAGCGGACCGGTTGTATAGAGCGGGCACGTCTACGTTTCTCATGATCCAATTTCCCATTCTCATCATCTGCCATGTGCGATTGTTGCGGCTTCTAAGCATTCTTCTTATCCCAAAGAAGGCAAGAACAAGAATGCCGATCCAAAGAGAGCGACTCATAGTACCCATCCCCTCACATATTAGTTTCAAAAGGTGGCGGGCAATCATCAAAAAAAAGGTCATTCAGCGAATGAAGGCTGCCGTCTTCTTCTACCTGGAAGATCGAAGAAATTTTATTGCCGGCAGCGGTAAATTCAATGCAGCAGTTCCAGCAATAGTATTGATTGGTACCGATTTTACCGATGTCCTTCCCCTGACAATTTGGGCAATCATTCATTTTCTTTCCTCCTGTTAGTAAAGAGGCGCCTTTACTCCGTTCCAGAGACAATGATCACATCTTCACCCATCTTAATGTTTTTTGTATGTCGAATGACTCTGCGACCGTCCATAATATCGGATAAAATGCCATCCGACAGCTCGTACCCTAGTATTTTGCCCAATTGAGGCTGGAAGTAAACATCTTCCACAAATCCCAAATGGCGGCCGCACTCAGTAATGAAGGGCTTTCCTTTAAGATGTGAATTTCCGGTCTCCAGTCCGATCCAGCCAGGAGGTTCTTCAAAGAAAATGACGGCACCGGCGTCAGCAATCGTTACACAATCAGTGCCTACTGCATGGACGGCTTCCACTGAAAGATAGCTCCCCTGCCTCAGCAGGCTTTTCTCCCCCAGCAGCACACCTGTACAGTACCACTGCTCATTAAACAGAAGATCGCGGACATGGCCCACCTCTTTCCCCGTCTTCAATTCAATGACAGGAAGTCCAATGACATCATGCGCTCGATTCATGACGCTCATCTCCTTCCATATCATATAGTATCGGGAAAAGAATTTGTTATATGCTGTTAAATGAATTCCAGAATTTCCTGTGATAAGGGAAAAGCAGGTTACCCTTTATTCAGCTCAGCAAGCGCATTCTGTGCCAGAATATGATTGGGGTTTATGGTAAGCGCCTTCTCAAACTGCTCTTTTGCTTTCCCCATATCATTGAGGAAAGCATAGGCAATACCGAGGTTATACAGCGCGTCATCGTGCTCCGGCGACAGAGCGAGCGTTTGCAGGAAATCATCCCGGGCTTCCTCAATGCGCCCCATGCGGGCATACGACATCCCCCGGTTGAAGTAAGCTTCCATGTCATCCGGTTGCGCCGCCAGGCACACAGTAAAAAATTCCACCGCTTTCTCCAGCCGGTCCGACTGCAGATAGGACATCCCAATCATGAAATCAAGATCATGATGGTTCATTCCTTTTGCTTTCGCCTGCTCAAAGGCGGCCCGGGCCTCTTCGTAATTGCCGGTATTAAAATAAGAATTACCGATTCCGTAATAGGCAAGTTCAAGGTTTGGATCCAGTTCAATCGCTTTTGTAAACCATTGGACGGCATCTGCTTCGTTGCCTGTCGCCGCCAATATATTCCCCATGTTGCAGTAAGGCCGGGCATACGTATTGTCCGCCTCAATCGCTTTGCGAAACAGGGCCAGAGCTTCTTCGAAATGCCCTTGCGCTAACTCCTGTAATCCTAAGTCACTGTATTGTTCCGCTTTTTTTCTCAATCGTACAAACTCCTCCATTTACTTGTTGCCGCCCTGGACAATTCCCCCGATTTTTCTTGCTGCAGCGCGGATTTGTTCCGGAGAATTTCCGTAGCCGAAGCTAAAACGAATCGCCGATTCCACAATAGCCTCAGGCAGATTCATCGCTTGCAGCACATGGGAAATTTCCAGCGACCCGGCCGTGCAGGCAGAACCGCTCGCTGCTGCAATCCCGGCGATATCAAGATTCATCAGCATCGTCTCTGTTTTGATCGAAGGAAAACTCACATTCAAAATGTGTGGCAAATAATGCTCAGGATGACCATTAAGGGTGTACTCGACGCCCATTTCCTGCCAGATTTCAAGCATAAGCGCACGATACTTCAAATAATCCGCGCGGTGTTCTTCCCGCTGTGCCATCACAATTTCAACCGCTTTAGCAAATCCGGAAATGCCGGCCACGTTCTCTGTTCCGGCACGCCGCTTTTTCTCCTGGTTTCCCCCGTGCAGGTAAGGAGCAATCTTTATGTTGCGGGCGATATAGAGGGCACCGATTCCTTTCGGTGCGTTAATTTTATGAGCGGATAAGGATAGCAAATCAACCGGAAGCTGTTTCACATCCAGTGCCTCGACGCCATAAGCCTGCACTGCATCCGTATGAAAATACACACCATTTTCCCGGGCGATCCGCCCGATTTCTTCAATCGGCTGCAGCGTACCTACTTCATTGTTGCCGTACATGATGCTGATCAAGACCGTGTCAGGCCGAATCGCCGCGCGAATTGCTTCTACTGAAACGGTGCCCGTATGGTCGACAGGGACATACGTCACCTCATAGCCCTGTCTTTCAAGATACTCGCACGTATCCAGCACGGCATGGTGCTCGATTGTACTCGTAATAAGGTGTTTTCCTTTTTCGGCGTGCGCTGCCATGATGCCTATGAGCGCCATGTTATCCGCTTCCGTTCCCCCGCTCGTAAACACGATTTCCGCAGGCGATGCATGAAGGGAGGCAGCAATGGTTGAGCGCGCCTGGTCAACTACATAGCGGGTACGCTGTCCAAAACGATGCAAACTCGATGGATTTCCGTGCATCTCTTTATAAAACGGGAGCATCGCATCCAACACTGCGGGATGCACTGGTGTCGTTGCCGCGTGATCTAAATAAATTTCTTCCATCTGGCTATCCCCCTCGGGATGTTAAATATAGAACATATAAGACCCACCATCGCCTTTGTCCTGATAGTTCACCAGGTCTTCCAGCGTTGTTGAATCGAGTACTTCGCTAATACTGTCCCGGATGCGTATCCACAGATCGCGCTTTGCCGGGTCTTCTTCCTCATCGAACTCTACCGGACTTATCGGTCCCTCCAGTACACGAATTACGTCTCCTGCTGTAATTTTCTCCGGAGATTTTGAAAGTATGTATCCACCATACGCACCGCGGATGCTTTTTACAAGACCGCCGTTGCGCAAAGGTGCGACAAGCTGCTCAAGGTAGTGCTCCGACAGGTCGTGCTTCTGCGCAATCGACTTTAAAGACGTCTGTCCTTCGCCGTAGCGCCGTGCCAGCTCCATCATAATTGTGAGTCCGTAACGTCCTTTGGTTGATATCTTCAAACAAATCCCCCTATTCTTATATGTGCTCATTTCTCCTTGCGAATGGTTCGTAAATAATCCTTCATATGGCGTTCATACCCGATTTCTTTCGGCCGATAAAACCTTTCCTTTATCCCTTCCGGCAAGTATTCCTGCTCCACATAAGAATGGGGATAATCGTGCGGATAAAGATATCCTTTCCCGTGCCCGAGCTTCTCAGCGCCCTTATACGATTGGTCTCGTAAATGCAGCGGAACCGGTCCGTGTCCACGCTGGCGAACATGCTGAAGCGCCTGGTTGATGCCTTTATAAGCCGCGTTGCTTTTCGGTGCGGAGGCCAGATAGGTCACAGCCTGGGCAAGCGGAATGCGCCCCTCCGGCATCCCGACTAATTCGAGCGCCTGAAAAGCAGAAATCGCAACCTGCAGCCCCCTCGGGTCGCCGTTGCCAACGTCTTCCGATGCTGCAATAACGAGCCTGCGTGCGATAAAACGAGGGTCCTCTCCCGCGTCAATCATGCGCGCCAGCCAATATAATGCCGCATCCGGATCAGATCCCCGAATCGATTTGATAAAGGCGGAAATTGTATCATAGTGGTTGTCTCCCGATTTATCGTAACGGACGGCCCTTCGCTGGATTGAATCCACTGCGGCTTCAAGTGTAACATGCAGCGAACCGTCCTTTTCCCTCGGTGTCGTCGCTGTAGCCAGTTCAAGTGCATTCAACAGACGGCGGCTGTCCCCTTCCGCATAGTGTATAAGGTGTTCCCTGGCCTCATTATCCATTCGGATTTGCAGCTCTCCATATCCACGTTCTTTATCTTGAAGCGCTTTATCCATTACCTCGCCAAGTGCATCCGGCGCAAGTGAATGAAGCTGGAACAGCTGGGAACGCGATAAAAGGGCCGGGTTTACTTCGAAAAAAGGGTTTTCAGTTGTCGCCCCAATAAGCCGGATCGTGCCGTCTTCAACATACGGCAGAAGGGCATCCTGCTGGGCTTTATTAAAACGATGGATTTCATCTACAAACAGGGTTGTTCCCTGCTCGTACATATCGCTCCGCTGTTTCGCTTCTTCGACTACACGGCGAATATCAGCAATTCCCGCTGTAACCGCGTTAATGTCTGTAAAATGCGTCCTCGTCGTACGGGCAATGATACGTGCAAGTGTGGTTTTTCCCGTACCGGGCGGACCATGAAAAATAAGGGATGTAATCCGGTCCGCTTCAATCGCCCGGCGGAGCAGCTTTCCTTCACCTAGAATATGCTCTTGTCCAACGAATTCATCCAGCGTGCGCGGGCGCATTCGATCGGCCAGCGGCTGATTTTTACTCTTCCCGCTGCTGCGCTCTTCTTCATGCGCATAAGAAAATAAGTCCACATTCGTTCCCCTCGCTTTCGCATGTGGGATCCATACTAAATCCTACTAATTATAGGAAAAAACAAGACATAAGTAAAGGAAGACGGGAATTAATCATCCCGCCTTACTTCGATTCCTGCCTTATCCAGAAGATCCCGCACAACAACGCTTGCCATAATGAGTCCGGCAACGGAAGGAACAAACGCTGTGCTTGCAGGCGGTCTCGTTGCCTTGCGGATTGGAGAATTCGGATCCTGCACAACCTGCTCTACGACTTCTTCCCGGGAAATGATGGGGGACTCTGTTGAGTACACAACTTTTATCCCCTTCTTAATGCCCTGCTTGCGGAGCTCACGGCGCAATACTTTTGCAATCGGATCGTACGAGGTATCGAACAAATCAGCTACTTCAAACCGGGTCGGATCCATCTTGTTCGCCGCGCCCATGCTGCTGATAAGCGGGATGTTTCGCCTGCGGCATTCCAGAATGAGGTGAAGCTTGGCTGACAGCGTGTCCATTGCATCCGCAACATAGTCTAGATGGTGAGCAAAAAGCTGCTCATACGTTTCTTCATTGTAGAACATTTTCAGCGTAACAACCTCACACTCAGGGTTAATTGTGGCGATGCGCCGCTTCATGATTTCGACCTTCTCCTGGCCGATCGTTTCAAGGGTAGCCGGGAGCTGGCGGTTGACATTCGTTATGTCCACGTTGTCCTTATCAATCAAGATGAGCTTCCCGATTCCGGTCCGGGCCAGCGCCTCTACCGTAAATGAACCAACCCCGCCTACGCCGAGGACAGCGGCGGTACTATTCTTAAACATCTCAATTCCCTCGCGGCCGACCGCAAGTTCTGTGCGTGAAAATTGATGGAGCATAACGTTCTCCTTTATAAGTCATTTTGAGGAATACTATATCACAATTCTTTACCCAACAACAAAGCAGGTCGCACAAAAAACCCGCAGATTTTGCTTCTGCGGGTGTGTTTATACGAGGAAAAACAAACAATGGAAGGATATAAGAACCCCGGGTTTGCCGTGCTCCCCATGTTTTGAACCTGCTAACGCAGGTGGGAGCTTCTGCCCGTTGCTTTACAGGTCCGCTCGGTCGGCGGCTTCTGTTCGGTAAACGAGACTCCGATCTCCCGAAGTAAAAGTGTTGGTACAAAACGAAAGGTTTATTCACGTACAACACAGGGTTCTATCATTCCGTGCTTTTATTTTACCAAAACCATGAAAGCGATTTCAAGGGGCAAATAGACCCAAATTTTTCTACTTCAAAAATCGCGGCTTCTTACTTTTCTGTTTTCTGCGGCAGGGCTACACGAATCGAGAGTTCTTCCAGCTGCTTCTCGTCTACCGGACCCGGGGCATCTGTCATTAAGTCCCTCGCACTCGCTGTTTTCGGGAAGGCAATGACATCACGCAGGCTGCTGCGGTTCGCCAGAATCATGATGATTCGGTCAAGCCCGAAAGCAATTCCGCCGTGCGGTGGTGCCCCGTATTCAAACGCATCAAGCAGGAAGCCGAATTTCTCCTGTGCTTCTTCCTTGCTGAAGCCAAGTGCCTTAAACATCTTCTCCTGCACGTCACGCTTGTAAATCCGCATGCTGCCTCCGCCGATTTCAAACCCATTTAACACCATATCATACGCCTGCGCACGGATTTGTGCCGGGTCTGTGTCAAATAGATGCACATCCTCTGGATGAGGGCGGGTGAACGGATGGTGAAGAGCTACATAGCGTTTTGCATCCTCATCCCACTCGACAAGCGGGAAGTCCACAACCCAGGCAAACGCATATTTACTTTCGTCAATAAAGCCGAGCTCTTTTCCGAATTTCAGGCGAAGGGCTCCAAGGGAATCGGCAACAACCTTTGGCTTGTCCGCCACAAACAGAAGCAGGTCGTTATTCTCAACTTCAAGGCGGTCCTTAATCGTTGCAATTTCTTCTTCGCTAAAGAATTTCGCAATAGGCCCCTTGATTTCGCCATCTTTAAACGCCATCCAGGCAAGCCCTTTGGCGCCGTATCTGCCGGCGAATTTCATTAAATCATCCACATCTTTACGTGAATAGTGGGCGCTTCCTTTTACATTGATTCCCTTTACCTGTCCGCCTCGTTTAATGGTGCTGCTGAACACCTGAAACCCGCAGTTCTCTGCAATATCCGAAATATCCTTCAATTCCATGCCGAAGCGAAGATCCGGTTTATCCGAACCATAACGGCCTATCGCTTCCGCATAGGTCAAGCGCTGGAATGGTGTTTCAATTTCAACGTTTAACGTTTCTTTCATTACCCTGGCCATCATCTCTTCCATCATGGAGAGAAGGTCTTCCATGCTCAGGAAGGACGTTTCAATATCAACCTGGGTGAACTCAGGCTGGCGGTCTGCGCGAAGATCCTCATCGCGGAAGCAGCGCACAATCTGGAAATACCGCTCATATCCGGCTACCATAAGAAGCTGCTTGAATTGCTGCGGTGACTGTGGAAGCGCATAGAACTCACCTGGATTTACACGGCTTGGCACGAGGTAATCACGCGCGCCTTCCGGTGAGCTTTTCGTCAGCATCGGCGTTTCAATTTCCAGGAATTCGTGGCTGTCCAGATAATCGCGGAAGATTTTTGCCACTTTGTGGCGCATCTGCAGCGTTCTGAACATATCCGGGCGGCGCAGGTCAAGATAACGGTATTTCAGGCGGATTTGCTCATCCACGTCGACGTCCTCCTCAATGAAGAACGGAGGTGTTTTCGCCTGGTTAATAATTTCAATTTCATCGACCTGGACTTCCACTTCTCCGGTAAGCATATTCGGGTTCACGGTTTCCGGATCGCGCTCTACGACTTTCCCTTTCACGCTAATGACATACTCTGTGCGCACTTTATCACCAATCGCGTGCGCTTCGGCATTAAATTCAGGGTTGAATACGACCTGAACGACACCGCTTCTGTCCCGCAGGTCTACAAAGATAACCCCCCCAAGGTCGCGGCGTTTCTGTACCCACCCGTTTAATGTAACCTCACTGCCGACATCAAATTTGCGAAGCGTCCCGCAAAATACAGTTCGTTGCTGGAATTCCATCTCTCTTCCTACCTTTCGATTTTATCTGTTTTGATCATAATTTTAACCGCTTCCGGCATGCCCGCGAGCTCAACTTCCTGCTGCTCGCCGGTTTCCATGTTCTTCAGCACGCCAATCCCGCGGGCCAGCTCATCCTCACCGAGGATGACAACCGACCTGGCATGGAGGCGATCCGCGGATTTCAACTGCGCTTTCATCTTGCGGCCAAGAAAGTCTTTATCCGCGGACAATCCGCTTTGTCTGATTTTATCCAGCAGTGAGAAGGCCGCTTCATCCGCTGCTTCACCCATGCTGACAACAAAGCAGTCGAGCGCCTGATTCACAGGCAGTTCTACTCCCTGTGTTTTCAGGGCAAGCAGGACGCGTTCAATGCTCGTTGCAAACCCGATGCCCGGCATGTCACTGCCGCCGATTTGCTCCACGAGCCCGTTATACCTTCCGCCGCCACAAATCGTGCTGACCGCTCCGATTCCTCTTTCCATAATTTCAAAAGCGGTATGCGTATAGTAATCGAGCCCGCGCACAAGGTGCGGATTGACTTCATAAGCGATTTTCAAATCATCCAAATGCTTTTTCACTTTTTCAAAATAAGCGGCAGATTCTTCATTCAGGTAATCAAGAATGACCGGCGCCGTCTTCATGAGTTCCTTATCTGCGTCCTTCTTACAGTCAAGAATACGCAGCGGGTTGCGGCTCAAGCGCGACTGGCAATCCTCACAGAAGTCGTGGATGTGCGGCGAGAAGTGAGCAATAAGCGCTTCTCTGTGTGCCTCCCGGCTTTCCGCATCGCCAAGGCTGTTTAATTCAACATGAAGCCTGGATAGGCCGAGCTCTTCATACAACCGCATGGCAAGCGCGATCACTTCCGCATCAATGGCCGGATCCTTGCTGCCGATCGCCTCGAGCCCGAACTGTGTAAACTGCCGCATCCGCCCGGCCTGCGGGCGTTCATAGCGGAACATCTGCCCGATATAGAACAGTTTTGTTGGCTGCTGCGGCAGGCCAAACATCTTGTTCTCCACATATGAACGGACGGTCGACGCCGTTCCTTCCGGGCGGAGAGTCAGGCTTCGTCCTCCCCGGTCCGTGAACGTATACATCTCCCGCTCTACAATATCCGTTGTCTCACCCACACCGCGGTGGAACAGTTCCGTATGCTCAAAAACAGGCGTCCTGATTTCCGCATAATTGTACCTGCGGCAAATGTCGCGTGCTTTCTCTTCTATATACTGCCAGAGTTCGATTTCACCCGGCAGAATGTCTGCTGTCCCTCTTGGGATTTGAATCATTCTATTTCCCTCCTTGTATTATGCCTTGTTTGTATGTATGAACGGTGGCGGATCTAAAAAATCTCCCGCCACTGACATATATAGTCAGGGACGAGAGATTGATTTAACAATTCCCGTGGTACCACCCTCATTGGATATAAGCATCCCACTCAAAATCCCGTAACGAGGGATAAACGCTGTGTGTTTTCCACCAGTCCTCCGGGTCGTCTTTCATCAACGGTTGCAGAGAATGCTTCCAGCCGCAGGCATCCTTCTCTGAACTGCAATCCCGTGTGATTACTCTTCCCTTCATCAGATCCGTATCGATTTGTCACAATTGTTTTATATGTTACTTTGTCGAGCATTATTTGTCAAGTTATCTTGTTTCAGTTTTTGAGGCAAACAACCGGTTAAGCGCTTCGATTTTGGCTTCCGTGTATTTTTCATACCCTTCGTTGTATGCTTTGGGCTCTTTTGGATTCGCGAAACGCGTAATTTCCCCGGTAACCGGGTGAACCCACTTGCTGGCCGCTCCGCAGCCAAGCCCGATAATCGACTGGACTTCTTCCATAATCATAATATTGTAAATGCTTTCCTGGCCTGGAATCGCATACCCGACATTCTCTAAATTGCCAAGAATGTTTTTCTGCCGGTACAAATAGTAAGGAATATAGCCCTTCTCCCTTGTCCAGTCAGCGGCGCGCTCCATCATTTGTGTAATTTCGTCCCGGCCTGCCACTTTATACTTTTCTCTGTTCTTCGTCATTTCAGACGCCCGTTTAAAAGACAGCGTATGAACGGTCAAAGACTCAGGCATTAATTTTTCTGTTTCCTGAAGCGTATGGTTAAATTCATCGATTCCCTCTCCAGGAAGGCCGATAATTAAATCCATATTAATGTTATTCATGCCAAATTCACGTGCAAGGTAGTATTTTTCTATCGTTTCACGAACCGTATGATGGCGGCCGATCGCTTTTAGCGTCTCTTCCCTATAAGACTGCGGGTTGATGCTAATCCGATCGATGTTCCATTTCTTTAACACGGTAAGCTTCTCTTCCGTGATGGTATCGGGCCGCCCCGCCTCAACTGTAACCTCACGGATATTCGGGACATCAGGAAACGATTCGTACATCTCTTCGTACAGCATATCCATCTCTTCAGCCGTAATGCTCGTCGGAGTCCCCCCGCCAAAGTAAACGGTCGTAATCCGAATGTTATTCTCCTTAAGCCATTGCCCGATGGCACGCATCTCGTAATGAAGGCCGCCAAGAAACGAATTCACCGACCCCTGCCTTCCATTGATCGCATATGCGGGGAATGTACAGTACGCGCACTTGGTCGGGCAAAAAGGAATCCCGATGTAGATGCTGACCTCATCACGCAAGCTGTATAGATCGGGAACAACGGTTAGCTGCCGTTCCACAATTTCCTGCATGAGCGTGATCTTTTCCTCACTGATCAGAACATCACTGCGAAGCTGCTGCCGGGCTGTTTCCGCATCCATTCCATTCTTCAGCTTCGCGTGAAGGAGCTTGGTCGGACGGATGCCGGTTAGGATGCCCCAGGGCTGTGTGAGCCCGGTGTACTGTTCCAGAACATGGAGCAGCGAATGGCTGACAGCCTGCCTGGCGTGCCTTTTCCATTCCTTCTCTTCTTTCTGGCCGTCCGTATCACGTGAATACGATGCCTGATAGGCGGCTCCACTTTGCTTATCGATAAGCCGGGCGGATGTTTGAATTACGTCCTCTCCCTCGATTTCCAGCTCAATGCGTACACTGGCTCCATCTTCTTCCGAGAACCGAACCTCAACCTCTTCAAAAAACAGGCGGACAATATTTTCAAGCGGGCGGTGAAACATTTCAGCCGCCCCGAGTATCGTTATGTGCATCAGTAAACTCCTTTTCTGCGCAATCATTTTAAAATTGTACCGGAGTGTACTTGAATGGTCAACGCTCTAATGTTAACGTCCCTGCTTTTGCTTAATGCTCTGGATTTCCGCTATGCCTGCCACCGCGTCTCCGGCCATTTCAATCGCTGAAAGAAGCGATTCCTTCTCCAGCGTTTCATGCATCGCAAACGGTAGCAGCTTACTGTTTAATTCTGTGGCCTGCTTATCCTTTTCACTCTGCCGCATCGCCCTATCCCCTCTTCGTTATGATTCACAGTTATCCTGCATTTACTTTTTATCTTTCCCTATACAAGCCATGTTTACGCGATTTATTTTAAAAATACATTAACTTTCCGCAAGAACATTTAAACTTTTTTGTAACTCTGGTAGGATAAATAACGTAAAGAAAAGATAACAATAAAGGGTATGAGAATATAAACTGCACGATATAAGAGAAAGCTATAGCAGTAGGAGGAGCAGCATAGATGGAGAAACTTCTTTTCTTATCAAAATTTCTACGTTCACCGAAAACCGTTGGCAGCGTCACGCCGAGTTCCCGCTTTCTTGCCAAAGCGATGGTAAAGCCTGTCGATTGGTCGTCCGCTAAAAACGTGGCCGAGCTTGGCGCAGGTACGGGAATCTTCACCCGGTATATTGACCAATTAAAGGGCCCCGACTGCAAAGTCGTGATTTTCGAGCAGGATCACAGTATGCGCCACAGGCTGCAAACCCGTCATCCAGGTTTATACTACCACCATGATGCGCTTAAAATTAGCGATGCAATGGAAACGTATGAGATCCCGCAATTTGACTATATTATATCCGGTCTCCCTTTTACGAATTTCCCCCAGGAATTGAGAAACGGGATCATGGATGAAGTGGAAAAAGCGTTAAAGCCGGGTGGATTGTTTATTGCTTTTCAATTCTCTTTACAAATGAGAAAACAGCTGGCGGAACGCTTTGAAGAAATCGACCTTGCGTTTGTGCCGATGAACTTCCTTCCCGCCTTCGTTTACCAATGCCGCAAAGCAGAGATTTGAGCAGGAGGAAAGGAAGGAAAGTTAAAAGCAAAAGCAGCCGATTCAAGGTTGGCTGCTTTTGTTTACATGCTGGAAGTTCAAATTGTGCTATTTATTTTCTACAATAAGTGTCACAGGGCCGTCATTTACAAGCGAGACCTGCATCATCGCGCCGAAGACACCCGTTTCTACAGACAGGCCCAGGCTTCCCAGTTTCTCGTTAAACAACCGGTAAAGCGGCTCCGCTTTCTCAGGCCGGGCCGCTTCCATGAAGCTCGGCCTGCGCCCTTTGCGTGTGTCTCCGTATAAGGTAAACTGTGATACCGAAAGAATGGAGCCGTCCGTATCCAGTACCGAACGATTCATTTTTCCGTTTTCATCCTCAAATATACGCAGATTTGCAATTTTCTCTGCGACATAGGCAATGTCCTGCTCCGTATCCTCATGGGTAATCTCCACAAGGAGCATTAGCCCCGCTTCAATCTGTCCTACGATTTGGCCGTCCACCGTAACAGACGCCTGCTTTGAACGCTGAACAACTACACGCATAGTAGTAAACCCTCTCGCCTCTAAGTGTTTAGTATACGACGCACTGAATAGACATCGCGGATTTTTTTAATCCGTTCAACAACCTTGTGGAGATGATCGATATTTCGAATCGAAATGGTCATATTGATTCTCGCCACACGGTTTTTATCCGATTTCCCGGAAACAGCGGAAATGTTTGTTTTGGTATCGGCTACCGTCGCAAGCACCTCATTGAGCAGCCCGCTCCGGTCATTCCCGGTTATTTCAATATCAACATTATATTCATGCTTTAAGTCCGCATCCCACTCCACATCAATCAGGCGGGCCTGATCTTCCGCGTCACACACCTGCAGGTTCGGGCAGCTTGTTCGGTGAACCGACACGCCGCGCCCCCTCGTAATAAATCCAACAATATCATCGCCGGGTACAGGGTTACAGCAGCGGGAGAACCGGATGAGCAAATTGTCGATCCCTTTCACGCTTACGCCATGATCCGGGCGTTTGCGCGGGGTATCCGATTTCATCTCCGTAACGTTCGGCCGCTGCTCTTCCCGTTCTTTGCGCAGCTTATCCGTTAAACGGGTTGCGATTTGCGCAGCGGTAATTCCGCCGTACCCGATCGCGGCGAACATATCTTCATCCCCCTGGAAGTTAAACTTATTCGCTACTTCCTGGAGATTTTCACCGGTCATAACCTCTTTCGGCTCGAAGTTATTCTTTTTCAGCTCGCTTTCCACGAGTTCGCGGCCTTTTGCCACGTTTTCTTCCCGCTTTTCCTTCTTAAACCACTGTTTGATTTTATTTCGGGCGTGGGAAGATTTCGCTACCTTCAGCCAGTCCCTGCTTGGCCCATAGCTATGCTTGGAAGTGAGTACTTCTACGATATCCCCGGTTTTTAACTGGTGGTCCAGCGGGACAATCTTCCCGTTCACCTTAGACCCGATCGTCCGGTTGCCTACTTCGGAGTGGATACGGTAAGCAAAATCAAGGGGAACCGATCCTTTCGGAAGTTCAACCACATCGCCTTTCGGGGTAAATACAAATACCAGATCGGCGAAAAGATCCATTTTAAGGGACTCCATAAATTCCTGGGCGTCTCTTGTATCCTGCTGCCACTCCAGAATTTCCCGGAACCAGGAAAGCTTTGTTTCAAAATTCTCTTCAACGCCAAGGTTTTTCCCTTCCTTATAGGCCCAGTGCGCGGCAATCCCGAACTCCGCAATCCGGTGCATCTCATCCGTACGGATTTGGACTTCAAGCGGTTCCCCATTCGGGCCGATAACGGTCGTGTGCAAAGATTGATACATGTTCCCTTCGGCATGGCGATATAATCTTTAAAACGGCCCGGCATCGGCTTCCAGAGCGTATGGACAATGCCGAGCACGGCATAGCAATCACGGATATCCTCCACAATAATGCGCACCGCAAGCAAATCATAAATCTCGTTAAACTCTTTATTTTGCTTGACCATCTTGCGGTAAATGCTGTAGATGTGCTTTGGACGGCCGGAGATTTCCGCTTCTATATTAATTTCCCGTGTTTTCTCAAGCAGGGTCTCAATTACGTGCTCAATATATTTCTCGCGTTCTGCCCGCTTTTTCTTCATGAGATTTACAATTCGATAATACTGCTGCGGATTGATATACCGCAGACCGGTATCCTCCATCTCCCACTTGATGGATGCGATTCCAAGACGGTGGGCAAGCGGGGCAAAAATCTCAAGCGTTTCATCGGAAATCTGCCGCTGCTTCTCTTCCGATAAATGCTTGAGCGTTCGCATGTTGTGCAGGCGGTCGGCAAGCTTGATCAGCATGACCCGTAAATCCTTCGCCATGGCAAGGAACATTTTCCTGTGGTTTTCCGCCTGCTGCTGCTCCTTGGACTTAAATTTAATCCGGCCTAATTTGGTAACCCCTTCAACAAGGCGGGCTACATCACTGCCGAATTTCTCCTCGATTTGTTCACTCGTTACCTCTGTATCCTCCACCACGTCGTGCAGAAAAGCGGCAGCGACAGTGACAGCATCCATCTGTAAATCGAGTAAAATTCCCGCTACAGCAATCGGATGAATAATATACGGCTGTCCCGATTTGCGAACTTGCCCTTCATGCGCCTGTCTGGCAAATTCATAGGCCTCTATAAGAAACTGAACGTCTTTATCTGACAAGTATGTTTTCGCTTTATCTATGACTTTATCGATAGCGGTTTCTATCGCCGTGTCGATACTCATTACGCTTATCTCCTTTACTGCTATCCGGGAATATTACTCTATATTATCTTTGAATCGGATAAGAAAGTAAAGAGCAGGGATGGCATCACCTGCCCTTTGTTCTAAGAAATATATGGATATGAAAACAATCCTCCCCATTGAAGGGAGGATTGGCTAATGAAGTGAGTGGCATTAGTATTGAATAAGTGTAAATACGTCGTATTCTTCACCGATTTTTTCCCGGCCGTTAAGGTACGTAAGTTCAATCAGGAAGGCAAGGCCGACGATTTCTCCGCCCAGCTGTTTCACAAGGTCCATCGTCGTTTTAATCGTTCCGCCTGTAGCCAGAAGATCGTCGGCAATGAGCACGCGCTGTCCCGGCTTAATCGCATCCTTATGCATGGCGAGCGCATCGCTTCCGTATTCCAGGCTATATTCCGCCTGAATCGTCTCATAAGGGAGTTTTCCTTTCTTGCGGACCGGGGCGAATCCGAGGCCAAGATCGACAGCCAGCGGGCACCCGATAACGAAGCCGCGCGCTTCCGGGCCGACTACGATATCCGCGTTTTTCTCCCTGGCAAACACAGCCATTTTTTCGATCACGGCTTTATAGGCGGGGCCGTCCTGCAGCAGTGTCGTAATATCTTTAAACCGGACTCCTTCCTGGGGGTAGTCAGGAATAACGCGAATCTTTTCTTTAAAATCCATTGGCTATCTTCTCCTTTGCCTCTAAACAATTTAATAAAAAAACACACAATGAAGGATACGAGGAATATAAAAGCTCGGTTTCAAGCTCCAGCGCTTCCTTTTGCTGCCTGTAAATGCTTGACTCCGTTAACTCTCTCTTCGTAATCCCCTGGGCCAGGTGATACGTTTCCCCGGTTTTTCCGAGGAAGCCGAGCTCGTGAAATACACATAAAATAAAAGAGACGGCGGATGGCGTCAGCCCCTTTGCTTTGGCCAGCCGCGGAATGTCCTTGTCCGCCAACGTTTTATGGCTGTGCATCACTTTGTAAACTTCGGTAAAATGGTCACGCTGCGGCAGGGACGGCAGTGAATCCGGCTCTTCACCGAACAAGCAGTAAACCCTCTCTAGAGCAGTATACTCCTCAAGCTGCTCCCTTATTTCCGCAAACGATCGCGGCAGGTCGTACAGCACAACGGTCCGGGCGTCCCGCCTGTCCTTCTCCGCAGGCCGTACCCCGTGCCATGCAGTGCGGTTCCGGTTAAAAACGGCCTGGTTTTGCGGGCGAAAAATAATAACATCTACCGGGTTTCCGCCATCCAGCTTTTCTAACTTCTCCACTTTATTCCGGACGCCACGCCAGTCAAAAATCTGCAGGCCCGGGACTTCGATATCCTTTAGAATCATCTGCGGTTTCCGGTGCTGGTTCCATTCGTTCACCGTAAGCTCCCCGACGATGTTCGCTTTTGCCTGAAGGGAGAGTTCATTTGTAAGAGCAGCCAGCTTAAAGCCGATGCCGTCAAGAACGGTATCCTGCTGGCGGAACTGACATTTCATATGGGCTTCGTCTTTCCCGATGATGCGCATATCAGCCAGCTCTACTTCTTGAATCAGAATGCGCGGGCTTGGATTGCCCATGCCAAACGGGGCCATCTTCTCCAACTGTTCAATCGTTTCCAGATTTGCATCCTGCAAACTGCACACAGCATCTACTTTTGTAATCGGGACGTAATCTTCCTCAGCAAGCCATCCACGGGCTGTTTCATTTAATCTGCGGCGCAATTCACCTACATTCTCAAGCGAAAGCGTCATCCCTGCTGCCATCGGGTGCCCCCCATAATGAGGAAGAATGTCGTCACATGTCGTAAGCGCTTCATACATGTTAAATCCGGCGATGCTTCTCGCGGACCCTTTTGCCTTATTATGTTCCTTATTTATACTAAGCACAATGGAAGGACGATAGAATTTTTCCACAAGACGGGAGGCAACAATTCCGATGACTCCTTCATTCCAGCCTTCCTTTGCGACAACAAGCACGCTTGTTTCTTCTTCCGGCATCGCAAGCACTAATTGCTCCGCCTCTGCTGCGATCGTCTCTACAAGCTCCTGGCGCTCTTTGTTCAATTCGTCGAGTTCCTGTGCATACTTCTCCGCTTCTGCATGGTCCTTCGTTATCAGCATCCTGACGGCCCGGTCAGCCGTTTCAAGCCGCCCCGTTGCATTAATCCGGGGCCCCATGCCAAATCCGACATGGTAAGCGGATGTCTTCCCGTCAATTCCGCATATTTTCTTTAACGCCTTCACACCGGGATTGGCCGTATGATCAATGGCCAGAAGCCCGAATTTAGAAATTAGCCGGTTCTCATCCACAAGCGGCACAAGGTCGGCAATCGTTCCGATGGCTGCGATATCGAGCAGCTGATGAGGAAACTCTCCGAGCAGCGCATGCGCGAACTTGAATGCGACACCGGCCCCCGCCAGCATATCAAAAGGATACGTACAGCCTGGCTTCTTTGGATTTATAACCGCGTAGGCGTCGGGTATAACACCCGGCGGTTCATGGTGATCGGTGATGATAATATCAAGGCCGAGCTCTTTTGCCGTCTCTACTTCTTTCACGGCGCTAATGCCGGTATCTACGGTAATGACGAGCGAGAAACCATTTTCAGCCGCTTTCACAAGCGCATCCTCATTCAAGCCGTATCCTTCAGTAAACCGGTTCGGTATATAATATTGAAAGGTTGCTCCGGCAAGACGCATCGTATGAACCATAATGCTCGTGCTCGTTACACCGTCCGCGTCGTAGTCTCCATATATGAGAATCGGTTCGCCCGTTTGGATAGCTTCCTTAACGCGGCGGATCGCTGTATCCATTCCGCCAAGCAGAAATGGATCGTAGAAATCTTCTATATCCCCGCCCAGGAATTTTCTTGCCGCCTCCGGTGTAACGATGCCCCGCCCGATTAACAGCTGGGCGAGAAGAGCCGAAATATGTAATTGCTCCTGTAATTGCTGTGCCTGTTTTTCGTCAACCTGTTCTACCTTCCAGCGGGTCTTCGGTTTTAACAAAGCAGCTCCCACCTCTCTTTAACACCTGTTCATTATACTAGAGAGAGGAAAAGTAGGGCAACCATTCTTTAAGAGTGAGAAAGAGCCGCGGGATTCCCCGCGGCTTTATTCCTGTTACTCTATAGTCTGGCCAAACTATGCTTCATTATTAACCGGCCTTGCTTTTTTGCTTTTAAAATCTCTCTCTCTCCACGATACCCAAATCTGGCTGGCAATGAAGATGGAGGAGTAGGCACCAAAGGTTAAACCGATAATAAGCGCCAGTGTAAAGTTACGAATCTCCTGCCCACCGAAAATATAGAGTGCCAGTGCACAAATAAGAACGGTAAGTACCGTGTTAATGGAACGGGCCAGCGTCTGGCTGATACTATGGTTTACGACATCCTCAATATCCTGTACCGTTTTTAATTTAGCATGCTTCAGGTTATCACGAATTCTATCGAAAATAATGATGTTATCGTGGATTGAATATCCAACAATCGTCAGAATCGCGGCAATGAAAGGAATGTCCACTTCAATACGGAGCAGGCTAAACACCGTAATAACAAGAAACACGTTATGCAGCAATGCAATAATCGAAGAAAAGGCAAACCGGAACTCAAAGCGAATCGTAATATAAAGCACAATCCCGATGGAAGCAATCAGTACCGAATAGACGGCTGACCGGGCCAGCTCCTGGCTGACCATTGGATTCACCGTACTTTCCTGAATGGATACGTCTTTTCCGTATTTATCCTGCAGCGTTTTTGTTAATTTGGTAATTTCATCCTTATGAATCGGCTCGCCAAATTGGATAACGGCAATATCCTTTTGAACGCCTGCCGTTAAAACAGTACCCGGGTTTAACCCTGCGTTTTTCACCACTTGCATTACTTCTGTCTCAGAGAACGTCTTTCCAAGCGTCGCCTGTATGCGCGTTCCACTCTTAAAATCGACGCCCAGGTTTAACCCAACTGCAAAGAGGGAAATAAGCCCTAGAAGGATTAAAACCGCGGAAACGATAAAATATTTCTTACGGTGTTTAACGAAATCGAATCTATAAGTCACGGATATCACGCTCCTTTACCCCGTAATAGAACGGTTTGTTAAACAGGTTGGAGCGTACGGCAAGGCTCAGCATGAGCCTGGACCCGGCCACCGCTGTTATCAAGCTGACAACAATACTAAGAATCAAGGTAACCGCAAAGCCCCGAATGGCACTGGAACCGAAGTACGCCAGTACAAGCGCACCGATAATACTTGTTACATTGGCATCAAGAATCGTGCTGAGCGAGCGCTTTGAACCGGCCCGCAGTGCGGAAAGATACGATTTTCCGCTGCGCAGTTCTTCTTTGATACGTTCATACATAATGATATTCGCATCCACGGCCATCCCAATCCCAAGAATAAACGCGGCAATCCCCGGAAGGGTAAGCGTTGCGCCCATCAGATTCTGGAACAGCATTAGTAAATAAACATAAGCAATAAGCGTAATGCATGCAACAACACCCGGCATGCGGTAGTACAAAATCATGAATACAAGGACAATTAACGTTCCGATAATCCCTGCTTCTACACCATTGTAAAGGGCTGCCTGTCCAAGCTTGGCTCCCACGCTTGTGGAGAAGATTTCTTTCATATTTACCGGGAGGGCACCGGCATTGAGAACCCCGGCTAACTCCTTCGCCTTCTCAATCGACTCCTGGCCGTCTATCTGCGCGCTTCCGTTCGGAATCACGCTATTAATTCTCGGCGCGGTAATCGGGTTTTCATCAAGAAAAATCCCTACGGGCTGTCCAATATATTTCTGCGTTACATCCGCAAACTTCTTCGCGTCTTTAAACTTCAACGTTACAATCGGGCGCTGCATTTCGTCAAATGTACCCTGCGCTCCGTTTTCAGCCAGGTCGCTTCCGTCCATCAGCACTTTCCCGTTTGTCATGTCACGGAACGTAAGCTTTGCAGGTTTCCCTACGATGTCGCGGGCTTTCTTCTGATCGGTTACACCGGCCAGCTGCACGCGGATGCGGTCGGTTCCCTCCACTTTAATATCCGGCTCCGACACGCCGAGCACGTTCACGCGGCTATTGATCGCGGTAACGGCGGCATTTAATGTATCCTTGGTTAATTTTTGATTCGGATTCAACGGCGATACTTCATACAATATTTCAAATCCCCCGCGCAAATCGAGGCCGAGGGTAGTATTCATCGCTACCTTCTTTCCTGTTAGGGCAACCGTGCTAAAAATAATGGCTGTAATAACAAGAAATGTAACAATGCGACTCCACTTAATCATCTCCCGTATTTCCTCCTTTATAAAACCAATACATTCTATTATAAGCACTCGGAATTTTCCATGTCAATTTATGTTTTAAAGGTAAAAAAGAGAATCTATGGCTAATCCGGTAAATTCCCTTTAAACGCCTGCATCGTCATCCAGTTCATAAATCTCCCCGGCTTTAAAGAAAGAATATCATTCACAACTTTATGGAGCGCAGGTATCTCCTTGTATTTCTCGGATACACAGCGCCAGATTTCTTCTTCTGCGATTTCTTCGTAGCCAAGCGCCGAAAGCTCCTGTGCCTTTAACCGGCACAAATATAAGATTTCCGCATCTAGCGCACTTTTCTGCATCGGATAAGCCCTCCCATTTGCTTGTACTTTATAGCATGTTTTTAAGGGGTACATGCATATGCTGTCAACAGAAGATGAAGTAATAAAGAGAGGATAGAGAGTGATGAGCAAACAAACGTTTATTAAAGGAACCCTTGTACTTGTAGTGGCAGGTCTTATTGTAAAAATCCTCGGTTTCATCAACCGCGTTATGCTGGCCCGCATTATCGGGGCAGAAGGCCTCGGGCTGTACCAGATGGCGGTGCCGACCTTTATTCTAGTCATCTCACTGGCTACATTCGGGCTCAACGTCTCGATTTCTAAAATGGTAGCAGAAGCGGATGCATCGGGCGATCGCGGAAAAATCCGTTTGATTTTACAAATTTCACTTGTCATCGTCTCTGTTCTTAGCTTTATTTTCACCACGTTAATGATTGTAGGCGCATCGCTCATTTCCACATACTTCTTAACCGATGCCCGCGCTTATTACCCGCTCATTGCGATTGCGCCGATTGTTCCGATCGTTGCCATATCGTCTGTCCTGCGTGGATATTTCCAGGGAAAGCAAAATATGATTCCACCCGCAAGCTCACAGGTGATCGAGCAGATCGTACGCATGTTTACCGTTATCCTTCTCGCGATGTGGCTCATGCCAAAAGGAGTGGAGTTTGCCGCCGCCGGTGCAATGGCCGGCGTCGTCATCGGCGAGGCGTTCGGTATGCTCAGCCTGTTTCTCCAATTCAAGCGGCAGCGCTTGCCGCAGCTGCTGCAGAAAAGAAGCCTATCCGGGATTATGAAAAAGAACCGGGAAGTGTTCCAGCAATTGCTCGATATCTCCCTTCCGGTAACGGGGAGCCGGATCATCGGTTCATTAACGTTCTTCGTCGAACCGATTATCGTCGCACAAAGCCTTATGCTGGCTGGCATTTCATCGAGCGCCGCTACCAGCTTTTACGGACAGCTGGCAGGGATGGCAATCCCCCTGCTCGTGTTCCCAACGTTTATTACGTACTCGCTTTCGGTTTCTCTCGTTCCTGCCGTCGCGGAAGCGGCCGCCCAGAAGAACGACCGGCTCGTATACCGGCGAATCTACCAGTCCTTGCGGCTTGCCCTTGTTTTCGGCGCTCCCTGCTCGGCGCTTCTTTATGTGTTTGCCGAGCCTCTGTCCCTTATGCTGTACCATGATGATAAAGTCGGCCATTTCCTCAAGATTCTGGCCCCTTACTCTATCTTTCTTTACTTTCAGGCCCCCCTGCAGGCTGCCCTCCAGGGACTGAATCACGCAAACATCGCGATGCGCAACACGATTATCGGCGCCCTATTAAAAACCGCCGCTATCTTTCTTCTTGCCTCACGCCCGGAGCTTAATGTCGATGGAGTCGTACTGTCCGTCAATATTAGCATTCTATCCGTAGCCTTGCTTCACTTCTTTAGCGTCAGCAAAGTAACCGGCTTTACGATTCAAATACAGGACTTTATTAAGGTAACCGGCAGTGTCAGCCTGTCCAGCTACCTAGCCCTGCATATGGCGCAGTACTGGTCGAACATGCTGCCTCTCTCGCAGGCCATGATCATCGCCTCCTTGCTTTCCCTGTTCATCTACGGGCTGCTCTTAATCTGGCTTAAAATTCTTGGCAGGCAGGATGTGCAGCGTATCCCCTGGATCGGTACTACACTTGCCCATTTCTTCCCAAAGAGATAAGGCGTTACAACCAGCGTTTTCTTTTAAAATAAAGCAGCATCATAATGGAATAAAGAAAAAAGGCGGCAAAAATTTGTCCGCCTTTTCATCATACGAGAAAACAAAGTGTGTTTCAAATAAAATTATTGTAAATGCTCCCCCGCTATTTTCTCTTCGACTCCTAACTTTTTGGCAACATATGCTGTCGTGCTGGCCTGCAGCAAAATGGTAATCAAGATAGTCAGAAACGTAACCGACGCAATGACATCCGCATGCGGCACTCCCATCCCGACTACCATCCCCGATAGTGCGGCAGGAATAACTCCTGTTTCCCGCACCCAGCACATGAACAGCATCTCTTTCCATGTCCAGCGGGATTTGCGGTCCGGAAGCGCACAAAAAAAGACAGTAAGCGGACGGGCTATAAACATAAGGACAAACACGACAATGACTCCTCCCCCGGCATATTGCATAACCGAAGAAAAATTGACCTGGCTCCCCAGAAGAATAAAAATGAGCATCCGCATAATCGTCGTAATGTTCTCTGAAAAGTGAAACATTTCCTCGTGCTTGTCCGTCATATGCAGCCCGAAGGAAGAGGAATTTCCCCACATAAGCCCCGCGACAAACGTTGCCATAAAGCCGCTGACATGCAATTGGTCCCCGATTAGATAAGACAGGAGCGCCGATACAATCATCGCAATCGTTGTGTAATCACGTAAAAACCCGAGGGCAGCATGGGCAACAACATACGTTGTAACATACCCGACGATGATGCCGATTAAAATCCCGCCAAGAGAAACCTTTAAGAAGTCAACCACACTCCCACCGACCGACACATCCGCCGTTCCCATCGCGATCGCCAGGATAGAGAACGTTAAGATGGAGCCTGTTGCATCATTGAAGGCAGACTCGCTTTCCACGGTTTCCCGCAATTTCGCGTTAATTCTCACCTGCTTAAACACAGGAATAAGAGTTGCCGGATCCGTTGAGGCAATAATGGCCGCCAGCAAAAACGCGTAGACAAGCGGCAGCCCGAGAAAGAAATGCGCGGCATAGCCTACAACCGCAGCCGATATGAGCACGCCAGGCACGCTGAGCAACGTAATCGTCGGCCATACCTCGCGCAGTGTGGATAAGCGGATATTACGCCCTCCATCAAACAGAATGAGCGTTGCACCAAGCACAAGGATGAATTGGTTCGTAAACGAACGGCTCGACTCGGAAAGAAGGTGGAGGATAGGGCCGAGGACAATACCGAACAGCAAAAACAAAGCAACATCGGGGAGATTCAGCTTGCCCGCTATTTTGCCGGCGATCATGCCAACGGAAAAGACGAGGATTAAAATATATAAGGCATGGTTAATTAACTCTGTTATATTTTCCATTTTTAACTCAACTCCAATCTTTGATGTAAGCATAAGAATAAACCGTTTTTTCTTATCATAGATTGTACAAAAAGCGAGGTGGTGTCCATGTTTAAAATCGAGCAAATCAAGTTTCCCATATTTGCAGGTACGCTCTACAGCCTGATTATTGTTTTCATCGGCTCCCTCATTGCATCTCTTCTTCTGGCGTTCACAGGGGTAACGGAAGCTTCACTTCCGAAGCTCGTCTATATTGTGAATGCTCTCGCCCTTTTTATCGGCGGATTTGTTTCCGGCCGGCGCGGGCAGGAAAAAGGCTGGTACTACGGGGGAATGACTGGCATTATGTATTACGTATTTCTCCTTCTCCTCGGATTTCTCGGATTTAACAGCCAGCTCGGCATGCACAATGTGTATTACCTCCTTCTTTCCTTCGTCATTTCCGCGCTCGGAGGAATTATCGGGGTGAACACAACGCGGAAGTAGCAAGAAGAACAAAAAACGGAGGAACAAAAGCTAGCCCTTTTGCGCCTCCGCCTTTTTGTGTATGCGGGAATTTCGTTATTCGACTTTTTCCCCGACAACGGAGTTAATTGACCCTTTCTCAAACGTTAATTTTTGGCCTCCGGCATTGATGACCACCGTGTTCGCTTCCTCATTAATCAAATCAACGGTGCCGTGCAGTCCACCGGCTGTGATTATCCGATCTCCTTTTTTAATCGCGGAGAGCATCGCATTTCTTTGCTTTTGTCGCTTCTGATTTGGGCGAAGCAGCAGGAAGTAGAAAA